>NZ_AWFX01000049.1:0-319667 GCF_000463115.2 Franconibacter helveticus LMG 23732 | reverse complement strand
GAAAAAAAAAAAACCGCCATTACGGCGGTTTTTTTCTGTCTGGCGTTTATCGCCTTAGTAGAAATCGCAAGCAGCCTGTTCAGACTGCGCCATCCATACCGGTTTATCGCTGGTTTTCGCCCAGACGCGGTGCAGGTAGCTGTAAAAACGAGCGCGATCTTTCCAGAACAGCATGACCGGCAGCGCAAGCACGCCAGCGACGATAACCAGCGCGCGACGCAGGAGGATCCGATGCGCTGGAAATTCTTTATATAAAGACATAGGTTTCTCCCCTTTTGTGTAGCCGGCAAAAAGCGCCGAAAAGTAATAAGCGGTTAGCTGGTTAAAATAGTATCGTTTTGTTTGTAATTTTACTACTCCTCCGACCACTATTTCAGCCTTATAAAGGCGATATTTACATTTCTCCCGTAAATAAGTTACAAAATGGTTAAATAAATACTAACCCTTAGTTAAATTATGGCTTTGTGGATTTTTATATTTTTTTTACATCCCGCCGCGTTTTTTTTGCGAAATCTTTGCGCATGAATTTCTAAGCTCACGCCATCCTGAATACCCCACTGGAGGTGGATTGTGAGTGCAGGCGTGATAGCTGGCGTGGTGCTGGTTTTCCTGTTGTTAGGCTACCTGGTGTATGCCCTTATCAAAGCGGAGGCGTTCTGATGGCGGCTTCGGCTTTTTTACTTATCGCCAGTTTCCTGCTGGTGTTGATGCTGCTGGCGCAACCCCTCGGCCGTTTTCTTGCCCGTCTCATTGAAGATGCGCCGCTGCCAGTTGTAGGCGGCGTGGAAAAATGGTTGTGGTCCTTTAGCGGCGTTCGCCATGAAGAGATGGACTGGAAACATTACCTTTTCGCCATTCTGCTGTTTAACGCGCTGGGGCTGGCGGCGCTGTTCGCTATCCTGATGCTGCAAGGCTCGCTGCCGATGAATCCGCAACATTTGCCGGGTTTGAGCTGGCATCTGGCGCTCAACACAGCCGTGAGTTTTGTGGCGAATACCAACTGGCAATCCTACGCGGGCGAGAGCACGGTCAGCTATTTCAGCCAGGCTGTCGGGTTAACCGTGCAAAACTTTCTCTCTGCCGCCACCGGCATTGCCGTCGTGTTTGCCCTGATCCGCGCTTTCGCGCGCCACTCCGTCACCACGCTTGGCAACGCGTGGCGAGATCTCACGCGCGTCACGCTATGGGTGTTACTGCCGATATCGCTGGTTATCGCCCTGTTTTTTATTCAGCAGGGGGCTATTCAAAACTTCGCCGACTACCAGCCGTATACCTCTCTTGAAGGGGCGAAACAGCTGCTGCCGATGGGGCCGGTCGCGTCGCAGGAAGCGATCAAAATGCTTGGCACCAACGGCGGCGGTTTTTTCAATGCGAACTCGTCGCACCCTTTTGAGAACCCCACCGCGCTGACCAATTTCGTGCAGATGCTGGCAATTTTCCTGATCCCCGCCGCCCTGTGCTTTGCCTTTGGCGAAGCGACGGGCGACGCCCGCCAGGGCCGGGCGATCCTCTGGTCGATGAGCGTGATTTTTGTCGTCTGCGTGGTTGTCGTCATGTGGGCGGAAACCCAGGGCAACAGCCATTTCCTGGCGCTGGGAGCAGACAGCGCGATAAACATGGAAGGCAAAGAAAGCCGCTTCGGCATTCTGGCGAGCAGCCTCTTTTCCGTTGTCACCACGGCGGCTTCCTGCGGCGCGGTTAACGCCATGCATGATTCCTTCACCGCGCTCGGCGGCATGATCCCGATGTGGTTGATGCAAATCGGCGAAGTGGTTTTCGGCGGCGTGGGTTCTGGCCTGTACGGCATGCTGCTGTTTGTGTTGCTGGCGGTATTTATCGCCGGGCTGATGATTGGCCGCACGCCGGAGTATCTGGGTAAAAAAATTGACGTGCGGGAAATGAAAATGACCGCGCTGGCTATCCTGGTGACGCCTGCGCTGGTACTGCTCGGCACCGCGCTTGCCATGATGACCGAAGCCGGTCGCGCCGGCATATATAACCCCGGCATTCACGGCTTTAGCGAAGTGCTTTATGCCGTCTCATCCGGCGCCAACAACAACGGCAGCGCCTTTGCGGGCCTTGGCGCTAACACGCCTTTCTGGAACCTGCTGCTGGCGGTATGCATGCTGCTGGGCCGCTTTCTGGTGATTATTCCGGTCATGGCGATAGCCGGCTCGCTGGTTGAGAAAAAGGCGCAGCCGGCAGGCGTTGGCACGTTGCCCACGCACGGCGCGCTCTTTATCGGGCTGCTGACCGGCACGGTGCTACTGGTAGGCGCGCTCACCTTTATTCCCGCCCTCGCCTTAGGCCCGGTTGCGGAACACCTTTCTCTTGTGAAATGACCACTGCGGAGTCGCTATACATGAGTCGCAAGCAACTGGCGCTGTTCGAGGCATCTTTGTTTCGTCAGGCGTTAAAGGATTCTTTCAAAAAATTAAGCCCGCGCGTGCAGTGGCGTAACCCGGTGATGTTTATTGTCTGGCTGGGCAGCCTGTTGACGACCGGTCTGGCTGTCGCCATGGCGACGGGTCATCTGCCGGGTCATGCCCTGTTTACCGGCGCTATCAGCCTGTGGCTGTGGTTTACCGTACTGTTCGCTAACTTCGCCGAAGCGCTGGCGGAAGGGCGCAGCAAAGCGCAGGCCAACAGCCTGAAAGGCGTGAAGAAAACGGCGTTTGCCCGCAAGCTGCGCGCGCCGCAGCATGACGCCCAAGCAGACCTTGTGCCCGCTACGGCGCTGCGTAAAGGCGATATCGTGCTGGTGGAAGCGGGCGACATTATCCCCTGCGACGGCGAAGTGATCGAAGGCGGCGCTTCGGTGGATGAGAGCGCAATAACCGGCGAATCCGCGCCGGTTATCCGCGAATCGGGCGGCGATTTCGCGTCGGTGACCGGCGGCACGCGCATTCTTTCCGACTGGCTGGTGATCCAGTGCAGCGTTAACCCGGGCGAGACGTTCCTCGACCGGATGATTGCAATGGTCGAGAACGCGAAACGCCGTAAAACGCCTAATGAAATCGCCCTCACCATTTTGCTGGTGGCGCTCACGCTGGTTTTCCTGCTGGCGACCGCCACCCTGTGGCCTTTCTCGCAATATGGCGGCACGGCTGTCAGCGTGACGGTGCTGGTGGCGCTGCTGGTGTGCCTCATTCCCACCACGATTGGCGGGCTGCTGTCGGCTATCGGCGTCGCCGGCATGAGCCGTATGCTGGGCGCGAACGTGATAGCCACCAGCGGGCGCGCGGTGGAGGCGGCAGGCGATGTAGACGTCCTGCTGCTTGATAAGACCGGCACCATCACGCTTGGCAACCGTCAGGCCTCCGCTTTTCTGCCTGCGCCGGGCGTGGACGAGCAGCAGCTCGCCGATGCCGCGCAGCTCGCCTCGCTTGCTGACGAAACGCCGGAAGGCCGCAGCATTGTGGTGCTGGCGAAGCAGCGTTTCAACCTGCGCGAACGCGACGTGCAGAGCCTTAACGCCACCTTTGTGCCCTTCACCGCCCAGACGCGCATGAGCGGTATCAATCTCGGCGAGCGGATGATTCGCAAAGGCTCCGTCGATGCCATTCGCCGCCATGTAGAGGCGAACGGCGGACACTTCCCGCGCCAGGTGGATACACTGGTGGAAGGGGTCGCGCGCCAGGGCGGCACGCCGCTGGTGGTAGCCGAAGGGGCGAATGTCCTTGGCGTTATAGCGCTTAAGGATATTGTCAAAGGCGGTATTAAAGAACGCTTCGCCGAACTGCGCAAAATGGGGATTAAAACGGTGATGATCACCGGGGATAACCGCCTGACCGCCGCCGCTATCGCCGCTGAAGCGGGCGTGGATGATTTTCTCTCCGAAGCGACGCCGGAGGCCAAACTCGCGCTGATCCGCCAGTACCAGGCGGAAGGCCGTCTGGTGGCGATGACCGGCGATGGCACCAACGACGCGCCGGCGCTCGCGCAGGCGGACGTGGCGGTGGCGATGAACTCCGGCACCCAGGCGGCGAAGGAAGCAGGCAACATGGTGGATCTTGACTCCAACCCCACCAAGCTTATCGAAGTGGTGCATATCGGCAAACAGATGCTAATGACGCGCGGCTCGCTTACTACCTTCAGTATCGCCAACGACGTGGCGAAATATTTCGCCATTATTCCGGCGGCGTTTGCGGCCACTTATCCGCAGCTTAACGCGCTGAACGTCATGCACCTGCACACCCCTGCTTCAGCCATCCTGAGCGCGGTGATTTTCAATGCGCTCATTATCATCTTTTTGATCCCGCTGGCGCTGAAAGGGGTGAGCTACAAACCGCTAAGCGCAGCCGCCATGCTGCGACGCAACCTGTGGATTTACGGGTTAGGCGGGCTGCTGGTGCCTTTTATCGGCATCAAAGCGATCGATTTACTGTTAACGCTGACTGGACTGGTCTGAGGAAAGGGTTATGACGATGTTACGTCCCGCAATCATGCTGCTGCTGTTGCTTACGCTTATCACTGGCAGCCTCTACCCGCTCGTTACAACTGCCCTTGGACAATGGTGGTTTAAAGAACAGGCGAACGGATCGTTGATTGAGCAGGCAGGCGAAATTCGCGGCTCGCGGCTTATCGGCCAGGCATTTAGCGACGCGAAATATTTTCAGGGCCGCCCCTCCGCGACCGCTGAAGCGCCTTATAATCCGATGGCTTCCGGCGGCAGTAATCTGGCGGCCAGCAACCCGGAGCTTGATAAACAAGTGCAGGCGAGAGTCGACGCCCTGCGCGCGGCCAACCCTGACGCTGACCGCACAGTGCCGGTGGAGCTGGTGACCGCTTCCGCCAGCGGGCTCGATTACGGTATTTCGCCGCAGGCCGCCGCCTGGCAGATCCCCCGCGTCGCCCATGCTCGCCAGCTTTCCGTTGAGCAGGTGGCGCAAGAGGTAGCAAAACAGACGCAAAAACCGATGCCTGGCTTTATCGGCCAGCCGGTGGTAAATGTGGTGCAGCTCAACCTCGCGCTGGATGCCCTGCAAAAATAAAGGAAGGGATATGACCGAAGAACCGATGCGCCCGGATCCGGATCGCCTGCTAAGCCAGGCGAACCACCGAACGCGGGGCAAACTCAAAATCTTCTTCGGCGCCTGCGCAGGCGTGGGTAAAACCTACGCCATGCTTCAGGAAGCCCAGCGCCTGCGCCAGCAGGGGCTGGACATCCTGGTCGGCGTAGTGGAAACCCATGGCCGCCAGGAAACGGCGGCGCTTCTTGAGGGGCTGGCTATCCAGCCCCTTAAACGTATCCAGCACCGCAGCCGCACTGTACAGGAGTTCGATCTCGATGCCGCGCTGGCCCGCCGTCCGGCGCTTATCCTGATGGATGAGCTGGCGCACAGTAATGCCCCTGGCTCCCGTCATCCCAAACGCTGGCAGGATGTGGATGAGTTGCTCAACGCGGGCATCGACGTATTCACCACCGTTAACGTTCAGCATCTGGAAAGCCTGAACGACGTGGTAGGCGGCGTAACCGGCATTCAGGTACGCGAAACCGTGCCAGATCCTTTCTTCGACGCCGCTGATGAAGTGGTGCTGGTGGACCTGCCGCCAGACGACCTGCGCCAGCGCCTGCATGAAGGCAAAGTTTATATCGCAGGCCAGGCGGAGCGCGCCATTGAGCATTTCTTTCGCAAAGGTAATCTGATCGCCCTGCGCGAGCTGGCGCTGCGGCGCACCGCCGACCGGGTAGACGAGCAGATGCGCGTATGGCGTGATAACCAGGGGCTGGAAAAAGTCTGGCACACGCGAGACGCTATTTTGCTGTGCATCGGCCATGGCAGCGGCAACGAAAAGCTGGTGCGCACCGCCGCGCGCCTTGCGGCAAAACTCGGCAGCGTCTGGCATGCCGTTTATGTTGAAACGCCGAGGCTGCATCGCCTGCCGGAAAAATCCCGCCGCGCCATCTTAAGCGCGCTGCGCCTTGCGCAGGAGTTAGGGGCTGAAACCGCCACGCTTGCCGAAGCGGAAGAAGAGAAAGCGCTGCTTCGCTACGCCCGGGAGCATAATCTGGGCAAAATGATTATCGGCAGGCGTCACCGCCGCCGCGGGTGGTGGCGCGAGACGTTCGCCGAACGGCTGGCTCGTCATGCGCCGGATCTTGATGTGTTGATAGTCGCGCTGGATGACAAGCCGCTCGCCAGCACGGTTAAAACGCAGGATGGCCGCCCTTTCAAAGATAAATGGCGCGTGCAAATTCGCGGCTGTATTGTCGCCCTGCTGCTCTGCACGCTGATTACGCTTGTGGCGAACCAGTGGCTCTCCGCCTTCGATGCCGCGAACCTGGTGATGGTTTATCTGCTGGGCGTGGTGATGGTGGCGCTTTTTTACGGGCGCTGGCCTTCGGTGTTGGCGACGGTCATAAACGTCGTCAGTTTCGATCTCTTTTTCATCGCCCCGCGCGGCACGCTGGCGGTATCCGACGTCCAGTATTTGCTGACGTTCGCGGTCATGCTGACCGTTGGGCTGATTATCGGCAACCTGACCGCCGGCGTCCGCTATCAGGCGCGCATTGCCCGCTACCGGGAGCAGCGCACTCGTCATCTCTATGAAATGTCGAAAGCGCTGGCGGTGGGCCGTTCGGCGCAGGATATCGCGGTGACCAGCGGACGCTTTATCGAATCCACTTTTCATGCCCGCAGCCTGCTGCTGTTGCCCGACGCGCAAGGCAAACTGGCGCCGCCGGTGGAAAGCGCCGGCATCAGCGCCTGGGATGAAGCCATTGCCCGCTGGAGCTTTGACAATGGCCTGCCGGCAGGCGCGGGTACCGATACCCTGCCGGGCGTGCCATACCAGATCCTGCCGCTGCGCACCGCGCAGAAAACGCTTGGTCTGCTGGTTGTGGAGCCCTCCAGCCTGCGTCAGTTGATGATCCCTGAACAGCAACGCCTGCTGGAAACCTTTACCCTGCTTATGGCAAGCGCGCTAGAAAGACTCTGGCTGACGGAAAGCGAAGAACAGGCGCGTATGGCAAGCGAGCGCGAGCAATTGCGAAATTCCCTGCTGGCGGCGCTCTCTCACGATTTGCGCACCCCGCTCACCGTGCTTTTTGGCCAGGCGGAGATCCTGACGCTTGACCTGGCTTCCGAAGGCTCAAAACACGCGCCGCAGGCCAGCGCCATTCGTCAGCATGTGCTGAATACCACCCGGCTGGTAAATAACTTGCTCGATATGGCGCGAATACAGTCCGGGGGCTTCAGCCTGCGCAAGGAGTGGCTGACGCTTGAAGAAGTGGTCGGCAGCGCGCTTAACATGCTTGAGCCGGGGCTTGGCGGGCGGCATATTGAACTGACGCTGCCGGACCCGCTCATGCTGATTTACGTTGACGGCGCCCTGCTGGAGCGGGTGTTGATTAACCTGCTGGAAAATGCCGTGAAGTACGCGGGGCCTGCGGCGCGTATTGGCGTGCGGGCTGGCCGTCGCGATGAGCAGCTGGCGCTGGAGGTCTGGGACAGCGGGCCGGGGATCCCGCCAGGGCAGGAGGCGGCTATCTTCGCGAAATTCGCCCGCGGCAACAAAGAATCCGCCATTCCCGGCGTAGGCCTTGGTCTTGCTATTTGCCAGGCGATAGTTGAGGTCCACGGCGGCTTCATTTACGCTGAAAACCGCCCGGAAGGCGGCGCGAGTTTTCATGTGCTGTTGCCTGCGCCGCGCGCCCCTGAGCTGGATATGCATGAGGACCTGTGATTAGCGTACTGATTGTCGAAGATGAAAAAGAGATCCGCCGCTTTCTTCGCGCTGCGCTGGAGAGCGAAGGCCTGCGCGTGCACGAAGCGGAAACCTTGCAGCGTGGGCTGATTGAAGCCGCGACCCGTAAGCCGGATCTGGTTATTCTCGATCTCGGCTTGCCTGACGGTGACGGGCTGGATTTTATCCGCGATTTTCGCCAGTGGAGCCAGCGCCCGGTGATTGTGCTTTCTGCGCGCAGCGAGGAAGAAGATAAGATAGCGGCGCTTGACGCCGGCGCGGATGATTACCTGAGCAAGCCCTTCGGTATCGGCGAATTGCAGGCGCGGTTGCGCGTGGCATTGCGTCGCCACGCCAGCGCAACGCCCGACGAGCCGGCTTATCACTTTTCCGATATTCGTGTCGATCTCGCGAGCCGACGCATTTTGCGCGGCGATGAAGAGATCCATCTCACGCCAATCGAGTTTCGCCTGCTGGCAGTGCTGCTTAACAATCATGGCAAGGTGCTGACGCAGCGTCAGCTTTTAAGCCAGGTCTGGGGGCCGAACGCGGTGGAGCACAGCCATTATTTGCGCATTTATATGGGCCATCTGCGCCAGAAACTGGAGAGCGACCCCGCGCGTCCGCGCCATTTACTGACAGAAACCGGCATAGGCTACCGGTTTATGCTGTAAAAAAAGGAGCGCAGTGCGCTCCTTTTTCGTAATGCGTCAGCGGCTTATCAGGCGTTTTTCAACACTTCGCTGACGATTTCCACCGCTTCTTTCTCAATCTGCTTGCGATGCTCCGCCCCGAGGAAGCTTTCACAATAGATTTTGTAGGCATCTTCCGTGCCGGACGGACGGGCGGCGAACCAGCCGTTATCGGTCATCACTTTCAGCCCGCCGATGGAAGCGCCATTACCCGGCGCCGCCGTCAGACGCGCCGTGATCGGGTCGCCCGCCAGCGTGCTGGCGCTGACCATTTCCGGCGACAGCTTAGAAAGCGCGGCTTTTTGCGCGGAGGTGGCGGAGGCCTGCAAACGGTTATAGCTCGGCGCGCCGAAGCGTTCGGCCAGTTCGTCATAGTGTTGCTGCGGGTTTTTACCCGTGACCGCAGTGATTTCCGCCGCCAGCAGACACATGATGATGCCGTCTTTATCGGTGGACCACGGCGTGCCGTCAAAACGCAGGAAAGAGGCGCCTGCGCTCTCTTCGCCGCCGAAGCCGAAGCTGCCGTCATAAAGACCATCGACGAACCACTTAAAGCCTACCGGCACTTCCACCAGCTTGCGGCCGAGGTCATTTACCACGCGGTCAATCATGGCGGAAGAGACCAGCGTTTTGCCGACAGCGACTTCATTGCCCCACTGAGGACGATGCTGGAACAGATAGTTAATCGCAACCGCCAGATAATGGTTCGGGTTCATCAGCCCTGCCGGGGTAACAATGCCGTGACGGTCGTAATCCGGATCGTTGGCGAAGGCCAGGTCGAATTTGTCGCGCAGCGCCAGCAAGCCCGCCATTGCCGATTCAGATGAGCAGTCCATGCGGATCGCGCCATCTTTATCCAGATGCATGAAGCGGAAAGTCTGATCAACCTGATCGTTAACAAGGGTCAGGTCGAGCTTGTAGTGCTCCGCGATGCGCTTCCAGTATTCAATACCGGAGCCGCCCAGCGGATCCACGCCAAGCTTCAGGCCCGCTTTCTGGATAGCCGCCATGTCGACGATATCCGCCAGCCCTTCGATAAACGGCTGCACCAGATCTTTTTCCTGAATGCGGCCGCTGGCCCAGGCTTCGTCAAGGGGAAGACGTTTGACCTCTTTCAGGCCGTTCGCCAGCAGGGCGTTGGCGCGATCTTCCACCACTTTGGTGACGTTGGTATCCGCCGGCCCGCCATTCGGCGGATTATATTTAATGCCGCCGTCTTCCGGCGGGTTGTGGGACGGCGTGATAACAATGCCGTCCGCCTGAGCGCCGCCGTTTTTGTTATGGACCAGGATGGCGTTAGAAACCGCAGGCGTTGGCGTATAACCGTTGTTTTCCTGCACGATGATGTCAACGCCGTTGGCGGCCAGCACTTCCAGCACGGAGATAAAAGCCGGTTCGGAGAGAGCGTGGGTATCTTTGCCTACATAGCAAGGGCCGGTAATGCCGTTTTTAGCGCGTTCTTCCGCTATCGCCTGGGCGATGGCAAGGATATGCGGCTCGTTAAAACTATGGCGCCCTGCGCTGCCGCGGTGGCCGGAAGTGCCGAACTTTACAGCATGCTCAACGTTGCCGATTTCCGGCTTTAATACGTAGTACTGCGCGGTAAGCTGCGCGACGTTAATCAAATCACTTTGTTGCGCGGGTTGACCCGCACGGTTATGCATTGCCATGGCCTGATCCTTCTGACGCTTGTGTTAGATGGTGCCGCAAACCTTTTCAATTAATTCCGCCGGGAACTGCATGGTCTGCATAATGTGTTCGATCATGCTGCATTTGCGGCCCGTATTCGTATTCGTAATTACCCAGTATGGCGTGCCCGGAACATGTTTGGGCTTGGTCTGGTTGCCGCTTTGCAACAGCGTTTGCTCGTCACCTGCGAAATAGACGCGGGTGCGGCCGTGCAACGACTCGGTGGCCTCTGCGAACGCTTTCGCATCCAGTGAATAGAGTGTAGACAGCACCAGCATGAAACGATTGACCGCGCGCTTCTGTTCGGCGTATTCGTCCGATAAGAGCAGCTCGCGCATGGCGCGAACGCGGTCTTTGGCGGGGTTAGCCGGTTTTTCGGCAGCGGTCGCGCTAACAGGCGCGCTTTCTTTCGCAGGCGCGGCAGCGGCCTGAGAGGCGGCGGCAACTTTGAGCATGCGCCGCAAAATGTCGGACGCGCTTTCGCCAATGTGCTGAGTGTGGCTGGCAATGTAGCGATACAGCTCGTCATCAACTTCAATCGTTTTCATCTTAATCCAGTGCAATATCTTTTCTGAATACAAGTCGTTGGGATTATAGAAGTAAAACCCAACAGCGGATAGCGTCACACCTGGAGGGGCGGCAAAAGTCGGAATTAACTGGAACCTTGCAGCCGGACGGCAGAATGGTCAACATGATACCCTAACCTTTCAGATGCAAAAAAAGAACTTTGCCATGAAATTGAATACCCGAATGCAATCTGCACAACAACCGAATAACAATTCACCGGCTGTATTGATCCACGGCCTGTTCGGCAGCCTGGATAACCTGGGTATACTGGCCCGGGATCTGGTGAAAGATCGTGATGTATTGCAGGTGGACATGCGCAATCACGGTCTCTCGCCGCGCGACGATGAAATGACCTACGCTGCCATGGCCCGCGATATTGTTGATACTATGAACGCGCATCAGCTTGAAAAGGCGGTGCTTATCGGCCATTCCATGGGAGGGAAAGCGGCGATGGCGGTTACCGCGCTGATACCTGACCGAGTGGTTAAACTGGTGGCGATTGATATCGCGCCTGTTGATTATCAGGTGCGCCGTCATGACGAAATTTTTGCGGCCATTCGCGCGGTAAGCGAGGCGGGCGTTGCGACGCGTCAGGAGGCGGCGGCCATTATGCGCGAGCATCTGTCCGAGGAAGGCGTGGTGCAGTTTTTGCTAAAATCCTTTGCCGATGGGGAATGGCGCTTCAATGTCCCGGTGCTTTGGGACCAGTACGCGAATATCGTTGGCTGGCAGGAGGTGCCCGCATGGTCTGGCCCTTCGCTGTTTATCGCTGGCGGCGCTTCTCCTTACGTGCAGGAAAATCACCGCGAGGCGTTGCTTAAACAGTTCCCGGCTGCGCGTGCGCATGTCATTGCTGGCGCCGGACACTGGGTACATGCTGAAAAACCAGAGGCCGTATTACGCGCCATTCGTCGCTTCCTGGAAACTGATTAAAAACGCGCCGACTGGCGCTAACATGCCGCTAACGCGTTGGCGCGCCTCGCTCCCTGATGTATGATGGCGCGCTGAATGACACCCGGGCATCCGCTCCGGCAGCCTGTTTCCCCTGTCAGTAGTCAAATCATGGCCAAAGAACAAACGGACCGTACGACATTAGATCTGTTCGCGGACGAGCGTCGCCCGGGTCGCCCGAAAACCAATCCGCTGTCGCGTGACGAACAGTTACGTGTTAACAAACGGAACCAGCTAAAGCGCGACAAAGTTCGCGGGCTTAAGCGCGTTGAGCTGAAACTGAACGCAGAAGCGGTCGACGCGCTGACAGAGCTTGCGCAGGCGCGCAATATGAGCCGCAGCGAGTTAATCGAAGAAATACTGCTGGAACAGCTTAAGACGCTTAATAACTGAACCCGCAAAACCCCTTATTTTCATGTGGAAATGTGTCAGAGTGTGCACCCTACCGTGATAGCAGTTTCCGCCCTCTTCTCTGTTCTGCTATGATTGCCCTATCTGTGGGCATTTTGCCACTACCATATCATTAGGATTCAAGAGGTTATTTTTCTCATGGCAATCGTAGGCATTTTTTTCGGCAGCGACACCGGCAACACCGAAAATATCGCAAAAGTTATCCAGAAACAGCTTGGGAAAGACGTTGCTGAAGTGCACGATATTGCTAAGAGCAGCAAAGAAGATCTGGAAGCTTTCGATATTCTGCTGCTTGGCATCCCGACCTGGTACTACGGCGAAGCACAGTGCGACTGGGATGATTTTTTCCCTACCCTTGAAGAGATCGACTTTAACGGCAAGCTGGTGGCGCTTTTCGGCTGCGGCGACCAGGAAGATTACGCAGAATATTTCTGCGATGCGCTGGGCACCATTCGCGACATTATCGAACCGCGCGGCGCGACCATCGTAGGCCACTGGCCGACCGCGGGTTACCATTTCGAAGCCTCTAAAGGTCTGGCCGATGACGACCACTTTGTCGGTCTGGCTATAGACGAAGACCGTCAGCCTGAACTGACCGCTGAGCGCGTTGAGAAATGGGTCAAACAGGTTTCAGAGGAACTGCACTTGCAGGAAATCATCAACGCCTGATGTTGTGACGGCGATAATATATTTTTATCGCCGTTTCATGAATATTGATAGATAAAACCGATAAAAATGATTGCTACAAATTTTTAACTTTGCCCTGCATATCTGTACAATACCCTTCTGGATTTTCGGGTAACGAGACGGCCAGGCCGTGCTCGCCACGTTTTGAATAGCGCCACTGAGAGAGGCTTGCAGTTTTCATTTAGATCTGTCAGTTCTATAATGAGACGCATTCATCTTCAGCGCATCCGATCTTAAGCTCTCCGGAGCACACCGTTTAGCAACAGGACAGATTCCGCATGACTGACAATAATACCGCATTAAAGAAGGCTGGCCTGAAAGTCACGCTTCCACGATTAAAAATCCTTGAAGTGTTACAGGAGCCAGTAAACCACCACGTCAGTGCGGAAGACTTGTACAAGCGCCTCATTGACATGGGCGAAGAAATTGGTCTCGCGACCGTTTACCGCGTATTGAACCAGTTTGACGATGCGGGCATTGTCACGCGTCATAATTTCGAAGGCGGCAAATCGGTTTTCGAACTGACTCAACAGCATCATCACGATCATCTTATCTGCCTTGACTGCGGCAAAGTCATCGAATTCAGTGATGACTCTATCGAATTACGCCAGCGTGAAATCGCTTCCCGCCACGGCATTCGTCTGACTAACCACAGCCTTTATCTCTACGGGCATTGCGCTGACGGTGACTGCCGTGAAGACGAACATGCGCATGAAGTCAGCGAGAAATAACGCTTAGTAGCGTAAGCAACAACCTTCTTAAACCGGCCAAGGCCGGTTTTTTTATATAGGCTTTTTGTCAAAATACCCTTTAGTGGATAAAGGGTTAACAATTTCATTTTTAATGCACAGGTCAAGGCGCTATTTTACCTTATCTTTTTCTTACTTTTGCTTTTCAGAAAAAGTAAATAATTACACAATTCAAAGAGTTAACTCTATAATATTCCCTGTTGTGATATCCCTTCCCACCTCCCCGTATTGCAGTTAAAAAATCAACCCTATTAAAATGCTGCTCCGTTATTCTTTCTAATAAAATACTTACACAAGGCCACCGTTATGGTTATACCTCAAAAGCCTCTTGCCGAAATTTATCGCCTTTCCGATATTTTTAACGGATATGGCAACTGGCACCGCGCAGAAAAAAATACCACCATACCAACGCGTGATGGTTTTATTTGCATAATACGCGGCGGCCTTTTTTCAGTGTTACGAAAAAGTGACAGATTGCTGATTGAAAAGTGCAGCGCGCCTTCTATTGTAGGCCTTGCGCGCAACTTTCATAAAAAAAGCTATTTCAAAGTTCAGGCGGATGCGGAATGCCATTACCAGCTCATTCCATTCGACACATTTATGAGTGAAGTGGAAAGCCAGCAATGCCAGCAATGCCAGCAGCAGTTATATAAGGTTTTTGCATGGAATATTGATTTACTTTGCTACCGCGAAGAACTTCTTCTGGGCCATAACAGTTACCTGATGATTAAAGGAAACTTAACTACCCTGGCTGCAATGGATGAGTTTATGCGTAATAAAATTAATGTCGCCGACTATATCGTTAAGCGAACCAATCTTTCTCGCAGCATGGTAATGAAAACACTGTCGCAGCTGCGGAGCGAAAATTACGTTGAAATACATAAAGGCAAACTGACCACGCTTCGTACATTGCCTGAAAACCTGTAATTTCCTGTAAAAAAGACCCGCCGCCATGCGGGTCTTTTTATTAACCAAGCTTATTTCACATGTTCGATACGACTATACCGCTGTCCATTCGGGCTGACGGCGCGCACCTGAATCTCAGTATCAACGTTGGGCCGCGCTTTATCATCATAGCGTTGCCAGCTTTTGCCGCCGTCGGTGGAGTATTGCGCGCTTAGCCCCGGAAGGCTGGTATTAATAGCCAACACGCCATTTTCAACCCTGGCTCCCGGCACCGGTAAACGATACTGAATCCCCGCTTTGTCGAGCTTCGCCAGTTCGCGGTTACCTGTAAGGTTTGCAAAGCGCGCCCAGTCCGCAGCAAGTGTGCGGCTATCCACCCACTGCGTTACGCCGCCCTGATATTCACGTCCGGGCTTGTAGTCTTGTTCCCAGGCGGCCCGGTGCCAGGCGCGCTCCGCGACGACGATAAGCCGTGGGTACATCATGTACTCCATCTGCTTATCGGTACGAATGACTTCACTCCAGAGCTGCGCAGACAGACCCAGCGCGCCAGGCCATGGCTTATCCGATTTAGCGCTGAAATAGTTGCCATCGCGGTCAACAGAGGTTTCTGCATTCTGTGGCAGGTTATCTGGCGCGAAACTGAAAATCTTACGCTCATCGCTGAAGCGCGCCCCCCAGTAATAGCCACTTTCCACCGGGTTCACTTCATAAGGAAAATCGAGATAAAGATAATCGGGATTCGAAATCACGACGCGAAAGCCTTTATTCGCCCAGTCATTCGCCGTATCAAAACCGCCCCAAAAAAGCGTATCCCAGAAATTGACATTCACCTGCCCGGTACTGAACACGCTGGCGTCTTTCGCATCTTTCAGGCCATCCTGCCACGCCTGCATCGTGCCTGTACCGTGCGCGTTGACCAGCTTGCTTAGCTCTACGCCAAAGTAGCTCGACAGGTGTTCAACATCCGCTACAGCGCCCTGCTCAAGCAGATTTTTACACGCTTGTGAATTTTCCCAGGGCTTGTTCTGTCGGCTCATGTCGATAATGCCCTTTCCGGCTTCCGGGTGTGTTTTATCCGTATAGCCCGAGCCAAGATAAATATTTTTCGCCTCGTCACCGCCTGCGTGCCAGACGGCGAGCGGCGCCCCCGCTTCCTGATGCATTTTTTGCACTTCAGTGATGACCTTATCGGCAAAATGTCGGGATGAGGCGAGGCAGGGGTTAATGTAACCAGTACGGTTGTAATATTGTACGCCCGTAGTATTTGAAGTATCGGTTGGATCCAACAGCCGATAATAGTCGGCGTCATCTTTTTTGCCCGCCTTCATTAAGCGATCGTAGCGGGCTTCCATTGCAACCACCGCCGCTCTGGCGTGCGCGGGCATATCGATTTCAGGAATAACGTCAATGTGTCTCGCCGCCGCATATTTCACTATCCCGATATAATCATCACGCGTGAAAAAACCGCTGCCGTTGTTGTCGCTGTTGGGTCCTGAACCCAACTGCGGCAGGAGACAATGTTTCTCGCTGAGGTCGTGACAGCGATTTGCGCCTACCGTCGTAAGCTCTGGCAAGCCCGGGATCTCCAGCCGCCACCCTTCGTCATCGCTCAGGTGAAAATGAAATTTGTTGAGCTTATAAGCGGCCATTTGATCAAGCAGACGCAGCACCGCTGCTTTTGAGTGAAAATGTCGTCCGACATCCAGGTGAATGGCGCGCCAGCTAAAACGAGGGGCATCGCTGGCTTCAAGCGTTGCAACCTGTTGATTATCTTGCGCAGATAATAAAGAAAGGAATGACTGCGCGCCATAGAACACGCCAGCGGCATCAAAGCCCGTGATCGTCGCTTCTTGCCGATCGATCTGCAAATGATAGGCGCCCGATACCGCATCAGCCTGTTTAAAAGCATCAGGCGCGATGCGGGATTTAACCGGGTACCCCTGCCCTGTTTTAACGCCAAACAGCTTTAAGCGCGTGACAATCGCTTCACGAGAGGCAGGCGTAAGCGAGTCAAGCTGGAGCTGAACCCCCTGGCTTATATCCGCGTTTTCTGCATGAATAGTCACCGCTTTCGGCTTCGGTACTATCTCGCCGCGCAGCGTGGCGGCGTCGGCCAAAGGCACATCGCTGTTTTTGCTGTAACGCGCTTCGGCGGTCATCAACACATTTTTATCATCCGGCGTACGCTTCCATTGTTCGCCCGGTAAGCTAACAAAATCGGTTAACGCTTCCGTATTTGTATTCGCGATAATGACAGGACGGCTGTCGCCTGAAGTGACATACCAGCGGGGCAGCACATCGGTAATAAAAAGTTGCCAGTATTCATTGATGATGGGAATAGTGACGGCCTGCCCGGCAGGAAAGCCTGTAAATTTATCGCCAGGCTCAAGCTTATGCAGATCGCCCATAACATGCGTTATTTTAAATTGCGCGTTTTCTACTTTCAGAACTCGCCGGATACTGGGAAACCAGATAATCCAGTTTTTGTCGGTGATGGCCTCGCCATGGTTAGTTAACGTAATCGTGGCTTTGCTACAGGCCGCCCAATCGGCGCCCAGCGCCGCGCAGTCAACGCCGTGTTGCCCGGCGTGATTATCCAGGACGGCATAATTGAGCGTGAACTGGCCCAGTTTATCCGCCAGATTCTGGTCAGCGTTGGCGTTGCCCGTTAACCCCGCCAGAGCGAGAGCTAACAGAGTACGCTGTAATCTCTTCATTATTGTTCCCTCAGAGCGAGACAGTTTTGTGGGTTAGCGACTCACAACAGCGTGAACGGCGCGATAACGATACAATTCACATCACGTTCGTCCTGAAAAATAGTGCCGTAACCACCGCCATAACCCGGAATGCCGGAATGATTGTCGTACTGCGTGAAATGCAGCTTAAACGTGGTTCCCTTCGCGCGCCCTTCTACAAAGGTATAAATTGCATCCAGGCTGTAAGCCGATTCATTGAGGTGAGAGTCAGGTCGTAACCATCGCTGGCAGGCGTTGAACCCGGCGCGCGTCCCTGTTGGGCCATGTTTAAACTTCGCGGCTTAATAAAGCCTGACGCCGCTTTTATCGCCTGGCCATGCTTCATCCGATGCTTAATGACTGGATGAAAACGCAATTTCAGTTGCCGGAAAGATCGCAAAGTCGAAGCCGGGCGTACTCGCTGCGTAGCCAGGCTGGATTCCAGGGGAATAAAACGTAAATATACAAATCACCAATAAAAAAATTAGCGCAGTAATTACCTGAAGAGAATAAAAATATATTTTTGTGGCGAGCCAGAGGTGATGTTCTATTTTTATGCCGTAATAATAGTATGTAGACAAACAAAAATTAAAAACATCATCACTAGTTAATGAAATCCATCCCATTAACTAAAGCTCACTCTATTTTATTTAATCGCCGTTCAGAGTATGAATATTTTAAACCCTGCACAACCGCGCTGCCGGGGCCAGTAAAAATAGCTTTCCCGATAAACGAGCAAAAAAAACGCCGCATTGCGCGGCGTTTTTTATAGTGCGGCTTACTCGCCAGTTTTGGCCCAGGTGTCGCGAAGCCCTACGGTGCGGTTAAAAACGCGTTTTTCCGCTGAGGTATGGCGGCTGTCGAGGCAAAAATAGCCCTCGCGCTCAAACTGATAAGCTTTACCCATTTCGGCATTTTGCAGGCTCGGCTCTGCAAAACCCTGGCGGATGACCAGCGATTCCGGGTTAATGGTCGCGAGGAAATCTTCCGCGCCGCCCGGGTTCGCCACGCTGAACAGACGATCGTACAGACGAATTTCTACCGGCAACGCATGCTGCGCGCTGACCCAATGGATAACACCTTTCACTTTGCGTCCATCCGCCGGATCCTTACTGAGCGTTTCTGCGTCGTAAGTACAGTAAATGGTCGTGATGTTGCCTTCCGCGTCTTTTTCAACTCGCTCAGCTTTGATGACATAGGCGTTGCGCAGGCGTACTTCTTTGCCCAGCACCAAGCGCTTGTACTGCTTGTTAGCTTCTTCACGGAAATCGGCACGGTCAATCCAGATTTCACCTGAGAACGGCACTTCACGGCTGCCCATTTCCGGTTTATTCGGATGGTTAGGCATGACGACCTGTTCTGTCTGCCCCTGCGGGTAGTTTTCAATAACAAGCTTAACCGGATCGATAACGGCCATGGCGCGCGGCGCGTTTTCATTGAGATCTTCGCGAATGCAGGCTTCCAGCGCCGCCATCTCTACGGTGTTGTCCTGCTTGGTTACGCCGATGCGTTTGCAGAATTCGCGGATAGATGCGGCGGTATAGCCACGACGACGCAGGCCCGAAATGGTCGGCATACGCGGGTCGTCCCAGCCTTCTACAATTTTGTCGGTTACCAGCAAATTCAGCTTACGCTTGGACATCACCGCGTATTCGAGGTTAAGGCGCGAAAACTCATACTGACGCGGGTGTACGGGAATAGTGATGTTATCCAGCACCCAGTCATACAGACGACGGTTGTCCTGGAACTCCAGCGTACACAGCGAGTGGGTAATGCCTTCCAGCGCATCGGAAATGCAGTGGGTAAAGTCATACATCGGATAGATGCACCACTTGTTGCCGGTCTGGTGGTGTTCAGCAAACTTAATGCGATACAGCACCGGGTCGCGCATGACGATGAAAGGCGATGCCATGTCGATTTTCGCGCGCAGGCACGCGGTGCCCTCTGCGAATTCGCCATTGCGCATTTTTTCAAACAGCGCCAGGTTTTCTTCTACGCTGCGGTCGCGGTACGGGCTGTTTTTACCCGGCTGCGTCAGCGTGCCGCGGTACTCGCGAATCTGCTCCGGCGAAAGCTCGTCAACGTAGGCAAGACCTTTATTGATCAGCTCAACCGCATAGTGATGAAGCTGGTCAAAATAGTCAGAGGAGTAGCGCACATCGCCCGACCAGTGAAAGCCCAGCCACTGCACGTCGTTTTTAATGGACTCAACATACTCGATGTCTTCTTTCACCGGGTTAGTATCGTCAAAACGCAGGTTACATTGCCCCTGATAATCCTGGGCGATGCCAAAGTTCAGGCAAATCGATTTTGCGTGTCCGATATGCAAATAGCCGTTCGGCTCCGGCGGAAAACGGGTGCAGATGGTAGTGTGCTTACCACTGGCCAAATCTTCATCGATGATCTGGCGGATAAAGTTAGTCGGGCGGGCTTCAGCCTCACTCATCGTAGATTCCTCAAAGCGTAAACATCAGTTAACGCAACATGATCTTATAAGCAGAAGCAGGAAACAACCTTTACTTATACAAATTAGCGCTACCCGCTGGTTACCTCGCCGCTTTGCCGCAGAGCGTCAGGACAGCGGGAAGGGGTTGCGGCGCGTTGCAGAATAACGGCTTCGCTAAACCTGTCGTTTTCACCTTCGACAAAGTGGTAGCCAGGCGCTTCAATGCACCACCGCCAGCTGTAAAAATTAACGCCATGCAGAAAGAAAATCAGGGTTTCCCACTGAGACTTTCTTTCTACCCGGATTCGCCCCTGCGCATCGCTGCTAAATTTCTCTGCCGGCGGATAATACCCGGGCGGCATTCTTTGCGTCAGCAGCCACATTGTCGCGTCGGCTACCGGCTCGTTCTGGTTATTTTTCACCTGGACATCTAAAGCAGGCCGCACGGTGGCATAGCGTGGGATGCAGCCGCTTAGCAATAAGGCGGCCAGTAGCGCTACGGTTTTTTTCACTGCTCTCTCCTTTTTCTGTTTTTAATTCATGTCCCTGGCTGGCAAAAAAAAAGCGGCGGGGAAATTCCCCGCCGCCTGAGGCACTCTCAACGCCACAAGATTTATTTGCCTTTAATCTCGTAAAGCGGCGTTTGCCCTGCAATAACGTGCCCCTGGGCTTTGATAACCAGACCGCCAAAGTCATCGATATTGCTGCACACAACCGGGCTAATCATTGAGCGGGCATTGGCGTTAAGGAAATCCAGATCCATTTCCAGCACCGGCTGACCGGCCGCCACTTCAGCGCCCTCTTCCACCAGACGTTTAAAGCCCTGACCATTCAGCGCGACGGTATCGATGCCCATATGGACGACAATCTCGGCGCCTTTTTCGGTTTCCAGGCAAAACGCATGATTGGTGTTAAAGATTTTCACGACAGTACCCGCAGCTGGCGAAACCACGGTTTTGTCTGTTGGTTTAACCGCCACGCCATCGCCCACCGCTTTGCTGGCGAACGCTTCATCCGGCACTTGCTCCAGAGCAACCACTTCGCCAGTAACAGGAGAGAGCAGTTCGGCAACCGTAGCCGCGCTAACAGCATGCGGAACAGCCTGTGGTTTCACCGAAGCCGCAGGCGTGACAGGCGCTGCAACGGGCGCGGAAGCAGAAACCGTACCCACCGTTTTCATCGCATTCGCAATTTTTTCCGCCATAAAACCGACGATAATCTGCACGCTGGTTTTATTCAGACGAATAACGCCTGTGGCGCCGAGACGCTTCGCCAGCGCTTCGTTCACCTGAGAAGAATCTTTTACGGTCAGACGCAGGCGGGTAATGCAGGCGTCAATACCGGTCAGGTTATCAGAGCCGCCGATAGCCGCCACGTACTGGCGAGCGAGACCGGTGACATCCTGGTCTTTGTTGCCGCTTACGTTAACATCTTCGCCATCTTCTTCGCTGCCAGCGACCGCCAGCTCGCGACCCGGGGTCATCAGATTGAATTTCGTGATGGTGAAACGGAACACCAGATAATAGATAACGAAGAACACCAGACCCTGCGGGATCAGCATGTACCAGTGAGTGGCGAGCGGGTTACGCGAAGAGAGCACCATATCCACCAGGCCGGCACTGAAGCCGAAACCGGCGATCCACTGCATACTCGCGGCGATAAACACCGAGATGCCGGTCAGGATGGCATGAATGACGTAAAGCACCGGCGCCACGAACATGAAGGAGAACTCCAGCGGTTCGGTAATGCCGGTAAAGAAGGCGGCGAAAGCGCCCGCCATCATAATACCCAGCACTTTGGCTTTATTTTCCGCACGGGCGCAGTGGTAAATCGCCAGCGCCGCCCCTGGCAGGCCGAACATCATAATGGGGAAGAAGCCTGCCTGATAACGACCGGTAATGCCCACCACGGCTTTGCCTGCTTCGATAGACTGCGCGCCGCCGAGGAAATTCGGGATATCGTTAATACCCGCTACGTCGAACCAGAACACAGAGTTCAGCGCATGGTGCAGACCAACCGGGATGAGCAAGCGGTTAAAGAAAGCGTAAACGCCCGCGCCTACGGAGCCGAGTTTCTGAATTTGCTCGCCAAAGTTCACCAGACCGTCGAACACTACCGGCCAGATGTACATCATGATAAAAGCGACAACGATCATGACGAACGACGTCAGGATCGGCACCAGACGACGGCCGCTAAAGAAGGAAAGCGCTTTAGGCAGTTCAACGGCGCTGAAGCGGTTATAAAGCTCAGCGGCGATAATCCCCACCATGATGCCGACAAACTGGTTTTTGATTTTGCCGAACGCCGCCGGCACCTGGTCCGCCGGAATTTTTTGGATCATGGCGACGGCGGCCGGGGAACAGAGCGTGGTTAACACCAGGAAGCCAACGAAACCGGCTAACGCGGCCGCGCCGTCTTTATCTTTCGACATGCCATACGCCACACCCACGGCAAACAGCACGCCCATGTTGTCGATGATAGCGGAACCGGACTGGATAAAAAACGCGGCCAGCGCGTTGCTTCCACCCCATCCTGTAGGGTCAATCCAGTACCCCACCCCCATCAAAATTGCTGCGGCAGGCAGCGTGGCTACCGGCACCATCAGCGCCCGGCCTACGCGTTGCAAATAACCTAGAATACTCACTTTATTCCCCCTATGAGACCCCGATGAGGCTCGTCAAAGCAGTGTTTTTATAATACGACCAACCCTGATAAAGCGGCGACGTTTCACTTCACCTGTGGAGTGTGTGAAAAATTAATTCGTCTCGCAAATTAAATGGGCGCTGTTTGTGATTTTTATCACCAAAAATTGCTTTCCCGCCTCCCCTTCACTGGCTAACTCACAAAACTTATTTTATCATCCGAAAAATCAGGACGGATTGATCCCTTAGCCTGATGAATATGGTTTACCCTTATTTGATCCCGCTTTTCAATCCACACCCTTTATGGCTTTTAACATTACGAGGTGAATGATGAGACTGATTCCGCTGGCAACCGCGCAGCAGGTAGGTAAATGGGCCGCCCGCCATATCGTTAAGCGTATCAACGCGTTTAACCCCACCGCCGATCGTCCTTTTGTACTGGGCCTGCCTACGGGCGGCACGCCGCTGGAAGCCTACAAGGCGCTGGTTGAGATGCATAAAGCGGGCCAGGTAAGCTTCAAACATGTCGTTACGTTTAACATGGATGAATATGTCGGCTTGCCGAAAGAGCACCCGGAAAGCTACCACAGCTTCATGCACCGCAATTTCTTTGATCATGTTGATATTCCGGCTGAAAACATCAACTTGCTGGATGGCAATGCGCCCGATGTTGACGCAGAATGCCGTCGTTATGAAGAGAAAATTCGCGCCTATGGCAAAATTCATCTCTTTATGGGCGGCGTCGGCAACGACGGCCACATCGCGTTTAACGAGCCAGCCTCTTCGCTTGCTTCGCGTACCCGCATTAAAACCCTGACGCATGATACGCGCGTGGCCAACTCGCGCTTTTTTGGCGGCGACGTCAGCCAGGTGCCGAAATATGCCCTGACCGTCGGCGTCGGCACGCTGCTCGATGCTGAAGAAGTCATGATTCTGGTGCTGGGCCACGTGAAAGCGCTGGCGTTGCAGGCGGCAGTTGAAGGCAACGTAAACCACATGTGGACTATCAGTTGCCTGCAACTGCACCCGAAAGCCGTTATTGTTTGCGATGAGCCGTCTACCATGGAGCTCAAAGTGAAGACGCTGCGTTACTTCACCGAACTCGAAGCTGAAAATATTAAAGATCTTTAAGCGCATTTACACCGGGGGTCACTATGTATGCCTTAACCCACGGCCGAATTTTTACCGGCCATGAAATTCTGGATGACCATGCGATTATCGTCGCGAATGGCCTTATCGAACGCGTTTGCCCGCTGGCGGAGTTACCCTCCGGCATTGAACAGCGCAACGCGGGTGGCGCCATTATCGCCCCCGGGTTTATCGATGTGCAGTTAAACGGCTGCGGGGGCGTGCAGTTTAACGACACCGCCGAAGCCGTAAGCGTTGAAACGCTGGAGATAATGCAGAAAGCGAACGAGAAATCGGGCTGCACCAGCTATCTGCCGACCCTTATCACCGCAAGCGACGATCTCATGAAGCAAGGCGTGCGGGTGATGCGCGAGTATCTGGCGAGCCATAAAAATCAGGCGCTTGGCCTGCATCTGGAAGGGCCGTGGCTCAATATCATCAAAAAAGGAACGCATAATCCGGCCTGGGTACGTAAACCGGACCAGGCGCTGGTCGATTTTTTGTGCGAAAACGCAGATGTCATTACTAAACTGACGCTCGCGCCGGAAATGGTCGAGCCGGAGGTGATTCGCCAGCTCACCGCAGCAGGCATTGTTGTCTCCGCCGGTCATTCCAACGCCACGCTGAAAGAAGCGAAAGCAGGCTTTCGCGCCGGCATCCGCTTCGCCACGCATTTGTTTAACGCCATGCCTTATATCACCGGGCGTGAACCGGGCCTGACTGGGGCGATTTTCGACGAGCCGGATCTTTACTGCGGCATCATCGCCGATGGCCTGCATGTTGATTTCGCCAACGTTCGCACCGCGAAAAAGGTGAAAGGCGATAAGCTTTGTCTGGTGACAGACGCCACGGCGCCGGCGGGCGCTAATATTGATGAGTTCATTTTTGCTGGCAAAACCATATACTTCCGTAACGGGCTGTGCGTGGATGAGAACGGAACCCTGAGCGGCTCCGCGCTAACCATGATCGAAGGCGTGCGTAACCTAGTCGAGCATGTCAACATTGCACTGGACGAAGCGCTGCGCATGGCGACGCTTTATCCGGCCCGCGCGATGGGCGTGGATAAGACGCTTGGGTCAATCGAAACCGGAAAAGTGGCTAACCTGACCGTCTTTACCCGCGATTATAAAATCACCCGGACCATCGTTAACGGCAACGAGGTCTTTACTGAGTAAGATAAGGCATGACAACTGGCGGACAGGCTCAAATAGGTAACGTTGATCTGGTAAAACAGCTTAATAGCGCGGCGGTTTACCGCCTTATCGACCAACACGGGCCTATCTCGCGTATTCAGATAGCGGAGCAGAGCCAGCTTGCGCCCGCCAGCGTCACCAAAATTACTCGCCAGCTTATTGAGCGCGGTCTGATCAAAGAAGTGGATCAACAGGCCTCTACGGGAGGTCGCCGCGCTATCTCGATTATCACAGAGACACGCCCTTTTCATGCGATTGGCGTACGCCTTGGGCGCAACGACACCACGCTTACACTTTATGATTTGAGCAGCAAAGTGGTGGCGGAAGAACACTATCCCCTGCCGGAGCGCACCCAGGAAACGCTGGAGCATGCGTTGCTCAACACCATCGCGCTGTTTATCGAAGCGCAGCAACGTAAAATCCGCGAGCTTATCGCCATCTCAGTCATTCTGCCGGGCCTTGTCGATCCGGAAAGCGGCGTGATCCGCTATATGCCGCATATCCCGGTGCAAAACTGGGCATTAGTGGAGGCGCTGGAAAAACGCTTCAACGTGACCTGTTTTGTGGGCCACGACATCCGCAGTCTGGCGCTGGCCGAGCACTACTTCGGTGCAAGCCAGGATTGCGAAGACTCTATTTTAGTGCGCGTTCACCGTGGCACAGGCGCAGGCATTATCTCTAATGGCCGAATTTTTATTGGCCGCAACGGCAACGTGGGCGAAATAGGCCATATCCAGGTTGACCCGCTCGGCGAGCGCTGCCACTGCGGCAACTTCGGCTGCCTGGAAACCGTCGCGGCGAACGCTGCCATTGAGCAACGCGTACGCCAGCTTCTGGAAAAAGGCTACCAGAGCCGGGTTACGCTTGATGAGTGCACAATAAAAGCCATCTGCAAGGCCGCCAACAAAGGCGATGAACTGGCGTGTGAAGTCATTGAACAGGTAGGGCGTCATCTGGGTAAAACCATCGCCATTGCAATCAACCTGTTCAATCCGCAAAAGATTGTAATCGCGGGTGAAATTGTGGAGGCAGAAAAAATTCTGCTGCCTGCGGTGGAAAGCTGCATTAATGCCCAGGCGCTGGCGGCGTTTCGTAAAAATCTTCCCGTAGTGCCTTCCACGCTGGATCACCGTTCCGCTATTGGCGCGTTCGCGCTGGTAAAACGAGCCATGCTCAACGGCATGCTGTTGCAGCGTTTGCTGGAAAGTTAACAGGGTTTCAACCTTAACCAGGCTATAGTTACGCCTTTCTTTTCTTTGAGCCAGAGTAGTCGATGACCATCCAGAGCGTAATTTGTGATATTGATGGCGTGCTGATGCACGACAACGTTGCCGTCCCGGGCGCCAGCGAATTCCTCACCCGCATTCTTGAAAAAGGCATGCCGCTGGTGCTGTTGACCAACTACCCTTCCCAGACGGGGCAGGATCTGGCTAACCGTTTCGCCTCCGCAGGCATTGATGTTCCCGACAGCGTTTTTTATACCTCAGCCATGGCCACCGCCGATTTCCTGCGTCGTCAGGAAGGGAAAAAAGCCTATGTCGTGGGCGAAGGGGCGTTGATCCATGAGCTATACAAAGCAGGTTTTACCATTACCGACATTAACCCTGACTTTGTCATCGTTGGCGAAACGCGCTCCTATAACTGGGAGATGATGCATAAAGCCGCCTTTTTTGTGGCGGGCGGCGCGCGTTTTATCGCCACTAACCCGGATACTCACGGGCGCGGCTTTTACCCTGCTTGCGGCGCGCTCTGTGCTGGCATTGAGAAAATTTCCGGGCGTAAGCCTTTTTACGTGGGCAAACCCAGCCCGTGGATTATTCGCGCCGCGCTCAACAAAATGCAGGCCCATTCCGAACAGACGGTGATTGTCGGCGACAACCTGCGCACCGATATCCTGGCGGGTTTTCAGGCGGGCCTGGAGACGATCCTGGTGCTTTCGGGCGTTTCGACGATTAACGATATTGACGCCATGCCGTTCCGTCCCTCCTGGATTTACCCCTCCGTCGCTGAAATCGACATCATTTGATGCTCTTTAGCCGCGTAATACGCGGCTTTTGTTTTAAAGATTGCTGGCATCATTTCAAAAACAGCATTCAATTTTAAACGCTGTTTATTGCGGATCCGCTAATTTCATTGGCTTCTGCATAACCGTTTTTCACTATTCGCTAATCCTTGCTGCACTATTTCTTTCTGGCGCGCTAAAGCGCTTGCATTGACTGGCGCGTTTACGGCATTTTCTTTAGTAAGCAAGGCGCGCCGCGGCCAAAAAGAGAAAAATGACGCGGCGCTCTGACAACAAACGCAACATCACCGCCAGGGTTAACGGAGAAGTCTATGTGTTCTATTTTTGGTGTGCTGGATATTAAAACCGACGCGGCAGAACTGCGTAAGAAAGCGCTGGAGCTTTCTCGCCTGATGCGTCATCGCGGCCCGGACTGGTCCGGCGTCTATGCCAGCGATAAAGCTATTCTCGCGCATGAACGTCTTTCTATTGTCGACGTTAATGCCGGCGCTCAGCCGCTCTACAACCCAAAGAAGACGCATGCACTTGCCGTTAACGGTGAAATCTATAACCACCAGGCGCTGCGCGCTGAATATGGCGACCGCTACGCTTTTCAGACCGGCTCTGACTGTGAAGTGATCCTCGCGCTGTATCAGGAAAAAGGCCCCGAGTTTCTCGACGAGCTGCAAGGCATGTTCGCTTTTATCCTTTATGACAGTGAAAAAGAGGCTTACCTGATTGGGCGCGACCACATTGGCATCATTCCGCTGTATATGGGGTATGACGAACACGGCAACCTTTATGTCGCCTCGGAAATGAAAGCGCTGGTGCCGGTTTGCCGTACCATCAAAGAGTTCCCGGCGGGCAGCTATCTGTGGAGCCAGGACGGTGAGATTCGTCCTTACTACACTCGCGACTGGTTTGAATACGACGCGGTTAAAGATAACGTGACCGACAAGGCGGAACTGCGCCAGGCGCTGGAAGACGCGGTGAAAAGCCATCTGATGTCTGATGTGCCGTATGGCGTGCTGCTTTCTGGCGGGCTGGATTCATCGGTGATTTCCGCGATCACCAAAAAATTTGCCGCGCGCCGTGTGGAGGATCAGGAGCGTTCAGAAGCCTGGTGGCCGCAGTTGCACTCCTTCGCCGTGGGTCTGGAAGGTTCGCCTGACCTGAAAGCCGCACAGGAAGTGGCAAACCATCTGGGCACCGTGCACCATGAAATTCATTTCACCGTGCAGGAAGGGCTGGATGCGATTCGCGATGTGATTTACCACATTGAAACTTACGATGTGACGACCATTCGCGCCTCCACGCCGATGTATCTGATGTCGCGTAAAATCAAAGCGATGGGCATTAAAATGGTGCTGTCTGGCGAAGGTTCTGATGAAGTCTTTGGCGGCTATCTTTATTTCCATAAAGCGCCAGACGCGAAAGAGCTGCATGAAGAGACGGTGCGTAAGCTACAGGCTCTGCACATGTTCGACTGCGCCCGCGCCAACAAAGCGATGTCCGCATGGGGCGTTGAAGCCCGCGTTCCGTTCCTCGACAAGAAATTCCTTGATGTGGCGATGCGCATTAACCCGCAGGACAAAATGTGCGGCAACGGCAAGATGGAGAAACATATTCTGCGTGAATGTTTTGAATCTTACCTGCCGGCAAGCGTCGCGTGGCGTCAGAAAGAACAATTTTCTGACGGCGTGGGTTACAGCTGGATAGACACCTTAAAAGAGGTCGCCGCGCAGCAGATTTCCGACCAACAGCTGGAAACCGCAAGCTTCCGTTTCCCGTATAACACGCCGACATCGAAAGAAGCGTATCTGTACCGCGAGATCTTTGAAGAGCTCTTCCCGGTACCCAGCGCCGCGGAATGCGTGCCGGGCGGCCCGTCAGTGGCCTGCTCTTCCGCTAAAGCGATTGAATGGGATGAAGCGTTCAAAACGATGAACGACCCGTCTGGTCGCGCGGTAGGCGTACATCAGTCCGCTTATAAATAATTCTTATGGTAAGCATAACGGGCCTGCTAAAGGCCCGTTTTTTTTCGCGCTGCGCAGGCCGCCGCGTCACTTTTTCCATTCTCCATACTGATAAATAAACAATAATTGACGAATATTGCATCAAGCTGTTCGCAAGCTAGTCAAACAGTCACATTCACGGTATTTTCACCAAAAAAGGTGTTGACGCTGCCAGGCCCAATACGCATAATGCGCCCCGCAACGCCGATAAGGTAACGCGAAAAAAGATGGCTACGTAGCTCAGCTGGTTAGAGCACATCACTCATAATGATGGGGTCACAGGTTCGATTCCCGTCGTAGCCACCATCTTTTTGCGGGAGTGGCGAAATTGGTAGACGCACCAGATTTAGGTTCTGGCGCCGCAAGGTGTGCGAGTTCAAGTCTCGCCTCCCGCACCATTTCCGTTAAGCGTTGCACGGATGGGGTATCGCCAAGCGGTAAGGCACCGGTTTTTGATACCGGCATTCCCTGGTTCGAATCCAGGTACCCCAGCCACCTTTCTTCGACTCTTGCGTGTTAACGCGTTAGTCGTTGGGGTATCGCCAAGCGGTAAGGCACCGGTTTTTGATACCGGCATTCCCTGGTTCGAATCCAGGTACCCCAGCCAGTCGATGCAGACTGGTGAAGAAACACAATTTGGCTACGTAGCTCAGCTGGTTAGAGCACAGCACTCATAATGCTGGGGTCACAGGTTCGATTCCCGTCGTAGCCACCATTTTCTTGGGGTATCGCCAAGCGGTAAGGCAGTGGATTCTGATTCCACCATTCCGAGGTTCGAATCCTCGTACCCCAGCCACTTATTAAAAAAGCCCGCTTCTGCGGGCTTTTTGCTTTTCTGCTGCTTTAGATTTCGTTACCAGCAAATCTCTTCTTTGCTTTTGCTGCCAGGCTAACTGCTTTCCCCCGCCTGAGCGGCAGGCGGAGTTGAACGCTATAAGTATGTTGTAACTAAGGGAGGCAATCCCTTATTTCTTACAGCCCGAGGGCATATTTCAATGCCTGCCGCTTCAGCGCGCCTGCACGCTGAGCCGCCATAAGGCCAATGTTGCGCAGCATGCGCACCGGCGGTAAAGCATTGCTGAAACCTGCGTAAAAGAGATCCATGCCGCTTTGCATAATGAAGTTGTCAATCTGCCGACGCCGTTCAAAGCGCTTCAGCACCGGTTCTGTAAACCAGGCTTCGCCGCGGCTGCGCGCATTAATAACCACATCCAGCAGCGCTTCAACATCACGATAACCAAGGTTAACGCCCTGCCCTGCCAGGGGATGAATGGTATGCGCCGCATCGCCAATAAGCGCCAGTCCCGGCTGAACGTAATGCAGCGCGTGGCGGCGGGTCAGCGGGAACGCGCCGCTGGCGACAGGCGTAACGTGGCCGAGGCGTGCTGGAAAGGTTTTCTCAATTTCCCGCTGCAATGACGTCATGCCCAGGGCTTGCAGCTGGCGGATCCGCGCGGGCCGGTCGTACCAGACCAGCGAAGCCCAGTTATCAAACAGCGGCAGGAATGCATGCGGGCCATTCGGGGTAAACTGTTGCCAGGTGCTGTCGCCCGGCGCCGCGTCGCACTGCACGCTGATAAGCATGCAGGATTGATCGTAATGCCAGGCATGAAGACCAATGCCCGCCCATTTGCGCACCTGAGAATTTGCGCCATCCGCGCCAATAACCAGCTTTGCGTCAAGAACAAGACCGTCCTCCAGCGTTAACTCGTACGCCGCGCCGCGCCGGTGCATCTGCGTGAGTTTCGCCGGGCAGAAGAGCGTCGCCTGCGGGTGCGCCTCAAGCGCCTCCCAGAGCGCGCGTTGCAGCACAGTGTTTTCCACCATAAAGCCCAGCTCGGGCAACTTCAGCTCATCGGCGTTAAACACAACGTGGGCGCTTTCCCACTCCCAGGTTTCAAGCTGGCGATACGGATGACTGCGCATGGCTTTTACCGCCTGCCAGACGCCAAGTCCTTTAAGCAAGTCGACCGACGCGCTGCTGATTGACGAAATGCGAATATCAGGCGCGCTTGCGGCGTCAAAAGCCGGCGGCGCGGCGTTATCTATTACCGCCACCTGAAAACCGTTTTGCGCCAGTCCCAGCGCCGCCGCCGCGCCGACCATTCCTCCGCCGACAACGACGACTTCAATAGGTTGATTTATCATGGTCATTTATCCTTAAGGTCGATGGCTTAAGTTTACCGGATTTTTTGCGGCTGTAAGCGACTCTGCGCAATACTGGTCACGAACCCGCCAAAGCATTACAATACGCGCCCTGCATTCCTGGCTTTAACTGAGCAATGGCAAGTCGATGACAAAAAAACTGCATATCAAAACCTGGGGCTGTCAGATGAACGAATACGATTCATCGAAGATGGCCGATCTGCTGGATGCCACCCACGGCTATGAACTGACCGATGTGGCTGAAGAAGCGGATGTTCTGCTGCTGAATACCTGTTCAATCCGTGAAAAGGCACAGGAGAAGGTTTTCCATCAGTTAGGCCGCTGGAAAACATTAAAGGAAAAAAATCCGGATGTGATTATTGGCGTTGGCGGCTGCGTTGCCTCTCAGGAGGGCGATCATATCCGCGATCGCGCACGCTACGTCGATATTATTTTTGGGCCGCAGACGCTGCATCGCCTGCCGGAAATGATTAATCAGGTGAAAGGCACCCGCAGCCCGGTCGTGGACATCAGCTTCCCGGAAATCGAGAAATTTGACCGTCTGCCGGAGCCGCGCGCGGAAGGCCCGACCGCCTTCGTCTCTATCATGGAAGGCTGCAATAAATATTGTACTTACTGCGTGGTGCCTTACACCCGCGGCGAAGAAGTAAGCCGTCCGAGCGACGATATCGTGCTGGAAATAGCCCAGCTGGCGGCGCAGGGCGTGCGGGAAGTCAACCTGCTCGGCCAGAACGTCAATGCCTGGCGCGGTGAAAACTACGACGGCACTACCGGCACGTTCGCCGACCTGCTGCGTCTGGTTGCGGCAATTGATGGTATCGACCGTATTCGCTTTACCACCAGCCACCCGATTGAGTTCACCGATGACATCATTGAGGTCTATCGCGATACGCCGGAACTGGTCAGCTTCCTGCACCTGCCGGTACAAAGCGGTTCCGACCGCGTACTGAACATGATGGGCCGCACCCACACCGGTCTCGAATACAAAGCGATAATTCGCAAGCTGCGCGCCGCGCGTCCTGATATCCAGATAAGCTCTGACTTTATCGTCGGCTTCCCGGGCGAAACCCAGCAGGATTTCGAACAGACCATGAAGCTTATCGCCGACGTCAATTTCGACATGAGCTACAGCTTTATTTTCTCCGCGCGTCCAGGCACGCCTGCCGCCGATATGGTGGACGATGTGCCGGAAGAGGAGAAAAAGCAGCGTCTTTATATTCTCCAGGAGCGTATTAACCAGCAGGCGATGGCGTGGAGCCGCCGTATGCTTGGCACGACCCAGCGCATTCTGGTTGAAGGAACCTCGCGTAAAAGCATCATGGAGCTGTCCGGACGCACCGAGAATAACCGCGTGGTGAACTTTGAAGGCACCCCGGATATGGTGGGTAAATTCGTTGATGTAGAAATTACCGAGGTCTTCCCTAACTCGCTGCGCGGCAAAGTGGTGCGCACTGAAGCGGAGATGGGCCTGCGCATGGCGGAATCTCCCGCCGACGTTATCGCCCGCACCCGCAAAGAGAACGAGCTCGGCGTCGGCATTTACCAGCCCTGATCCCCCGCATTGCCCGGCCGTATGCGCATAAAAAGCGCATACGGTCATTTACATTCGCTACACTTGTATTCTGCATCTCACACCCAAATATCAGTGCCGTCGCTTGCGCCTTTTTCCCTCGCCGTGAATAATTTCGACAGGGCCTGAGAAAATCAGCAGGCATCATTGTTCACCCTAACTGGCCCTGTGTGACCAAGAGGATAAGTTTGAATATCGAAACACGTGAAATTACGCTGGAACCCGCAGACAACGCCCGTCTGCTTAGCCTTTGCGGACCGTTTGATGACAATATCAAACAGCTGGAGCGCCGCCTCGGTATCGAAATCAACCGTCGCGATAATCACTTCAAACTCACCGGACGCACCATTTGCGTCAGCGCCGCTACGGATATCCTTCGCCATCTCTACGTGGATACCGCGCCGGTGCGCGGGCAAATCAAAGAGATTGAGCCGGAACAAATTCATCTGGCTATTAAAGAATTCCGCGTGCTTGAGCAAAGCGCGGAAAGCGTGCCGGAGTATGGCAAAGCGGTCAATATCAAGACCAAGCGCGGCGTCATTAAACCGCGTACGCCAAACCAGGCGCAATACATCGCCAATATTCTTGACCATGACATTACGTTCGGCATTGGGCCGGCAGGGACAGGGAAAACCTACCTCGCCGTCGCCGCCGCCGTCGATGCGCTGGAGCGTCAGGAAATCCGCCGCATTTTGCTGACCCGTCCGGCAGTAGAAGCAGGCGAGAAGCTCGGCTTTCTGCCAGGCGATCTCAGCCAGAAAGTAGACCCGTACCTGCGTCCGCTTTATGACGCTTTGTTTGAAATGCTGGGCTTTGAGCGCGTTGAAAAGCTCATGGAGCGCAATGTTATTGAAGTGGCGCCGCTCGCTTATATGCGCGGTCGTACGCTTAACGATGCGTTTATCATTCTCGATGAAAGCCAGAACACCACCATCGAGCAAATGAAGATGTTCCTGACCCGCATTGGCTTTAACTCCAAAGCGGTTATCACTGGCGACGTCACGCAAATCGACTTGCCGCGCAACATGAAATCGGGCCTGCGTCACGCCATTGAAGTGCTCTCTGAAGTGGAAGAGATCAGTTTCAACTTCTTCCACAGTGAAGACGTGGTGCGCCATCCGGTTGTCGCGCGCATTGTAAATGCTTATGAAGCCTGGGAAGAGGCGGACCAGAAGCGCAAAGCGGAACAGGCCGCCGAGCGTAAACGTGAAGCGCAGGCGCTGGCCGCCGGTGCGCAGGAGAATAAATGAGTCAGGTCATACTTGATTTGCAGATTGCCTGCGAAAACGCCTCCGGCTTGCCGGAAGAAGCGCAGTTTCAACGCTGGCTGGATGCTGTAATTTCGCAATTTCAGGAAGAAGCGGAAGTGACTGTCCGTCTCGTGGACGAGGCGGAAAGCCACGATCTCAACCTGACTTACCGGGGCAAGGATAAGCCCACTAACGTGCTTTCGTTCCCGTTCGAAGCGCCGCCCGGCATCGAAATGCCGCTGCTGGGCGACCTTATCATCTGCCGTCAGGTCGTTGAGCAGGAAGCAAAAGAGCAGGAAAAGCCGCTGGAAGCCCACTGGGCGCATATGGTAGTACACGGCAGCCTGCATCTTCTGGGTTATGACCATATCGAAGATGACGAAGCGGAAGAGATGGAAGGCATTGAAACCGAGATAATGCTTGCCCTGGGCTTTGCCGATCCGTACATTGCCGAGAAAGAGTAATCTGTGCGGCAGCTCGCTGCCGCCAGCGTTTTCTGCCGTCGCAGCGTGTTTTCGCCGCCGCCGACGACACATCAACCAACATGAGAACCTTGAATTAACGCCATGAGCGACGACAATTCACACAGTAGCGACTCACTTAGCACTAAAAAGGGATTTTTCTCCCTCCTTCTGAGCCAGCTTTTTCACGGCGAACCCAAAAACCGTGACGAACTGCTGGCCCTGATCCGTGATTCCGGCCAAAACGAGCTTATCGACGAAGATACGCGCGACATGCTCGAAGGGGTTATGGATATCGCCGACCAGCGCGTCCGCGACATCATGATCCCCCGCTCCCAGATGGTCACCCTGAAACGCAACCAGAGCCTGGACGAATGCCTCGACGTTATCATCGAGTCTGCCCACTCGCGCTTCCCGGTTATCAGCGAAGATAAAGATCACATCGAAGGGATCCTGATGGCGAAGGACTTGCTGCCGTTTATGCGCAGCGATGCCGAGCCGTTCAGCATGGAAAAAGTGCTGCGCCCGGCGGTGGTTGTGCCGGAGAGCAAGCGTGTCGACCGCATGCTGAAAGAGTTCCGTTCTCAGCGTTATCACATGGCTATCGTTATCGACGAGTTCGGCGGCGTTTCTGGCCTTGTGACCATTGAAGATATTCTTGAGCTTATCGTCGGTGAAATTGAAGACGAATATGACGACGAAGAGGATATCGATTTCCGTCAGCTGAGCCGCCACACCTGGACGGTACGCGCGCTCGCCCCGATTGAAGATTTCAATGAAACCTTCGGCACGCAGTTTAGCGACGAAGAGGTGGATACTATCGGCGGACTGGTGATGCAGGCCTTCGGTCACCTGCCAGCCCGTGGCGAAACCATTGAGATTGACGGTTATCAGTTCAAAGTCGCGATGGCTGACAGCCGCCGCATTATTCAGGTTCACGTCAGAATACCGGACAATTCGCCGACGCCAAAACTGGAAGACTAATGGAATGGCCTTTGCCTCACTGATTGAACGCCAGCGCGTGCGTCTGCTGCTGGCGCTGATTTTCGGAGCCAGCGGAACGCTGGCCTTTTCTCCCTACGATTTTTGGCCCGCCGCCCTGCTTTCCCTGATGGGTCTTCAGGGGCTGACGCTTAACCGCCGCCCGCTGCAAAGCGCCGCTATCGGCTTCTTCTGGGGCTTTGGCTTATTCGGCACCGGCATTAACTGGGTTTATGTCAGCATCGCCACTTTTGGCGGCATGCCAGGCCCGGTTAACGTCGCGCTGGTTGTGCTGCTTGCCGCCTATCTCTCGCTCTATACCGGGCTTTTCGCCGGCGCGCTGTCGCGCCTGTGGCCGAAAACCACCTGGTGGCGCGTGGCGATTGCCGCGCCCGTGATCTGGCAAATCACCGAGTTTTTACGCGGCTGGGTGCTGACAGGTTTCCCGTGGCTGCAATTTGGCTACAGCCAGATCGACGGTCCGCTGAAAGGGCTGGCGCCCGTGCTTGGCGTCGAGGCCATTAACTTCCTGCTGATGGCGGTAAGCGGCCTGCTGGTGCTGGCGCTGCATGTTCGCCGCTGGCAGCCTGCGCTGGCGGCGCTGCTTCTTTTCGCCCTGCCCTTCCCGTTGCGTTATATCCAGTGGTTTACGCCGCAGGCCGAACGCGCGGTTAATGTAACGCTGGTGCAAGGCAATATCCCGCAGTCGCTCAAGTGGGATGAAAAAGAGTTGCAGAATACGCTGGATATTTACATGAACAGCTCGCTGGGGCAGATGGGAAAATCTCAGCTGATTATCTGGCCGGAGTCGGCGATCCCTGACCTGGAGATTAACCAGCAACGTTTCCTGACCTCGCTTGATGAAATGCTGCGCAAGCGCAATACGTCGCTGATTACCGGCATTGTGGACGCGCGGTTGAATGAACATAACCGTTACGACACTTACAACGCCATTATTACGCTTGGCGCCGGGAACGCGTACAGCTATAGCTCTGCCGATCGCTACAACAAAAACCATCTGGTGCCTTTTGGCGAGTTTGTGCCGCTGGAGTCGATTCTGCGCCCGCTGGCGCCGTTCTTCGACCTGCCGATGTCCTCGTTTAGTCGCGGCCCCTATTTGCAACCGCAGCTTCAGGCGCATGGCTTTAATTTGACCGCCGCCATTTGCTACGAAATCATCCTCGGCGAGCAGGTACGCGATAACTTTCGCCCGGACACGGATTTTCTGCTGACCATTTCAAATGACGCCTGGTTTGGTCATTCCATCGGTCCGTGGCAGCATTTCCAGATGGCGCGAATGCGGGCGCTGGAGCTGGCGCGCCCGCTGTTGCGCAGCACGAATAATGGCGTAACGGCCGTGATCGCCCCAACAGGCGACGTGCAGGATATTATCCCGCAATTCACCCGACAGGCGCTGACCACCACCGTGACCCCTACCCGCGGGCTTACGCCTTATGCCCGTTTCGGCAACTGGCCGTTGTGGGCGCTTACGCTTATTTTTGGTTTTAGCGCCGTGCTTTATAACCTGCGCAGCCGTAAACGTCGTTAATCCCCTTCTCAAGGGCCAGCTATGCTGGCCTTTTTCATTTCTGGCATACCCTTTGCTTATTCATATCAGAGACATTGGCTGATTTGCCCTTCTGCGGGCGCCTGTTGAAGCCTCTGCACCAGAGCGGTACACCAGCGGCACCAAAACGGTGCATCGCGCTATTTTTGCCTCTGAATGGTGCGGCGCACTTCGCAAAAATAAACAAATAAAGAGCAGATTATTTACATTCAGCCAAGCTAAGTGTTAACAACACAGCTACAACTCTGCACGCTTTTGTAGCAGAACATAACAACACACCATCACTATTGGGTATCAAAGGCGTCTCTGGCGCCACGATAAAGGAGTTGGATATGCAATTACGTAAACTGGCCACAGCAATGCTGGTAATGGGGCTCAGCGCAGGCGCTGTGCACGCCGAAGACGCCGCTACCGGGCAGAGCACGCTGGATAAGATCAAAGCCAACGGGGTGATTGTGGTCGGCCACCGTGAATCTTCAGTCCCTTTCTCTTATTACGATAACCAGCAGAAAGTGGTCGGATACTCTCAGGACTATTCCAACGCCATCGTTGAAGCGGTTAAAAAACAGCTCAACAAACCGGACCTTCAGGTCAAGCTCATCCCAATCACCTCGCAGAACCGTATTCCGCTGCTGCAAAACGGCACTTTCGACTTTGAATGCGGCTCGACTACCAATAACCTGGAGCGCCAGAAACAAGCAGCGTTTTCCGACACTATCTTTGTCGTCGGCACCCGTCTGCTGGTGAAAAAAGGCGGCCCGATTAAGGATTTCGCGGATCTGAAAGGCAAAGCAGTGGTAGTGACTTCAGGCACCACCTCAGAAGTGCTGCTGCATAAGCTTAATGACGAAAAGAAAATGGATATGCGCATCATCAGCGCGAAAGATCACGGCGACTCTTTCCGCACGCTTGAAAGCGGCCGCGCCGTGGCGTTCATGATGGATGACGCCCTGCTGGCAGGCGAGCGCGCGAAGGCGAAGAAACCGGACAACTGGGAAATCGTCGGCACGCCGCAGTCAAAAGAAGCTTACGGCTGCATGATGCGTAAAGGCGATGAGTCGTTCAAGAAACTGGTAGACGACACTATCGCTCAGGCTCAAACCTCCGGCGAAGCGGCGAAATGGTTCGACCAATGGTTTAAAAACCCTATTCCGCCGAAAAACCTTAACCTGAACTTCGAACTTTCTCAGGATATGCAAACGCTCTTTAAAGAACCGAACGACAAAGCTCTTAACTAATTACAACCATTAAGGGGCGGGGAAGCCTGCCCTCGATTGACGAATCAAGCCCGGACAGACTATACGTTGGATGGCCGTTCCCCATCCGGCGCGAAAAGAGAGGCTTCTCATCAATCTTCGGGGGTAGCGCTGCTACCCCTCTTTTTTCGGAGTACGCTATGTCTATAGACTGGAACTGGGGAATATTTTTACAGCCCGCCCCGTTCGGCAACACCACTTATCTGGGCTGGCTATGGAGTGGGTTTCAGGTCACCGTCGCCCTGTCGGTTACCGCATGGATCATCGCTTTCCTGGTCGGCTCTCTGTTTGGCATTCTGCGCACCGTGCCTAACCGCTTTCTGGCGGGCATCGGCACCTGCTATGTGGAACTGTTTCGTAACGTTCCGCTGATCGTTCAATTTTTTACCTGGTATCTGGTGGTGCCGGAACTGCTGCCTGAGGATCTGGGCATGTGGTTTAAGGCCGAGCTTGATCCTAACGTGCAGTTCTTTGTTTCCTCGATGATCTGCCTTGGGCTCTTCACCGCCGCGCGCGTTTGCGAGCAGGTGCGCGCAGCTATTCTCTCTTTGCCGCGCGGCCAGAAAAATGCCGGCCTCGCAATGGGCCTGACGCTGCCGCAAACCTACCGCTATGTTCTGCTGCCTAACGCTTATCGCGTGATAGTGCCGCCGATGACCTCTGAGATGATGAACCTGGTGAAAAACTCGGCCATCGCCTCAACCATCGGCCTGGTGGATATGGCGGCGCAGGCGGGCAAGCTGCTGGACTACTCTGCTCACGCCTGGGAATCGTTTACCGCCATTACGCTCGCCTACGTGCTTATCAACACCGTGATTATGCTGGTCATGCATGTGGTTGAACGTAAAGTCCGCCTGCCGGGCAACCTGGGAGGCAAATAATGTACGAATTTGACTGGAGTTCTATTGGCCCCGCCTTGCCTTATCTGCTGCAAGGCATGCTCATAACGCTAAAAATCACCGTGACGGCTGTCATTATCGGTATCGTCTGGGGCACGCTGCTTGCGGTGATGCGCCTGTCGAGCTTTAAGCCTGTGGCGTGGTTTGCCAGCAGTTATGTGAATGTTTTCCGCTCCATCCCGCTGGTGATGGTGCTGCTCTGGTTTTACCTGATCGTGCCGGGCTTTCTGCAAAACGTGCTTGGCCTGTCGCCAAAGACAGATATTCGCCTGATCTCGGCGATGGTGGCTTTCTCTATGTTTGAAGCGGCCTATTACTCCGAGATTATCCGCGCGGGCATCCAGAGCATCTCCCGCGGCCAGTCCAGCGCCGCGCTGGCGCTCGGCATGACCCAATGGCAGTCGATGAAGCTGATTATTCTGCCGCAGGCGTTTCGCGCCATGGTACCGCTGCTGCTCACCCAGGGCATCGTCCTGTTTCAGGACACCTCGCTGGTCTATGTGTTAAGCCTTGCGGACTTTTTCCGCACTGCGTCCACCATTGGTGAGCGCGATGGCACCCAGGTGGAGATGATCCTCTTCGCGGGTGTGGTTTACTTTGTCATTAGCCTGAGCGCTTCGCTCCTGGTCGGCTGGCTGAAGAAAAGGACTGTGTAATGATTTCCCTGAAAAATGTTTCAAAATGGTATGGTCAGTTTCAGGTGCTCACCGACTGCTCAACAGAAGTTAAAAAAGGCGAAGTGGTCGTGGTTTGCGGGCCGTCCGGCTCCGGCAAATCCACGCTCATTAAAACGGTTAATGGGCTTGAGCCTGTGCAAAAAGGCGAAATTTTCGTTAACGGCACCCAGGTTAATAACAAAAAAACCAATCTGGCGGAGCTGCGCTCCCATGTGGGTATGGTGTTTCAGCACTTCGAGCTATTCCCCCATCTGTCTATTATCGAGAACCTGACGCTGGCGCAGGTAAAAGTGCTTAAGCGCGATAAAGCGGCCGCGCGCCAGAAAGGGCTTAAATTGCTGGAGCGCGTGGGGCTTTCCGCTCACGCCAATAAATTCCCGGCGCAGCTTTCAGGCGGTCAGCAACAGCGCGTGGCTATCGCCCGCGCCCTTTGTATGGACCCGGTGGCGATGCTTTTCGATGAGCCGACTTCCGCGCTTGACCCGGAGATGATCAACGAAGTGCTGGACGTTATGGTGGAGCTCGCCAATGAAGGCATGACGATGATGGTGGTTACGCACGAAATGGGCTTCGCCCGCAAAGTGGCGCATCGCGTTATCTTTATGGACGAAGGGAAAATCGTGGAGGACTCCCCGAAAGAGGATTTCTTCGCTAACCCGCAATCAGACCGCGCAAAAGATTTCCTCGCGAAGATCCTGCATTAAGCCTTGCGTGCGCGGGCCAGTGTTAAGGCCCGCGCATAACATCGATTACGGCTCAAATGGCCGACGCTGAAACTGATTATGGCCGCATTTTGGACACACCGGCAAAACCTCCGGCGTATAAAAGGCCAGATGATGATGGCAGTTTTCACAGACCAGATTGCCAAGCCCCACGACTTCGCCGCTGTGATAAACGCCATGATGGTTTAAATCCTGAAAGACTTCGCGCCACTCCAGCTGCGTTTTATCAGTGATGTCTGCAAGCTCCTGCCAGACGCTTTCCTTAATAACCCGCATAAACACGCTGTCGGTAAAATCTTCGTCACGGCTTTCGCTATAGCTGCGGGCAAACTCCTCCAGATCGCGGCGCACCGCGCGGGTTACCTCTTCAATTTCCGTGCGTGTGAGTTCGCCAGTTTGCGCCACGCGTTGGCGCGCGCTGGCTACCAGCGCGTCGATATCGCGATCGCCATTTCGCACGCGTTCGGTGAGCGAGGTCACCAGTTCCCGATAATATTGAGCAACCTTGTTCATCGCCTTTTGCCTCCTGAGTGGGTAACCTCTTCTAATGATAGACCTTAATCTGTCCGCGCTTTGTTAGCCTGAGCACAGCCGCAGGTAAATTCCTGCAAAGGCTATCGGTTCCCGCCCCGTTGAAAGGCTGTTGCGCTGCGCCCTAATCGGCTATGCTATGCGGATCTGAAACAACACACGTATACGCTACGGCTGTAGCGGGATTGAAAACAGGACTACTGGCTGCCATGCAAGAGCAATATCGCCCGGAAGAGATAGAATCCAAAGTACAGCTTCACTGGGAAGAGAAGCGCACATTTGAAGTGACTGAAGACGAGAGCAAAGAGAAGTATTACTGCCTGTCGATGCTTCCCTATCCTTCTGGCCGACTACACATGGGCCATGTCCGCAATTACACCATCGGCGACGTGATCGCACGCTATCAGCGCATGCTGGGTAAGAACGTGTTGCAGCCGATCGGCTGGGACGCCTTTGGTCTGCCGGCTGAAGGCGCAGCGGTGAAAAACAACACTGCGCCAGCGCCGTGGACATACGACAACATCAATTACATGAAGAACCAGCTCAAGATGCTGGGCTTTGGCTACGACTGGAGCCGCGAGCTGGCGACCTGCACCCCGGAATACTATCGCTGGGAGCAGAAATTCTTTACCGAGCTGTATAAAAAAGGTCTGGTTTACAAAAAGACCTCTGCGGTGAACTGGTGCCCGAACGACCAGACCGTGCTTGCCAACGAGCAGGTCATTGACGGTTGCTGCTGGCGCTGCGACACCAAAGTTGAGCGTAAAGAAATCCCGCAGTGGTTTATAAAAATCACCGCTTACGCAGACGAACTGCTGAACGATCTGGATAAGCTCGATCACTGGCCGGATACCGTGAAAACCATGCAGCGTAACTGGATCGGCCGTTCCGAAGGCGTTGAAATTACTTTCGACGTGCAGGACAGCGATGAGAAGCTGACGGTTTATACCACTCGTCCGGATACGTTCATGGGCGTCACTTACCTTGCCGTCGCCGCCGGTCATCCGCTGGCGCAGCAGGCAGCAGCGTATAACCCGGCGCTGGGCGATTTCATCGCCGAATGCCGCAATACCAAAGTGGCGGAAGCCGACATGGCGACCATGGAGAAGAAAGGGGTCGACACCGGCATCAAAGCGATTCACCCGCTGACCGGCGAAGCGATTCCCGTCTGGGCTGCAAACTTCGTGCTGATGGAATACGGCACCGGCGCGGTGATGGCGGTTCCGGGTCACGACCAGCGCGATTATGAATTCGCCACCAAATACGATCTCTCCATCAAGCCGGTCATCCTCGCCGCCGATGGCAGCGAGCCGGACCTCAGCCAGCAGGCGCTGACTGAAAAAGGCGTGCTGTTCAACTCCGGCGAATTCGACGGTCTCGACTTTGAAGCCGCGTTTAACGCCATCGCCGACAAACTTGCCGCTAAAGGCGTAGGCGAGCGCAAAATCAATTATCGCCTGCGCGACTGGGGCGTTTCCCGTCAGCGTTACTGGGGCGCGCCAATCCCGATGGTGACGCTGGAAGATGGCACCGTGATGCCAACGCCGGAAGATCAGCTGCCGGTGATCCTGCCGGAAGATGTGGTCATGGACGGCATCACCAGCCCGATCAAGGCTGACCCGGAATGGGCGAAAACCACCGTCAACGGCCAGCCGGCGCTGCGTGAAACCGACACCTTCGACACCTTTATGGAGTCCTCCTGGTATTACGCGCGCTACACCTGCCCGCAATATCAGGAAGGCATGCTGGATCCTAAAGCCGCCAACTACTGGCTGCCGGTGGATATCTACATTGGCGGTATTGAGCATGCCATCATGCACCTGCTCTACTTCCGCTTCTTCCACAAACTGATGCGCGACGCAGGCATGGTGAACTCTGACGAGCCTGCTAAACAGTTGCTTTGCCAGGGCATGGTGCTGGCGGACGCCTTCTATTACCTGGGCGATAACGGCGAGCGTATTTGGGTCTCCCCGAAAGACGCGATTGTCGAGCGCGATGAGAAAGGCCGCATTGTGAAAGCGACCGACGCCGCGGGTCATGAGCTGGTGTACACCGGCATGAGCAAAATGTCGAAGTCGAAAAACAACGGCATCGACCCGCAGGAGATGGTTGAACGTTACGGCGCGGATACCGTGCGTCTGTTCATGATGTTCGCATCGCCGGCAGACATGACGCTTGAATGGCAGGAATCGGGCGTGGAAGGCGCCAACCGCTTCCTGAAACGCGTCTGGAAGCTGGTGGCGGAACATACCGCCCAGGGCGCTGCTCCGGCGCTGGATGTGGCTGCGTTGAGCGAAGATCAAAAAGCGCTGCGCCGCGACGTTCATAAAACTATCGCCAAAGTGACCGATGATATCGGCCGCCGTCAGACCTTCAACACCGCTATCGCGGCTATTATGGAACTGATGAACAAGCTGGCGAAAGCGCCGCAGGAAGGCGAGCAGGATCGCGCGCTGTTGCAGGAAGCGCTGCTGGCGGTCGTGCGCATGCTTAACCCGTTCACGCCGCATATCAGCTTTGCGCTGTGGCAGGAGCTGGGCGGCGAAGGCGATATCGACAACGCGCCGTGGCCGCAGGCTGATGAAAGCGCCATGGTGGAAGAGACCACGCTCGTGGTCGTGCAGGTCAACGGCAAAGTGCGCGGTAAAATCACCGTTCCGGCGGATGCTACCGAAGCGCAAGTTCGCGAGCGCGCCGGCCAGGAGCATCTGGTGGCGAAATACCTTACCGGCGTTACCGTACGTAAAGTGATTTACGTGCCGGGTAAACTGCTGAACCTGGTTGTAGGCTAAGCGCAGGAGGAAGCGTGCGATATTTTATCGCTGTAATAATGAGCCTGGCGGTGCTGGTCACCGCCGGATGTGGCTGGCACCTTCGTAACACCACGTCGGTGCCAACGCAGATGCAAAAGCTGATTCTGGATTCGAACGATCCGAACGGCCCGCTGACGCGCTCTGTTCGTAAGCAACTGCGTCTGAATGGGGTTGAGATTGTCGAGCCGAGCGCGGTGCGCAAAGATATTCCGTCTCTGCGCCTTAGCGGCGCCGCGCTGTCGCAGGATACCGCGTCGATATTCCAGAACGGCCAGACGGCGGAATACCAGATGGTCATGGTGGTGAACGCGTCGGTCCTGATCCCGAACCACGACATCTACCCTATCAGCACCAAAGTTTACCGTTCGTTCTTCGACAACCCGCTAACGGCGCTGGCGAAAACGGCGGAGCAGGAGCTGCTTATCCAGGAGATGTACGACAAAGCTGCCGAGCAGTTGATCCGCAAACTTTTGGCCGTTCACGCTAAAGATGTCGCCGAAACGCAGGAAGCGCAAAAGCCGGTTACGGTGACTAACCCGCCGACAGCGCCGGTTGCGACCTCTGGCCGCGTTTCCACCACGCTCTGATGATCAGGCTTTACCCCGAGCAACTCCACGCGCAGCTCCATGAGGGGCTGCGCGCGGCGTATCTGCTGCTTGGCAACGACCCGCTGCTGTTGCAGGAAAGCCACGATGCTATCGTCGCCTCCGCGCAGCAGCAGGGATTTGCCGAACACCACCGCTTTATTCTGGATGCCAGCACCGACTGGCAGACGATTTTTTCGTTATGCCAGGCGATGAGCCTTTTTGCGAGCCGACAAACGTTGCAGCTCACGCTGCCGGAAAACGGCCCCAATGCCGCCATCAATGAACAGCTTTCCACGCTGGTTTCACTTCTGCATGACGATCTGTTGCTGATTGTCCGCGGCACTAAGCTGACGAAAGCGCAGGAAAACGCCGCCTGGCTGACCGCGCTTGCCAGCCGGGCCGTGCAGGTGACCTGCCAGACGCCTGAACAGGCGCATCTGCCGCGCTGGGTCGCAGCAAGGGCGAAGCAGATGAATTTGCAGCTTGATGATGCCGCCAGTCAGCTGCTTTGCTATTGCTACGAAGGCAACCTGCTGGCGCTTTCACAAGCGCTAGAGCGTCTTTCGCTACTCTGGCCGGATGGCAAACTGACGTTGCCGCGCGTAGAGCAGGCGGTAAACGACGCGGCGCACTTTACGCCGTTTCACTGGGTAGACGCGTTGCTGGCGGGAAAAAGCAAACGCGCGCTGCATATTTTGCAGCAACTGCGTCTTGAAGGCGCCGAGCCGGTCATTTTGCTGCGCACCATCCAGCGCGAACTGCTGCTGCTCGTCACCCTCAAACGCCAGTCGGCCTCCACGCCGCTGCGAAGCCTTTTTGATCAACACCGCGTCTGGCAAAACCGTCGGGGTCTGCTGACAGAAGCCTTAACGCGGCTTAACGACGATCAGCTCTGGCAGGCGGTTCGGCTGCTGACGCAAATCGAACTGACGCTTAAGCAGGATTATGGTCAGTCGGTCTGGGCAGAATTAGACAGCCTCTCTCTGCTACTCTGTCATAAACCCCTGGCGGATATCTTTATTGATGGCTGACGCTGCGAGTCAATTACAGGCTTATTACGGCGGGACGTTCGACCCGATTCACTATGGTCATTTGCGCCCGGTAGAGGCGCTGGCGAAAACGGCAAAGCTCGCGCAGATCGTTATCATGCCGAATAACGTGCCGCCGCACCGCCCGCAGCCCCGGGCCAGCAGCGCGCAGCGCAAAGCGATGGTGGAGTTGGCCATCGCCGACAACCCGCTCTTTTCCCTTGATGACCGGGAGCTACAGCGCGAAACGCCCTCTTACACGGCTGAAACTTTCCGCCAGTTGCGCGAAGAATGCGGCGAGGCGGCGCCTCTGGCGTTTATTATTGGCCAGGACTCCCTGCTTTCGTTGCCTCGCTGGTATCACTACGAACAGTTACTGGAGCGGTGCCATCTCCTGGTCTGCCGTCGCCCGGGTTATCCGGTGCGTATGCCAGATGAAAAACAGCAGCGATGGCTCGAATCCCGCCTCACCAGCGATATCGCCCTGCTCCACCAGCGTCCCGCCGGGCATATCTTTCTTGCCGACACGCCGCTTTTTGATATTTCGGCAACTGACATTCGCAGCCGCCTTGCGGAAAATCGCCGCTGCGATGATATCGTTCCCCCTGCGGTACTCGCTTATATTCGCGAGCATCACCTTTACCGATAACCGATCCCGCGCACATCTTTACTTAAAGCCGCCGACCTCATTTTTTTCAGTGATAAACTGCATACAGGTAATACGAGGAGAACAGGCATGAAACTCTGGCTGGTGCGTCATGGTCAAACCGAGGCCAACGTGGCCGGGCTTTATAGCGGTCATTCAGAAACGGCGTTAACCCCGCGCGGCATTCAACAAGCCCAGGCCGTAGGCGAAATGCTGCGCGACGTGCCGTTCGATAACGTTTTATGCAGCGCCCTGGGCCGTGCCCAACACACCGCAAAGCTGATTCTGGCGCAACGGGATCTGGCGCCGGTCGTTGAACCTTTGCTTAACGAAATGCATTTTGGCGACTGGGAGATGCGTCACCACCGCGATTTGCAGCGTGAAGACGCGGCTAACTACGCCGCCTGGTGCGCCGACTGGCAAAACGTTGTGCCGACTAACGGCGAAGGCTTTCAGGCTTTTTCTTTGCGGGTAGAACAACTTATCTCGCGGCTGCAAACCATGAACGATGCGCAGAACATCTTGCTGGTGAGTCATCAGGGCGTATTAAGCCTGCTTATCGCTCGTCTGATGCAGATGCCTTCCGCTTCGCTATGGCACTTTATTATCGAACAAGGCGCATGGAGCATGCTGGAGCGCTTCGATGAATTTGTCACTTTGCGCACGCTTAACAACCGGGCGCCCTGGCAGGCAAACCCGCTGCATACACGCTGATTTTGCTTACTGCCGCGAAACATCAAGGCGATAGTCGTAGACGCCCATTGACACGGCGGGCGATGCTGCTATTCTCCGCTGCCGGACTTTCTCCCGCCGTACACGCCTTTCTGAAATTGTTTTACAAAAATGGCGATGCAAACTCTTGCCAGCGGTGGGATGATAGCCCACTTCTGTCCGCCTGCCAGCCCGATGCGTCAGGCAGGCAACCAGAATAGTCAAATCAAAGACGTGGCGTTCACGTCCGTTAACTTTTCACTCTCTCAGGGGGAAAACTTGCAGGGTAAAGCACTCCAGGATTTTGTAATCGATAAAATCGACGATCTGAAAGGTCAGGACATTGTCGCCTTAGATGTCCAGGGCAAATCCAGCATCACCGACTGTATGATCATCTGCACCGGCACCTCCAGCCGCCACGTTGTGTCCATTGCTGACCATGTGGTGCAGGAATCTCGCGCCGCTGGCCTGCTGCCGCTCGGCGTGGAAGGCGAAAACGCCGCAGACTGGGTGGTGGTTGACCTGGGCGATGTCATCGTACACGTTATGCAGGAAGAGAGCCGTCGCCTGTACGAGCTCGAAAAGCTCTGGGGCTGACGGGTGAAATTGCAGCTTGTTGCCGTCGGCACCAAAATGCCCGACTGGGTACAAACGGGATTCACCGAATATTTGCGCCGCTTCCCGAAAGATATGCCGTTTGAACTGGTGGAAGTGCCCGCCGGTAAGCGCAGCAAAAATGCCGATATCAAACGCATCCTTGATAAAGAGGGTGAAATGATGCTGGCTGCGGCAGGCAAAGGCAACCGTATTGTCACACTGGATATTCCAGGGCAGCCCTGGGATACGCCGCGCCTCGCCAAAGAGCTGGAGCGCTGGAAACAGGACGGGCGCGACGTCAGCCTGCTGATTGGCGGGCCGGAAGGCCTGGCCCCTGCCTGTAAAGCCGCCGCGGAGCAGAGCTGGTCGCTCTCGACCCTTACGCTCCCCCACCCGCTGGTAAGGGTTCTGGTTGCGGAAAGTCTCTATCGCGCGTGGAGCATTACCACCAACCACCCTTACCATCGTGAGTAACGCTACCAGGTAGATTAAGCAGCGGATGAAATTACAGAATTCTTTTCGCGACTATACGGCTGAGTCCGCGCTTTTTGTGCGTCGGGCCCTTGTCGCCTTTGTGGGGATTTTGCTGCTTACCGGCGTGCTGATCGCCAATCTCTATAACGTGCAGATTGTGCGTTTCAACGACTACCAGACGCGCTCAAACGAAAACCGCATTAAGCTGGTTCCTATCGCGCCGAGCCGCGGCATTATCTATGACCGTAACGGCATTCCTCTGGCTCTCAACCGCACTATTTATCAGGTGGAGATGATGCCGGAGAAGGTCGATAACGTGCAGAAGACGCTCGAAGCGCTGCGAAGCGTCGTCGACCTTAACGATGACGATATTGCCAACTTCAAAAAAGAGCGCGCCCGCTCGCATCGTTTCACCTCAATTCCGGTGAAAACCAACCTGACGGAAGTGCAGGTGGCGCGTTTTGCGGTTAACCAGTACCGCTTCCCCGGCGTGGAAGTAAAAGGCTATAAGCGCCGTTATTACCCCTACGGCTCCGCCCTCACCCACGTGATTGGCTATGTTTCAAAAATCAACGACAAAGATGTCGAGCGGCTTGATAAAGACGGCAAGCTCGCAAACTACGCCGCCACGCACGATATAGGCAAGCTCGGCATTGAGCGTTATTACGAAGATGTGCTGCACGGCCAGACTGGCTATGAAGAGGTTGAAGTCAACAACCGTGGCCGCGTGATCCGCCAGCTTAAAGAGGTGCCGCCGCAGGCGGGGCACGATATTTATCTGACGCTCGATCTCAAACTGCAAAGCTATATCGAAACCCTGTTACAGGGGAGCCGCGCGGCAGTCGTGGTAACCGACCCGCGCACTGGCGGCATTCTGGCGATGGTTTCCACCCCAAGCTACAACCCGAACCTGTTTGTGGACGGCATCTCGAGCAAAGATTACTCGGCGCTGCTTAACGACCCGAACACGCCGCTGATTAACCGCGCCACCCAGGGCGTTTACCCGCCAGCGTCGACGGTGAAGCCTTACGTGGCGGTGTCTGCGCTGAGCGCCAATGTCATCAACCGCAATACCAGCCTGTTCGACCCGGGCTGGTGGCAGCTTCCCGGTTCCGAGAAACGCTACCGCGACTGGAAAAAATGGGGCCACGGTCGCCTGAACGTAACCAAATCGCTGGAAGAATCAGCGGATACCTTCTTTTACCAGGTCGCTTATGACATGGGTATCGACAGGCTTTCCGAATGGATGAACAAGTTTGGCTACGGCCACCTTACCGGCATCGATCTGGCGGAAGAGCGCTCCGGCAACATGCCGACCCGCGAATGGAAAATGAAGCGCTTTAAGAAGCCATGGTACCAGGGCGACACCATTCCTGTCGGCATCGGCCAGGGTTACTGGACCGCAACGCCGGTGCAGATGAACAAAGCGATGATGATCCTGATTAACGACGGCATTGTTAAAGTGCCTCATCTGCTGATGAGCACCAATGTGAACGGTCAGCAGGTGCCCTGGCGACAGCCAGAGCAACCGCCGGTAGGCGATATTCACTCCGGATACTGGGAGATCGCGAAGGACGGCATGTACGGCGTGGCGAACCGCGCCAACGGTACAGGCCACAAATATTTCGCCAGCGCGCCTTATAAAATCGCGGCGAAATCGGGTACGGCGCAGGTGTTTGGTCTGAAGGCCAACGAAACCTATAACGCGCATAAAATTTCCGAACGTCTTCGCGACCACAAGCTGATGACCGCTTTCGCGCCGTACGATCACCCACAGGTAGCCGTGGCGATGATCCTGGAAAACGGCGGCGCCGGTCCGGCGGTGGGCACCATCATGCGTCAAATCCTTGATCATATTATGCTCGGGGATAACAACACCGACTTGCCGAGCGAGAACCCGGCTCAGGCAGCGGCTGAGGATTAATAACCATGACCGACAATCCCAATAAGAAGTCGCTGTGGGACAAAATCCACCTCGACCCCACTTTCCTGCTGATCATTTTTGCGCTCTGCTTTTACAGCGCGATGGTTATCTGGAGCGCCAGCGGCCAGGACATTGGCATGATGGAGCGAAAAATCGGCCAGATCGTGATGGGACTTATCATCATGATCGTGATGGCGCAGATCCCGCCGCGTGTCTACGAAGGCTGGGCGCCTTATCTCTATATTTTTTGTATTATTTTGCTGGTGGCGGTAGACGCCTTCGGCGCCATCTCTAAAGGCGCTCAACGCTGGCTTGATCTCGGCATTGTGCGCTTTCAGCCATCTGAGATAGCGAAAATCGCGGTGCCGCTGATGGTGGCGCGCTTTATTAACCGCGACGTCTGCCCGCCAACGCTTAAAAATACCGGCATCGCCCTGGTGCTGATATTTATGCCGACGCTGCTGGTGGCGGCGCAGCCGGATCTCGGAACCTCAATTCTCATTGCCGCTTCAGGGCTGTTCGTCCTGTTTCTCTCCGGCCTGAGCTGGCGGCTCATCGGCATTGCGGTTCTGCTACTGGCCGCGTTTATTCCGATCCTCTGGTTCTTTCTGATGCACGACTATCAGCGTCAGCGCGTCATGATGCTGCTCGATCCGGAAAGCGATCCGCTGGGCGCAGGCTATCATATTATCCAGTCTAAAATTGCTATAGGCTCCGGCGGCCTGCGCGGCAAAGGCTGGCTGCACGGCACCCAGTCGCAGCTGGAATTTTTACCTGAACGCCACACCGACTTTATCTTCGCGGTACTGGCGGAAGAGCTGGGGCTGGTGGGCGTGCTGGTGCTGCTTGCGCTTTATCTGCTGCTGATTATGCGCGGCTTGTGGATAGCGGCGCGGGCCCAGACGACATTTGGTCGCGTCATGGCCGGCGGCCTCATGCTAATTTTGTTCGTTTATGTCTTTGTGAATATTGGTATGGTGAGCGGGATCTTACCGGTCGTCGGCGTACCGCTCCCGCTGGTGAGCTACGGGGGCTCGGCCCTTATCGTACTCATGGCCGGGTTTGGCATCGTGATGTCGATCCATACCCACAGGAAAATGTTGTCAAAAAGCGTATAAGAGGTGCGCAATGCGTAAGCAGTGGCTTGGCGTCTGTATTGCCGCAGGATTACTGGCGGCTTGTACTACCCCTGACGAGGGACAACAGCAGGCGCCCGTTGCGCCGCAACCGGCGGTCTGTAATGGGCCTGTTGTGGAGATAAGCGGCGCGGATCCCCGCTATGAGCCGCTGAATCCCTCCGTTAACCAGGATTACGAGCGCGACGGCAAAAGCTATAAAATCGTGCAGGATCTTTCCCGCTTCAGCCAGACGGGGCTTGCGGCTATTTACGACGCGGAGCCTGGCAGCAACCTGACTGCATCCGGCGAGCCCTTCGATCCCATGCAGCTGACCGCAGCGCATCCTACGCTGCCTGTTCCAAGCTACGCGCGCGTGACCAACCTGGCGAACGGCCGCATGATTGTGGTGCGAATTAATGACCGTGGTCCTTACGGCAACGACCGGGTTATTTCGCTTTCCCGCGCGTCGGCGGACAGGCTGAACACCTCAAACAATACGAAAGTGCGTATCGACCCGATTATTGTCGCGCAGGACGGGTCGCTTTCCGGCCCTGGCATGGCCTGCACAACCGTCGCTAAACAGACTTACGCTCTGCCCGCTCGCCCTGATTTAAGCGGCGGCATGGGCAGCGTTTCTTCAGCGCCGGAACCGCAGCAGCCGCAGGGCGATGTACGCGCTATCAGCAACGATACGCTGCAAAGCGAAGATGCGACCGGCGCTCCGGTGAAGAGCAGCGGTTTCCTTGGTGCGCCCACTACGCTTAACAGCGGCGTGCTGGAAAGCGAAACGCCCCAACCCGTTGCGGCGCCAGCCGGTGCGGTTAACGCGCCCGTGACGGCGCAGCCTGTCGCCGCGCCGCAACAGGCGGCTCCCGCGCAGGGCCAGCCTGCGGCGCCTGTTACCGCGCCCGGCTCTGTTCAGGGCGCTGTGCCGGGAACGGCCGCCGCAAGCGCTTCTGGCGCGGTTGCATCGGGTTATGTCGTCCAGGTTGGCGCCGTCAGCGACGCAGGCCGCGCCAGCCAGTGGCAACAAAAATTAAGCCAGCAATTCTCGGTGCCTGGCCGGGTTAACCAGAACGGCGCGGTTTATCGCGTCCAGCTCGGGCCTTTCGCCAGCAAATCCGAGGCCAGCGCCTTGCAGCAGCGGCTGCAAAGCGAGGCGCAATTGCAGTCTTTCGTCACTAACGCCGCCGCTCAATAAACCGTAAAGGGCTGGCTTGCCGCTTTGTCAGTTAAGGTAAAGACCATTAACAAAGTCATGAGCAAAGTCGGATGCCAGCCCAAAACGCATTTGTTATAGTAAGGCACTTTTTTTCATTTCATCACGGATGTCGTTGTTCTGACCATGAAGACCACTCTCTCCGTTCGTTCTATGCAGCGCGTAGCGCTTGCCACCGCGTTTTCTGTCGCAGCGCTTTCTACCGCTCACGCTGACGATCTCAACATCAAAACCATGATCCCCGGCGTTCCGCAGATTGATGCTGAGTCGTACATCCTGATCGACTATAACTCCGGCAAAGTGCTTGCCGAGCAGAACGCCGATGCGCGCCGCGACCCGGCAAGCCTGACCAAAATGATGACCAGCTACGTCATCGGCCAGGCGATGAAAGCCAACAAGTTTAAAGAGTCCGATCTGGTCACCATCGGCAATGACGCCTGGGCCACCGGCAACCCGGTGTTCAAAGGCTCTTCCCTGATGTTCCTCAAACCGGGCATGCAGGTGCCGGTTTCCCAGCTGATTCGCGGCATTAACCTGCAATCGGGCAATGATGCCTGCGTGGCGATGGCGGACTATGTCGCTGGCAGCCAGGACGCTTTCGTCGGGCTGATGAACAACTATGTGAACGCGCTCGGTCTGAAAAATACCCATTTCCAGACGGTGCATGGTCTGGATGCGGAAGGGCAATACAGCTCCGCTCGCGATATGGCGCTGATTGGCCAGGCGCTGATCCGCGACGTGCCGAACGAATACACCATCTATAAAGAAAAAGAGTTCACCTTTAACGGCATTCGTCAGACTAACCGCAACGGCCTGCTGTGGGATAACAGCCTGAACGTTGACGGCATTAAGACAGGTCATACCGACAAAGCGGGCTATAACCTGGTTGCTTCCGCGACTGAAGGCCAGATGCGTCTCATCTCCGCAGTCATGGGCGGACGCACCTTTAAAGGCCGCGAAGCGGAAAGCAAAAAACTGCTGACCTGGGGTTTCCGCTTTTTCGAAACGGTAAGCCCGCTTAAAGCAGGTAAAGAGTTCGCCTCTGAGCCAGCCTGGTTTGGCGACAGCGATCGCGCTTCGCTGGGCGTCGATAAAGACGTCTACCTGACCATTCCGCGCGGACGTATGAAAGATCTTAAGGCAAGCTATGTGCTGAACAACACAGAGTTGCACGCGCCGCTGGCTAAAAATCAGGTGGTGGGCACCATTAACTTCCAGCTCGATGGCAAAACTATCGATCAGCGCCCGCTGGTTGTGCTGGAAGAGATCCACGAAGGCAATTTCTTTGGCAAAATCATTGATTACATCAAGCTGATGTTTCATCACTGGTTCGGTTAAAAATTGACCACTTGAAAGCCAGGGATGCGTCCCCATATACTAGGCATCAATCCAACTCCCGCTACGGCGGGAGTTATTATTTTCTGACGTAACGCTGGAGCTGACATGAAAACCAAACTTAACGAACTTCTTGAGTTCCCTACTCCCTTTACTTACAAAGTGATGGGTCTGGCGAAGCCTGAGTTGGTTGATATGGTCGTTGAGGTTGTGCAGCGCCATGCCCCTGGCGACTACACGCCGCAGGTTAAACCGAGCAGCAAAGGGAATTACCACTCGGTCTCAATCACCATTAACGCGACGCATATCGAGCAGGTTGAAACGCTCTATGAAGAGCTGGGCAATATTGAAATCGTCCGTATGGTGCTGTAACCCGTCGCCCGGCCGGAGCCGGGCAACCTCCTGCTTCCCTGTGATATACTCCCCGCACCCTATTCCTTCCGGAGACGCTGTTTTGTTTCAGGATACCCTTCTGATTCGTCAGCTCGGCTTGCAGCCTTATGCGCCGGTTTCGCAGGCGATGCATGATTTTACCGACAGTCGCGATGAATCAACCCCCGATGAGATTTGGCTGGTTGAACACCATCCGGTATTTACCCAGGGCCAGGCTGGCAAGGCGGAACATCTGTTAATGCCCGGCGATATCCCGGTGGTTCAGAGCGATCGCGGCGGCCAGGTGACTTACCACGGCCCAGGCCAGCAGGTTATGTACGTTTTGCTTGATCTCAAGCGCCGCAAACTTGGCGTACGTGAACTGGTGACTTTGCTGGAGCAGACGGTAGTTAACACGCTGGCGGAAATGGATATCGAAGCCCATCCTCGCGCCGATGCGCCTGGCGTCTATGTTGGCGATAAAAAAATCTGTTCGCTTGGCTTACGCATTCGCAAAGGCTGTTCCTTTCACGGGCTGGCATTGAACATTAATATGGATTTGACGCCTTTTTTGCGTATTAACCCATGCGGGTACGCCGGAATGGAAATGACGCAGGTCAGCGCTCTGCGCCCGGGAGCGACTGTCGGGCAAATTCAGCCCCGCCTCATTCAGCATTTTTTAGCACTGCTTAATAATCCCAGTGCGAAATATATTACTGCTTAATATTATATTTCCGCCGCAACCATACGTTGCGGCGCTTCCCGCCGTTTATTTGCCGCTTTACAATCTGTGACGGATTATATATTTTCTTTTCGCCTGAATGAGGAATTATTAATTCAGACAATAAATTACTGACCGCGACCGTCAAGGCGAGATTAATCTGAAAAAACGTTTTTCCTGCTTGCCGTTAGCCAAAAGTCTTATTCACTTAATAGTGAAACGACACGTCAACGGCTTTATTGTCTGCTTAATCACCAATTCATAGATTTAATAAATATAATCAATTTATTATATGTTTTATCACTGTATTTGGAGCGTAGCGTGGAATTCAACCATCCCCCGGAGCACCCCGGCGCCAAAAGAAATGATGCGAACAAACCGCAAATATTCCAGACGCTGCGAAATATCGACCTCAACCTGTTGACCATTTTTGAAGCGGTTTACGTTCATAAAGGGATAGTCAACGCCGCCAGGATACTGAATCTGACGCCATCGGCCATTAGCCAGTCAATTCAAAAACTGCGACTGATTTTTCCCGACCCCCTGTTTATTCGTAAAGGCCAGGGGGTAACGCCTACCGCCTATGCCTCACATCTTCACGAGTACATTAGTCAGGGGCTGGAGTCGATTCTCGGCGCCCTGGATTTCCACGGCGAACATGACAAGCAGCGTACCCTGAGCGTCGCTACCTCGCCTTCTGTCGGCGCGCTGGTTATTCCTCAGATTTATCAGCTGATACAACAAGTCAGCCCGAATTTGCAGATCCGTAATATCCCGCTTACCGATACCGAAGCGCAGCTCAGCCAGTTTCAGACTGACCTTGTTATCGACGCCAGCTCCTGGACTTCGCGTACGTTGAGCAGTCATCGCCTGTTTAAAGACCGCGTAGTGATGGTGTGCCGCCGCGGCCATCCTTGCAGCGAAGCGCCTGTCACCCAGGAGCAACTGCAACGCTATGGCCAGACGCTTATCATGATGCCCAATGAAACGTTAGGCAGCCTGCGTAAACAGATCAACGCGCTGTTCCCAAACCGCACCGTAAGTTTCAGCAGCTACAACATGGTCACGATCGCCGCCATTATCGGCAGCAGCGATCTGATCGGGTTTATGCCCGGCAGGCTTTATGAAATGTTTAAAGAGAGTTGGCAGCTTAGCGAAGTTAAAACCGATTTTTTAATTGATGAAGGCGTCGATATATCGCTGCATTACAATAAGTTCAGTCTGCGCGACCCGGTCGTGCAAAGCGTTATTGAGGCCCTGGTCGAAGGATTCAGCCAGCCCGAGGCCGCGCTCTGACGTGACAGACGCCTGCTCACAGGCGTTTAACCCACATAAGGGCACGAAATAACAACTATTTTACAATTCTTTCTCCATTTCCCGTGCCCACAGGCTGATTTCTGCCTGTTACTGATGATATACTGCGTGCCGCTAATTCAAAAATAGTTGATAAATGCAACGCTTACTTGAATTGAGACGCTTTCCTTCGTTATCCGCAACTGGAACACGCACGCTATGAGTAAACCCATTGTGATGGAACGCGGTGTGAAATACCGCGATGCCGATAAAATGGCCCTTATCCCGGTAAAAAACGTGGTGACAGAGCGCGAGGCACTGCTCAGAAAGCCGGAGTGGATGAAAATCAAACTCCCTGCCGACTCTACCCGTATTCAGGGAATCAAGGCGGCGATGCGCAAAAACGGCCTCCATTCCGTCTGTGAAGAGGCCTCCTGCCCTAACCTGGCGGAGTGTTTCAACCACGGTACCGCGACTTTTATGATCCTGGGCGCTATCTGCACCCGTCGCTGCCCGTTCTGCGACGTAGCCCACGGTCGCCCGGTCGCGCCGGATGCTAACGAGCCGCAAAAACTGGCCCAGACCATTGCCGACATGGGTCTGCGTTATGTTGTTGTTACTTCCGTTGACCGCGATGACCTGCGCGACGGCGGCGCCCAGCACTTCGCCGATTGCATCAGCGCTATTCGTGAGAAAAACCCAACCATTAAAATCGAAACGCTGGTGCCGGATTTCCGCGGCCGTATGGATAAAGCGCTGGAAATTCTCAACGCTACGCCGCCGGACGTGTTTAACCACAACCTGGAAAACGTGCCGCGTCTTTACCGTCAGGTTCGTCCGGGCGCGGATTATGCCTGGTCGCTGAAGCTGCTGGAGCGTTTTAAAGAAGCGCACCCGGAGATCCCGACTAAGTCTGGCCTGATGGTCGGTCTTGGCGAAACTAACGAAGAGATCGTCGCCGTAATGCGCGATTTGCGCGCCCATGGCGTGACGATGTTAACGCTCGGTCAGTATTTACAGCCCAGCCGTCACCACCTGCCTGTGCAGCGTTACGTAAGCCCGGATGAGTTCGAAGAGATGAAAGCGGAAGCGCTGGCGATGGGCTTTACCCATGCTGCCTGCGGTCCGTTTGTCCGCTCTTCTTACCACGCCGATTTGCAGGCGAAAGGGATGGAAGTGAAGTAACATTCTGTTACGTACTGACATTATCCCACAAAAAAACCGGCCATTAAGCGCCGGTTTTTTTATGCCTCAAAGGCAGCACGCAGTTACTCTTTGTGGGAGAGACGCTCTGCGGACGCGTCAGCCGCCGGGGCGTTTTTCGCGCTGGCGTCGTCGTCGTTCATTGCTTTCTTAAAGCCTTTAATCGCAGCGCCGAGGTCACCGCCCAGCGTGCGCAATTTTTTGGTACCAAACAGCAGGATCACCAGCGCGGCGATCACCAGAAGCTTAGTAATACTAATTTCACCCATACATACCTTCTTTATAAAACTGGCGCTTAAATGGCCACCCGAAAGCCCGCACTTATTAACGGACATTTGAGCCCGACACACAATAGCAATCTGTAACAAGGTGAATCAAGCGCTGCGTAAAAAAACATCACAACAAGCGCGGCGCGGCGAAACGGCGATTTTTAAGCACCGGCAATTTTTCCCGCACCTGCGCAACGCGCTGTGAAGAAATGTCCGCAAAGATGAGATCAGGCGATTGCGCAGCGCCAGCCAGGGTCACGCCCAGCGGATCCACTACCCGGCTGTGGCCGATATTTTTGTTGCCGCACTCCCCTGCCGCCGCCACATAGCATGTGGTATCCAGCGCCCGCGCGGCGAGTAAAGTCGCCCAGTGGTGCTCTTTGTGCGGGCCGCGCACCCAGGCGGCGGGGAGCGCCAGCACCTCTGCGCCAGCAAGCGCCAGGCTTAACGCCAGCTCCGGAAAACGCAGATCGTAGCAGGTCATCAGGCCCACCTTCATGCCCGCCACCTCAATCAGCGGCGGAATTGATTCGCCGGCATCCACAAGACGGGATTCCTGAACGGAAAATGCATCGTAGAGATGCAGCTTTTGATACTGCGCGATAATTTCGCCGCCACGCAGCGCCAGCAGCGTGTTTGCCGCTCTGCCGCCGGTAGTGGGCACATGTATTGTCAAAAGCGTTGTAAGCGCGTTTTTAAGGCTCTCCTCGCGCAACATACGCATATAGTCGCCCTCAGGAGACTGCGCGGATTTCACTGACAAATCCGGGTCGTTGTCTTCACGCGCCAGCAATGCCTCCGGCAGCACCAGCAAATCAGCCCCTTGTTCCGCCGCTTTTGTCATCATCTCCACGCAGGTTAATGCGTTTTCCCGCCATTGCGGCGCGACGGCGAACTGCCCAACAGCAATTTTCATCGTTGCCCCCGTGCTTTTTTAATGAGTATATCCGTGATAGCCAGACCCTGCGCAGCGGCGGTAGACTTTAGCTTCTGAACTTTCTGCTAATGGATTTTAACGTGGCGAATATTTTACTGGCAGTATTTATTGGCGGCGGTACGGGCAGCGTTTTACGCTGGTGGTTGAGCCTGCGGCTGAATCCGCTGCATCATGCTATTCCGCTTGGCACGTTGACCGCCAACCTGGCTGGCGCGTTTATTATCGGGGCGGGGCTTGCCTGGTTTAACCGCATGACGCATATCGATCCCATGTGGAAACTGCTTATCACCACCGGCTTTTGCGGCGGCCTGACAACGTTTTCAACGTTCTCGGCTGAAGTGGTTTTTTTATTGCAGGAAGGACGGTTGGGCTGGGCTGCGTTAAACGTGGCGATTAACCTGGCGGGCTCGTTTATTATGACAGCGCTCGCATTCTGGATCTTTTCCGCCGCCAGCGCTCATTAAGGTTCATTTCTTAATCCAGCCTTAATCTTTCTCTGCCACCATGGGGCATCTTCCTGCTGAGGTGTCGCCATGAAAGAGAATCTGCAAAGTCTGGGGGCCATGCTGCTGAGCGCGCTGGTCGTCGCCGCCTTTTTAAAAACCTTTTTATTTTACTGAGCCTTGCCGAAAACAGGCATAAAAAAACCCGCCAGTGGGCGGGTTTTGAAATTCTTGCTGACGCTTACAGAGCGATTACGTTAGCAGCAGAAGGGCCTTTGGCACCGTTAGTGATTTCGAACTCAACGCGCTGACCTTCAGCCAGAGTTTTGAAACCATTGCTCTGGATTGCAGAGAAGTGTACGAACACGTCTTTGCTGCCATCTTCCGGAGTGATGAAACCAAAGCCTTTGGATTCATTAAACCACTTAACGTTACCTTTAATCTTAGACATCAAAATTACCTTTACATGAAAAAACGACACAAATGCTGTGTCGGGTATCAGTACATCAATTGTGATGGCTTTTGTCCAGTCGAACTTTGCTAAAAAGTGATAAAAGTCGCCAACTTTTTTTCCGCCTCGCTATTAACCCTTGTTTTTGAAGGGATAAAGATAGAGTGGGAAATCAGATTTTTTTAGGTTACTGAAACGTAAGCCGCAACCAGGCAAAGTAGACGTTGCCGTTATTGTAAGTTCCGGGAATATAGGTCATCTGGAACGTGGCCGGTCCGTAGCCTATCGAGGCCAGCGGCAACGCTAACGGAACCGGTATATAATTCCAGTTTTCACGCATCGTTACGCCTACCGTATAGCCAAGACCAAGGCGGAACTTCTCGTCAGACAGCGGTCGCCAGGTTGCCTCCCAGCCGTAGCCCGCGATGGGTTCCCAGTCATTGAACGAGTCTTTAAACGCCATGGCGTACAAACCATGCCAGTTGCCTTTTTCGTCCCAACGCGCCTGGCCGAATCCCGCCCCCCACGGGCGTTCGTTATACTTGTCGGTTTTCTCTTTGTCATAAGCGAAGCGCGCGTGCCAGGTGATAAGCGGCAGGTAGCCGTCATATTGCGCAGGCTCATTCCATGTTTGCGCAATATTCTTTTTAAGCGTCGTCAGGGGCTTAACCGGGCGTTTAATTTCCGCTGCGCTGGGGCCAGCAATAAGAAACAGAGCAGTGAGCAGAAAGGTAAACGCTATTTTCATCAATTCAGTTCTTACTTATAAAAAAATAATTTAAAGCATTCTGGCAGCCGTTGACTTAATAAAAGCTTAACGACCGCCCTCTGTAGCGAAATTCACATAAAACGCTTATTGCTGCTTTGGTCATTATGGTAGAAGAAATCGCTTTTTACGGAGCGGTCAAGCGAACAACCCTGGGTAGCCGAAAGTTAAGCGCGCATTGATCGCCGAGAACAGTAGCCGCGCCGCCGCCCCCACACGCTATGCGCATCGCGCCCATGACTAAGGGAAAATCACAGCGGCTAAGGGCGATAAAAGCCAGCCGGATGCCGCGCATTCTTGTTTCTGCGCCTTTACGGCCTCTCGATTGCCTGAGCGGGCGCCATTTACGCCATATTGCCGCTGCCCTGCGCTAGAGCGCCGGTCATGATGAAAAGCGCCTGTAGGCGCTTTTTGTGTTTAAATAAGTAGTAATAATTAAATGCTTTTACTTATTGAGATAAAGAATGTTCAGGATGCGAAACCTGGCCCTGTGCGGGCTGTTACTGTCAGGATGGCACATTGCTCAGGCTGCGGATGAAAAACCGTTAGCGGCGCAAAAATATCAGGATTTTGATCGCTACGTGCTGGCGCTTTCGTGGCAAACCGGGTTTTGTCAGAGCATGCACGACCGTAAACGGGATGAGCCTCAGGAATGCAGCACGCAGAAAGAGCAGGACGATAAGCGCGCTTATCTGACGGCGCACGGCCTGTGGCCGGGGCTACCGAAATCTATCGCCGCCCGGGGCGTGGATGAACGCCGCTGGATGCGCTTTGGCTGCGCCACGCGCCCCATACCCAATATGCCGATGGCAAGCCCGGCGAGGAAATGCGCCGCCGCGGAAACGGGTCTGTCTCTGGAATCCGCCGCGCGCCTGAGCGAAGTGATGCCTGGCGCAGGCGGCGACTCTTGCCTGGAACGCTATGAGTACGCCAAACACGGCGTCTGCTTCGGCTTTGACCCGGATGCCTACTTCGGCACCCTGGTGCGCCTCAACAGCGAAATTAAACAAAGTTCGCTCGGCGCCTTTCTGGCGGCGCACTATGGCGAAACTATCCGCCGGGCGGATTTCGATAACGCGCTGGCAAAAGCCTATGGCAACGGCAGCGTCAAAGCGGTGAAACTCACCTGTAACGGCAATCCTGCTTACCTGACTGAAATGCAGGTTTCCCTCAACGCAGCGGACATCAACGCGCCGCTTTCGCCCGCTTCTTTTGCGCCGCAGCCACACCCAGGCAACTGCGGCAAGCAGTTTGTACTGGACGAAGCAGGCTATTAAGAAAGCCTCACGCCTTTAAGGCGCGATGGCGGGTGGCGCTGCGCTTCCCGCCCTGTTTTTGACCCGCCTGCTTTTACTCTCCGTTCGCCTCGCGCCATGCTTTTACCATTGCGGGCGTGATCTCTTTTTTATAACAGAGCGGCGATTCACCGCCTGCCCGGCTCCAGGCGCTACGACCGCCGCAGCTGCGGCCGTTGCGCATGGTGTTATAAGGGCAAGGACAGTTGCCGGAGTACTCCGCTATCGACGCCTCAATCATCCGGGCTTTCACCTGCTCGTCGCTCAGCCGCGCCTGCGCGGGCAGCGCCCACAGCGCGGCGGCGGCGAGACATGCCGCCGCCACCACAGTTATACGCATACAATATCCTTATCCAGCTTCAGATGAGAGACGGCGCAACGCCGCCTCCCTTTTCTGAATGAGGTAAACGTTACCCGGCCACCGCCATGCCGGTGGTCATATGCAGGCCGTAAAAGAGCGCCCGGCCCATGACTTCTCCTGCAAGAACCAGAACCAGCCCCAGGCAGAGCAAGGATGGCCGGGGCTCCCGGTTACGGATAAGCGGCGCAATCCAGCAGCCCAGACCGACCGCCAGTAACCCCAGCCGCCCCACCTGCATCAGCCCATAGTCAGGAATAAGCGCGCTCGCCTGCTGCACAGAGCTGTGGATATCGGCAAGCGTCAGGCTTTGCAGCACGATCACCGCTACGCACAACAGTAACGCCGCCACGCTTATCTGCGCAAAACGCGCCGTGCTGAAGCGCACCCGGGCAAGTCGCAGCACCAGCGCGCCGAGTAGCGGCCCGCCCAGCAACACGGTGAGGAAAAACCCTGCCGTCGTATAGCCATTGCGCCAGGTCGGCACGGTATCAATCTGGTAAACGCGGCTCATCATCCAGACAAACGCCAGCCCCAGCGCCATGCTGACAACGAGCCACGCTTTGCCGAGCGCGACCGGCATTTTGTCGAAAAACGCCGCCAGCCACCATAGCCCGCCCACCGCGAAGAAGAGCGAGCCGCTGGCGATTTCGTTACTGAGCGCCGAGGCCCCCACGCGGTTGAGCGAATTAAACATCCGCAGCGGCGACCCAAGATGCATCACCGAGGCGAGAAAGCCCAGGCCCATCAACACCCAGAGCAGAAACATGGCGCGCACCAGCCGCGTTCTTGCCGGACGCTCATGCGCCACCGCGAACCAGCCAAGCCCGCTCACTATCAATCCGCCCGCCACGCACTGGCCGAGCACCGTAAACAGCACCAGCGGCCATTCATGCCATCCGTTGCCCATTTCACACCTCCTTCGGATTGGCCAGATAGCCCGTGGTATCACCACACGGACGGCTGCTGGCGTTGGGTTTAATCACAATATTCGGCTTCGTGAAATGCGCGCCGGGCAGCGGGGCGACGGCGGCAAGCGTGCCGTGCTTTTTGCGCAACTCGTCAACAGGGCCGAAATCTAGCGCCCGCAGCGGGCAGGACTCCACGCAGATGGGTTTCTGCCCCTGCGCCACCCGCTCATGGCAGCCGTCGCATTTGGTCATATGCCCTTTTTGGGCGTTGTATTGCGGCGCGCCGTAGGGGCAAGCCATGTGGCAGTAGCGGCAACCGATGCAGACCTCTTCATTCACCACCACGAAGCCGTCGTCGCGCTTGTGCATCGCGCCGCTCGGACAGACTTTAGTGCAGGCCGGGTCGGCGCAGTGGTTGCAGGAGATGGAGAGGTAATACGCGAACACGTTTTGATGCCAGACGCCGTTGTCCTCCTGCCAGTTACCGCCCGCATATTCATAAACGCGGCGGAAGCTGACCTCCGGCGTGAGATCTTTGTAATCCTTACACGCCAGCTCGCAGGTTTTGCATCCCGTGCAGCGGGCGGAATCAATAAAAAATCCATACTGGGTCGTCATGGGTTACTCCTTAAACCTTCTGCACCTGAACCAGGTTGCTGTGTGACGGGTTGCCTTTGGCGAGCGGCGAAGGACGCTGCGTCGTCAGCACATTAATGCACCCTGCGCGATCGACTTTTTCCGAATCGGGGTCATACCAGGCGCCCTCGCCCAGCGCCACGACGCCCGGCAGAATACGCGGCGTGACCTTAACGTCGATACGCACCTCACCCCGGTCATTAAAAATACGCACCGTGTCGCCGTTAGCGATGCCGCGGGGTTTCGCATCAAGGGGATTGATCCACATCTCCTGGCGGCAGGCGGCCTTCAGCACGTCGACGTTGCCGTAGGTAGAGTGGGCGCGCGCTTTGTAATGAAAACCGGTCAGTTGCAGCGGGTATTTTTCCCTTAGCGGGTCGTCATGATGTTCAAAGCCTGGGCTGTAGACAGGCAGCGGATGGATAACATCCTCTTTCGCCAGCTCCCAGCTGCCGGCGATCTCCGCAAGCTGGCTGGAGTAGATCTCGATTTTGCCGGAAGGCGTGGTCAGCGGGCTGGCCTGCGGGTTATCGCGGAACGCTTTATACGCCACATAGTGGCCGTCCGGGTCGCGTTTTTTGAAGATGCCCTGCTGGCGGAAGGTGTCGAAATCAGGCAGCTCCGGGATAGCCTTGCGGGATTGCTCATACAGATGCCGCAGCCAGCCTTCCTGCGTGCGCCCCTCGGTGAAGCGCTGCTCTACGCCCATACGCTTCGCGATTTCGCGGGTCATTTCATAAATGGTTTTGCATTCAAAGCGCGGTTTGATGGCCTGGTCAGCGAAAATCACGTAATCCATGTTGCCGCAGGAGGCGTCAAGGGCGAAATCCATCTGCTCGGAGGCGGTGCAGTCCGGCAGCAGCAGGTCGGCGTATTTCGCCGACGAGGTCATATGGTTATCGATAACCACAATCAACTCGCACTTCGTTTCGTCCTGCAAAATCTCATGGGTGCGGTTTATCTGGGAGTGCTGGTTGATAAGACAGTTGCCGGCGTAGTTCCAGATCATTTTAATCGGCACATCCAGCTTCGCTTTGCCGCGCACGCCGTCGCGCAGGGCGGTCATCTCCGCGCCGCGCTCGATGGCGTCCGTCCACATAAACATCGAGATGCTGGTTTGCACCGGGTTGTCCAGCGTCGGCATGCGCTCAAACGGCATAGCGTAAGCGCCTTCGCGCGCGCCGCTGTTGCCGCCGTTAATACCGACGTTGCCGGTAAGGATGGGCAGCATGGCGATAGCGCGGGAAACCAGCTCGCCGTTGGAATGGCGCTGCGGCCCCCAGCCCTGGGCAATAAACGCGGGCTTCGCGCCGGCTATCTCCCGGGCGAGCTTCACGATGCGATCCACCGGAATGCCGGTAATGCGCGAGGCCCACTCGGGCGTTTTCGCTACGCCGTCATCGCCCTGGCCCAGAATATAGGCTTTGTAATGAGCGTTCGCCGGCGCGTCGGCGGGCAGGGTTTTTTCGTCGTACCCGACGCAGTAGTTATCAAGAAACGCCTGGTCGACCAGATTTTCGGTAATCATCACCCAGGCGAGAGCGGAAACGAGCGCGGCGTCAGTACCCGGGCGAATAGGTATCCACTCATCCTCACGCCCGGCGCCGGTGTCGGTGTAGCGCGGATCGATGATAATCATTCGGGCGTTGGATTTTTCACGCGCCTGTTCGAGGTAATAGGTGACGCCGCCGCCGCTCATGCGCGTTTCGCCGGGGTTATTGCCAAAGAGCACCACCAGCTGGCTGTTTTCAATATCAGACGGGCTGTTGCCTTCCGCCCAGCCGCCGTAGGTGTAGTTCAACCCGGCGGCAATCTGCGCGGTGGAGTAATCGCCATAGTGGTTGAGGTAGCCGCCGCAGCAGTTCATCAAACGGGCAATCAGCGTTTTGCCAGGCGGCCAGGAGCGGGTCATGGTGCCGCCGAGCGTGCCGGTGCCGTAGTTCAGGTAAATAGACTCGTTACCATACGTTTTAATAATGCGCTGCATTTCTCCGGCAAGGGTGTCAAACGCCTCTTCCCAACTGATGCGGACAAATTTTCCCTCGCCGCGCTTGCCCACGCGCTTCATCGGATACTTCAGGCGATCGGGGTTGTAAACCCGACGGCGCATAGAACGCCCGCGCAGGCAGGCGCGAACCTGGTGCAGCGCTTCGTAGTTATCGTCGCCCGTATTGTCCGTTTCGACGTAACGGATTTCGCCATCAACAACATGCATGCGCAGCGGGCAACGGCTACCGCAGTTAACCGTACAGGCGCTCCAGACGATGCGTTCGGGTGAATCAGAAAGGGCGCCGGTAACCGCCGCCGCCGCGCTTTTCAAGCCAAATGGCAGCGAAAGCCCGCCCGCTGCCAGCGCCAGGCCGCCAATGGCGGTGTTTTTTACTAAAGTCCGACGGCTGATCCCGCCGTAGTGTTCTTCATCAGACATGATGTGCTCCACTGCAATCAAAACCAAAAAACTATCCCTTGAAAGGGATTATTGAGTGCACGCAGTGTCGCGGAATAAAAAGCGGGTGGTCTTAATATCAGTCAATAAAGGCGGGGCAACAGGCTTTAATTCTTTAGAGGTAGATCAAATTAAACGTAAATAAGTAGTTTCAGCAAAAAATAGATTAAAAAGGCATTAATTTCTCAGGGAATGATTTAAGCGGGATGGCCGCCAGTTTACAAAGACGATCGGTGAAAATAAAAGCGCGGCGGCCCGTGGGCCGTCGCGAAATACATGGCGTGTTAACGCAGCTGATAAACCCGCGCTTCCCAGGCGCGCAGCCGGTATCCCTCCTCCCATTCGCTTAAGTTAGCCAGTACGCACTCGGCGCCCTCAAGCGACAGCGCCGTTTCATCCCAGCTCGCCGATTTGCCGGACAGATTGCACAACACCACGAATCGCTCGTCGCCGTAGAGGCGGCTGTAGGCATAGATCTGTTCGTGGTCGTCGAGCAGCAGATCGTAGCGGCCATAAACCAGCGCTTTCTCACGCTTGCGCAGATGGATCATCTGGCGATAAAAGTTAAGCACCGACTGCGGGTCATGCAGCTGGTTTTCCACGTTTATCATCTCAAAGTTCGGGTTAACTTTAAGCCACGGCTCATGGGTGCTGAAGCCTGCGTAAGGCGAACTGTCCCACTGCATCGGCGTGCGGGAGTTATCCCGCCCGGTGCGGGTGAGGAACTCGATAATTTCCGCTTCGCTCATGCCCATTCGCTGAAGGTCTTTGGCTTTGTTCTTCGCTGAGACATCGTCGAAATCCGCAAGGCTTGCAAAGCGGGTATTGGTCATGCCGATCTCCTGCCCCTGGTAGATAAAAGGGGTGCCCTGCATCAGGAAATACATTGCCGCGATACAGGTAGCGCTTTCGCGCCAGTGGTGTTCGGTGTCGCCCCAGCGCGAAGCAATACGCGTAACGTCATGGTTTTCCACGTAAAGCGCGTTCCAGCCTTTGCCTTCCAGCGCCTCCTGCCAGCTGGTAAAGATTTTTTTCAGCACTGCGGGCGTAGGCCGCAGCCCCGCCTGGGGTTCCCACAGGCGCACATGTTCAAACTGAAACACCATGTTGAGCCGCCCGCGGTTTTCACCTACCCACTCTTCAGCGTGGCTGGCGTCAAGCCCGTTCATTTCGCCGACGGTGACGATGTCATAGTGGTTGAAGACATTGCCGCAAATATCATCCACGTAGTCGAGCAGGCCATCATAGTTAAGATGGCTTACCATCGAGGGCGCATAAGGCAAGTTTTCCGGGTTCGGCACGTCGGCAAGCGTCGGCTCTTTTTTCAGGTGCGAAATGGCGTCGATGCGAAAACCGTCGATGCCTTTGTCGAGCCACCAGCGCATCATGTCGTAGACCGCCGTGCGCATCTCGTGGTTTTCCCAATTGAGATCGGGCTGTTTACGGCTAAAGAGATGCATGAAATATTGCCCGGTCGTGTCGTCATGCTCCCAGGCGGAGCCGCTGAAAATAGACTCCCAGTTATTCGGCTCAGCGCCGTTTTTACCGTCGCGCCAGATATACCAGTCGCGCTTCGGGCTGGTTTTGGAGGCGCGTGACTCAAGAAACCACGGGTGTTCGTCGGAGGTGTGGTTCACCACCAGGTCAAGGATAAGCCGCATGCCGCGCGCGTGCGTCTCCTCCAGCAGACGGTCGAAATCCTCCATGGTGCCGAACTCGTCCATAATGGCCTGGTAATCGCTGATGTCGTAGCCGTTATCATCGTTCGGCGAGCGGTACATCGGGCAGATCCAGATAAGATCGATGCCGAGGTCTTTCAGATAATCGAGCTTTTCGGTCACGCCGTTCAAATCGCCGATGCCGTCGCCGTTGCTGTCCTTAAAACTGCGCGGATAGACCTGGTAAGCCACCGCCTCTTTCCACCAGCGCTCGCGCACCGGGGTAATTGCCTCACCCATTAAACCTCCCCTTTACGAATAAGCAGCGCAAAAGATTCATACGGCTGTAGCTCCAGGCTTACGGCGAGCTGGTCACGGGGCGCGTAGTTGCTGATTAAACAATCGCCGTGCCAGTTCTGCATCTGCTCCGGGATGGGCAGCGTAAGGTGGTTGCCGAAAAAGTTATTGATGACCAGAAGCAGGTCGCCTTCATAGCGGCGCACCCAGGCAAACACCTCGGGATGGTCGGCAAAAAGCATCTGATAATCGCCATAGACCAGAATCGGGTGCTGTTTGCGCAGCGCCACCAGCTTCTGATAATGCCAGAGAACAGAGTCCGGTTCGCTGAGCGCCTGGGCTACGTTGATGGTTTGATAATTGGGGTTAACGCCAAGCCACGGCGTGCCGGTGGTGAAGCCCGCGTTGGGGCTGTTGTCCCATTGCATCGGCGTGCGGGCGTTATCCCGTCCGTTGGCGTAAATACCGGTCATCATTTCATCATGGGACACGCCGCTTTCTGTACGTTCGCGATAGAAATTGAGGCTTTCGATGTCGCGGTACTCCTCAAGGGTTGAGAAGCGCACGTTCGTCATGCCTATCTCTTCGCCCTGGTAGATATAGGGGGTGCCCTTCAGGCAGTGCAGCGCGGTGGCGAGCATTTTGGCGGAGACTTCGCGGTATTCGCCGTCGTCGCCAAATTTCGACACCGCGCGGGGCAGGTCGTGGTTGCTCCAGAAGAGCGAGTTCCAGCCGCGCCCGGCAAGCGCCGTCTGCCAGGTATCAATGCTCTGCTTGAAGCGGGAAAGCTCAAACGGCCGGCTGCGCCATTTGCCATGTTTCTCATCCCACGTCTGCTTGATATGGTCGAACTGAAAGACCATAGAAAGCTCTTCGCGCGCCGGGTCGCTGTAAAGCAGCGCGTCTTCCGGCGTGGCGCTCCAGGTTTCGCCCACGGTCAGTGACCCGCGCGGCCCGTAGGTAGCGTGGTTCATCTGGCGAATAAACAGGTGCAGGTTTTTGCCGTTGGCCATGATTTGCTTGTCGACCTCTTTGCCGATGAGATCGATAACATCCATGCGAAAACCGCCGATGCCGCGATCCAGCCAGCGGTTCATCATGGCGTGCACTTCTTCATGCACGCGCGGGTTGTCCCAGTTGAGATCTGGCTGGCGCACGGAAAACTGATGCAGGAAATATTCGCCGCTCGCCTCGTCATATTGCCAGCCGCTGCCGCCGAAATAGGAGCGGAAATCGTTCGGCGGGCCGCCATCCGGCGCGGGTTTGCGCCAGATATAGTAATCGCGGTAAGGGTTATCTTTGCCTTTTTTCGCCTCGATAAACCACGGATGCTCGTCTGAGGTGTGGTTGACGACAAGGTCCATCAGAATATGGATATTGCGCCCTTTCGCCTCATCGATCAGCGTTTGCATCTCTTCCAGCGTGCCGAACTCTTCGGCGATATCGTCATAGTCGGAGATGTCATAGCCGTTATCGTCCATCGGCGATTTATAAACCGGTGAAAGCCAGATAAGGTTAATGCCAAGCTGCTGTAAGTAGTCGAGTTTGCTGATGATGCCAGCCAGGTCGCCCACGCCGTCGCCGTTGGCGTCCATAAAGCTGCGCGGGTAGATCTGGTAGACCACCGCGTTGTGCCACCATTTCTTGTCGATTGCTTTCATCACGCTCCCTTCAGTCAGTGCCGTTGTTGCGGGATCTTCAGCCGGGGAAATGCCTCGCCCGAGTTATCAAACAGATAGCAGTGTTCTGGTGAAAGCCTTAGCCCTATGTGCTGTTCGGGCTGCACTTCCAGCCTTTCAGTATGGCGCATCACCAGCGGTTCTGCGCCATAGCCGCCATTAACGTATAAAAGCGTCTCGTTGCCCATGTGTTCGACGAACAATACCTCCCCTTCCACATCGGCCTGCGCCAGGTCCATCCTCTCAAGATGCTCCGGGCGGATCCCCACGCGCACTGCTTCGCCCTCCCCCGCCCGGCGGGCGTCCACCGGCAACCGGATGCGCTGACGGTTCTCCAGCTCCACCTCGCACTCATGCTCGCTGCGGCTTAACAACTTGCCATGTATGAGGTTCATTTTGGGCGACCCGATAAACTGCGCGACGAAAATGTTTTGCGGCGCGTCGTAAAGCTCAAGCGGCGTGCCGACCTGCTCGATTCGCCCCTGGTTTAACACCACAATGCGATCGGCCAGGGTCATCGCTTCAACCTGGTCATGGGTAACATACAGAATGGTGGCGTGGATGCGCTTGTGCAGCGCCGCTATCTCCATGCGCATTTGCACGCGCAACGAGGCGTCGAGGTTTGAGAGCGGCTCGTCGAAGAGAAACAGGCTCGGCTCACGCACAATCGCCCGCCCTATCGCCACCCGCTGGCGCTGGCCGCCGGAGAGATCTTTCGGCCGCCGGTCCAGCAAATGCTCCAGTTGCAGAATGCGCGCGCTCTCCTGCACCCGTTCGTCTATCTCTTTTGGCGACAGCTTCGCCATCTCCAGCGCGAAAGCCATATTCTGGTAGACCGTCATGTGCGGGTAGAGCGCGTAAGACTGAAAGACCATGCCGATGCCGCGTTCAGAGGGCGAGTCGTCGTTCACCCGCGCGTTGTCGATAAACATATCGCCGTCGGTTATCTCCTCAAGCCCCGCCACCAGACGCAGCAGCGTTGATTTGCCGCAGCCCGACGGCCCGACCACCACCACGAATTCGCCGCTGTTGATCTGCAAATCGAGCGGTTTGATGACTTCCGCATGAGAGCCGTAGCGTTTCTGGATCTTCTCTAAGCGTAATTGCGCCATGGTTTACCCCTTAATCGCGCCGCTGGTCAGGCCGCTGACGATGCGTTTCTGGAAAATAAGCACCAGAATGATGATGGGCAGCGTCACCACCACCGACGCCGCCATAATGCTGCCCCACGGCAGCTCAAAGCTTGATGCGCCGCTGAACAGGCTGATGGCGACGGGCACGGTGCGCTTGTCGCCGGAGATAATAAACGTCAGCGCGAACATAAATTCGTTCCATGCGCCGATAAACGCCAGCAGGCCGGTTGTCACCAGCGCCGGCGCCAGAATGGGCGCAAAAACGCGGCGGATAATGGTGCCGGTTTTCGCGCCGTCGACGATAGCCGCCTCCTCCAGCTCTACCGGAATCGACTTCATAAAGGTGGTTAACACCCAGACGGTAAAAGGCAGCGAAAAGGTGGTGTAGGAGAGCACCAGCGCGCCGAGCGAGTCATACAGCCCGAGAAAACGCACCAGCTCAAACATGCCGGTCAGCACCGCCACCTGCGGGAACATCGACACGCAGAGAATGGTAAACAGCAGCACTTTGCGCCCGCGAAACGGCACGCGGGCCAGCGCAAACGACGCGGTGACGGAAACCAGCAGGCAAAGCCCCACGGTCACTGTCGCCACCAGCACGGAGTTAAACAGGCTTCGGGCAATGCCGTTATCCACCAGCGCCACCACATAGTTATCCCAGTGCCAGCCGGTGGGCAGGTATGAGGGCAGGAAAAGCTCCTGGCCGGTGCGCAGCGAAGTCAGGATGGCGTAATAAAACGGGAAAACGCAGAACAGGCAGGCCAGAAGCGCGCCGAAGAAGATAAGCAGCTTAAACGCCGCTTTGCGTTGCCAGCGGGTGGTTTTCATCAGCGCTTCTCCTTCTCGTTAAGTCGTGATACGCGGATAAAACAGGCGGCAATGCCCGCCACCATCATAAAGACCAGCACTGAAGCCGCCGAACCGACGCCCATATCCTGGTAAGAGACAATCTGCTCGCGGGCGTAGCCGGAAATCGACATCGTCGCCTCGCTGTTAGAGGTCAGCACGTAGATAAGGTCGAAGACGCGCATGGCGTCCATTACGCGAAAAATCAGCGCCACCACCAGCGCAGGCATAATGAGCGGCAGCGTGATGCGCTTAAAGCGCTGCCAGGGGCTGGCGCCGTCTACTTTCGCCGCCTCGTACAGGTCGGCCGGAATAAGCTGAAGCGCCGCAAGCAGCATCAGCGCCATAAATGGCGTGGTTTTCCAGACGTCGGCTATGACCACCGCCCACATCGAAAGCGAAGGCTCGGCTATCCAGGCAAGATGCGAAGGCAGGCCAATGGAACCCAACAGATCGTTTACCACGCCGTACTGATCGTGGAACATCCAGCCCCACATTTTGGCGCTGACGATGGTCGGAATAGCCCAGGGCACCAGAATGGCGGTACGCACCAGCCCCTGGCCGCGAAATTTTTCGTTCATCAGCAGCGCCAGCAGCATGCCGAGCAGCAGCTCAAGCGCCACTGAGGTGAAGGTGAACCAGAGGGTGTTGCCCACCGCCTGCCACCAGAGCGGGTCGCTGAGTACGCCGATGGCCATGTCGTCGCGCATGGCATAGTAGTTAGCCAGGCCGACCATTTCATATTCGCCGGGGTTATCCAGCATGGCGTTGGTGAAGCTAAACCAGATGGTGCGAAAGAGCGGCCAGCCCGCCGCCAGCGCCAGCAACAGCAGCGCGGGCAACACAAGCCCCCACGCTATGCGTCGGCGGCGCTGGTGCCAGGTCAGCCTGCGGGCTGGCGCAGAAGCAGATCGCGTAAGGCTGTCGGATTTCATAAGCGCTCCGTAGTCAGTAAAACAACGGCTTATCGTCAGGACATCTCTTTTTGTTCTCTTTGCGCAGGCGCGAGGGAAACCTGCGCCGTTTTGCGGGAAAGTGAACGCGCTTCCCCTCACCCCGCCTTCTCCCTCGGGAGAAGATGGGGTGAGGGGTTACAACGGAAAAGCGTTACCGCCAGCCGGCGCCTTTCACCCGGTTAAGCCGCCGCTCCAGATCCGCCGCCGCTTTCTTGCCATCTTCCTTGCCGTTCAGCACGCTGAAGGTGACGTTGAAAATGGCGTTAGAGACGCGCGGATACTGCGCTTTGGTGACCGTCGCCGGGCGCGGCGCAGCCTGGGCGAAGATATCGCGGAACAGGGTGAGCTGCGGCGCCATCTCCAGCACCTCTTTATCGTCATACAGCGCGATGCGGGTCGGCGCATGGCCGATGATTTTCAGACGCGTTTTTTGCGAATCGGCATCGGTTAAGATCTTCAGCAGCTCAATCGCCGCTTGTGGATTTTTGGTGTTGGCGTTTACCGACCACTGCCAGCCGCCAAGCGCCGTGGCGCTCTGTCCGCCTTCGCCTGCGGGCAGCGGCGCGACGCCGACTTTGCCCTTCAGCGGGCTGTCATCCGCCTGGGAAAGCTGCCAGACATACGGCCAGTTGCGCATAAAGAGCGCGTCGCCGTTCTGGAAGACGGTGCGCGATTCCTCCTCTTTGTAGCCAAGCACCCCTTTCGGCGAGATAGTGCCAATCCACCCTTTCGCCATATCGAACGCCCGGGCGGCCTTGTCGTTATTAACGGTCACGTTCCCTTTTTCATCTACGAAGGCGCCGCCGCCGTACGACTGCACCCACTCCAGCGCGTTACAGGTCAGCCCTTCATAAGATTTGCCCTGAAAGATATAGCCCCAGAAGTTTTTACGCCCCGCCTTGCGCTCTTCAGCCTGAATTTTGGTGGCGATGCGCGTCATCTCTTCCCAGGTTTTGGGCGGCTGCTCGTTATATTTCTCCAGTAAATCTTTGCGATAAAAGAGCACGCCGGTGTCGATGTAGTTAGGGATCGCTTTCAGGCGGCCGTTAACCGTGTCGTTCTGCCACGGCCCTTCGAAAAACTGATCTTTCTGGCTGCCCATGGCGTCGGTGAGATCCAGGGTTTGCTTATCAAGCAGCCCCACCCAGATAGTGTCGGACTCAAACACATCCACCGCCTTTTCATCTTTGGCGGCGAAAAGCTGTTGCAGCAGCGCCAGCTTCTCATCCGAAGCGGCAGGGAATTCAATAAATTCGAGCTGGTTGCCGGTCTGTTTTTCAAACCGTTCTTTGATGTACTGGCAATATTGTTTGCCGCCGGGCGAAACAGGACATTCCATGCGCAGGGTATCGGCAAAAGCGAAATGGCTGGTTCCCGCCAGCGCCACGGTTATGAGACTTAACGTCAGCTTTTTCATCATTTCCTCTTATGAGCTGTAGTCAGACAGAGGTGGCGTTGCGCCGCCGTAATCGGAAAGGTGTACAGAAAATCACCTAAGAAAAAGCTAGTTAATGAAAGCATTAAGCGGCAAACATCATGAATATTCGCAGCTTAAAAGCTGGATATGGCCGACATTTTTGCGCAATTCACTAAAAAAAGGCGCGCAAAAGCTGTGAGATGAACTAAAGCCGAAACTCCGCGGCAAGCGTTCCGGCAGGCTGGCTTTTTGCGGCTAAAATTTACCCTTTGCGGCAGATGAAAGGCTGTAAAGCGGAGTTTGACGTCTGTCGCAAAATGTTAATAAACATGTCGAGGGTTATTTACAGCCCCTTCCATGTTACCGATATCATGTTACCGGTATCAGAGAAGGCAAGGCGCCTGCACCCGGCCTCTCTACTCTACTTCTGAGGAAAATATAAAGATGACGGAAACAACGGCTGTTTACGGAGCGGGCACGCTGCTCGGCATTGCCGCCGCCGCAGTGCTCTTGCTGCTGGTGCTTATCATGCGCTTTAAAGTGCATGCGTTCCTGGCGCTGACGCTGGTCAGCATCGTGGTGGCGCTGGTCACTCGCGTGCCTTTCGACAAAATCGTGCCCACTATCCTGACGGGCTTTGGCAGCACGCTGGCGGGCGTGGCGCTGCTGGTAGGCCTTGGCGCTATGATTGGCCGCCTGCTGGAAGTTTCCGGCGGCGCTAAAGTGCTGGCCGATACGCTTATCAATAAATTCGGCGCTCACCGCGCGCCGTTCGCGCTGGGCGTCGCCTCGCTGCTGTTTGGCTTCCCCATTTTCTTCGACGCCGGTCTGGTGGTGATGCTGCCGATTATCTTCAGCGTAGCGAAACAGTTTGGCGGCTCGACGCTGAAATACGCTTTCCCGGCAGCGGGCGCGTTTGCGGTAATGCATGCGCTGGTGCCGCCGCATCCTGGCCCAGTCGCGGCAAGTGAGCTGCTCGGCGCGAATATTGGCCTGCTGGTGATCCTCGGGCTGATTATCGCGCTGCCGACCTGGTATTTTGGCGGCTATCTGTTTGGCCTCTACGCCGGTAAAAAATTTGATGTGAAGCTGCCGACGTCGTTTCTTGGCGAAGTGGAGCGCGACACGAACCATCGCCCGCCCTCCTTCGGCATGGTGCTGGCTATTCTGCTGCTGCCGCTGGTGCTGATTTTCCTTGATACCGGCCTGAACACCGCGAAAGTGCTCGGCTGGGTAAGCGCTGATAACACGGTGGTTAATTTCCTGCGCATGCTCGGCAAAACCCCGGTAGCGCTGCTTATCACCGTTTTCTTCGCGCTGATGGTCTTTAGCCGCGATCATAGCCGTCAGCATCTGGAAAAAATTTGCGACGGCGCGCTCGGCCCCATCTGCGGCATTATTCTCGTCACCGGCGCAGGCGGCATGTTTGGCGGCGTCCTGCGCGCAAGCGGCATCGGCGACGCGCTGGCGGGCGTGCTGTCCGATACCGGCATGCCGGTTATTCTCGCCGCGTTTGTCATCTCTACCGCGCTTCGCGTGGCGCAGGGCTCCGCAACGGTCGCGCTGACCACGACCGCCGCGCTGGTGGCCCCGATGGTGCAGGCAACGCCAGGCTTAAGCCAGTTTGACCTGTGCTTTATTGTTATCGCCATCGCAGGCGGCGCTACGGTGCTCTCTCACGTAAACGACTCCGGTTTCTGGCTGGTAGGCCGTTTCCTTGAAATGGACGAGAAAACCACGCTCAAGACCTGGACCGTGATGGAAACCCTGCTCGGCTCCATCGCCTTTATCCTGGCCGCCATCGGCAGCGTCCTGCTGTAAGCCGCGTTCTGTGAGCTGAGTCACTTTAAACCGCGAGCGCGGCTCAGTATCATCAGCACAAGGAGACCCTCATCGTTTTGGCGGTGGGGGTTTTTCTTTGGACACTTTTTAGCGGGCTAACCGCCAGAATCATCGACATGGAGTAGATATGTCCCGACCTGCCATTATCATTAACGAGCTCGACGCCGAGCGTCTCGATATGCTGCTTGAGCAGCCGGCGTTTGCCAGCCTGCCCGTTGCGCAGGCGCTGAATGATGAACTTGATCGCGCGCAGATGTGCCGCCCACAGGCGCTGCCCGCCGATGTGGTCAGCATGAACAGCCAGGTAAAATTCCGTGATTTAACCAGCGGCGAGGTTTATCTGCGCACCCTTGCTTACCCGGCGCAGATAACCGACAGCGCCGCGCAGCTCTCCGTTATGGCCCCGGTGGGCGCGGCATTGCTGGGGCTTCGCGTAGGCGATGCCATCCGCTGGCCGTTGCCGGACGGCAGCGAAACCCACATCGAAGTGCTTGAACTGCTCTACCAGCCTGAAGCCGCAGGCGAGTATCACCGCTAAGCCTGTTCAGAGGATGCCCCGCATCCTCTTTCCGTTTGCCCGTTGTCTCTCCCTTTCGCAGCTCGCTGCCCGCGCGTTTTCTCTTACAGCAGATAAAAAAACGCCGCTGGCGATGCAGCGGCGTGGCGCTTATGGCTGAACCGGATCGAGCGGCTCCAGCGGCGTATTGCTGAGCGCGGTGGCGCGTTCGCGTGCGGCCTCCGGCGTGGCGGCGCCCGGCACGAGAATGACCTTGCGGCACTCCTCCTCCCGCTTCTCGAAGATCTTGTACCCGCGGGCGGCATCTTCCAGCGGCATATAGTGCGTGACGATTTCTTCCGGCGTCAGCAGCCCCTGTTCAATCAGCGGCAGCAGCTCCGGCAGCCAGGCGTGAACATGGGTCTGGCCCATTTTGAACGTCAGGCCTTTATCGAAGGCGTCGCCGAACATAAAGCCGTGGATAAAGCCCGCGTAAACCCCCGGCACGCTCACCACGCCGCCGCGACGCACGGCCGCGATACACTGGCGCAGCGCTTTGCCGCTGCTGCCCTCAATTTTCAGGTTGCTGAGCACGGTTTCCGTCAGGCTGCCTTTCGCTTCAAACCCTACGGCGTCGATTACCGCATCCACGCCGCGGTTGCCTGGGGTGTTTTCGATGATGAACGCTGCCGGGTCGTCGTTGTCGTCAAAGTTGATCGGAATAGCGCCGTAGCGCTGTTGGGCGAATGCCAGCCGGTAGTCATTGTGGTCGACGATAAAGATCTGCTCGGCGCCCAGCAAGCGGGCGCAAGCGGCGCTCAACAGCCCTACCGGGCCTGCGCCGTAGATGGCGACGCGGGAGCCTTGTTTCACATCCGCATTTTTCACCGCCTGCCACGCAGTAGGCAGAATGTCAGAGAGAAAAAGCGCTTTGTCGTCCGAAAGCACCGGCGGCACTTTGAACGGGCCGACGTTGCCTTTCGGCACCCGCACATATTCCGCCTGGCCGCCCGGTACGCCGCCATACAGACCGCTATAGCCAAAGAGCGCCGCAGGCGAGGTTATCTCTTTCTTGTTAAGGATCGCCCCGCGCCCTGGGTTAGTGGTTTCGCAGGCGGAATATTGTTGCAGCTTACAGAAAAAACAGTCGCCGCAGGCGATAACAAAAGGGATCACCACGCGGTCACCCTTGCGCAAATCTTTGACCTCCCGCCCGGTTTCCACCACTTCACCCATGAACTCATGGCCGAAGATATCGCCATGGCTGACCTGGGGAATTTTGCCGCGGTACAGGTGCAAATCGGAGCCGCAGATGGCGGTGGCGGTAATGCGTAAAATCACATCATCCTGCGCTTCGATGATGGGATCCGGGACGTTTTCAACCTTGACGTTGTGGGGACCATGGTACGTCAGCGCTTTCATGTCGACCTCCTGGCGGATAGATGAATGGTGTCGCAAGGCGATGATCGCCCGGCCGTTATTCAAGGTTAGACGGGATCGCCGCGCACTTGCGCTATTGCGCTGGCATGGGGGAGGTTTGAGAGTAATCCTGGTGGAACGCGGCGGCGGGACGGTTTGCTTTGCCTCGTTGCGAGGCAGGGAAAAGGTCAGGTTCGCGAACGTCGCCTGTGGCCTGCGCCGTTAACATCGCGAACTTAACCTTTTTCTTTGCCGCTACGCCTGTTTCAGCAGCGCTTTTAGCGGGTTAGCTTTACGCCAGACGCGGATAACCCTGCGCGATATCATCGCCGGTAAACTGCGCGACCCAGCCTTCCGGGTTATCGAAAATACGGATGGCGGTGAAGTGCGGCTCGGAACCCATATCAAACCAGTGCGGCGTGCCCGCCGGCACGGAAATCAGGTCGTTTTTTTCACATAAAACCTGATAGACATGGCCATTAAGATGCAGGCAGAACAGCCCGGCGCCCTCGACAAAAAAGCGCACTTCATCTTCGCCATGGGTGTGCTCGTTTAAAAATTTTTCGCGCATCGCCGCTTTTTGCGGGTTGTCGGCGCGCATGCTGATGACATCCCAGCTCTGGTAGCCTTTTTCCGCGACCAGCCGGTCGATGGCGTGCTGATAAGCCTCAATCACCGTTTGCGCGTCCGGGTTGGCGCCGAGATCGCGGTCCGCCTGCCAGCGCTCGAATCGCACGCCCTGGGCGTTAAGCTTGTCGCGAATAGCGTCGGCGTCGCGGCTGTGGAACAGCGGCTCGCCCGCCGCTTTATCAGTGAAAATAGTCAGTGCGCTCATAAAGCAATCTGCTCCGGTTGGATCTCATCAAAACGGGAAACCTGACGATGGCGGCTTACAGGGTCCGCTTCGTCGCGAATTAACTGCACCGTTTGCCAGCCCGCTTCGCGCGCGGCGTCCAGCTCCTGGCGGATGTCGGATAAAAACAGCAGCTGGCCCGGCGGCACCCCTGCCTGCTGCGCTATGTTGCGATAGGACTGGGTTTCCCGCTTCGCGCCGACGTGAGTGTCAAAATATCCGCTGAACAGCCCAGTAATATCACCTTCATCGCTGTAGCCAAATAACAGTTTCTGTGCGGCGACCGAACCCGAGGAATAAACATAGAGATCAATGCCCTGCGCTTTCCAGCGCCGTAATGCGGGCAGAACGTCCGGGTAAAGGTGGCCGGTAAAATCGCCGTTGAGGTAGCCGCCCTGCCAGATATGTCCCTGCAACGCCTTCAGCGCGGTGGATTTGCGATCCTCCGCCATAAAGCCGAGCAGCACCGCTATCAGCGCCTCTGGCGTCGCCTGCGGCTGCGAAATTTCCGCCCGCAAATCGTTCAGGATGGCGCTCACCGGCTCATCTTCAGCCCCTGCGCGGACAAAGTCAGCCAGCCGCTCGCGGGCGTAAGGAAACAGCACGTTATGCACGAAGCGGATGTCGCTGGTGGTGCCTTCAATATCGGTGACAATGGCGCGGATCATCTTCTCTCCAGCAGCCTGCGCTGCATTTCGCATTCAAATAAAAATTCCAGCCCTTCAAGATGGCGCTTCGCCTCTTCAACGCTGCGTCCCCAGCAGGTTAGCCCATGGCCGCGCAATAAAAAGCCGTAGCGCAGCGGGTTGTCGCGGCTGTAAGCCTCAATGCGCGCGGCCAGCGCGTCGATCTCCTGGCTGTTGTCAAAAATGGCGATGGGCAGCGTATCAAGATGCGTTGTCTGGCCGCTGAGCGATTTTTGCATTTCGTAACCGCTAAGACGCAGCTCATCGCGCGTCTCGACGCGGGACAATACGGTCGCGTTAACCGTGTGAACATGCAGCACGGCGTTAGCTTCAGGAAAAAGGCGGTAAATAAGGGTATGCAGGCCGGTTTCCGCAGAGGGTTTACGTCCGGACGGCGCCTGGTTGGTGGCGATCTCCACTTGCAGGAAATCGGCGGTCGTCAGGCTGCCTTTATCTTTGCCGGATTCGCTGAGCCAGCACCAGCGAGCGTCTTCGCGCACCGACATATTGCCGCCGGTCGCGGGGGCCCAGCCTCTGGCGCCTATCCAGTGGCACGCCTCGACAAGCGCGGCCAGTTGCAGGTGTTGTGTCATAGCTTTCCTTGTGGCGTGGTGGCGGCAGGAATACTCTTATGATTTAGACGTCTAAGCGTCTTGATTGCCAAAGCTTAACATCGTGTTATAGTGGCGGCAACACAGGGTAAACAAAAACAGGCGTAAAAGGTCAATCAATAATGAGCATTAAGCCTTTGATTCCCGAGAGTAAACTGCCTTCTCTCGGCACCACGATATTCACGCAAATGAGCGCGCTCGCCCAGCAGCATAACGCGATTAACCTTTCTCAGGGTTTCCCCGATTTTGACGGTCCCCGCTATTTGCAGGAGCGGCTGGCTTATCACGTGGCGCAGGGCGCCAACCAGTACGCGCCGATGACCGGCGTGCAGCCGCTTCGCGAAGCGATAGCCGATAAAACCGCCGAGCTTTACGGCCACTCCCCGGACCCGGTAAGCGAAATCACCGTAACGGCAGGCGCAACCGAGGCGCTGTATGCCGCCATTACCGCGCTGGTGCGCCCGGGCGATGAAGTTATCTGTTTTGACCCGAGCTACGACAGCTACGCGCCGGCGGTGCAGCTTGCAGGCGGCGTGCTCAAACGCCAGGCGCTGCAACCGCCCCATTTTCGCGTCGACTGGGTCCATTTTCAGACGCTTTTAACCGACCGCACGCGGCTGGTCATCCTGAACACGCCGCACAACCCTTCCGCTACCGTCTGGCAAAAAGCGGATTTCGCCGCGCTGTGGCAGGCCATCGCGGAGCGCGAAATTTATGTACTGAGCGATGAAGTGTATGAACACATCTGCTTTGCCAGCGAGGGCCACGCCAGCGTGCTGGCGCATCCGCAGCTGCGCGAGCGGGCTATCGCCGTCTCCTCTTTTGGCAAAACCTTTCACATGACCGGCTGGAAGGTAGGTTATTGCGTGGCGCCCGCGCCGATTAGCGCCGAACTGCGCAAGGTGCACCAGTATTTAACCTTTGCGGTAAATACCCCGGCGCAGCTGGCGATTGCCGATATGCTGCGCAGCGAACCGGCGCATTATCGCGAACTGCCGGCGTTTTACCGCGCCCGGCGCGACCGCTTTATCCAGGCGCTGGCAACCAGTCGCCTGGAGATCCTGCCCTGTGAAGGCACCTACTTCTTGCTGGCGGACTACAGCGCCATCTCCGATCTCGACGATGTCAGTTTTTGCCAGTGGTTAACCAGAGAGGTAGGCGTCGCGGCGATCCCGCTTTCGGTTTTCTGCGCCGACCCGTTCCCGCACAAGCTTATCCGTCTGTGCTTTGCCAAACAGGAAGCGACGCTTATCGCGGCGGCGAAAAAACTTTCTGCGCTTTAACCTTACCGCCCCGGCGGCTAGCCGGGGTCAGGCGTGCCGCGTTGCAAAATAGCCTTCGATATCGGCGATAAGCTGCATTACGGCGGGATTAGCCAGCGCGGCGCGGTTCCACGCCATGTAATACTCCACCTTCGGCAAGGGGAACGCGATATCCACGCGCTTAATGGGAAAAAGCGTTTTATAACGCTCGTAGACGGAAAGAGGCACAATCCCCACCAGCTCGCTTCTGCTTAACATCGCGAGAATCGACATGGCGGAATTGCTGCGAAACGCTATCCTGCGCTCCGGCAATGCCTCTTCGGTTTTGACATGAAAATCTTTTTGTCCCTTTCCGGTGCCCTGAAACAGGGTGAATTTTTCCTGCGCCAGCATGGCGGCGTCTGCTGTCTCTTTCAGACGCGGATGATCCACCGCGCAGACCACCACAGCCTCTTCGCTAACGCAAGGCTTACAAATAATAGAGTGGCTGAGAATAGGCGTCAGGCCAATAATGACATCCGCTTTACGATAAATAAGCAGATCTTCCGCCGTTTCATTTTTTAGCGCCGAATCGTAATGAATTAATTCATAATCGCTCTGCTGAAAGAACTTCGTCGCGAGAGTTGGGAAAAATTCGATGGCGAGCGACTGGGTGCAATAAATAACGAAATTTTTACGCAGCGGCGCGCCCTGCATAATGTTGATCGTCTGCTCAAGCTGATTAAGGTTATCTTCAAGGTAAATATGCAGGTTAGTGCCGACGGTAGTAGGCGTTATACCTTTGCCGGAGCGGATGAACAGCGGGTCGTTTAGCTGGTTGCGCAACCGCTGTAGCGACTGGCTGATGGCCGAGGGGGTAAGAAACAGGGCTTCAGCCGCCTTACTGACGCTGCGGTGTAAATAGATGCATTCGAAAATGACCAGCAAATTGAGGTCAAACTTTTTTAAATCCTGAAGATTAGCCATTGCCAGCTCCAGCAATTATAAAAGCGTTTCGCGCTTCGTTGCTTTCTCTTATAAGAATAGCTGAGTTTATAAAAAGTGCGCTGGCAATGACGACAAAGCGGTTGTTAACAATAAAACAAGCGCCTTATTTTCCCATCATGAGGTTAAGCTTTTCTTCATCAGGCAGCCCGACCACCTGTTGCAGCACATTATCGTCATTCATGTAGTAGATAGCGGGCGTGACGTTAGCACCCAGTTCATCCATCAGTTTCTGGTTCATATTCACCGCTTTCGCCTGCTCTGCGGGTACGGACGCTGGCAGCGCAGGCGCAGTTTTACCGCCGGACTGCTCATAGTCATGCCAGGCTTTCGCCGGATCTTTCGCCTTCAGAATGGCGGCGGCGTATGCCGGGCTTTCTGGCTTGATAACGCCAACTAAAATCGTGCGCAGTTCCACTTTGCCGGACTCCACCCACGGGCGCGCCTGTTGCCAGAACTGTCGGCAATAAGGGCAAAACGGGTCGGCGAAAACGTAAATTTTTCGCGGCGCGTCGGCTTTGCCGTCGCTTATCCATTTCGCTTTTTCCAGCCGCTGCCACATTTCACGACCGGCCGGCTCGTAAAGCTCTTTTTGAATCAGCTTTTCGCTCAGGTTGACCCCTTTATCATCGTAGAGATAGCCCGAAATGGCATGCTTGCCGTCCGGCGTCACATAAATAGTCACCCCCATTTCCTGATACTTTCCCAGATAGCCAGTCATGCCGTTGGGGCCGGGAAAGCTTTTAATAATGGTGATGCCCTGTTTTTCAATCGCTTTAACCGGGGCGGGCCACTCCTGCGCGCTGGCGCAGAAAGGAAGTAGCGTAAGCAGCAACAGACGTTTCATACAGCGTTCCTTTATCCATTTCGTTATAGCGCATTGATAAGCCTTTCCTGTCACAGCCATAGGCAGGAGCTTTCATCGCCCCGATTGCCCTTTCAAAAAGGGAGTGTTCTAATCGCTGGCGCTGCCGGTGCCTTTTGGCAGGCTCGCGTTGCGCTGAATACATTGCGGGGTTTACCGCTAAGAAGGCTGCCCTGCGGGCGGCTTTTTTATTATTCGCGTTTCGCTGAGTTAAAAGTCAGCACATCACGGGCGTTGGCCTGGTTAAGTTCACAAATCGGTTAGCGGTGGGTTGTTAGCTATCACTTATTGATTTGATAATGCAAACGCATTGGCACCAATCAATAAACTTCGATAACTTACACACATCGAAAACACGGAGGAAGTATAGATGTCCTTGATTAATACCAAAATCAAACCTTTCAAAAACATGGCGTTCAAAAACGGTGAATTCGTAGAAGTTACCGAGAAAGACACTGAAGGCCGCTGGAGCGTATTCTTCTTCTATCCGGCTGACTTTACCTTCGTTTGCCCGACTGAACTGGGCGACGTTGCAGACCATTACGAAGAATTGCAGAAGCTGGGCGTAGACGTTTACTCTGTTTCTACCGACACCCACTTCACCCACAAAGCATGGCACAGCAGCTCCGACACCATCGCTAAAATCAAATACGCGATGATCGGCGACCCGACTGGCGCCCTGACCCGTAACTTCGAAAACATGCGTGAAGACGAAGGCCTGGCTGACCGTGGCACCTTCATCGTTGACCCGCAGGGCATCATCCAGGCGATTGAAGTTACCGCTGAAGGCATCGGCCGCGACGCGTCTGACCTGCTGCGTAAAATCAAAGCAGCTCAGTACGTTGCCGCTCACCCAGGCGAAGTTTGCCCGGCTAAATGGAAAGAAGGCGAAGCGACTCTGGCTCCGTCCCTCGACCTGGTCGGCAAAATCTAATTTTTCTTCGGCTTTCGCGTCATCGCTGCGTTGGCTTCAGGCTCGCACCCCGGTCACTTACTTTAGTAAGCTTCCGGGGATCCATAAGCTTGCCGCCTTCCCGTAACGCGAAATACTGGGAAATTTACGTAATATCTCGGGTGCAGTTTTGCACCCGATTTTCATCCCGACACCATGATTCAAGTTGCATTCAGGCAGCCGTAACAAGGCAGCTTGCATGATGATGTTTTAAGCCCAGGAGATAAACATGCTCGACGCTAACATGAAAACCCAGCTCAAAGCTTATCTTGAGCGACTGACAAAACCTGTTGAGTTGATTGCCACGCTGGATGACAGCGCTAAATCGGCAGAAATCAAGGAACTGTTGGCTGAAATCGCGCAGCTGTCTGATAAAGTCTCTTTCAAAGAAGACAACACGCTTGCCGTGCGCAAACCTTCATTCCTGATCACGAATCCAGGTTCAACCCAGGGCCCGCGCTTTGCCGGTTCCCCGCTGGGTCACGAATTTACCTCTCTGGTTCTGGCGCTGCTGTGGACCGGCGGTCACCCGTCCAAAGAAGCGAAAGAGATGCTTGAGCAGATCGCCGCGCTGGATGGCGACTTCGAATTCGAAACGTACTACTCGCTCTCTTGCCACAACTGCCCGGACGTGGTGCAGGCGCTGAACCTGATGTCCGTGCTGAACCCGCGTATCAAGCACACGGCGATTGATGGCGGCGCGTTCCAGAATGAAATCACCGATCGCAACGTGATGGGCGTTCCGGCGGTGTTCCTGAACGGCGCTGAGTTTGGCTCCGGTCGTATGACGCTTGCGGAAATCGTCTCAAAAGTAGACACCGGCGCGGAAAAACGTGCAGCCGAAGCGCTGAACAAACGCGAAGCGTTCGACGTACTGATTGTCGGCTCCGGCCCGGCGGGCGCGGCGGCGGCGGTTTACTCCGCCCGTAAAGGCATCCGTACCGGTCTGATGGGCGAGCGTTTCGGCGGCCAGGTGCTGGATACTGTAGATATCGAAAACTACATCTCCGTGCCGAAAACCGAAGGCCAGAAGCTGGCTGGCGCGCTGAAAGCGCACGTTAGCGACTATGAAGTGGATGTTATCGACACCCAGAGCGCCACGAAGCTTATCCCGGCAGCGCAAGAAGGCGGCCTGCACCAGATTGAAACCGCCTCCGGCGCGGTGCTGAAAGCACGCAGTATTATCATCGCGACCGGCGCTAAATGGCGCAACATGGGCGTACCGGGCGAAGAACAGTACCGCACCCGCGGCGTAACTTACTGCCCGCACTGCGACGGCCCGCTGTTTAAAGGCAAGCGCGTTGCGGTTATCGGCGGCGGCAACTCTGGCGTGGAAGCGGCGATTGACCTCGCAGGCATCGTTGAACACGTAACGCTGCTGGAATTCGCGCCGGAAATGAAAGCCGACCAGGTGTTGCAGGATAAAGTGCGCAGCCTGAAAAACGTCGACATCATTCTGAACGCCATGACCACGGAAGTGAAAGGCGACGGCACCAAGCTGACCGGTCTGGAATACCAGGATCGCGTTTCCGGCTCCATCCACAATCTGGAGCTGGCGGGTATCTTCGTACAGATTGGTCTGCTGCCAAACACCACCTGGCTGGAAGGCGCTATCGAGCGCAACCGCATGGGCGAAATCATCATTGACGCCAAATGCGAAACCAGCGTGAAAGGCGTGTTTGCGGCGGGCGACTGCACCACTGTGCCTTACAAGCAGATAATCATTGCCACCGGCGAAGGGGCAAAAGCCTCGCTCAGCGCCTTTGATTACCTGATTCGCACTAAAACCGCGTAATACAAAAAAAGTAAGACTTACCTGCATACGCTTTACCGGTATACAAAGCAAAGCCGCCCTCCGGGGCGGCTTTTTTTTACCTCTTTTTTGCGGTTATTCGCCGCTATGTCTTACCCCGGCGCGTACTGCGCTGGGGGCGAAAGAAAATCCGCCCCCGATAAGCGCGACCGGGTTATTCCAGGATCGCCTTCAGCACTGGCCCTATCGTCTCAAATGCCTGCGGGCTGATGATATCCACATGCGCGCAGTCCACCGGATAAAGGGTCGTCTGGCGCGTCCATGGCGCCCAGGCCTTAAGGGGATCCATACCCGGCATAACGGTGCGCTGTGCGACAAACAACGTCGCTTCGCCGTCGAATCGCACGCTTCTCGCGGTAGTCAACAGCCGCACCGCATCGGCATAGTTGCCCTCTATGGTCTCAAACAGGCGCGCCGGGCCTTCTCCCTGCTGGGCGGCGATAAACGCTTCCCGCTCGCGCTCAATTTCCGCCAGCACCTGCGGGTCGAGTTCATTCGCGCCCTTCTCCGCCCAGTTTTGCGATTCAGGCGGCCAGGTATCGAGCAACCCGAGAAAAGCCACTTCTTCTCCCGCAGCCTGGAGGCGTGCGGCGACCGCATGCGCCAGCGTGCCGCCAAGGGAATAGCCGAACAGATAATAAGGGCCTTGAGGCTGTAGCTTACGCAGCGTAGCGAGATGCGCGTCGCAAACCTCCGCCACCGACGCCGCCTGCTGCATCGGCCCTTCCGGGCGCGGCGACTGAATGCCGGTGATGCTCCAGCGCGGGTCGAGCCAGCGTTGCAGCACGCTAAATTGCCAGGCGAAGCCGGAGGCGGGATGGAAGCAAAAAAGCGTCGGGCCGCGGCCTTCGCGAAGCGGCAGCACGGCTTCAAACCCGGCCCGCTCCGCCTGCGCCTCGCTCTGGCCGCCAGCAAGCAGCGCGGCCAGCTTTTCCACCGTCGAGGCGGTCATCACCTGCCCGACCGTTACCGGCAGAAGCAGCGTGCGCTTAAGCTCGGCGGCAAGACGCATGGCGAGCAGCGAATGACCGCCGAGGGCGAAGAAATCCGCCTGCGCATCGTCTATCTCTATGCCAAGCAGCGCTGAGAAAGCGTGCGCTACCGCTGTTTCCATGCCGGCCGCGGGCGGGCGGCCCGACGCGCCGGAAGCCACCGCCGGCAGCGGCAGCGCTTTGCGGTCGAGCTTGCCGTTCGCGCTAAGCGGCAGCGAAGGTAATTGCACCAGCATGACCGGCACCATATGCGCAGGCAATTGCTCGCTTAAGCGTTCGCGCAGCGCGGCGGTATCCAGCGGCAAACCGGAGGCGGAAACCAGATACCCCACCAGCTGGCGCGCATCGCCGCCCCCCGCCGCGTGTTCGTTCAGCACGCAGGCGTGCGTTACCGCCTGAGCGACATCCGGCAGGCTGTGCAGGACTTTGTCGATTTCGCCAGGCTCGATGCGCTGTCCGCGAATTTTAAGCTGATCGTCGCTGCGGCCCAGGTACTCCACCGCGCCGTTCGCAAGCCACCGCGCCACGTCGCCGGTGCGGTACATCCGCTCGCCGGGGGCGAACGGGTCGGCGATAAAACGGCTGGCGGTTAAGTCCGGGCGGGAAAGATAGCCCTGCGCCAGTTGAATGCCGGTAAGGTAGAGATCGCCCGCCACGCCTGGCGGCACCGGGCGCATCGCCGCATCCAGAATGCGCAGCCCGGTGTTCCAGACCGGGAAGCCTATCGGCACGCTGGCGCCGGTGACGTGCGCCAGCGTCTCGCCAAAAGCGGGATACCAGCTCACGTCCACCGCCGCTTCCGTCGGCCCGTAAAGGTTATGCAGCGGCGTGGCGGTAAGCCCTTCCCACTGGCGGCAAAGCTCGGCAGGCAGCGCTTCGCCGCTGCAAAAGACGTGTCGCAGCGGCGCGCAGCACGCCACGGCTTCTGGCGTGGTCAGCGAAGCGACAAAGGCGGCCAGCATGGAAGGCACAAAATGCGTGGTCGTCACCCGCCAGCGGGCAAACAGCGCCTGCAAGGCCTGCGGGTCGCGGTGCGCTTGCGGCGGCGCCATAACAAGACGCGCCCCCACCAGCAGCGGCCAGAAAAATTCCCATACGGAAACATCGAAGCTGCACGGCGTTTTTTGCAGCACCACGTCGTCCTTGCCAAGCGGGTAGTGATTTTGCATCCACAACAGGCGGTTGACGATAGCGGTCTGGCCGACCATCACCCCTTTCGGCCTGCCGGTAGAGCCGGAAGTGAAAATCACATAGGCGGTGTGTTCCGGTCGCGAAAGATTTAGCGGCTGCGGCGCGTTCCCCTCCAGCGGTTCGGTGTAGCAGAAGCTTTGCAGCCCCGGCACGCCGTCAAAGCGCGTCTGTTCCTGCGGCGTGGTGATGAGCAGCCGCGGCGCGGCGTCTTCCAGCATCATGCGCAGGCGATCATCCGGGTAGCCGGTATCAAGCGGCAGCCAGGCGGCGCCCGCTTCGACAATCGCCTGGAGGGCGAGCGAAAGAAACACCGAGCGCGGCAGCGCCACCGCTACCACGTCGCCAGGACGCACGCCCCGGGCGACCAGCTCGGCTGCGAGCGTAAGCACTTGCTCGCGCATCTCCTGATAACTGAACTGCCACTGTTCATCCGCCAGCGCCGGCGCCTGGGGCGTCGCCTGCGCCTGTCGCGCCAGCAGGCTGCTTAAGGTTTCCACCGGCAGCATCATGGCGGTGTCGTTGATCTGCGCAATCTGCTTCGCCTCGCCAGGCAGCACCAGCTCAGCGTCGATGCAACGAAGCGCGGCGTTGGCGGCGAACTGCGAAAGCAGAAGCGGCAGCCGCGCCAGATGGCTTTCCAGTTCAGCCTCGTCATAGCGTCCGGCGTTCGCCAGCAGCTCCAGAGTAACCTCGCCCTGTTCGTCCACGTAGAGCGCAATCTCCAGATCTTTAACCGGGCCGGAGGCGAGCTGATGCGTAATGCCATCAACGCCGTCGAAACCGAGCCGGTAGTCGAACATTTTCAGATTAAGCACCGGGCCGTAAAGCGGCGCTTGCCAGGTCACGCGTCCGGCGTCGCGCAGCACCTGCTCGGCGTCGTAACGTTGATGGCGGCGGATGCGTTTTAACTGTTTCGCCAGGCTTTCAGCCAGCGCGGGCAGCGTGTGTTCCGGCGCAACGCGCACGGCGAACGGCAGCACATTCAGTACCGGGCCGGTTGCGGTCAGCGCCGCCGAGCCGATGCGGCGCATAAAGATAAAGCCTGCGCTGTAGTCGCTCCGACCGCACAATCTGCCGATCCACAGCGTGACCAGCGCCAGCGCGATGTCGGCTGCGGAAAGCGCGCCCGCGTGGCGCATTACCTGGCTGAACGCGGCCGGGTCAAAACGCACCGTGCGGCGAATAAGCGCCGTCGTGGAACTCTGTGCGGAAAGCGGCAGCGAAGAGAGCGTAGCGGGCGGCGGCAGTTCGCTTAGCTGTTGCGCCCAGAAGGAGGCGTCCCGCGCGCAGGCGTCAGAAGCCTGATAGCGCGCATACTCGTCCACGACCTCGGCGAGGGGCGTAAAGGGCGAAGGCGTCGGGATTTCCCCTTTGCGCCAGGCGCTGTAAATATCGGCTATCCGGCGGGTAATGGCGGTAAAACTAAAGCCATCCACCACCAGATGGTGATAGCGCTGATACCAGAACCAGCGGTTGTCGGCCAGTTGCAGCAGGGCATGGTGATAAAGCGGCCTGCCGCTCTCCACGCGCAAATCCTGGTCGAGGTCGGCGCGCATAATGGCAAGCGCCGCCCGCTCCGGCGCGGCGTCGTTTCGCAGATCGATAATATCCGGCGAGTCAAACGTAAAGTCGGGGTCGATGCGCTGGCTGACTACGCCGTCGCGCTCGCTAAAGCGCATCCGCAGCGTGTCCGCCTCCGCCATACCCGAGACAATCGCCCGGGCAAGCAGCGCGGGGTCTATGTCGCCCCGCAGCTCAACATAGTGCGCCACGCTCCAGGCGTTGCGCTGGTCGGAAAGCTTTTCCGCCATCCAGATGCCGGGCTGCGCCGCCGTGAGCGGCAACTCGCGCTGCTGTTCCGTTACCGGAGAAAGGATTGTTTCTGTCATGGTTACTCGCTCGCGGTAGGAACAAAATGGGCAGGCTGAAGGGTTTGCCACTGCGCGGCAAGCCAGTCCTGGCAGGCCTCCTGCGACTGGGGTTCGCATACCACGCGCCAGCCCGGCGGCAACTGGCAATGTTCAGGCCAGAGGCTAAACTGCCGGGCGCCGTTTTCGAGCAGGTAAAACCGCCCCTGCGGGTTATCGAAGGGATTTGCAAATTCCATACATACTCCTGTCTTTAAATGCGCGCCTGCGGCTCAGCGAGCGGCCCCCAGAGGGTACACAATCCCTCCGTCAACCCGCCCCGCCAGCAAAGCGCGTCGTGTCCGCCGTCAACCTGACGCCAGAAAAGCGGCTGCTGTGTGTGTAGTAAGGAGTAAAGGCGCTGATTGGCCTGATGAATAAGCGGTTCATGAATGCCCGCTTCAAGAAAAATACGCAGCGGCCGGGCGTCGAGCCTGCCTTCAAGCAGTTGCTCCACCAGCCAGCCATCCTGTCCGCCGCCGCGGTTCGGCCACCAGAACGAACCAGACTGGCTCAGCACGTTGCCGAAGCGTTGCGGCCAGTTTAACCCGGCATACAGCGCGGCAAGCCCGCCAAAACTTTGTCCTGCCACCACGGTGGTCGCGGCCTCATCACGCCAGGGGGCGATAGCCTGTACCTGAGGCAGCAACTCCTCCTGCACCGCCTGCCAGAAATCACGGTTGCAGGGCAGCTCATGGCTGCGGTGAACGGTGTCGATGACGTCGATAAGCAGATACACCGCAGGCGGCAGTTTTTTATCGTTGGTCAGTGCCTGGAGCGCCGGAAAAACGGGCTGGCTCTCAGCCCAGAACTGGCCGTCGAGCAAAATCGCAAGCGGCCGCTGCGCCGGTTGCGCCTCGCCGGTGGTGAAAATCCAGATGCGCCGGGTGTTAGCCAGGCGATGGCTGCGCCAGTGAATGCAGAGCGGCGGAGAATAAGGCGTATCGGGTTTGTCCCAGCCAGGCTGCGCTGGCGCGCCGGGCAGATGCAGCGCCGAGACCGGGTGGCCGCGCCCGCCGCGCCAGGCGGTTGGATTAAACGGGTCGGCAATCGCCTGAGGAAGCAGCTTGCGCCACCCTTCACGCAGCGCCGCGCGATCGGGCGTTTCCGCGGCAAATACCGCAGGCGCGAAGTCATCCGTACGCGCGGAAGGGATCAGGCAGTAGCTGCCGCGCCAGCGGGCATGCAGGGTCATTTCCCAGCGCCAGACGTCGGTGCCGGGCAGTCGCACAAGGCTTTGCGGGCGCGATGGCTTATGGTGATCGGTCAGGCCGGTAATATAAAGCCAGACGCGCCGGGTAGCCGACTGCGCTTCATTACCTGCCGGATCGCGCCACCAGAAGGTCACTTTACATTCGCCATTCGCTTCGCAGGCAATTTCAGGGATCCCCTGCGCCTGCTTCGCCTGCCACCAGGCTTCACTCCCCGTTGCGTGCGCCGTCAATTTATTAACCCCTTGTTAATAATGGCAAAAGACCCTGCCGTTAAGAAAATCCCGATAATATTATTGATAATTATTTGCATTTGCAATAGCGTATGGGCGCGCTGTGGGAAGCGCATAAAGTATTCAGAAAATGACGAAGCCCGCCGGGTGCTTTGGCCTCACCGCTACAGGATGAGCGACTTATTGCAGGCTGCACCAGGCATTATCCACGCTGTGCCACACCCTTTTGGGTACGGAACTCATGGCCGCCAGCGCAGAAAAGCAGGACATAAAATGAATAAGAAGATCCACTATTCCCTTGCGATGTTAATCAATCTGGGGATCTATGGCGTTGCGCTGCCGGCGAATGCCGCAGAGGCCGCCGCTGTTGATAGCGAAGCCGCGCCCTCTTCCGCTGGCGACGACACCATCGTCGTTACCGCTGCCCAGCAGAACCTACAGGCGCCGGGCGTCTCCACCATCACCGCCGATGAGATTCGTAAAAATCCGCCTGCGCGCGATGTCTCTGAGATTATCCGCACCATGCCAGGCGTTAACCTGACCGGCAACTCCACCAGCGGCCAGCGCGGCAACAATCGCCAGATTGATATTCGCGGCATGGGCCCGGAAAACACCCTGATCCTGATTGACGGTAAACCGGTGACCAGCCGCAACTCCGTGCGCCTTGGCTGGCGCGGCGAGCGCGACACCCGCGGCGATACCGCCTGGGTGCCGCCGGAGATGATTGAGCGCATCGAGGTGCTTCGCGGCCCCGCCGCTGCACGCTACGGCAACGGCGCGGCGGGCGGCGTGGTGAACATCATCACCAAACGCAGCAGCAACGAATGGCACGGCACATGGAATACTTACCTTGACGCCCCGGAGCACAAAGATGAAGGCTCCACCAAGCGCACCAACTTCAGCCTGACCGGCCCGCTCGGCGGCGACTTCAGCTTCCGCCTCTACGGGAACCTGGACAAAACCCAGGCCGACGCCTGGGATATCAACCAAGGGCATCAATCCGAACGCACCGGCAGCTACGCCAATACCGTGCCTGCCGGGCGTGAAGGCGTAATTAATAAAGACATTAACGGCCAGTTGCGCTGGGATTTCGCGCCGATGAACTCGCTGGAGCTGGAAGCGGGCTACAGCCGCCAGGGCAACCTCTACGCGGGCGACACCCAGAACACCAACACCAATGCGCTGGTGAAAAAGAATTACGGCAAAGAGACCAACCGTCTCTATCGCCAGAATTACTCGCTGACCTGGAACGGCGGCTGGGACAACGGCATCACCACCAATACCTATGCCCAGTACGAACACACCCGCAACTCGCGCAATAACGAAGGCCTGGCGGGCGGCACCGAAGGGATTTTCTCTGATGAGAATTTCTCGAATATCGATCTCAGCGACGTCTTGCTGCACAGCGAAGTCAGCCTGCCGCTGGACTGGCTGGTTAACCAGAACCTGACGCTCGGCACCGAGTGGAACCAGCAGCGCATGAAGGACCTGGCGTCCAATACGCAGTCGCTGACCGAAGGCGGCGCTATCGGCGGCGTTGACGCCACCAACCGCAGCCCCTACTCAAAAGCGGAGATCTTCTCGCTGTTCGCCGAAGACAACATGGAGCTGACCGACAGCACCATGCTGACGCCGGGCCTGCGTTTCGATCACCACACTATCGTTGGCAACAACTGGAGCCCGTCGCTGAACCTTTCACAAGGGCTGACGGACGATATCACGCTGAAAATGGGCATCGCCCGCGCCTATAAAGCGCCGAGCCTCTATCAGACCAACCCTAACTACATTCTCTACAGCCGTGGCCAGGGCTGCTACGCCAGCGCAGGCGCCTGCTACCTGATGGGCAACGACGACCTGAAAGCGGAAACCAGCATCAACAAAGAGGTGGGGCTGGAGTTTAAACGCGACGGCTGGCTGGCGGGCGTCACCTGGTTCCGTAACGACTACCGCGACAAGATTGAAGCGGGCTACTCGCCAATTGGCAAAGCGTCTAAAGCCACCACCGACGTTTATCAGTGGGAAAACGTGCCGAAGGCGGTTGTGGAAGGGCTGGAAGGGTCGCTTAACGTGCCGGTCAGCGACACGGTGAACTGGACTAACAACTTCACCTACATGCTGCAAAGCAAAAACAAAACCACGGGCGATCGGCTGTCTATTATCCCGGAGTACACGCTGAACTCGACGCTGAGCTGGCAGATTCGCCAGGATATCTCCGTGCAGTCCACGTTTACCTGGTACGGCAAACAGCAGCCGAAGATTTATAACTACAAAGGCGAGCGCGCCACCGGCAGCGAGACCAACGAAGTGAGTCCTTACAGCATTGTTGGCCTGAGCGGCACCTGGGACGCGACCAAAAACGTCAGCCTGACGGCAGGCGTGGATAACCTCTTTGACAAGCGCCACTGGCGCGCGGGCAACGCGCAAACCACCGGTAACGACACGACGAAATCGTATATGTACGGCGCAGGCGCGGAAACGTATAACGAATCAGGCCGCACCTGGTATGTCAGCGTCAACACGCATTTCTGATAGCGTTTGCTAAAGCATGTTGAGGATAAAAGGCGGGGATACTCCCGCCTTTTTGTTTTCGTTACACTGTTTCCTCTTTAAACCGCGCCATCTCTTTTATGCAAACCCATATCCGCTCCTTTACGTTTGCCGGCCACACGCTGTTTCGCGTCGGGTTCGACCCCGCTACGCTGCACCCCGCCGACCTGCTCTGGCTGGCGCATCATGAACAGGTTAGCCGCTTCGCGCCGCGCAGGCAGGCCGAGCACCTTGCCGGGCGAATAGCGGCAGTGGCGGCGCTTCGCCATGCCGGCAGCGACAGCCCGGCGCCGGGTATCGGCCTTAACCGTGAACCGCTCTGGCCGGCAGGCTTTTGCGGCAGCATTACCCATATTTCAGGCGTGGCGATGGCGGTGGCGATAAAAAGCGCCAGCCCGCGCCCGGGCATTGGCATCGACCTGGAAACCCTGCTGGATGAAAACGGCGCGGCGCAGATTGCCGAGGGCGCGCTTAACGCCTGCGAGCGCGAGCGCCTGCGCCAGGCCGCGCTTCCCTTTCCGCTTGCCGTTACGCTCGCCTTTTCCGCCAAAGAGAGCCTTTTTAAAGCGCTGTTCCCGCAGGTCAGAACCGCGTTCGGCTTTGACTGCGCGGAGATCGTAGCGTTTGAACAGCGCACGCTGACCCTTCGCCTTACGCAGGCGCTTGCCTCTTATCCCACCGGCGCCGCTTTTTACGTTCACTGGCAGCGGCTTGAGAACGCGGTAGCCACTCTGGTCCGCGGTTAACGCCGCCCCCCCTAATTCCAGGGGGAATCAGCCTTAAAGACGCATTCTTGCTGAAGATGCGTATGGCTTTGCCGATAACCCCTTAACCTACCAGCTATTTTTACTGCTCTGTCCTGCGCCGTCGTTGCGCCAGCACGAGTACAGGGATAAGGACGCGATGAATCGCCCTACCACCGATGCGGCGCCTGCCAGAGACGCCCTTACGCCGCCGCACAGGCAGCGCGAAGAAGGTCATTTCAATGCCGCCCGCGCCGTTCAGGCAGCACGTTTTACCTTAGATAAAGACGTTATCTTATCGGCGGCCACCCGCACCGCCCTTGATGAATGCCTCGCCCGCCTGCGTTTTCACCACACCATTTACCGGCATTGGAACTTCGCCAGCGTCGACCCCATGGGCATGACCGCCATTCTTAATTTTTACGGCCCTCCCGGCACCGGCAAAACGCTTTGCGCCGAAGCGCTGGCGGGACAGCTGGGCCTGCCTTTTCTGTCGCTGGGCATCGCCGAGCTGGAAAGCAAATTTATGGGCGAGACGGCAAAAAACATTCAGGCCGCTTTCGCCTGCGCCCGGGAGACAGGCGCGCTGCTCTTTTTTGACGAAGCCGACACCCTGCTTGGCAAACGCCTCTCTTCCGTCACACAAGGGGTGGATAACGAAGTTAACGCCATGCGCTCCACGCTGCTTATTGAACTGGAGCGATTTGAAGGCATCGCCGTTTTCGCCACCAACTTCGCCAACAATTACGACGAAGCCTTTCGCAGCAGAATTGGCTATCACGTTGAATTCACGTTGCCCGACCATGCCGCCCGCCAGCGGCTCTGGCATAAATTTCTGGTGGCCGATATTCCGCTGGCCGACCCGCGCGACGCCTTGCTCGAAGCCGCAAGCGGGCTTTCTGAAGGTCTTGCCGGGCGTGAAATACGCACCTGCATGCGTCTTGCTCTGCCAAAAGCGTTGCTTGAAGCCGAGCGCGACGGCGTTTCGCCACGCCTCGCCACCCGCCATTTGCAGGCCGCCATCGAACAGGTTCTCGCCTCGCGTCAGGCTGTCGCCAGCCGGGCGGGCCGCCTGCCGGACGATCTCAACACAGCAAAAAAACTACTGGGCGTTTAAAAATAATAAAGGAGAGTGGAAATGGGTTTTTGGTCAAGCATAAGTAGTGGATTCAGCAGTTTCGTCAGTTCTGCGGCCAGCGTAGCCAGCCGGGTATGGGACAGCGTAAAAGAGACCGCAGCCCGAACCGTTTCGTGGATGGCGGATAAAGCGGAAACTTTTGTCGGCAGCGTGAAAAAGGTCTGGGATAAAGTAAAACCGGTTATCAACAACGTGATTCGCCCGATTGTGCAGACCGCGGCGAAGCTTGCCGCCAAAGTGCTGCCGCAGTTTCCCTGGATTGGCGGCGCGCTGAATGCGCTGGATCGCGCCCTTGGTTTGCTCGTTGAGTGGGATAAGAGCGACCTGGCTAAACGCATCAGTAAAGCCATTGAGTGGGCGATTAAAAAAGCGAAGGCGCTGAAAGATATCTTCCTGACGCCCGAAGAAAGGGAAGAAGCCCGTCAGCATGAAGAAGCGCTGCGCGAAGCGCGCAGCCAGATGCGCGGCGAAGCGGCCCGCGCCATCGACTTAGCCAGCCTGATAACCCACTACGCCCAGCTCTCTACCCGCATTCAGGATGTGCTGGAAAACATTCAGATCGCCGATTTTGACCATTACCTGCGTTTACGCGCCGCGCAGAAACTGCTCAAAGAGACCGAACAACGCCTGACCCGCGCACAGGATATCGATGTCATTACCGATGACGATCTGTTCCTGATTGAAACGGGCAGCGACCTGCTTAAGCCCGACCCTCAACTCAGCGACAGCGTGGCGCAGCGCCTGAATGATGTCGTGATAGCGCGTTTCGGCCAGAAGCTGCTGCCGTTTGTCTTTGAAGAGATGATCATGGCCTGGGGCTACGACCTCCAGGAGAGAGAAAACGAGTGGAAATCGCTTAGCGAAGCGCTCTCGAAAGAAGAAGTGCTGCTGCGTCGCCTGAAAATTGGCGAGCGCCTTGGCGATCTGTCGCCGGAAGAGGCGCAGATGTTAAGCGCCCTTGAGGCCCGCCTTCCGGCCCGGCAGAGCGAAATGGAAAGCAAACGCAAACGCACCAACGAGATGCGTAATTACGTCTTCGCCGCTGAGGGCTTTCTGCAACTGCTGGAAAAAGAGCCGGACGACTTTATCGCTGAAGGCCGCGACTACCTGCTGGAAGACAGCAGCGCCGCCGGGATGATCATTATTGAATGCGCCCAGTATGGCAAAACCTGGGAACAACTCACCTTTGACGAGCAAAGCCTGATTATCGATTTCGCTAATATTTTCGAAGAAGCCAGCCGCGCGCGCGCGCAAAAACTGGTTGAGGTGGCCGCATGACGCCGCAGGAGTTTTTCGCTTTTTTGCTGCCCCGCATGGAAATTATTCAGCTGGTTTTCGGCGGACTCATGCTGTTAATGGTCGTGGTCACCATCGGTTTGCTTTGCACCCGCGCCAACCCCACAGAATGGGAAAAAAACTGGCGCGCCGGCACGCCGGATAACGCGGCTGACGATCCTGACGTTGAGCACGGCTCGGTTAACGAAATGAGCGCCGCTGTTGCCACCGACGGGGAAAAAATGGCCGACGTCATGCCGGGCGTTTTGCTGATTGTTGGCCTTCTTGGCACGTTTCTTGGCCTGGGCATTGCGCTGAACAAAGCCTCCGACATTCTTATCGACGCCAACTCGGCCGGCATGGACAGCGCCATGACCAACCTGATGGGCATGATGGAAGGTCTCGGGACGAAATTCAAAACCTCCACCTGGGGCATTATCGCGTTTCTGTTTCTGAAAACCTGGGCGGCATTCGGCAAGTATGACGAAAAGCGCCTGCGCTGGTGCGCGCAGAAGATGAAAGCCGTCGTCGGACAGAAGCGCCAGGCTGCGCATCTTAAGCAGGCGCACACAGAAGAGCGTTTTATCCAGACTCTCGAAACGATTGACGCCAGCATCCGCCTTCAGGGCGAGGCCACGCAAAGCGCCCTGCTTACGCTGCAATCCGGCATCGAGCCGCTGCTTAAAACGCTGACCGCGCAGGGTGTCGACACCCTCCAGGCGAGCCATGCGCATGGCGAACGGCTCGCGCAGTTAGGCGAAACGCTTGCGGGGCTCCGCCACGATGCGGCCGGGCAAATGCAGGCGCAGGCTGAAAACCAGGATAAGCAGCTGGCGCAGGCCATCGCCACGCGGGAATCGCTTCAGCGCTTTATTGCAGCCAACAGTGAAAACCTTGCCGCGATCCAACACTCCGCGCAGCAGATGGCGGATGCCGCACAGGGCATGGGCGATTCGGCGAAGGATTTGCAGTCGGCCATCGGCGATTTCCGCACTGGCGTGACCGAGGTGCTGGCCACCCTTAAAACCGATCTCGGCTCCACCATTAATCAGATGGGCGACAGCTTCAGCCAGAACATGGCTTCTATTTCCGCGAATATGGCTAACGCCACTGACGGTATCTCCCATGCGGTGACCGATCTTTCGCAGAGCGTGGGCGTCACCATGAATGAGGTGCGCGGCTCCATTGAAAGATCGATGGATTTGCAGAGCAAAACGCAGCGCGACTTTATTGTCACCAGCGACACGCTGAACGAAAAAGTCATCGCCATGACCCGGCTGGTTGACGACCTGCGCGAGCAGATTGTCAGCGGCCTGCGCGCGGTGTCAGAAAGCGGCCGCCGCGTCGCCAGCCTGAATACCCGCTATGAAGCGCTGACGGATGCGGGGGTGAAAAGTGCCGACGCTATCGCCGCGCTGGTGGAAGCGCTCAGCGCCATGCAGCAGCGCAGCCCGCTTCAGCCGGCGATGGACAAGATTGACGCGGGTATCGGTCAACTGGTGCGCAGCGTTGAAAAAGCCCATAACGACGCCCTGAGCGGCAGCGAAGCGTCCAGCGCGCTCGCTTCGCTGGATAACCGGTTAACCGATACGCTAACAACGCTGACCGCCATCCAGCGCGACATGGCGGCCGCCAACCAGACGTCGGGCGCGCAGCTGGCGCAGACGCTAAAACCGCTGTCAGCGACGCTGCAAAGCCTTGAGCGCAAGCTTTCGACCCCGCAAACGCTTAACCCCGCCGCCCTGGGAGTGGTGTCGTGAAAGACAAACCGAATGAATGGGTTTCCGTCTCTGACCTGATGTCGGGCGTTATGGCGGTCGTCATGTTGTTGCTGGTGATGTCCGTGCTGCAAAAAACCTGGTCAGACGTAAAGCATAAGCAGGAAATGGAACAGGGGATTGGCGCCCAGCGCGCCAGAGTCGGCAAAATGCTTCAGGAGATAAAAACCTCGCTGGACGGCACGCAAAACGAGGGCCTGGTCGCGCTCGACAGCGGCTCGCAAAAAATCACGCTGCGTGACGGCGTCTTTAACCGGGGAAGCGCCTGTATCGCGCCCGCCGCCCGCCAGGCGCTTGCCACGATTGAAACGCAGGTAGTGAAGTTTCTTACTGAGTTTGGCACCGGCCAGGTATTTATCGAAGGGTATACCGATAACCTGCCTGTCGCCCGCCCGGTGACTAACTTTGAAAGCTTCTGCACCGTTTACGACGATAACTTCACCCTTTCCGCCGCCCGCGCCAGGGAAGCGCGCAAGTTTATCGTTGGCGATCTGACAGCATCCGTGGCGCGCCGGGTGATCGTAGCAGGCTATGGCGATTCCCAGCCCATTGCGGGCGTACCGCCGGAAGATGCCCGGCAACGGCGCATTGAAGTGCGCTTTGTTTTATCTGATAAACAGTAAGCCGCTTGCGGACGTGTTCTCGTCCGCACAGCTTCTCCCGCCCGCCAGAATGCTCTGATAACACCGCCGCCTTTGCGACTTCAGACTCGCCTGATAGCGGCGCCTGTGATAAACCGCGAAGGTAGCGGCGCCAGGTTGTTGTTTATCTGGCGTTTATCAGGAGAAGAACATGAAAAAAATCGCCATTATGAGCCTGCTGCTCGCCCTCGGCGGCCTGAGCGGCTGCGTATACCATCATCACCACCACGACGGCCATCGTCATCATCATGGCGATCGCCACCACGGCGACTGGCGATAACCCCCTGCTTTTCGCACCGGCCTGCGGCCATAAAGCAGGCCGGTCTTGCCCAAATCTCCTGCCCTCTTGCCTGTTTCTGCCGCCCGGCAAAATGTTGCAAAAAACGCATCGTTACGTTGCAAATATTTCATGAAGGAATGATTGCCTCCGTCATTAATTGCCGATACAAAGAGTAACGGCGTTATGCAGCCTTTCGCGCTGCGCCCCTCAGGTTTTATCGCATCAGCAGCAAAACCCCCGCCCGTTCCCTATTTCCCCGTCTAAGCGGCTCATCAGAAAGCCGGACGGGTACAGACATAAACACAACACAATTTTCAGGAGTATGTATGACGGTGATTTCCCGTACAGAGGTGATCTATGCCATGTCGCGCGACAACGCCCCGGTGGCGACCGTAGCGGACGGCAGCGAAGTGACGTTTCAGACTTGCGACTGTTTTTCCGACCAGATAACCCGCGCCGACGCGGTGTTTACCGAACTGGACTGGGACCGCATCAACCCGGCCACCGGCCCGGTTTATGTGGAAGGCGCAAAAGCGGGCGACGTGCTGCGCGTTGATATCAAACGCATCGCGCTCACCAGCGCCCAGGCGGCGATGGTCACCGCGCCGCAGCTTGGCGTGGTGGGCGATGAGCTGGAAAAGCCGCAAATCACTATCGTGCCGATTGAAAACAATCAGGCGCTGCTGCCAGGCGGCGTGCGCGTGCCGCTGAACCCGATGATTGGCGTTATCGGCGTGGCGCCTGCGGGCGACGCTATCTCCTGCGGCACGCCGGACAGCCACGGCGGCAACATGGACTGCAAAGTGATTGCCGAGGGCGCCACCCTCTACCTGCCGGTTAACGTAGACGGCGCGCTGTTCGCGCTGGGCGACCTGCACGCGGCGATGGGCGATGGCGAGGTGTCCGTTTGCGGTCTGGAAATTCCAGGCGAAGTGACAGTCAGCCTGAGCGTGGTGAAAAACCGCCCGCTGCCGACGCCGATGCTGGAAAACGCCGACGCCATTTACACGCTCGGTTCGGCAAAAACGCTGGATGAGGCCGCCGCGCTCGCCACCCGCAACATGGCGCACTTTATCGCAGACCACGCGAATCTCACCCTCGACCAGGCGATCACTCTGCTGAGCATTGCAGGCGACCTGCAAATCTGTCAGGTCGTCGACCCGCTGAAAACCTGCCGCTACGCGCTGCCGAAAGCCGTCGCCGCCCAACTGAACCTGCGTATTGAGGGCTAATGAATGTCGGTTGAACAATTTGGCTATAAGCAGGAGCTGCACCGGGCGTTAACGCTTAAGGACCTGCTGATTTACGGCATGATTTTTATGGTGCCGATAGCGCCGTTCGGCGTGTTCGGCTATGTCTGGGACGGCGCGCAGGGCATGGTGGCGCTGGCGTATCTTATCGGCATGGCGGCGATGTTTTTCACCGCCATGAGCTACTGGTCGATGTCCCGCGCCTTTCCGGTGTCCGGCTCGGTCTATGCCTACGCCCAGCGCGGCATTCACCCGACGGTCGGCTTTTTCGCCGGCTGGCTGATCCTGCTGGACTACATTCTGGTGCCTTCGCTGCTTTATATCGTCAGCGCCGCCGCGCTGTCGCCGATTTTGCCCGGCGTTCCGGCGTGGGTCTGGATAATCGGCTTTATCGCGGTGAACAGCGTCATTAACCTGCTCGGCATTTCGTTTACCGCCAAAGCCAACAAGTACATTCTGGTGGCGGAAATCATCGTGCTGGCGATCTTTGTGGTGCTTGGGTTGATTGCGCTCTACTCCGGCGAAGGCGCAGGACATCTGACGCTGAACCCGCTTTATAACGCCGACCATTTCAGCCTGCCGCTGGTGATGGGCGCGGTGTCGATCGCGGTGCTGTCGTTTCTTGGCTTCGACGGCATTTCAACGCTTTCTGAAGAGACCAAAGGCGGCGTGGATACCGTAGGCAAGGCGTCGCTCGGCGCGCTGATGCTGGTGGGCGTGCTGTTTGTCCTGCAAACCTGGATTGCCGCCGATCTTGCCCAGGGGATGAACTTCTCAAGCCTCGACACCGCATTTTACGACACGGCTAACCTCGCAGGCGGCGCATGGCTTAAGTATGTGACCATCTGGTCGACGGCGCTCTCCTGGGGTATCGCCAACGCGCTGGTGGCGCAGGCGGCGGTTTCGCGCATTCTGTTCGCCATGGCGCGCGACAAACAGCTGCCGAAGCTGCTCGCTAAAGTGCACCCGCGCTTTAAAACGCCGTATGTCAGCACGCTGATTGTGGCGGCGATTTCCATCGCCTCCGGCCTTTATTTCAACGGCAACATCGACAACCTCAGCCGGCTGGTGAACTTCGGCGCGCTGATGGGCTTTTTGCTGCTGCATATTTCGGTTATCAACCACTACATGCTGCGCAATAAGTCCCGCAACCTGCTGCTGCACCTGATTTTTCCGCTGATCGGCTTTTTCATTATCGGCTTTGTTATTTATGAGATGGACAGCCAGGCGAAGATCCTCGGCCTGAGCTGGCTGGCGGTTGGGGTGGTCTATTACCTCGTGATGCGCTTTACCCTCAAGCGCGACGTCGTGCTGGATCTCGACAACTAACCTTCCCTTATCTGGCTTCGCCGCCCGGCGGAGCCAGCCTCGCCGCTATACTTTCTCTTATTCACGGGATAACGCGCGCGTATCCCGCCTCGTTACGCCGCCTGAAAAGGAGCCGCCATGAAACTCTACGCCTATGACCACTGCCCCTTCTGCACCCGCGTGCGCTTTATCACCGGCATGAAAAATATTCCCATCGACGTGCGCTATTTGCTCTGGGACGACGAGCAGACGCCCGTGCAGCTGGTGGGCAAAAAGAGCGTGCCGATTTTTGATGACGGCGAAGGCACCCTGCTTACTGACAGCCTGGAGATTGTCGCCTGGCTCGACAGCCACTGGGCAGAGCCTCTTCTGCAAGCGGAAAATCGCCCGGAGGTGGATGCCTGGCTTAACGACGCGATGCTGCCGCTGCAAAAAATCGGCTATCCGCGCTGGCCGACGCTGCTGCTGCCGGAGTTTCAGGCCGCCAGCGCCCGCGATGCCTGGAAAGCGGCGAAGCAGGCGGAGATTAACGGCTTTGACGAAGCGCTCGCCGAAACGCCCGCGCTGGTCGAGCCTGTTTTCGCGCTGTTTGAGCGCGCCGAAGCGCTGCTGGGCGACGCCATCGACGCCCGGCATCCGGTGAGCTACACCGAAATCAAACTCTTTACCGTGCTGCGCGGCTTTACCTGCGAGCCTTCGCTGCGCTGGCCGTTGCCACTGCGCAAATGGCTGGATCTGCGCTCGCGCCACAGCGCCGTGCCGCTGTTCTGGTCGTAATCAGGCGACGGTGCGCGAGGTAATTACGCGGCGCGCGCCCAGCCAGTGATCCTGCCAGAAAGGGTTATTAAGATCGCTGATGCGGATGGTTTCGCCAGTGCGCGGCGCCTGGATAAACTGGCCGCCGCCCAGATAAACGCCGACGTGATCCGCCCTTTTGCCATGATGAATATGGAAAAAAACCAGGTCGCCTGGTTTTAACTCCGACACGTCAACCGCGTTGCCGCGTCGGTCGTGATACATCTCATTGGCGGTACGAGGCAGAGCGGCGGAGAGATGCGCGTTATAGGCGTAAAAAACAAGCCCGCTACAGTCAAACCCCTCGCGCGGGCTTTTACCGCCCCAGACATAGGGTTTGCCAAGCTGCGCTTTTAACCGGGCGATAATTTTCTCTCGCGTCTCGTGCAGCGCGTCGTTTTCCACAAACGCCCTTTCCTCTTCTGAAAAGGTGTCGCTTTCAGGTTTTTTACTGTCGTAAACACCCTGCCACAAAAAGGCTTCGTCGTTGAAGGTGTCGTAGTGAAAAGGATCTCTGACGGTCAAAATACGGCTTCCCTGCTGCTGATGCTTATGTGACACCGCTTTCGTCGCATGATGCGGTTTTGCCCACAGAGGCATGCTGACGGAAACGGCCATCAGCAGAGTAATAAGTCGTACTTTAGTCTTGAACATAGCGATGAATAACTTACCCGTCGGCGGTTTTTGTGCCCGCGCATGATGAAGAAGGACAGCAGAAGCGCTCAGCAGCGCTCAAAAAATAGACTACCACTCTGCTGCCGACGCCGGGTTTAGCGTTTCCTGAAAGTGACATTAGCTTTATTTCATCTGCCGGGCGCCAAATCCGCTTTGCTTCACTATGTGAAGCACTCTTTGCGGCTGTTTTATGACCCTCTTCACGCAACCTTCGCCTGCGATAGCCATACGGCCTCGCCTCCTTAACACTGCATAACAACCCGGCGGTACGGGACTTCACCCGCTAAACCCACGGGCGCGCCACGCGCTGCTCAGGAGAAAACATGAACACGACCGATACCCGTTACGTTGCAGGCTACCCGGCGGCCAGCCCGCAGGAAGGGCGGCAAAGCACCTTTAAAATCATGACCTCGGCCGGCGTCGGCCACTTTATCGAATGGTTTGATTTCGGCCTTTACGGCACGCTGGCAGCCATTATCGCCAGCAACTTTTTCGCCAGCAGCGACCCGACGGTCGCCCTGCTGAAATCGTTCGCCGTTTTCGGCTCCGGCTTTTTAATGCGCCCGCTGGGCGGGCTGTTTTTCGGCTCGATGGGCGACCGGCTCGGACGGCGTAAGGTGCTGGTAACGGTGATTACTATCACCTCGGTCTCCACCTTCGTGATGGGGATTTTGCCCACTTACTCCCAGGCGGGAATTATCGCCCCGGTCTTGCTGGTGCTGACCCGGCTGGTGCAGGGGTTTGCCGCGGGCGGGGAAAGCTCAGGGGTCATCACCTATCTTGCCGAAAGCGCTAAGCCGCACCGCCGCGCCACGCTGACCTGCTGGAGCGAAAACTTCAGCTTTATGGCGTTTGTCTGCGGCTCCGGGCTGGTGCTGGCGTTAACCCACTGGCTTGGCGAGCCTGCCATGAACGACTGGGGCTGGCGCATTCCTTTCCTGCTGGCCGCGCCGCTGGGGCTGGGCGGGTTCTATATGCGCCGCAATATGGAAGATTCCGCCGAGTTTCATAAGCTGAAAAAGAGCGGCAAGCTTGAGCAGTCGCCGCTGCGCACCACGCTGAAAACCTCCCTGCGCGCGCTGCTGTTTTGCGTCGGCTTTGTGGTGGTAAAAGCGGTAAGCAGCTGGGTGCTGCAATCTTTTATGCCCGGCTATCTTTCCACCTACCTTAATTACAGCCGCACCGACGCTTACCTGATTACCACGCTGGGGCTTCTGAGCGTGGCGATAGCCATGCCGGTAACCGGCTATCTCTCCGACAGGCTGGGCCGCCGCCCGCTGATGCTGATGGGTTGCGGCGGTTTTATTTTACTGACCTGGCCCGCCATGCTGCTGATGGCGCAAGGCTCCGTGCTCGCCTCGATAGGCGCAATGAGTATGCTGGGCATTTTCGTCGCGCTGTTTAACGGCGGCTGCGGCGCGGCGATGGTCGAGCTTTTCCCCACCGCCATTCGCTACGGCAGCATCGCTATCTCTTACAACATCACGGTGGCGCTGTTCGGCGGCGTTACGCCGCTCGCTTCGGCAAGCCTTATCACCTTTACCGGCAACCCGCTTTCACCCGCCTTCTATGTGATGGCGACGGCGCTTATCTCTTTTATCGCCGTGCTGCTTGCGAAAGAAACGGCAGGCAAAACGCTGGATTAATTTTCTCAAACGGAGTGCGTTATGAAGATTGTTGACGTGCAGTGCTTCCCGCTAAAAATCAGGCCGCAGGAGATTTACCTGGGCGGCAAGCCGGATGACGAAGCCGCAGACTATTACTATCGCCCGGAATACCGCTGCGTCTATTCCCGCAAGATGGAAACTTGCCTGGTGAAAATCACCAGTGAGGACGGGCAGGTGGGCTGGGGCGAGGCGCTCGCGCCGGTAGTGCCGCAGGTGATCGCGCAGCTGATCACGCACCTGTTTACGCCGCTGCTGCTTGGCGCTAACCCGTTTAACAGCGCGGTGCTGAACGCCAGAATGTACGACTCGATGCGCGATCGGGGGCATATCACCGGCTATCACATCGATGCGCTGGCGGCGGTGGATACCGCGCTGTGGGATCTGAAAGGCCGCCTGTTGGATCTGCCTGTCCACCAACTGCTGGGAGGCAATTTTCGCGATTCCGTGCCCTGCTATGTTTCAGGACTGCCGCGCCCCACCCTTGAGGAGCGCTGCGGGTTGGCGCGGGAGTGGCAGACGAAAGGGTTTAACGCCATTAAGCTGGCGCTGGGCTATGGCGTGAGCGAAGACCTGAAAAACGTCCAGGCGATCCGCGAGGCGCTTGGGCCGCAGGCGACGCTGTTTCTGGACGCCCACTGGAACTACAGCGTCAGCGAAGCGGCGCAACTTGCCGCCGGGCTGAATGCCCTTAACGTCAGCTTTCTGGAAGCGCCTTTGCTGCCGGAAGATGTCGCCGGGCACGCCGAGCTGCGTCGTAAAAGCGCCCTGCCCATCGCCCTTGGCGAAACGGAACGCACCTGTTACCAGTTCCGCCCTTTTATTGAACAGCGCGCCGTCGACATTCTTCAGCCCGATGTAGGGCGCACCGGCATTACCGAGTTGATGCGCATCGCGACGCTTGCGCAGACCTGGCATTTACAGGTTGCGCCGCACTTAAGCGTCGGGCTTGGCCCCTGTATCGCCGCCTCCCTGCATGTGGCGGCCGCCCTGCCGAATCTCTTCATGCTGGAATATCAGCCGCCGGTCTTTGAGGTTGCCAACAGCCTGCTGCGACAGCCGCTGCGCTGCGAGGCGGGCCACTACGCGCTGCCGACGGGCGCCGGATTGGGTATTGAAATTGACGAACAACGAGTACGTGAATCTGTCTGGAGTGACGCATGTTAAAAGGTAATGTTCCTATTCTCGCCACCGCGTTTGACGAACAGGGCGCGGTAGACCTCGCCTCAATCGAAAAGCTGGTGATTTTTCTGCTCGAACAGGGCATCGACGGGCTGGCGCTGTTTGGCAATGCCTCGGAAGGCTATGCGCTGACCAGCAAAGAAAAAGCGGCGATTTTTCGCACGGTAAAAGCCCTGACCGGCGATCTGCCGCTGGTGGCGGCGGCGGGCGGCGGGTCGTCACAGGCCGCTGTTGAAGATATCCAGCGTATCCAGGCGATGGGAGCAAACGTGGCGATGGTGAACCCGCCCTCCGTGGTTAAACCGGGGCCGGAGGAGATTTACCGTTTTTACAGCGATATTTGCCGCCAGTGCGATATTGACATCATGATCCAGGACGCGCCGCTGATGACGGGCGTGAATATCCCGGTGCCGACGCTGGTTCGCCTGTGCGAAACGCTGGCGCAAATTCGCTACATCAAAGTGGAGCAGCCGCCCACGACGCTGAAGATAAGCCAGCTTAAAACGGCGCTCGGGGAGCGCGCCGGGCTGTTTGGCGGCCTGAACGCCGGGTTTTTGTATGAAGAGCTTGCCCGCGGCATTATCGGCACCATGCCCGCCTGCGAATTTCCGGATGTCATCAACGCCATTTTGCAGGCCTGGACGCGCGACCGCGACGAGGCGCGCGCGCTTTTTTACCGCTATTTGCCGTTTCTGCGCTACGGCGTGCAGCCGGGCATCGGCGTGGCGGTGCATAAAGAGATCCTCTACCGCTCCGGCCTTTTCGCCACTCGCACCGTGCGCGACCCGGCGAAAACGCTGGATGAAACCACGCGCAAAGAGCTTTGCGAAATCACCGATCGTCTGCCGCTGGCGATTCTGGAGCGTGCGCGATGAGCGACTATATTGCCGTTGACTGGGGCAGCAGCAATTTTCGCGCCATGCGCGTAAACCGAGGGGAAGTGGTGAAGAGCGTGGCGTCGCCAAAAGGAGTGGCCCGCACGCCGCGCGAAGCGCTGGGAGTCATCCTGCGCGAAGAGCTTGCGCGCCTTGGCGACGACTACGACGCCAGCACGCCGGTTATCCTCTGCGGCATGATTGGCAGCAACATCGGCATAGTGGACGCAGGCTATCAGTCGCTGCCGCTGAGCTTCAGGGCGTTAACCGCGCGGGGCGTGGTGCTGGAAGGCGTATTGCCCAACCCGTTGACCGTCAGGCCCGGCATTTGCAGCCCGTCGGAGCATGAGATCTGCCGCGGCGAAGAGATGCAACTGGCAGGGGCGCTGACGCTGTGCGACGCCCGCGTTTTCGCCGCCGTCGGCACCCACAGCAAATGGCTGCGCGTCGATCGCCACCAGCAACAAGTGATCAGCCTGCGCACGCTGATGACCGGCGAGCTTTATCATCTGGTGTTGAACCACTCGGTGGTGGGGCGCGGGTTGCCTGAACAGCGTTTTGATGACGACCGCTTTCAGGACGGCGTGGAGACGGCCATCGCCATCGCCCAGGGCAACGCCGGGCTGGTGAGCGAACTGTTCCGCTGCCGGGGCCGCTATATCCTCGGCGAATTTGACGCCGCCTGCGCCAGCGCCTGGCTTTCCGGCCTGCTCATCGGCCATGAAATCCTCTGCGGGCATCCGCGTGAGGAAACGGTCTGCTTTATTGGCGCTGCGTCGTTGCTGCCCCGCTACCAGCAGGCGTGCGAATTACTCAACCTCCCCTGCCTGACGCTTGAAGCCGAAACGGCGCTGATAGCCGGGCTGAATAAGGTGTTTAGCGATGCTGTTTAACGGACGCATTATCGCGATTTTACGCGGCGTAACGCCGGATGACTGCCTGGCGCAGGTCGACGCGCTGGCGGAGCATAATATTCTGGATGTGGAAATCCCCGCCAACTCGCCTGACTGGGCGCAAAGCATCCGGCTGATCAAGCGCCGTTTCGCCCGGCGGGTGAACCTTGGCGGCGGCACCATCGTTACCCCTGCGCAGGCGGCGGCGTGCGCCGAAGCGGGCGCCGATTACGCGCTTACGCCGAATCTGGATGCGAAAGTCGTGGAAGCATGCAGAACGCAGGGGCTGAAAATCTGCGCAGGCGTTTATACCAGCACGGAGATCTTCGCCGCCTGCGCGCTGGGGGTAGACGCGCTGAAAATTTTTCCGGCGGTAACGCTGCCCGCCAGCTGGCCGCAGTTGATTAAGGGGCCGCTGTCGCAGGCGGTGCCCTTTTGCGCGGTGGGCGGAATTGATGAGAGCAATATGGCGGACTATTTGCAGCATTACGACAGCGTGGGCATTGGCTCCGCGCTTTATCGCCCGGGCCAGCCTGCCGCCGTTACGCGCCAGCGTGCGGCGTTGCTTGCCCGCTAACCGCCGCTGATTTTTTGCGCCGCCGACACCAGAAACGCTTTCAGCGCCTCCAGCTCAAGCTTTTCGCCATTCAGGTTGGAAAGCGCAATCGCCGCCTGCATGCCAGGAATGATGCAGGCCATGCGAGCGTCGCCGTCCGGCCAGACTTTCACCAGCACCTGATGACGCCGCGCCGCCTCAATATCCGCCCGGATAAGCTGAAAATCGTGTATGCCGATAAGATCGATAATCTCTTCATCGCTGCGCGCCGCCAGCAGCTTGATGCCGATAACCGATTCAACGGCGGGATAAGAGTCATAGTTGCCGATGGCTCTGGCCACGCTTTTTCCCTGCCGCGTATGGATGAGATAAACCACCTCTTTGCCGCTCAGTATGCCGACCACGATAGAGACGGGCTGGCTGCCCACCTCTTCCAGCGTCTCCAGCACCGCTTTGTAAAAAGCGGAGTTATGGATAACCTGGGCGGAAAAGCGGTGTACGCCCGGGCCGAGCGAATATTTGCGCTTTTCGTTGCGCTGCACCATCTCCAGCGCCAGCAACGTTTGCATCAGCCGCGTTACTTTGGCGGAGTCCAGCGCCAGCTGGCGGCCTATTTCGCGAATGCCGGTCGGCGCGCCGAGGCTCGCCAGCAGGTTCAGGCAGCGAAACGCGTCATAGACCGAGCGCAGTAGCATAGCGCTTGCGCTCAGCGTGCGTGAAACGCCGAAAGCGGCTGTTTTTGCCGCCCCTGCGCATCAAAGTTTTCCGGCGCCAGCCAGCCGCGCAAGGCGGCGTTTCGCTGCGGCCACTCTGCATCAATAATGGAGAACCACTCGCTGTCGCGGTTGCGGCCTTTACGCACCATCATCTGGCGCAGCAGCCCTTCGAAAGTAAAGCCAAGCCGCAGCGCCGCGTTACGCGAGGCGGCGTTCAGCGAATCGCACTTCCATTCCACGCGGCGGTAGCCCTGTTCAAAAGCGGCGCCGAGCAGCAGCCAGACCGCTTCGGTGCCGAGCACGGTATTTTTCATGCGCGGCGACCAGGTGACATGGCCGATTTCCACCGTGCCGTTAGCCGTGTCCATACGCATAAAACAGACCAGTCCTGCCGCCTCGCCGCTTTTTTGCTCGATGACGGCGTAGGGAGTAAGCGTCGGGTCCGCCACTTTGCCCTGCACCCAGTGCCAGGCCGCCTGCGGCGTATCGGGGCGTTGCGCGGCAAGCCACGTCCAGTCGCGCTCGTCAGGCGCCAGCTGGTAGGCCTCGAAAAGTTGCTGCGAATGGCGGTCCGCATCCAGCGGCTCAAGGCGGCAATAATGCCCTGCCAGCGGCACGCGGGGGAGGATCTGTACGCCCTGCCACTCCGGTACGGGCGCGCCAACGAGCTGGTTGTACTGGTTTAACTCGGTCACAGGAAAAATCCTTGCGGGTGGGATTGTTAATAAATTGTTGTATCAGGTAAGCCGCTGGAAAGAAAGTGAATGTCGTTCATAAAAATGCGTGAGGCGGTGTGGGCCGTTTTTTCTCCCTCAGGCTTTTTCTTTTGCTTCAGAGGCTTCAGAACAACTCGGTTTTATCCGAGCCGCTTCAGCGCAAACAGATGATTTTGCATGACTATACTTGCACAAAGCGCCACCCGCAGCCGTAGCTGGCTGCCATGACAAGAGATAATCCTATGCCTCTGAAACCCTTTAACGCCTCTGATCCTTTCACGCTGGGCATTGAACTGGAGCTCCAGGTGGCGAGCCCGCCCGGCTACAACCTAAGCCAGGACTCCTCCACGCTGATTAGCGAGCTGGAAGGCACAATCAGCGCCGGAGAGGTGAAACATGACATCACCGAAAGCATGCTTGAGATAGCGACCGGCGTCTGCCAGGACATTAACCAGGCGAGCGCGCAATTTTCCGCGCTGCAACGTGACATTCTCGCCTGCGCGCAACAGCACCATCTGGTGATTAGCGGCGGCGGCACGCACCCGTTCCAGAAATGGCAACGCCAGGAAGTGTGCGCCAGCGAGCGTTACGCCCGCACCCTGGAGCTGTTTGGCTACCTCATTAAGCAGGCGACGGTCTTTGGCCAGCATGTGCATGTGGGGTGTCGTACCGGGGATGAGGCGATTTATCTGCTGCATGGGCTGTCTCGCTTCGTGCCGCACTTCGTCGCGCTTTCCGCCTCCTCGCCTTATATGCAGGGTTCCGATACCGGCTTCGCCTCTTCAAGGCTCAATATTTTTTCTGCGTTTCCCGATAACGGCCCCGCGCCGTTTGTCGAAAACTGGACGCAGTTTGAAAAAATGTACGCCCGGCTCGAAGGCACAGGGGTGGTGGAATCGATTAAAGACTTGCACTGGGATATTCGCCCAAGCCCCGGCTTTGGCACGGTGGAGGTCAGGGTGATGGATACGCCGCTTTCGCTGTCGCGGGCCATTAACATCGCCGGATTTATTCAGGCTATCGCCCACTGGCTGCTGGAAGAGCGCCCCTTCAAACCGAAGGCGGAAGATTACCTGATTTACCGCTTCAACCGCTTTAGCGCCTGCCGCTATGGGCTGGAAGGCACCTTAACCGACGTTTGCACCGGCGAGCAGCGCACCATCGGCGAAGATATTCTGCGCACGCTGGAAAAAGTCGACCGCTATGCCGCTGACCTGAACGGCCGGAGCGCGCTTGAGGAGATTCATCGCTACGTGCGAAATAACGACAGCGACGCGCGCACTATGCGGGAATTTATGGCCGACGGGCTGTCGCTTTCGGAACTGGTGCGCCGCAACGGCGAAATCTGGGCTGCAACGCTTTAGCGGTAACTGTTTTCCGGCGTGGGGCGTGATTTTGCACGCCGGAAAATAACGCCTTACGCCCGGTCTATTGAAAACCAGCGCCGCCAGACGAAGCGGATAACCAGGTATTCAACGGCGCCGAGAAACAAAAACCAGGCGCAGAAAATAATGGTGTAGAGCTGGTTAAGATCCTGCAAATGGAAGGTGGCGATCATTTTTTGCGCCAGCGACAGCGCCAGTACCGGCGCGGGCAGCAGCAGACAAGAGAGAAAGGCCAGCAGCAAAATGCCGCCGGCCACCATCAAAGATTCGAGCGGATGCTTCATGAGGGACGAGAGCCTGAGTTTAAAAGGCGCATTGTCGGAGAATTCATCCGGCCTTGCAAATTCAGTTGTTCGCCTGTCGGCGGTAGCTGCCCGGCGATAAACTGTAGTGGCGCGTAAAAAGCCGCGTAAAGGTTTGCTGCGATTCAAAACCATACTTCAGCGAAATATCGAGCACTTTCTCGTTGGTGGCGCGCAGATCGCGCGCGGCGAGACTGAGCTTTTTCTCGCGAATATAGCGCCCTAAGCTTTCCCCTTTATGGTGGTGAAACAGGCGCTGCAAATGCCATTTAGAATAACCGGCGTGGCGCGCGACATCGTCAATGCGCAACGGCTTATGCAGATTGTCGTCGATCCAGCCGGTGAGGGTTTCTATAACCTGAGCGGGCAGTTCCATACAAGCGTCCCTCTGTTTTTAGGTTGAGTATTAACGTGGCGCGACGACGTTGTCGTCTTCCCACCACGCGCTGAAATGCTGCTCTGTTTGCGCAAGGCGCACCGGTTCGCCGGGGCGCGGCGTCAGCAGCGTATAAGCTTTATCGCGACTGGCCGCCGCCAGTCTTTTTAACGGATCGTTCCAGGCATGCTTCGCCATCGCAAAACGGCCGTTATGCCCCGGCAGGACGCGTTTGGCCCCCAGATCCTGCGCGGCCTGCGCCGTTTCTTCGGGCATCATGTGGATCTGGCTCCAGTCGCGGTCGTACTGACCGTTTTCCATGATGGCGATGTCCACGCCGCCGAACCGTTCGCCAGTCGCTTTAAAATGCGGGCCATAGCCGCTGTCGCCGCTGTAATAGAGTTTTTGCTGCGGCGTTTCGAACAGAAAACTCGCCCACAGCGTCTGGTTGCCTTTCAGGCCGCGCCCGGAAAAGTGACGCGCCGGCAGGGCATGCACCGTCAGCCCATCAGCAACGTTTACCGACTGCTGCCAGTCCACCTCTTTAATACGCGACGGCGCTACGCCCCAGGCTTCCAGATGCGCCCCGACCCCAAGCGGCGTGATGACCTGGCGAATTTTCGGGCGCAGCGCCCGAAGCGTGGCGTAATCCAGGTGATCGTAGTGATCGTGCGATATCACCAGCAGATCGATGTCCGGCATGCTTTGCGCCGTCCACGGGTAATCGCCGGCAAAAGCGCGGTTGAAAAGCGCAAACGGCGAGGCGTAGCCGCTAAAGACCGGGTCAATCAAAATACGTTTGCCCGCCAGTTGCAGATACCAGGAGGAGTGGCCCAGCCACAACGCCAGATCGTCGTTTTTATCCAGCGAGGCGATGTCGGTGTGAACCAGCGGTAGCGGACGCTCAGGTTTCAGGTTATCGATGCGCTTAAAGAGGAACTCGCCCCACGCGGCCCACTGGCTGCCCTGCCCGGTAAAAACACGCGTGGGCTCTTCATTCTGAAACGCGCCGTCGCGGTAGTTCGGCGAGCGCTCAACCTGCGCTTTTCGCTCTCCTTGCGGCGCGGCGCCGAAACCGGGGGCGAGGTAGAGCGCCAGCGCGCCCATTGCTGCTAACATAAGAATGCCTCCCGTAGCCCAGAAACGTAGCGGTTTTCTCATTGCGGTCCTCTGCGGATTTATTGTCGTGCCCGCCTGGAGCAGGCCGGGATATTCCCTTATTTAACAGGGGCATTGGTCCGAAAAGAGGCGTCTCGTCTTGATAATGAGTGAGTAAACACTCATTATAGAAAGCAAACCTGACCCGTCAAGACGTTTTTACAATGTGACGGGCCGCCTTGCGACAGGTCGAAGAGTCTGGTTCAATTCGCGTTTTCGAAAAAAGAGGTAGAAGCAGTGGCTCGTCCCCGTAGTGAAGATAAAAAGCTGGCGTTACTGGAAGCGGCAGCCGAAGCGATTGCCGAGGCGGGCATTAGCGCCTCCACTGCCCTTGTGGCGCGCAAGGCAGGCGTGGCCGAAGGCACGCTGTTTCGCTATTTCCCTACAAAAGACGATCTCTATAACGCGCTTTACCTGCACCTGAAGCACGGCTTCTGCCAGCCGCTTACCGCCAGGCTTGACCGCAGCGGGGAACCCAAAGCGATTACTCGCTATATCTGGACGACTTATATCGAGTGGGGTTTGCGCAATCCGCTGGCAAACCAGGCCATGCGCCAGCTTGCCGTTAGCGAAAAAATAACCGAAGCGACACGCCAGACAGTAAACGAGATGTATCCGGATCTGCGTAATCTGTGCGAGCAGTCTATCGCGCCCCTCTTTCTGGCGACGCCCTGGCGCGCTTTCGGCGACGCGCTCTTTTTCTCGCTGGCGCAAACGACGATAGATTTCGCCGCCCGCGAACCGGCGCGCGCCGAAGAGTTAATAAGCGTTGGTTTCGATGCGATGTGGCGCGCCCTGGGCGTTAATTAACCCAGGCTGACCGGTTTCTTCGGCCAGGCGACCTGCCCTGTGACATCATCTGTCATTGCACTCCTGTTTACTCTGCTTAACGCACTACCGTTTAAACATTCTTATATCTCGTTGCGTAAATAAGCGCGGAAATGTCGCGCATGTCACTGTAAACTCCCGCAAAGGAATAAGATTTATCTTAAACTGGTTAGGCAGGATTAACCTGACAGGAGAAATAAGATGGAACTGAGTAAGGAAGCCATCCGGCGGTTACTGGCGGCTGACATTGAAGTAAGCATTATGGGCGGCTGTTACCAGCGCGCCACAGTACGCGCGGTGTTCTATCACCATATTTTTGAATTAACAGTAGAAGTTACGCATCCGCTGCTGGTCTGGCAGTGCGGCAACCGCGACGGCGTGCATCTGGTAAAACGCGAAAAAAACGGTCGCAGCGTGGAGCTTGAGCTGGCCAAAGCATTGCAGGAAAAAGTGGCGCAAATGCGGCGCGCCGCGACCATGAGCGATGAGATGGCGCACAATCTTAGCGAGAAAAATCGCCAGCAGATAGAAGCGCTGGAACGCCAGTTGAAACGCTAAAGGCAAACTTAACCACGGGAAAGTCAGGCCGCAACGGTGGGTTAAAGGCGAAAGCCGCCCTTCCCCACCTCATCACGGCAACTATCCTGAGCCTGGCGTCATATCGGCCCGGCTTCAGAAACGGCCCGGCTTCGCCCAGCGGGCTAACCCTGGGTTTGGGTGGCAATAAACGGAAATTCTCTGGCGATCGCCTTTTCCAGATGCGCATCGAACGTTGCCGTCGTCATACCGCCTAGTTCAAAGATCAGTAAACCATCCAGGCCGCACACCAGCGCGATAAGCCGCCAGGCGATATTTTCCGCGCTGTCCGCCAGGGCCGCTGTTGATTCATGCTCACGGATAATACGCACCAGCTCTCCATGCCATATTTCCATCGACTGCGCATAAGCGGCTTTAAATGCCGGCTCCTTTTCCGCCAGCAGCGGCGCTTCACGCCACAGCCGCAGATAAGGATCGTAAGCTTCTTCCTGATAGCCAAGCATCGACAAAAGCCTGTCGCGCCAGCCTGCCGGTTGCGCTTCATCGGCAGTCTTGAGTTTTGTCTGGATAATACGCAAAAACGCCTGCGCCTTTAATTCCGTTGAGGAAGCAAAATGATGGTGCACCTGCCCTGCCGCTACACCCGCTTGCGCGGCAATTCGCCGTACCGTCATTGCGGCGAACCCTGCGCTCAGCGCCACTTCTGTAGCGGCCTGCAAAATGGTTTCTCTGCGTTCTTCCCGGTGTAAGTAACTCATGTTGTTTAGTAAACCTCGCCTTAACGAACTCCACTATAAGCTGGACAAGCGTCCAAATTCCACTACTATTGGCAAACTTTAAAGTTGGTCAAGTGTCCAGAATGGCCTTAAGGAGAGTTATGCTTCGTCAGTGGTTAACGCTGGCCATTATCGTGCTGGCTTATATTCCGGTCGCTATCGACGCAACCGTGCTGCATGTCGCCGCGCCGACGCTGAGCCTTTCGCTCAATACCAGCGGCAACGAACTGCTGTGGATAATCGATATTTATTCGCTGATGATGGCGGGCATGGTGTTGCCGATGGGCGCGCTTGGCGACCGCATCGGCTTTCGTCGCCTGCTGCTGTCTGGCAGCGCGCTTTTTGGTCTGGCTTCGCTGGCGGCGGCGTTTGCCCAGAGCGCGCTGTGGCTGATTATCGCCCGCGCGTTGCTGGCGGTAGGCGCAGCGATGATTGTGCCAGCGACGCTTGCCGGGATCCGCACGCTGTTCACCGATGCCCGGCAGCGCAATATCGCGCTGGGCGTCTGGGCGGCGGTGGGATCCGGCGGCGCCGCCTTCGGCCCGCTGGTGGGCGGCCTGCTGCTGGAGCACTTCTTCTGGGGCTCGGTTTTTCTCATCAACGTGCCGATTGTGCTGGGCGTTATCGCGCTGGCGCGGTGGCTGATGCCGCGCCAGCAAGGCCGCGCCGAACAGCCTGTCAACCTTACCCACGCCCTGATGCTTATTACCGCGCTGTTGCTGCTTATCTACAGCGCCAAAGCCGCGCTCAGGGGCGGCGTTTCGCCTGCGCTGGCGATGCTTCTGGCCATCGCAGGCGGCAGCCTTCTGGTTGCGTTCATTCACACCCAGCGCCGGGCAGCGAGACCGATGCTGGATATGTCGCTTTTCAGCCACCGCGTTATTCTGAGCGGCGTAATCATGGCGGTAACGGCAATGGTAGCGCTGGTGGGCTTTGAACTACTGATGGCGCAGGAGTTGCAGTTTGTTCATGCGTTCACCCCCTTCGCAGCCGGCCTGTTTATGCTGCCGGTTATGCTGGCGAGCGGTTTCAGCGGACCAGTGGCAGGGGTGCTGGTTTCCCGCCTGGGGTTGCGAACGGTGGCGGCAGGCGGCATGGGATTCAGCGCGCTGAGTTTTTTCGGCCTGTCGGTAACAGACTTTAGCACTCAGCACTGGCAGGCCTGGGGGTGGATGACGCTGTTGGGCTTTAGCGCCGCCAGCGCGCTGCTGGCTTCCACCTCTGCGATTATGGCCTCGGCGCCAAAAGAAAAAGCCGCAGCGGCAGGCGCTATCGAGACAATGGCTTACGAGCTGGGCGCCGGTCTTGGCGTGGCGATATTCGGCCTGCTGCTGAGCCGCAGCTTTTCGCAGGCTATTGTGCTGCCAACAGGATTAAGCGCCCGGGAAGCGGCAGGCGCGGCGTATTCTATTGGCGAGGCGGTTAAAGTCTCGCAACAGCTGGAGCCCACGCTCGCACAGGCCGTCATGGAGGCGGCGAAAACCGCTTTTACGTTCTCTCATAGTCTGGCGCTGAGCATAGCAGGCAGCGCCTTGCTGATTCTGGCGATGATAATGTGGTTTAGCTTCGCGGGAAGAAAGGGGAAATAAAGCAGGGAAATGATAAAGCAGACCGGGTTCAGGCCATGAGCCTGAACCCGCAGCAGACGTTAAGCCGCCTGCCAGGAAGAGGTCACCTCATCCTTATTTTTGTTGAGCAGAACTTTGTTGTTCTCAACTTTATCTACCCAGCTTAGCGGGATGTAATGGTGCATGCCCCCGGATTTCGGGTCGCTTTTCGCCAGTTTGATTTTATCTTCGCCTTCAAGGTGGTCGACAGTACCAACATGGCTGCCACAGCTGGCGATAACTTCTGCGTGTTCGCGGATTTCGTTTTTATTTACCATATGTCCTCCTGTCTATAAGGTAACAGTCAGTATAGACAACCTGATAAAAACGAAACTCATTATTAATATTCTGTAATATTTCACGATTTCTTTAAGATTATTCTATTGCCGTTTAGTCGATGCAGGGCAAGCTTAGCGGCGTTATCGCGAAGGGATAAAACCACGCCGGAAGCAGACTTACCCCTTTCTGCCATAATAAACAGGGCGCTACGGACAATGCCGTTTTGCCAGAGAGCATTTTTAAAATTACCTCAAAGGAATACTCATGCTGCCAAGAGGCTTTTCTAAGTTTTTCTTTATTCTCATTCTTGCTGTGGTCACGCTGGCCTTCCTGACGATATTACGGCCTTACGCCTCGGCCGTGCTCTGGGCGGCAATCCTTGCGGTTATCTTTTATAAAACCAAAGAGTGGATCCGTCGGCGGGCGACCGGCAACAGAAATGGCCTCGCGTCGTTGCTGACCCTGCTGCTTATCTGCCTTATCGTCTTTACGCCGCTGGCGGTTATTCTCTCTTCTCTGGTGAATGAATTTAATGTGGTCTATCGCAATCTCCAGGAGGACAACACCTCTATGTCGGTTGTGTTTGCCGATGTCATTCGCCACCTTCCTTCCTGGGGCCAGCAGTTGCTTGCAGACTATGACCTGGATGACGTAGGCGAAATACAGCGAAAACTCTCTGCCGCCGTTATGCAGGGCAGCCAGTTCCTCGCCGGCAGTGCGTTGGCTATCAGTAAAAACACCTTCAGCCTGGCGGTAGGCTTCGGGGTTATGCTCTACCTGCTCTTTTTCTTACTGAAAGATGGCTCGCATCTGGTGGCGTTAATTATGCGCGCCATCCCGCTGGAAAACCGGGTCAAGTATCGGCTGATTGCCCGCTTCGCCGCCGTGGCGCGCGCCACGGTGAAAGGCACGGTGGTGGTAGCCGTGATTCAGGGCTTTCTTGGCGGCGTGGCGTTCTGGTTTTTGGGGATTCAGGGTAGCCTGTTATGGGGAGCGCTGATGGCCTTTTTCTCGCTGGTGCCGGCCGTTGGCACCGCTTTAGTCTGGGTTCCCGCCGCCATTTATCTGTTCGCGGTAGGCGCGCTCTGGAAGGCGATAGCGCTTGTGGTTTGGTTCGTGGTGGTGGTCGGGCTGGTGGATAATATTCTGCGCCCCATACTGGTAGGAAAAGATATTAAGATGCCGGATTATCTGATACTTATCGCCACGCTTGGCGGCCTGACGGTGTATGGTATCAACGGCTTCGTAACAGGACCGCTGATTGCCGCACTGTTCGTTACCTGCTGGCAATACCTGGCCGAGCCGGACCGGGAAGATAAAGTGGGGCATTAAAAGCAACACGAGATGGCACAGAAACAGAATGGCGCGCCCTGCAGGACTCGAACCTGCGACCCACGGCTTAGAAGGCCGTTGCTCTATCCAGCTGAGCTAAGGGCGCATCGGGAAGATGCTGCCACAACGCCAAGGGAGCCTTTAACGCTGTGAAACGCGTGGAATTATACGGTGAGCGCCTTGTGAGTCAATGGCTTTCCGACTGCCCGCTTGCCTTTTAAGCATAAAGGCGCTTTCGGGACTGACAGCGCCGCCCGCTTCTGACAAAATATCAACATCCCCTCTCCTTTATCATTACAGATGGAATCCTCTCTCTGATGGCAGCAAAGATTATTGACGGTAAAACGATTGCGCAGCAGGTGCGACAAGAAGTTGCGGAAAAAGTGCAGGCGCGTCTGGCGGCTGGAAAACGGGCGCCGGGTCTTGCGGTTGTGCTGGTTGGCGCTAACCCCGCTTCGCAGATTTATGTCGCCAGCAAGCGCAAAGCGTGCGAAGAGGTGGGCTTTCTTTCCCGCTCGTACGATCTGCCTGAAACCACGACCGAAGCGGAACTTCTCGCGCTTATCGACGAGCTGAACGCCGACGCCGCTATTGACGGCATTCTTGTACAGCTGCCGCTGCCGGCGGGCATCGATAACGTAAAAGTGCTGGAGCGTATCGCGCCGGATAAAGACGTGGATGGTTTTCATCCTTACAACGTAGGCCGCCTGTGCCAGCGTGCGCCGCGTCTGCGTCCCTGCACCCCGCGTGGCATCGTTACGCTGCTGGAGCGCTACAATATCGATACCTACGGCCTGAATGCGGTGGTTATCGGCGCCTCTAACATTGTCGGTCGCCCCATGAGCATGGAATTGCTGCTTGCGGGCTGTACCACCACGGTGACTCACCGTTTTACTAAAAACCTGCGCCATCATGTAGAAAACGCGGATCTGTTGATCGTTGCGGTCGGCAAACCGGGCTTTATTCCTGGTGAGTGGATTAAGGAAGGGGCGATAGTGATTGATGTTGGCATTAACCGCCTCGAAAACGGCAAAGTTGTGGGCGATGTCGTGTTTGACGACGCCGCCGCGCGCGCTGCTTATATCACCCCTGTGCCAGGCGGCGTGGGTCCAATGACCGTCGCCACGCTTATCCAGAACACGCTTCAGGCGTGCGAGGAATATCATGACGCGGAGGGCGCGTAAAATGGCGACATTTTCTCTTGGAAAACACCCGCATGTTGAGCTGTGCGACCTGCTGAAGCTGGAAGGCTGGACCGAGAGCGGCGCGCAGGCGAAAATCGTCATCAGCGAAGGGCTCGTGAAGGTAGACGGCGCGGTGGAAACCCGCAAGCGCTGCAAAATCGTTGCTGGTCAGACTGTCACTTTTGAAGGGCAAAGCATCACCGTTACCGCCTGATGTTGTCTGAACGTAAAAACCCGCCATCAGGCGGGTTTTTTATTGGGCGGACCACGGACTTCTAAGCCGTTGCTCTGCCTTACGCTTGCGGCGGCTGGCCGTTAGAGGCCGTAATACCGCCATCTACCGGCAGATTCACCCCGGTGATATACCGCGCGTCATTGCTGGCGATAAACGCAATGGCGTCGGCGATATCTTCCGGCTCGCCGGCGCGTTTCAACGGAATACGCTCATAGAATTTTTGCAGCAGCGGTTCATTCTGCTTCATCTCTTCGGTCAGGTCGGTAAAAGTGAAACCCGGGCATATCGCGTTAACGCGCACGCCGTCCGCGCCGTAGTCCATCGCCAGCGCGCGAGTAAAGTTGGTGATAGCGCCCTTCGCGGCGTTATAAACACTCATGCCCCAGTCGCCGCCAAGGCCGGAAACAGAAGAGATGTTGACCACGTTGCCTTTGGTTTTAAGCAACTCAGGCATGAAATAATGCGTGCAATAGAAGACGCCGTTGAGGTCCGTGCCCATCAACGTTTCCCAGTCGTCCAGTTTAATTTCATGGATGCGGCCCTGAACGATAACGCCTGCGTTATTCACCAGCACATCGACACGGCCATATTCATCCGCCACGCGCTGCGCTAAATTTTGCACCTCTTGCGCATTCGAAACGTCGCAAGGCACGACAAGATGTTTGCCCTGCGCCAGCGTAGCCGCCACCTTCTCCAGTTTTTCCGGCGTACGGCCCACCAGCACGACGCTTGCGCCTTCGCTGGCGAAACGCTTCGCCGCCCCGGCGCCAATACCAGAACCTGCGCCGGTGATCACCACAACTTTCTGCTGAAAACGAGCCATAAAACCTCCTTTTTGTGCTGGGTTTATTAACTTATCTCTGTTAATAAGACTGGCAGCCCGTGAGCGCATCGCAAGCTAACTCACGTCATTTGGTCTTAACCGGCTGTTTTTAAATAACATTAAAAAGTTTAAAAATGTGATCGAGCGCATTTAATGAAGCGTCAGGCGGGTACCCGGATATAAACAGGCGAAGTAAAAAACCCGGCTAACGCCGGGTTTTTGTTATTTATTTGCGCTAGCGGGCTGGCCGCCCGTTGGCGCGACATCAACGATTTTAATATCGTAGACCATCGTTGAGTCAGGCGGGATCTCCGGCATTCTTCCTGCTTCGCCATAAGCCAGTTCAGGCGGCACAACGATACGGATTTCACCATGGTTATTCAGCACTGACAACGCCGATTTAAACAGCGGCGGATAACTGTTAAGCGGTAACGCCAGCACCGTACCCTTTTGCGTCATATCATTGATGATTTTGCCGTTTGACAGGCTTTCGCGGATAACGACCCCTACCGTGTCGCTGTTTTTGATCTTCCCGCTTCCCTTCTTAGCGATCAGATAGTAGTAGCCCATAGACGCTTTTTTCACGCCCGGCTGTTTACTGAAGCCAGTCATATACTGTCTGCCTTCATTGTTGGCGATTTTTTTGACTTTCTCTTCCTGGGCGCCGGAGTTTTTATCAAGCTCCTGTAAGACTTTGATCAGTTGCTCATACGACAGCTTCAACTCGCCGTTGATCATGTCCGTTGCGCCGTTCAATACCTGTTGACGAGCAATATGGTAACCGTACCCCTCTTTGCTCTTCATCATGCCTATCATCTCCTGAGCCCAAAACGCGCCCAGTGCATAGTCGCGGATCTCATCTGTGCTTTTCGGTTTCGCGGCGGTAGCGGGTTTCGCTTTATCAAGCGAGGCCAGTTGCTTATTTTTTTCCTCAAGCTGTTTGCTGGCTTCCTGCCATTTTTTCTCAAATTCGCTCGATTTTTTCTGGCTGGCGACCAGATTCTGCTCAGCCATCGCTAAAGCTGCGGTATTACCACTCTGTGAGGCAGTGAGTTCCGCCACTTGTTTTGCCAGCGCTGCCGCTTTTTTCTGCTCTTCTTGCACCTGTTGCGCCATTTTTTCGCTTGATTGCGTGCTGTCAGCCTGTGCTGTGGTTAAAACAGCAATCTCTTTTTCCAGCGCCAGCGTTTTTTTCTGGCTTTCAAGCAGTCGTGCTTGCAGCTTGCCGCTCTCCTGCGCTTTTTCGCCTTGCGCGCTGCTGAGGGTGGCGATCTGCGCTTTCATCGCCTGCGCCTCTTGCTGGCTGGCGGTGAGCTGCTGGCGAAGCTGCGCGCTTTCATCGGCTTTCGCTTTCTGAGTCTCTGTCAGCGAGGCAAGCTGGCTTTGCAGCGCCTGCGCCTTTTTCTGGCTCTCAAGCAGCTGCGCTTGCAGCTTGCCGCTCTCCTGCGTTTTGGCATCCTGCGCGCTCGAAAGCGTGGCGATCTGCGCTTTCAACTGCGCCGCCTCTTGCTGGCTGGCGGTGAGCTGCTGGCGAAGCTGGGCGCTCTCATCGCCTTTCGCTTTCTGCGCATCTGTCAGCGAGGCAAGCTGGCTTTGCAGCGCCTGCGCCTTTTTCTGGCTTTCAAGCAACTGCGCTTGCAGCTTGCCGCTCTCCTGCGCCTTTTCGCCTTGCGCGCTGCTGAGGGTGGCGATTTGCGCTTTCATCGCCTGCGCCTCTTTCTGGCTGGCGGTGAGCTGCTGGCGAAGCTGCGCGCTTTCATCGCCTTTCGCTTTCTGAGCATCTGTCAGCGAGGCGAGCTGGCTTTGCAGCGCCTGCGCCTTTTTCTGGCTTTCAAGCAACTGCGCTTGCAGCTTGCCGCCCTCCTGCGTTTTGGCATCCTGCGCGCTCGAAAGTGTGGCGATCTGCACTTTCAACTGCGCCGCCTCTTGCTGGCTGGTGTTAAGCTGCTGCTGAAGCTGCGCCATTACCTTCCCGCTACCGTTTTTCGCCGAAGCGAGTTCTGCCAGTTGTTTTTCCAGCGTTTCGGTTTTCGTTTCATTTTGTGAGAGCTGATTTAATATCTGCTGTTCTTTTGCGGCTTGCGCCTGCTTCTGCTGCGCCATTTGCGCTTCAAGCGATTGGTTTTTCTTCTGGCTCTCTTCAAGCGATTTTTTGATAAGCGCGATTTGCGCTGCTTTTTCACCCTGGCCGGAAACCGTGGCGGCAAGCTCTGCTTTAAGGCTCTGCAACGCTTTTTGGTTAGCGGCAAGCGCTTCACGGGTCTTATCCAGCGCCTCTGCTCTTGCATTACGCGAGACCCGCAGCTCAGCTATCTGCCTTTGCAGTTCAGCGCCATTTTTTTGACTTTCAGCTAATTTTTGCTGCACTTGCGCCAGCGCTTGCGCCAGCGCTTGCGCGTTTACGGCACGCGAACCCGTGAGTTCAACGATTTGTTGTTTAAGCGTTCGGTTTTGCTGTTGGGCCTCTTGTAAATCTTGCTGCAAGCGTGTTGCGCTTTGCGACGCGTTCCCCTGCCCGCGTGACAAATCACTAAGCTGCTTTTGCAGGGCGCTAACCTGCTGCTGGCTTTGCAGAGCGGCCTCTTGCAGATCCGCTTTTTCTGTCTGCCAGGTGTTTTTAGCACTGGCGAGTTCAGCGCGAAGCTTGTTGATTACCGCTTGCTGGTCGGCATAGGCAGTTGCCTTCACGGGCTGCGCAGTTTTTTTAGCTGGCTGTTTTTTGGCGGGTTTATCAGAAGAACCCTTTTCAGGTTCAGGTAACGGTACAGGTTTGGCCAGCAATAAATCGGGGATCCCGCTGGATTGCGCGGTAATGGCATCCAGCGACTTAAGCGTTTTCTCTGTATTGCTGGCCAGTACATGAGGGGCAACTGCTGCGTTAATGGCTACCGGTAATGCAAAAAAAAAAAATGGGCTTTAAATTAAAGCGTTTCATTTAATACTTTCCCCACGGCTGATTAATCCCTGCTGGATAGCCTGCTCAATGTCGTTACATATTTTTTGCGTTTTATATTTGTATAACGCATCAAGGGTGTCCCGGGTTTGCTCGTTAATATCGCTACGCACCGCGCTATAAGACGTGGCGGTCTGTAAAAGCGTTTCAAAAGCTTGTTTCTTTACGGCATACACAGAAGGGTTAATTTTAGAAAGCGCGGCGAGCTCGCGCTGGCATATCGTTGCCGAACCTTCTGAAGCCTGGCTTTCCTCGGCTTGCGGCGTGGTCATCTGCGGCGTTGGCAGCGGGGCGGACTGCGCCGTTTGCGCTGGCGTTTCAGCCTCCTGCGCAGCCTGTTCGGGTGGTAATGATTTATTATTCTGGCAACCGCTTATTAATAACGCGCCTGTTACAGCAAGAAGATTGATAAATTTTATCGGCATATATTTGCCGGTTTTATAAATAGCGCCCAAGATATTACCCCACTAAATTATATAGGCCATCGAAGCGAGAGCAGCGTTATCGCCGAGGCAAGACAGATAAAATCGATTATCCCTCATACATTAATCTAAAGACAATCCTGGAATGATATAAAATCCTGTAGAATATTCACGTTAATTATTTTTAATGAATCATTAATTAACAATAAAGATAAATACCTAAACGTTTTCTTATTATTAATCTGTCACACGCTATATTCAGCGCATTATTTCATTTAATTTTCAGAAAATATAAACCTCTGCGCAGCGTGCGTATGAGATGGTCATGGTTGCCTCTTTCAGCATGTCCACCCCTTCCTGACGCCATTTTCTGATCAATCTCAAAAAATCAGAATTTCTTCTGACAGAACGTTAAATTTCTGTTGCGCGTTGTAAGCCCACTGTAACAGCATAAGTAGAACGTTCTAGTAAAACGTTCTACTTAGATAAAACAGGGTTAAAACCCGTATAAATGGTCTGTCGGGGGAATCAGCATGAGTCTGATGTCAGGGTTGGTTAAATCGCTTTCAAAGCTCTCAATGATTGGCCGCGCGTTAATGCTGCCGATTTCACTGTTGCCAGCGGCCGGTCTGCTGCTGGCATTCGGCGACAAGTTTCATTTGCCGCTGATGATGAACGCGGGCGGGGTTATTTTTGATAACCTGCCGGTGCTGTTCGCCATAGGCTCGGCAGTGGGGCTTGCGGCGGAATCGGGCATCGCCGCGCTTTCAGCGGCGGTCTCTGTGTTAATTGTTAACGTTACTATCGGCACTATGCTTGGCATTACGCCGGAAATGGCGGCGAACGGCGGTAAATATGCCATGGTGATTGGTATTCCGACGTTACAAATGGGCGTGTTCGGCGGCCTTATCTGCGGCATTCTTGCGGCCTGGTGCTATAACCGTTTCCACACGCTGCAACTGCCGGAATTTCTGGGGTTCTTCTCCGGAAAACGCTTCGTCGCTATTGTTACCGCCCTGCTCTCTTTCCTGCTCGGGCTGGTGCTGCCCTATATCTGGCAGCATATTCAGGCGGGTATCGATGCGCTTTCTGTGGTAGTGAATGGCGATAACCAGGCGGCTTCAACCTTTATTTTCGGCCTTGTGGAACGTGCGCTTATCCCGCTTGGGCTGCACCATATCTGGTACCCTTCTTTCTGGTACTCCTTTGGCGACTACACCACCCAGTCGGGACAGTTGATTCATGGCGACCAGACCATCTGGTTTAAGATGCTGGAAGAAGGCGTAAAAAGCTTCAGCAGCGACAGCTACCAGAACGCCGGCAAATTCCTGCAAGGCGAGTATCCGCTGATGCTGTTCGCGCTGCCGGCAGCCTGTCTTGCGATGTATCACGAAGCGAATACCAAAAATAAAAAGATCGCCTCCGGCATTCTCTTTTCCGCCGCGTTAACCTGTTTCCTGACAGGTATTACGGAGCCGGTTGAATTTACCTTTATTTTTGTCGCGCCGGTGCTGTATGTCTTTAACGCCATCATGGCCGGGCTTTCTTACATGTGCATGTATCTGCTGCACGCGCATATCGTGAAATCTTTCTCCGCCGGGCTTATCGATTACATCTCGTTCGGTATTCTGCCTTCGTTTAACGGTTTTGAGACTAACTATCTGAACGCGGTCATCGTCGGCATCCCGATGGCGATTATTTACTACTTCACTTTCCGCTTTGTTATCCGTCGTTTCGACGTAAAAACGCCGGGCCGGGCGGATATAGCGGCAAATGCGGACGATAAAACCGATGCTGAACTGGCGAACGATATCATCGGCCTGCTGGGTGGCGCTGACAATATCGCAAGCGTGGGTTCCTGCATTACTCGCCTGCGCCTTGAAGTGGCGAAGCCGGAACGGGTGGATCGCGATGGTCTGAATAACGTCGGCGCGCGAGGCGTGGTCTTTGTCGGCGACAGCGGCATTCAGGTTATTTTCGGCGCCCGGGCGCAGTTTATCGCCCAGACGATGTCAGGCATGATTGGCCGGTAAGGCTTAACGCTTAACCTTTAAGCCTCCCGTATCGCTACGGGGGGCTTTGTGGTATCTAACGGAATAAACAGGCGAAGAAGGGATCCGATGAAGAAAGTCAGCATTATCGACGTGGCGAAACGGGCGGAGGTTTCTGTCTCTACCGTCTCACTGGTGCTGCGCCAGAAGGGGAAGATTTCGCAAGCGACCATCGCCCGCGTACAGGCCGCCATAGAGGCGCTGGGCTACGTGCATAACGTAGCGGCGGCAAACCTGCGCGCGAATACTTCGAATCTGATAGGCCTGGTGGTGCACGACTTTAATGATGCTTTTTCAACGCGCGTAACGGCAAGCGTGGTGCAGGCGCTGGAAGCGCAGGGATTTATGGTTTTTCTCACCCAGCCTTCTGACGATCCGGCTCGTCTGGAGCAGTGTCTGCTCTCTTTTACCCGCCAGGGGGTTGCGGGGGTGATTTATCTGGCGGCCGACGCCACACGCGATACGCTGCCCGCTATCATTGAAAATTGCACGCTGCCGCTGGTAGCGGTTTCTCAGTCGCCGTTGCAAAGCGCGCGCGATGTTGTCATGCGCGACAACCGTCAGGCAGGCAGCCTCGCCACTCGCTACCTGATTGAGCGCGGCCACCGTAATATTGCTTATATCGGCGGCAGCAAAACGTGCCTGGTTCGCCAGCAACGGCTGCTGGGTTATCAGGCAGCGCTGAAGCAGTACGGTATGCCGTGGCGAGAAGAGTTTACCCCGGCCTGCGCCGATGAAACCCATGCTGCCAGCCTCGCGACAAGAGCGCTGCTGGAAGCCAATAACAAAATTACCGCCCTGCTCTGCCATTCGCCGCACGCCATCATCGGCTGTATTGACGCTATTCAGCAGGTGGGCCGTACGGTCGGCAAAGATGTCTTCCTGACGCAGCAAGTCTCGCTGGCGGGCTTTGAAGACATGATGCACATTAATCTCACCTCGCCCTCTTTTACGTATGTCTCCTCCGCCAGCGAAGAGACCGGGCGCCAGGCCGCTTCGCTGATTATTCGCAAAATCCAGGCGCCTGATCTGGCGGCGCAGCGCATCACCCTTTCCGGCCAGCTGGTGGCGCGCGGCTCGGCCTGATTGACCACGCTGACTGCTATAAAGGGGCTTTGCGAAGACGAACGTTCGAACGCTGTATCAACGGCAAAAAAAAGCGGCTTTCGCCGCTTTTTCTTATTTCCGTCGCCAGGTGGTGCCTTGCGGGCCATCTTCCAGCACGATCCCCATTTCATTTAAGCGGTCGCGCGCCGCATCGGCTGCCGCCCAGTCTTTCGACTTACGCGCTTCAAGGCGTTTTTGGATAAGCGATTCAATCTCCGCAACCTCGCCGTCATCGGCCTGCGCGCCGCTTTGCAGGAACTGTTCCGGATCCTGCTCCAGCAGGCCCAGCACGGCGGAAAGCTTGCGCAGATGCGCCGCAAGATGATTCGCGCCAGCCTTATCTTCCGTTTTCAGCCGGTTCACTTCACGCGCCATATCAAACAGCACAGAGTAGGCTTCGGGGGTATTGAAGTCGTCGTCCATCGCTTCAACAAAACGCGCTTCAAACGCTTCGCCGCCTGCCGCTTCCACGCTGCTGTCGGTGCCGCGCAGCGCGGTATAAAGACGTTCAAGCGAGGCGCGAGCCTGCTTTAAGTTCTCTTCGCTGTAGTTCAGCTGGCTGCGGTAATGACCGGACATCAGGAAATAGCGGATGGTCTCGGCGTCGTAATATTTCAGCACGTCGCGCACGGTGAAGAAATTGCCAAGGGATTTAGACATCTTCTCGCGATCCACCATCACCATGCCGGAGTGCATCCAGTAGTTCACATACTCGCCATCATGGGCGCAGGTGGACTGGGCAATCTCGTTTTCGTGGTGCGGGAACATCAGGTCCGAGCCGCCGCCATGAATATCGAAATGGCTGCCAAGCTGTTTGCAGTTCATGGCGGAACATTCAATATGCCAGCCCGGACGTCCTTCGCCCCACGGCGACGGCCAGCTTGGCTCGCCGGGTTTCGACATCTTCCACAGCACGAAATCCATCGGGTTGCGCTTCACATCCGCCACTTCGACGCGCGCGCCCGCCTGAAGCTGCTCCAGATCCTGACGGGAAAGCGCGCCGTAGTTGGGATCGGTCGGCACCGAGAACATCACGTCGCCGTTGTCTGCGACATAAGCGTGATCGCGGGCGATCAATTGCTCTACCAGGTCGATGATTTCATGAATATGCTGGGTGGCGCGCGGCTCGCTGTCCGGGCGCAGAATATTCAGCGCATCAAAATCTTTGTGCATCTCGGCGACCATACGGTCCACCAGCGCCACAAAGTTTTCGCCATTTTCATTCGCTCGTTTGATGATTTTATCGTCGATATCCGTAATGTTACGCACATACTTCAGCTTATAGCCGAGGAAGCGCAGGTAGCGCGCCACCACGTCGAAGGCGACAAAAGTACGGCCGTGGCCGATATGACAGAGATCGTAAACGGTGATGCCACACACATACATGCCGACTTCTCCGGCATGGATAGGTTTGAATTCCTCTTTTTGACGACTCATTGTGTTGAAGATTTTTAGCATCAGGAGATTCCGTATCAGTGTGTGGTAAAAACGAAAAGCGCTATGTTACCTCATAATTCAAACCGGAAGGAGCACACTTTGCAAGGTGATCGCCACCTGCAAGTTATGCTATAACAACAGCCTGACGTCGCCTGCGCAGCAGGCTTCAGCACTACTACACAGAACAGGATGCAAGCATGGTTACTTTTCACACCAATCACGGCGATATCGTAATCAAAACTTTTGATGACAAAGCGCCGGAAACTGTTAAGAACTTCCTGGACTACTGCCGCGAAGGTTTTTACGACAACACCATTTTCCACCGTGTTATCAACGGCTTTATGATCCAGGGCGGCGGTTTTGAGCCTGGCATGAAGCAGAAAGCGACCAAAGACGCTATCAAAAACGAAGCGAACAACGGCCTGAAAAACACCCGTGGCACGCTGGCAATGGCCCGTACCCAGGCGCCGCACTCCGCTACCGCGCAGTTCTTCATCAACGTTGTGGACAACGACTTCCTGAACTTCAGCGGCGAAAGCATGCAGGGTTGGGGTTACTGCGTGTTCGCCGAAGTGGTGGAAGGCATGGACGTGGTGGATAAAATCAAAGGCGTTTCTACCGGCCGCAGCGGCATGCATCAGGATGTACCGAAAGAAGACGTGGTAATCGAGCGCGTGACCGTCAGCGAGTAATCGTGGCCACACTCTTTATTGCAGATCTTCATCTGTGCACAGAAGAACCGGCGATTACCGCCGGTTTTCTGCGTTTTCTGGCTGGCGAGGCGCGGCAAGCCGATGCGCTTTACATCCTTGGCGACCTCTTTGAAGCGTGGATCGGCGATGACGATCCAAACCCGCTGCATGGGCAAATCGCCATTGCCCTTCGCTCGCTGGTTGACAGCGGCGTCCCCTGTTACTTCATTCATGGCAACCGTGATTTTCTGCTCGGCAAAGGCTTTGCCCGTCAAAGCGGCATGACGCTTCTGCCAGAAGAGAAAGTGCTTGAGCTTTACGGCCAACGCGTGCTGATTATGCACGGCGACACGCTTTGCACCGACGATGTGGGCTATCAGGCTTTTCGCGCCAAAGTGCATCAGCCCTGGCTGCAAAAACTCTTTCTCGCCTTACCCCTTTACCTGCGTAAACGCATCGCTGCGAAAATGCGCGCCGGCAGCAAATCCTCTAACAGCGTTAAAGATATGGCGATTATGGATGTAAACGCGCAAACGGTTCTCCATACGCTTGAGCGCCATCGCGTACAGCATCTTATTCACGGCCATACCCACCGCCCTGCCGTTCATCAACTTAATGCGAATGGCGAGCCCGCGTTTCGCTACGTGTTAGGCGCCTGGCACACCGAAGGCTCAATGATTAAAGTCGCGCCTGAAGGCATCGAACTCATCGCTTTTCCGTTTTAATCTCCAGGGCTATTTTGCCGCTACGACAGCCGCGCAACCGTTTTCCTTGCCGCTAAACCGTGTTATTCTCGCACCCCTCGTAACGACGATTCGTTGTTTTGTCCGCACACCCCACAGGAGTTTTAAGACGTATGTCTTTAAGCAACCAACCGGCGCGTATCGCCATTGTCATGGGTTCGAAAAGTGACTGGGCCACCATGCAGTTTGCCGCTGAAATCCTTGACGCTCTCGATGTTCCTCACCATGTGGAAGTGGTTTCCGCCCACCGCACGCCGGACAAGCTGTTCAGCTTCGCTGAAACGGCGCAGGCGAACGGCTTTCAGGTGATCATCGCGGGCGCGGGCGGCGCGGCGCATTTGCCGGGCATGATTGCGGCGAAAACCCTGGTGCCGGTACTGGGCGTGCCGGTGCAAAGCGCGGCGCTGAGCGGCGTCGACAGCCTTTACTCCATCGTGCAAATGCCGCGCGGCATTCCGGTGGGCACACTGGCGATTGGCAAAGCGGGCGCGGCTAACGCCGCGTTGCTGGCTGCGCAGATCCTCGCGCAGCATGACGAGGCGCTGTTGAACCGGCTGAGCCTCTGGCGCCAGCAGCAAACGGACGAGGTGCTGGAAAACCCGGATCCGCGGGGTGCGGCATGAAGCAGGTTTGCGTTCTCGGCAACGGCCAGCTTGGCCGCATGCTGCGCCAGGCGGGCGAACCGCTGGGCATCCCGGTCTGGCCGGTGGGGCTGGACGACGAGCCGCAGGCGGTGCCTTTCGGACAAAGCGTCATTACCGCAGAGATTGAGCGCTGGCCGGAAACCGCGCTGACCCGCGAACTGGCGCGTCATCCGGCGTTTGTTAACCGCGACGTCTTCCCGATAATCGCCGACCGGCTGACGCAAAAACAGCTTTTTGACAAACTGAAGCTGGCCACCGCGCCCTGGCAGTTGCTGGCGGATAAAAGCGAATGGCCGGCCGTGTTCGACCGTCTCGGCGAACTGGCTATCGTCAAGCGCCGCGTCGGCGGCTACGATGGCCGTGGCCAGTGGCGCCTGCGTGCGGATGAAACGGCGGAACTGCCGCAGGAGTGCTACGGCGAATGCATCGTCGAACAGGGGATTAACTTCTCGGGCGAAGTGTCGCTGGTGGGCGCGCGCGCGCATGACGGCAGCACTGTTTTTTATCCGCTGACGCACAACCTTCATCAGGAAGGGATCCTGCGCACCAGCGTCGCTTTTCCGCAGGCGAATATGGAACAGCAGGCGCAGGCGGAAGCGATGCTTTCCGCCATCATGCACGCGCTGAACTACGTAGGCGTGATGGCGATGGAGTGCTTTGTTACGCCCGCCGGATTGCTGATTAACGAACTGGCGCCGCGCGTGCATAACAGCGGGCACTGGACACAAAATGGCGCGTCTATTAGTCAGTTCGAACTGCATCTGCGCGCCGTAGTGGATTTACCGCTGCCGCAGCCGGTGGTTAACAGCCCGTCGGTCATGGTGAATTTAATTGGCACCGACCTGAACTACGACTGGCTGAAGCTGCCGCTGGTTCACCTGCACTGGTATGACAAAGAAGTCCGCCCGGGGCGCAAAGTTGGTCACCTCAACCTGAACGACAGCGACACGGCGCGGCTTTGCGCCACGCTGGAAGCGCTGGTCCCGCTGCTGCCGCCGGAATATGCCAGCGGCATCGCCTGGGCGCAGATGAAACTGGGTTGACGAAAAAAGCGGGCCGCAAAGCCCGCTTTTTTTACTCTCGCGTCCCAGGGCGTCTTCCGTGGTCAAACAGATTCAGCCACGTAATCAGCCTGACAGCGTCTGCATACCTACGACTGTTGCTTTTCCCGCGTATACAAAAGTTTGCCCCGGCTTTAGCGCAGCGCCCTTGCTCTTACGCCGCGCTTGCCAGCGTGCTCAGGCTTCCAGCGCCTGGCGCAAATCCGCAATCAGATCGTCGGCGTCTTCAATGCCAACGGAAAGCCGGATCAACTGCGGCGTAATGCCGTTAGCGAGCCGCTGCGCCAGCGGAATAGAGGCGTGGGTCATGCTGAATGGCTGGCTCACCAGACTTTCCACGCCGCCTAAGCTCTCTGCCAGCGTAAAAAGACGAAGCTTTTTGATAACCTGCGCCGCGCGGCTTTCATCGCCCTTCACCACCACGGAAATCATACCGCCCGGCCCCTGCATCTGCCGACTGGCAAGCTGATGCTGCGGATGGGACTCAAGCCCCGGAAAAAAGAGCTTCTCCACCTGCGGCTGTTGTTCAAGCCAGCGGGCGATTTTTAACGCGTTAGCGCTGTGTTTTTCCATACGCAGCGCCAGCGTGCGAATACCGCGCAGCGTTAAAAAACTGCTGAACGGGTCGAGCACGCCGCCAACGGCGTTTTGCAGGTAAGCGAGCTGTTCACGAAGCGCTGCGTTATCGCCCACCACGGCCAGCCCCGCCACCACGTCGGAGTGGCCGTTGAGGTATTTGGTCGCCGAATGCACCACGATATCGAACCCTGTCTCCAGCGGTTTTTGCAGCGCAGGCGAAGCGAAAGTGTTGTCCGCCACGCTAATCACTCCATGTCGACGGGCGATAGCGGCTATCGCCGCGAGATCGGCAAGCTTCAACAGCGGATTGGTCGGCGTCTCCACCCAGATCATTTTCGTTTCAGGGCGGATCGCCGCTTCAAGCCCCGCCAGATCGTCCGGCTTTACCCAGGTGACAGATAACCCCGCCGTGCGCTTGCGCACGTTTTCCAGCAGCCGGTAAGTGCCGCCGTAAACGTCGTCAATCGCCACCAGGTGGCTCTCTTTATCCAGTAGTTCCAGCACGGTGGAAATAGCCGCAAGGCCCGAAGCAAAAGCATAACCCTGCGCCCCGCCTTCAAGCTCTGCAATGGCCCGCTCCAGCGCATGGCGGGTGGGATTGCCGCTGCGCGAATATTCATAGCCGGTATGTTCGCCCGGCGCCGGTTGCGCGTAGGTGGAGGTGGCATAGATTGGCGGCATGACGGCGCCGTACTGGTCGTCGTGCGCGCCGCTGTGCACGCTCAAAGTAGCAAACTTATCCATTTACTTTTCCTTATGATTCAAGCCGGTTGCGCCAGGCGTTCAGCACGTCGGTACGGGTAATAAGCCCGAGGAAGCGGTCGGCGTCGGTGATGACGGCCACCAGCCCGCGGGAGAAAACGTCAAACAGCGCGCTCTCGCTGGCGTTTTTAGTCAGCGTTTCGACGCGCGGGTTCATGGCGCGGGACACCGGCTCCAGGAAGCGCGCGCTGTCGCCGCGTACGGCATTAAGCAAGTCCCACTCATCAACGATGCCGACCACAGCGCCCCCTTCCAGCACGGGCAACTGCGAAATATCGTAAAGCCGCATGCGCGCCAGCACTGTCGCCAGCGTATCATCCGGCGCAGCGGTTACCGTTGCCCCTTCGTCATGGCGAAACGCGATAAAATCGCGCAGATCGCCCGTCGAAGGGCGCTCAAGCAGCCCCTGCTGGCGCAGCCAGTCATCATTGAACATTTTGGAGAGGTACTTATTGCCGCTGTCGCAGGCGAAAGTGACTACCCGCTTCGGCGTGGTCTGGGCGCGGCAGTAGCGCAGCGCGGCGGCAAGCAGCGTGCCGGTAGAGGAGCCTGCGAGAATACCTTCGGTTTTCAGCAGGCGGCGGGCGGTTTCAAAGGCTTCGGCATCGCTAATACGATAAGCGCGCCCAACGCCTTCAATTCGGGCGAGCGGCGGTATGAAATCTTCGCCTATGCCTTCCACGCGCCACGAACCGGCCTCGCCGTGGCGGCCATGTTCAACCTGGTCGGCAAGCACGGAGCCTGCCGGGTCCGCAAGAATAAACTCGGTGTCGGGCGAGTGCTGGCGAAACCACGCCTGCAACCCCCCAAGCGTCCCGCCGGAGCCTACGCCCACGACAATAGCGTCAATTTTCCCGGCCGCCTGGGCATACAGCTCCGGGGCGGTGGCGGTTTCATGCGCCAGCGAATTGGCCGGGTTAGTAAACTGATCGATATAAAACGCCCCGGGCGTCTCGCTCGCCAGCCGCTTTGCGTAATCCTGATAATAGGCCGGATGGCCTTTATTCACGTCTGAGCGGGTAAGACGCACCTGCGCGCCCAGCGCCCGCAGGTGGTAAATTTTCTCGCGGCTCATTTTGTCCGGCACCACCAGAATCAGCTTGTACCCCTTTTGCGCGGCGATAAGCGCCAGGCCCAGTCCCGTATTGCCTGCCGTGGCTTCAATAATTGTGCCGCCGGGCGCAAGAAGGCCCAGCCGCTCCGCTTCATTGATCATGGAGAGCGCCACGCGATCTTTAATCGAGCCGCCAGGGTTTTGATTTTCGAGCTTCAGTAACAGTTCGCAGGGGCCGGTATCAAGTTTTTGCAGCCGCAGCAGCGGAGTATTGCCGATCAACTCGCTAACGTTATGCGCTATGGTCATCGCGATTATCCTGTAATCAAGGTTTTCGCAGATGATAGAACCGTGGTTTTTTGCCGCTAAAGAACCTTTACTCACCTTTCAGAACCAAAAGGAATATTCTGCGCTATTTAGCCGTGAGGAAGGAAAGCGGTAAAGTCGTCCGGAAATATCGATGGCTAAACCTGTGCTAAATCGCTGCTTTTTAGCGCTAATTTCACGGTTTTCGCCCCGCTATTGCCGCCAGCAAGCAATGCTTTACCGAAATTGAGCTAAACGCTTTGCGGCCTTGTTTCTTTCTGCGGGCGCAAACTCTTGCCCGTCCTTTAGCGCGCAGGCGTAGAATGGCGCCGTCAGAAATTCAGGGGGAGTCACATGGATCAGAAGCTAACGGCGCGGCCCGATACCCGCGATTATCGCCAGTTGCTGGCGCAGGCCACGCCGCTTATCGACGTGCGGGCGCCGGTAGAGTTTGCGCAGGGCTCGCTGCCTGCGGCCTGTAACCTGCCGCTGATGAATAATGAGGAGCGCGCCGCCGTCGGCACCTGTTACAAGCAGCGGGGCCAGCAGGCGGCGCTGGCGCTCGGTCACCAGCTGGTGCAGGGCGAAACGCGCGAGAAACGCATAGCGGCCTGGCAAGCGGCCTGCCTGCGCCATCCCGAAGGGTATCTTTACTGCGCCCGCGGCGGGTTGCGATCCCATATTGTGCAGCAGTGGTTGAAAGCGAGCGGCATAGACTATCCGCTGGTTATCGGCGGCTATAAAGCGTTGCGTCAGGCAGCGAGCGACGCTATTGACGAGCTGGCGCGCCGTCCGCTGATTCTGGTGGGCGGCTGCACCGGCAGCGGCAAAACCCTGCTGGTGCGTGAGATGGCGACAGGCATCGATCTCGAAGGGCTGGCGCGCCACCGGGGATCGTCCTTTGGCCGCACCCTTACCGCACAGCTTTCGCAGGCAAGTTTTGAAAATCACCTTGCCGGCGCGCTGCTGGCACAGGAAGCCGTATGGCAAACGCTGCCTTCGCCTTTTTGGGTGCTGGAAGACGAAGGCCGCACGATTGGCGCGAACCATCTGCCCGCCGCGCTGCGCGAGCAAATGGCGCTTTCTCCCGTCGCTGTGGTGGAAGAGCCTTTTGAACGGCGCCTGCAACGTCTGGGCCAGGAATACTTTATCGGGATGCAGCAAGCCTGTTGCGAGGCTTATGGCGAAGAGGCGGGCTGGCGCGAATTTGGCGATTATCTTTATCACGGGCTTTACGCCATACGCCGTCGCCTGGGCCTTCAGCGCTTCGCCCGGCTTGCGGAGCTCCAGGCGCAGGCGCTCTTAAAACATCAGCAAACGGGCCGCCACGAAGCGCATTTCGACTGGCTTGTTCCGTTGTTAAATGATTATTACGACCCGATGTACCGTTATCAGCTGGAGAAAAAGTCGGCAAACATTGTTTTTCGAGGAGACTATGCGCAGGTGCAGGGGTGGCTGGAAAACCGCTACGGCAAATGAAAAACGGGCAGAGCGTATCTGCCCTTTGAGGATTAATGCCGGTCGCGCTTGTCGGCGCGTTTTGCCAGCCAGTCGCCCAGCATTTGCACCACCTGCACCAGCACAATCAGCGCGACGACGGTAACAATCATGACCTGCGTCTCGTAGCGGTAGTAGCCGTAGCGGATAGCCAGGTCCCCTACCCCGCCGCCGCCGACGATGCCCGCCATTGCCGAATAGCCAATCAGGCTCACCAGCGTAATGGTCAGGCCGCGCAGCAGCCCGGCGCTTGCCTCCGGCAGCAGCACGGTGCAGATAATACGCATCGGGCTTGCGCCAAACGCCTCCGCCGCTTCGATAATCCCTTTATCCACTTCGCGCAGCGCGCCATCCACAAGCCGCGCATAAAAGGCGATGGCGGCCACGGAGAGCGGCACCGAAGCAGCAATCGGCCCGATGGTATTGCCCAGCAGAAACTGCGTCAGCGGCAGCAAAAGCACCAGCAAAATAACGAACGGCACCGAGCGGATAATATTCACCACAACAGAGCTTACGGCGTTCACAAAACGGTTTTGCCAGAAGAGATGCCGGTCGGTGACGAAAATAAGAAAGCCAAGCGGCAGGCCGCCAATAATGGCCAGCAATGTAGAGATGCCAAGCATCTGGAAGGTTTCATTAAACGCGAGGCCCAGGTCGGCCAGCAAGTCATCCATTTATCACCTCCACCTGCGCGGTGCGCGCGCGTATATGCTCCACCGCCGCCGCCACGGCTTCCGGGTTCTCTTTGGCGGTGAGCTGGACCACTAAAATACCGAGCGCCCTTTCACCGATATACTCAATTTTGCCGTGCAGGATATTCACCGCCACGCCGAAGTTAACCGCCGCTTCGGAAAGCACCGGTTGTTCAGCGCTGTCGCCGACAAACAGAATTTTCAGCAGCGAGCCGTGCAAATGCTGACGCAGCCGCTCAGGCAGTGTCAGGTTTAGCGTGTGGGAAACCAGCTGCTGAGTAAACGGGTGTTGGGGATGGGCGAAGAGATCAAACACGTCGCCCTCTTCCACCACTTTGCCGCCGGACATGACCGCCACGCGATCGCAGATCGTTTTGATCACGTTCATTTCATGCGTGATCAGCACGATAGTAATGCCGAGTTGCTCGTTGATCCGCTTAAGCAGCGCAAGAATGGTGGCGGACGTTTCCAGATCGAGCGCCGAAGTGGGTTCGTCGCACAGCAAGACATCGGGATGATTGGCGATGGCGCGGGCAATGCCCACGCGCTGCTTCTGCCCGCCGGAGAGCTGCGCCGGGTAGCGGTCGGCTTTGTCCGCCAGCCCGACCAGCGCCAGAATTTCCGCTACGCGCGGGGCAATGGCAGCGCGCTCCCACCCCGCCGCCTTCAGGCTGAATGCGACGTTTTGCGCCACGGTGCGGGTATGCATCAGGTTGAAATGCTGAAAGATCATGCCGATGCGATGGCGCGCCTGGCGCAGTGCCGCGCCGCTCAATGCGGAGATCTCGGTGCCATTAACCTTAATGCTTCCCTCGCTCGGGCGCGTTAAGGCATTCAGCGTGCGCAACAGGGTGCTTTTTCCCGCGCCGCTGGTGCCGACAATGCCGAAGATTTCGCCAGGCGCAATACGCAGGCTGACGTTATCCACCGCGCGCGTGGTGGCGCCGCGCCGCGAGACGAAATCGACGCAAACATTATTTATTTCAATCATGCGGAACCTCAATAAACAAAACGCGGGCAGGCCGCAAAGCCCACCCGCGTAAAAACGATACGCTTACGGTTTTTTCGCCGCCGTCATCCAGTCGGGCTGCTGAAACGCGTTATAGATATTTTTCGGATCGTTAATGACTGCCGCGTACGCCGGGGATTTCACCACCGCCACAATATCTTTGGCGAAGGGTTTTTCCGCATCTTCCGTGCGTACCGCGATGATGTTTTTCAGGTTCTCGTCAAGCTGCTCTTGCTTAAGCGCCGTGGAGAGCTTAAGACCGGCGGCGATAGCGAAGTTGCCGTTCACCAGCGAAGCGGTAACGCCATCGAGCGTTCGCGGCAACTGCGCGGCTTCAAGGGGTTTAAAAACCAGCCCTTTCGGGTTAGTGGCAATATCGCGCTCAGACGCTTTCGTCGGGTCGATATTCTCTTTAATGGTAATCAGCCCGAGCGACTGTAAAAAGCGCAGCCCGCGCGCCAGGTTGGTCGGGTCGTTGGAAAGCGTAACGATGTCGCCTTTTTTTAGCTCATCGATGCTGTTGATTTTGCGCGAGTAAAGGCCCATTCCCGCGGTCGGCACGGTAATAAGCTTCGTGAGCTTCAGCCCTTTGTCGGCGGTGAATTTGTCAAAATAGAGCGAATGCTGGAAAAGGTTGGCATCTATGCTGCCGTTGGCGAGCGCCATGTTCGGCTGCACGTAGTCGCTGAATTCGCGCACCACTACCTTGTAACCTTTTTCTTTGAGCGAAGGGGCGATAGCCTGCTTCACCATATCGCCATAAGGTCCCGGCGCCACGCCGAAAACAACCGTGTGCGGGTCGCTGCCGGCGTGCGCGAGCTGTAATCCGCAGGCCAGCAAAAGCGCGCCGGTGGCGGCGCGAAAGGTATGACGCAATCCCATAACTTCTCCATTTAAAAATGTTGTGTCGCTGTGCGGCGCGCCGTGCGATGCGGCGCAATCCTTTCTCGCCTTGTGGTTAAAGGCATGGCTTAACATGGCACAGATCACAAGGCGCTGTCCTTGAAATTATTTCAAGATGCAAGTGAATATGTCATTGAACAGACAGCGTTTACGTTGTGCGTTTATCGCATTTGCAAAGTGAAAAAGCGGGAATGGGGGGTAGATACTCTGGACTGGAGATTCGCCCCGGCAGCTACCGGGGCGAGGCGACTCAGAAGTCGTAACGCAGACGCACCAGGTTCATATCGCCCAGATTGTCGGTGCTGGAAGTAAACACGTGCTCATAATCGACACGGAAACCGTAATCCAGCTGAACGCTGATACCCACGCCATTGTCGATGCGCTGATAATTGCGGCCATTGATGTATTCGATGCGGTCGCCCATAAAGTAAGGCTGAACCGATTTCACAGCGTACTGGCCCACCGGGAATTTATAACCGGCAAAGTACTCGATGCCCCACGCGTCGCCTGCGAAGTAATCATTCACCGAGACTTTTTTGGTAGTCATAAAGTTCTGGTACCAGCCGCCGCCTGCGGAGAGGGTCCAGTTGTCCGGCGTCCAGCTCAGCGCGGTGCCAATGATATTCTGATCGTAAGACTTGCTGTCGTTGTTATCCGGGTTACGCATGTCCGCGCGGGTGTAGTTCCACGCAGCGCCCCAGGCCAGATCGCTTGTCAGGTGATAATCAATGCCCAGCGAGCCGCCGCCCTTGCGCTTGTAACGCAGGCCGTTGCCCGGCAGAAATTCGCTGTCTTCAAACAGGTAAGAGGCGAAAATATCGGCATCGCCTACGGTTTTTCTGTACTTCAGCATTTTGCGCGAGCGGTACGAACCGTCGTAATCGCCGTTAATGCCGTTGCCCGGGGCCTGACCTATCATGTCGTAGTCCCAGATATCGGTTTTCACGCCGACCACATCATAATAAACGCTGTTCTGCTGGCCGAACGTCAGCAAGCCCCAGGTATCGCTCTTCAGCCCGGTGTAAAGCATGCGGCGCGAAGTGTCGTGAGCGCCGTCCGCGTAGTGATGATCCCAGTTGAACTGCGCAGGAATGTTAACGCCCAGCTCGTAGTAGCTCACCCAGCTAATATCGTCGAAAAGGTAGTAATCCGCCGCAAAGCGAAAGCGCGTGCCGCCATCAAAGCCGTTACGTTTGTAGCTGTTTTTGCCGTCGTCCCCGGTCATGTTCTGGAACTGCGGACGAATGCTGCCGCCAACGGTGAAGTTAAGACGGCTCAGCGGGTTGCCCGCCTGCGGATCTTGTTTAAGAACGGTGATTTCCGCCTGAGCGGCGGAGGAAAGCAGTGCCACTGCCGCGCCAACGGATACCGCCAGCGCTTTTATTTTTATCGTCATCATAATTCCCTGTAAATTGCCGTAAAACATTTAGCAGGCAAATGATAACCAGGATTAATCTGACCGTGTTGACCGTTTTTTACTGAATCGTGCTACTAAGCTTTCTTTTTTTATTATCTGATGCTGTTAAAGCCCACCATGCCAGGATAAAAAACCGGCAGGGTGGGCTTTAACATTAACCGGCGAAATGACGGAACAGCGCCCGCCCTTTCAGCAGCCGCACGCCAAGCCAGCCGCCGCACAGCGAAAGCAACAGCGCGCCGCAGAGCGGTAAAATTATCCACAGTCGCCAGTCTGGCTCCCACGGAAAATCAAAGACCCGGGTTTGCAGTATGCCGAGCGCGGTTTCCGCGCCGATGGCCGCCACCAGCCCCGCCACCAGGCCCAGCACGGCGAACTCGCACCACAGCGTAGCGCGCAGCAGTTTCTTGCCCGCCCCCAGGGTGCGGTAAACCACCAGTTCCTGATGGCGCTGGCGCATGCCCACCTGTACCTGGGCGAGCAGCAGCAGAATGCCGCAGGCGGTCACCAGCACCACCATCACTTCCAGCGCCCGGCTGACCTGCTCCAGCACCTGGCCTACCTGGCGCAAAATAGCGCCGATATCCAGCAGCCCCACGGTCGGGAACTCGCGGTTAAGCTGCGTCAGCATTGTGTTGTCATTTTCCCAGCGGAAGCTGGTAAGCCAGGTTTGCGGCTGACCATCCAGCGCTCCCGGCGGAAAGATAAAGTAGAAGTTGGGCCGCAGACTCTCCCAGTCCACTTTGCGCAGGCTGGTTACCCGGGCGGTGAAATCCTGCGTATCGCCGGTAAAGGTGACGCTGTCGCCGAGGTGAATATTAAGGCGCGTCGCCAGCCCCGCCTCCATCGACACTTCTCCCGCTTTCGGCGGCCAGTGGCCCGCAGTGACAGGGTTGTGTTCCGGCTTCTGGCTCTGCCAGGTAAGGTTAAGCTCGCGGTTTAGCGCCTCGTCTTTATTGCCTTCGGTGGCGGTGCCGTTAATCTGCGTCAGCCGCGCCCGCACAATGGGATAAAAAGATTCAGGCACAATCTGCCGTTCGGCCAGAAATGTTTTTACTGGCGCAAGCTGCTCAGGCGCGATGTTCACCAGGAAATAGTTCGGGCTTTCCGGCGGCAGCTGTTGCTGCCAGCGGTCGAGCAGATCGCCTCTTAACACCAGCAGCAGCGCCAGCAGCATAAAGGAGAGGGAAAAGGCCGCGAGCTGGCTAAGCGTCTGCCACGGCTGGCGCAACAGGCGGTTTACCGCAAGGCGCAGCGCCAGCGCTTTAATGGTCAGGCCCTTCAATACGCGCAACAGCCCCCAGCCTGCCACGCCGCAGAGCAGCGCCAGCACGACGGCGCCCGCGAGTACCGACCAGAGCAGCATGTTGCCGCCCATCAGCCAGGCGAGCAGCGCCACCACTACAAGCGTAATCACCGGCAGGTAAACCTTCAGCGGCCAGACGCTGGCTACCGCGTCCCGGCGCAGCACGCGCAGCGGCTGTGTGGCGAGCAGCAGCCGGTACGGGCGCAACCCTACCAGCAAGGAAATCACCACCATCGAGCCGACCGCCCACAACCACGGCCAGAAACTTGCCGCAGGCAATTCGGCGGGCAATACAGGCTTGAGCAGATGCATCAGCACCGCCTCAAACGCTTTTCCCGCCAGTCCGCCGGTCAGGGCGCTGAGCGCCAGCACGAGCAGCCACTGGCCGACGATAAGCTTGCGCAGCGCCGCCCTGCCCGCGCCAAGGGTTTTGAGGATCGCCACCAGGTCATAGCGGCTGCGGCAATAGTGTCCCATCGCCACCGCCACGGCGGCGACCGCCAGCAGCAGCGTTAACAGCGCTGAGAGCAGCAGGAATTTTTGCGACCGCTCGACGGATTTGCCAAGCGCCCCGTCATCTTCTTCCATACCGTACCAGCGGTGCTCCGGCTTAAGCTTCGGCAGCAGGAAATCTTCATAACGTTTAATTTGCTCAGGCGCGCCGGCAAATTTATAGCGCCACATCAGGCGGCTGCCGGGCTGCACCGCGCCGGTCTTTTCCACGTCAGCAACGTGCATCAGCAGCCGGGGCGCCATCTGGAACGGGTTAAAGCCGGCGTCCGGCTCCTGAATCACCGCGCCTGCTACCGTCAGCGTGGCGTCGCCCACATCGATTTTATCGCCCCGCTTCACCTTCAACAGCGCCAGCAGGCGCGGCGCCAGCAAAACCTGGCCCGGCTGCGGCTTCAGGTCAGGCGGGTCGGTTTGCAGCGCGCCATAAAGCGGATAAACGCTGTCCACTGCCTTTACGCTGGCGAGCTGCGGCGTTTCGGCGCCGAAGGTCATGGTCGTGAAGGTGAGCTGCTCACCCACCTTCAGGCCGTCGCGCTTCGCCTCCAGAAGCCATTCCTGCGGTACTGCGCGCGAGCTTCTGAGCGCCCGATCGCCTGCCAGAAAATCCCGGCTTTGCTGGCTTAAGCCTTTTTCCATGCGGTCGCTGATAGTGCCGAGCGCCAGCACGCAGGCGACAGCGAGGCTTAACGCCAGCCAGACTATCAACAAAGAAGAAGAGCGCCATTCGCGCCAGAACCAGCGGGCTATCATGCTTCCTCCCACAGCTTGCCGTCACGCAGGCGCAGGCGTCTGTCGCAGCGTGCCGCCAGCTCCGGGTCGTGGGTAACAAGGATTAAGGTGGTCGCGTGGTCGCGGTTTAAGGAGAAAAGCAGGTCGGCGATGCGATCGCCGGTATGGCGATCGAGGTTGCCGGTGGGTTCGTCGGCAAACAGCACCGCCGGACGACCGTTAAACGCGCGGGCGAGCGCCACCCGCTGTTGCTCGCCGCCGGAAAGCTGGGCAGGCAGATGATCGAGCCGTTTGCCAAGGCCGAGTTGCTCCAGCAACTGCCTGGCCTGCTCGCGGCTCGCGCGGTCGTTTTCGCCCCGCAGCAGCGCGGGCAGCTCGACATTCTCCAGCGCATTCAGCGTGGGAATCAGCATAAAAGACTGAAATACGAAGCCGACATGCTTCGCCCGCAGCCTGGCGCGGGCTTCTTCGTCCATGTTATGCAGCGGTTCGCCAAGCAGATTCACTTCGCCGCTGCTGCCGTCGTCGAGCCCGGCGAGAATCGCCAGTAAGGTAGACTTGCCGGAGCCTGACTCGCCAATCAGGGCGATGGTTTCGGCTGGTTTGACAACAAGCTCAACTCCGGTGAGGATGGAAAGCGCGTGTTCCCCCTGACCGACGGATTTAAAAAGATGATGAACTTCAAGGCTGTTTTCCGCTGGCATCTCGCTTTCCTGTTGTTTGTTTTTGTGAGTTTTCGCGCCGCTGCGGCGGACACGCTGCTTGTTCTTGGCGACAGCCTGAGCGCGGGCTACCGTATGGCGGCGAATGCGGCGTGGCCTGCGCTGCTTAATGATAAATGGCAGCAGCAAGAGACGCGCGTGGTAAACGCCAGCATTAGCGGCGACACCGCGCAGCAGGGGCTCGCCCGTTTGCCTTCCCTGCTTGAACAGCATAAACCACGCTGGGTGCTGATAGAGCTTGGCGGCAACGATGGGCTGCGCGGCTTTGCGCCAGACGCCATCGCCGCTACGCTGCGCCAGATTATCGAGCAGGTAAAAGCGGCAGGCGCGGAACCGCTTCTGATGCAGATTCGTTTGCCGCCCAACTATGGCCGTCGCTACACCGAAAGCTTCAGCGCCATTTACCCGGCGCTGGCGAAAGCCTATTCCGCGCCATTGCTGCCTTTCTTTATGGAGGAGATCTACCTCAAACCGCAGTGGATGCAGGACGACGGTATTCATCCCAATCGCGACGCCCAGCCCTATATCGCCGACTGGATGGCGACGCGGCTGGCCCCATTAGTTAAACACGACTCCTGACCCCGCGGGGCCATGAGCGGGTAAAGTTATGCAAAAATCACTCTTAATTACAGGATGTTCCAGCGGCATTGGTCTTGCCAGCGCCATTGAATTACAGCGTATGGGGTATCGCGTGCTTGCCGCCTGCCGCAAGCCGGAAGATGTGGCGCGTATGAACGCGCAAGGATTTACCGGCGTGCTGCTGGATCTCGATTCGCCTGAAAGCGTCGAGGCGGCGGCAGCCGACGTTATCCGCCTTACCGATAACCGTTTGTACGGCATTTTCAACAATGGCGGCTTCGGCGTTTATGGGCCGCTCACCACCATCAGCCGCAAACAGATGGAGCAGCAATTCGCCACCAATTTTTTCGGCGCCCACCAGCTCACTATGCTGCTTTTGCCGGCTATGTTGCCGCACCACGAAGGCCGCATTGTTAACACCAGTTCGGTGATGGGGCTTATCTCAACGCCTGGCCGGGGCGCTTACGCCGCCAGCAAATATGCGCTGGAAGCCTGGTCGGATGCGCTGCGTATGGAGCTTCGTCACAGCGGCATTAAGGTTAGCCTGATTGAGCCCGGCCCTATCCGCACGCGATTTACAGATAACGTTAACCAGACGCAAACGGACAAACCGGTGGAAAACCCAGGCATAGCCGCACGCTTTACGCTCGGCCCGGAGGCAGTGGTCGCAAAGGTGCGCCATGCTTTTGACAGCCCGAAGCCGAAAATTCGTTATCCGGTGACGATGGTGACGCATGCGGTCAGCCTGCTTAAGCGTCTGCTGCCCACCCGCGCGATGGACAAAATTTTACAGGGCTAAGTTGAAGGCGACGCTGCCGCCCCCATGTAAAAAAGAAATCGACAAAAGAGAGTGACTCATGTCCGTACAGAATATTGTCAACATTACTGAAGCAAACCTGCATCAGACGCTGGAACAATCGGTTTCCGTGCCGGTGCTGTTTTATTTCTGGTCCGATCGTAGCCAGCATTGTCAGCAGCTGACGCCGGTGCTGGAAAAACTGGCGGCGCAGTATAACGGCCAGTTTCTTCTTGCCAAAGTGGACTGCGACGCCGAGCAGATGGTCGCCGCGCAGTTCGGTCTGCGCGCTATCCCAACGGTTTACCTCTTCCAGAACGGCCAGCCGGTAGACGGCTTCCAGGGACCGCAGCCGGAAGAGGCCATCCGCGCGCTGCTGGAAAAAGTGCTGCCGCGTGAGGAAGAGCTAAAAGCCCAGCAGGCGATGCAGCTTATCGAGCAGGGCGACCACGCCGCTGCGCTGCCGCTGCTGAAAGAAGCCTGGCAGATGTCGAACCAGGATAGCGAAATCGGCCTGCTGCTCGCCCAGACGCAGTTGGCGTTAAGCCGCGCTGACGAAGCCGAAGCGGTGCTGAAAACGATCCCGTTGCAGGATCAGGATACTCGCTATCAGGGTCTGGTGGCGCAAATCGACCTGCTGCGCCAGGCGGCGGACACGCCGGAGATCCAGCAGCTTCAGCAACAGGTGCAGCAGAACCCGCAGGATGCCCAGTTGGCTTCTCAGCTGGCGTTGCAGTTTCATCAGGTTGGCCGCAATGAAGAGGCGCTTGAATTGCTGTTCGGCCATCTGAAGAGCGATTTAGCCGCAGGCGACGGCCAGGTGCGCAAAACATTCCAGGAGATCCTGGCCGCGCTCGGCACGGGCGATCAGCTGGCTTCTAAATACCGCCGTCAGCTTTACTCTCTGCTTTACTGATTTTTATTCCCCAGCGTCGGATGAGCGCTCGTCTCGTCCGACGCTATGCACTTGCCCTTTGACCACTCCCCTCTTCACGCCTCCTTATTTTCATTCTGCCCGTGGTAGAACTAACCCACGCCAAAGCCACCTCTAAAACTCTTAGCAAAGCGACAACGGCTTTCATTTGAAATACAGCCTTTTTATTTATAACTTACTATTGACTTAGATCATATTAATACATGACTTGAAATATTGAATGACTTTTACCCGACAAACAAACTCCATGACTAAATAGTGATTAATAAAGCCAACAACAAAAGACTCGTATAAGTCTAAACGATAGCCTTTTGTTTGTGCTTTTACTTTTCACTAATGACTTATGAAAGACAACAAGCAACGGGTGAAAAAATGAAATATATTAATGGCATACGGATTACTGCTCTGGCTTTCGCTACGACTCTGTCCGTCGGCGCTAATGTTGCCTCTGCTTCTAACAGGGATGTTAATGATTTCCTGGTAAAAGCCCGTGGTGATAACTACCAGGAAGCCGTTAACGCCTACGACAATCTGAATGCCCGCGATCGTATGGTTGTTGATGGCATCATCGATAAAACCGATGTAGTTAACCTTTTCACAGACATCAAAGGGCAGGCTGATGCTCTCCATCACGCTCACGCTGCGCCTGCTGGCTGGGATAGCAATAAAACACAAGCCTTTATCGATGCAGCCCACCGCCCGTTAGCCGCCATTTTGCCTGCTGCCCCGTCGACTCATAACGATGAAAATCCTGTTTCCCGGCAACAACAGGCGACCACACAGCCGCCTGAAACAGCTGATGTTATTGCAGCAGATATCAACCACGCGCAGCATACCGCAGATTCCGCCGCAAACCAGGTAGCCTTAGTCAATGGCAAAGCCGACACGATCCAGAAAGAAGTCATGGACAATGAAACGCGGGATGACAGGCAAGACGCAGCTATTCATCATGCGCAGGCCAATGCCGACGCAGCGCTAAAAACAGATTTTAAACTGGCTGAGGTTGTCCATGGTGAACAGCTTGAGCAGGCTAACCGCGAGCGCACGGCTTCTCAGCACGTAACGCCGGTGGTGGGTAAAGACGGTCTGAACGGCAAAGATGGCGCTGATGGCAAAGACGGCGTGACCACGCTTATCACCACCGTTGGAACCGACAGCGCGACTCAGGAACAGGTTGCTGATAATACGAGTAGCATTGCGCAAAACAGAACGCAGATTCGCACAGTACGAGCCGAAGCGGATGCCCAGGGTGAATTTATTCAGCAGATGGATCAAACCGTTTCTCAACATGCGAAAGCCATTGATACCAACTCAGCCCGAATCGATCAGAACAGTAAACGTATTAACCAGAACGCCAAACGTATTGACGACACTCGCGAGGATTTAAAGCGCGGCCTGAACAACGCAGCCGCCATGACGGGTTTGCACTATCACTCGAACGATGCCTATGCGCTGTCAGTTGGCACCAGTAACGGCGACGGCGCGGCAATGGCGGGCGGCCTTTCTCATTCACTGACCCAGCATACGGCGGCGACCGTTCAGGGGTCGTCGTCCATGGATGGCAGCTGGATGGCCTCAGTCGGTTTTTCAGGTGACTTCTGAAAAGACTTCATCAAGTCTTTAATACTACATAACACAAATTAAAGTCTTACTGATAAGTGATGTTAGCGATGAGAATAATGATGATAGCGTTACTGGTAGCAGGCATAACGGGCTGCACATCGTCAGCCCAGCGTATGCAGGAGTGCGAGGCGCAGGGTATTTCCCGCGACGCCTGCTATATTGCCGAACAGAACCGTCTAAACGGCATTAATGCGCAGGCGCAGGCTCAGGCCATGCGCAACGCTCAGGCGCTCTACCCTGTGCAACCAGCGGAAAAAGCGCATAAGCATCTTCACAAAGGAGCAAATTAATATGGTTCAGCAATGTATTAAAAGCCTGATGGTTATCTTTTCCTTGTGGAGTGCTTACAGCGTTGCGGCTGGCGAAGCGCATCCAGCAAAGCATGATGTGTGGCAACGTGCGCAATCGGTACACCGGGAACATAAAACCCGCTGCGCAGATCTTGAGCTTTTTACGCAACAAGGGTTGGCGCTGACGCCTGCGCAAGAAAAAGAGCGCGTACAGTGTAAGCGTCAAAACAAAGAGGGCGCGCCGGCGGCAAAATCCGTTACAGATAAAGGCATCTGGAAAGGGTATGGCGTAACGGTCACGCGGAACGCCGACCAGGTGTATGTCAACGGAAAGCCAGCTTCCCTTATTGAAAAAACACCCCAGGCCGCCGTTTATGAACAGGGAATAAACCAGGTCATATTCTACAACTCCGGCAAAGTTGCTCTGCAAACCGATAGCCGGTTCACAGGCTATCTTAAATAAAAGAGATAAGCGTCTTCACAGCCAGACTTCGGTCTGGCTTTTTTGGCGCTGTCGCTCAATAACAAGAACGCCTGAAGCGCGACAAAGCCACGCTAACCTCGTCTGCTTATCTCTTGCCCCTCTTTTATCAACCCGTTATAAAAAAAGCCTTGCGCTCACCCTGTTCAGTAAGCCTGCCTTTGTTATTCCCTTCATAAAACAGGGAAAAACGCCCTGAGCGATGAGGTTGACTACCCGCTGATTTACCGTTGGCGATACGTCTGTTTACACAACACAGATTTAACAGACTTGCCTCTCTCTGGTTGATCACATCTCTGTTTGTTATTCTGCCGGGGGTAAAACATCAGGAAGTTAAAAAATGCCACACGTTTTTCTAGAATTTGATATTGATCCGGGCGTGAAAACAGTCTCTGATTTGACTTATGTACTGCGACACGAGGCAGGCAAACAGACGGCTTATGCCATCAGCGCTGAAGTTGCGAAGTTTGTGCAGGATGCGCTGATCGTTAACGAAACCATCATCAGTTTTAAAAATTGCTGTTTTGCCTTCAGAAATGGTGCGGAATTTGTCACTTTTGACAACAAAGGCAAATCAAAACGCTTTTCCGACCCCATTCCCGCCTGGTTTATCCGCCCCGGCGAATTTGTCCGCTCCACCTGGCTGCGTACCCATGAATTAGCGGATCTCCGCGCCCCGGATTTTGTGAACGCGTTTATTGAAATGTTCCCTGATCTGAAAGAGCGGCGCCATCACGCCGATCTGTTATTTGATTTAAAGCTGGAAAAAACAAAAGCAAAAGCCGAAAGCGTCAGCCCGCCGACAGGCAAGCCGGGCAACAAAAACAGAATCACCACCAAACCCAAAGTGGCGGATTTAGGCTCGTTTGAGATATTCAGCCAATTTTTTGAGCGCCTGAAAACGGCTGTAAACAACGATACCTTTCCGACCTTACAGGTTCTGACCGGCCATGATGACATTACCCGCGTGCCGAACAGCCTGAAAGGTTCTGTTCGTACCTGGTTCAAAGCCGTTACCGGCGAGTTGCCTCCTAACAATAAGCGCGTTGGCGCAGGCAATGCCGTTCTGTTTTGCGCGCCGATCCGCGAACAAATCAGGCAGGTGGAGTCATGGGGGCTGGAAGAGTATTACCAGAAGCTTTCTCAGGCGATCGCGGAAGCAGGCGAAACGTATATCGCCGATTTCACCTTCAGAGTGTCCTGAACGTTCGCCGTAATAAAAAGGCAGCTTATCGGCGAGGTCTTTTAACCCGGCCTCGGCAATGGTCCGATCCCGGCGTCAATACCTGGATTCGGATGACGACGCCGGCCTCCCCCGGCGCTACAATAAGCAGCAAATTAACAGGAGGTTTTTTTGATGCTTATCGTGATCCCGATTCTTATCTTCGTCGCGCTGGTGATTGTCGCCGCCGGCGTCAAAATTGTGCCGCAGGGCTACCAGTGGACGGTGGAACGCTTCGGTCGCTACACTAAATCGCTGCAACCCGGCCTGAATCTGGTGGTGCCGTTCATGGATCGTATTGGTCGCAAGATCAATATGATGGAACAAGTGCTGGATATTCCTTCCCAGGAAGTGATTTCCAAAGACAACGCTAACGTCACCATCGACGCGGTCTGTTTTATCCAGGTTATCGACGCGCCAAAAGCGGCTTATGAAGTCAGCAACCTTGAACTCGCCATCATCAACCTGACCATGACCAACATCCGTACGGTGCTGGGCTCAATGGAGCTTGACGAAATGCTGTCGCAGCGTGACAGCATCAACACGCGTCTGCTGCATATTGTTGATGAAGCGACCAACCCATGGGGCATTAAAGTCACGCGTATTGAGATCCGCGACGTGCGTCCGCCCGCTGAACTTATCGCGTCGATGAATGCGCAGATGAAAGCCGAGCGCACCAAGCGCGCCTACATTCTGGAAGCGGAAGGGGTGCGTCAGGCGGAAATCTTAAAGGCCGAAGGGGAGAAGCAGTCGCAGATCCTGCGTGCCGAGGGCGACAGACAATCCGCTTTTTTGCAGGCGGAAGCGCGCGAACGTTCTGCCGAAGCGGAAGCCCGGGCCACGCAGATGGTATCTGAGGCTATCGCGGCGGGCGATATTCAGGCAGTGAACTACTTTGTGGCGCAGAAATATACCGAGGCGCTGCAACAAATAGGATCGGCGAATAACAGCAAAGTAGTGATGATGCCGCTGGATGCCGCCAGCCTGATGGGCTCCATCGCCGGCATTAGCGAGCTGATTAAAGAAAGCGGCAACGAGCGCAAACGCCCATGATCGCCCTTCTCTTCGCCCATCCGCACATCTTCTGGTTAAGCCTTGGCGGCCTGCTGCTTGCCGCCGAAATGCTGGGCGCGAGCGGCTATCTGCTCTGGAGCGGCGTGGCGGCGGTCGTCACCGGGCTTGTGGTCTGGCTGCTGCCGCTCGGCTGGGAATGGCAAGGGGTCTGTTTTGCCATACTGACCGTACTTGCCGCCCTGCTCTGGTGGCGCTGGCTGGCGCGCCGCCCGCAGCCCAAGGCCAACGCCGCGCTTAACCAACGCGGCCAGCAGCTTATCGGCCAGCGTCTGAGGCTGGATGACTCGCTCAGCAATGGTCGCGGAAACGCGCGCGTGGGCGACAGCAGTTGGCCGGTGATGGCCGATGAAGAGATCGAGGCAGGCACGCTGGTGGAAGTGATCGCGGTGGAAGGCATCCGGCTGCGCGTAAGGCGCGTTAAACCTGATAACGTTACGCCATAAAAAAGGGCAGCTTTAAAATGCGCTGCCCAAACCTGCTGCTCTCAACTTCTTGTGACTTCCCTGCCCTTTTAGAGAAATTTCTTTATTTCAAAATGAGTGGCATCGGGCGCCATGCTGAATGTTTTTCCCCAGGTAAAACCGTAATACTGAAATACCGGCGCCAGCGGCGCGCATGACACGCCACCCTCGCCGTCATTCTGATTGATATCCAGCGCCAGGCCGAAAGCATGGTTAGAAGGCAATGAACTAAAATAGCCGCTGGTAGGTCTGCGCAGGCGCATTTTAAATACGCTGTTGCACTGCGTAATAATATCCAGCAACCCCTGTTTTTCTATTTCTGCAAAAGCCGTTTGTAATTGCCTGTGCGCCTTTATATGGAAATAAAGATTACTTTCGCTGTTGGCTTTACCGACAAGTTGCGGGATATGCACAACCGCCAACTGCGAAGAAGGCTCAAAGCCGTTGATAAAGCTAATGGTATCGCCGTATAACGGCGGATTATGGTCGGTAACATAGGTCACCTTACCTATTAAAGGATGTTCATAAGAGTAAACAGACATAGTTGCTCCCTACGCTTCTTATTGTCACTTGCAGGTGAAATAGCGTTGACGTTTAGCAAGCAGCGCAACGCGCCAGCGATGCGGGTAAAATATATCGTTAATAATATGATGTCCCTTCTCTGAATAGCGTAAAGCCCGCTACGCAGAGGAAATAAAAAGCGTGCAGTGAAGATCAGTATTTATTATTAATTTAAAGCAGGACTGGCGCTTTTCAATCATACTTTCTTCGCGTTTTTGCATAAACGCCCGTCGCACCGGTTAGTTTGCGCTGCTGGTTAACCCAGTGGAATATGAAAGAGATTTTTCCAGCGCGACGGAGAAAGAAATAACACTCTATTAATTTCGCTTAATTGCGCTTATTTCTGCTGGCGCTGGCGTTTTCACTGTTTTTCATTGCGATGACAGCAGCCGGAAAGATTATCCATGATCGGGCAGTCGGCGCTGTCGTCGCCGGGGCACGCTTCCGCCAGCGCCAGCAGATGCAGCCGCATCGACTTAAGCTCTTCAATATGTCGCTCAATGTCCGCCACTTTTTGCAGCGTGCGGGCTTTTACGTCCGCACTGTGGCGCGCCGGGTCGTTGAACAGATGCACCAGCTCGCGGCATTCCTCCAGGGTAAAGCCCACCTGGCGGGCCTGACGCAGCAGCGTAAGTTCATCGAGATGCTGCTGGCTGTAGGTGCGATAGCCGTTTTCGCTGCGCAGCGGCGGCGTCACCAGCCCCTTCTCTTCATAAAAACGGATCGCTTTGCTGGTTAAGCCTGTTTTTTTCGCCACATCGCTGATATTCATCATTCCCCCTTGACCTTCCCCTTGATGGAAGGTTTACGCTTTATCACAATTAAGCAAAACCCCTTTCAGGGTCAAGCGCATTCTGAACAACCGAGGAGAGTGAGTATGTCTAACATCATTGAACTGGCCCTGGACGGCTTGTCCTGCGGTCACTGCGTGAAACGCGTTAAGGAAAGCCTGGAACAACGCCCGGACGTTGAACAGGCTGACGTGACTATCGAGAGCGCCCGGGTCATTACCAGCGCCAGCGCCGACGCGCTTATCGACACGGTAAAACAGGCCGGGTACGACGCGACCCTCGCGCACCCAAAGGCTGAGCCGCTGGCAGAGTCAACGCTCCCGCCGGAAGCACTGACAGCGGCCCCTTCCACGCTTCCGGCAGACGCGCAGCCTGACGACGACAGCCAGCAGTTGCTGATTAACGGCATGAGCTGCGCGAGCTGCGTGAGCCGGGTGCAAAACGCTTTGCAGGCCGTGCCGGGCGTCCGGCAGGCGCGGGTTAACCTGGCGGAACGCACGGCCCTGGTGATGGGCAGCGCGTCCGCCGCCGAATTAGTCGGCGCCGTAGAGAAAGCAGGCTACGGCGCAGAAGCAATAGAAGATGACCAGGCGCGCCGCGAGCGCCAGCAGCAGACAGCCGTCGCCGCCATGAAGCGCTTTCGCTGGCAGGCGGCCGTTGCGCTGGCGCTCGGCATTCCGGTCATGGTCTGGGGCATGCTCGGCGACAATATGATGGTCACCGACGCCAACCGCAGCCTGTGGCTGGTTATTGGCCTCCTGACCCTCGCGGTGATGATCTTCGCGGGCGGTCATTTTTACCGCAGCGCGTGGAAGAGCTTGCGAAACGGCGCGGCGACCATGGACACCCTGGTGGCGCTTGGCACCGGCGCCGCGTGGCTCTATTCCATAAGCGTCAACCTCTGGCCGCATTTTTTCCCGATGGAAGCGCGGCACCTGTATTACGAAGCAAGCGCGATGATCATCGGCCTGATTAACCTCGGCCATATGCTGGAGCAGCGCGCGCGCCAGCGCTCGTCCAAAGCGCTTGAACGCCTGCTTGATCTCACGCCGCCCACCGCGCGCGTGGTGACCGATAACGGCGAGAAAAGCGTGCCGCTGGCCGACGTGCAGTCCGGCATGACGCTGCGCCTGACCACGGGCGACCGCGTGCCGGTGGATGGCGAAATAACGCAGGGTGAAGCCTGGTTTGACGAAGCAATGCTGACGGGCGAACCAGTGCCGCAGCAAAAAGGCGATGGCGACGCGATCCACGCCGGGACGGTGGTGCAGGACGGCAGCGTGCTGTTTCGCGCCAGCGCCGTGGGCAGCCGCACTACCCTTTCACGCATCATTCGCATGGTGCGCGAGGCGCAAAGCAGCAAGCCGCAGATAGGCCAACTTGCTGACAGAATTTCCGCCGTGTTTGTGCCGGTCGTGGTGTTGATTGCGCTTGTCAGCGGCGCCATCTGGTATTTCGCCGGGCCAGCGCCGCAGATTGTTTACACGCTGGTGATTGTCACCACGGTATTGATTATCGCCTGCCCTTGCGCGCTGGGCCTTGCGACGCCGATGTCTATCATTGCGGGCGTAGGGCGCGCGGCGGAGTCTGGCGTGCTGGTGCGCGACGCCGACGCCCTGCAACGCGCGAGCGAAGTTGACACGCTGGTCTTTGATAAAACCGGCACGCTGACCGAAGGCAAGCCGCAGGTCGCGAATATCATTGTAGCGCCGGGTTTTGAAGAGACGCAGGTTCTGCGCCTTGCCGCCGCGCTGGAGCAAGGCTCCAGCCATCCGCTGGCGCATGCCCTTCTGGAAAAAGCGCAGGGGGCGCCGCTGCCTGCCGTCAGCAATTTCCGTACGTTGCGTGGCCTGGGGGTAAGCGGCGAAGCGCAAGGCCGCGAGCTGCTGCTCGGCAACCGCGCGCTGCTTGAAGAGCGTCGCGTTGATACCTCAGCGCTTGCTCAGGATATTGAAGAGCAGGCAGGGCGTGGCGCCACGCCGGTGCTGCTGGCAGTGGATGGCGCGCTGGCGGCGCTTTTCACTATTCGCGACCCGCTGCGCGGCGACAGCGTGGAGGCGCTCTCGCGGCTGCATTGCGAAGGCTACCGGCTGGTGATGCTGACGGGCGATAACCCGACAACCGCGAACGCTATCGCTAAAGAGGCGGGCATTGACGAGGTGATTGCCGGCGTGCTGCCTGACGGTAAAGCGCAGGCGATTGCCCGCCTGCAACACCAGGGGCGTAAAGTGGCCATGGTGGGCGACGGCATTAACGACGCCCCGGCGCTGGCGCAGGCGGATGTCGGCATGGCGATGGGCGGCGGCAGCGACGTGGCGATTGAAACCGCGGCGGTGACGCTGATGCGCCATAGCCTGCACGGCGTGGCCGACGCGCTGGCTATCTCCCGCGCCACGCTGCGGAACATGAAACAGAACCTGCTGGGCGCGTTTATTTATAATGCGCTGGGCATTCCCATCGCTGCCGGGATCCTCTGGCCCTTTACCGGCACGCTGCTTAACCCGGTGGTGGCAGGCGCAGCCATGGCGCTTTCTTCCATCACCGTGGTCAGCAACGCCAACCGGCTGCTGCGGTTTAAAGTAAAAGCGTAACCTGTTTCCTCTCTTCCTGACGGAAGAGAGGATTCGCCGGTTTCAGCGCCCGCTCCCTTCATGCTATGCCTGGCGCGTTCAGCTAAAGCCAGCACGCTGCTTTTCCGGCCATGCCAGCGCAAAAAGGGCGCTATTTGCACCTTATCGCCCGGCGCGCTAGCATGGTTTTCTTTTGTCAGGGAACGCTTATGGGTCTGTTAAGCCGTCTGATCGCCTTCTTTTCCCCGCTTCGCCCCGCCTATCCCTGGCCTGCGCTGGATGTCACGCTGCCAGGCGGTCGCCACCTGCACCTGGTCGGCAGCATTCATATGGGCACGCCCGATATGGCGCCGCTTAATGCGCGCCTGCTGGAAAAGCTTAAGCGCGCCGACGCACTGATTGTGGAAGCAGATATTCGCGGCGACGTCTCCCCCTTCGGCAATGAAGCGGTTTCGCAGCCGCTGCGTGAAAGGCTGAATGCGCAAACGCTAAAGCAGCTGGAAAAACTCGCCGGGGATTACGGCCTTTCGCTTTCTCGTCTGGATGAGCAGCCCGCCTGGCAGGTGGCGCTGGTGTTGCAGGCGCACCAGGCGCAGCGTCTGGGCCTGCGGCCTGATTTTGGTATCGATTATCAGCTGTTGCAGGCGGCGCAGCAGTTTTCGGTGCCGGTGATGGAGCTTGAAGGGGCGCAAAGCCAGATAGCCATTCTCAGACAGTTGCCGCAGGAAGGTCTGCCGCTGCTGGAAGATACGCTTACTCACTGGCATACCAACGCCAGACTGCTGCAACTGATGATTAGCTGGTGGCTGGAAACGCCGCCGCAAAAAGCAGAAGTGACGCTGCCTAACACCTTCAGCAGCGATCTCTACGACGTGCTGATGCACCAGCGCAACCAGCAGTGGCGCCATTATCTCTCCGCCCTGCCGCCAGGCCGCTATGTCGTGGCTGTGGGCGCGCTGCATCTCTATGGCGAAGGCAACCTGCCGGGGCTGCTTAAACCCGCGTAAGCTTTTTGCGCAAGCTGGTACTATTTTTCTTTGCCGCCGCCCGTCAGGATCAACAAAAAAGAGACAGGAAAAAGCACATGACTCCCGCCATTAAATTACTTGAAAAACAGAAGGTGGCGTTTACGCTTCACGCTTACGACCATGACCCGCACGAAACTAACTTTGGCGACGAAGTCGTGCGCAAGCTTGGGCTGAACGCCGAACAGGTTTATAAAACGCTGCTGGTGGCGATTAACGGCGACATGAAGCAGCTTGCGGTCGCGGTAACGCCGGTCTCCGGTCAGCTCGATTTAAAAAAAGTGGCGAAAGCGCTGGGCGCGAAAAAGGTTGATATGGCAGACCCGATGGTGGCGCAACGCACCACGGGGTATCTGGTGGGCGGCATCAGCCCGCTGGGGCAGAAAAAGCGCCTGCCGACGCTAATTGACGCGCCAGCCCGCAACTTCACCACCATTTATGTTTCCGGCGGCAAGCGCGGGCTGGATATCGAGCTGGCGGCAGAGGATCTGGCAACGCTGCTGAATGCGCAGTTCGCCGACATCGCCCGCCGCGACTAAGTTACTGCCAGTTCACTTCGCCTTTTGGCTCAAACGCGCCCGCATCCAGCGGCGTGTTTTGTTCAACAAACTGCTTCAGCACTTCCGCATCCACAAAGCCGGTGTTCACGTAGCCCGGCTTTTTGTCGATAGCCGGATAGCCGTCGCCGCCGGTGGCGTTAAAGCTAAGCGTCGCCATGCGGTAGGTTTTCGCCATATCCAGCGGCTCGCCTTTGATTTTGATATCGCTGAGCGCGCCGCCTGAAGCGGTAAAGCTGACATTCGCGAATTGCGGATAAGCGCCGGAATCAGGCTTCATCTGCGCCACCGCTTTCAGGTAATCCGCCACTTCCTGCCCCGTCATATCGACATAAACCAGCGTATTGCCGAACGGCTGCACCTTCAGCACATCTTTATAAGTGATATCGCCTGCTTCGATAGAGTCGCGAATGCCGCCGCCGCTCATAACAGCGAAATCGGCGCCGGTGCGCGCCATCTGCGCGCTGAGGATAAGGCGCCCCATATTGGTCTGCACGAAGCGAACCTTGCTGCGGTCTCCCTCAAGACGCCCCGTCACGCTGCCGATTTTCACGCCCAGCTGCGCCTGGCCTTTATGCTGGAATGGCGAGAGCAGCGAAAGCATCTGCGGGTTCTCCGGGATCTGCGGCGTATAGAGCACGCGCTCGCTCTGGCCGTTATCCCAGGTGATTTTCTTCTTCAGATTGATGGGGATGAGCTGATAGTTCACCAGCTTCATTTCGCCGTTACGGAACTCAAAATCGGCGCGGCCAACATATTTACCCCACTCGTGCGCCTGCACTATCCAGATGCCGTTCTGCTGGTCTGGGGCGCAAGGGGTGCCGGGCACGTAGTCCGCCTGTTTTTTGTTTTCAGAGGCCATGCAGACCGGGTCCTGCGAATGGCCGCCCACGATCATGGTCAGCGCGCCGGCAGGCAAGCTGCGGGCAAGCTCCACGTCGCCAGGCGCGTTCGAACCATGCTCACCGTTATCGTAATGGCCCATGTGGGTGGCGGCGATAATCACATCCGGCTTTTCCGTCTGTTGCAGTTCCTGAATGACCAGTTTCGCCTCATCGGCGGGCTTGCGAAACTCAATATCGGTAAAAAATTCCGGGTTGCCGATTTTCGCCGTGTCGTCGGTCGTCAGGCCGATAACGGCGATTTTGATCTCCTGGCGGTTAAAGATAGCCCACGGCTTAAAGAGCCGTTCATTCGTGCTTTTCTGATAAATGTTGGCGGAGAGGAACGGAAACTTAGCCCACTTCTCTTGCTGGCGAAGCACGCTTAGCGGGTTGTCGAATTCGTGGTTGCCGACCGCCATGGCATCGTAGCCGATAAGGTTCATGCCGCGAAAATCGGGCTCCGCGTCCTGCAAATCAGATTCCGGCACGCCAGTGTTAATATCGCCGCCAGAGAGCACCAGCACGCTGCCGCCTTTCGCCGTCACCTCTTTGCGTACGTTGTCCACCAGCGTTTTTTGCGCCGCCAGCCCATATTCGCCGTAGTCGTTGCGCCAGAAATGGCCGTGATGATCGTTCGTATGCAAAATGGTGATGTTATAGGTTTTATCGCGCTCCCAGGCAAAGGCGGACCCGCTCGCCAGCCCACTGAAAATCAGCGCCGCCGCCAAAACCCTGTTGGTACGTTTCATAACAACTCTCCCTGGCACAAAGTAAACGCTGAAATTACAGCGCCCTGAAAGCATAGACAACAAGGTTTTCAGCGCGATGACCTTTTACAGCGCGCGCGCACCTTTTTCAGGCGCGGAGGTCAGCCACACAATTTTTTATCCGTAGATGAAAAAGAAAGCGGTAAAAATCACCGGGCGATACCGCGCAAAACGCGACAGCATCAGGGTCTGGCATTACCCGCAAAAAAAACCAGCAAAGAAGGCATGCTAAAAGCTCTGCTTAATGCGCTCTTTTGCCCTTTTGCGCCATATTTACCGGCAATACGCTTACTTTTCCCCTTCGGGAGCCCGATAAATCTGTTAACCCTTTGTGCTGTCGACAGCGATTATTCAAAGCGTAAACCCCATAAGCTATCAATATGTCCTGTCGGCACTTTTTTTCGCTTTTGATTAAAGTTTTGTGCGGTATTCACCGATTATTCACAAACGCTGACAGAAAAATTGTCATAAACTAAAAAACGGAGTTTTGGCTTTTCGCCGAAGCGTGGATCTTTTGCTAACGAAAGGAGACGGAATGCATCACGCCACCCCGCTTATCACCACCATTGTCGGCGGCCTTGTGCTGGCATTTTTACTCGGCATGCTTGCCAACCGGTTGCGGATCTCTCCGCTGGTCGGCTATTTGCTGGCGGGCGTGCTCGCCGGGCCGTTTACGCCAGGTTTTGTCGCTGACACCAAACTTGCGCCGGAGCTGGCGGAGCTTGGGGTGATCCTGCTGATGTTTGGCGTGGGGCTGCATTTCTCTCTAAAGGATTTGATGGCGGTAAAGTCCATCGCCATCCCGGGCGCCGTCGCGCAGATTATCGTGGCGACGCTGCTCGGGTGGGCGCTGTCAACGTTAATGGACTGGTCGCTGATGACCGGCATTGTGTTTGGTTTGTGTCTGTCTACCGCCAGTACGGTGGTGCTGCTGCGCGCGCTTGAGGAGCGCCAGCTTATCGACACCCAGCGCGGGCAAATAGCCATCGGCTGGCTGATTGTCGAAGATTTAGTGATGGTGCTGACGCTGGTGCTGTTGCCCGCCGTGGCCGGCATGATTGAAAAAGGCAACCTCGGGCTTGCTACGCTTGCGGTTGATATGGGGTTCACCATTGGCAAAGTGGTGGCGTTTATCGCCCTGATGATGCTGGTGGGGCGCCGTCTGGTGCCCTGGATCCTCGCCCGCAGCGCTTCCACCGGTTCACGCGAGCTTTTCACCCTTGCGGTGCTGGCGCTGGCGCTGGGTATCGCGTTCGGCGCCGTCGAGCTGTTTGATGTCTCTTTCGCCCTGGGCGCGTTTTTTGCCGGTATGGTGCTGAATGAATCTGAACTGAGCCATCGTGCGGCGCACGACACGCTGCCGCTTCGCGACGCCTTCGCGGTGCTCTTTTTTGTCTCCGTCGGCATGCTTTTTGACCCGATGATCCTGGTAGAAGAGCCGCTGGCGGTCCTCGGCACGCTGGCTATCATCGTTCTTGGGAAATCGCTGGCGGCGTTTTTGCTGGTGAAGATGTTTGGCCACTCGCAGCGTACGGCGCTGACCATCGCCACCAGCCTCGCGCAAATTGGCGAATTTGCCTTTATTCTCGCAGGCCTTGGCATGGCGCTTGACCTGCTGCCGCAGAACGGGCAGAACCTGGTGCTGGCGGGCGCGATCCTCTCTATTATGCTCAACCCCATTCTGTTCGCCTTGCTGGAGCGCTTCCTGCAAAAAAACGAAACGCTGGAAGAGCAGACGCTGGAAGAGGCTATCGAAGAAGAGCAGCAGAACCCGGTGGATATTTGCAATCACGCGTTGCTGGTGGGTTACGGGCGCGTCGGCAGCCTGCTCGGCGAGCGCTTACTGGCGCAGAATATCCCGCTGGTGGTGGTGGAAACCTCGCGCAGCCGGGTGGACGATTTACGCGAGCGCGGCATTCGCGCCGTGCTTGGCAATGCCGCGAACGAAGAGATTATGTCGCTGGCGCACCTCGAGTGCGCGCAATGGCTGTTGATTACGATCCCCAACGGCTATGAGGCGGGCGAGATTGTCGCGGCGGCGCGAGCTAAACGCCCCGACATTGAGATTATCGCGCGCGCCCATTATGACGACGAGGTGGATTACATCGCCGAGCGCGGCGCGAACGAGGTGGTGATGGGCGAGCGGGAAATCGCCAATACCATGCTTTCCCTGCTGGAGCGCGCCCCCGGACCCATTACCGCGCCGGAACAGGCGGCCAGCTAATTCCGCCGCCCGACGTCCTCTCCCCTGTGGGGAGAGGCGAGCGCTTTAACGGTCCCAGTACGCCTCTTCAAGGCTGTCTTCCCGCTCCGGCAGACCGCGGGTTAAGCGCGGCGAATGCTGATTCAGCACCTGGTAGCTTACGCGGTTGGCGTATTTACACACCTGCGCCAGCGATGAATAGGTCAGCCAGGTAAATTTATGCTTGCTGGAGTTCGGCACATTGCTGCGATGATAGTTATTCGCCGTAATATCATGCAGCAGCGCCGCCAGCGCGCCGTCGCCCGCGCCGTTGGTGTTCATGATTTTCTCCGGCCCGCCCATATAAGGCGCGATATGGGAGAAAATACGCAGCGGCTGTTCGCAGTCTTTAAAGCGCATGGCGCGGCTGAACTCGTACTGGTTAAATTCGGCAATCGCGCCCGGCAGCAGCGGATGCTGCGTTTTGCGCTTCGCTTCCTCTTCCGTAAAGCCCGCCATGTAAAGCCCCACCGGCCCGGCGGTGCAAAGCACCAGGTCTACCCAGTCCAGCGCTTTATCGGCGGCGAGCAGCGGGTCGCTCTCGCCGGTTAACGCTTCCCCTTCCTCTTCATTCATCGCAAGAATCGATACGTGCTCTTTGAGGAAGTCGCGCCACCACTGCGGGTTATCGGCAATCACATATTTGGTGCCAAGGGTCAGCACGACGGGAACATTATGCTTTTTCGCGTAAGCGATGGCTTGCATGGTGGCGTCCGGCATCGGTTCGCCCGGTTTACAGCGCACCAGGTATGAGGTGAGCACCAGCGCGGAAGCGCCCGCAATGACCGACTCGGGAATACTTTCCGGGCGCAGCTGGTTCATGTGGCCGGGGCTGATAGCAAAGGTGCGCTCGCCGTTTTCGCTAATCAGCGTAAAACAGCGGCCAATGGCGCCGTCCACCCCTTGCAGGTAGTTAAGGTCAGTCCGGCTGGAGGTGTTACAGAGATAGCGGTAAGCGTAACTGCCAATCTGCACATTGTTGCACATCACGCCCAGCAGCACCGAGCGGTCATCCGCCAGCACAGAGTAGTTATGCATCGTGTTGCCGATGGTGCCGCCGGCAAACTGATGGGTAATCAGGTTTTCGCGAACCAGCTCCTGGTAAAGGGCTTCCGCTACTTCGTCTTCGATAACCAGCGAATGGCCGAGGCTCAGGCCGTAGCGACGGACAAAATCGTCGTCGACGCGGGCTTCGATATCCACCAGCGTCTGATCGATACCCACCACCCAGGAGGCGCTGGTTTCACTTTCAGGCTGGATTTGTTGCAGCAGCGGGTCGCGGGCGTTGACGGGGAAGTAGTGTTTGGACTTGCGTTTACCGGGAAATTTCATGGCTCGGGACAATGATGGCTAATGAGGCGGGGAATGGTAGCACACTCCCCCGCCCGCGTGCGATTAGCGATAACGCCCGATTAGCTCCGCCATCATGGCGATGTGAGAAGGCTCATCGTTGAGCGCGGGAATATATTCATACTTTTCGCCGCCTGCGTGCATAAAGATCTCTTTGTTTTGCACGGCTATCTCTTCCAGCGTCTCCAGACAATCCGCCGCAAAGCCCGGACACATCACCTGAATGTGCTTCACCCCTTTTTCACCGAGCATTTTCAGCGTTTCGTCGGTGTAAGGCGTAAGCCAGGGTTCACGGCCAAAGCGCGACTGGAAGGTCATCATCACTTTTTCCGGCGGCAGACCCAGCGCGGAGACCAGCTCACGCGTGGTGTCCCGGCAGCGTTGCGGATAGTCGTCGCCTTCATTGGCATAGCGTTGCGGGATGCCGTGATAGGAAAGCAGCAGCAAATCCGGCTCGCCGTGAGTGGCGAAAGAACGCCGCGCCGTCTCCGCCAGCGCGTTGATATAGGCGCTGTTGTCGGCGTAATCGCGGATGAAATTCAGCGAAGGCAGCTTGCGGTATCGGGCGAATATGCGGGAAAGTTCGTCCCAGACCGCCGCCACGGTGGAGCAGGAATATTGCGGGTAGAGCGCCAGCACCACGATGCGGTCGACATTCTGATCGAGCAGTTTTTTCACCGCGCTTTCCAGCGACGGCTGACCATAACTCATGCCCAGCGCCACCGGCATGTCCGGCAGGGCGTCGGCCAGGGCTTTCTCCTGCCGACGGCTGTAAACCATCAGCGGCGAGCCGCCTTCCATCCAGATAGAGTTATAAAGTTTCGCCACGCGCGGCGAGCGCAACGGCAGGATGACCCCGCGCAGCAGCGGCCACCAGAGTAAGCGCGGCGTATCCACCACGCGTTTATCGCTAAGAAACTGACGCAGATAGCGTTTCACAGCCGCAGGCGTGGGAGCTTCAGGGGTCCCCAGGTTCGCCAGCAGTACGCCTGTTTTTTCCAGACTCATTACCACACCTTAATCATTCTAACTGGCTGATAATTGTAGCTGATAAGCGCTTAAGATGAACCAATTGCAGCGAGAGGGGAAATGAGAAATTTTCTCACCCGACAGGACGCCGGGTGAGGCGCGCAATTAGCCGAGGATTTTTTCCAGCTCTGCACGGACTTCGCTGACCGCCTGGGTGCCGTCAACTTTCGCGTATTGGGTGTGACCCGCCTGCGCTTCCTTCTGGTAATAACCGATAAGCGGCGCGGTCATCTCATGGTATTCCACCAGACGCTTGCGCACGGTATCTTCCTGGTCGTCTTTACGGGTGGTCAGCTCTTCGCCGGTCACGTCGTCTTTGCCTTCCACCTTCGGCGGATTGAATTTGATGTGGTAAACGCGACCGGAAGCGGCGTGTACGCGACGACCGATGATACGCTCGACGATCAGTTCGTCCGGCACGTCGAACTCCAGCACATAATCAACGTTGATGCCCGCTTCTTTCATGGCGTCTGCCTGCGGGATCGTGCGCGGGAAGCCGTCCAGCAGGAAGCCGTTGCGGCAATCTTCCTGAGCAATGCGCTCTTTTACCAGGGCGATAACCAGTTCGTCAGTGACGAGCTTACCGGCGTCCATAATGTCTTTTGCCTGTTTGCCGAGCTCAGAGCCAGATTTTACCGCGGCGCGCAGCATGTCACCGGTGGAGATTTGCGGAATGCCGTATTTCTCCATGATGAATTGTGCCTGAGTCCCCTTACCTGCGCCCGGAGCGCCGAGCAGAATAATACGCATTGCGTAATTCTCCATACGTTTGGATTTTTACAACGTTATTTGAAGCGAAAACCATACCATTAAAGGCTGTATCACGACAAGGAAGGCGGGCCTGGTGAATGGTTTCATCGCCGGGTCAGGTGAGAAAAAGAGAAAGACAGGCGGCAGACGGGCAACGGCAGGGGCAGCAAGGTTATTTTTCATTCACGCTTACCCTCTCCGCTGAGGGAGAGGGTAAATATACGGGGGCGCTACCCCCCGCAGGGCGTTATCAGGAAACCAGCAGCTGGTTCATCCGGCGGATAAACTGGTTCGGATCTTCCAGCGTTCCGCGCTCGGCGAACAGCGCCTGATCAAGCAGCAGCTCCACCCACTCTTTAAACTGCGCTTCATCCTGGGTGTCGGCGGTGCGTTTCACCAGCGGATGATCCGGGTTCAGTTCAAAGAGATATTTCACTTCCGGCACCGCCTGGCCCGCGGCGGCGAACAGCTTCGCCATCTGGGTGCTCATTTCGTCATTTTCGGTCGTGACGATAGCCGGCGTGTCGGTGAGACGGTGAGTCAGACGCACCTCTTTCACGCGGTCGCCCAGCAGCGTTTTTACGCGCTCAACGAACGGCTCCAGCGCTTTCTCCGCCTCTTTGGCCTTCTCATCCACTTCGTCCGCCAGCTTGTCCAGCGACTCGTCTGCTTTAGCGACAGACTGGAACGCTTTGCCGTCAAATTCGGTGAGATAGCTCATCATCCATTCATCGATGCGGTCGGAAAGCAGCAGCACTTCGATGCCTTTCTTACGCAGCAGCTCCAGGTGCGGGCTGCTTTTCGCGGCAGCGTAGCTGTCGGCGGTGATGTAATAGATTTTCTCCTGACCTTCCTTCATGCGGGAAACATATTCTTCCAGCGAGACGGTCTGGGCGGCGGAATCGGTATGGGTGGAAGCGAAGCGCAGCAGTTTTGCAATGGTCTGCTGGTTGGCGTTGTCTTCCGCCGGCCCCTCTTTCAGCACCAGGCCGAACTGTTTCCAGAAAGTCTGGTATTTTTCAGCGTCGTCTTTCGCCAGTTTTTCCAGCATCTGCAACACGCGTTTAGTCAGCGCGGTGCGCAGGTTGCGGGTGACGCTGCTGTCCTGGAGAATTTCGCGGGAGACGTTAAGCGGCAGATCGTTGGAATCAATCAGGCCGCGAACGAAGCGCAGGTAGTTCGGCATGAACTGCTCGGCGTCGTCCATGATAAAAACGCGCTGCACGTAAAGCTTCAGGCCGTGTTTATGATCGCGGTTCCACATATCCCACGGCGCCTGCGCCGGGATATACAGCAGGCTGGTGTACTCCTGCTTGCCTTCCACGCGGTTGTGGCTCCAGGTCAGCGGGTCGGTGAAATCGTGGGCGATGTGCTTGTAAAACGCTTTGTACTCGTCGTCCTTAATTTCGCCTTTGCTGCGGGTCCACAGCGCCTGCGCTTTGTTGATTTTCTCCCAGGAAACGGTGGTTTCACCCTCTTTCTCTTCGCGGGTTTCAATCTCAACCGGCAGCGCGATATGGTCGGAGTATTTGCTGATGATCGCGCGCACGCGCCAGTCGTTCAGGAACTCATCTTCGCCTTCGCGCAGGTGCAGGGTAATCTCGGTGCCGCGATCGGCTTTGGTAATATCGGCGACGGTGTATTCGCCTTCGCCCTGAGACTCCCAGAACACCGCCTCTTCAGCGCTTGCGCCCGCTGCGCGGGTGCGTACGGTCACTTTGTCCGCCACGATAAACGCGGAATAGAAGCCCACGCCGAACTGGCCGATAAGCTGGCTGTCTTTCGCCTGGTCGGAGCCCATGGATTCGAGGAACGCTTTGGTGCCGGATTTGGCGATGGTGCCGAGGTGGTCAATCACCTCATCGCGGGTCATGCCGATGCCGTTGTCGGCGATAGTCAGGGTGCGCTGGTCCTTATCAAAAGAGACGCGCACGCGCAGCTCACCGTCGCCCTCGTACAGATCCGGGTTCGACAACGCGCGAAAGCGCAGCTTGTCGGCGGCGTCCGAGGCGTTGGAGATAAGTTCACGCAGGAAAATCTCTTTGTTCGAATAGAGAGAATGGATCATCAGGTGCAGAAGCTGCTTTACCTCTGACTGAAAGCCACGGGTCTCTTGTCCTTTCATGGGTTTCATACCTCAACAATACAGACAACATGTCAACGAATGGTGAGGCAGAGATGGGGATGCGTAGCGGGGATTTCAAGCGGGGGAACGCAAAGCTCCCCCGTTTGTTTAAAAATGAATCTTGTGGCGGCCCGCCAGCGAATGCGAAAGCGTGGTGCCATCGACCATTTCAAGCTCGCCGCCTACCGGCACGCCGTGAGCGATGCGGCTGGCTTCCACGCCATACTGGGCGCAAAGCTCGGCGATGTAGTTGGCTGTCGCCTCTCCTTCCACCGTTGGGTTGGTGGCGAGGATCACCTCTTTGAGCGGTTCGCTTTCCAGACGCTGTTCAAGGCGGTCAAGGCCGATATCGTCCGGCCCGATGCCGTCGAGCGGCGAAAGGTGGCCCATCAGCACAAAATAGCGGCCGGAGAACTGCCCGGTCTGCTCAATGGCGTAGATGTCCGCCGGACTCTCCACCACGCAAATCTGTCCGTTTTCCTGACGACGCGGGTTCGAGCAGATGTTGCAGATTTCCTGCTCGGTGAAGGTGCGGCAGTCGGCGCAGTGGCCGATTTCCGACATCGCGCGGGTCAAGGCCTGCGCAAGGCGCATGCCGCCGCTGCGATCGCGCTGTAAAAGCGCGAACGCCATTCGCTGCGCTGACTTCGGGCCGACGCCCGGCAGGCAGCGCAGCGCTTCCATCAGCTGTGTCAGCAGTGGACTGGTCTGCATCAGAACGGCATCTTAAAGCCCGGCGGCAGCTGCATGCCGGAGGAGACGGAAGCCATTTTCTCTTTCTGAGTCTCTTCAATGCGGCGCGCGGCGTCGTTGAAAGCGGCAGCGACCAGATCTTCGAGCATCTCTTTGTCATCTTCGAGCAGGCTTGGATCGATTTCCACGCGACGGCAGTTGTGCGCGCCGTTAATAGTGACCTTCACCAGACCCGCGCCGGATTCGCCAGTCACTTCCAGCTGCGCGATCTCTTCCTGCATCTTCTGCATTTTTTCCTGCATCTGCTGGGCCTGTTTCATCAGGTTGCCCAGACCGCCTTTACCACCAAACATAAGCTTCTCTCTTTGCTTCAGGTCGCTATCGGCCATGCCGATACGCGAGGCCAGGGGTTACAACAGGCGACAAAGCCGCCCGTCAAAGGGGGCGAATGCTCTCTTCGTCCAGATCTGCGTCGAAAAAGCGCCGCAGCGTCTGGATATTGGCATCCGCGATTATTGATTCACGCGCCTGCGCCAGCTTCTCTTCATAGATAGCCTGGCGCCATTCCAGCGGCGTGCGCTGCGCGAGATTATCATCTTCAATAATAGTCAGTTCAACCGGCGCACCGTATAACACGCCCAGCGCCTCCGCCAGCGTTTTTTGCGCAGAGGCGGAGTTGAGATGGCGCTGCGTTGGGCGCAAATGCAACGTAATGGTTGAGCCATCCTGCTCTTTCCAGGCGTTAAGCGCCACCTGCTCCACAAGCTTCGGCACCTGCAAACGGCTGACTTCCGCCGCCCAGGCATCGCGCTCGATGGCCTCTTCGGCAAGCTTAGCCGCAAGCTCCGGCGTTTTCTCGTGCTCGAGCGCGCGCTTGAGCGCTTTCGGCGTGGCCACCGGCTCTGCGACTTGCTCCGTGGGGTTTTGCGCTTTCCAGCGATACGCCTCTTTTTTTGCCGGTTTTGTCTCTTCAGCCGCCGGGCGCGCCTGAACGCGCTCAGTCACAGCCGCCAGACGCTCCAGCGCGGAAGTTTTTACCGGCCGCGCTTCGCCTGGCGCTGCCGGTTCACTCTTTTTTAGTTTGGTCGCTCCCTGCGCGCGCTGTAGCTGGCTGCGCGCCTGAAGCACCTGGCTTGTGGTGTCGGGCAGCGATGTCGCCGTTTCTCGCGGCGCCAGCGCAGGTTTCGGCTCCGGCGTGGCGTTGATAATGGGCAAGTCCACCATCGGGGAAGGCGCGCTTTCCGCCTGCGGCTCCGGCAACGGCGCGCGCGGATGAAACGCCAGCGCCCGCAGCATTGTCATCTCCACACCCATGCGCCTGTCCGGCGCCCAGGGCAGCTCTTTGCGGCCAATCAGCAGCGTCTGGTAATAAAGCTGCACATCGGCCGGCGGCACGGTGCGGGCGAGTTCGCGCATGCGCTGTTCAATGGCAGCCATATCGCTACCGATCGCGGAAGGGGAAAGCTGCGCCATTGCCACCCGGTGCAACAGGCCGAGCATTTCCACCAGCAGCGACTCCCACTCTACGCCGCGGGCGGCGGCGTCGTTCAGCAGCGCCATTACGCGCTCGCCGTCGGCAGACGCCATCGCCTCAATCAGCGACAACGCCTGGTCGTCATCCAGCGTGCCGAGCATCGCGCTCACCGCCTGGGTGGAGACTTGCCCGTCGCCGCTGGCGATAGCCTGGTCGGTCAGGCTCAGCGCGTCGCGCAGGCTGCCGTCGGCGGCCCGCGCCAGAAGTTGCAGCGCGCGCGGCTCATGGGCTATCTGCTCTTCGTTAAGAATGTGATCGAGCTGGTTGCGGATCTGCTCAACATCCAGCGCCCGCAGATGAAATTGCAGGCAGCGGGAAAGGATGGTGACCGGCAGCTTTTGCGGGTCGGTGGTGGCGAGCAGAAATTTAACGTGCGAAGGCGGCTCTTCCAGCGTTTTCAACAGCGCGTTGAAGCTGTGACGCGAGAGCATATGCACTTCGTCAATGAGATAGACTTTGAACCTTCCGCGGGCTGGCGCGTACTGCACGTTATCCAGCAGATCGCGGGTGTCTTCTACTTTGGTGCGCGAAGCGGCGTCAATTTCAATTAAATCGACAAAGCGGCCCTGTTCTATTTCGCGGCAGTTTTCGCACACGCCGCAGGGCGTGGCGGTGATGCCGGTTTCACAGTTCAGCCCCTTCGCCAACAGGCGGGCGATGGACGTTTTACCTACGCCGCGCGTGCCGGAAAACAGGTAAGCGTGGTGAATGCGGCCCAGCGACAACCCGTTCGCAAGGGCAGTCAACACGTGCTCCTGACCGACGACGTCAGCAAAGGTTTGGGGGCGCCATTTACGGGCTAAGACCTGATAACTCATGGGCAGGCTCTGAAACGCTGAAAGGTGAATTTTGAAGGGGTAATGCTAACATAGCCCCACCCGATGGGCGAGGCTGATATACATGTCCTGGTTTATGCGTTTATCGCTGTCGCGCAGACAAGGCGCTGAGGTTTTCCGCCGCGGCCGTTATCCCGCGTTTTGCCATTAATGACCAGGGAACGGCACAAGGCTGTAGCAGGTAATGCCCTGTTTGTTCAGACGCGCTTCGCCGCCAATATCGAAAAGATTAATGATAAAAGCCGCGTCAGTCACTTCGCCGCCCAGACGACGGATAAGCTTCACGGTCGCCTCGATGGTGCCGCCGGTAGCGAGCAGATCATCGACGACCAGTACTTTGTCGCCCGGTTTAATGGCGTCGACATGAATTTCCAGCTGATCGGTGCCGTATTCCAGCTCGTAGCTTTCAGCGATGGTTTCACGCGGCAGTTTACGCGGCTTGCGCACCGGGACGAAACCTACGCCAAGGGCCAGCGCCACAGGCGCGCCGAAGAGAAAACCACGCGCTTCGGTGCCGACCACTTTAGTGATGCCAGCGTTCTTATAACGCGCTACCAGCAATTCAATGCTCAGGGCGTAGGCTTTCGGATCTTCCAGCAGGCTGGTTACGTCACGAAACAGGATGCCCGGTTTGGGATAATCCTGAATGCTTTTGATGCTGTTCTTAAGGTATTCAAGCTGCTGCGCAGTCGCGGTCATGGATAGTTGCCTGATAAAAACGGTATTACTCACAGGGCGAATAATGCGAAAAGGGCAGATCGTTCAGCCTTTAACCACTCGCGCCTGTACTCGAAAACGGTCGAATTTACTGGCTGCGCGCCGCAATTGCAACAACTGCAATGACGCTTCAGGGCTTTTGTTGCTTTTCATCAACAACCGGAATGCGCCACATAAAAATCAGCAGTCCGCTTAGAATGCAAAGCAGCAGCATGCGCACCCAAAAAATATTCACCACCCAGAGCGAAATGGCAAAGGTCGCCAGAATAAACGCAACGGCGCGCGGCTTCGCGCCTCGCGGCATAGCGCGGTGCTGTTGCCAGAAACGCAGATAGCCGCCAAACCACGAACGGTAAAGCAACCAGTGGTGAAACGTCGGGGAGGAGCGGGCAAAGCACCAGGCGGCCAGCAATAAAAAGGGCGTAGTGGGCAGCAAAGGCAGCACGACGCCGAGTGTGGCCAGGGCTACCGCCAGCCAGCCGATGATGAGTAAAATGGTCCTTTGCATAAGCCTTCCCACATCAAGAAGAGCGTTACTGTAGCACAGCTCGCCCCGGGCTTTGCGGAGATGAGAATGAAAACCGCCCTATTATTACAATCGTTACAGGCGCATGTGGCGCAACTTGCCGCCCTGCTCGCCCCGCTGGCGCCTCATCAAACGCTCAGTCCCCGATTTGATCGCCAGCTTTTTCGCGCGCGCACCACCCGCATTGGCGATTATCTTGCCGAGATTAAAATCAATCTCGCTCAGCTTGAGGCCTGCGTGGCGCAAAATCATACCGAGCAGGTCGCATGGCTTGCACAGCGTCTGGCCGAACAGATAGCCGCGTTACAACGTGAGGCGGCGACCTGGCCGCTTCGCCGCTACGACAGCGCCCATCTCGCCGCAGGCCGCATGAATGCGCGGCTGTTGCAGCATCAGGATTATGAACGGCGGCTGATGATGATGAAAAACGAGCGCGAGCAGCGGCTGGCGCAGGAAACCACCTTAAACGGTCAGCAGCGTTTGCAGCGGGAGGTTGAAGCGCTGAACGGGCGTCTTGAACGCTGTCGCGCCGCGCTGATGAAAATTGAGAATGCGCTTTCTCGCATGACGCGCTAAAGCTTAAAGGATGAATAAAAGAGGAGACCGCGATGTCGCTTGAGCAAGCCCCCGACGAAGTTAAACTCGCCGTCGATTTGATTATGCTGCTGGAAAACCATCAGATCCCGGCGCAAACCGTGCTGGCGGCGCTGGAGATGGTGCGTCAGGATTATTTACGCAAGGCCCGCGAAGAGCGGGAACAGGCATGAAAAAGGCGGCCTGAGCCGCCCTTTTACGTTTATCCGGCAAGACGCTTGTCGTCGCCCGCCTCTTTGCCTAAACCACGCTTCACTTCAGTATGCTGCTCGCCCTTTTTATTATGCAGGTGAACTTCAAGCTGATTGAACGCGATATTGATACCGTTTTCGCGACACAGCCGGTCGATAGTGCGGTTAAGCTCATCCACCGTATAGCTGCGATCGCGCAATTCGCGCACATACAGACGCAGCTCATGATCCAGCGTGCTCGGGCCAAAAAGCGTAAAGAAAACGGCAGGTTCCGGATCGTGCATCACTTTCGGATGTTCCATCGCCGCCTGTAGCAGGATAGCCTTCACTTTATCCAGATCCGAGCCATACGCCACGCCAAGGCGGATCACCACACGCGTGATTGTATCGGTCAGCGACCAGTTAATCAGACGCTCTGTAACAAACGCCTTGTTAGGGATGATCACCTCTTTACGGTCAAAATCGGTAATGGTGGTGGCGCGAATACGGATTTTGCTGACGGTTCCCGAGAATGTGCCGATGGTCACCGTATCGCCAATGCGCACCGGACGTTCAAACAGGATAATCAGACCGGAAACAAAGTTACCGAAGATTTCCTGCAAGCCGAAGCCCAGACCCACCGACAGCGCCGCCGCCAGCCACTGTAATTTATCCCAGGAGACGCCGAGCGAGCCGAATACGGTCATCGCCCCTGCGGCGATAATCACGTAATTGAGGATAGTGGTGATGGCGTAGGACGCCCCCTGACGCATTTTCAGGCGCGAGAGCACCAACACTTCCAGCAGGCCCGGCAGGTTGCGAATGAGCGCCCAGGCGACGGTGAAAGCCACCAGCGCAAACAGGATGCTGCCCATGGTCACGTTTTTCGTTACCGCCGCCCCGGCTTCAGTGCCGTTGTAATGCCAGAGTACAATGCTGTCGAGATAGGCGAAAACGGTGATTAAATCAGACCAGATAGCCCAGAACACAAGACCAAACAGCGCGAACATCACTAACATGGTGATGCGCAGCGTCTGCTGGTTCACCTGATCCAGCGCAAGCGACGTTTCTTCTACCGGCTCCGCCCCTTCCGCGCCCTCTTTCACCAGGTTTTGCCGACGCGCCAGCGCGCGGCGGTAGGCGATACGACGCGCCGCCACGCTCAGGCCGCGCAGTACGGTCTGGTAAAGCAGGTTCCAGATGATCACCAGATAAACGGTCTCAATCCAGCGACCGGCAAGGCGCAGCGTCGTGTAGAAGTACCCGGTTACAGTAAGCACCAGCAGCGCCACCGGCACGATGGAGAGCACGGTTACCGTGACCAGACGCATGGTATGCGACTCTTTATCGCGCCAGCTTTCCCGGCACATCGGCCACACCAGCGCGGCGATAAGCAGCAGGTTTAAGAAGATCATGAACTGACCGAGCACGTCATCCATCAGATGCAGCGGCGACAGTTGCGCGACGACAGACCAGAAGAGCAGCGGCAGCAGCGCGAGGCTTACGCGCACAATCTGGCGACGCCAGTGGCTGGTGAGCGCAGAGGGCATCGCGAAATGGCTTACCGCCATGCCTTCTTTCTCCAGCACTCTCCAGCAGAGGCCGAACACCAGCCAGAACAGCGCCAGCTCTTTACTAAACGCCCACAGCAGGTCGCTGATGTTGAGCTGCATCACGTAGAGGATCAAGCCCACCGCGAGGATAATCAGGCAGACCGGCAGCGCGCGGACAAGGTTGATGAGGATCGCCTTTGGCGTGTGCAACTGGCTGTCGTTGCGCAATTGCCCTACTTCACCGGCAAGCTTCGCCAGATACTGACGCAGCCAGCTAAAGCGCCAGCGAATCAACCCGGCGATAAGCAACAGCGGCAGCCCGGCGAGAAACGCTTTCACCATCGCCGGCCAGGCTTTTTCCCAGTTGAAGGTGATTTTCATCCCTTTGATCTGATCGTGCAGCGCTGTCGGAAACGCTTTTATCCACTCCCAGTCCATCGGGCGGTTACTGTTAACCCAAAAGATCTGCTGAGTCAGTATCTTTTGCAGGTTGGTGCTGACGCTCATTAACTGCTGCTGATTGATTTGCAGGTTAATGGCCATCATCAGCTGGTTGCCCAGCTGCTTGTTGAGCTGGTCGAGCAACTCGCGGCGCATATCCACAACCTGCAACAGCGCGTCGTGCACGTCGTCGTTTACTTCGTCGGTATGGCCTTCTTCCAGCTTGCTGACGAACGCCTCGTTCTGGAAGAGCGCGTCGCGCTGCTGGTTGACTTCAAACTGTTCAAGACGCAGGTCCGCGATGCGGTTGGTCATGTCCTCCAGTTCATCGGCCGAAGGCAGCGTTTGCTGCTGCTGATAAAGGATACGCGAAAGCAGCAGGCTGCCTTTGAGAACCGAAATCTGCTCTTTCAGGGTTCGCTCAGACTGTAACGCCCGGTCGAGCCAGTTTTTAACGCGGATATTCTGCTGCACCAGCTCATTGCCGCTCTGAGTGGCGGTAATAAGACGCTGGCTGAGCTGATGGTTAACGTCCAGCTCCTGCTTCACCAGCGGGTTGTTCTGAATACGGCTGGCGTCTTCCGGCGTCACCGCTTCCTGCGCGGTTTTCTCGGTAATAGTTAACCGCTTGCTGTTTACCGCCTCCTGCAACAGCTGGAGCTGATGCTCAAGACGATTAATATGCGCGGTGGTGTAGTCGCGCTGTTTTTGCAGCGAATCCTGTAATGTGGTGTTGCCTTCAAGGCTTTTACGTTGCTGTTCGATCTGCGCATTCAGCAACGCCTGCTGAGCCAGCAGCAACGCCTGTTGGGAAGTGCGTAGCGCCTCTTCGCCCGGCGCCGTGCCGTTCAGACGGTTGCGAAGCTGTTGAAGCTGTTGAGACGCGGCGTACATGGCATTCTGCACCCGCTCCGGCTGGGTTTGCAGGGAAACCAGCTGGCTATTGAAGGTAGAGAGATCCGCCTGTGCGGACTGCAAATCGTCCAGCACCGCGCTGACACGCGTTTCCAGGCCGCGCAGAGAAAGCGCGTTAAGCATCTGGCGGGTCGCTTCATCGCTCTCCTGGTTGCTCAGGGCGTTGAGGCTTTCCGTCGCCTGGCGCATTTTTTCGGGCGCCTGCGCCACCTGCTGGCGGAGTTGTACGGTTTCTTGTTTTACGCGCTCGATTTTATCGAGCGTTTCCAGCGTTTGGGTCAAATCCTGCTGCGTGAGTTTATCCTGCGCAGACAGGTTTTTTTGCTTACCGAGCGCGTCCAGCTGCGCCTGAACTTCCGCACGCGCAGGAATTTCGCCTGGCGTCTGTGCAAAAGAGGAAGCGGGCAACAGCGTGCCGAACATCATAATGATGGCGAGAAAAATAACGGAAACCGTGTTCCGCAAAGAGGTGTTGAGCTGCATAATCGTTGAGAGTGTCATTACGGGCCGCGAAAGGGTTTCGCAGCCGCCTGCGTGGCGCAGAGAATATCACGCCTTCTGTCCCCGGAATAGCGAAGCGCTGAGCCTCCAGGAGAAATCCAACCTGCTAGTTCGCGCGCAGCGTTGGGCAGTAGTGGTACATTTCGAGAAGTATCGCCACAAAGGTTCGCGCTTCGCTTTGCAAATCAAACAGTTCTGGTGCGAAAAGCCAGTTTTCCATTAACCCGGAAATGTAGCTGCGCATGAGAATAGCGGCGCGGCGAATCAATAAATTTTCCGGTAATAAGCCTGCCTGCACGCAATGCTGCAAGCTTTGCTCGATGCGTTCGTTGCTTTCAAGGCAAAGATTTCGGTGCGCCTGTTGCGCTACCGCCATTTCGCCGACAAACTCACATTTATGGTAAATAATTTCCATCATCAAACGACGCCGCTCCTCGCCTGCTGTCGCTTCGAGTATGTGGACCAATATTTCTCTCAACACTGAGAGTGGATCGTCGGGAAATTTTGCCCGATACTCATTTTCAAGATCGGCAATACTGGCTTCTGATAATTCCCAGATCTCGCTGAATAAATCCGACTTGTTTTTGAAATGCCAGTAAATAGCACCACGCGTAACCCCCGCGGCTTGCGCGATATCGGCAAGCGAAGTAGCCGAAACACCCCGTTGCGAAAACAACTTTAAAGCTACGTCCAGAATGTGTTGTCGCGTCGCCAGCGCCTGCTGTTTGGTTTTTCGTGCCATGAGTCGGTGAAAATAGAGGAGTCAGATTTACATACATTTATGAATGTATGTACCATAGCACGACGATAATATAAACGCAGCAATGGGTTTATAGACTTTTGATCCATTGATCAATTTTTGGAATCGGACACTCGAGGTTTTGATATGAACAAAAACAGAGGGCTCACGCCTCTGGCAATCGTTCTGATGCTCTCAGGCGGCCTGGCGCTTACAGGATGTGACGATAAGCAGGAACAGCAGCAAGCGCCTCAAGCGCCGGAGGTTGGTGTTGTCACGCTGAAAAGCGAACCTCTACAAATCACCACCGATTTACCGGGGCGCACCAGCGCATACCGCGTAGCGGAAGTTCGCCCTCAGGTAAGCGGCATTATTCTGAAGCGTAACTTTACGGAAGGCAGCGATATCGAAGCGGGTGTCTCGCTTTATCAGATTGATCCCGCCACTTATCAGGCGACTTACGAGAGCGCGAAGGGCGATCTGGCGCGAGCGCAGGCTGCCGCCAACATTGCCCAGGTGACGTTAAAACGCTATCAGCGCCTGATCGGCACGAAGTACATCAGCCAACAAGATTTCGACAACGCGCAGGCGGAAGCCCAGCAGGCGAATGCCGCTGTCGTGGCCGCGAAAGCCGCTGTAGAAACCGCGCGCATCAACCTCGCTTATACCAAAGTGACCTCGCCTATCAGCGGGCGCATTGGTAAATCCAACGTCACGGAAGGGGCGCTGGTGCAGAACGGTCAGACGACCGCGCTGGCCACCGTGCAGCAGCTTGACCCGATCTATGTTGACGTTACGCAGTCAAGCAACGATTTCCTGCGCCTGAAACAGGAGCTGGCTAACGGCAAGCTGCAACAGGAAAACGGTAAAGCGAAAGTTGAACTGCTGACGCAGGACGGCCAGAAATTCCCGCAGCAGGGCACGCTGGAGTTTTCGGATGTGACGGTAGACCAGACCACCGGTTCTATTACGTTGCGCGCGATTTTCCCGAACCCTGACCGCACGCTGCTGCCGGGCATGTTCGTCCGCGCCCGTCTGGAAGAAGGGGTTAACCCGAACGCCATTCTGGTGCCGCAACAGGGCGTAGCCCGTACGCCGCGCGGCGACGCGACAGTCATGGTGGTCGGCGCCGGCGATAAAGTGGAAGTGCGTCCCGTGACCGCCTCTCAGGCTATCGGCGACAAGTGGCTGGTGACCGACGGCGTTAAAGCGGGCGACCGCGTTATCATCACTGGCTTGCAGAAAGTGCGTCCAGGCGCGCAGGTAAAAGCGCAGGAAGTCACGGCTAACCAGGAAAACCAGCAACAGCAACAGAATCAACAGCAGAACCAGCAACAAGCTGGCTCCGGCGAAGCCGCCAACGCAGGCGGTCAGTCTGAGCAACCGAAGTCTTAACTTAAACAGGAGCCGTTAAGACATGGCTAAGTTTTTTATCGATCGCCCCATCTTTGCGTGGGTGATCGCCATTATCATCATGCTGGCGGGGGCATTGTCCATTATGAACCTGCCCATCGCGCAATATCCTTCTATTGCGCCGCCAGCCGTGACGATTAACGCCACCTACCCGGGCGCGGACGCGAAAACGGTGCAGGATACCGTCACACAGGTTATCGAACAGAACATGAACGGTATCGATGGCCTGATGTACATGTCCTCCACCAGCGACTCCTCGGGTACCGTCCAGATAACCCTGACGTTTGAATCCGGTACTGACGCAGATATCGCGCAGGTGCAGGTGCAGAACAAACTGCAACTCGCCATGCCGCTGCTGCCGCAGGAAGTACAGCAACAGGGCGTAAGCGTTGAGAAATCTTCCAGCAGCTTCCTGATGGTGTTGGGCATGATCAGCACCGACGGGTCGATGACGCAGGAAGATATCGCAGACTATGTCGGCGCGACTATCAAAGACCCCATCAGCCGTACCACCGGCGTGGGCGACGTGCAGCTTTTCGGCTCGCAATACGCCATGCGTATCTGGCTTGATCCGAACAAGCTGAATAACTTCCAGTTGACGCCGGTTGACGTTATCAACGCCATTAAAGCGCAAAACGCCCAGGTCGCGGCGGGTCAGCTTGGCGGCGCGCCGCCGGTAAAAGGCCAGCAGCTTAACGCCTCGATCATCGCGCAAACCCGTCTGACATCCGCAGATGAGTTCAGCAAAATCCTGCTGAAAGTGAATCAGGATGGCTCGCAGGTACGTCTGCGCGACGTGGCTAAAGTAGAGCTGGGCGGCGAAAACTACGACGTTATCGCGAAGTTTAATGGTCAGCCTGCATCAGGCCTCGGCATTAAGCTCGCTACCGGCGCGAACGCGCTGGATACGGCGGAAGCCGTGCGTTCGACTATCGCCGAGCTTGAGCCTTACTTCCCGGCCGGCCTGAAAGTGGTTTACCCGTACGACACCACGCCGTTCGTGAAAATTTCAATCAACGAAGTGGTTAAAACGCTGATTGAAGCTATCGTCCTGGTGTTCCTGGTGATGTACCTGTTCCTGCAAAACTTCCGCGCGACGCTGATTCCAACCATCGCCGTGCCGGTAGTCTTGCTGGGTACGTTCGCCATTCTCGCCGCGTTTGGTTACTCGATAAACACCCTTACCATGTTCGGTATGGTGCTCGCTATCGGTCTGTTGGTGGATGACGCCATCGTCGTGGTGGAGAACGTCGAACGCGTTATGGTGGAAGAAGGTCTGCCGCCCAAAGAGGCGACGCGTAAATCCATGGGCCAGATCCAGGGCGCGCTGGTAGGTATTGCGCTGGTGCTCTCCGCGGTATTTATCCCGATGGCTTTCTTCGGTGGCTCCACCGGCGCTATCTACCGCCAGTTCTCTATTACCATCGTTTCGGCCATGGTGTTGTCAGTGCTGGTGGCGTTGATCCTGACGCCTGCGCTCTGCGCCACCCTGCTGAAGCCTGTCGCTAAAGGCGATCATGGCGAAGAGAAGAAAGGCTTCTTCGGCTGGTTTAACCGCATGTTCGATAAGAGCACGCACCATTACACCGACAGCGTAGGCAATATCCTGCGCAGCACTGGTCGTTATCTGCTGCTTTATCTGATCATCGTTATCGGCATGGCCTACCTGTTTGTGCGTCTGCCAAGTTCGTTCCTGCCGGATGAAGACCAGGGCGTGTTCCTGACCATGGCCCAGTTGCCTGCGGGCGCTACGCAAGAGCGTACTCAGAAAGTGCTCGATGAGGTTACCGACTACTACCTGACCAAAGAGAAAGCGAACGTTAACTCTGTCTTTACCGTTAACGGCTTTGGCTTCTCTGGTCGTGGTCAGAACACCGGTATTGCCTTCGTGTCGCTGAAAAACTGGGACGAGCGCCCAGGCGATGAGAATAAAGTTGAGGCAATTACTGGTCGTGCGATGGGCCGTTTCTCGCAGATTAAAGACGCGATGGTGTTCGCCTTTAACCTGCCGGCGATTGTAGAGCTGGGTACGGCTACCGGCTTCGACTTCGAGCTTATCGACCAGGCGAACCTTGGCCACGAGAAGCTGACCCAGGCGCGTAACCAGCTGCTTGGCGAAGCGGCTCAACACCCTGACCTGCTGACCCAGGTGCGCCCGAATGGTCTGGAAGATACGCCGCAGTTCAAAATCGATATCGACCAGGAAAAAGCTCAGGCGCTGGGCGTCTCTATCAGCGATATCAACACAACGCTGGGTGCGGCGTGGGGCGGCAGCTACGTAAACGACTTTATCGACCGCGGTCGCGTGAAGAAGGTTTACGTTATGTCTGAAGCCCAGTACCGCATGCTGCCGAGCGATATCAACAGCTGGTTTGTCCGCGGCGCTGACGGCCAGATGGTGCCTTTCTCCGCCTTCTCGACTACTCGCTGGGAATATGGCTCGCCGCGTCTGGAGCGTTATAACGGTCTGCCAGCCATGGAAATCCAGGGTCAGGCGGTGCCAGGCAAGAGTACCGGTGAAGCCATGGCTATGATGGAAGAGCTGGCGTCGAAGCTGCCGACCGGCATTGGCTATGACTGGACGGGCATGTCCTATCAGGAACGCCTCTCCGGCAACCAGGCCCCTGCCCTGTATGCTATCTCGCTTATCGTGGTCTTCCTGTGTCTCGCCGCGCTCTATGAGAGCTGGTCGATTCCGTTCTCGGTTATGCTGGTGGTTCCGTTGGGGGTTATCGGCGCGCTGCTCGCTGCGTCGCTGCGTGGCCTCAATAACGACGTTTACTTCCAGGTGGGCCTGTTGACCACTATCGGTCTGTCGGCGAAGAACGCCATTCTTATCGTGGAGTTCGCCAAGGATCTGATGGAGAAAGAAGGCAAAGGTCTGATAGAAGCGACGCTTGAGGCGGTGCGTATGCGTCTGCGTCCGATTCTGATGACCTCGCTGGCGTTTATCCTTGGGGTAATGCCGCTGGTTATCAGCTCCGGGGCAGGCTCTGGCGCGCAGAACGCCGTTGGTACGGGTGTAATGGGCGGGATGATTACCGCTACCGTGCTGGCTATCTTCTTCGTGCCGGTCTTCTTTGTGGTCGTGCGACGTCGCTTTAGCCGCAAGAGCGAAGACATAGAGCACAGCCATACGGTTGAGCACCATTAATCATGAAGGCCGCGCAAGCGGCCTTTTCTTTTTACGCTTCTTATTCCTCGTTTAACCGATGTCTATTCTTTCCGACATACCTATTATCATTAAGGTTATTAATATTCATCATCAATAAATACTAAGATTATTCTCATAAATAAGACGCCAGTATTAGAGACTATTTCACAGAAAAAAGAGTTCAGTTTAATTAGCGTTAAGCACGGTTGATAACCGAGGCGTAAAGGGCCGTAAGAAACAGCAGATATTAATCTTTGCCTATATGAGTAAGAGGTTGTGACGATTAATTGTAATTTTTCGTAATAGCGCCAGGAAAAATTCAATAGCCTGCTTTATAGTTAAAGTAGATTGAAAATCGAGACCGAAGCCTTCATATAAGTGAAGTATCTGCCCCTCAGCCGTCATCTGGTAAAAATTTTCGCTAAAAAGGGGGTTGCGTATGGACGAATACTCACCAAAGCGGCATGATATAGCCCAGCTAAAATTCCTCTGTGAAAGCCTGTATCATGACTGTCTCGCGAATCTGGGTGAGAGTAATCATGGGTGGGTTAACGACCCGACTTCCGCGGTCAACCTACAGTTGAATGAACTGATTGAGCATATCGCCAGCTTCGCACTTAATTACAAAATTAAGTATGAAGAAGACACGGTGCTGATTGAACAAATTGATGAATATCTGGATGATACTTTTATGCTGTTCAGTAATTACGGCATTAACGCGCAGGACTTGCAGAAATGGCGTAAATCCGGGAATCGCCTGTTTCGCTGCTTCGTCAACGCCAGCCGCGCGCATCCGGTGAGTCTCTCTTTCTAAAACTATTACAGCCATTTAAGGTGCAACGATGTCTACCAAACCACTAACAAAAATCGACTATTTAATGCGACTGCGACGCTGTCAGACTATCGACACCCTCGAGCGCGTTATTGAAAAGAATAAATACGAATTATCCGACAATGAACTGGCGGTTTTTTATTCCGCTGCTGATCATCGTCTTGCAGAACTCACTATGAATAAGCTCTACGACAAAATCCCTACCGCTGTATGGAAGTTTGTTCGTTAATTTTTTGTAATATCGTAGTTTTGCACACCTTCTATTAGTCCTGCTGCGCCAGCGTTTTGCATGGCGTTATGCTTTTGTTGTTGATGCCATGTTAGTGTCGAGCCACTGGTCGGGTTAACCGCGCCGGTCGCCAGCTCCATTAACATGGCTCTGTTGCTGTTTCTGATATAGCAGCACTCTTTTTGTTTGCCATATTTTTTCTCATTATTTTGTATTACCTTACATGCCATCTTTTCCGGCCTTGCCAGGTATAAAAATATGAGCGAAGAAAAAAGAAAAATGATTGCAGGCGAACTTTATCGCCCGCAGGATCCTGAATTAAAAGCCGATCGCCTGCGCGCCAGACAGCGGCTTCACGCCTTCAACCACAGCGAGCCGGAAGAGACAGCGTTGCGCAAACAGCTTTTGGCTGAGCTGCTTGGCGAAGGCGAGGATGCCTGGTTCGAGCCGCCCTTTCGCTGCGACTACGGCTATAACATTGTTGTCGGCAAAGCGTTTTACGCCAATTTTGACTGCGTGATCCTGGATGTTTGCCCGGTCCATATCGGCGATAACTGCATGTTAGCGCCCGGCGTTCATATTTATACCGCCACACATCCTCTTGATCCGGTGGAGCGCAACAGCGGTCTTGAGTTTGGCAAACCGGTAACCATTGGCGATAACGTCTGGATCGGCGGGCGGGCTATTATTAACCCGGGCGTGACAATCGGTAATAACGTGGTGATTGGTTCCGGCTCTGTCGTCACCCACGATATTCCTGATAACAGCGTTGCTGTCGGTAATCCGGCCCGCGTTATCAAAACGCTTTAACCCGTAAGGCGGTCAACTGTTATAGGTATTACGACGCCTTCTGTTACTTTTTTACGCCTCAGCGCGTGCGTAAAATAACCTCTACTCGTCCTTGCGCAACGCAACAGAAAGGTTTTGCATGACAGAAATACAGCGCCTGCTTATCGCCACAATTGACGAACTCAATCGCCGTGAAAAGCGCGACAACCGTCCGCGCTTTAGCATCAGTTTTATCCGTAACCATCCCTGGCTTTTTGTCGCCATGTACGCAGGCTGGTTTGCCACGCTCGCGGTAATGCTTCAGTCTGAAACGCTGGCGGGCTCCGTCTGGCTGCTGGTAGTGCTTTTCGTTCTGCTGAACGGCTTTTTCTTTTTCGATGTGAACCCGCGCTATCGTTATGAAGATATCGACGTGCTGGATTTACGGGTTTGCTATAACGGGGAGTGGTATAACACGCGCTTTGTGCCGGCTTCTCTGATTGAGGAAATCCAGCATTCGCCGCGCATCAGCGAAGCGCAAAAGGCGATGCTGAGCAAAATGCTTACGCGTAAAGGCGAGCTCTCTTTCTACGATATCTATTCTCTGGATAAAGGCGCAGCGCCTGCGCCTGCATCAACCACCGCGCCCGTGCCGGCGCGTTGATGTAAAAAACCCTCGCCTGCTGGCGAGGGTTTCGCTTAACGCCGTTTTTTCCTGCCCTGCACCGCCTTAAAGCGCGGGTTAGATTTACAAATTACATACAGCCTTCCCTTACGCCTGACTATCTGGCAGTCCGGATGACGCGATTTGGCGTTACGTAATGAGTTCAGCACCTGCATGGGATCACCCTCTTTTTACATTCATAAAGCCTGCATAGCGCTGACGGAAGCGGGCAGCGCTGCCTTCAGTAGAGAGCGTTTTCTGACGCCCGGTGTAGAACGGATGCGACGCTGAAGAAACGTCTATGGTGACATACGGATACGTCACGCCATCCAGCTCAATCTCGCGCTCGGTTTTGATGGTCGAACCGACTTTGAAATACTCGTTCGCGCTGGTGTCGTGAAAGACCACGGTGCGGTAATGGGGATGAATATTCGCTTTCATGCCTGCCTCAATAGATACGTTATAACATAACAATATCGTAAGGGCGGCGAAGGCGGATTGCAAGAGGCGGGAGAAAAATGAAGGGAAGAATATAAAGGGACAAAAATGAAGGGACGAAGATGAAGAGAAGAAAAAGGCGCGCCGTGACAACGGCGCGCCTGGCATCAAAGACGGAAGCCCGCTACCACCAGGTCAAGCTGCTGCGTCTGTTCGGTCATAGAGTGAGAAGCCGCCGAAACCTGCTGCACCAGCGCGGCGTTCTGTTGCGTCGTGCTGTCGAGCTGGTTAATGGCGATGTTTACCTGTTCGATGCCCGCGCTCTGCTCCCGGCTGGAAGACATTATTTCGCCCATCAGCGTAGTGACGTTGCGCACCCCCTGCAACAGTTCATCCATGGTGGCGCCCGCCTCGGTCACGAGATCGGTCCCCACGTCAATATTGCTGACGGAGGTCTCGATAAGCTGCTTAATTTCGCGGGCCGATTGCGCGGAGCGTTGCGCAAGATTGCGAACTTCCTGAGCGACCACCGCAAAACCCCGCCCCTGTTCGCCCGCTCTTGCCGCTTCCACCGCCGCGTTAAGCGCCAGAATATTGGTCTGGAAGGCGATGGAGTCGATAACGCTGATAATATCCACCACTTTGCCGGACGACGCCTGAATGCTGCTCATGGTCGTCACAACCTGCTTCACTACCTCGCCGCCCCGCTCCGCCACCTGAGAAGCCTCGTGCGCCAGCTTGTTGGCATGCGCGGCGTTATCGGCGTTCTGGCGTACTGTGCTGGTCAGCTCTTCCATAGATGCCGCGGTCTGTTCGATAGAACTCGCCTGATCCTCAGTACGCGCCGAGAGATCCTGGTTGCCGGTAGAGATTTGCTGCGAAGCTGATGAGATAGCCCGCGCGCTGTCGCCTACCTGTCGCAACATGGTTTGCAGATAAGTAATAACGCCGTTGAAGCTGTCGATAATGGCGTTGAATTCCGGGCTACTGGTCGGCTCCAGACGCTGCGTTAAATCCGCTCCGCCCGCCGACAACCGGCTGATGTTGCGGTTTAAATCCGCAAGGCGGCGCATCAGTGAGCGGATAAACAACACCAGCACGCCGAGCAGCAGCAGCGCCATCGGGATCTGCACCATGCTCAGGCGCGTCATTATTGTGCTGGTTTGCTGAGTCAGCAGCGAAGTGGGCAGATCGACTGCGATAATCCACGGGCTGCCTTTGATAGCCTGCAACATCACCGTGTGCGACTCGCCGTTGTTATCATATTCATGCTCTCTGCCCTGCCCCGCCTGGCCGCTGGTCAGCATCCCTTTCACCGCTTGCGCCATCGGGTCATCGCCCATGGCGGAGAGGTTTTTCAGGCTGGCGGTTTTGCCAATCTGATCGGCGTTGCCGACGATTTTGCCGTCCGCCTCGACAATCAGCACGCGTCCCTGGATAGCCTCATCCATTTGCTTCGCCAGCTGATTGAAGAAGCCGAGCGTCACGTCGATGGTCGCCACGCCCCACGGCTCTCCCGCTTTGGTGATAGCCATGGCGCAGTTTGTGCGCGGCTGCGGGCTGGCGTCGTCCTGATAAGCGTTCGCCCAGGCGCACTGCCCGGCGGGCGCGGCAAGACCCGCTTTATACCAGACTTGCTCGTAATAACTGGGCGCCGCTTCCGAGTTCCAGTACGTGTTAACTTCCAGCTGACGGGTGCTGGCGTTGCGGGCAAAAAAGGTGCTGAACTTCTGGCGTCCCGCTTCGCGTTTTTCCGGCAGCGGCCAGATACCGCCGCCGAAGACATTCACATCCTGGTATTGGTCGACAAGCGATGGCAGCAGGCGCTCAATCTCTTCGCTCTGCATAGCGGCGGCGGTTTGGGTGACGGTGCGCATTTGCGCCTGCACGCGGTTCATTTGTTCCACAATGCTAACCGCCACGTTGCCCACTTCGTAGCGAATCAACTGGGTTTCGCTGCGTTTGATTTGCGGCGTGACGAAGAAGTGGATGACCAGCATGGTCACACCCGTCAACACGGCGAAAAAGAGACACAAAGCAACAATAAAACGGGACTGGGTTGTTTTTAACATTATCCATTACCTGCTGGCTGTCTGGCGGTGCGCCTTTGGTGGACAACGGCAGGCGAAGCGTAAACTTGAACAAAAAATCGTTTTTCGCCAAAGCTAATGATTTCGCGATGAAACTAACTCTCTGATCTGCCACAAGGCTTTCACGCACGCAGAAACATTCTGACATACTTTCGCTTATGCAGCGGATGCAAATGCTTCGAACCCGGGGCGCTCATAACTTAGACAATAACGGTATTGGTGAGGGAAAAAGGCTTCTGGCAGGGTAGAAAGCACTGCCAGACCACCAAAGGAAAACCACAATGTTGCCGAACCGCTGTTGCGCTCAACCGTTTACTGTGAACCGCACTTACCCTGTTTCAGCTTACGGAGAACATCATGAGCACCGCTTCCCTTACCACCCTGCCCCTTCTCGATCTCGCGAAGCTTAACGCTGGCGGCGCCGAAAAGTCGGCCTTTCTTGAACAGCTGCGCGTTGCCGCGCGTGACGTCGGCTTTTTCTATGTGATCAACCACGGCGTTGACGCCGCGCTTTCCCGGCGCGTGCAGCAGGAAGCCCGCCGTTTCTTCGCCCTGCCGGATGCGCAAAAGCAACAGGTGGCGATGATCCACTCCCCCCATTTTCGCGGCTACAACCGCGCCGCAGCTGAAATAACCCGCGGCAAGCCAGACTGGCGCGAGCAGTTTGATATCGGCGCCGAGCGCCCTGCCCTGCCCCTTAAAGACAACGACCCGCGCTGGCGTCGCCTGCAAGGGCCGAACCTCTGGCCTGAAACGCTTCCCTCGCTCAAGCCGCTGCTGCTGAGCTGGCAAAGCGAAATGACGCAAATGGCGTTAACCCTGCTGCGCGCCTTTGCTGAAGCGCTCGCGCTGCCGCAAAACGCTTTCGACCCGCTTTATGGCGACAAACCCAACGAACACCTCAAGCTGATTCGCTACCCCGGTCAGCACGCTTCGCAAAGCAACCAGGGCGTTGGCGCACATAAGGATTCCGGTTTTCTGAGCTTTTTATTGCAGGATGAGCAGAAAGGCTTACAGGTAGAGGTTTCGCCGGGCCGCTGGATAGACGCCGCGCCGCTGCCCGGCAGCTTTGTGGTGAACATTGGCGAACTGCTGGAACTGGCGACCAACGGCTATCTGCGCGCCACGGTACACCGCGTGGAATCGCCGCCCGCAGGCCAGGAGCGTCTCTCCATCGCCTTTTTCCTCGGCGCGCAGCTGGATGCGGTTGTACCGGTTTACGCTTTGCCCGAAACGCTTGCCCGCGAAGCGCAAGGTCCGGAAAGCGACCCGCTTAACCCGCTGCTGCGCGATGTCGGCTGGAACTACCTGAAAGGCCGTTTACGCTCGCACCCCGATGTGGCTGAACGCTATTACCGTGACGTCCTGCGCCAGAGCGCGGAAATCATCGCCTGACGAACTAAAAAGGAAAACTGCTTATGAAACATGCCGCTTTTACGCTGGCAGGAACCGCGCTGTCGCTTTCTCTGGCCTTCTCCGCTTTCGCCGCCGGGCCGCTTCGCATTGCGGCGGATCCGGTGCCGCACGCTGAAATCCTTAACTTCATTAAGAAAATTGACCCGAAACTCGACTTACAGGTGGTGGAGCTTACCAGCGGCGTAAATGCCAATGAGCTGCTGGCGAACGGTGACGTAGACGCTAACTATTTCCAGCATGCTCCCTATCTGAAAGACCAGGAAAAGGCGCTCGGCAAAACCTTCGCCATCGCCGCCACGGTCCACATTGAGCCGCTCGGCATCTACTCACGTAAATATAAAGATCTGGCATCTGTGCCGGAAAACGCCACCGTCGCCGTACCCAATAACGTGACCAACTTAAGCCGCGCGCTCTTCCTGCTGCAAAGCCAGGGGCTTATCAAGCTCAAGCCAGGCTTTAGCGATCCGGCGAACGTCCTCGCCACGCCGAAAGACATCGCTGAAAACCCGAAAAAACTTAAGATCCTTGAAGTGGAGTCGCCGCAGATCCCCCGTACGCTGGATGATGTCAGCCTGGCGGTGATCAACGGCAATTACGCGCTGGAAGCGGGGTTGACCCCTGCTAAAGATGCGCTGGGGCTTGAGAGCGCGGAGCATAACCCGTACGCCAATATTCTGGTCACCAACCCGAATCTGGCAAGCGATCCGCGCATCAAAGAACTGGCGAAAGATCTACAGTCGCCGCAGGTGGCGCAGTTTATTCGCCAGCACTACAACGGCTCGGTGATCCCGGTGGCGCCGCAGTCATGATCGTCATCGAGCGGCTGAGCAAAGTGTACGCCGGAGAAGGCCGACCGGCGCTGAACGAGGTTTCCCTGACCGTGCCGGATGGCGCAATCTACGGCATTCTGGGCCGCAGCGGCGCCGGTAAAAGTACGCTTATCCGCTGTCTCAACCTGCTGGAGCGGCCCACATCGGGCCGCATCCTGATGAACGGCCAGGAGATTACCCGGCTCGGCCCCCGGGAGCTGCGCCAGCATCGCCAGCGCACCGGCATGATCTTCCAGCATTTTAATTTGCTGCATGCGCGTAATGTTGCCGACAACGTGGCGGTGGCGCTTGAGATAGCGGGCGTTCCCCGCGCGCTGAGAGAGGCGCGGGTGGCGGAGCTGCTCTCGCTGGTGGGGCTTAGCGACAAAGCGCGGGCTTTTCCTTCCCAGCTTTCCGGCGGGCAAAAACAGCGGGTTGGCATCGCCCGGGCGCTGGCCGCCCGGCCCGATTTTCTGCTGTGCGACGAAGCCACTAGCGCGCTGGACCCGGAGACAACCGCCTCGGTACTGGATCTGCTTGCCAGTATTAACCGCCAGCTTGGCCTGACCATCGTGCTGATAACCCATGAGCTGGAGGTGCTGAAAGCGATTTGCGACCACGCCGCGCTGCTGGAAAACGGCGAACTGGTCGAAAGCGGCAGTCTGGGCGAACTGTTGCAAACGCCCTGGTCAAGGCTGCGCCAGACGCTGGTGCGCGACAGCGTAACCCAGCAGGCATTTTTACGCCGCCACGGGGTGGATGAGAGGACATTATGGGACGTAGCATGAGCTGGGAAGAGGTCTGGCCGATCCTGCTTAACGGCACGCTGGAAACGCTTTATATGGTAGGGCTTGCGGCATTGCTTACCGTGCTGGTGGGGTTGCCGGTCGGCGTGTTGCTGTTTATCTCCCGCCGCAACGGCGTTTATCCGCTGCCGCACCTGAATGCGCTGTTGGGCGCGATAATCAATATTGGCCGTTCGCTGCCGTTTATCGTGCTGCTGGTGGCGCTCATCCCTTTCACCCGCCTGCTTATCGGCACCACGCTTGGCAGCACGGCGGCGGTAGTGCCCATTACCATCGGCGCGTTTCCCTTTTTTGCCCGGGTGGTGGAAAACGCGCTGGATGAGGTGGATAAAGGACGCATTGAAGCGATTTTGTCGATGGGCGGCACGGTCTGGCACGTTATCGTCAAAGCGCTGCTGCCGGAAGCGCTGCCCGCTATTTTGGCAGGCATTACGCTTACCGTCGTGATGCTGATTGGCTTCTCTTCCATGGCGGGCGTTATCGGCGGCGGCGGGCTGGGCGACCTCGCCATCCGCTACGGCTATCAGCGCTTTAATGACCAGATCATGGCAGGCACCGTGGTTATCCTCGTGGCGCTGGTGCAACTGGCGCAGTCATGCGGCGACAGGCTGGTGCGCCGCCTCGCCCATCGCCGTTAACCTGCCCCCCGGGCTGGCCGGGGGCGCTTATACCTCGTCACGCTTGAGCAGCAGCGTAGTCAGCACAAAAGAGATGACCAGCGCCAGCGCGACGCCCAGCAGGGCGAAGATAAAGTACGGGCCGATATAGGCAGGCAGGCTGAAAATGCTCGACAGAATATAGCCGTAAAGCCGAACGCCGAAAAAGGCGATAAAGGCTGAAGCGAGCGAGCTGGCAAGCGTCGCGGCGATAAACGCCTTTTTATAGCGCGTCAGCACGCCGAACAGCGCCGGTTCCGTAATGCCAAGCAGCGCCGAAACCGCGGCGGAAAACGCCACGCTTTTGTCGTTGCGCGCCCGGCTTAAGCGCCAGATGGCGAAGGTTGAACCGGCAATCGCCATATTGGCCATAAACATCATCGGCATCAGCATGTCATAGCCGCGATCGCTGAAGTTTTGCAGCGCGATGGGCGTCATGGCGTGGTGCATGCCGGTAAGAATAGCCACCGGGCGGATCGCGCCGACAATCAGCCCGGCAAAGCTCGCCGAAACGCCGAACAGCCCCTCAATAAACCATGCCAGCGCCTTGCCAAGCCAGATGCCAAGCGGGCCTATCACCACCAGCGCCACCAGCGCCGCCAGAAACAGCGTCAGGGTGGGAGTAAACACAGTTTTCAGCGCGTCCGGCATAAAGCTGTCCACCCAGCGGTGGATATAGCTAAGCGCCAGCACCGAGAAAATCACCGGAATAACGCTCGCCGAATAGTTAAATACCGAAACCGGGATAGCGTTCAGGAACCAGAAAGCGTTGACTGCGTCCGGGGCGTGGCTGGCGAGCGCTTTCGCCGCTTCAATAAGCGAAGGGTACATCAGGCAGGCCGCCACCGCCGCCGCCAGGTATTCGTTAGTTTTGAAGATTTTCGCCGCTGAGACGGCGAGAAAAAACGGCAGAAAATAGAACACGCCGCTCGCGATAAGATCGATAACAATGACCGTGTCGCTTTTTGCCGGCACTGCGCCCAGCGCTATCAGCCCGGCAAGCAACCCTTTTATCATTCCCGCCCCGGCAATGGCGGGCACAATCGGGCCAAAAACGCCGGAAACCGTGTCCATAAACAGCGAAACCAGGCTCTTGCGCCCTTTTTCGCTTGTTGCCGGGGACGTCGTTTCGCCGCCAAGCGCCGCCAGCATTTGCTCATACCAGCTGTTCACTTTCGGGCCGATAATTACCTGGAACTGGTCGCTTTGCAGTTGCGCCCCCAGCACGCCCGGCACTTTTTTAATTTCCGCCTGCTCCACTTTATTATCGTCGATTAAGTCAAACCTTAAGCGCGTCATGCAGTGCCAGACTTTATTAATATTTTCCGCCCCGCCTACGAGACGAATAATATTATTTACGGCCTCATGCGTCCCCATAACCTCTCCCGCTATCACATTATTATTTTTGGCATTATTCAGCCTCAAGAGTAGAGAAAGGCACACGACAAAACAAACCAATAAAACTGGATTTCCGTCACACTTTAAGCTGTGAGAGGGAACAAAAAGCAGCCCCCATAGCAATTGGTACGGTATTTACAGAAAAAAAGACGGCAATAACAAACCAATAAAATTTTCCCGAAAAAAGCGGTTTACGCGCCCTTTAATTTGCGGCAATAGTAAATAAAAGCCTTTTAAAATTTATTCTGACCAGCCGCAGGGAGTATTTACGGTGTCGCCAACGCTTATTGAAAATGTCGAATGTTTTATTACTCGTCCCGATCGTCATAACCTGGTGGTGGTGCGGGTGCGCACAAACAAAGGCGTGACCGGCCACGGCTGTGCCACTTTCCAGCAGCGTCCGCTGGCGGTTAAAACCCTGGTCGATGACTACCTCAGGCCGCTGCTGGTGGGGCGAGACGCCAACGACATCGAAGACCTGTGGCAAATGATGATGGTCAACGCTTACTGGCGCAACGGCCCGATTATGAACAACGCCATCGCCGGAGTGGATATGGCGCTGTGGGATATCAAAGCGCAGCTGGCGGGCATGCCGCTTTATCAACTCTTCGGCGGAAAATCGAAAGACGCTATCGCGGCCTATACGCATGCCAGCGGCGAGACGCCGCAAGCCCTTTGCGAGGAAATCGACGCGCTGCTGGCTCAGGGCTACCGCCATATTCGCTGCCAGACCGGCTTTTACGGCGGCGTGGCGCAGGCGATGCACGCCACTCGCGCCCCCTCCCCCGGCGCCTATTACGATCAGGATGAATACCTCGCCAGCACGGTAGAGATGTTCAAAATGCTGCGCGAGAAATATGGCCAGCGCTTTCACATTCTGCATGACGTACATGAACGGCTTTTCCCGCAGCAGGCGGTGCAGCTCGCCAAAGCGCTGGAGCCTTACCAGCCCTGGTTTATCGAAGATATCCTGCCGCCTTCGCAAAGCGCCTGGCTTGAACAGGTGCGCCAGCACAGCAGCGTACCGCTGGCGATGGGCGAGCTATTTAATAACCCGGCGGAGTGGCATGACCTGATAGTGAACCGGCGCATCGACTTTATCCGCTGCCACGTTTCGCAGATCGGCGGCATTACGCCTGCCCTGAAGCTCGCCATATTTTGCCAGGCCTTCGGCGTACGCGTAGCCTGGCATGGTCCTGGCGATATGACGCCCATCGGCGTGGCGGTGAACACGCACCTGAATATTTATCTGCACAACGCCGCTATCCAGGAGTACATCCCGCATAATGCGCAAACCGGCTCTATCTTTGCGGGCGCCATCGCGCCGGAAAACGGTTATCTGTATGCCCCGCAGCAGCCCGGTATCGGCGTCGGGTTTGATGAAGAGGAGGCAAGCCGCTGGCCGGTGGTGTACCGGGCGCATGAGTGGACGCAAAGCCGCCTGCCCAACGGCGCTATTCACACGCCCTGATATCAGGATTCGCCCTGGCGAAAGGCGAGATTGTCGCGATTAAAAGGAATGACGTAAGTACAGCTGTAGTTGATATCGACAATCTCGCTTATTTCATAAATCCGGCCCCCTTCCAGAATGCCGCGATTGCTGATGCGCATGGCCGGCATGTTTTTTTTGCAGCCTAATAAGGCCGCCTGTTCGCGGCTCACGCTCACCGCCTGGTAAGTGGTAAGCAGATGCGAAATGCGGTAACCCTTAGCCAGCACATACTGCTGGATCGAGCGCTCAATCACCTGCTGCGTGAGATCGGGAAAGGCGCTGACCGGCATGCGAGAGATCTCAATCTGCACCGCCTCGCCGTCCACAAACCGCAGGCGGCAGAACTGCCAGATATATTCCCCTTCGGCCAGCCCAAACGCCTGCCGCGCCTCGCTGTCGGGCAGTTTTTTATGCAGGCTTACCATTCGATAACGGATCTGGTCGAAGCGTTTTTCAGTGATGGAGTTATACACCAGAGGGTTGGCTCGCGCCTGTTCGTTAATCCAGATGCCCGACCCTTGCACTACCCGCACCACGCCGATGCTTGCCAGCTTCTCCAGCGCCTGACGAATGGTAAAGCGCGAAACGCCATAATCGGCGGCAAGCTGGCGCTCCGGCGGCAGCTTGCGCGGGCCGTTTTCATCCCGCTGATAAATTTTGCTGAGCAGGTCCTGCGTCACGAACTCTTTTTTCTTCACTTAACCGCTCTCCCGTTGCGAAATCATGCTTCGTCGCTGTGCAAAAGTGACCCCGGATCGCTATGCTAACGTGAGCCGGATGTTTTGTATAAACATCAACAGGAAAGCCGGGGATGACGTGAAGACCAGACATCGAGTACGCCTGATAACCGGGATGTTAACACTGGCCGTACTGCTGCCGGTGCTGTTTAGCATCTGGCTTGCCCATCACCAGGCGGAAAAACGCTTCCTTAACGAACTGAACAGCTACACCGATCGTACTCTGCGCCGTACCATCCAGGTGGAAGAGCAGGCAAAAATCGCCCTCTGGGAGATTAACCGCTTTCGCGGCGAAGCCTGTGGTCCCGAACACCTGAAGACGATGCGCCGCCTTACCTTCAGCTTTCGTCATGTACAGGAAGTGATGTTTATTCGTAACCGCACGCTGCTTTGCTCATCGCTTGAAAACCGGGAGGAAGATCGGCTCTGGCCGCGCCCCGATCGTATTAACGCCGAAGGTTACGCCGTCTGGTTTACCGAAAACAACGATCTCAACTTTTATCACTATATGGTGGCGCTCGGCATTGGATCGCATGTGGTGGTGATGGATCCGATGTCATTTATCGATGTCATCCCCTTCGGCAGCTGGCCTATCGACGTGGCATTAATCGGCCTTAATCAGAACCGGGTTATCGCAAGCAGCGCGCGCTTTGACGAGCGCGTCTGGCAGCGCGCCCGGCAGAGCAATTTAAGTACCTTCGAGCACCAGGGCAACGTTTATCTTATCCGCCGCCAGCCAGACTCCGGCTTCGCGCTGGTGGTCTGGGCTTCGCGCCTGCCGCTGGAAAAAGCGAGCCGCGACCAGCTGCTGCTCTGGCTGCCGCTCGGCGTGGTGATAAGCGCCCTGGCGGTGGTGCTGACGCTGCGCCTGCTGCGCCGTATTCAGTCGCCTCGCTACCGGCTGCTGGATGCGATCAACGCGTCGGAGTTGCGGGTTTTCTATCAACCCATCGTTAACCTGTCGAATGGCCGGGTTGTGGGCGCCGAAGCGCTGGTGCGCTGGCCGCAGCCGGACGGTTCAATGTTAACGCCCGATATCTTTATACCGCTTGCCGAACAAACCGGGCTTATCACCCGCATTACGCGCCAGGTGGTGGAAAGCGTGTTTCGCGATCTGGGGGATTACCTGCATGTGCATCCCGACATGCATATTTCCATTAATCTCGCGCCGGAAGATTTAGCCTCTGACCATCTGCTCGACATGCTGACCCCGCTGCTGGCGCGCTGGGAGGTGGAGCCGCACCAGATAGCGTTAGAAATTACCGAACGCAGCTTCGCCGACCCCAAAGTCACTTCGCCGGTTATCGAGCGGCTGCGTGCAGCGGGGCATGCGGTTTATATCGACGATTTCGGCACCGGCTACTCCAGCCTCAGCTACCTTCAGGATCTGCCCATCGATATCCTGAAAATCGACAAATCCTTCGTCGACGCGCTGGAATATAAACAGGTCACGCCGCACATCATCGAAATGGCGAAAAGCCTGAAGCTCAAAATGGTGGCGGAAGGCGTTGAGACCGAAAGCCAGGCGGACTGGTTGCGCCAGCACGGCGTGCAGTTCGGGCAGGGCTGGCTTTACAGCAAAGCCTTACCGGCCGGCGAATACATCGCCTGGTTTACCCAGCAGAACACCACGCTGCTGACATAATATCGGCCTGCGGCAGCGCCTTTGTGTGTTCAAAACAGACAGTGAGAACAAGGCGATGACAAAGAAAGCGGATTATCCAACAGAACACATACGGCACTGGCTGGAGCCAGGCCCGGTGGTGCTGATTAGCTCGCAGCGGGCAGCGGAGCGCAACATTATGACTCTGGGCTGACATACCATTCTGGAATTTTCTCCGTCGCTGGTGGGCTGCATGATCGCCTCCGGCAATCACAGTTACGACATCATCCGGGAAAGCGGCGAGTGCGTGATAAACCTGCCGACCGAAGAGATGGCGCAAACGGTGGCGCGCATTGGTAATTGCAGCGGCGCGGATGAAGATAAATTTCAGCGTTTCGGCCTGACGGAAGAACAGAGCCAGGTGGTGCGGGCGCCGGGCATCGCCGAGTGCCACGCCTGCTTTGAATGCCGTCTGTATGACGACGCTATGGTGGAAAAGTACAACTTTTTTATCTTCGAGGTGGTGAAAGCGCGGGTGCGGCCGCAACCAAAGTGGCCCCGCACGCTGCACTACGCCGGGGCCGGACAGTTTCGCACCGACGGCGAGGTGCTGGACTGCAAAAAATGGTTTACCAAAGTCTCGTAAATCATTTATCCAGAATGGGCATGAAACCGCCGTAAATCATCCGCTTGCCGTCAAAAGGCATTTCATCGCCAAGCGCCTTCATGCGCGGGTCCGCCATCATTTTTTCATTGGCGGCGTCGCGCGCCTCTTTAGAAGGGTATTCAATCCAGCTAAACACCACCTCCTCGTTTTCCTGGGCCTGCACGGCGCGGCGAAAATCGGTGAGCCTGCCGTCCGGCACATCCTCCGCCCAGCATTCCACCACGCGCAGCGCGCCAAACTCCTTAAACAGCGGCGCGGCTTTTTCCGCCAGCGCCTGGTAGGCCGCTTTATTTTCCGCAGGCACCGCCACGACAAAACCATCGACATAGTTCATTTCATACCTCCGCAACGAAGGAGCGGGCGGCGAACCGCCCGCAGTGAGAGTGCGAGGATAAGTGTAGTGGCGCGCCTGTCATCACGCCTGTCGCCAGCTAAAGCCGTAGCGCAACCGTTCTTTATCGAAAATAAACGCCGGCGCGACGCTTGGGCTCCAGGAGTCGTCGCCGCCCACGCCCATATGGAATGCATCCAGGTTAAGCCAGACGCCCGCCTCCTCGCGCAACAGATGGCGATGGCTGGTCTCTTTAAGCTGCCGCGCGCTGTAACGGCTTAAGCCAAAGTGAAAAAGCCCTTCCAGCTGGTGCGAACCGTAGCGCAGCTCGCGCGTTTCGCAGCGCAGCCCGTTCTCGCTCGGGAAGATATAAGGCGTATGCAGCGCCGCAAGCGGCAGCGTCCAGCGCCCCTGTTGCGCCGCGAGGCGTCGGTCAGGGTAGTTCTCATGCGGCCCAAGCCCCAGCCACTGCGCCTCTGGCGCCACTTCCGCCAGCTGGCAGCAAAGCCCGATGCGGGCTGGCGGCGGAATGTCCGTCGCAACCTGAACATCAATGCTGGCGTGCAACGTCCCGCTGGCGTCGATGCGCCAGTTTTTCTCGCTGATAAACAGCGTCCGGCCCGCGTGCTGCCAAGCATGAAGGCTGTGGATCAGCACCTCGCGCCCGGTGCTTACCGCCTCGCAGCGCAAACATTGCGGCGTCATCTCATACATGCCCGCCGCTTTCCAGCGTTCGACCCAGGCGTTCGGGTCGATGCGCGTCGCCTCGCTCACGCCGATGTCGTTATCCAGCGGCGCGCGGGTAAAGTTATCCATTAGCGGCGAAAGCAGCGTCGGCAGGCCGTCGCGCCACCACTGCTCCAGAAAACCGGTGGTACGGCTGAAACACCATTCGTTATCGCCCTGCTGTACGCGAAGCGCGGTTTCGGTAATTTTTAACTGCGGCGTTTCGCCCGCCGCCGCCTGTTGCGGCAACGCCAGCGAGCCCGGCAGGCGCCACTGATCCCACGCGCAGCGATGCTCCGCTTGCGACCAGGCGGTGGCCTGCGGCTGCACGACATCCACATTCAGCCAGCACTGGCCGGGCGGCAGCGTATCCGGCAGGGCCAGCGTAAACTGCTGTTTCCCCTGCGGGGCCAGCTCAAGCGGAAATTCCCCCTGCCCTGCCGTTTCGCCTTCCACCTCAAGCCGCCAGCGCAGCGTTTCGTTATCGGTACGGCGGAAAAGGTACTCGCTGGTCACCTCGACCACCAGCGGCGCGTGAGAAACCAGCCGGAACTGAAAGAACTGCTGCGCACGCTGCGCTTCATAGAGCGCCGGGTGCGGGGTGCGGTCGGGAAAGACCAGACCGTTCATGCAGAACTGGCGATCGTTCGGCGTATCGCCGAAATCGCCGCCGTAGGCCCAGAAAGCGTTGCCTTCGGCATCGGTTTTCGTCAGCGCCTGATCGACCCAGTCCCAGACAAAACCGCCTTGCAGGCGCGGAAATTCGCGAAACGCCTGCCAGTAGCGGGCGAAGCCGCCGAAGCTGTTGCCCATCGCGTGCGCGTATTCGCACAGGATCAGCGGGCGGCTTTCGCCAGGCAGGCCAATCCACTTTTTCAGCGACCACTTCGGCACCGCCGGGAAGGGCTGGTCCTGATCCACACGGGCATACATGGGGCAGATAATATCGGTGGCCGCCGTGTTCGCCCCGCCGCCCTCATACTGCACCGGGCGTGTGGGATCGTTGGTTTTTATCCAGCGGTAGAGCGCATCGTGATTCGCGCCGTGCCCCGATTCATTGCCCAGCGACCAGATGATAATCGAAGGATGGTTGCGGTCGCGCTGCACCATGCGCGTGACGCGCTCGCTCATGGCGGGCAGCCAGCGCGGATCGTCAGAAAGGCGGCTCATCGGCTCCATGCCGTGGGTTTCAATGTTGGCCTCATCCACCACATACAAGCCGTACTGGTCGCATAACCGGTACCAGAGCGGATGATTAGGATAATGCGAGCAGCGCACAGCATTGAAGTTGTGCTGCTTCATCAGTTCGATATCGCGGCGCATGGTCTCTTCATCCACCGCCTGCCCGCGCTCGGGATGGTGCTCGTGGCGGTTGACGCCGCGAATAAGCAGCGGCTTGCCGTTGAGCTTCAGCAAGCCGTCGCTGATTTCCACCTGACGAAAGCCGATGTCGCACGCTTCGGCTTCCAGCAGCGCGTTATGCTCGTCATAAAGCGCTACGACCAGGCGGTAAAGGTGCGGGGTTTCGGCGCTCCAGAGCAGCGGGTTTTCTACTGGCAGACGCAGCGTAACGCGGTCGTTATACGCCCCGCGCTCGTCGATAACGTCGCTGCCGAAGGCGCTGTCGCCCTGCGCAATGCGTTCCCCGTTCTGCCAGAGCGAAAGCGCCACGCGGCAGGCGCCAACGCCCGCGCCTTCCGCCCGCGCCAGCACCTCAAGCGTCGCGCGGCTGAAATCTTCGTTCAGGTGGGTGAGCGCCTGGTAATCCGCAAGGCGGGTCGCGGGCTTGTGTAAAAGCGTGACGTCGCGAAAAATTCCGCTCATGCGCCACATATCCTGATCTTCCAGATAGGTTCCGTCGCTCCAGCGCAGCACCAGCACCGCGAGGCGGTTTTCTCCGGCCCGCAATACGCCGCTCAGGTCAAATTCCGCAGGCAAGCGGCTGTCCTGGGAATATCCCACCCACAGTCCGTTACAGAAAAGGTAAAAAGCGGAGTTTACGCCGTCGAAGACAACCCGCGTTTGCCCCTGCGCCAGCCACGCTTCAGAAACATCAAATGTGAGCGAGTAACAACCGGTGGGATTTTCTTTCGGCACGCAGGGCGGCGTGACCGGTATGGGATAGGTTACGTTGGTATAAATGGGCGTATCGAACCCCTGCATCTGCCAGTTCGACGGCACCGGCATCGCCGTCGCTTCGGGGAGATCGGTTAACAGCCAACTTTCAGGCACCTGTTCCGGCGCGCTGAAAAAAGAGAAACGCCAGTCGCCGTTCAGGCTTTGCGCCTGCGATGAAGCCTGCGCTTCACGCGCCTCTTCAACGGTGCGCCAGCTGTAAAACGGCGGATGGGCGTCCAGCCGGTTCAGGCTGGTCACCAGCGGGTTTTCCCAGTCGCGGCGGGAGAGCAGGGTTTGTAAAGCAATCGTCTGAGCAGGGGCGGTCATCGTTACCTCATCCTTATTTTGCGAAGCGCTCACAATGAAGTAACGATGCATCAGGAAAGTGCTCAGGTAAAGCGGGAGATCCTTATCCGTCGAGGAGGATCACAGAAGCATTAAGGATTTTTAAGACGCGCAACGTCCTGCGCCAGCTGGCGAAGCGCTTGCGCAAGACGCTGCGCATCCGGCGCCTGCTGGCGCGGCGCGGTGGTGCGGCGCTCCACCAGCGAAACCGGCAGCATCTGCTGCTCGTCGGCCAGCGGCTGGGTAAGGCCCGCCACCAGCCTGTCTACCGCCTGCTCGCCCAGTTCGCGGAAGTCCTGGCGAATGGTGGTGAGCGGCGGTGAATACCAGGCGCTGTCGGCGGTATCGTCATAACCCATAATGGAGAGCGCTTCCGGCACGTTAATGCCGCGCTCGGCGCAGGCGCGCAGTGCCCCCAGCGCCATCTGGTCGTTAGCGACAATAATGGCCTCGGGCTGCGCGGCAAGCAAAACGTGGCACTGCTGATAACCGCAGGCGGCGCTCCAGTCGCCGTGCGCCACCGCGCATGGTTCCAGCGCCGCCCGTGAGAGCGCTTCCCGCCAGCCTTCGTAACGCAGACGCGCCGAAACCGCGTTTTGCGGCCCTGCCAGTAATGCGATGCGCCGGTGTCCAAGCGACAGCATATGTTCCACCGCAAGCCGCGCCCCTTGCGCGGCATCAAAAACCAGCCCGCTGACCGGCGCCTGCGGGCCTACATCAAGAAACAGCACCGGCAGCGGATGGCAGCGCTGCGCCAGTTGCCGCGCGTCTTCATCTTCAAGCGGCACATTGACCAGCACGCCGTCTACCCGTTGCGCCAGCAGGCTCTCTACCGCAGCGTGGCAGGCTTCAGGAAGGTTTTCATCAAGCATTGAGATAACCACGCTGAAGCCGCGCTCGCTGGCGCGTATTTTCATGGCGGCGGCGATTTGCGAAGGGGCATGCAGCGCAAGCGTGGCGGTGACAAGCCCGAGCGTCATGGTTGGCTTGCCGGCAAGCTGCTGCGCCACACGGTTGGGCACGTAATGCAGCTGCGCCATCGCCTGTTCCACTCTCTCGCGGGTGCGCTGTGAAACGTGCTCCGCCTGGTTGATCACCCGGGAAACGGTCTGGTAGGAGACACCCGCATGGCGGGCTACATCATAGAGCGTAATCGCTTTTGGCTTCATGGCGGCTGGTCTGGCTAAAAAGGCCATTCTACACCAGCCGCCGCCCTTATGTTGCGATGCGCTTCGCAGCCTGCTCAGACCGGCTGGCGAGCCGCTGGTGGCGATGAAGGCGCCACACGAAACCAGGGCAAACAAAGCTGAATAAGCGGCCCGATAGTGAGCGCATACAATACCGTGCCGACGCCGAACGTGCCGCCCATCGCCCAGCCCGCCAGCAGCACCGTCACTTCAATTGCGGTGCGGATGCCGCGCACTGACCAGCCGGTGCGGGCATGCAGCCCGGTCATTAAACCGTCGCGCGGACCGGCGCCAAACCCTGCGCCAATATACATCCCCGTTGCCAGCGCATTCACGATGACGGCGCAGGCCAGTAAAACGCTACGCGCCGCGAGCGATTCCAGCGGCGGCATAACCGCCAGCGCCGCGTCTGCCGCCAGCCCCAGCACCACGACGTTGCTGACTGTGCCAAGCCCCGGACGCTGGCGCAGGGGGATCCACAACAGCAGCACCAGCGCGCCCACCAGGATCATCACCATGCCGATATTCAGCGAGAAAATTCGCGCCACGCCAAGGTGGAACACGTTCCACGGGTCAGCGCCCAGGTCAGCGCGTACAAACATTGCCGTGGAAACGCCATAAAGCACCAGACCGGTATAAAGCTGAATCAACCGACGCACCATTTTTTTATCCTCTTTGGGTGAATGGCTATCACTCTACGCTTTGCGGCCCTATTATTAAGGTCCAGTTTTTATAAAGTGGACTGCTTATGAGCCTTCGTCGTACCGCCACCGCCTCTTTGCTGCGCCAGCTTGGCCGCTGGCAGCAGGAGAACAGCCGCGCCCCGGTGTATCGCCAGCTGGCGGATGCGCTGCGTTTGCTTATTCTCGACGGCCGCCTGCCGCTGGACAGCCGCCTGCCAGGCGAGCGGGAATTCGCCGCCGCGCTCGCCGTTAGCCGCACCACCGTCGCCAGCGCGCTGGGCATATTGCGCGATGAAGGCTACCTGGCAAGCCGCCATGGTTCTGGTTCCGTCACGCAGCTGCCTGCCAGCCGGGAGAGCATCCCGACGCGTACCGGCGCAACGCCGCTGCTTGATCTTTCCACCGCCGCCCTCAGCGCCGGGCCGGAGATTCATCATGCCTACCAGCAGGCGCTGACGGCGCTGCCGCCGCACCTTGCCAGCACAGGGTATGATCAACAGGGTATTGCGCCGCTGCGCGCGGCTATCGCGCAGCGCTACCAGGCGCGGGGCTTGCCTACCACGCCCGAGCAAATCATGGTGGTGAACGGCGCCGTAAGCGGCTTCGCGCTGGTATTAAGGCTTTTCACAGGGCCGGGCGACAGGGTGGTGGTCGACCACCCTACCTACCCGCTCGCCATTGCCGCGATTCAGGGCGCCTCGTGCCGCCCGGTGCCCGTCGCGCTGCCGCAAACGGGCTGGGACACCGACGGTCTGGCGGCGACTATCGCCCAGACCTCGCCGCGTCTGGCCTACCTGTTACCCGATTTTCATAACCCGACCGGGCAATGCATGAATGCGGCGACGCGTCTTGAAGTAGCGCAGATCGCTGCCCGCACCCGCACCACGCTTGTGGCAGACGAGACCATGGTTGATCTCTGGTATGACGCGCCGCCCCCGCCTCCGCTGGCGGCTTTTGATGAAGATGAGCGGGTGATTACGCTTGGCTCCGCCGGCAAAAGTTTCTGGGGCGGTTTGCGGCTTGGCTGGATCCGGGCCAGCGCAAAAACTATCGCCTCATTAATTCAGATACGCGACACGCTGGACTTAGGCTCCCCTGTGCTTGAGCAGCTTGCCGTCGCCTCTCTTCTGACTCACAGCGAAGATTTTCTCCCTGCCCGGCGCGCATGGCTGCGAAAACAGCGGGACGATTGCGCGGCGCTGCTGGCGCAGCTTTATCCCGGCTGGCGCACCGTTACGCCGCCGGGCGGCCTTTCTTTCTGGGTCGAGTTACCCGGCGAGCTGGCGACGCGCTTCGCCGCCAGCGCGGAAAACGCCGGCGTTCATCTTGGCGCAGGCACGCGCTTTGGCGTGCAGGGGGCGTTCGAGCGTTATTTGCGGCTGCCTTTTACTCATGAGACCGCCCTTTTACGTCAGGCGCTGGAAAGCGTGCAGCCGCTCTGGTTGCAGCTGGAACAAAACGGCAACAATGGGATGCGCCGCGTAGTATGAATGCGGCGTCGCCTTCAGGCGCTGAGGATAGGTATTGTCAGGCGCCACAAAAATACCGCCAGAATGCCCAGCAGCCAGGCGCACCAGCCCGTTACGACAACGGTAAGTGCTATCTCAACCACACAGAATAAACGCCGCATCGTCATACGCTACCCCCGCCATAGCCAGACTATAGAGCGCCAGGATAGAACGGAAATATTGCAGGAAAGCGATCGTCGGGAAAAAGTTTAAGACGGGAAAAAAATAGATGACGAGCCGGAAAGCTCGTCACAAACAGCATCATCCTTAATGGCACATTGCGAGATGGTGAGGCATGTTTTTATATTATGGATGCATTCTTGCATTCCATAATGTCCCCTTTATGACGCTTTTATGAAGAAAAAATGTCATTTTAGTTTCACTTTTATTACGCCTGGCGGGGAACAGGAAATCCTTTAACGGAAATAACAAAAACCCCTTCTTCGCGTTTAATTTTGGCGCCTGCGTCACACCAGTCGGAGGCGATGCGAAAAAACTCGTCGCTGCCGATATCCCAGCCCAGACGCACCTTTTTTACATAGCCTGAACGGAGAAGTTCACACGCTTCGCGATAGGTCGAAGCAGTAGGGAGTGAGGTTTGGGTTTTCATTTTTTCTTCTTCAGCAGTTTTCTTAATGCTTTGATTTCTTTTTGGTTAAGAGGAGAAATATCCTCTTCTTCAGTGTGCTGGCTGTCGACATCTTCATGGCCTGGCTCGTAAGACTCATTGGCAGCAAGCAGCGCCCGGGAGAGCAGTTTTTCAGTGATAGCGCTGAGGGTTTCATTGTTTTGCTCAGCGTGAAGGCGGATCTGGTCTTTTAATTCTGCGCTAATTTTAACGTTAAGCACCGCTGTACTCATAAGAAAATCCTTTGAGAAGAAAAGCAGGGGGTTATTTAATACCGTAAATCACTTTTAATATCCAGCACTAAGACTTACCTGATTCGATTAAGCGTGCATAACAAAAGAAAACAATATTTATATGACAGTAATATGACAGTTAAATGAAAATAATAAGACAACAGAAAAAACAGGGGAATAAATAAGGAGGGATAATACCGCCCTGCTGTTTAAGCCAGAGCGGTATTGAAATGCTACGCGGGGATAAGCTTATCGTGCTTAAGCTTTTCAAAAAGCGCGAACAGATCGTCACGGGTTGAATGGTAATTCAGAAAGCCCGCTTTGCGGCTTTTGCTCATATCCGTGAAAACTTCCATCGGACGACCGAGATCGGCATCCGTATGCCACCAGGAGGCAAGCCGGTTAACATCCGGCTCGCTCAGCTGATGCGCCTCAGCCACGGCTTTCCAGAGCGCCGGGGCGTTGTGGCGCGCCATGCTCTCTTCAAGCGGCTGTTCAGTTTGCGGGAAAGGCGCGGCTTCAATGCCAAAGTAAGCCGCAATTTCCCCCCACATCCATTTCCAGCGGAACACATCGCCGTTAACGGTGTTGAAATCTTCATTTTTAGCCGCAGGCGACGTTGCCGCCCATTCCAGCTGCTCGGCCACCAGGCTCGCGCTGCTCATGTCGGTAACGCCATTCCACTGCGCGGCGGAGCCAGGGAAAACAAAGGGCAAACCGTGGTATTTACACAGCGAAGCGTATACCGCCAGGGTTTGCCCCATATTCATGGCGTTGCCGATAGCGTAACCGATGATGGTATGCGGGCGATGCACGCTCCAGCTGTAGCCATACTTTTCCGCCCCGGCGAACATTTCATCTTCCTGGGCATAATAGAAGTTATCGACCGGCTGGCGGCCCTGCTCTTCGCGAAACGGCGTCAGCGGCACTTCGCCTTTACCGTAAGCATCAAACGGCCCGAGGTAATGCTTCAGGCCGGTAACCAGCGCAACGTGGCTGCCGTTGAGGTTTTCACCCAGCGCCTCGATAACGTTACGCACCATGCCGCCATTGACGCGAATGTTCTCTTTTTCATTCGCCTGGCGCGCCCAGACGCTAAAAAAGAGCGCGTCTGGCTTAAGATCTTTCACCGCTTCTTTTACGGATGCTTCAGAAGTGAGATCCGCCGTAAGAGAGTGACAGCCTTCCGGCACAGGCGTACGCCCGCGCGACAGACCATACACTTCCCAGCCTTGTTCAAGTAACCGTTTCGCCGTAGCGGAACCCACCACGCCGCTGATCCCGGCGATAAGCGCTTTTTTCTGCATTGAAACCTCCTTCAGGTAGTGAGATAAAGCTTAATCGGGAATACGATTCTTATCCTGGGTATAAAATCACGACATACAGGAATTTAATTCATCAATCATGATTACCGATGAAAGCCTCAAGGGCATCAGCTGTTTTGTTGCCGCCGTCGAATGCGGCAGCTTCAGCGCCGCCGCCGAGCGGCTGCATCTTACGGGGTCTGCCGTAAGCAAAAGCGTGGCGCGACTTGAAAGCCGCCTTGGTTCGCGGTTGCTTGATCGCACCACCCGCAGCATGACGTTAACGGATGCAGGCCAGGCCTATTACGATGCGTGCCAGCGCATCCTGAGCGACCTTAGCGAAACCGAAGCCATGCTGGCGGCGCAGCGGCGCATTCCCGCAGGCAGGCTCCATATCGCACTGCCGCAGACGTTCGGCCGCAAAGTGGCGATGCCGCTGCTTAATCGCTTCGCCAGCGCTAACCCGGAGCTGAGCTTTACCCTCGCTTTCTCTGACCGCTTTCTCGATCTGTTTGATGAAGGAATAGATCTTGCCGTACGCATCGGCGGCCCGCTGGACTACCCGCAGATGCTCGCGTCACTGCAACTGGGCGCAGAGCAACGCGCTTTTTTCGCCTCGCCCGGTTATCTCGAACAGCACCCGCCAGTAAACCACGTAAAAGACTTAGAGCATCTCCGGGCGATTGTTTATCAGCTGGCCGACGGCAGCCATAAAGCCTGGCGCATAATGCAGGATAACGGCCAGGCGGTGGACCGCCCGACGCCGTGGCGCATGGCAGTAGGCGATGGCGAAGCGCAGCTTTCGGCGGTAAAGGCGGGGCTTGGCGTTGGGCAGATGGCGACATGGCTTACGCGCGAAGCGGAAGCCGCAGGCGAGCTGGTGCGGCTGTTGCCTGAGCAGCTTGTGGAAGGCCTGCCGCTGATGCTGGTCTGGCCGCGTAAAAAATCATTAACGCCGAAAATGGAAGCGCTGCTGGAGGCGATGCGGGAGCTAAAAATCAGGTGAGGCACAAATGGGTGGGGGCCCTGCCAGCTACATCCCGGCACACACGTCCTTTGCTTTGGCTGCTTCCTTCCGGACCTGACCAGGTAAACAAAGTAGCGTTGCGGGAGAACCAACAGGGCCCCCATTGAGGGCGTCGTTAAACGCGCAGGCGGCATTATGTCGCCTGCCCCTGCCAATTGCAAGCAAGCCCGCGCCAGATGCCGGTTTATTGCGCAATCGCGCCGCCTCGGTTTTCCCCGCGCCGGTAACATCTTCAAGAATGACCAGATGAGGGCCAGGTTCGCTGATATTGAGCTCCAGCGCTTTCTGCTGAAGCGGCGTTGGGCAGGTGATGAAGGGAAAAAGCGTGTCGATACCTTCAAACGGCGCGACATCGCTTGCCGCCGGCAGCAGTCGCAGCGCGTTTTTCGCCTGCGCGACAGAACGCGGCCAGTACTCTGCTGACGGCATATTCTTCGCAACCCACGGGAAAAAGTGGTTGCCTGAGCCAATCCAGTCCGCCAGCACCACCAGGGCTGAAATCAGCCAGCTCTGCGATAAGAACTGCTCTCGCCAGCTTTCTTCGCTCCACGCCTGCGGCAAGGCGACAGAGGGAAACAGCGCATGCGCTTCCCTGGCGAAGCGCTGCGCGGCTTCGATATCTTTCGGTAAAAAATCGTTATGGCAGTTCTCGCAGGATACCGGCTGACCGTGGTGACCAATCACCACAGGCAGCCAGCGATCCAGCACGCGTTTACGCAGGCGCACTGAAAGCGGGCTGGCGATGCTTTCTGCAACAGCATCGCTGAGATGGTGTTGCCACAGCCACATGCCTGTTAAGGTGTGGTGGTGGCGACTGTTGCTGACGCTGCGCTGGCCGCTATCCAGCGCCTCATGGGTATACTTTTGCTGGAACAGGCGCGCAAATTTGCCAATATCGTGCCAGCAGAGCAGCCAGGCGAAAAATTCTGCCGCCTTCTGGCGGTCTTCCAGCCCCAGCCCGGCGAAGATCGCCGCGGCGTTAAATCGGTTTTCCATTACCAACATGTAGCCGCAGGCCGCAACATCCAGAGAGTGCCACTGCAATAAATGAAATTCATCACCCTGATGATTTTCACTCTGACGTGCTTTGCCCCAGTATAAAAAATGGCTCATAAATCAGTCCATTGAAGTAAGTTTCACCTATTTTGCGGCGGCTTCACTCCTCGTACTGTGAACGCAAACGTATTTTTCCTGTGCATAAAAACTATTTAATTACAAATGGTTAACTGATTTTCATTCAGCAGAATTAATAAGGAGCTTACTGGCGCATACGCCGCAGTTCTCTTTTGGCTTACCCTTTTTTATGCTTATAGCCCTGTTATTAAAAGGAGGCGCCCCATGGACAACCCAGACAGTTTCCCGATGCGCGTTTATCAGATTGTCGCCGCCATCCCTGAGGGCTGCGTGACGACGTATGGCGAAGTGGCGAGGCTTGCGGGTTCGCCGCGGGCGGCGCGGCAGGTGGGCGGCGTATTAAAGCGCTTGCCGCAAGGGAGCCAGTTGCCCTGGCATCGGGTCGTGAACCGGCACGGCGCGATTTCACTTACCGGGCCAGATTTACAAAGACAGCGGCAGGCGTTGCTTTCTGAGGGCATACAGGTGTCGGGCAGCGGGCAGATTGACCTGGCGCGCTACCGCTGGCGCTATTAAAAAACGCCTCCGGAGAGGCGTTTTTTGTGGGCTTAGAACTGCGTTGGCGCTGGAACCGCTGACGACGGGTTAACCTGCGTCGGCGAGGTTGTCGGCACGGTAGTCGCCGCGCCGCCGCCTTCCTGCAACGGAATGGCTGTCTGCTGCACCGGAACCAGGTTCAGGTCAATTTTGGTGCCGCCCTGGTTCACCGCCGGTTTCACCTGATCGGTCACGAAGACCACTTTATTATCGATAGAGATAGCGCCACTCAGCAGAATGCGGGCATTCGGCTGAATGTCGGCCGGGTTGAACGGCAGCACAAAGCTAAACGGCGCCTGCTTACCTTCAGTGCGTACCGCTTTCTGGGCGATGACGCGGGAAGGCGCGTTAGACTGCGAAGCGTCGGCCAGCGTCACGGTCAGTACCGCATCCGGCGGCAAAGCCACTTTCTGGCGGATCCAGACTGTACCTGAAACGTTAGGCTGTTTGATTACCGGCTGCGTCGCCACGCCAGCTGTGTTCGGATTCGGCGCCGGGACCGCTATGTCCGCGCTTTTATCCTGTGCGCAACCCGCCAGAGCAACCGCAACCGCTAAACCACTTAACATGTGCACGAGTTTCATTGCGTTCTCCTTATTTTCAATGCACCAGTGAGCGCGATAACTCACCAGAAGTGAGTGGTCAGAACTTGCTTGTCGTGCTAAGTGTGGCACAGGTCACTGATTTTCGCCTGGTATTGGCCCGCCATTAAGACAATTCCACCCCTCTGACCAGTTACCGTTCTGCGTTATACTCACCTTACTTTCCCGGCACCGCTGTGCTTTTTTTTGTTGTTGAGGACCCGTTATGAGTCAGGCGCTGAGCAACCTGCTGTCACTGTTAAATCTGGAAAAAATTGAAGAAGGGCTGTTTCGCGGCCAGAGCGAAGATTTAGGCCTGCGCCAGGTGTTTGGCGGCCAGGTCGTCGGGCAGGCGCTTTATGCAGCGAAAGAAACCGTACCGGCAGAGCGCCTGGTGCACTCTTTCCACAGCTATTTTCTGCGCCCGGGCGACAGCCAGAAGCCGATTGTCTATGACGTCGAAGTGCTGCGCGACGGCAACAGCTTCAGCGCCCGTCGCGTGGCGGCCATTCAGAACGGCAAGCCTATTTTTTATATGACCGCCTCGTTCCAGGCGCCGGAAGAAGGGTTTGAGCACCAGAAAACCATGCCCTCAGCGCCTTCACCGGAAGGGTTGAAATCAGAAACCGACATCGCCCGCGCGCTGGAAAAATTTCTGCCGCCGCAGGTAAAAGAGAAGTTCATGTGCGATAAGCCGCTGGAGATCCGCCCGGTAGAGTTTCATAACCCGCTTAAAGGGCATGTGGCAGAGCCTGCGCGCCAGGTCTGGATCCGCGCCAGCGGCGCCATGCCTGACGATTTCCGCGTTCATCAGTCGCTGCTCGGCTACGCTTCTGATTTCAACTTTCTGGTGGTGGCGCTGCAACCGCACGGCGTGGGTTTCCTGGAGCCTGGCATGCAGGTGGCGACTATCGACCATTCCATGTGGTTCCATCGCCCTTTCAACATGAACGAGTGGCTGCTCTACAGCGTGGAAAGCACCTCCGCTTCCAGCGCGCGCGGTTTTGTGCGCGGCGAGTTCTGGAGTATGGACGGCAAGCTGGTGGCCTCCACCGTGCAGGAAGGGGTAATGAGGAAACGCAGTTAACCTGCGTGACTCTGCGCGACAAAGAAAACGGCGGACCGCGCTTACGCTCATCCGCCCTGCCCGCGCACTCTGCCTCCCCCATAAAAAAACCTCCCGCAAGCGGGAGGTTTTGGGCTAAGGAGATACTCAATACTTAACTTATGCGTTGTAAGCGTTCTCGCCGTGGCTGTTGACGTCCAGACCTTCGCGCTCCTGGTCTTCCGGTACGCGCAGGCCAACCGTCATATCCGCCAGTTTGTAGCCGATGAACGCGACCACGCCGGACCAGACCACGGTAACCGCAATACTTTCAAGCTGCACCAGCACCTGGTGCCCCATGGTCACGCCTTCTGCATAACCCACGCCGCCAAGCGAGCTGGCCGCAAATACGCCGGTCAGGATGCAACCTACGATACCGCACACGCCATGCACGCCGAACACGTCGCACGGGTCATCCACGCGCAGCCAGCGCTTCAGCATGGTGACGCCCCACAGCCCTGCGAGGCCCGCTGCGACGCCCACAATTAATGAGCCGCCGACGCCGATGTAGCCGCAAGCCGGGGTAACGCCTACCAGCCCGGCGATTGCGCCGGAGCAGGCGCCCAGCAGAGAAGGTTTGCCGCGCAGCGCCCATTCGCCGAATACCCAGGCGAGGATTGCCGCAGCGGTCGCCACCACGGTGTTCACGAAAGCAAGACCGGCGATTTCGTTCGCAGCACTTGCAGAGCCGGCGTTGAAGCCAAACCAGCCAAAATAGAGGATCGCGGTGCCGATAAAGACCATCGGCAGGTTATGCGGCTTGAACGCCTCTTTGCCGAACCCTACGCGTTTGCCCACGAGGTAAGCGCCCACCAAGCCCGCTACCGCCGCGTTAATATGCACAACGGTGCCGCCTGCGAAATCCAGCGCGCCGTGAGAGGCCAGCAGGCCGCCGCCCCAGACCATATGCGCGACAGGCACATAAGAAAGCGTCAGCCACACCACCACAAAGATAAGCACGGCGGAGAAACGGATACGTTCCGCCAGCGCGCCGACAATCAGCCCCACGGTGATACAGGCAAACGAGCCCTGGAACGCCACGTGGATGTACTGGTAGAAACTCCCCATCAGATCGGTGATGTTAATGCCTTTCAGCAGGATCCAGTTCAGGTTGCCGAAGAAGCTGCCGCCCGCGCCAAACGCCAGCGAGTATCCGTAAACCACCCAGAGAATGCAGACCAGCGCGAAAGTCACGGAAACCTGCGTCAGCATAGAGAGGACGTTTTTACCGCGCAGCAGGCCGCCGTAAAAGAGCGCGAGGCCAGGCACAGTCATAAAGAGCACCAGCGCGGTGCAGATCATCATAAAAGCGTTGTCCGCTTTGTCTGCCACCGCCGGAGCGGCCATGGCAAGGCCAGGCAGAAGCGCAAGCAGGCCGAGGCCAGATTTCAGTGCTGTGTGTTTCATCTTTTCCATTCCTGTCACGGTTGGCCAGTTACAGTGCCGCTTCGTCGGCTTCGCCGGTACGAATACGAATCACGCGTTGCAGCTCGGCTACGAAAATTTTGCCGTCGCCAATTTTGCCGGTGTAGGCAGCCTTACTGATTACATCAATCACTTCATCGAGCTGATCGTCTGCAATGGCAACGTCAATCTTCACTTTGGGCAGGAAGTTAACGCTGTACTCGGCACCGCGGTATAGCTCGGCGTGGCCTTTCTGGCGGCCAAAGCCTTTCACCTCGGTCACCGTCAGGCCCTGAATGCCAATTGAAGAGAGCGCCTCGCGCACGTCTTCCAGTTTGAATGGTTTGATTACCACGGTAACCAGCTTCATAAATCCCCTCCAGTCGAATTGGGTAATGGCCGCAGCTAACGCATGAACTAAAGCAAGCGGCGTGCCAGGAATGATGAAGCGAGGGATTTCGCCTGCTGCGGGCGGGCATTCACGCAGTGAATACGTAAGAGAAAAGTGTGACCGGGATTCAGATTGTTCCTGGAAAGCAAAAACGCACCATGCTGGTGCAGGGTGCGTTGCAATTTTGCACCAGCGAAGCAAGCGGCGGGTGCGGCGCGTTTTTTTAGTGCATCAGGCGATAAGCGACTCTTCACGCCCGCTGGCTTCAAGCTCTTCGCCCGCCAGCTGGAGCTGATACATCTGCCAGTACCGCCCTTTCGCGGCGAGCAACGCCTGGTGCGTACCGCGTTCAACGGCCTGACCGCGATGCAACACCATGATGGTATCCGCTTCCACAATAGTAGAAAGGCGGTGGGCGATAACCACCAGCGTGGTGCGTTCGCGTACTGCCGCCAGCGCCTGCTGAATGGCCTGCTCGGTGCCGGAATCAATATTGGCCGTGGCTTCATCCAGAATAAGGATTTGCGGCGTATCGACCAGCACCCGCGCCATCGCCAGCAGCTGTTTTTGCCCCACCGAGAGGTTGTTCCCCTGCTCGCCAAGCCGGGTATGGATGCCCTGGGCCATGCCGCGCGCCAGCTCCGCCAGTTGAACGGTTTCCAGCGCCTGCCAGACCTGCGCTTCGCTGATGTCGCGCCCCAGCGTCACGTTGGCGAAGAACGAGTCCGCCAGCACCACCGGGTCTTGCTGCACCATCGCCACGCCCTGGCGCAGCACGCCGTGGCTCAGGCTATGGAGCGGCCTGCCGTCAAGACGGATTTCGCCGCGGGTAAGCGGGTAATAGCCCATCAACAGGTTCGCCAGCGTGCTTTTGCCGCTGCCGGTATGGCCGACCAGCGCGACGAAATGGCGTGACGGCACGCGCAGATCGATATCCTGCAAAACCAGCCGATCGTCGCGATAGGCAAACGAGACATTATCAATATCGATCGATCCGCTTTGCAGCGGGCGTTCATCCTCGCCATAGTTCTGGCGCGGCCTGTCCATCAGCTCAAAAACGCGCTCGCCCGCTACCACCGCCTGTTGCAGTATCGACTGCTGGGTGGTGAGTTCGATTAGCGGTTCATTGAGCCGCCCAAGGTAGCTGATGAAGGCATACAGCACCCCCACCTCAATTGTGCCGACGGAAGTAAAGCCGAACAGCATCAGCAGACCGCAGAGCACCAGCGCGGAAAAGAGGCTCAACAGCGGGCGAAGCAGGAAACCATCCAGGCGCAGCGTCTGCATACGCGCCAGGTAGTGCGAATGGCTCGCTTCATTCATCCGCTCGCCGAAGCGCGCCTGCTGGCGAAACTGCTGAATAACGCTCATGCCGTTGATCACTTCGTTAAAGCCGTCGTTGATGTCCGCCAGATAAGCGCGCACCCGGCGTACTATCGGCGTGCTGTAGCGCTGATAAATCAGCATCACAATCAGCACCGCCGGGAAGATAGCGATGGCAACCAGCGCCATGCGCCAGTCGAGGCTGAACATCGCCACCAGCATCGCGCCGATGAGCGCCGCGCTGCGCAGCACCGTCGCCACAACGGTGACGTAGAGATCGCGAATGACTTCGGTGTCGTTGGTGACGCGGGAAATCAACTGGCCCACCGGTTGCGTGTCGAAGGCGCCGAGCGGCTGGCGCAGCGCGGCGTCCATGGCGTCGGTGCGCAACTGCTGCACCACGCCTACCGCCGCTTCATTAAACAGCAGCGCCTGCCAGTAATGCAGCCCGGCGGCCAGCAGTTGCAGCAAAATGTAAACCGCCGCCAGGCCGCTCACCAGCGCAAGCGGCATGCGGTGTTGCGCCACGAGATTATCAATAAAGTAGCTGATAAGCGCCGGGCCGCTGACTTCGGCCGCAGCAGCCACCCAAAGCATCACGACCGCCATGGAAAGCGGTTTGCGCCAGGGATTGCCATACGCCAGCAGACGTTTTAACGTCGGCCAGAGTTGACCAAAGTTACGCATCCAGCGCCTCCTGTGGGTTTTCTTCCGGCGCGTCGTCCAGCGCCGCTTCAAGCTGTTGATAGCGGTACATATCGCGATACCAGCCCGGCTGGCTCGCCAGCTGTTCGTGCTGGCCGCGCTGGGCCACATGGCCATGTTGCAACACCAGGATTTCGCTTGCTTCGGTCAGCGCTGAAAGGCGGTGCGCGCTGATGATAACGGTGCGATCCTCTCCCCACTGGCGCAGATTATGCAGGATCTGGTGTTCAGTGCGGCCGTCCACGGCGGAAAGCGCATCATCAAGAATCAGCATTTCCGCATTCAGCAGCAGCGCCCTGGCAATAGAGATTCGCTGTTTTTGCCCGCCGGAAAGCATAACGCCGCGCTCACCCACTTCGGTATCGTACCCTTGCGGCAGGCGCAGAATGTCGTCATGCACGCAGGCGAGCTTCGCCACATGCTCGATTTCCTGCTGCGTGGCTTCCGGTTTGCCGAGGGCGATGTTGTTCGCTACGGTGTCTGAAAAGAGAAATGGCGTCTGGTTCACAACCGCGAGCCGCGCGCGCCAGTCGTCCAGCTTCAGCCGCGGCAGCGGAATATCGTGAAAGCGAATATCGCCTTCATCGACGTCAAAATGGCGCTGGATAAGCGTCAGCACCGTGCTTTTTCCGGCGCCCGTCGGCCCGCAAAGCCCCAGCATCTGCCCCGGCTTCAGGGTGAAGTTGAGATTTTGCAGCGTCGGCTGCGTGGTTTGCGGATAGCGGAACGCGCGAATGGCGACGCGCAGTTCGCCGCGCTCCGGCGGCGCGCTTTCGTTACCGTCATTCACGACCGGCGCTTCCGCAAGCGTGGCGCGAATACGGCTGTAAGCGGCGCTGCCGCGCTCGACGATATTAAACATCCAGGCCAGCGCCAGCATCGGCCAGATCATCAGCCCCAGATACATAGTAAAGCTGGTGAGCTGGCCGAGCGTCAGCGTGCCGTTCATTACCATCCAGCTGCCGCCGCCGATTGCCAGCAGGTTCGCCATGCCGATAGCGATGTAAATCGTCGGGTCAAAGCGGGCGTCGACTCGCGCCACCCGCAGGTTTTTTTGCCCTGTCTCGCGGGCATCTTCGGCGAAGAGCGCCGACTGGCGGTCTTCAAGGCCGAACGCTTTAATCATGCGGATGCTGGTCATGCTCTCCTGGGTGCGATCGTTAAGCGAGGAGAACGCCGCCTGCGCCGCCTTGAAGCGCTGGTGCAACTGGTCGCCGTAACGCTTAATCACCATCGCCATAACCGGCATCGGCAACAGCGCCAGCAGCGTAAGCTGCCAGCTTATCTGCGTGCTCATGACTATCAGCACCGCGCAGCCCATCACCAGCGAATCCACCAGCGTTAATACCCCTTCGCCGGCGGCAAAGACTACGCGGTCAACGTCGTTGGTGGCGCGCGCCATTAAATCGCCAGTGCGATGACGCAGATAAAATTCCGGATGCTGGCGGCTGAGCTGGCGATAAAAATCCCGGCGCAGTTCAACGGCCAGTTGATAAGAGGCTCCGAACAGCAGTACGCGCCAGACATAGCGCAACAGATAGACAACGACCGCAATCGCCACCATCACGCCTGTCCATTGCAGGATCTGCCCGGCGGTGTAATGGCGTTGGGTTACGCCATCCACAATCACACCTACCAGCTTCGGCGGTATGAGTTGCAGAATGGCGATAATGATAAGCAGGGCTACGGCGCCGAGATAGCGTCGCCACTCCCGGCCGAAATACCAGCTTAACTGAGCAAATAATCGCAAAACGTTTTGTCCTGAGTCTCTTGAATGACGATAAAAGCAGGAATGGCGTACAGGTGGCCGCTAAAGGTTAGCCTCTACCGACAGGGCTGTGGTGTATTTTATCTGCTCCATGGCAAAACTCGAAGTGACCTCAGAAAAACCGGGTACCTGGTTTACCAGTCGCTTGTAAAATTCGTCATAGCGTTTCATATCCGCTACCTGGACCCGCATCAGGTAGTCGTACTCCCCCGCCATGCGCCAGAAGCCCAGCACTTCCGGCATGCTGCTCACGACCGAGACGAAGTGGCTATACCATTCGCGGTTATGGTGCTGTGTCTTAATCAACATAAACGCGGTCAGGCCGAGCCCCAGTTTTTCCGGGTTCAATAATGCGACCTTCGCGGTAATGTAGCCCTCTTCTTCCAGCCGACGCAGCCGTTTCCAGCAGGGAGTAGTAGTGAGATTAACGGCATCTGCCAGCGCCTGCAAAGAGCGGGTGCAGTCGCTTTGCAACAATGAAAGCAGTTTACGATCGATTTTATCTAACATACGGCTTTCCTGGAGAAAAATATTCTCTAATTCAAGCCAGGCTAAGGAAAATTGGCAACCATTTTCCCCGCGCTCTTCGCTACTCTAAGCACAAATTGACAAACGGGAAATGCTTATGAACCGCGCCTGGGTACGCCATGCCATCAGTGAAATCAATGCCGATAATCAGCGTTCCGCAGACACGCATCTGCTGCGCCTGCCGCTGCCCGCGTTTCCGGGCATTTACCTTTATCTGAAAGATGAGAGCACTCACCCAACCGGCAGCCTGAAGCATCGTCTTGCCCGCTCGCTTTTTCTTTATGCCCTGAGCAATGGCTGGATCAACGAAGGCACGCCGATTATCGAAGCCTCATCCGGTTCTACCGCCGTTTCTGAAGCCTGGTTCGCCCGGCTGCTGGGCCTGCCGTTTATCGCCGTTATGCCTGCCTGTACGGCGAAGCGCAAAGTGGAGCAGATTGAATTTTACGGCGGCCGCTGCCACTTCGTGGAAAGCGCGTGTGAAATTTACGATGCCTCCGAGACGCTGGCGCGCGAGCTTGGCGGTCATTATATGGACCAGTTTACCTATGCCGAGCGCGCTACTGACTGGCGGGGCAATAACAATATCGCCGACAGCATTTTTCGCCAGATGCGCCATGAGCCGCATCCGGTGCCGGATTATCTCGTCATGAGCGCCGGTACCGGCGGGACTTCCGCGACGCTTGGCCGCTATCTGCGATACCAGGGCTACAGCACGAAGCTGATGGTTGTTGACCCGCAAAATTCGGTGTTTATGGATTACTGGCACTCACGCGATAAAACCCTGCGAAGCGGGATCGGCAGTAAAATAGAAGGGATTGGCCGCCCGCGCGTCGAGCCGTCGTTTATTCCTGACGTCGTGGATGAAATGCTGCGTGTGCCGGATGCGGCAAGCATCGCCACTATGCAGTGGCTGGAGACGCAGCTTGGCCGTAAGGTGGGCGCATCTACCGGCACCAATATGTGGGGCGCGTTGCAACTGGCGGCGCGCATGCGCGACGAAGGCCGTCAGGGCGCGATAGTCACCCTGCTCTGCGACAGCGGCGAACGCTATCTCGATACCTATTATCAGCCGGAGTGGGTAGCGAAAAACATCGGCGATCTGACGCCGTACCAGCACAAACTGGCTACGCTGCTGGAAGAAAAGAAGCCGGGCTAACCCGGCTTGCTGGAAAGCCTCATCATTCGGGGGAATAAGTAAGGTGCGGTGTATCCAGCCAATGCGTCAAATAGTGGGAAACCGCCTGACGGCTACAGTGGCCGATGACCGGCAGATGGGGTAAATCGGCAATCAGCTGCGGCATGGCGTTGCCCATAATCAAACCATGGCCGACCAGCGAGAGCATTTCACGGTCGTTCATGGCATCGCCAAAGGCCATGCACTCCGCCAGGGTGTAACCGAGGTGCTCGCTTAGTACCGTCAGCGCCGCCCCCTTGTTGCACCCGGGCGGCAACACTTCCAGACAATCCGTGGCCGAGAAACATAAATGCGCCTCATTCCCTAGCGCTTCATTAAGCTGAACGCGCAGGCGACAGAGATCGTCGTGATCGCCGCAAAAGCAGATTTTAGTCACCCGGTGCGCCGGGATCCGCCTGAGATCGACCAACTGATAACGAAAGCCGCTGTAAAGATGCGCGACCAGCAACTCTGGCATGTCGCGATCGGTCATCCAGCCATCGTCATTAAACACATGGGTGCTTGCCTGCGTTTCCCAGTGGCTGTGCAGCACCGTTTCCGCCACCGCAGGAGAGAGATCCTGGCTGTGCAACAGCTCCCCTTCAAGGGTATGGATACGGGTGCCGTTGCCGGTTATCAAAAAAGCGTCCAGAGAAAATTGACCGAGGATGGGGCGCATTTCCATGACGTGTCGGCCTGTCGCGAAAGCCAGCGCCACTTCCCGCTCGCGCAGGCGACGCAGCACGTTAATGGTTTTATCGCCCAGCCGGTGGTCTGGCATTAACAAGGTGCCGTCCATATCAAAAGCAGCGAGTTTCGCCATGGTTATCTCCCGTCTGAAGCCGAAGGCATGCCGGGAAGTATTGCCTGGCATATGCGGAACTAATAGTGAATACTTTGCAGAAACAGTTCCGGGTTTTGTATGCGACTGCTCAACCGTCTTAATCAGTTCCAGCGTCTCTGGCAGCCCTCGTCAGGCGCCCCTCAGCAAACCACCGTGGCAGAGCTGGCGGCGCGCTGCTTTTGCAGCGAACGCCATACCCGCTCGCTTTTGCGCCAGTTAGAAGCGGCAGGCTGGCTTAGCTGGCAGGCGCAGTCGGGCCGGGGAAAAAGAGGCACCCTGCGCTTTCTGGTCACGCCGCAAAGCGTGCGGGCCAGCATGATGGAACAGGTATTAAACCAGGGGGAACACCATAACGCCTTAACGCTCGCGCAACTGGCGCCGGAACAGCTTCGCCATCTGCTGACGCCTTTCCTGGGCGGGCAGTGGCAAAACGATACGCCAACGCTTCGTATCCCTTATTACCGACCGCTGGAGCCGCTAACGCCCGGGTTTCTGCCAGGCCGGGCCGAGCAGCATCTGGCGGGCCAGATTTTTGCAGGACTGACGCGATTCGATGCCGCAAGCCTGCGCCCACAAGGCGACATGGCGCATCACTGGGATATTTCATCCGATGGGCTTATCTGGCGATTTTATCTGCGCCCTACCCTGCACTGGCATGACGGCAAGCCTGTAGAAACAGGCCAGTTGCTCGCAAGCCTTAACCAGCTTTTGGCCGTTCCGGCGCTGCGCCAGCTTTTCGCCAGCGTGAAAGCTGTCGATTCGCCGCATGCGCAGTGTTTGCGCTTTACGCTCTTCAGGCCTGACTACTGGCTTGCCTGGCGTCTCGCCAGCTATTGCAGCTTTCTTGCGCATCCGCAGAGTAATCAGACAGGCTGCGGCCCGTTTCGGCTGACCGGTTTTTCTCCTGAACTGGTACGGCTTGAGAGCCATGAGTTTTACCATCTTCAACATCCGTTGCTGAAAGCGGTGGAGTACTGGATAACACCTTTGCTTTTCGACCGCGCGCTCGGTACCAGTTGCCGTCATCCGGTTCAGATAGCGCTAGGTCAGGAAGAAGAGCTGGCGAACCTGCGCCCCATCAGCAACAGCGTCAGCCTCGGGTTTTGTTATCTCGGCGTACGTCAGGGAGGCCGCCTTTCGCCCGCACAGGCGCGGCGGCTTATTAGCCTGATCCGTGAAAGCGGCATGATTGAGGCGCTGCCGCTGGATGAGGGCCTTATTACGCCGAGCCGGGAAATGCTGCCGGGCTGGGCTTTGCCACTCTGGACGCCAGAAGCGGTGACATTGCCGCCGCGGCTGACGCTTTTTTATCACCTGCCGGTTGAGCTGCATGTTATGGCGCAGCAGTTACGCGAACAGCTGGCGATACTGGGCTGCGAGCTAACGGTTCACTTTCACGATGCGAAAAACTGGGACGGTTGCGGTGAGCTGGACAGCGCCGATATTGTGATGGGCGACAGGCTGATTGGCGAAGCGCCAGAGTATACGCTGGAGCAGTGGCTGCGCTGCGACGCGCTCTGGCCGCACCTGCTGACGCCTTCGCAACAGCATCATCTGCACGCCACGCTGGATTCAGTGCAGCGCTACCCTGACGACGAAACGCGGAATACCGCCCTGAAAGCGGTGTTTTATGAACTGATGTCCGACGGAGTTATTACCCCGCTCTTTAATTATCGTTATCAGATAAGTGCGCCGCCGGGCATCAACGGTGTAGAACTCAATGCGCGCGGCTGGTTTGATTTCACCCGCGCCTGGCTGCCGCCGCCGGCAAGCGGCGAAGAAGCTGGTTAGCGTGGCGTTACGGCGCTACCATACCGTTTTTGCGATTAAGAACCACAGGGTTGACTATGAAACGTGCCGTTGTTGTCTTCAGCGGAGGACAAGACTCCACCACCTGCCTGATTCAGGCGCTACAGCAGTATGACGAAGTGCACTGCGTGACGTTTGATTACGGCCAGCGCCACCGTGCTGAAATTGATATCGCCCGCGAACTGGCCGTCAGGCTGGGCGCCCGGGCGCACAAAGTGCTGGATGTCACGCTGCTGAATGAACTGGCGGTAAGCAGCCTCACCCGCGACAGTATCCCGGTGCCGGATTACGACCCGCAAGCAAGCGGTATTCCCAGCACTTTTGTTCCGGGCCGCAATATTCTTTTCCTGACGCTGGCGGCCATTTACGCTTATCAGGTGCAGGCGCAGGTGGTTATTACCGGCGTTTGCGAGACCGACTTTTCCGGCTACCCGGACTGTCGCGATGAATTCGTTAAAGCGCTCAACCACGCGGTAAGCCTTGGCATGGCGCGGGATGTCCGTTTTGAAACGCCGCTGATGTGGCTGGATAAAGCCGAGACCTGGGCGCTGGCAGACTACTGGGGCAAGCTTGAGCTGGTTCGCCATGACACGCTGACTTGTTACAACGGCATTAAGGGCGAAGGCTGCGGCGACTGCGCCGCCTGCAACCTGCGCGCCAACGGTCTGAACCGTTATCTGAACGATAAAACGGCTGTGATGACCGCCCTCAGGCAAAAAACCGGGTTACGCTAACCGCGCTTCGTCCGCTTTCAACCGCTCGAACTCTTTGGCGTCATGGCTGCAAAACAAGGTGACGCCAGCATGAGTATCCGCAGCCAGCGCTCTTAAACGGCGCTGGTTATTTAAACGCGCCGTTTTGTCGGTCTGCATCATGGTCTGGTAAAAGCGCAGCCCTGGGGTACAGCGATACGTGGGCGCCATCTCTTCGCGAAAAAACCATGCATCACCGCCGTGCAGCAGCCAGCCATCCGGGGTATCGATCGCTACGCCTGCATGCCCCTGGGTATGTCCCGGCAGTGGAATAAGCAAAATTTCCGGCGGCAGGCCTTTTAAGTCTCTGACCGTATCGAAACCGAACCACGCCTCTCCTTTTGCCTGATAGCCGTGCCAGCCTGATACCGCCCCCCACTGGCCTGGGCGATAGCGTTCCCGCGCCAGCCAGCCATGCCGGTCGCTGGCGGTATCGATTTCCGCTTCCATTAAGTGGATTTGCGCATTGGGAAAATCACTTAAGCCCCCCGCATGGTCAAAATCGAGATGCGTGAGAACAATGTGGCGGACGTCGCCTGGCGTAAAGCCCAGCGCCGCAAGCTGATAAGCGGCCGTCAGCTCTTTGCGGTACTGAATGTTATTCATAGCCCGGAAAAACCACGGCAAACGGTGAGACGGCTCCGCCATATCTTCCAGCCCAAAGCCGGTATCAACCAGCACAAGGCCATGCTGGTCTGTTTCTATCAGCAGGCAGTGGCAAATTAAATGCGCATGCGCCCCCTTACTAAACCCGTCGTAAAGTTTGCCGCCAAGTGGGCACATACAGCCGCAGTTAAGATGGTGGATCCGCATTACACCTCCGCTCTGTTTCACAGGATATTGATTAAAAAGTATAAGCCCGACTCGCGAAAAACAGCGACACGGCAAGGGTGGATAAATCCTGAGAGAAGAAACGAAGAGTGGCAGGAGGCGTTTGCCGTCATGACAAACGCCTTTGTGACTTCAGACGATCATGGCGTTAAGCTTTTCACGCAGTTCGCCTTCAATCGGCAACGCTTTTTGCGTTTTAAGATCGATGCAGACAAAGGTTATTAACGCATCAGCGACTTCCTGTCCTTCCGGATCAAGCGTTATAACCTGGCTTAAAACACCGCTTTTGCCGTTAAGCTGCTTCATTTCGCTGGTTATGGTCAGGCGATCGCCCAGTACAGCGGGACGGCGATAGTTGATATTAATATTCACGACCACAAAAGCGATGTTGTTGGCCGTCATCCACTGGAAGCCCTCTTCATGCTCCAGCCCATCCCAACGCGCTTCCTCAAGAAATTCCAGATAACGGGCGTTATTAACGTGTTGATAAACGTCGAGGTGAAAACCCCGCACTTTAATTTGTGTCTGCATAGCGCAAAAACCCTTGTCATTGTTTTAATGGATACAGAGGCCACACCACTGGTATGACCTCTTTAGTCTGGCAAAAGTTTTTAACTCTGCAAGAACAGATGTCGTTAAAGTTTGAGGTTAGACAGGTTTCGCTCCACCAGTGAATCGCCCATGCCCGGCACCTGTTTGAGATCGTCCAGCGCTTTGAAAGGACCATGCTCTTCACGGTAGCTGACAATAGCCTGCGCTTTTTTCTTCCCGACGCCGTTCATCGCTTTCGCCAGTTCATCAACTGTGGCGGTGTTAATGCTGACGGTCGTTTCTTCGCTTTCTGCTGCGTTTGCAGTGGACTTCATGGCTTTGTTATCAGCACTGTCGGGCCGGGCTTGCGTCATTTGCGCTTTACCTGCGGAAGGCGCCGCCAGCGAAGTGCTGCTAAGGCCGCAACTTGCTACAGCCAATGCCAGACAGAGTGCTTTGATTCCACGTTTCATGCTGTTTTCTCCTTGTTTGTTGACAGCAAAGCCACCTTATTGCGCGCGTCACAAACAGACAAACAGCAAACCTTAAAAATGGAAAAGGCCGCGTAAGCGGCCTTTGTTGGTTGCAATCCATTGCACAAATGTGCGAGATGTCTCGTTACTGCTGCTGCTCTGTCACGATATCGCCCATTTTAATTTTGGCGTCTTTACGCAGGTTGCTCATCAGCGCTTCAAAAGCGACCTGCGCGTTATTCTGCGTGATCCCCTGCACCATCGCTTTTTTCTGTTCTTCCGGCAGCGTGCCGCTGCGCACTTCGTCCAGCGCAAGCAGAACTACATTGCCCTGCATATCGTTGCCGATACCGTAGGCTGGCTTGTCTTTCGCCGGCAGCGGCAGCGTAAAGGCGGTCTGGCTCAGCGGATCTTGTCCGGTACGGCTTAACGTTTTCACTTCGCCGAAGCTCAACCCTGCCGCTTTCAGCGCCTCATCGCCTTTGCCTGCTTTCAGCGCGCTCAGCAGTTTCTCTGCGTCAGCTTTCGCTTGCTGCTCCGCTTTCTGATGCTTAACCGCGTTCACAACCTCGTTGCGTACTTCATCCAGCGGCTTTGTTGCTTCCGCTTTGTGGTCGGTAATACGCAGTACAAAAGCGCGATCGCCTTCCACGGTGATGATGTCAGAGTTACTGCCCGGCGTGCCGTTCTCGCCAACCAGGTTGCCGCTGAAAATCGCATCTGCAACCGGTTTGAAATCCAGCGCCTGCGGCAGATTATCGCGACCGAACCAGTCGGTTTGCACAGCTTTCACACCGGCCGCCTGCTCAGCGCCCGCCAGCGATTCATTATCATTGCTGGCCGCCTCGCTCACTTTCTGTTGCAGGGCGAAATAAGCGTCCAGCGCTTTTTCATGTTTCACTTTATCGGCAATGGCATCATGCACTTCCGCCAGCGGTTTGACCTGCGCTGGCTGCACGTCGTCGAGACGCACCACCAGGAAGCCAACGGAAGATTTAATGACGCCGGAAAGCTGGCCTTTTTCTTTGAGACCGGCGTTTTTCAGTTCTTCCGGCGTAGTGGCAGGCTCAAGCCAGCCCATATCGCCGCCGTTGCGGGCAGAGATGATGTCAGCCGACTTTTCTTTCGCCAGCGTCGCGAAATCACCGCCCTGCTTTAGCGCATCCAGCACCGCTTTAGCTTCAGCTTCCGTTTTGGTCTGAATCACGCTGTAGCGGCTGCGCTGCGGTTGAGTGAACTCATCCTGATGCTGGTCGTAATAAGACTGAATATCCGCCTCGCTCGCGTTCTCCGGCATAGCGGCAGCATCCAGCTTGATGTAGCTTACGCGGAACTGTTCCGGCGCCACGAAGCGATCTTTGTTCTGCTGGTAGTAGTTGTTGATTTCCGCATCGGAAACCTGCTGTTTCGCCGCCAGCGCGTTGACGTCAATCGTGGCTTCACGTACCAGGCGCTGCTGGGAAACCAGCGCCGCCAGCTCGTCAGTCTCGCCATTGAGCATAAAATCGGTGCCGACCACAGCGTTAATCAGCTGTTGAGTCGTAAGCTGGTTACGCAGAGCCTGCGCGTATTGATCCGCCGTCATTCCCATCTGGTTGACGATAGCGTTATAGCGCGTGTTGTCGAATTTGCCGTCGCTCTGGAAAGCGGGCTGCTTAAAGATGGCCTGCTTCACCTGCTCATCGCTGATGCCAAGCCCCAGCTTTTTCGCATACTGATCAAGGAGGGTTTCATCGATCATGCGCTGGAGTACTTGCTGGCGCATGTTTTTCATGTAGTTTTCATTCGCCGCCAGCGCAGAGAATTGATCGCCCAGCTGCTGCTGCATGCGGTTGCGCTCGCCTGCGACCGCGTTTTCGAACTGCGCCCGGTTGATCTCCTGGCCGTTAACTTTTGCGGCATAATTATTGTTACCGCCAATCAGGTAATTACCCACGCCCGTCAGAATGAACGAGACGATAATTAGTCCCAATATGATTTTGAGCACGACGTGATTCGCCGCCGCGCGTAAATTGTCCATCATGGTGTAACAACACTCCGCTGTAGTGTGACTCGTAAACTCTGCACAGAAACGTCTCGCGTCCTTCGGAACACGGCTCTGCCGCTGCGCCCTGAGACGTATTGTGACAAGAAAACGGGGCGGTTGTCAGCCCACGCGCCGCATAAAATTCCGGGCATATAAAAAAGGCACATCTGACGATGCGCCCTTACTTTCGAAAACCTTACGGATTGTCCGCAAGCGTTTCTTAGTTTACCGCGTCTTTGAGTGCTTTACCGGCGCGAAAGCCTGGCACTTTAGCCGCAGCAATAGTGATTTCTTTGCCTGTTTGCGGGTTGCGGCCGGTGCGGGCAGCACGTTCACGAACAGCAAAAGTACCAAATCCTACCAGAGCCACTTCGTCCCCAGCTTGCAGAGATTCAGTAACGGAAACAATTAAAGCATCTAACGCACGTCCAGCCGCGGCTTTAGAAATATCAGCGCTTGCGGCAATTTTGTCTATCAGTTGAGATTTATTCACTCTTCTCTTCCTCTCTTTATTATTTATATCGCACCAGATCCCTTCGTGGCGCGACCGCGCAGCAGTTATAACAGGCATGCATCGCCCTTACAACATCAGTTATTGATGGCACGCCTGGTCAGCAATCTAAATTAGCTATACAAAAAAAAGCTGGCAAGTGACAAATCACTCGCCAGCCCTGTTTTTATCAAGGGTCTTTGCGTCAGGTCACTATTTCGCGGTGACCACCTGCATACCGAATGGCTCGTTCTGCAACGCCAGCGTCAGCACCTCTTCGATGCGTTTCACCGGATGGATGTCGAGATCGGCAATCACGTTTTCCGGGATCTCTTCCAGGTCGCGCTTGTTGTCGTACGGGATCAGGACGGTTTTGATGCCGCCGCGATGCGCCGCCAGCAGTTTTTCTTTCAGACCGCCGATAGGCAGCACCTGGCCGCGCAGCGTGATCTCGCCTGTCATAGCGACATCAGCGCGTACCGGGTTGCCGGTCAGGCAGGAGACCAGCGCAGTACACATGGCGATACCTGCACTCGGGCCATCTTTCGGAGTAGCGCCTTCCGGCACATGAACGTGAATATCGCGTTTTTCGTAGAAATCCCCGTTGATGCCGAGTTTTTCCGCGCGCGCGCGCACCACGGTCAGCGCCGCCTGAATAGATTCCTGCATCACTTCGCCAAGCGAACCGGTATAGGTCAGCTTGCCTTTACCCGGCACGCAAGCGGTTTCAATCGTCAGCAGATCGCCGCCCACTTCCGTCCAGGCAAGGCCAGTCACCTGTCCCACACGGTTTTCATTATCGGCGCGACCATAGTCGAAGCGTTGAACGCCCAGATAATCTTTCAGGTTATCGCCAGTAATGGTGATGTGCTTAAGCGTCGGCTCCATCAGCAACTGCTTCACCGCTTTACGGCACAGCTTGGAGATTTCACGCTCAAGGCTGCGCACGCCCGCTTCGCGGGTGTAGTAACGGATGATGCCGATGATGGCGCTGTCTTCAACAGTCAGCTCATTGGCTTTTAAAGCGTTACGCTCAATCTGCTTCGGCAGCAGATGGCGTTTCGCAATATTCAGCTTTTCATCTTCGGTATAACCGGAGAGACGAATGACTTCCATACGGTCCAGCAGCGGCGCAGGAATGTTCATAGAGTTAGAAGTCGCCACGAACATAACATCGCTGAGATCGTAATCCACTTCCAGATAGTGGTCGTTAAAGGCCACGTTCTGTTCGGGATCAAGCACCTCAAGCAGCGCAGAAGCCGGGTCGCCGCGCATGTCAGACGACATTTTGTCAATCTCATCCAGCAGGAACAGCGGGTTTTTCACGCCCACTTTCGCCATCTTCTGGATAAGTTTGCCCGGCATGGAGCCGATGTAAGTGCGGCGGTGACCGCGAATTTCCGCTTCATCACGTACGCCGCCCAGCGCCATACGGACATATTTACGCCCGGTGGCCTTGGCAATGGACTGGCCCAGCGAGGTTTTACCTACCCCCGGCGGCCCTACCAGGCACAGAATCGGCCCTTTGATTTTATTCACGCGACTCTGTACAGCGAGATATTCCAGGATGCGGTCTTTTACGCGGCCAAGACCGTAATGGTCGGTATCCAGGATCTCCTGCGCCTGGCGCAGGTCTTTTTTCACTTTGCTGCGCGCGTTCCACGGAACCTGAACCATCCAGTCGATATAGCCGCGCACTACGGTTGCTTCCGCAGACATCGGCGACATCATTTTCAGCTTCTGTAGTTCCGCTTCCGTTTTTTCTTTCGCCTCTTTCGGCATTTTCGCCGCGTCGATTTTGCGCTTCAGCGCTTCGTTCTCGTCCGGCGCATCGTCCATTTCGCCCAGTTCTTTCTGAATGGCTTTCATTTGCTCATTCAGATAGTACTCGCGCTGGCTCTTTTCCATCTGCTTTTTAACGCGGTTGCGAATACGCTTTTCAACCTGCAACAGATCGATTTCCGACTCCATCATCGCCATGAGGTATTCCAGACGCTCGTTGACGTCGGACATTTCAAGCACGGACTGTTTGTCGGCAAGCTTAAGCGGCATGTGGGCAGCGATGGTATCCGCCAGGCGCGCCGGGTCGTCGATGCTGTTCAGTGAAGTCAGCACCTCCGGAGGGATCTTTTTGTTGAGTTTGATGTAGCCTTCAAACTGGCTGATTGCGGTGCGAACCAGCACTTCCTGCTCGCGCTCGTCGATAGCCGGCGAGTTCAGGTATTCGGCTTTCGCCGCAAAGTGTTCGCCGTTATCCGACAGGGTAGTAATACGCGCGCGCTGTAAACCTTCCACCAGCACTTTCACAGTGCCATCCGGCAGTTTCAGCATCTGGAGGATGGAGGCCACTGTACCTACAGTGAAAAGATCGTTCACACCCGGCTCATCCGTTGAAGCTTCTTTCTGCGCTACGAGCATGACTTTTTTGTCATTATCCATAGCCGCTTCAAGACAACGAATGGATTTTTCCCGTCCCACGAATAAAGGAATAACCATGTGCGGATAAACCACCACATCGCGCAACGGCAATACGGGGATTTCAATGCGTTCAGAACGCTCAGGATTCATAGAGCTCTCTCTTAGTTTAGTTTCCGCCAGGTGATGGGTGCACGTGAACGCATTTCACGGCATCACCAACAAGTAAGTCAGTATATGGGGATGTTTCCCGGACATTCAATGTCAGGATGGCAGGAAAAATAAATGGGGGATTATTTCCCCCATTTATTGTTTAACGGATTGTATAAAGAGGCTATTTATTCGCCGGATGCCTGCTGGGCTTCCGGTTTGCCATAAATCAGCAGCGGTTCAGACTGGCCGGCAATGACCGATTCGTCGATAACCACTTTCTCGACTTCTTCCATCGAGGGCAGGTCGTACATCGTATCCAGCAACGCGCCTTCGACGATAGAACGCAGGCCGCGAGCGCCGGTTTTACGCGACATCGCTTTCTTAGCGATAGCCTCAAGCGCTTCGTCGCGGAACTCAAGCTCAACGCCTTCCAGGTTGAACAGCGCCTGGTACTGTTTAGTGAGGGCGTTCTTCGGCTCTTTGAGAATCTGAATCAGCGCTTCTTCGCTCAGTTCGTTCAGCGTCGCCACAACCGGCAGACGACCGATAAACTCAGGGATTAAGCCGAACTTGATGAGATCTTCCGGTTCAACCTGGGAAAGCAGCTCGCCTTCCGTCGCCTTTTGCGACTTACCTTTTACCGTTGCGCCAAAACCAATGCCGGAGCCAGTTTCCACACGGTTTGCGATAACTTTATCCAGCCCGGCAAATGCGCCACCGCAAATAAAGAGGATTTTGGAGGTGTCGACCTGCAAAAACTCCTGTTGCGGATGCTTGCGCCCGCCCTGCGGCGGTACGGCCGCCACGGTGCCTTCGATCAGTTTCAGCAGCGCCTGCTGTACGCCTTCGCCGGAAACATCGCGAGTGATAGACGGGTTGTCGGATTTACGGGAGATTTTATCAATCTCATCAATGTAAACGATGCCGCGCTGCGCTTTCTGTACATCGTAATCGCATTTTTGCAGCAGCTTCTGGATGATGTTTTCCACATCCTCGCCCACATACCCCGCTTCAGTCAGCGTGGTAGCGTCCGCCATAGTGAATGGCACATCCAGCAGACGGGCCAGCGTTTCGGCAAGCAGCGTTTTACCGCTACCGGTCGGGCCAATCAGCAGAATGTTGCTTTTGCCCAGCTCAACGCCGTTTGAGCTGTCGCCGTTACGCAGACGCTTGTAGTGGTTATATACCGCTACCGCCAGCACTTTTTTGGCTTTTTCCTGACCAATTACATAATCATCAAGATGGCTGCGGATCTCATGCGGCGTAGGCAATGCGCTACGTTCGCGATGCGGAGCCACTTCTTTAATCTCTTCGCGAATAATGTCGTTACATAAATCGACACACTCGTCGCAGATATACACGGACGGCCCGGCAATTAGCTTACGCACTTCATGCTGGCTCTTGCCGCAAAAAGAGCAGTACAACAGTTTGCCTGAACCGTCTTTGCGCTTATCTGTCATGAGTCAAAACCTCTTTTCTGTTCTTTGTGCCGCACGCGACCACGCAATGCCCCATACAGGCGCCAGCCGCCAGGGTGACTAAGGCAGCCGCTCACTAACTATAGTATAGCGGCGGCCTGTGGCGGGCATTAGTTACGATGGGTCAAAATGGAGTCGACCAGGCCATACTCTACCGCTTCATTAGCAGAGAGGAAGCGGTCGCGCTCAGTGTCTCTTTCAATTTGCTCAAGAGATTGACCCGTATGTTGCGCCATAAGTTCATTCATGCGTGCTTTCACTTTCAGGATTTCACGGGCGTGGATTTCGATATCCGTCGCCTGTCCCTGATAACCGCCGAGCGGCTGATGAATCATCACACGAGAGTTGGGCAGGCAGAAGCGCTTACCTTTAGCCCCCGCCGTCAGCAGGAAGGCGCCCATCGAAGCCGCCTGGCCCATACAAATGGTGCTGACGTCCGGCTTAATAAATTGCATGGTGTCGTAAATAGACATCCCGGCGGTAATGACGCCGCCCGGCGAGTTAATGTAGAGATAGATGTCTTTTTCCGGGTTTTCCGCTTCCAGAAACAGCATCTGCGCCACAATCAGGTTAGCCATCTGGTCTTCGACCTGGCCTGTCAGAAAAATGACACGTTCTTTAAGCAGACGGGAGTAGATATCGTAAGAACGCTCACCGCGTGAGGTTTGTTCAACCACCATCGGCACCAGCGCCATATGGGGTGCAAATTGATCTCGTTCGCCACTGTATGACATATCCGTCTCCTGGATAAAAATTCTGAGTAACCTGCTGTACTGATCCTACATGAACCGGCTTTCAGGATAACGATGCTCAAAGCGGCTCTCAACCTTTACGGACGGATTATCAGTCAGGGTCTTTACGCTGCCTAACCCTTTAATGGGGATAAGTTTGGCCTGTTTCAAGCATAACAATCTTTTGCTGTTACGCTAACACCCAAAGACGCTATTTGGACCTGTTGATGTCGGTTGTCGCATAAAAAAGCCCGCCACCACCGGTGACGGGCCGATAAAGCACTTCCTGAGTCGATGAAAACGGGCTTATGCCTGTTGGTTCATCAGCTCGTTGAAAGAGGTCGCTTTTTCAGAGACTTTCGCTTTAGCGAGTACCGCTTCGACAGCCTGCTCTTCCAGCGCGACGTTGCGCATATTGTCCATCAGCTCTTTGTTTTTGCTGTAGAACTCAACAACTTCGCTCGGATCTTCGTAAGCGGAAGCCATCTCTTCGATCAGAGACTGTACGCGCGCTTCGTCAGCTTTCAGCTCGTGGGTGCGGATAACCTCGCCCAGCAGCAGACCAACGATAACGCGGCGTTTAGCCTGCTCTTCAAACAGCTCGCGCGGCAGTTCCAGCGCCTGCTTCTCGTTGCCGCCGAAACGCTGTGCAGCCTGACGACGCAGTACGTCGATTTCGCCGTCGATCAGCGCAGCCGGCACGTCGATAGCGTTAGCGTTGACCAGACCGTCGATAGCCTGAGACTTGATGCGGTTACGCACAGCGCCTTTCAGCTCGCGCTCCATGTTTTTACGCACTTCCGCGCGCAGACCGTCAACAGAGCCATCTTCCACGCCGAAACGCTTGATGAAATCGGCAGTCAGTTCCGGCAGCTCACGCTCTTCCACTTTCTTCAGGTTGATAGCGAACTTCGCTGCTTTACCTTTCAGATTTTCTGCGTGGTACTCTTCCGGGAAGGTCACGTCGATGGTGAATTCTTCGCCCGCTTTGTGGCCTTTGATGCCTTCTTCAAAGCCCGGGATCATACGACCCTGGCCCATCGCCAGAACGAAGTCAGAGGCTTTGCCGCCTTCAAACTCTTCGCCGTCGACAGAACCGGTGAAATCGATGGTAACACGGTCTTCAGCGTCAGCTGCGCCGTCTTTGTCTTTCCAGGTCGCCTGCTGTTTGCGCAGGGTATCAAGCATGGTGTCCACGTCAGCTTCGGTCACTTCTACAACCGGCTTCTCAACTTCAATGGATTCCAGACCTTGCAGTTCTACTTCCGGATAAACTTCGAACTCCACCGCGTAGGTGAAATCTTCACCCAGCTTATATTCGCCCGGAACATAGTTCGGCGCGCCAGCCGGATTGATTTTTTCTTTGATGATGGCGTCAACGAAGTGACGGCTCATCAGGTCGCCCAGCACGTCCTGGCGAACAGAGGCGCCATAACGCTGAGCAACGACATTCATCGGTACCTTGCCCTTACGGAAGCCATCGATACGCACTTTTTTCGCCACGTTGACCAGCTCGCTTTTTACAGCGTTTTCGATGCTGTCAGCAGGGATAGTAATCGTTACACGGCGCCCAAGGCCCTGAGTGGTTTCAACTGAAACTTGCATCTTGTTACCTCAAAAAATCACAGTGCTCGGTCAACTCTGGAAGCCCTTATGATGGTCATCGCTTCGCAGAACCGGGATCTCTTCTGAATCAGAATCACAATCCCTGTCGCCAGAATCATCCCAAGACATTCCGAAAAATAAGACGCGCATTATAGCGGCATCCCTGGGGGTAGTCGAGAAAAGCAAATGTGCCGCTTTGCGGCTTTTTTCACACTTCCCGGCTGTTTTTTGCCTGAACAGGCGTTAATGTGCGCAAAATTCAGACAAAATAAAACGGCCCGCAGGCCGTTTTATACGTTTAGCTATGGCGCAACATACTGGAAAAAGCGTAGCGGTTGCAAATTCCTCTGTTCAGGCGATGCTGCCCGCGCCGCGACAAGGCGGAGAGGCGAAAACCGTATCCTGCAATCCTTCCCACTCTTTGATGGTATAGGTATGCAGCGCAAGAGCATGAACAGAGCCGGCCAGCTCTTCGCTCAGCGTGCCGTAAATCAGACGGTGACGGTTTAAAAAACGCTCGCCGGTGAAGCGATCGCTGACCAGCACAACTTTAAAGTGGCTTTCGGAGCCAGCGGGAACATTGTGACGATAGCTTTCATCCACCACTTCCAGAAATACGGGATCAAACGCTGCCCTTAATTTTGATTCTATTTGCTCGCGTACCATCATAACGATCTCCTCGACAACGCTGTGATGCCTGCCATCACTGTAAAGGTTAGCCGCATTTGCCGTTTCCATAACCGGCAGGCAACAAAATTTTAGCTTTTCATTCCATTATTTCGATGAATGCCTCATAGCGTAAAGCTAAACGGCTGCGTCGACGCGTTTTTCTGGCAAAAAACAGGTTGCTTGCTCAGAAAAAGCCCAACGCGATGAATTTACATCCATTACCTCTTCCCCTTGCGCATGGCGATGTTATGATGGCGAGAATTTTATTCTTGACAGCCCAAGGTATTCCGAGAGCCACAACATGTTAAAAAAACTCTTTTTCCCGCTGGTTGCCCTTTTTATGCTGGCTGGTTGCGCTACACCGCCTACCACTATTGATGTTTCGCCGAAAATCACGCTGCCGCAGCAGGATCCAAGCCTGATGGGCGTTACCATCAGCATTAACGGCGCCGATCAGCGTCCCGATCAGGCGTTGGCTAAAGTAACGCGTGATAACCAACTCGTTACGCTGACCGCAACCCGCGACCTGCGTTTCCTGTTACAGGAAGTGCTGGAGAAACAGATGAGCGCCCGCGGTTATATGATTGGGCCGAGCGGCGCGGTGGATTTGCAGATCATCGTTAATCAGCTGTATGCCGACGTTTCTCAGGGCAATGTGCGTTACAACATCGCGACGAAAGCCGACATCTCTATCATCGCCACGGCGAAGACAGGTAACAAGATGACGAAAAACTACCGTGCAAGCTACTCCGTTGAAGGGGCGTTGCAGGCGTCCAATAAAAACATTGCCGACGCGGTCAACTCTGTCCTGACTGATACTATTGCCGATATGGCGCAGGACACCAGCGTTCACGAGTTCATTAAACAGAACGCCCGTTAATCTTACCTTCACTGGCCCGGCATCCCGGGCCAGTCTTTAAATGCCCATGTCCAGTCACGCGCTTCGTATTTTTCAGCAGCCTAAATCCGCCATCCTTCTTATGCTGGGCTTTGCCTCAGGTTTGCCGCTTGCGCTGACCTCCGGCACTCTGCAAGCCTGGATGACAGTTGAAAACATAGATCTGAAAACCATCGGCTTTTTTTCGCTGGTGGGGCAGGCCTATGTTTTTAAATTTCTCTGGTCGCCGCTTATGGACCGCTACACGCCGCCGCTGTTCGGGCGTCGCCGGGGCTGGCTGTTACTGACCCAGCTTCTGTTGCTGGTCGCTATCGCGGCGATGGGCTTTCTGGAGCCGGCAAGCCAACTGCGCTGGATGGCGGCGCTGGCGGTGATCATCGCGTTTTGTTCAGCGTCGCAAGATATTGTGTTCGATGCCTGGAAAACGGATGTTTTACCTGCTGAAGAACGCGGCGCGGGCGCAGCCATAAGCGTATTGGGCTACCGTCTCGCCATGCTGGTGTCCGGCGGGCTGGCGCTCTGGCTTGCCGATCGCTGGCTTGGGTGGCAGGCGACATACTGGCTGATGGCTGCATTGCTCATTCCCTGTATCATTGCAACGCTCCTTGCGCCAGAACCGCACAACGCGGCCCCCGTTCCGCGCAGCCTTGAACAGGCGGTAGTCGAGCCGCTACGTGATTTTTTCGGTCGCAACAATGCCTGGCTTATTCTGCTGTTGATTGTGCTTTATAAACTTGGCGATGCCTTTGCCATGAGCCTGACCACCACCTTTCTTATTCGCGGCGTAGGGTTTGATGCAGGCCAGGTCGGCGTGGTGAACAAAACGCTTGGTCTGTTCGCGACTATCGTGGGTGCGCTTTATGGCGGTGTATTAATGCAGCGCCTTTCTCTGTTTCGCGCGCTACTGATTTTTGGCGTGTTGCAGGGCGCTTCTAATGCCGGCTACTGGCTGCTCTCTGTTACAGATAAACAGATGATCAGCATGGCGGCGGCGGTATTCTTTGAAAACCTCTGCGGCGGCATGGGCACTGCGGCGTTTGTCGCTCTGTTGATGACGTTGTGCAATAAATCCTTCTCCGCCACCCAGTTCGCTCTGCTTTCTGCCCTTTCTGCCGTAGGCCGCGTCTATGTCGGGCCGATTGCTGGCTGGTTTGTGGAAAGTCACGGCTGGCCGAGCTTTTACCTCTTCTCTGTTGTAGCGGCGGTGCCAGGGATTTTATTGCTGCTGGTTTGTCGCAACACGCTGGATTACACCCAACGAACCGACAGTTTTCAACCCCGTAGCGCTTTTCGACAGGCTTATCGCTTCGCCCTGTGGTTGCTGAGCGCAGGCGCGCTGCTGTTGGGCGCATGGCTGCTGTTGCTTATCGCCGATTCGCTGGGCCTGTTCGCTTTCGCCTGGAGCGCAATGTTGCTTGAAGCTGGCGCACTGCTCGCCGTAGCAGGCGTGATGACAGGCGCTGCGCTGGATTATTTCGCGCTGCGTAAGGAAGCCTGACGGTTCGCTTAAGGCGGAATTACGCAGTCATAAAAAAATGTTATTTGCCGTGGCAATCACGAAGCGTAATTATGACGGCGAAATAAGCAACAATTTATTTACCGCGATTTTTGTTTTTTTGTGCGACTAAAATTGGCGAAAATTATTCAACCAAAAAATATGAATAAATTACCTTTATCGATTCAGCTCAGGTAATATTAATTTTAGGTTTTTAATTTGTCCTTTTATTGATAATTAATTGTTAATTATTTGTGTGTTTAATTTCGCCTTTATGCCCTTACCCGGCTGGTTTTCCCTCCTAAAGCCTCTTTCGTTATAAGCCTTCTCAGTTGGCGATTCATTGTATAAATTTGAAATGCGCTGAAACAGCTGTGACACAGGCGGCAGAAGCCGCTAACGCGGGCCTGACACTACTTCAACCATGTTTACAGTAATGTAACCTTCCCGTAAAATGCCGCCACACTTTAAGCGACAATAGAGCCCCCTGAATTGAGGTCGTTAAATGAGACTCAGGAAATACAATAAAACTTTGGGATTGTTGTCATTATTCGCAGGCACTGTATTACTCAGTGGTTGCGATGCTGCACTTCTCAATCCAAAAGGACAGGTTGGACTGGAGCAACGTTCGCTGATACTGACGGCCCTCGGGCTGATGTTGATTGTCGTTATTCCGGCCATCGTGATGGCGATTGGCTTTGCCTGGAAATATCGGGCAACCAATAAGGACGCTAAATACAGCCCCAACTGGTCGCACTCGAACAAAGTTGAAGCTGTAGTCTGGACCATTCCTATCCTTATCATTATCTTCCTTGCAGTACTGACGTGGAAAACCACGCATTCGCTTGAGCCCAGCCGTCCGCTGGCGCATGAAGCGAAGCCGGTTACCATTGAAGTGGTTGCACTGGACTGGAAATGGTTCTTCATTTATCCGGAGCAAGGTATCGCTACGGTGAATGAGATCGCCTTCCCGGCAAACACCCCGGTGGAATTCAAAATCACCTCTAACTCGGTGATGAACTCCTTCTTTATTCCGCGCCTTGGTAGCCAGATCTACGCGATGGCGGGCATGCAGACTCAGCTGCACCTGATCGCTAACGAAGCCGGCACCTATAACGGCATCTCCGCTAACTACAGCGGTCGCGGCTTCTCCGGCATGAAGTTTAAAGCCATCGCCACGCCGGATACCGAAACCTTCAACCAGTGGGTTGCGAAAGCGAAGCAGTCTCCGAACGCCATTAATGATATGGCGACCTACGAGAAACTGGCCGCGCCGAGCGAATACAACAAGGTTGAATACTTCTCCAGCGTCAAACCGGGTTTGTTTAAAGATGTTATTAACAAATTCATGGGACACGGGAAAAGCATGGACATGACCCAGCCGGAAGGGGAACACGCGTCCCATGAAGGTATGGAAGGCATGGACATGAGCAAAGCGGAAACCTCTCACTAAGGGGCCGAGGAATATTACGATGTTCGGAAAACTTACACTGGATGCAATCCCGTACCATGAGCCGATTATCATGGTTACGGTGGCTGCGATTATCGTCGGGGGACTGGCGCTGGTTGCAGGTATCACTTACTTCGGTAAGTGGTCATATTTATGGAACGAGTGGCTCACCTCCGTGGACCACAAACGCCTCGGGGTTATGTATATCCTCGTCGCTATCGTCATGCTGGTGCGCGGCTTCGCCGACGCCATTATGATGCGTACCCAGCAATTGCTGGTTTCCGCTGGCGAACAAGGCTTCTTGCCGCCGCACCACTACGACCAGATCTTTACCGCCCACGGCGTTATCATGATCTTCTTCGTGGCGATGCCGTTTGTTATCGGTCTGATGAACCTCGTGGTGCCGCTGCAAATCGGCGCTCGCGACGTGGCCTTCCCTTTCCTGAACAACCTGAGCTTCTGGTTCACTGTTGTCGGGGTTATCCTGGTGAACGTATCGCTGGGTGTGGGCGAGTTCGCGCAGACCGGTTGGGTGGCTTATCCGCCGCTTTCGGGCATTGAATACAGTCCGGGCGTGGGTGTTGACTACTGGATCTGGAGCCTCCAGCTCTCTGGTATCGGTACGACGCTGACCGGTATTAACTTCTTCGTCACCATCCTGCGCATGCGTGCGCCGGGCATGACAATGTTTAAAATGCCGGTATTTACCTGGGCGGCGCTGTGCACCAACGTGCTGATTATCGTCTCCTTCCCGATCCTGACCGTTACCATTGCGTTGCTAACCCTGGACCGCTATCTGGGCACCCATTTCTTTACCAATGATATGGGCGGCAACATGATGATGTACGTGAACCTGATCTGGGCCTGGGGCCATCCGGAAGTGTACATCCTGGTTCTGCCGGTGTTCGGTGTCTTCTCTGAAGTAACCGCCACCTTCTCCAGAAAGCGTCTGTTTGGTTACACCTCACTCGTTTGGGCGACTATCGCGATTACCGTGCTGTCGTTCATCGTGTGGCTGCACCACTTCTTTACCATGGGCAGCGGTGCGAACGTTAACGCCTTCTTCGGTATCACCACGATGATTATCGCCATCCCGACCGGGGTGAAGATCTTCAACTGGCTGTTTACCATGTATCAGGGCCGTATTCAGTTCCACTCCGCTATGCTGTGGACCATCGGCTTTATTATCACCTTCTCTATCGGTGGTATGACCGGCGTGCTGCTGGCCGTTCCGGGCGCAGACTTCGTTCTGCACAACAGTCTGTTCCTGATTGCGCACTTCCATAACGTGATTATCGGCGGTGTGGTGTTCGGTTGCTTCGCAGGTATGACTTACTGGTGGCCGAAAGCCTTTGGCTACACCATGAACGAAACCTGGGGCAAACGCGCCTTCTGGTTCTGGATCATCGGCTTCTTCGTTACCTTTATGCCGCTGTACATCATGGGCTTCATGGGCATGACCCGTCGCGTAAGCCAGGACATCGACCCGATGTTCGAACCGCTGATGATTGTGGCTGAAATCGGCGCGCTGCTGATTGCCTGCGGTATCTTCAGCATCGTTATGCAGATTTACACCTCTGTACGCGATCGCAATAAGAACCGTGACCTGACCGGTGACCCGTGGGGCGGCCGTACGCTGGAGTGGGCAACCTCTTCTCCGCCGCCGTTCTATAACTTTGCCGTAGTGCCGGAAATCCAGGAGCGCGACGCGTTCTGGGAAATGAAGAACAAAGGCGAAGCGTATAAGCAGCCAGCGCATTATGAAGAAATTCATATGCCGAAAAACAGCGCTGCGGGTATCTACATCGGCTTGTTCAGCACCATCTTCGGTTTCGCCATGATCTGGCATATCTGGTGGCTGGCTATCGTTGGCTTCGCAGGCATCGTTATCACCTGGATTGCGAAGAGCTTCGATGAGGACGTGGATTACTACGTACCGGTCGCTACCGTTGAGAAACTGGAAAACCAGCACTTTGATGAAATTAGCAAAGCAGGGCTGAAAAATGTCAACTGATTCTCTTGCACACTCCGGAGCCCATGCGCACGATGTAGGGCACCACGATGCGGGAGCCAATAAAGTCTTTGGCTTCTGGATCTACCTGATGAGCGACTGCATTCTGTTTGCATGTCTGTTCGCCACCTATGCCGTTCTTGTGAACGGCACGGCGGGGGGCCCGACCGGGAAAGATATTTTTGAACTGCCGTTTGTGCTGGTTGAAACTTTCCTGCTGCTGTTCTCCTCCATTACTTATGGCATGGCGGTTATCGCCATGAACAAAGACAACCGCAGCCAGGTTATGGCCTGGCTCGGTCTGACTTTCCTGTTCGGCGCAGGCTTCGTCGCGATGGAAATTTATGAGTTCCATCATCTGATCGCCGAAGGCTTCGGTCCCGATCGCAGCGCGTTCCTCTCCGGGTTCTTCACCCTGGTAGGCACCCACGGCGTTCACGTGACCTCTGGCCTTATCTGGATGGCGGTGATGATGTTCCAGATTTCCCGTCGCGGTCTGTCCAGCATGAACCGCACCCGTCTGCTGTGCCTGAGCCTGTTCTGGCACTTCCTGGACGTGGTCTGGATCTGCGTATTCTCTGTAGTCTATCTGATGGGGGCGATGTAATGAGTCATTCTACCGATCACGCAGGCGCCCACCACGGCAGCGTAAAAACCTATCTGACCGGCTTTATCCTTTCCATCATCCTGACGGTTATCCCGTTCTGGATGGTGATGAATGGCTCTGCGTCTCACGCGGCCATTCTGGGTACCGTACTGGTGACGGCGGTGGTACAGATTCTGGTTCACCTGGTGTGCTTCCTGCACATGAACACCTCTTCTGAAGAGCGCTGGAACCTGGTGGCCTTTGTCTTTACCGTGCTGATTATCGCCATCCTGGTGGTAGGCTCAATCTGGATTATGTGGAACCTCAACTACAACATGATGGTTCACTAAGAGCGGCGAGTATGTTTAAGCAATACCTGCAAGTAACGAAACCAGGCATCATTTTCGGCAACCTGATCTCCGTGATCGGGGGGTTCTTGCTGGCCTCTAAAGGCAGCATTGACTATCCCCTCTTCCTCTTCACGCTGGTTGGGGTGTCGCTGGTAGTGGCGTCGGGTTGTGTGTTCAACAACTACATCGATCGCGATATCGATCGCAAGATGGAAAGGACCAAGAATCGGGTGCTGGTAAAAGGCCTGATCTCTCCGCAGGTCTCGCTGGTGTACGCCGCGTTGCTGGGTATTGCTGGCTTTATGCTGCTGTGGTTTGGCGCCAATCCCCTGGCCTGCTGGCTGGGGGTGATGGGGTTCGTGGTCTATGTGGGCGTTTACAGTCTGTATATGAAACGCCACTCCGTCTACGGCACGCTGATTGGTTCGCTTTCCGGCGCTGCGCCGCCGGTAATTGGCTACTGCGCCGTGACGAATGAGTTCGACAGCGGCGCGCTCATTCTGCTGGCTATTTTTAGCCTGTGGCAGATGCCTCACTCGTATGCCATCGCGATTTTCCGCTTTAAGGATTATCAGGCGGCGAACATTCCGGTACTGCCGGTCGTGAAAGGCATCTCTGTCGCCAAAAACCATATCACGCTTTATATCATCGCATTTGCTGTCGCTACGCTGATGTTGTCGCTTGGCGGTTACGCCGGCTACAAATATCTGGTGGTGGCGGCGGCGGTAAGCGTCTGGTGGCTCGGCATGGCCTTGCGAGGCTATAAAACCGAGAACGACAAGGTGTGGGCGCGCAAGCTGTTCGTCTTCTCCATTGTCGCTATCACCTCGCTTAGCGTAATGATGTCGGTCGACTTTATGGTGCCTGACTCACATAATCTGCTGACTTACGTCTGGTAAGACGTAAGAGCGTTAAAAGGGTGCTTCGGCACCCTTTTTTATTAGCAGCATCAATAGATAACCCCTGAAATATTTCCTAAATAACGGATTATTTACCCTCCCCCGCCGTGGCACTACACTAGGGCCTGCTTTTTATCTGAGGTGGTAATGAACGATAACAAAATGACGCCCGTCGAGCTGCGAGCGACGTGGGGTTTAGGGACGGTATTCTCGCTGCGCATGCTCGGCATGTTTATGGTGCTGCCGGTTCTTACTACTTACGGTATGGCGCTCCAGGGCGCGAGCGAAGCGCTGATAGGCTTCGCGATTGGCATTTACGGCCTGATGCAGGCCATTTTCCAAATTCCTTTCGGCTTGCTTTCCGATCGCATCGGCCGCAAGCCGCTGATTGTAGGCGGCCTCGCTATTTTCGTTGCTGGCAGCGTACTGGCTGCGCTGTCCGACTCCATCTGGGGTATTATCCTTGGCCGTGCGCTACAGGGCTCCGGGGCGATTGCCGCCGCGGTTATGGCGCTGCTTTCCGATCTCACCCGCGAGCAAAACCGCACGAAAGCGATGGCGTTTATCGGCGTGAGTTTTGGCATAACCTTCGCCATCGCCATGGTGCTGGGGCCAATAATTACCCATGCGCTGGGCCTACAGGCGCTTTTCTGGATGATAGCCCTGCTCGCCACCTGCGGCATCGCTCTTACCCTTTGGGTGGTGCCAGACAGCACGACGCACGTGCTGAACCGCGATTCCGCGATGGTAAAAGGCTGCTTTACCAGGGTGTTAGCTAACCCGCAGTTGCTTAAGCTGAACTTCGGCATTATGTGCCTGCATATTTTGCTGATGTCGACGTTTGTCGCCCTGCCCGGCCAGCTTGAAGCCGCTGGCTTTGCCGCCGCGCAGCACTGGAAAATTTACCTCTGCACCATGCTGATCTCGTTTGCTTCTGTGGTGCCTTTCATTATTTATGCTGAAGTGAAACGCCGCATGAAGCGCGTATTCCTGTTCTGCATCGCCGTGCTGCTGATTGCTGAAATCGTGCTCTGGGGCTCCGGTCCGCACTTTTGGGAGTTAGTCGCTGGCGTGCAGCTTTTCTTCCTTGCCTTCAACCTGATGGAGGCGTTGCTTCCTTCGCTTATCAGCAAAGAAGCCCCGGCGGGTTATAAAGGCACGGCCATGGGCGTTTATTCCACCAGCCAGTTTCTCGGCGTGGCGATTGGCGGCTCGCTTGGCGGCTGGATAGACGGGCTCTTTGATTCTCAGACGGTCTTTTTGATTGGCGCGCTGCTGGCGACCTTCTGGTTATTAGTGAGTTCCACGATGAAAGAGCCGCGCTATGTCAGCAGCCTGCGAATTGAATTGCCGGAAGGCGCAGAAAACGATGACGGGTTGCAGCAGCGCCTGTTGGCGAAAGACGGGGTGAGCGAGGCGGTGATCGTCGCCCAGGAGCGCAGCGCCTACGTTAAAATCGACAGTAAAGTGACGAATCGCTTTGAGATTGAACAGTTAGTGAAAGGCGCATAAAAAAAGGGCGGAATATCCGCCCTTTCTTTGCTTAGTCGCGGAAGTTTTTAAACTGGAACGGCTGCCCCAGGTTACCGCCGCGCACCAGCGCCATTGCAGATTGCAGGTCATCACGGGATTTGCCCGTTACGCGGATCTCTTCGCCCTGAATCTGAGTTTGCACCTTGAGCTTGCTGTCTTTAATCAGCTTAACGATCTTTTTGGCCACGCTGGCCTCAATGCCCTGCTTGAGCTTCGCTTCCACGCTCCAGGTTTTGCCGCTGTGCTCAAACTCTTCCGGCACATCCAGCGAGCTGTTTTCAATGCCGCGTTTCAGCAGCTTAGCGCGCAGGATATCCAGCAACTGGTTCACCTGAAAATCGGACTCGCTCAGTACTTTGATAGACTTGTTAGCATCATTCAGCTCAAAGCTTGCAGTCACATTGCGAAAATCAAAGCGCGTATCAAGTTCGCGGGTGGCATTTTCCACCGCGTTGCGCACTTCCTGTAGATCAACTTCCGACACAATATCAAAAGATGGCATGTTTTCTTCTCCCTCTCTTTTTGTTGCGATGCATAATACCCGCAAAGTGGCATAAAACAACCCGTAATCAGGCCGCCAGCCGCGGCCTGAATTGATAACGCTATAATAGACGCAGTATAAGACGCCTGGCGCCGTTGCAGGTGGGGAGGAGCAATGAAAATTACCGTACTGGGGTGCGGTGCGCTGGGGCAATTGTGGCTTTGCGCGCTAATGAAGCAAGGCCATGAGGTGCAGGGCTGGCTGCGGGTGCCGCAACCTTTTTGTCAGGTTACGCTTCAGGAAACGAACGGCGCCCTGTTTAACGCCTCGGTTATGGCGAACAACGCCGCTTTCCTGGCGCAAAGCGACCTGCTTGTGGTCACGCTAAAAGCCTGGCAGGTCTCCGGCGCGGTGAAAGCGCTGGCCGAGCGCCTGCCAGCTACCAGCCCGGTTCTGCTCATCCATAACGGCATGGGCACGATTGAAGAGCTGAAAAACCTGGCGCAGCCGCTGTTGATGGGCGTAACCACGCATGCGGCACGCCGTGAAGGCCATCTGATTATTCATGTTGCCGGCGGCGTTACGCATATCGGTCCGGCCTCTTCCTGTCGGCAGGATTACAACCCGCTTGCGAAGGTGTTGCATTGCGCCCTGCCCGACGTCGCCTGGCATGAAGATATCAGCGCCGCCAGCTGGAAAAAACTGGCCGTAAACTGCGTCATTAACCCGCTAACCGCGCTTTATGATTGCCCTAACGGCGAACTGCGGCAACGCCCGGATGAAATTCGGGAGATTTGCGAGGAAGTGGCGCAGGTTATGGTGAGCGAAGGCCTGCATACCTCCGCCGAAAGCCTGTTTTTCTATGTTGAGCAGGTTATGGAAAGCACGGCGCAAAACATCTCTTCCATGTTGCAGGACATTCGCCAGCAGCGGCACACGGAAATCGACTATATCACCGGCTACCTGTTGCGCCGCGCCCGGGCGCATGGGCTGACGCTGCCCGTCAACACTCGCCTGTATGAACAAATTAAGCGTAAGGAGAATCACTATGAGCGCATCGGCGCTGGTCTGCCTCGCCCCTGGCACTGAAGAGACCGAAGCGGTCACCACTATCGACTTGCTGGTACGGGGCGGTATAAAAGTCACCACGGCAAGCGTGGCGAGCGACGGCGATCGGGTTATTACCTGTTCTCGCGGCGTAAAACTGCTGGCGGATGCGCCGCTGGTGGAAGTGGCGGACGGCGATTACGACGTCATTGTCCTGCCGGGCGGGCTGAAAGGGGCCGAATGTTTTCGCGACAGTCCGTTGCTGGTGGAAACCGTCCGACAGTTTCATCTCTCAGGCCGCATTGTCGCGGCAATTTGCGCCGCCGCGGGCACGGTGCTGGTGCCGCACGATCTCTTCCCCATCGGGAATATGACCGGCTTTCCGGGGCTGAAAGAGACGATTCCGCAGGAAAAGTGGATGGATAAACGCGTTGTCTGGGACCCGCGCGTTAAGCTGCTGACCAGTCAGGGACCCGGCACGGCGATGGATTTTGCGCTAAAGATCATCGACCTGGTTGTGGGACGTGATAAAGCGCGCGAGGTGGCGGAACAACTGGTATTGCCGCCCGGCATTTACAACTATCACGACGAATAAAAAAAGCCTCCGCAAAGGAGGCTTTTTCTTTACGCGCAATACCGCGTTACGGGCGATAAACTTTCACGTTTTTAAAGCCCTGCTCATGCAGATAGAGCGCCTGCAAACGGCTCATCACACCGCGCTCGCACCACAGCAGGTACGTTTTGCTCTGGTCAAGATCGCCGAATTTGGTGCTGAGCTTATAGAACGGCAGGCAAACCACCTCCACGCCTTCTACCTTCAGCGGCTTGTCGTCCTGTTCGTCGATGGAGCGAATATCCAGAATGGCGTCGTCAGGGCCAAAACCGCTTACGGTTTCAACTTCCACGACTTCCTGTTCTGTCTGCTCGGCGATTTCGCGAATATCCACGTTAGTGGCGTTTTCCACTACGCTGTCGAGGATAGAGAAATCGAAGTTCGCCTCTTCCGCTTCAATTTTCGCTTTTACAGCCTTAACCGTCGGGCTTTTGGAAATGACGCCGCAATATTCCGGCATCGTGCGGGCAAAATCTTCGGTGCCGATTTTACGCGCAATATCAATAATATGCTCTTTATCGTGAGAGATAAGCGGACGCAGGATAAGCGTATCAGAGACGTTATCAATAAGACGCAGGTTGGTCAGCGTCTGGCTGGAGACCTGGCCCAGCGCTTCGCCAGTCACCAGCGCCTGCACGCCGTAGCGCTCGGCGATTTTCGACGCCGCGCGCACCATCATGCGCTTAAGCACCACGCCCATCTGGCCGTCATCCACTTTCTCGAGAATTTCGCCCACTACCGGTTCGAAGTTAATGGCGACAAAACGCACGCGGTGGGAGCTGCCAAAGCGGTTCCACAGATAATGCGCCACCTGACGCACGCCGATTTCATGCGCCGCGCCGCCCAGGTTAAAGAAGCAGTAATGCACGCGGCAGCCGCGACGCATTAACATATAGCTGGAAACGCCGGAGTCGAAGCCGCCGGAGATCAGCGACATCACATCTTCCTGGGTGCCGATAGGGAAGCCGCCGATGCCTTCATAACGCCCTTTTACCAGCAGCAGACGGTCATCTTCGATCTCCAGATGCACGGTGACATCCGGGTGCGTCAGTTTCACCTTCGCGGATTCAATGTGCTGATTGAGGCCGCCGCCGACGTAGCGTTCTACTTCAATAGAGCTAAACTCATGCGTACCGCGACGCTTTACGCGCACGCAGAACGTTTTGTTTTCCAGCTTGTCACGCCAGTCGGCAAGCGTTTTTTCGAAAATATCGTGCAGGTCGGTAAAGGGTACGTCCTCTACTTCCAGAATATGGTGAATGCCCGGAATACGGGTCAGCGCGTCGCGCACGACCGGACGCTGTTTTTCTTCTTTAGCGCGGACTTCGATATGGTCCCAGTGGCGGACCACGGCGATCTCTTCGCTGTAAGGTTTCAGGACGTTACGGATGTTCCCGGTCAGAATTTTAATAAAGCGCAAACGCACAGATTGGCTTTTAATGGTGATTTCCGGGAACAATTTAATGATAAACTTCATGGCGGCTATGATTCGTTGGCAAGCCCTTCGGGGCTCAGAAAGAAGTACCGCAAGGCAACCATCGCGCTTGCATCGTGAGCGCGCAAGTATATCACCATCGTGATGCGACTGCGCACATAACCAACCCACAAGGCGTTATTTGCTAATCATTTCGTCTCCGCTACCATGCAATGTTGCGAAGATGATAATTAACCCAAGAGTCAGACACTCACTATGCCGAAGAAAAACGAACGCCCGGCCAGCTTTGAAACGGCGCTGGCGGAGCTTGAGCAGATTGTCAGCCGTCTGGAAAGTGGCGATCTGCCGCTGGAAGAGGCGTTAAACGAATTTGAACGCGGCGTGCAGCTGGCGCGCCAGGGGCAGGTGAAACTGCAACAGGCCGAACAGCGGGTGCAAATCCTGCTCTCTGACAGCGAAGAGGCGCCGCTGACGCCTTTCACCCCGGACGCTGAGTAACGCAATGGATTTCAATCAACAGCTCAAGCGGCAGGCTGAACGGGCTAACGCCGCGCTACAACACTTTCTTTCCCCCCTGCCGTTTCAGAACAGTCCACTGGTTGAAGCGATGCACTACGGCGCACTATTAGGCGGAAAGCGCCTGCGCCCGTTTCTGGTTTACGCCATCGGCGAGATGTTTAATGTCTCTCCCCAGGCGCTGGATGCGCCCGCCGCCGCGGTTGAATGCATTCATGCTTATTCGCTGATGCACGACGACCTGCCTGCGATGGATGACGACGATCTGCGCCGCGGCCAGCCAACCTGCCACATTAAATTTGGCGAAGCTAACGCAATTCTCGCCGGTGACGCGCTGCAAACGCTCGCTTTCTCTATACTTACGGATGCGCCGATGCCCGACGTTGCGCTGCGCGATCGGCTGGCGATGGTTTCTGAGCTGGCGCGCGCAAGCGGCGTGGCGGGGATGTGCGGCGGGCAGGCATTGGATCTCGCGGCGGAAGGCCAGCAGGTGTCGCTGGAAGCGCTTGAGCGCATTCATCGCCATAAAACCGGGGCGCTAATCCTTGCGGCGGCGCGCATGGGCGCGTTCTGCGCAGGCGACGCCGGACGCGAAGCGATGCCTTATCTCGACCGCTACGCGCAGAGCATCGGCCTCGCGTTCCAGGTACAGGATGACATTCTGGATGTGGTGGGGGATACTGCGACCCTTGGTAAACGTCAGGGCGCCGATCAGCAACTTGGCAAAAGCACCTACCCTGCCCTGCTGGGTCTTGAGCAAGCCCAGGCCAAAGCGCGGGATCTCTGCAATGATGCCCTCGCGGCCCTGCAACCGCTGGCCGCACAGTCGCGAAATACCGCGACACTGGAAGCGTTAGCGAATTATATAATTCAACGTGATAAATAACGTATAAACACCACGACGAGTCTCTGATGAGTTTTGATACAGCCAAATACCCGACCCTGGCACTGGTGAACGCCACGCAGGAGTTGCGCCTGTTGCCGAAAGAAAGCCTGCCGAAGCTGTGCGACGAACTGCGTCGCTACCTGCTCGACAGCGTGAGCCGCTCCAGCGGCCACTTCGCCTCCGGGCTTGGCGCAGTGGAACTGACCGTGGCGCTGCATTATGTCTATAACACGCCTTTCGACCAGCTTATCTGGGATGTCGGCCACCAGGCTTACCCGCACAAAATCCTGACCGGACGACGCGACCGCATCGGCACCATTCGCCAGAAAGGCGGCCTGCATCCTTTTCCCTGGCGCGGCGAGAGCGAATATGACGTACTGAGCGTCGGTCACTCCTCCACGTCCATCAGCGCAGGCATTGGCGTGGCTATCGCGGCGGAGAAAGAAGGTAAAGACCGCCGCACCGTCTGCGTGATCGGCGACGGGGCGATCACAGCCGGCATGGCGTTTGAAGCGATGAACCATGCGGGGGATATTCGCCCTAATATGCTGGTTATCCTTAACGACAACGAAATGTCGATTTCCGAAAACGTCGGCGCGCTGAATAACCATCTGGCGCAGCTGCTTTCCGGCAAGCTCTACTCCACGCTGCGCGAAGGCGGAAAAAAAGTGTTTTCCGGCGTGCCGCCGATCAAAGAGCTGCTTAAGCGCACCGAAGAGCATATCAAAGGCATGGTGGTGCCGGGCACGCTGTTTGAAGAGCTGGGCTTTAACTACATCGGGCCGGTGGATGGCCATGATGTGCTGGGGCTGGTGCATACGCTTAAGAACATGCGCGACCTGAAAGGCCCGCAATTCCTGCATATCATGACCAAAAAAGGCCGGGGTTATCTGCCGGCGGAAAAAGATCCTATTACCTTTCACGCCGTGCCGAAATTCGACCCGAAAAGCGGCACGCTGCCGAAAAGCAGCGGCGGTCAGCCGAGCTATTCGAAAATCTTTGGCGACTGGCTTTGCGAAACCGCGGCGAAAGACGACAAGCTGCTGGCGATTACCCCCGCCATGCGCGAAGGCTCCGGCATGGTGGAATTTTCCCGCCAGTACCCGAGCCAGTATTTTGATGTGGCGATTGCCGAGCAGCATGCAGTGACGCTGGCGGCGGGCTTCGCTATTGGCGGCTATAAACCGGTTGTCGCCATTTACTCAACCTTCTTACAACGCGCCTACGATCAGGTTATCCACGATGTGGCTATCCAGAAGCTGCCGGTGCTGTTCGCCATCGACCGTGCCGGCATTGTGGGCGCCGACGGGCAAACTCACCAGGGCGCTTTTGATCTCTCCTTCCTGCGCTGTGTGCCGGATATGGTCATCATGACGCCAAGCGATGAAAACGAGTGTCGCCAGATGCTCTTCACCGGCTATCACTACAGCGAAGGCCCAAGCGCGGTACGTTACCCGCGCGGCAATGCGCTGGGCGTGGAGCTTGAGCCATTGCAGAAGCTGCCGATAGGCAAAGGCGTGATTAAGCGCCAGGGAGAGAAGGTCGCTATCCTGAACTTCGGCACTCTGCTGCCGGAAGCGGCAAAAGCGGCCGAAGCGCTGGGCGCCACGCTGGTTGACATGCGCTTTGTGAAACCGCTGGATGAAGCGTTGATTCTGGAGCTGGCGGCGCGTCACGAGTCGCTGGTGACGGTAGAAGAGAACGCCGTTATGGGCGGCGCGGGCAGCGGCGTAAACGAGGTGCTGATGGCCCACCGCAAGCCCGTACCGGTGCTTAATATCGGCCTCCCGGACTGGTTTATTCCGCAGGGTACTCAGGACGAAGCCCGTGAAGAGATCGGCCTTGACGCCGCCGGTATGGAAGCCAAAATCCGCGCCTGGCTCGCCTGAGCCTTCCCGCCCTCCCCTTTCCGCTCCTGCTATGCTTAAAGGTAACCTTTGTTACCCTATGGCAGGAGTGGAACCATGCAATACAATACGTTAGGAAAAACCGACCTCAGGGTTTCCCGGCTGTGCCTTGGCTGCATGACTTTCGGCGAACCCGACCGCGGCAAGCACGCCTGGACGCTTCCCGAAGAGAGTAGCCGGCTTATCATCAGGCACGCCCTGAACAGCGGCATTAACTTTTTCGACACCGCCAACAGCTATTCCGACGGCAGCAGCGAAGAGATCCTTGGCCGCGCGCTGAAAGATTTTGCCCGTCGCGATGAAGTCGTGGTCGCCACCAAGGTTTATCACCAGGTGGGCGATTTGCCTGAAGGGCTTTCCCGCGCGCAAATTCTGCGCTCCATCGATGACAGCCTTACGCGGCTCGGCATGGACTATGTCGACCTTTTGCAGATCCACCGCTGGGATTACAACACGCCAATTGAAGAGACGCTCGAAGCGCTTAACGATGTCGTAAAAGCGGGTAAAGCGCGTTATATCGGCGCCTCTTCCATGCACCCTGAACAGTTTGAGCAGGCGCTGACTCTTCAGCAGAGCAACGGCTGGGCGCGCTTTGTCACGATGCAAAATCACTACAACCTGATTTATCGTGAAGAAGAGCTGGAGATGTTGCCGCTCTGCCTGCGCGAAGGCGTTGCGGTGATCCCCTGGAGCCCGCTGGCTCGTGGCCGTCTGACGCGTCCGTGGGGTGAAACCACGGCCCGCTCCGTGTCTGATGAATTCGGCAAAACGCTTTATGATGAAAACGACCAGACCGACGCCCAGATTGCCGAGCGCCTGGGCCGTATCGCAGAAGATAAAGGCGCGACCCGCGCGCAGGTGGCTATCGCTTGGGTGTTAAGCAAGCCAGGCATCGCGGCGCCGATTATCGGCGCATCCCGCGAAGAACAGCTTGAAGAGTTAGTGCAGGCGGTGGAAATCACGCTAAGCGAGAGCGAAATCGCCGAACTGGAGATGCCTTACCAGCGCCATGCGGTGGTGGGCTTTAAATAACAGGCTTCCCCTCTCCTGCCAGAGAGGGGAATACTCAGATAATGCCAATCGGCCAGTGATGGCCAATGTAGTAAAGGATCCCGGCGGAGATAATACCGGCGACAATATCATCCACCATGATCCCCATGCCGCCGTGGACGTTGCGGTCAAACCAGCGGATCGGCCACGGCTTCCACATATCAAGAATGCGGAAAATCACGAAACCTGCCGCGACCCATTGCCAGTCATTGGTGGGCAGCGCCATCAGCGTAATCCACATGCCGATAAATTCATCCCAGACGATGGCGCCATGGTCATGCACGCCCATATCCCGCGCAGTCTGGTGGCAAAGATAAACGCCAAGACTGATGCCGAGCATGACCACCAGCGAGTAAAGCTGCCAGGGCAAAAAAGTCATCAGATACCAGAACGGGATAGCGGCAAGCGACCCCATGGTGCCGGGCACCCAGGGGCTTAACCCGCTGCCGAACCCTGTCGCCAGCAGGTGCCAGGGATTACTCAGTTTCAGGCGGCCTTTCGCCACATCCTTAAGCGGTTTTGAAGTGGTCATAGCCTTTCCAGTTCAGGTTTACCGGCTCGCCGTCGCGCACAAACTGCATGCCTTCGGATGGCGGCATCACCTGGCCGATGCAGGTAAAAGGCACGCCAAGGTGTCCGAGCGCCACATCCAGCGCGCCGCGGTTAAGCTCCGGCACAGTAAAGCAGAGTTCATAATCTTCGCCGCCGGAAAGCGCCCAGCGCTGCGCCTGTTCGAGGGTCGTCACGCTGCGCAGCGATTCCGAGAGCGGCAAATCGTTGAGTTCTATGCGCGCGCCGCAGTCGCTCGCCTTAAGAATATGACCGAGGTCGGAGATGAGCCCGTCGGAAAGATCGATGGCGGCGCTGGCGCGCTCGCGAAGCGCCTGACCCTGCAACACGCGCGGCGTGGGCCGCAAATGCCGCTGCACCAGATAATCGGCGCATTGGGCGTGTGAAACGTGAAGTTCTTTTTGCAGGATAGCCAGCCCAGCCGCGCTGTCGCCCGGCGTGCCGGTGACATAAATCCAGTCGCCTGGACGGGCGCCCGAGCGTTTAAGCGCGCGCCCGACCGGTACAAGCCCGTGAATGCCAAGCGTCATGGAAAGCGGCCCGCGGGTGGTATCGCCGCCAATCAGCTGCATTTCGTAATAGCTCAGTTGCTCAAACAGGCTGTCGCTGAATGCGGAAAGCCAGGCTTCGTCCACTTCCGGCAAGGTGAGCGCCAGCGTCAGCCAGGCGGGGGTCGCGCCCATCGCGGCAAGATCGCTTAAGTTAACCGCCAGCGCCTTGTAGCCCAGATCGCGCGGGTCGATATCCGGCAGAAAATGGATGCCTGAAACGAGCGTATCGGTGCTTATCGCCAGCGTCTGTTTTTCCGGCACGTTCAGCAGCGCGCAGTCGTCGCCAATCCCGGCTTCCACATCCAGGCGGGCCGTTCTGACGCGATCAAAATAGCGAGCAATTAATGAAAATTCGCCGCAAGCCATACGTTATGCCTCAGCAGGAAAAAGAAGAAAGGGCCGGAAACCGGCCCTGATGTTACTTTTTGTGGGGGCGGATCTGCGGGGCGGCTTTATCGAGAACGCCGTTGACGAACTTGTGGCTGTCTTCAGCGCCGAAGGTTTTCGCCAGCTCGATCGCTTCGTTGATGGCGACTTTATACGGCACATCGTCACGTTTAGAGAGTTCGAACAGCGCGATACGCAGCACCGCTTTCTCGACCTGGCCCAGCTCTTCAAGCTGACGGGACAGGTAAGGCTTCATCAGCCCATCGAGATATGCGCTGTTGGTCGCCACCCCGGAGAGCAGTTCGCGGAAATACATGACGTCCACATCTTTTACGTCCTGTTCCGCCAGGAACTGGTATTCAACATCAGCGATGTCGTTCTGGGACAACTGCCAGGAGTAGAGCGCCTGGACGGCACACTCACGGGCGCGGCGACGAGCAGCAGGTTTCACGGAATTCCCCTTACAAAATTCAGGCTTTGATAGCTTTCAGGACATTAATCATTTCAAGCGCGGTAAGCGCCGCTTCGGCGCCTTTGTTACCGGCTTTAGTGCCAGCGCGTTCGATGGCTTGTTCAATACTTTCAGTGGTGAGTACGCCAAAGGCTACCGGGATTTCGCTCTCGTGTGCTACGTGAGCCAGGCCATTGCTGGCGCCGCCCGCCACATATTCAAAGTGGGCGGTGCCGCCGCGAATCACCGTGCCGAGCGCGATAACCGCGTCGTACTTGCCGGTTTTGGCCAGCGCCTGCGCCGCCAGCGGCAGCTCATAAGCGCCAGGCACCCAGACCACGGTGATATTTTCATCTTTTACCTGACCGATGCGCTTGAGCGCGTCGACCGCGCCTTCAAGCAGGCTGTCGTTGATGAAGTTGTTAAAACGCGCGATGGTGATGGCGACGCGAGCGTCCGGGGCAGCAACGGTAGCTTCAATAATGTTCATACTCTTCCTTAACGGGTTCGTTTAGCCCCCGCAGGGGGGCGGATTTTATCATAATCTTTGCAGCACTGCTTACGTTTTACCGCGTGGGTTTCACACAGGCGCTAAATGCAAACAGACGTCGGGGCCGACGTGGCGTATCTCTTTGAATGTAAACTGCGGCGCGTCGGCAAGCCGATCAAGGCCTGGCAGGTGAAACAGGCCGCGCGCATCATCGCCCAGCAGTTTCGGCGCCAGGTAAACTATCAGCTCGTCCACCAGACCTGCCTGCAACAGCGCGCCCGCCAGCTGCGCGCCCGCCTCCACCCAAATGCTGTTAATCTGCCGCTTGCCGAGCTGCATCATCAGCAAGACTAAATCGAGATGGCCGTTATGCTCCGGCACAATAAGCTGTTCAACAGACTGCGGCCAGGTTTCGTCGCCGCTACGGGTGCGGGCAAGCCACGTTTCCCCCGGCTCCTGCACGATGCGATGCGCTGGCGTAACGCGATTCTGGCTGTCGATGATAATGCGCACCGGCTGGCGAAGGTTGTCTTGCGGGTAGAGCGCCTGGGTATCCGCCCCAAGCTCATTCCAGCGCACCGTGAGCGCCGGGTCGTCCGCCAGTACCGTTGCGCTGGTAGAGAGAATGGCGTGGCTTTGCGCCCGCAGGCGCTGCACGTCGCGACGCGCTTGCGGCGAGGTGATCCACTGGCTCTCGCCATTCGCCATTGCCGTGCGCCCATCCAGCGATGCGCCAAGCTTTAGCTGGATATACGGAAAGCCGGTGCGCATGCGCTTAAGAAAGCCTTTATTTAGCGCTTCGGCTTCGCTCATCATCAGCCCGTGGCTGACTTTGACGCCCTCCTGTTGCAGGCGATACAGCCCGCGCCCGGCAACCTGCGGGTTCGGGTCTTGCATCGCGGCCACAACGCGGGTAACGCCTGCGGCGATAAGCGCTTCGCAGCAGGGCGGCGTGCGCCCATGATGGCTGCATGGCTCAAGCGTGACGTACGCCGTCGCGCCGCGCGCTTTCTCCCCCGCCATACGCAGGGCATGCACTTCCGCATGCGGCTCGCCGGCGCGAAGATGAAACCCTTCGCCGACAACTTCGCCATCCTTAACGATAACGCTGCCGACATTAGGGTTAGGATGCGTGGTAAAACGGCCATGGCCCGCAAGCTTTAGCGCGCGCGCCATGTAAAGTTCATCGGACATGCATTAATCCTGTAAGCGGGCGATCTCTTCGCCAAATTCGCGGATATCTTCAAAGCTGCGGTAAACCGAGGCGAAGCGGATGTAGGCGACTTTATCGAGCTTTTTCAACTGATCCATCACCAGATTGCCGATCATTTTGCTGGGCACTTCGCGCTCGCCAGTGGCGCGCAGATGCGATTTGATATGGTTGATGGCCATCTCCACGTCGTCGGAGCTGACCGGGCGCTTCTCCAGCGCCTTTTGCATCCCGCTGCGCAGCTTGTCCTCATTAAAGGGTTCGCGCACATCATTGCTCTTTACCACGCGCGGCATAACCAGCTCCGCCACTTCAAAGGTGGTGAAACGCTCGTGGCAAACCAGGCACTGGCGACGACGGCGAACCGAAGAACCTTCGCCTACCAGGCGGGAATCAATGACTTTGGTATCCACAGCGAGACAAAATGGGCAATGCATAGCGCTTCCTGAAAGACAAAGTTAACTTTCGGTAGTTTACCCTGAACTGCCGGGACTACAAAGGCGCAGCGTTTTTGAGAATAAATCGCTATGGCAACAAGGGTAGCCCGTTCTACGCTTAGCAGAGACACTTTTTTAAGGAATATCTGCAATGACAAGACGTTACCTGAAGCTGTTAACCGCCGCCAGCGCGCTGGTACTGAGCGCCTGCGCGCCGCAAAGCGAAGTGCGGCAGATGCACCAGAGCGTGAGCACCTTAAACAATGAAATGACCCAGCTGAAAAAAGAAACGGTAAAAATCACCCAGCAAAACGCACTTAATGCCAAATCCGCCAGCGGCGTTTACCTGCTGCCGGGCGCCAATACCCCGGCGCGGCTTAACAGCCAGCTTGGCATGCTGCGCATGTCGGTAAGTAATATCAGCGCCACGGCTAACGGCACGCAGATTACGCTTAATATTCACGGGGAATCCAACACGGCGCTGCCCGCTTTTAACGGCACCGTAGAATGGGGGCAGTTGCAGGGCACGACCGAAAATTATCAGGAGGTCAACGTCCAGAACCAGCAGTTCAGCGCCCCGGCAAGCCAGCTGGCGCCGAGCGATCTCGCCATCCCGCTTACGCTTAGCGGTATCACGCCGGACCAGCTGGGCTTTGTGCGCGTTCACGATATCCAGCCGCTGTTGCAGTAACCTTTTCCTGAAGGCCGGGCAGAAACCGGCCTTGCCTTTTTGTTACAAATCGCCACGGCTCGCCTGTTCGCCTTCTTATATTTTTCGTACAAATTTCATCCAGACGTCATACATTTCTGCCGTTTTGTTTGGCTTGAAAAACCAAAGCCGCTAGAATCGCGACGTTCAATCTACGCAAACGTGAACGCAATCGATTACGTTGGTGAGAAGAATGTGAAACAACACATATTTTTGTGAGCGAGGATTTCTATAATAGGGGCCTCATCCAGACGGTATCGGTTGTTCGCGAATTACCGGGTGCGTTTTACTCTCCCCGCTTACGGGATTTCCTAAAAACAGTGGCATAATTATGAAAAAAATTATTCTGGCTGCCGGTGCTGCACTGGCGCTTTCCGCTTCTTTCACTGCAAACGCGGCTGAGACCAGCAACAGTGAGTTCGTTTCTGACTGGTGGCACCAGAGCGTTAACGTCGTAGGCAGCTATCACACCCGCTTCGGACCGACTATCCGCAACGATACCTATCTGGAATACGAAGCGTTCGCGAAAAAAGACTGGTTTGATTTCTATGGTTATCTGGATGCGCCGGTGTTCTTCGGCGGCAATACCGATGCAAAAGGTATCTGGAACCATGGCTCCCCGCTGTTTATGGAGATCGAACCACGTTTTTCCATCGACAAGCTGACCGGCACCAGCCTGGCGTTCGGTCCGTTTAAAGAGTGGTATTTCGCCAACAACTACATCTACGACATGGGCCGCAATGAGTCTGGCCGTCAGAGCACCTGGTATATGGGTCTGGGCACTGATATCGAGACGGGCCTGCCGATGAGCCTCTCCCTGAACGTGTATGCCAAATACCAGTGGCAAAACTATGGCGCGGAAAACCAGAACGAGTGGGATGGTTATCGCTTCAAAGTGAAATACTTTGTGCCTATTACCCAGCTGTGGGGCGGTAACCTGAGCTATATCGGCTTTACCAACTTTGACTGGGGCTCAGATCTTGGCGATGAATCTGGCTATGCGCTGAATGGCGTGAAGTCTCGTACTAACGACTCTATTGCCTCCAGCCATATTCTGGCGCTGAACTACGACCACTGGCACTACTCAGTTGTGGCCCGTTACTGGCACAACGGCGGCCAGTGGAATGACGATGCCGAACTGGCCTTTACCCGCTACAACACGCGCACTACCGGCTGGGGTGGTTACTTGGTTGTGGGTTATAACTTCTGATAATCCTTTAAGCCAGCCGTTATTTAGCGGCTGGCTTTTTCTACCCTGCCTTTTCTTTCCTCCTGCGCAAAAATCTTGTATCGCTACTCTTCCCGCTCGCAAATCCGCCGCCAGCGGGTACCGATAGCAGGCATACCATAACCACCGTTTCTCGCCAGACGGACACGGCGAACCATTTCACATAAAAGGCGCAAGCGCTTCCTGGCTCTGGAGCTGGATTTCAAAGCAGTTAAGCAGCGTAGCCATTCTCTTGTTCTGTTTGTTTCTCATCGAGACAAGCGTAACGTTTCGCGCCTGCAAATGGCCTGTCAGACGCTTTTCTTCAGGCGAAAAAAAACCGCAGGTATAAACCTGCGGTTTTTATCTGTTGCCTGAGCTTAAGGCAGAATGGACGGCTGATCCGCCCCTTCCTTCTCGACCTTCTGCTGTAACAGATGTTCGCGCTTCATACCCAGCTTCAGCGCCAGCGCGGAAGCCACGTAGATGGACGACGCGGTACCGATGGAAACACCGATAAGCATCGTCAGCGAGAAGCCCTGCAACATTGCGCCGCCAAAGAGGTAAAGCATCAGGATCACCACAAGCGTTGTGCCGGAAGTGATTAAGGTCCTGTGCAGCGTCTGGGTCAGAGACACGTTAAAGATTTCGTAAGGCGTTCCACGGCGGATCTTGCGGAAGTTTTCACGAATACGGTCGGAAACCACGATACTGTCGTTCAGCGAGTAACCAATAACCGACATCAGCGAGGCGATGATGGTCAGGTCAATCTCAATATGAAAGAGCGACAGTACGCCCATCGTAATCACCACGTCGTGCGCCAGCGCGATAACCACGCCCGCCGCCAGGCGCCACTCAAAGCGGAAGCCTACGTAGACGAGAATGGAGATCAGCGCGACCAGCAGAGCCATCGCGCCCGCCTGGGCGAGATCAGCGCCAACGCTTGGGCCGACAAACTCGATACGTTTCACCGCGGCGTTCTGGCTGGTGGCCTCGTTAATGATGTTGACCACTTTACTGCCGAGTTCCTGACCGCCGGTTTCACCCTGGGCAGGCGGCATGCGCACCATGATATCGCGGCTGCTGCCGAAGTTTTGCAGCAGCGGCTCTTCAAAGCCCGCTTTCTCCAGCGCTTCACGCATCAAATCCATGTCCGCTGGTTTTTCCAGCGAAATTTCAATGACCGTACCGCCGGTGAAATCCAGCCCCCAGTTAAAGCCGCGCACGCCCATGATCACAATGGCGGCGACGAGCAGCAGACCAGAGATGGCGAAGGCCCAGTAGTCCCAGCGCATAAAGTCATAGACTTTACGGCCATGGTTCAATTGTTCAACGGTATATTCCTGTGCCACAACGCACTCCTCAGATAGACAGCTTGTTGATGCGTTTGCCGCCGTACAACAGGTTTACGATGGCACGGGTGCCGACGATGGCAGTAAACATAGAGGTCGCCACGCCAATACCGGTGGTGATGGCGAACCCTTTGATCGCGCCCGTCCCCACAGCATACAGAATGATAACCTTGATAAGCGTCGTGACGTTCGCATCGAAAATTGAACTGAACGCGCCGCGGTAGCCTTCGTCAATCGCTTGTTGCACCGTACGACCGTTCTTAAGCTCTTCTTTAATACGCTCGTTGATCAGCACGTTGGCGTCCACCGCGACCGCAAGGGTTAGTACGATACCCGCAATCCCTGGCATGGTCAGCGTGGCGCCCGGCAGCAGCGACATGATGCCGACAATCAGCACCAGGTTGGCAATCAGCGCGCTGGTCGCGATAAGACCAAACTTCTTGTAGAAGAAGACCATAAAAATAATCGAAACAGCGAGACCGGCGAGGCAAGCTTCCAGACCCTGCTTGATGTTTTCCATCCCAAGGGTTGGACCGATGGTGCGCTCTTCAACAATCTGGATCGGCGCAATCAGCGCGCCCGCACGCAGCAGCAGCGAAAGCTGACGCGCTTCGTTCGGGTTGTTGATGCCGGTAATACGGAAGCTGTTGCCCAGACGCGACTGAATATTCGCCACGTTGATGACTTCTTCCTGCTTCACCAGCACCGCGCGGCCATTGGCGTCTTTCTTACCGCTGTCCTTGTACTCCACAAACAGGGTCGCCATCGGCTTGCCGATGTTGTCCTTAGTGAAGTTGGACATGATGTTGCCGCCCGCGCTGTCCAGCGAAATGTTAACCTGCGGCTGGTTGTACTCGTCCATGCTGGAGGTGGAGTCGGTGATATGGTCACCGGTCAGAATAACGCGTTTATACAGCACGACCGGCTGGCCTTCGCGCATCTGCTTCACTTCGGAGTCGCCCGGAACGCGGCCTGAAGCGGCGGCAGACTGGTCGACATTGGTGTTCACCAGACGGAATTCCAGCGTCGCGGTCGCGCCCAGAATCTCTTTCGCGCGCGCGGTATCCTGAATGCCTGGCAGTTCAACCACGATGCGATCAGCGCCCTGGCGCTGCACCAGCGGTTCGGCAACGCCGAGCTGGTTTACACGGTTACGCAGGATATTGATGTTCTGCTGCACCGCATATTCGCGCGCTTCTTTCAGACGAGCGTCGGTCATTACCGCACGCAGGCTGGTGTCGCCCTGATTAGAGATAACCAGATCGCGGTGGCGGCCCGTGAGCCAGGTGACCGCGTTATCACGCGCGGAAGCATCGCGAAACGCGATGGTCACGCCATAGTTATCCGCTTTGCGTACGTTGGTGTAAGGGATGCCTTTTTCGCGCAGGTCGCTGCGCAGGCCGTCGATATTCTGCTCCTGCAACTTGCCGAGCGCGGTATCCATATCCACTTCCATCAGGAAGTGAACGCCGCCGCGCAGGTCAAGACCCAGCTTCATCGGTTCGGCGCTCAGCGCCGTCAGCCAGCGGGGCGTTGCGGGCGCGAGGTTGAGCGCGACGACATAGTTGTCGCCCAGCACGCCCATCAGCGCTTCACGGGCACGAAGCTGTGTGTCGGTGGAGTCAAAACGGGCGAGAATAGCGCCCTCTTCCAGTGCCACAGACCTGGCGGTAATTTTTTCTTCTTTTAAGGTGTTCTGGACCTGGATCAGCGTTTGCTCACTGGCGGCGACGCCGCGCGCGCCAGTGATCTGAACAGCCGGATCCTCACCATACAGGTTGGGAAGTGCGTAAAGCAGGCCGACGAGAATCACGACGACCAGCATGATGTACTTCCACAAAGGATAACGGTTTAACACGGCAGTTCCCTTTGGGAAAACGAAAGATTACAGCGCCTTCATGGTGCCTTTCGGCAGGACGGCTGCGACGAAGTCACGTTTAATAACCACTTCGGTGGTGTCGTTCAGCGCGATAGCAATGTAGCCGTTTTCCGCTACTTTGGTCACGCGGCCGACCAGGCCACCGTTGGTCAGCACTTCATCGCCTTTCGCGATGGAGTCCATCAGCTTTTTATGCTCTTTGGTGCGCTTCTGCTGCGGGCGCAGGATCATGAAATAGAAGATCAGACCAAAAACCACCAGCATCAGGATCAGTGACATCGGGCTGCTCTGTCCCGGAGCACCTGTCGCCGCTACCGCATCAGAAATAAAAAAGCTCATTAAAATTCCCTCATTATTAAATTAATCAACGTTCAACGGAGGCACCGGCCGCCCCTGACGTTGGTAGAAGTCCGCTACGAAGTGCTCTAATTTACCCTCTTCAATAGCCTTGCGTAAACCAGCCATTACGCGCTGGTAGTAGCGCAGGTTATGAATGGTATTCAGCCGCGCGCCCAATATTTCGTTGCAACGATCGAGATGATGCAAGTAGGCGCGTGAATAATTGCGACAGGTATAGCAATCACACTCTTCATCAAGCGGCGCCGTGTCGCTTTTGTACTTCGCGTTACGGATTTTTACCACGCCGGTGGTGACGAAAAGATGGCCGTTGCGGGCGTTGCGCGTCGGCATGACGCAGTCGAACATATCGATGCCGCGGCGCACCCCTTCAACCAGGTCTTCCGGTTTGCCCACGCCCATCAGGTATCGTGGCTTGTCCGCCGGGATCTGCGGGCAGACATGCTCCAGAATGCGGTGCATATCTTCCTTCGGTTCGCCGACCGCCAGGCCGCCGACAGCGTAGCCATCAAAGCCAATCTCTACCAGCCCCTTCACGGAGATATCGCGTAAATCTTCGTAAACGCTGCCCTGAATAATGCCGAACAGCGCGTTTTTGTTGCCAAGCGAGTCAAAGCGGTCGCGGCTGCGCTTCGCCCAGCGCAGCGACATCTCCATGGAGCGCTTCGCGTAATCCCAGTCCGCAGGGTAAGGCGTACATTCGTCGAAGATCATCACAATGTCGGAGCCGAGATCGTACTGGATCTCCATCGACTTTTCCGGGTCGAGGAAGATCGCATCGCCGTTGATCGGGTTGCGGAAATGTACGCCCGCCTCGGTGATTTTGCGAATGTCGCCGAGGCTAAAGACCTGGAAGCCGCCGGAATCGGTGAGGATCGGCCCTTTCCATTGCATGAAATCATGCAGGTCGCCGTGCAGCTTCATGATCTCCTGACCCGGGCGCAGCCACAGGTGGAAGGTGTTGCCAAGGATAATCTGCGCGCCGGTGGCTTCCACTTCTTCCGGCGTCATCCCTTTTACGGTGCCGTAGGTGCCAACGGGCATAAACGCCGGGGTTTCCACCACGCCGCGATCGAAAATAAGACGGCCGCGGCGCGCGCGCCCGTCAGTGGTTTGCAGTTCGTACTTCACATTTCCTCCAGCATCAGAGAAACAGTCTGATGAGTAAACAAGCGCCGCAGAGTATTTCTGCGGCGGGCAATTCGGTCTGAACGGTCTCCCGAAGGAGCGCCAAAAGCTTAAACGCCGGGGCGTTCGTTTACGGCCTGCGGATTATGCGTGATATACATCGCGTCGCCGTAGCTAAAGAAGCGATATTCCGCTTTTACCGCCTCTTTATAGGCGTGCATCGTATGCTGATACCCGGCAAACGCGGAGACCAGCATAATCAGCGTGGATTCAGGCAGGTGGAAGTTGGTCACCAGCGCGTCAACCACTTTCCACTGGTAGCCCGGGTAGATAAAGATTTGCGTATCGCCGAAAAACGGCTCGATAAGGTCGTTTTTCGCCGCCTGCGCCGCGCTTTCCAGCGAACGCACGGACGTCGTGCCTACGGCCACCACTTTATTGCCGCGCGCTTTCGCCGCCAGCACCGCATCAACGACATCCTGCGGCACTTCCGCATATTCGGAATGCATGATGTGGTCTTCGATGCTGTCCACACGTACCGGCTGGAAAGTGCCTGCGCCGACATGCAGCGTCACAAACGCCATCTCGATGCCCTTTTCACGCAGCGCCGCCAGCAGCGGTTCGTCAAAATGCAGGCCCGCCGTCGGCGCGGCTACCGCGCCCGGCTTCTGGCTGTAAACGGTCTGGTAAAGCTCCCGGTCCGCTTCTTCGTCCGGGCGCTCAATGTAAGGCGGCAGCGGCATATGGCCGATAGCGTTAAGGATGTCCAGCACCGGGCGCGCGTCGTTAAACTGCACTTCAAACAGCGCGTCGTGGCGCGCTACCATGGTAGCCTGTACGCTTTCATCATCGCCCAGCAGCAGTTCGGCGCCCGGTTTCGGCGCTTTTGAGGCGCGGATATGCGCCAGCACGCGGGTCTCATCCAGCATGCGCTCCACCAGAAGCTCGATCTTGCCGCCGCTGGCTTTGCGGCCATAGAGGCGAGCCGGGATCACGCGGGTGTTGTTAAACACCAGCAGGTCGCCGGGCTTGAGCTTATCGAGCAGATCGGTGAAAGTGCCATGCGTAAGCTGCCCCGTCGGCCCGTCAAGCGACAGCAACCGACAGGCGCTGCGTTGCGGCTGGGGATAATGAGCAATCAAGGATTCAGGCAGTTCAAAGGAGAAATCAGCTACGCGCATGGCAAGAAACTCAGACATAAAAAACAAGCGGCTTAGTCTAGTGCCGGGGCGCTTTCCCTGCAACCAGTAACCGCTTTATCACCCTTTTCGGAAAAGAGAATTATGAATTTCCTCGCTCACCTGCATCTCGCCCATCTGGCTGAAAGCTCATTGCTTGGCAATCTGCTGGCGGATTTCGTTCGCGGCAATCCCAACGACGCGTGGCCTGAAGCCGTCGCGGCGGGCATCCACATGCACCGGCGTATTGACGTAATGACCGATAATCTGCCGCAGGTGCGTGAAGCGCGTGAGTGGTTTCGCCCTGAAACGCGCCGCGTGGCGCCCATCACGCTTGACGTAATGTGGGACCATTTTGTCTCCCGCCACTGGGAAAAACTCCACCCGGCCATGACGCTGAGCGAGTTTATTGATCTTTCACGGGCGGAAATCGTGCCGGCGTTGCCCGCCACGCCGCCGCGCTTTGTTAACCTCAATAATTATCTCTGGTCTGAACGCTGGCTTGAGCGTTACAGCGAGATGGCTTTTATCGCTAACGTTTTGCAGGGCATGGCGAACCGCCGGCCGCGCCTGGCCGCCTTAAGCGACTCCTGGCACGACCTGGATGCGCATTATGAAAAGCTTGAGGAAAAATTCTGGCAGTTCTACCCGCGCATGATGGCGCTTGCGCAGGAGAAAGCGCTGTAAATCAGCCCGCTTTCCCGGCGTTAATCTCCCGCCACAGTCGCCAGGCGAGCAGCAGCAGCCCGGCGGCGCCCGCCACAAGCACGCCCCAGATAAGCCAGGTTTGCAGCTGGCCGCGCTGCGCGGCCGGGTCTTTCGCCGTCAGGCGCGCCTCCCCGCCCAGCTCAACAAGATTACCGGCCTGCGCATAAGGCAGCGTATCCAGGCGCGTCTCTTTATTCCCTTGTTGGGGTATCAGCGTCTCAAGCGCCAGCGTCTGGGATGACGCCGCGCCATTACCCCAGGCCAGCAGAAACGGCCCGTTGCCCTGCGCGTTAAACACCAGCGTTTGCTGGTCGCGCTCGCCGGTCACTTCCGCCAGATTATCGCCCCAGCGCTGGTTTATGGCTTTCACGCGGATAGCCTCAATAACCTCGCCCTGAAGCGGCAGCGATAAAGCAGGACGATCCGCCAGTCGATAAATCACGGTGCGGGCCAGCGGGCGCCACGCCGCTTTTTCGTCGCTGCGGTAATCAATTTCCACAGGCATCACGGCGTTATCCTGCGCCGGGCGCAGCGTTAGCGCATCCAGCGCCTGCGGGCGCGCCCAGCGGTAAACCGCCGTATCGTCCGCCTCTTTTACGCCCTGCGCGGGTAAAGGGACGCGCTGCGGCTCAGGGTGTTCCGCCTGCCATTGTCCAGTGACTGAAGTGAAACTGAGCGGCGCGCTGGCGTTTTTCATTATCACCAGCAGGTATTTAGCGCCAAAAGCGAGCCGCGAGTCGAAATCAAGCTTATCGAGCAGTAAACGGTTATCGCCAGAAGCAAGATCCATTAGCGGCGCGTCAATAACCTCCGGCTGCCAGTGGCGCAACCCCTCGCTGCTGAAAATATCGACCCGCGCCTGCCAGCCCTGGCTCTGGCGCGGCCAGCTAAAGCGCAGTTGACTGAGCGAACGGTAGGCTTCGCCTTCGCCCAGCGGAATAAGCCATGTGCCGCTTAGCGTCTCGTCACGCTGGCTGTCGAGGCGGATCTCCACGCCGCTGGGCGTTTTCAGCAGCACGGCGCGATCCCCTTCTTCATCCTTTTGCTGTAGAGGCTGCGGTTCAAGCTTATAAAGCGTTAAGGGAACCGTCTGCGGTGCTGGCGCGGGTGGAACCGTGGTTTGCAGCGCGAAAGGCAGGCTCGCGCCCTGCTGGTTAAAAACGCGGATATCACGCAGGTCCGTCCAGGCGCTTTGCTGATAAACCGCCTCCGGCAGCGGGAATTGATACCACGGGGCGCGGCCTTCTGTTTTCAGCTCAATGCCGCGCGCGTAATCCTGCGGAGTTTCCGGCGCGGTTTGCCCGTAGCAGAGGGCGGAAAAGAGCGCTGTCGCCCCGATAAATCCTGCATATAACCTTTTCATTGCGCCTCTCCTTGATCCGCAGACTCCGGCTGCGCCGCTTTGGGCGGCAGCGGAGAAAAATAGCCGACGATAAGCACCAATACCGCCACGCCGATAAACGCCACGGCGCGGGCCAGCCCGCCGCCGCCTGCGCTGTCCACCAGCATTAGTTTCACAATCACCACGCCCAGCAGGCCCGCGCCGCAAAACCAGCGCTGGCGCGCGCGTTGCCGGGTGGCGCGCACCATGACCAGTAGCGCAAGCAACATCCACAGCAGAGCAAAAGTCGTCTGCACCAGCCGCGAATGCCATAGCGCCTCCATTTGCCAGGGAATAGCGCCAGCCCAGGAGAGCGCTCTTAGCACCGCGCCGTTGCCCCACCAGAAAAGCAGCGCCGGTAAAATCAACGGCGACCAGGACGGCAACTGGCGCAGCCGCGCGGGCCAGAAACGGCTTAACAGCCGCCACCAGACCACCAGCGCCAGCAGCGCAAAGCCAGCGCTGAGCTCAAGCGGGTTGATAAGCGGCAGATAACGCCACGTCGTCATCACGCCATCCATCAGGTTAGCGGTCGTCAGCAACAGCAGCAGAACGGGCGCCAGCGGCAATAAACCGGGGCCGCAGTAAAGCGCAGGCCACGAGACAAAAGGCCATAGCCGACGGCGCAGCGCCTGATCCACCAGCAGCACGATAAGCGCGCCTGAGACCAGCGCAATACCGGTCTGCCACTCCTCGCTGCCCCAGGGGAGATGTTGCGTAAACACCCAGAGTTCCGCACCCAGGGCCAGCAGCACTATCCAGAAAAGCGCCAGGTGAAGCCCTTGCTGAACCCGGAGGTCGCACGCCCCGGCATCCCGTCGCAACAGCCACAAAGCCGTTGGCAGCGCCAGAAGCCAGACAAGGCCCGGCCACCCCGCCCGCAGCAGCGTGCCATCAAGCGCCAGTTGACAGGCAAGCGCCGCCGCCATGCCCGGCCACAACAGCCAGACGGCGAGCGCCAGATCCGGCCAGCGGAGCCGAAGCGCGCCGATTCGCCATAGCCAGACAGACAGCGTTAACAGCCCCAGCATGCCGGCGACGCTGGCGCCCGCCCCGGCAAACAGCCAGCTCGCCGCCTGCACCAGCGCCGTGAGCCAGAAGAATAGCCCGCCGCCAGCCAACACGCGGCTGATAAGGCGCTCCTGCTCGCGCCAGAGCCAGCCGCCGGCCAGCCAGCAAAGCGCCAGCACAGCGCTGATAAACGCAGCGTTCAGCAAGTCCAGCCCGTCTGCCCAGGCGTAAACGCCGCTCGCCGCCGCCAGCACAAGTAGCGCGCTGCCGCTGTAGCTCATGCGCCGCTGCCCCTGTAGCAGGCCAAACCACAGCAGCCCGGTTCCTTCCAGCGCCCAGGCGATGGCCGTCCAGCGCGCCGAAAGCGCCAGCGGAATCGCCAGCGTGACAAACGATCCGCCAAGCGCCAGCCCGCCGAGCGCCAGCATTTTTCCCTGCTCCGGATAACGGCGCAGGGCGACTTTTGCGAGCAATAAATAAGCCAGCCCGAAGCCGAGCGCTGAAAAGGCGGGGCCGTAAGCCCAGTGGCGCGTAATGGCATATTGCATGCCGAACCCCACCAGCGGCGGCACGAACAGCAGCACGCCGTCGATAATTTTTCGCTGTTTTTGCGCGCGCAGCGACAGCGCCACGCACAGCACGCCGAAAAGCAAAATATTGGCTATCAGGAACAGCTGGCAGCTTAGCCAGTGCGCAGGCTGCCAGCTGTTTATGCCCCACAGCCCGGCCACGCCGAAGGTAAACAGCAGCCCCAGCAGGTTCAGTTCACGCCAGTGCTGCCACCAGCTTATCGCCGCAATGCCGAGCGACAGCAAAAGATAGAAAGAGAAAAGCGCGATATGGCTGCCGCCGCCGCTTGAGAGGAGCAGCGGCGCAAGATAACCGCCAAGGCTTGCCAGCATGGCAAGGCTTAACGCCCGCTGTAGCACCGCCAGCGCCACGCTCGCCGCGCAGACCACAAGCATCAGCGCGAAAGCGAGCGGCATCGGCAGCATCTGCCAGAGCCGAAAGGCGCCGAAAATCGTGATATAGAGCGCGCCTGACGCGCCGCCTTGCAGAATGAGCGCATACAATGGCGATTTGCGCCGCAGCCCCCAACCAAACGCCAGCAGCGCCAGCGCGGCGACGCCTGCGCCCGCTACGCGCAGCTCCAGCGGCAGCATGTCCCGTTCGACGCCGTAGCGCAGCAGAAAAGAGAGCCCAAGAAAAAGCAGAATAACGCCGATTTTGGCCAGCGGATTGCCCTGCATAAACCAGCGCAAAAGGCTGGTGAGCAGACCGCCCGCCTCACGCTGCGGGGCCTCGTCGTTATGCGCGCTAACGCGCCGGCGCGGCAAGGATTTGCGCAGACTTTCTGTCGCCTCTTCCCGCACAGTGCGTACCGCCCTCGACCAGACCGACGGCGCAGCCTCGTCGGCTGGCGCGGGGTCAGGAACCGGTTCAGGCGTTGAGACAGGCAGCGGCGACGCCTGCGTGGGGGTTGTCGTTTCCGGCGTCGCGACAGCGGGGTGAGTTTCCGCTTCGCTTGCGGCGGCACGGGGCGCGGCAGCAAGCTGCGCCTCAAGCGCCGTTATTCGCTCGCGCAGCCTGCGGATTTCAAATTCGTTACGTCCGCTTTTATTGAGCGCCATGATGGCCAGCACCGGCACCACGACAACGCAAAAAAGCCCAACAAGTGCAGCAAAAACAAAAATCTCATCCATTGATTTCAGACCCTGCGGCGAAAGTGCGGCTACTTTCCCATATCTGAGCGCAAAGCGGTATTCCTTTACCGCGTTTGCGCTACGCTCGTCAGGCGGAGCGCCACACCGCCGCCGTGTTTGCTGAAAGCTTCAGCGTCTGCCCGGCAAGCTCGCCCTCACCTTCCTGATGTTGCCAGTTGGCCTTATCCAGCAGCGGCTCTTCAGCCAGCGCAACTTCGCAGGCTGCGCCGCGGTTTATCGCCACCAGCACCCGCTCGCGCTGGTAAACACGGACGAAAACAAACACATCCCCTTCGGCATACAGTACCTGACAGCCCCCGGCGCGCAGTGCGCGGCTACGGCGGCGCAGTTTCGCCATGCGCTGGTAAAGCGCTAACAGATCGCCGTCCTGCTGTTTTTTATCCCAGGGGAAAGGCTTGCGGCAGAAAGGATCGTGATCGCCATCTACCCCCACTTCGTCGCCATAATAAATACAGGGCACGCCCGGCCAGGTGAACAGCCACACCACGCCAGCCGGCAATCGCGAAACATATTTACCCAGCCGGGTTTTAAAGCGCGGCGTGTCATGGCTGTCGAGCTGGTTAAACATTCTCAGTTGCTGCTGGTGCGAAAGCCCGGCGCGGTATTGATTCATCCAGGCGGCGCAGTCGGCGGCATCAAGCTGTTGCGGCTCATTCTGGTTATCGACACAGGCGAGAAAGCTCCATACCGGTATCGAAAATCCGCGATAGTTCATCGCTGCGTCTTCAGCATCGTTTTGCAGCCACTGGCGGGCGTCGCCGAAATGCTCGCCCACAATGTAAGCCTGCGGATTCACCGCTTTAGCAGCCTGAGAAATAGCGGCGACGTGAACAAGATTGTTTTTCGCCCCGCCCGCTTCGCCAATCATATGCGCCACGTCCAGCCGCCAGCCGTCCATGCGCCATGGCTCGTTCAGCCAGTATTTGACGATGCTGTTCTCCCCTTCGTAAATCTCATTCACCAGGCCTGCTGAGCGGAAGTCGAGTTTGGGCAGGCTGTCGTAACCGAGCCAGGCCAGCGCATGACCGTCCGGCGAAAAGTTATACCAGTCGCGCCAGGGAGAGCGAGGATCATGGCTCGCCCCTTTCCCGTGCGCTTTGTGTCGGTCAAACCACGGATGCGTTTCACCGCTGTGGTTAAAGACGCCGTCAAGGATCAGCTTCATTTGCGCTTTATGCGTTTTCTCACGCAGGCGCAGCAGCGCTTCGTCGCCGCCGAACTGCGGGTCAACGTGACGATAGTCCTGGGTATCGTATTTATGCACGCTGGGCGCGCTGAACACCGGGTTCAGGTAGAGCGCGGTAACGCCGAGCTTTTTCAGGTAGGGCAGCTTTTCGCAGATACCGTCGAGATCGCCGCCGTAGAAAGTAGAGCCGCCGCCCTCCGCCGTGACCGGCGCATCCCAGTCGCGCAGTTCTATATCGCGCTGGGCGGCATGGTAGTAATAAACGTTATCCTGCCCCGGTTTGCGAGGTTCGCTGCGGGCGAAACGGTCGGGGAAGATTTGATAGAAGATCTGATCCTGCACCCATTGCGGCCCTTCGTCGGGCAGATCAACGGCGAACATTTCAAGCCTTGCGGGCGGATAAGCGCTAAAGCCTTGCGGCGAGAACCAGCGCTGGCGGTCTTTCCACAGCAGCTTGAAGGCGTAACGGCGCCGCGGCTGCCCTTCGTTGAGGCCGATAGCCGCACGAAAGGCGATAACGCCTTTCGCCACAGAAGCGCTTTGCCGCTTCATCTCAAGCTGCATCTCTTCGTTGTCCAGCTCATGACGCATGATCACCTTTTCCGGCAGGTCGTCGCCCGCCAGCCAAAGGGTGATATACAACCGTTCTTTACGCTCCTGAAGGAATGGCGCGACCGGCAAATGCCAGGCTTTCAACATTCTGCTGCTCCCCGTGTCAGAAAATGCGCTCACCATGCCATACCCGCTTCGCAAACCCCTCCTCGCTGAGGCGGATTTTGCAGGAGGAGACGGGAGGCGGAGTTAACTATCGAAGCGTAGAGCGAAAACGACATCCCCGCCAGACGGCGGGGATGAAGGGGAAAGGTTAAGCAGCCTGGCGCGCGTCGCGGCGGCGTTTAAACACCCAGCCGACCAGCAGCAGCGCTATCCACGCAAAGCCCACATAGAGCGAAATGCGGGTATCGGGATGGTAGCCGATCAGCGCGATGATAAATGCCAGGAAAACCAGCCCGGCGATAGTGGTCGCCACGCCGCCCGGCACTTTAAACTTCAGCGCCTGCACCTCTTCTTTCGACAGGCGGCGGCGGAACGCCACCTGCGACAGCAGGATCATTATCCATACCCAGACGGTTGCGAAGGTCGCAAGCGACGCGATAACCAGGAAGACATTCTCCGGCATCACGTAATTGAGATAGACCGCCAGCAGCATGGCGAAGCACATCACGACCACCGTGACCCACGGAATGCCGTTGCGGGAGGTTTTAGCGAACGCTTTCGGCGCGCTGCCCTGCTCCGCCATACCGTGCAGCATGCGGCCGACGCCGAAAACGTCGCTGTTAATGGCGGACAGCGAAGCGGTCAGCACCACAAAGTTAAGGATACCCGCCGCAAAGGTGATGCCCATATGCTGGAAGGTCAGCACGAACGGGCTGCCGTTGGTGCCCACTTCATTCCACGGGTAGATGGACATAATCACAAACAGGGTGCCGACATAGAACACCAGAATACGCAGCGGCACAGAGTTAATGGCGCGCGGAATCGACTTCGCCGGATCTTTCGCTTCCCCGGCGGTGATGCCGATAATTTCAATGCCGCCATAAGCGAACATCACCATTTGCAGCGCCATCACGGTGCCAATCCAGCCGTTGGCGAAGAAGCCGCCGTTGCTCCAGAGGTTATGAATGCCGGTAGGCTGGCCGCCGTTGCCAATGCCCCAGATGATGATGCCAAAGCCCGCCAGAATCATGATGATGATAGTGGCGACTTTAAAGAACGAGAACCAGAACTCCATCTCGCCGAACACTTTCACGCTCATCAGGTTAATGGCGCAGATAATCAGCACCACGCTCAGCACCCAGACCCAGTGGGGCACGCCAGGGAACCAGACGCCCATATAAATGCCGAATGCGGTGACGTCGGCGATGGCGACAATCAGGATCTCAAAGCAGTAGGTCCAGCCGGTAATGTAGCCCGCCAGCGGCCCCAGGTTTTCCTGGGCGTAGCGCGAAAAAGAGCTTGCCGCTGGGTTATGCACCGACATCTCGCCCAGCGCGCGCATGATGATATAGGCCGCGACGCCGCCGATAATATAGGCCAGCAACACGCTCGGCCCGGCCATTTTGATCGCATCCGCCGAGCCATAAAAAAGCCCGGTGCCGATTGCGGAGCCGAGCGCCATAAAACGGATGTGTCTGGTGCTCAACCCGCGTTTGAGCTTGTTGTTTTCCATCGTTCCAATACCACTTAACAAAATAAAAAACCACGGGGCGGGACCCCGTGGTTAAACATTAACCCATAAATTTAGTGGGCGGCGGAGGTAACCTGCCGTCCGGCGGCGCGGTCCCAGATCGCGGTGATGATAACCATCGCGACGGTCGGCAGCAGCCACGCCAGATTCTGGTCGCCCAGCGGCAGGTGTGCGGTCCAGCCGGGGAGTATACCGCTCAATGCCGACGCTTTCACGCCATCAATTAAGCCAAACAGCAGGCTAATGAGCATCGCCGGGGCGATAACGCGCGCGGAGCGGTTCCACCACGGGCGGGTGAAGCTCAGCACCACCAGCACGATGCACGGCGGGTAGATGGCCGTCAGCACCGGAATAGAAATCTGGATCAGGTGGCTTAAGCCCAGGTTCGACACCACCATAGAGAAACCGCCCAGAATAAAGACCAGGGTGCGGTAAGAGAGCGGCAGATACTGAGCGAAGAACTCCGCGCACGCGCAGGTCAGGCCCACCGCCGTGACCATACAGGCGATGAAAATCAACGCCGCCAGCAGGAAGCTGCCCGCGCCGCCGAAGGTGTGCTGAACGTAAGCGTGCAGGATTGCCGCGCCATTAGCGGACTGCTCTACCAGCGCCGAGCTGTCGGAACCCAGGCGGAACAGCGCCAGGTAAAGCAGCGTCAGGCCGATGCCTGCCATCAGGCCCGCCCAGATGGTATAGCGGGTCAACAGGCGAGACTCCGTTACGCCGCGTGAACGCGCGGCATTCACGATAACAATACCGAACACCATCGCGCCCAGGGTATCCATCGTCAGGTAGCCATTAACGAAACCGTTGGAAAACGCCGCTTTCTGGTAAGCGTCGGTCGCGACGCTGATGTCGCCCGCCGGCCAGACAATCGCGGCCACGGCCAGAACGATCAGCGCGATAATTTTCAGCGGCGCGAGGAAGTTGCCGACGGTATCCAGCAGTTTGCCCGGGTAGAGCGACACCAGGATAACCAGCGCGAAGTAAACCAGGCTGTAGATAAGGAGAGGCAGCGCGCCGTCGCCGGTCAGCGGGGCGATACCCACTTCAAACGATACGGTAGCGGTTCGCGGCGTGGCGAACAGCGGCCCGACCGCCAGATAAGCGACGGTAGCAAGCAGAATGCCCGCGCCGCGGCCAATCGGCGTGCTGAGGCTGTCGATGCCGCCGCCCACGCGGGCGAGCGCCACCACGGTCAGCACCGGCAGGCCCACTGCGGTAATCAAAAAGCCCAGCGCGGCGATCCAGACGTGTTCACCCGCCTGCAACCCCACCATGGGAGGGAAAATGATATTGCCCGCGCCAACGAATAACGCAAAGGTCATAAAGCCCAGAGCGATAATGTCGCGCGTTGTTAACTTGTGGGTCATAAGATTTACTGCCTGTGGATGTGGTGTTGAAATCGTTGAAATTATTACGTTCGCCGCACGACGAAACGCGGCCATTTCAGACAATAGACAGCGGGATATGCTTCCCGATTGCGTTGGCGGAGCATTGTTTTTCGATTAACCACGCAAATTCAGTCGGTCTGCCAACGGCAGGGGCGCAATTTAAACGCTTATAACGTTTGAAGGCAATACGGGATCGTAAAACCAGACCATTATTCTGCATACAAGAATCCAACCAGATAAAAACGCTAAAATATAAAAATAGCACCGCCTGTTCATGCGAACAAAAAATAATCAACAGTCAAATATCGGGTATAAGAAAACGTAATGGAAAGAAACAAGGCCAGTGAAACTGGCCTTTGGCAAGCGGGGTTTACAGCAGAGAGAAATTATTCGGCCGGGATCTTCGCTTTGGCAATCAGCCGTTCCGGCAATAGGAAGGAGAAACGGGCGCCTTTGCCGGGCGCGCTGTCGATTTCAAGCCGCGCGTCGTGGTGGCTGATAGCATGCTTTACAATAGCCAGCCCAAGTCCGCTGCCCCCCGTCTGGCGCGAGCGCGCTTTATCAACGCGGTAGAAGCGCTCTGTCAGGCGCGGGATATGTTCCGCCGCGATGCCCGGCCCGTTATCTTCAACGCTGAAGAGCGCGCCGTGCGGCGCACGCTGCCAGCGCACCGTGATATGCGTGCCATCCGGCGTGTGGTTTACCGCGTTATAAACGAGATTCGACATGGCGCTGCGCAACTGTTCTTCATTCCCCAGCACTTTAAGCGCCGGGTCAACCTCAAACAGCAGGACGTGGCGCTGCTGGCTCAGGGTGGCGGCTTCGCGCTCCACCACGCGCAGCATCATCGGCACGTCGATTTCTTCGTTGAGTTGCAGCGCCGGCGAAGCTTCAATTTTCGACAGCGTCAGCAGCTGTTTCACCAGACCTTCCATACGCGACGTTTGTTCACGCATGGTATGCAGCGCTTTGTCACGCAGCGGCCCCTCCAGCGCCTGTTCCTGCATCATCTCCAGGTAGCCCTGCAACACGGTCAGCGGCGTGCGCAGCTCATGGCTGACGTTGGCAAAGAAGTTGCGCCGCGCCCCTTCAAGCTGGTGCATCTGCGTCACGTCGCGCGCCACCATCAGCCACTGTTGCTCGCTATAGGGCATGACGCGAAATTCCAGATGGCGACCATTGCTCAGCACCAGATTGAGCGGACGGGAAAACTCTTTGGTACGGACATAGCGGGTAAATTCGGGATAGCGCAGCAGGTTGAGGATATTCTGACCGTTGTCGTCTGGCCAGCGCAGGTTGAGTAACTGCTGCGCAAGACCGTTGCACCAGAAGATGGTGCCCTCCTCGGTGGTGAGGATCACCGCGTCAGGCAGCGACTCGGCGCCGCTGCGAAAACGCTTGATAAGGTTGCCTAACTCACGGCGGCGCTTTTTATTGCGCAGTTGCATCTGGTGAAGCCCGTAAAGCAGCGGCTCCCAGCTTCCCCGGCCCGGCGGCGGCGTCATACTGCGATCGACCCAGAGCCACCAGGAGAGGCGCAGCAAGTTCGCGTAATGCCAGATAAGCAGCCCAACGACAGCGGCCAGTAAAAACCAGGCCAGATAGCCAAAAAACGCCCCGAGGATCAGCGCCGGGATACAACACAACACCAGCTCCAGAGCCAGCCTTTTCCATGACAGCCGTTCGAGCACGCGTCACACTCCAGGTTATGAGTTAAAAACGGGTTGAGAAACGATACCCCGTGCCGCGCACCGTCTGCACCATTCTGTCATGCCCGCTGTGCTCCAGCGCCTTGCGCAGGCGACGAATATGCACATCCACAGTACGATCTTCAACATAGACGTTGGTTCCCCACACATGGTTCAGCAGCTGTTCGCGGCTGTATACGCGCTCCGGGTGCGTCATAAAGAAATGTAATAGCTTAAATTCGGTAGGCCCCATATCAAGCGGGTTTTCGCCAGTCATAACGCGATGCGAGGTAGGGTCAAGGCTTAAGCCTTGCATTTCAATCACCTCTTCCACCGCCATCGGCGAGATGCGGCGCATAACGGCTTTGATGCGCGCCACCAGTTCTTTTGGCGAGAATGGCTTGGTAATGTAATCGTCCGCGCCGGTCTCCAGCCCGCGCACGCGGTCCTCTTCTTCACCGCGCGCGGTCAGCATCATCACCGGAATGTCGCGGGTCATCGCTTCGCGCTTGAGGTGTTTAATAAACTGAATGCCGGATCCGCCGGGCAGCATCCAGTCAAGCAGGACCAAATCGGGCCAGGGTTCGTTGAGCTGATTCACTGCGCTGTCATAATCTTCCGCTTCAACAGGCTGGAAGCCATTTTGCTCAAGTACAAAACAGACCATTTCACGAATGGGTGCTTCATCTTCTACGACCAGGATACGTCTCGCCATGATTAGCCCTGTAATATAATGTTAACATTATCCAATGCCGCGCCATTATGCGTCAGATTTATGACAGATTTATGAAAAAGATGACCGTCTGATGACCCCTTCGCGCGCCGTCGTAACGCCTGTCTGGTAAGCCGTTCAGGACACCAGCCCGCCAGCTTGTTTATAATCACCCTCTCGCTTTTTCGCCACAGGGACTATCATGCGCATCCTCCACACTTCCGACTGGCATCTCGGTCAGAATTTTTATACCAAAAGCCGCGCCGCCGAACACCAGGCTTTTCTCGACTGGCTGCTGAAAGCGGCGGTGGAGCATGAGGTCGACGCCATCATCGTGGCGGGGGATATTTTCGATACCGGCTCGCCGCCAAGCTACGCGCGCGAGCTTTACAATCGGTTCGTCGTTAATCTTCAGGCTACGCAGTGCCAGCTGATTGTGCTGGCGGGCAACCATGACTCGGTGGCGACATTAAATGAATCGCGCGAGCTGCTGGCCTGTCTCAATACCCGCGTGATCGCAAGCGCGCAGCAGGATCCCGCCAGCCAGGCTCTCCTCCTTAACCGGCGCGACGGATCGCCCGGCGCGGTGCTCTGCCCTATTCCCTTCCTGCGCCCACGCGACATATTGCGCAGCCGCAGCGGCCAGTCGGGCAGTGAAAAGCAGCAGCAGTTGCTGGAAGCCATTACCCAGCATTATGAAGCGTGCTACAACGCCGCCTGCGCCCTGCGCGGCGAACAAACGCTGCCCGTTATCGCCACCGGCCACCTGACCACCGTGGGCGTGACGAAAAGCGACGCGGTGCGCGACATTTACATCGGCACGCTGGATGCTTTTCCTGCCCATCTTTTCCCGGCGGCGGATTACATCGCGCTCGGCCATATTCACCGGGCGCAGAAGGTGGCGGCAAGCGAGCATATTCGCTACAGCGGCTCGCCTATCGCCCTGAGTTTTGATGAAACGGGCAAGGAAAAAAGCGTCTTCCTGGTGGAGTTCGCTGAGGGCAAGCTGCGCGACGTTACCGCATTGCCGGTGCCGGTAAGCCAGCCCCTGGCGGTGATAAAAGGAACGCTGGAAGAGATTGCCCGGGCGCTGGAACAGTGGCGCGACGCGCCGGCGGAGCCGAAGGTGTGGCTCGACATTGAAATCGCCACCGAACAGTTCCTGCATGATATGCAGCGCCAGATAACCCGGCTTACGGAGGATTTGCCCGTAGAAGTCGTGCTGCTGCGCCGCAGCCGGGAGCTTCGGGAAAAAAGCCTCGGCACGCTGCAAACCGAAACGCTGAGCGAACTGGGCGTTGAAGAAGTATTCGAGCGCCGTTTGCAGCAGGAAGCTTTAGAAGAAGAAGAGGCGCGGCGGCTGCGCACGCTGTTTGCACAAACGCTGGAAAGCCTGCATCAGGAGGAAGAGGCGTGAAAATTCTCAGTCTGCGGTTAAAAAATCTCAACTCGCTGAAAGGCGAATGGAAAATCGATTTCACCGCCGAGCCCTTTGCCAGTAATGGCCTGTTCGCCATCACCGGCCCAACCGGCGCGGGAAAGACCACGCTGCTCGACGCCATCTGCCTTGCGCTTTATCACCAGACGCCGCGTCTGAACACCATTTCGCAGACGCAGAACGACCTGATGACCCGCGATACCGCCGAATGTCTGGCGGAAGTGGAGTTTGAAGTCAAAGGCGTCGCGTACCGCGCTTTCTGGAGCCAGTACCGCGCCCGCAACCAACCGGACGGCAAGCTTCAGGCGCCGCGGGTGGAGCTGGCCCGCTGCGACAGCGGCAAGATCCTCGCCGACAAAGTCAAAGACAAGCTTGATCGCATCGCCGCCCTGACCGGCCTCGATTATGACCGCTTCACCCGCTCGATGATGCTCTCCCAGGGGCAGTTCGCCGCCTTTCTTAATGCCGATGCGAAAGACCGCGCCGAGCTGCTGGAAGAGCTGACCGGCACCGAAATTTACGGGCGGGTCTCCGCTCGCGTTTTTGAACAGCATAAGCTTGCGAAAACGGCGCTGGAAAAACTCGAAGCGCAGGCGCAGGGCGTGAAGCTGCTAAGCGAAGAGGAGCAACAGCAGTTGCGCGCCGGTTTGCAGGCGCTTACTGATGAAGAAAGCGCGCTGCTGGCGACGCAGCAGCAAACGCAGCGCCAGTATGAATGGCTGGCGCAAAAAACGAAGCTTGAGCAGGCGCAGGCCGCCGCCCGGAGCGGCCTGGAAAACGCGGCGCGCGAACAACACGCCGTCGCGCCGGACCTGGCAAAACTGGAAGCCGCGCTGCCCGCCGAAAAGTTACGGCCTTTCTGGCAACGCTTGCAGGAGCAGGAGACGGCGCGCGCTGAAACAGAGCGGCAATATGAAGAAGTAAGCGTTCGCTTACATGCCGCCAGAACGCGGCGCCAGCAGATCCGTCAGGCAGCCGCTGGCGAGCTTGAGCGCTGCGACGTTAACCTTCGCCAGCTTGCGCAATGGCTTGCCGAATACGAGCGTTTTCGCTTGTGGAACAGCGAGCTGGCAGGCTGGCGCGCCGCTTTCAGCCAGCAGAAGCGCGACCAGCAGCAGGCGCAGGCCCTGCGCGAAAACCTTGCGGGCATTGATAACAAGCGCGCGGCGCTAACGCCGGTAAGCCTTGCGCTCTCGCCGGAGGATATCGACGAACAGCTGGCCGCCAGCGCCCGCCTGCGCGCGCCGCGGGAAAGGCTCGCAGCGCTGCACGCGCAGTTTGCCCCGCTTGCGCAGCGTAAATCCCGCCAGGCGCAGGCGCAGGCTACGCTTGAGCAGGAGCGGCAACAGCTGGAAACCCAGCTGGCCGGCAAGCGCCAGCTTTATAAAGCGAAGCAGGAAGAGGTCGCGCAGCTAAAACAGCTCTGCGAACTGGAAAGCGCCATCGCAAGCCTGGTGGAGCAGCGCAATCGCCTGCAACCTGGCAGCCCCTGCCCGCTCTGCGGCGCGACGGAACACCCGGCGGTGGAACATTATCAGGCGCTGAAACCCGATCTCAACAAGCAGAAGCTGGCGGCGCTTGAGCAGGAAAAAGAACAGCTGGGGACAGAAGGCGCCGCTCTGCGCGGCCAGCATGAAAGCCTGCTGAAGCAGAAGCAGCGGCTTGAAAGCGAAGCGGCAAGCTTGTTGCAGGAAGAGCAAGCGCTCACCTCCCAATGGCAGGGCCTCTGCGCAACGCTGGAGATTGCCTTCCAGCCAGAAGACAATATCGCTTCCTGGCTGGAAGCGCAGGCGCAGCGCGAGCAGCAGCTTTATCTGCTGCAACAACACCAGATGCTGGAAAGTCAGCGCCAGCAAACGCAGCAGCAGCTGTCGCAGCTTGAAGCCATGCTGCGCGACAGGCAGGAAAACCTGCATCAGCAGTTTAGCGAGCTGGCGCTAACGCCGCCGCAGCCCGGCGATGAAGCGCGCTGGTTTAGCGAACGCGAGGCAGAAGCGCAAAGCTGGCAGCAAAAGCAGGAGCAGCAAACGCAGTTGCGTGACAAGCGCGCAAATTATGAATCGCTGCTTGCCACTCTGCCGCAGGCGCAGGACGCAGAGCCTTTGGCGCAATCGCAGTGGCAGGCGGCGTTAAGCGAAGGTCAGCAAAGCCACTCGCTTTGCCTGACGCTTGAAGCGCGCAGCCAGGCGCTGCATCAGCAGCTTGCCCAGGAGCAATCCCGTTGCCAGCGGGCGCAGGCGGATTTTGACGCGGCGCTGGCGGCAAGCCCCTTTAGCGATCAGACCGCTTTCTCCGCCGCCCTGCTGGACGAAACAACGCTTCGCGAACTGGAGGCGCTAAAAGCGCGCCTTGAACGCCAGCAGCATCAGCAGCAGACGCTGCTGGCGCAGGCGCAGGCTCAACTGGCGCAGCACCTTGCGCAGCGCCCGGCTGAGCTACGCGAGCAGGAAAATAGCGAGACATTGCAGCACGCATTGCTGACGCTTGCCGCACAGCTTCGCGATAACGCCAGCCGCCAGGGCGAGGTACGCCAGCAGTTGCGTCAGGATGAGCACAACCGCACGCAGTTGCAGACGCTGATGCAGGATATCGCGCTGGCGACGCGCACGCTGGCGGAATGGGGGCACCTTAATATGCTTATCGGCTCGCAAAAGGGCGATAAGTTCCGCAAGTTTGCGCAGGGGTTAACGCTCGATAACCTGGTGTGGCTCGCCAATAACCAGCTGACGCGCCTGCATGGCCGCTACCTGCTCAAGCGCAAGCTTAGCGAAGAGCTGGAGCTGGAAGTGGTTGATACCTGGCAGGCTGACGCGGTGCGCGATACCCGCACGCTGTCCGGTGGTGAAAGTTTCCTGGTAAGCCTTGCGCTGGCGCTGGCGCTCTCTGATCTGGTAAGCCACAAAACGCGCATCGACTCGCTGTTTCTGGACGAAGGGTTCGGCACGCTGGACGCCGAAACGCTCGATACCGCCCTCGACGCCCTGGACGCGCTGAACGCCAGCGGTAAAACCATCGGCGTGATAAGCCACGTCGAGGCGATGAAAGAGCGTATTCCGGTGCAGATTAAAGTGAAAAAGGTCAACGGGCTTGGCTTTAGCCGACTGGCGAGAGACTTTGCCGTGGCATAACCAAGGGCGCATTACGCGCCCTCTTTTATGCTTCCAGCGGCCAGAGCCACGCCGCGCCGCGCACGCCGCTGGAATCGCCATGGCGCGCCTTGCGAATGGGGGTTTCGCACTCGCCGCCGAATACCCAGGGCTTGATAAGCTGCGGGACGGTTTTATAGAGCCGGTCAACGTTGCTCATGCCGCCGCCCAGCACTATCACGTCCGGATCGAGAATATTAACGATATGGGCAAGCGACTTCGCCAGCCGCAGCTCGTAGCGGCTCAGCGCCAGCTCCGCCAGTGCATCCTGTTCATCAACCAGGCGGATAATTTCGTTGCCCTTAAGCGCATGTCCGCTCAGACGCTGATAGTCGGTGGCAAAGCCGGTGCCTGAAATAAACGTTTCGATGCAGCCCTGCTTGCCGCAGTAACAAGGCACCTCTTCGCGATAGCGGAGTTCATCTTCATCCATCCATGGCAGCGGGTTATGGCCCCACTCGCCCGCGTTGCCGTTGCCGCCGATATGACTGTGGGCATTAAGGGCGATGCCCGCCCCGCAGCCAGTGCCGATGATCACCGCGAACACCGTCTGCGCGCCCGCCGCTGCGCCATCCACCGCTTCGGAAACTGCAAGACAGTTGGCGTCGTTCGCCAGACGAACCTCGCGCCCCAGACGCGCGCTGAGATCTTTATCGAAGGGCTGGCCGTTCAGCCAGGTGGAGTTGGCGTTTTTCACCACGCCGGTATAAGGCGAAAGCGTACCGGGAATGCCGACGCCGACGGTGCCGCGCTCGCCCGTCGCCTCTTCCGCCAGGCGCACCAGCTCAGCAATGGTCTCAATGGTTTGCCGATAGTCGTCGCGCGGCGTTGGCAGGCGGTGGCGAAAACGCTGCTCGCCCTGGTCGCTAAGCGCGATAACTTCAGTTTTAGTACCGCCTAAATCAATCCCAATACGCACATGTTGCTCCTTATATCTGGTGAATTATCAAGAGAGTAGAAGGCGCGCCCCGGAAAGGCAATGAAACGGAACCCCCGATTCGCTATCATGCCCGCTGCGTTTACTAAGCAGGCCGTGGAAAAGATTATGCTGTGGTTCAAAAATGTAATGGTATACCGTTTAAACCGCGACGTTTCCCTTCGCGCGGATGAGATGGAGAAACAGTTAGCGCCCCTTTCTTTTACCCCTTGCGGTAGTCAGGATATGGCGAAAACCGGCTGGGTGTCGCCCATGGGCTCGCACAGTGATGCATTAACCCACGCCGCCAACGGGCAGATTGTGATTTGCGCCCGTAAAGAAGAAAAAATGCTGCCGGCGCCCGTGATCAAGCAGGCGCTGGAAGCGAAAATTGCGAAGCTGGAAGCCGACCAGGGCCGCAAACTGAAAAAAACCGAAAAAGATTCGCTGAAGGACGAAGTGCTGCACTCGCTGCTGCCGCGCGCCTTCAGCCGCTTCAGCCAGACCATGATGTGGATAGATACGGTTAACGGTCTCATTATGGTGGATTGCGCGAGCGCCAAAAAAGCAGAAGACACGCTGGCGCTGCTGCGTAAAAGCCTGGGCTCGCTGCCGGTGGTGCCGCTGACGCTGGAAACGCCGATTGAACTGACGCTCACCGAATGGGTGCGCAGCGGCAGCGCGGCGCAGGGCTTTCAATTGCTGGACGAAGCCGAGCTGAAGGCGATTCTGGAAGGCGGCGGCGTCATTCGCTGCAAGCAGCAGGAGCTGGTAAGCGATGAGATTGCGGTGCATATCGAAACGGGCAAAGTCGTCACTAAACTCGCGCTCGACTGGCAGCAGCGCATCCAGTTTGTGCTGGCGGACGACGGCTCCATCAAGCGCCTGAAATTTGCCGATGAGCTGCGCGACCAGAACGAAGATATCGACCGTGAAGATGTCGCGGCGCGTTTTGACGCGGATTTCACCCTGATGACCGGCGAGCTGGCCGCGCTCATTCAGAACCTGGTGGAAGGGTTAGGCGGCGAAGCGCAGCGCTAACCGGCATCCTCGCGTAACAAAAAAGCACCGTTTAACGGTGCTTTTTTTATGCCGTGTCGCTATCAGAGGTAGCGGCAAAGATAAGAGGTTGTGTCAGCCACTTGCAGATGAAATTCGCTGTGCCCCGGCACATTGAAAACCTGGCCCGCTTCATAGGTTTTCCATTCGGTTTCGCCCGGCAGCAGGACATGCAGCGCGCCGCTTACCACCGTCATCTCTTCAGGCTGCGCGGTGCCAAAGGTGTATTCGCCCGGCTCCATCACGCCTACGCTCGCGCGGCCCGTGCTGCTGCTGGTAAAACCGATGGATTTCACTTTACCGGAAAAGTACTCATTACTCTGAAGCATGGCCTTGCCCTTTTTTAAAAATGGTTGGAAAAACAATATAGAGGGCAAGCTGCGAGCCTGTCACGTAAATTGTGAGGCGGCCTCAGACCAGCAGTTCCGCCGCAAGCCGCGCCACCAGTACATTCGAAAGCAATACCGGCACATCCAGCGCTTTTTGCAGCAGATCACGGTGTTTTTGGTAAAATCCAAGACAGTCCAGCACCAGCACGTCGGCGCCGCGGCCGATGAGGTCGCGCCCGGCTGCAATCAGCTCGTCATCAGTGCCGAACACCGGGTTCGCCAGTGCGTAAAAAGGGGCTTTTTCCAGGGTCTGCCATTTTTGCGCCTGCACGCTCAGCAGTTCCGGCACGGGAATGACAACGCCTACCTGATGTCCGTCGACGATAGAAGCCACCAGAGGCGGGATGATACGCTCCGGCTCCAGCAGCATGGAATTGTGCGCTTTCAGGTAGTTAAAGCGGTAGGTGCTCATCAACAAAATAACGTCGTAGCCCTGGTTATCCAGCACTTCGATCAGCCCCTGCAACGCTTTTTCCACTTTATTACGGGAAACTTCCGCCCCCCGGTTATCATTAAGCAGCGTCAACATCACCTCATCGCCCGGATCGGGTGAATAGTCTTCCATCACCTCTTCGCGAGAGATTTTTCCAAGCAGGCTGAGATGGGTTATCTGATCTTCAGAAATATGTTCGGTTAATAACGGCAGAACTGCACTTACCGGCACCACACCGACAGTGAGTATCGCCAATGTTGCACTCATTCTTCTACCGCCTTTCTTAACGACTATTTGCTGCAATGCAGACGACCTGACCTGGCAGGCTGTACGGGGGAGTTCAAAAAGCGTAGCAGCTTTGCTTTAATGCGCCGCCCCTCTTTTTGCCTCTTGCGCCCAAGGGTATAACTTAATAGTAACGGATTATTAACGAGGCGAATGAATTAATGGTGTGATAATTCCAGGCGGGAACGTTTTTTCGGAATCAGGGACAGGGTTGCAGGCGCAACCCCCTTCCCTTGTTATCGCGGTCAGGTTTTATCGGGGTCTTCGTAACGACGCTGCGCATCAAGCGCTTCCTGTTCGGTCTCATGCTCGCTGATCAGGGTGTCCGGCTCCGGGTGATCCGCACGCAGCTGATACCAGGTGACGGTTTTATCCGTGCCGCCTTTTTCGACGGTAACGATGTGCGACTCGCGAGGGTATGGGGGTCTGGTTGGCATAATGCTTCCTTTTTATTGTGCAGAAGCAGTAAGTATAGACAATCCCGGCGCTTAGCTTGCCTGCGCCAGACGCAGCGCCGCAATGACCGCCTCGACAATCTCTTCTGGCGGCCGGGCGGCGTTGATCACATGATGCGCGGCCTGGCGGTAGAGCGGCTCGCGCTCGGCGAGCACCTCGCTTATCTCCTGCGCGACAGGCTTGCCGGTCAGCGTCGGGCGCTGCCCCGCTTCCGGAAAAGCTTCCAGCCGGCGCGCCAACTCCTGCGGCGGCGCCTGTAAATAGATAACGGCCCCTTTTTCACGCATAAACAGGCGGTTTTCCGGCGCCAGCACCATACCGCCGCCGGTGGCGATGAGCGTGGAAGGCGCGGTAACACTCTTCAGCGCCTGCGTTTCCCGGGCGCGAAACCCCGGCCACCCCTCGCTTTCAACAATCTCCGCCACGGTCATGCCCGAGCTTTCAAGCAGCCAGTGATCGGTATCGACAAAGGCGTATTCCAGGGCTTTCGCCAGCGCTTTCCCAATGGTGGTTTTGCCGCAGCCGCGAGCGCCGACCAGGAAAATGGGTTGAGTCATGGATGGAGGATCCTCAGTCGCTGTCGCCAGGACGGGTTAAGCGTAAATAGCGTAGTGGAGGCGTTATCATATCATCACGCTAGTACAATGGACAGCTGTAAAATAAAAGTTACAGTTTTGTTTCAAGTGGCTGATATTAAGATTTAATTTCAGTCGAAAGTAAACCAAAGCTGTAAAGCTTATCTTGCACATTCAGAAACGCCCACCTTACTTGAAAACGCAGGCCGGGTACAACCCCTGCGCGCGAGCCTCTGGTAACACATTTCTTAATAGCTTTACGAATCAGGGTGTTTACAACCGCGGAATTTTCTCCAGACTTAGTTTTATGACCCAATCACAGAGGTAGGCATCATGCAATCGGAAGAACAGCGTCTGATTGACGGACTCTTTTCCAGACTGAAAACCGCTGAGGCTAACAGCGCGCCGCGCGACGCCGCCGCCCAGCAACTTATTGAACAGCATCTGCGCGAGCAGCCTGCGGCCGGTTATTACATGGCGCAAACCATCCTGATTCAGGAAGCCGCCATTAAAGAACTCAACAGCCGTGTTCAGGGGCTTGAGGCGCAGGTAGCGCAGTTGCAGCACGCCTCTAAACAACAGCAGAGCAGCGGCGGGTTTCTGGCCGGGCTGTTTGGCGGCGGTTCACGCGCAGCCGAGCCGCAACAGCAGGCTCAGGCGGGACGCAGCTCAGATGCCATCCCGGGCGCGCAAAACTACCAGAATGCCGCGCCAGGCAGCTATAACAACGCGCCGGCGCAGGGATACGCCCAGCAAAGCTACAGCGCGCCGCGCGGCGGCGGCTTTATGGCAGGCGCCCTGCAAACGGCGGCGGGCGTCGCAGGCGGCGTGGTGCTTGGCAATATGCTGACCAGCATGTTCAGCCATCATCAGCCGCAGGAGATTGTGAATATTATCAACGAACCGGCGCAACCCGCAGACAACGGCGCCGTTAACGCGGTGGAAGATTACAACCAGGCGGATGACAGCCAGTTTTTGAATCAGGATGCAGGCTTACAGCAGGACAACACCAACGATTATTACGCCAACGAAGATTTCAATAATGACTTCGGCGGCGATGATTTTGGCGGTGATGATTTCGGCAATGACGACGATAGCTGGGTCTAAGCCTTAACGCGTTTTGCCGCTAAGCCATTTATCAAGCTCGGCGGCGAAACGTTGCCGGTCACGCTGGCTCAGGCTGTCAGGCCCGCCGGTCTGGATGCCGCTTGAGCGCAGCGTCTCCATAAAATCGCGCATGGTCAGCCGCTCTTTTATGGTCGCTTCGCTGTAAAGCTCGCCGCGCGGGTTTAACGCCGCCGCCCCTTTCGCCAGCACTTCCGCCGCGAGCGGAATATCAGCGGTAATCACCAGATCCCCCGGTTCGCATAAGCGGACAATCTCGTTGTCGGCTACATCAAAGCCCGCCGGCACGCGCATGGCGCGGATAAACCGCGAGGGCGGCACCCGGATATTCTGGTTCGCCACCAGCGTTACAGCGATTTGCGTGCGTTCCGCCGCGCGAAACAGCACTTCTTTTATCACGTTAGGACACGCATCGGCATCCACCCAAACTGGCATTACGCCTCCTGTTTTTCTGCGGGAATCACGGCTATCTTGCCGTTTTTCTCAAGGATGGCGAATTTTATCTGATCCAGCCGCTCAATGCCCTGGGCGCTGCGCGCCGAACTCAAAATATCTTCTTCGGAAATGCCGGATCTTCGCATGCGTTTTTCCAGCAGCTTGCCGTTCTCCACCAGGATCAGCGGCGATCCGTCAATAATCAGATCAAGCCGCGGGATCGCGTTTTTCAGGTAGCTGAAAAGAATATCAAGCACAATCAGGGTGATGATGGTAATGGCCGCGCCAGTGAACGAGAAGTCGTTGCCAAGAAGCGCCTGTTGCGTCGCCTCGCTGATGATAAGCAACAAAACAAAATCGAAAGAGTTCATCTCAAGCAACGTGCGCCGTCCGGCAATTTTCAACACAATCAGCAGCAGCACGTACATTCCCGCCGCGCGAAGTACGCTTTCCATGTTTCTCTCCTAAGGATATACCCACTGTTTCAGCGTGACGGGAGCCGTTCCGTCAAGGGTTATCTGCGACGTTAAAAGCCCCGCGGTCTGCGGCTGCGTCATTAACCAGACAGCATGCTCCCCCGATGGGGTGGCAGGGAAAGTGAGTAAAAGCGCATGGGTAGAAGCGTGCGTTATCAGCGGCTGGGGGCGCAGCGTCTGAATAACGAATTTATCCATAAAGTCGCCTGAAAGCCGCACCGTTGCCGGCTGATTCGGCTCGCCTTTAATGCGAAGCGTGAAGGGCTCGTCGCTTTCCGAGCGTAAAAAACGCTGGTATTCCACCATCAGCGAACCCTGCGCATTGGTCTTCGTCGTTTCGCTAAGCCAGCCGTCGGAAAAGCCGCCAAGCAGGGCGACTATCACTATCGCGTAAAGCAGCCAGTTGCCGCCGCGCTGTAATACCCACTCTACCCGCTGGGCGCGCATGTCTTCGTGAATCGGATAGCGACGGCTGCGGTATTCATCCGTTGTCTTGTCCATGTCACCTCCTCATTTTCAGTTAAGCGTAGCCGAAGCCTTAACGGATCGCCCAAAAGCGCGTTAAGCTAGAGCCCCTCTGATACTTAAGCGACAAAACGGAGCGACGCGGTGGAAAAGAAAATAGGGTTTATCGGTTGCGGCAACATGGGTAAAGCGATTCTCGGCGGGCTGCTCGCCAGCGGCCAGGCGCGGGCGGAGCAGATTTGGGTCTATACGCCGACGCCGGAAAATGTCGCTGAGCTGCGCGAAGCGTACGGCATTAACGGCGCCCAGAGCGCGCAGGAAGTGGCGCAGACCGCCGATATCGTTTTCAGCGCGGTTAAGCCGAACATCACGGTGAAAGTGCTGAGCGATATCGCCTCCAGCTTTAATAAGGAGTCGCTGGTGGTTTCTATCGCCGCAGGCGTGACGCTGGATCAGCTTGCCACTGCGCTCGGCCATGACCGTAAAATCATCCGCACCATGCCTAACACGCCGTCGCTTGTGCAGGCGGGCATGACTTCCATCACCCCCAATGCGCTGGCGACCCAGGAAGATATCGATACGGTACTGACCATTTTCAGAAGCTTCGGCGAAGCGGAAGTCGTGGCGGAATACCTGATCCATCCGGTGGTGGGCGTTAGCGGCTCGGCGCCAGCCTATGTCTTTATGTTTATCGAAGCGATGGCCGACGCCGCCGTGCTCGGCGGCATGCCGCGCGCTCAGGCCTATAAATTCGCCGCGCAGGCGGTAATGGGCTCGGCGAAGATGGTGCTGGAGACGGGCAAGCATCCGGGCGAGTTGAAAGATATGGTCTGCTCCCCTGCCGGTACGACGATTGAAGCGGTGCGGGTTCTGGAAGAGCGCGGTTTCCGCTCTGCGGTGATTGAAGCGATGCAGGCCTGTATGGCGAAGTCGGAAAAGCTCAGCAAAGGCTAAGAAAAAGGCCCCCGCGGGGGCCTTTTTTACTGTCCGATATCGCGAAGCTTCTTGCCCGCCATCAGGTTTTTCTCGATATGCTCAAGGGTGACGTTTTTGGTTTCCGGAATAAGCCAGAAGGTTACGCCGATAAACGCCATGTTCAGCAGCGTGTAGATCCAGAACGTGCCCGCCGCGCCGACGCTATCAATCAGCGTCAGGAAGGTGGCGCCGATTATCATATTCGACACCCAGTTCGTCGTTGTTGAACAGGTTACGCCGAAGTCGCGGCATTTCAGCGGCTGGATCTCAGAACAGAGGATCCACACCACCGGCGCGGCGCTCATGGCGTAGCCTGCGATGCACATCATGGTCATGCCGACGGAAAGCCAGGAAATACCGCGCGAAATCTCCCCGCCGTTTACCTGCATCAGACAATAGCCAAGCACCAGCGTACCTGTCGCCATAACGCTAAAGCCAATCTTCAGCGCGGGTTTGCGCCCGGCTTTATCAACGGTAAACACGGCGATAAACGTGGCGAGCATAAAGGTTAGTCCAACCACTACGGTCGCTATCATCTGCTGCTCCGTGCTGGCGAACCCGGCCATTTCGAAAATTTTCGGCGCGTAGTACATGATGATATTCATACCGGTAAACTGCTGCATCGCCTGTAGCAGCATGCCGAGAAAAACAGCGCGGCGCACGTTGCGGTTGGCTTTAAACAGCGACCAGCCGCCCTGCTTCACCTTCAGGCTTTCGCGAATGTCGTTCAGCTCCTGGCGCGCCTTTTCAGAAGTGTCGCGCAGCATACGCAGCACCTCTTCCGCTTCGATATGCTTACCCTTCGCCGCCAGCCAGCGCGGGCTGTTAGGCAGGAAGATAACCATAATCAGCAGCGCAATGGCAGGCAGCGCCAGCACGCCGAGCATGGCGCGCCAGTTGCCGCTGTAGCTCAGCGCCGTATCAGACAAAAAGGCGAGCAAAATACCCAGCGTGACCATTAATTGATAAAGGCTAATCATTTTGCCGCGCACATTTTCCGAGGCCATTTCGGAAAGATAGAGCGGCGCGGTATAAGAGGCGATGCCCACCGCCACGCCCAGCACCACGCGGGAAATAAGTAAAATCTCAAGCGAGGTGGCGAAAGCAGAGCCAAGCGAGCCGAGGATAAATAAGATAGCGCCCGCCAGCAGACTGTATTTTCGTCCCAGCCGCGAGGAGAGCCAGCCGTTAAAAAGCGCACCCAGCGCGGCGCCCAACATCATACTGCTTACGACCCACTCCTGCGCCCTGCTGCCCAGGGAAAAATGGTCGGTAATAAAGGGCAAGGCTCCGGCAATAACGCCAATATCCAGTCCGAATAATAATCCGGCGACGGCGGCGGAAACCGATACGAATAAATTCATGCGGCGCACTTTACGCTCGTGCGCCGTTAATCCAGGCGTGACATCACTTACCGAGGACATCTTTACTTCTCCCGTTCAGAGGCACGTTGCCAACACGATAACGGTAGAAGAATCCTGCAAGAAGAGTCAGGCGCTAAAGCGGCGCAGATATGGACTAACCAGCTACACACCTCGGTTTTGTGACGTACCTGTCAAAATGAAATGGCGAACAGCATCACCTTATTGCTTACTTAACAGCCAAAAATTGTGACTGACGCACAATTAGCCGCTTCGCCATGCTTCTTTAGTTAAAAAGCGGACATGGACGATTATGCAACCTGACTCAGGTTGTCTGGCGCCAGGCCGCGCCCGTTCTGTCCATAAAAAAACCGGGCCGCCAAAGGGCGGCCCGGTTAATTTTCCCGTCAGCTAAAAGGCTATACCGTTTTATCCCTGCGCCGATAAAATAATTTCCTGCGCCTCTTCAACCGTTATCGGCTGCTGCATGCGTAACAGCAGTGCCGCTGTGCCGGTATAATATCCGCAGCTCAGCACCGCTTTTAACAGGCCCGCCTCGCCATAAAGCGCGATAAATTTTTTCTCAGCGAACGAGCCGATAAATTTATAGTTATCCCAGCTTTCAGCGTGCCCAAGATATTCATAGCGAGTGCCGTAATGCGTCGTCCAGAAAAAAGGCGCGCGATCGAAGACTTCCTGTTTACCCAGCATATTCAGCGCGGCGACACGCCCCTGCTGTTGCGCCACGCGCCAGTGCTCGACGCGGCGCAGGCCCTCCGGCGCGGGGTAGCTTGCAATATCGCCTGCCGCCCAGATATTCGCCGCCGCTTCCAGCCGGTTGTTGGTGCGCAGGCTGCCATCCTCTTCCTGAATGAGGGTATGCGTAAAACCGGTAACCGGCTTGATGCCGGTGGCGAACACCACAACCTGGGCAGCGATCTTGCGGCCATCTTTTAGCGTCACGCTATGAACATGCTCGTCTCCTTCCAGCGCCTGCGGCTCGCCGGTGACAAAGCGCACGCCGTTTTGCTCATGCAGTTCGCGAAAACCGCGCGCCGCCTCTTCGCCGAACTGCTTTGCAAACGGCAAGGCATGGCGCGCTATCACCGTGACGTCGATATCCTGGTTGCGCAGCGCAGCAGCCAACTCCAGGGCGATAAAACTGTTGCCGATAATCACCAGCTGCTGCTCGCGGTCAACTTCTTTGAGCAGGGCATCGGCCTGTTCGATGCTGCGCAGCAGATGCACGCCTTTCAGCCGGTTGCCAGGCAGTTCCGGGCGCTGCGGCGCGCCGCCTGTCGCCAGCAGCAGCTTGTCAAAAGTCAGCGTCTCGCCGCTTTCCAGCCGCAATTCGCGAAGCGCAGGATCAAGCGATTCCACTTCTTCGCGAATCACCTCCACGCCAGGCTGCTGCCAGAAATTTTCGTCCAGCGGATGCGGCACTTCACTGATTTTCATTTTGCCGGCGGGCACGAATTTGCTAAGCGCGGTGCGGTCGTAAGGCGCTTCGCGCTCGCGGTCGATAAGAATAAGTTTGCCGTTGAAACCTTCATCGCGAAGCGTAATAGCTGCCGCGCTGCCCGCCGCCCCGGTGCCGAGAATAACAAAAGTTTGCGTTTCCTCGCCGCGGATCTGCGCACGCAAGGCGGGCGACATCGCTTTCGGGCTAACGTAAACTTTTCCTTCTTCCACGCGCACCGGATACTGACGCAGGCTGGCAAGGGCTAAGGGTTCGCGCCATGCGCCGTTGCTGATATCAAACACCGCTTTATGCCACGGGCAGACCAGATGCCCCTCGCACACTGCCCCCTTTTCCAGCGGCGCGCCTGCATGCGGGCATTTACTCTGAAAGGCACGCACTGTCTCGCCGGTACGGATCAGCACCACTTCACTTTCACCTGCTTCCGCTTTTTGCGGCTGGCTTTCCGGCAGGTCTTTCACCCTGGCGACATAAAGGTAATTCATGACATTGCTCCTCCTGATTTTTATTGTGCGTCGGCGCGGCTGCTCCGCCACGTTGCGCGAGAAAAACGTGACGCAGCGCTAAGTTAAGCCTGGCAGAGATAAACGGGTGAGCAAACGCAGGGGCGATCAGGCGGCGACTTCAGTACGGTTGCGGCCCGCTTTTTTGGCTTTATACAGGGCGTTATCCGCCGCTTTCAGCCATTCGCGGTAGTGCGTCATTTGCGGCGTTAAAGGCGCGACGCCGACGCTGATGCGCACGCGCAATTCAGGCGCGCAGTCAAAGCGGTAATCATCAAGATGTTCATGTACGCGATGCATAGCGGCAATGGCGCTTTGTACGGAGGTGCCGGTCATGAAAACAGCAAATTCATCGCCGCCGAAGCGGCCAATCACATCTGTGGTGCGCAGGGTGAGCTGTAAATGCTGGGTGATCGCCAGAATGGCTTCATCGCCGACATCGTGCCCGTAAGTGTCGTTAATAGACTTGAAATGATCGAGATCGATAAGCAACAGCGTGGACACCCGCTGGTAGCGCCGGCAGTTATCAAATTCATTATGCAGCAAGTGTTCCCAGTGGCGGCGGTTATAAACGCCGGTCATGCCATCGCGGGTGCTGAGCAACTGGAGCCTGCGCTTACGTTCGGCAAGGTTAATGGCGGTGCGGTAAGTCACAAAGCCGAAAAAGACCGGGTAAATAAGCAGCGCAGGCAGGCAGATCCACATCTCAAGCGGCGTGGTGGTAATATCCACCGGCAGGTTGATTATCGCAAGGGTGGTAAAGCAGGCCGCGGCCTGCAACAAAAGGCCGACCAGAAAGAGCTTTACGCCGCCCGCCCCCATGTTGTTCATGTTAACCATCATCAGGATAAGGATCGACGGCAGCGCGTTTAGCCCTGTTACTGCGATCCAGACGCCGCCCATCACGGCATCAAACGTCAGGTTGCGCTGTTCAGCCGCTTTTGGGTTCGCCGCGCGGTCCGCCAGCAACCAGGCGAGATGCGGCCAGATAAACGCGTAAACCGACAACACCAGCCACCACCAGCCGGAGAGCGGTTGAGTGAGTAGAATCGGGGCGAGAAAAAGAAAACTAATGCCGTGTCCCACGGTGCGCGGCAGCCAGATACGGCGTGCGAAGCGTTGCCCCGAGCGCAGATAGTCATCCGTAGGGCGCGCCTGGTTGCGGGCCTGCGAGGAGATCCAGCGGATAAATATCTGTTGTTGGTTCATTTTCTCGGGACGGTTGTGCAACATTGCCCAAAGTATAAGAAGAGGGCAAACGGGCCGAGTATGAAATTTCGGGTGAGCGTTTTTACCCGGTCACCCGTAAGAACTACCCGTCAAATGGCGCCATACACTCGCTAATCGCACGGCGGCGCGCGTCGACATCCAACTGGTTTGCCTGCCTGCGGCATTTGTTCATTTGCTGCTGACGGGGCGTAAGGCTTTTCTCGCCGGGGGCGCTCTGACGGTTGCGTAAACAGTTTCGAAGGTAGGTTTCACGGGCCTTGCCGGTTATTTGCGCGGCGGTAGCCTGCTGGTTGCAGGTTGTGCGGGAAGAAGGCGGCAGAACCGACCGTTCGGCGGCATAGTCGGGGCCGGAGGAGAGCATCCCCATCACCAGCGTGGTCAGCAGCGTCGTTTTCATTCTTCCTCCAGCAAGCGTGAATTGCGCTTTAAGCCTGGGCAGAAGAGGAGAAAAACACCACCGGAGAGCATCAGGAATGCTTACCCGGTAACAGTTTTTATAACGGCACGAAAGGGGGTTTCATGAGGGTAAAGAGAAGGTTTTCGCCCGTTAAGCCCACTACAGGCAGGCTGAAGACAGCAACACCCTGTTGTATCAACGCAATAGCAGATGAAATACCCTGTAAAAGGCAGCGCATTCATGCTTTTAAAAAGCCGCCGGCACCCTCGGCGTGATGGCGCGCTGCCGTTATTCCCGATCGTCCATCCCGTTGCCGGTGAGTAAAATACGCTTTTTCGCGGGCTTATTATTTAATAACGCACGCAACGCTTTAGTTTGATTGCTCGTAAGACGACATGCATCGCCTGGCTGAGTAATATCTTTTTGCGCCGCCCGTTTTTTTGAAACGGGCATTTACGCGTACGCTTTACTTGCCGCGCTGAACCACTCTGGAATGAAAGCAATCGTTATCGCCCTCTTTTTTACTCTGCTAACTTCCTTTTAAAAAGAAATAAAAAAGAGAGACGATAAAAACAAATTATGACGATCTCATAACAGAGTATGAGGCCGTTAACTGACTAGCTTCTGGGGTGCCGCAAAAGCTTTTTTAGATATTGGTTGAGTAATTCGCTGTCGCGATGGGGAACCTCGCTTGGCGGATTCACTTCCCGCAAGGCGTCTTCAATGCCCTGGATAAGCGCATCCTGCTCTTTTTGCTCCATCCGGCGCAGCATAGCAGTCACGACAATCTCCAGCGCCTCGACCTGGGCCACCAGCTCTTTTGACTCTTCCTCTTTTTGTGCAAGCTTGACCAGCAATTCGGCAATAAGATTTTTCATAACCCAATTCCCTTAGTTAATATCGGGGGAAAGTTATCACCCCGCTTGCCGGTTGCAAAGTAAAAAAATCGTTATTTTTATATTAATTTAATAGAAGTGTGGCGCGGCACAAAAAATGATCAACGGCAGAACATTTTTATTATTTAAGGTAAATCCCCGGAAAGTTTGACCCTATAAAAAATGCATATTAAATAATGAAAAGCCGCTCAGTAAATCCCAAAGCATTATATATCATTGCGTTATCTCCTCATTTTTGCGCAGCGCTTAGCCTGCGCTGACGCAGCGCCCAGGCAAGCTGAACCACATTAACCAGCACGACCAGGGCGGTGGCGATGAACACCCAGCGGTAGCCCGCCATCGCCGATATCCCTGCCCCCATGAGCGGGCCGAGCACATTGCCGAGGTACATAAACGACTGGTTATAGCCGAAGATACGCCCCGTGACCTGATCGCTTGAGTATTTTACTAACAGCGTTTGCACTGCCGGCAACATGGCGCCATCCGCAAAGCCCAGTAAAAAGCGCAGCACGGCAAGCTGCGTGGGCGATGTCACAAACGACATAGCGAAAAAGAGCGCGACGGCGAAAACAAGCGTCGCCATCAACACCCGGGCGGTGCCGATGCGGTCGCCCAGTTTGCCCAGCCGCGGCGCGGAAAGCAGCGCCGAGACGCCGGGCACAGCAGCGATCATCCCACTCAGAAAAGCGATATTCGTGCTCTCTGGCGACAACGCCTTGATAAACAGCGCCAGTATCGGGCTGATGGAACCGTTGCACAGTTGAATAACCATGGTAGTGACGAAGAGGCTAATAACCAGCTTCGGATAGGGCAGCGAGGCGAATACGGCCTTGCCGGAAAGCCGCTGCGCTTTGCTGACGCTGACGCGCGCCCCTTCTTTGATCAGCAACAGCGTCACCAGGAAGCTAATCATCAACAAAAGCGCCGTGACGAAAAAAACGGTGCGCAGGCCAAGATGATCCGCCAGGAAACCGCCCATCAACGGGCCGCAAATTACGCCGCTGATTTGCGCCGTGGAGAGCGTACTGAGCGCCCAGCCGCTGCGTTCACGCGGCACCTGCGAGGCCACCAGCGCCATGGCGTTGGGAATATAGCCTGAGGTGAGCCCCATAATGGCCCGCAGGAAAAAGAGTTGCCAGACGTTAGTGGCGAAGGCCTGAAGCAGAATCGCTATCGCCATGCCGAGCGAGGCGCGCAGCAGCATGAGCTTGCGCCCTTTGCGATCGGCAAGGCTGCCCCACATTGGCGAGACGATGGCCGAAACCAGAAAGGTGACGCTGAAGGTTAAGCCCGACCACATCGACAGGGCTTCATGAGACGTCACGCCCAACTGGGCGACGTAAAGCGGCAGGAACGGGAGGATTTGACTGATGGCAAGGCCGGTAAAAAAGCAGCCGAACCAGACCGAGATAATATTGACCTTCCAGGATTCCATACGCCTACGACACAATAAATTGATGAATATAATCCACCATACCAGCCCGTTTCTGCGCTGGTGTGGCATCCTTTGCGCTGCCAATCATTTCAGAATTTTATCTTCCAGAATGAACTATTTGTGATATTTATCACACAAACCGGGGCCGCAACGCCGCTTTTTCGCTAGCGGCAGATACCAAAGCCGCGCATGCCTAAATGAAAATGGTTAGCGTGGGCGGCGTTATAATCCGGGCCCAGCGCGTTGCCGAAAAAAGGGCAGCTCTGGTTAAAGAGCGCGCGCAGCGTCTCTCCCCGCGCGTTTTGCTCGTCCCACCCCTTCAGCACGGTTACCTGCTGGCCGTTGGCAAAGCGAAAGCCGCTGATATCGAGCGCATCCGCCGTAGCGTGTTCGCTTAAACGCGCGCCAGGGCGATTATAAATATTACGGCAGGCGTAGCTGCCTAAGTGATCGATGCGTGTCAGTTCGCTTTTCATTAGGACGGCGGCGACGGGCTTCGCGCGCTGATGAACGAACATGGCGCTGCTGAGCGCCAGCGGGCAACTGGCGAGAAACGAACTGCTGAGCCCTACGTCGCCAAAGCGCGTAACGCGTACCGGGGCGTCGAGCGGGCATTTCCCCGCCACATTATTTTGCTCGCGAAAGCTTATCATCCCCTGCTCGCCTGCCTGCTTAAGGATGGCGAGGCAAGCCTGCGGATCGCTGGCCATCTGGCGCAGTTTGTAGCGGGTGACCATGGTGGGCGGGTCGCCGGGTGAAAGCGGCGCAAATGGGTTGTACCAGTCCGGTAGCCAGTGGTACAAGCTATACGCGACAAGCGCCGCTAACCCCAGTCCCGCCACTGCGCCTCCTGCTTTCGCCATGCGCTCTCCCTTTCGTTTTATCAGAGTTCTGAGTATAGCCGTCTCTTCCCGACGCACCGCAGGAAGGGCATGAAACGCATCTTATCGCGTGCTATGTTGTCAGCTTTGGTCAGTATTGGATGGATTGTGTAATGGCAAAACTGCGCGTGGGCATCGTCTTTGGCGGAAAATCGGCGGAGCATGAAGTGTCGCTTCAGTCGGCGAAAAATATCGTCGACGCCATAGATAAAGAAAAATTCGAAGTCGTGCTGCTGGGGATTGATAAACAGGGACAGTGGCACGTTAATGAAGCGTCGGGTTATCTGCTGAACGCTGACGACCCTGCGCGTATCGCGCTTCATCGCTCGCAGAAAAATGTCGCGCTGGTGCCGGGCCTGAGCGAAGCGCAACTGATTGAAGCAGACAACCGCCAGACGCTGGATCAGGTGGATGTGATTTTCCCTATCGTGCACGGCACGCTCGGCGAAGATGGCTCGTTGCAGGGCATGCTGCGTATGGCCAACCTGCCCTTCGTCGGTTCCGGCGTGCTGGGTTCGGCGGTGAGTATGGATAAAGATGTGGCCAAGCGCCTGCTGCGCGACGCAGGCCTGAACGTCGCCCCTTTTGTGACGCTCACCCGCGTCAGCCGCAACCGCGTAAGCTTCAGCGAGCTGGAGGAAAAATTCGGTCTGCCGCTGTTTGTGAAGCCGGCAAACCAGGGTTCATCCGTAGGCGTCAGCAAAGTGACCAGCGAAGCGCAGTACCACGAAGCGGTGGCGCTGGCGTTTACGTTCGACCATAAAGTTGTGGTGGAGCAAGGCATCAAAGGGCGTGAGATAGAGTGCGCGGTGCTTGGCAACGACGAACCGGAAGCCAGCGTCTGCGGCGAAGTGGTAGTGAACGATGAGTTCTACTCCTACGACACCAAATACATTGACGATAAAGGCGCGCAGGTGGTGGTTCCCGCCGCGCTCGCCCCTGACATCAACGATAAAATTCGCGCTATCGCCCTTCGCGCTTACCAGGCGCTGGAGTGCTGCGGCATGGCGCGCGTCGATGTTTTCCTGACGGCGGATAACGAAGTGATTATTAATGAAATCAATACGCTGCCGGGGTTTACCAACATCAGCATGTACCCGAAACTGTGGCAGGCAAGCGGGCTTGGCTATCAGGCGCTTATCACCCGTTTGATTGAGCTGGCGCTGGAGCGCCACCGCGCTGACAGCGCGCTGAAAAGCACGATTACCCGTTAAGCGTTATTCCTGCGCCGCGCCCGGTTTCTCTTCGTCCGGGCGCCGGCGAATAATCAGTCCCGCCAGCCAAAAGCCAATCACCCAGGTCACCAGGCCTACGGCATAGTTTTGCCAGCCTTTCGTTTCAAAGCCCAGCAGGCCGATAATTCCGTTAAGAATAAAAATGAGTCCAATCGCAAAGGCGTAATAGTGCCAGTCGCGGCGGATTTTCACAGGCAGGTTCATTGCGGCTCCGGGAGGAAAAAAAGCCATCATCGCACAACTTATTCAGGCTGTCTGTGGCCCAGGTCGCGGTGGTTGGGGAAAATCTGAAATGTTACCTGTTGATTAATAAAGTTACGTAAATGTGAGTATCTACATAAAACTGACATCCAGGAGTAATCTTCCCCTGAAATTACCAGAAATCCGATATTGACATTTACTAACTCCTGTCAAACTCACCTTAGTCAGCTGGCATAACGCCAGCGTGCAGGTACACCCCGGAGGTCTGTATGGCAGAGATTATGTTATCGAAGCCTGGCTTTGCCAGGAAACAACGCGAAACAACCCTGCCTGGCAATATCGCTTATGCCGTGTTTGTGCTGTTCTGCTTTTGGGTGGGCGCGCAAATACTGAACCTGCTGGTTCATGCGCCAGGCGTGTTTGACCATCTGATGCAGATGCAGGAAAACGGTCGGCCCCGCATAGAAATGGGGCTGGCGGTGAGCACGCTGTTCGGCGTGGTTCCTTTTCTGCTGGGTTGCGTCATGGCGGGCGCTTTTGCGCTTTATTTGCGCCTGCGCCGCCGCTATTTCTAACCCTTCTTCATACAACGGACCCGACGCTCGTCCACGCGTTTAGCAAACCAGGCGGTGGTTAAATTGCGGGTGATCTTCGGGCTCTCCAGCTGGATGCCAGGCAGCATCTCCCTCGCCAGTTTTCTTCCCGTCTTCTGTTCGGCCAGTTGGTAGACTTTTTCATAGAGATCGGTCTTCTCGAAATCCAGGCTGTCGCCCTTGCTGAGCGCGCGGTGAATAGCGCTTTCGCTCATATCCAGCTTGCCTGAAAGCTTGCGCACGGCAAGCTCTGTCTTGCCCGGCTCGTCGCTGTTGTAACGAATTAAGTCGCCGTCCAGCGCCAGCTTCACGCCGCTTGCCTTGCTGACCGCATTCTGAAAGGCGGCGTTGCGGCTGGCATACCAGCCCGCGTTAAAATCGGCAAAGCGATAAAGCGGCTGGGTATAGCTCGCCGGATAGTTAAGCAAATGATATGTGCCGAACCAGAGTCCGCCGCGCCGGGTAAAGACCTCCTGGCGCACCGTACCCTCTATTTTGTACGGGTAGCCGCGCTCGTGCTGCTCGGCGAAGGCAATGCTTACCTGCATCGGTCCGCCGGTATGCACCGGGTTGAGATTGCCGAAAAGCGTCTGGCCAAGCGGCACCATGCCGATAAAGTCGTCAAAAATGGCGCTCAGCTGTTTTTCCGTTTTTACATTATCAAGCCGCTCGCTGTAGCTTTTGCCGTTGGGCGATTTGATAAGCAGCGCGGTGCGCACCACAAAAGCGGGAATGTGCAGCTTCCCGGCGCGACGCTCGATCTCCTGCCAGGCGATTTTATTCAGCCCCGGCACGGCCGGGTCCGCCTGATAGTTCGCCTCCTGCTCCGCCACGGCGAGCACGGAGCAGATGTTCTCCTCCGTCGCCGGCAGCTTCTGGCTTTCAAAGGCGGTGGCGATATCTTTCGCCCAGCCGTCCCGGTCCTTCACGCTCGCCGGCATTTTTTGTTTCACCACGGCTTTCACATCCAGCGGCTTCGCCTTTTCCGCCGTTGGTTCGCTTGTTTTACTGGTGCAGCCTGCCAGCGCCAGAAAAGCCGCCAGACCAAGCGCAAGAGAGAGCCGCGACGGGCGCGCGGCGAGAGGGAGCGCGTTTTCCATACCGTTCCTGTTTCGTCGTGAAAGTGCGCCCGAGCGTAACATTTTCACCCAGGCGGGAAAATCGGAATCGGCTGGCGTTGCGGCGTAGAAAACGCCCCCGGAGGGGCGTCGTGATTACAGCGCCTGCTGTGGTTCGTTAAGCGGCGCGTTATCCAGCTCGCGCTCAAAGCTGCGCAGACGTTTATAGATGGACATTAACTCGACAAGCGTTGTCCAGGAGCTGATCAGATACTGGAACGAGCCGCGCACCTGGCCGAACACGTTGTTGATCTGCTGCATCAGGCCAAGCGTGATGGCGCCGGAAACGATAGACGGGAACAGCAAAAACAGGCCGAACACGTTATCGACCTGCAAATACAAAATGCGGGCAATGTTGAAATACATGTAATGAAAATAGAGGCGGAAATAGTTGCGCCGCACGTTGTTAAACAAATCGCGCACCGTTGGCGGCGTGGCGCGGGTTGGGTCGTCTTCGCCATAAACCAGCTCTTTACGGTAGGCGGCTTCCACGCGCTGGTTTTTAAACTCCAGCCCTGGCAGCTTTATGCCCACCGCCGCCAGCAGCCCCGTGCCGAGCAGCGACCAGACAATAGCGGCAATCACCAGACCGTAAGGCACATGCCCGATAATCGGCAGCTCCTGCACGTGCGGAGACAAGGCCACCAGCACTGGCAGAAAAGCGATAAGCGTCATCACCGCGCTGATAAAGCTCACGCCCATATCTTCAAGCGTTGAAGCGAAACGCATGGTGTCTTCCTGCACGCGCTGCGCGGCGCCTTCGATATGGCGCAACCGCTGCCAGTGCGCCATATAATATTCGTTCATCGCCGTACGCCAGCGAAACACGTAATGGCTGATGAAAAAGTTATTCAGCACGCCCACGACCACGGCTATCAGCGCAATACCGAGAAACACGGCCACTTCATGGTAAAACTGCTCAATTTTTACCTTATGCGGCGCGCTTAACGCCGTCTGGATAAGGTCATAGAAAGGCGCATACCAGGCATTGACCGCCACGCCCACTTCCACCAGAAACCAGGTGACGAAAATAATCAGCGCCGAGCCGAGAATCGACCAGTATTGCCAGCGGTGCGGGCTGTAGAGCATCCAGAAAAGCGCAAAAACGCCGACGCAGAAGGCGTAATAAGCGTAAAAGGTGAGATAGTTCACCGACCAGAAACGCGCGGCGCTAATCGGCACCTCTTTTTCCGCGCCGGTAAGACGCAGCAGCCAGTCGCCGCCGCCCGCCTGCCAGAAAATGACGGCAAGCATCGCCCAAATAAAGGCCGACACGAAAAAAGCGGTCGGCCGGGGGAAAAAAGATTTAAACATGACTTACTCCTGCACTTCTGATTGTTATCGCCTTGCTGCGCTTCATTTTCGCCGTTTTTTATTCAGGACGGCGTTAGCTTACCTAAAACCGTTTGTCAGGCGCGGTCAATTTGTTGCGAAAAATAAAGGCCGCCGCGCCGCGCCTGTTGAGACAAAACGTGAAAAGGTTAGTTCGCCTGCCAGGCGGCAAGAATTTGGCTCACCGGCAACACCTGCGGCGGATTCGCCGGGGCGATAAACGATCGCCAGACATCGTTATAGTGGCGAATCAGCACATCGGCGGGCGCCGCCGCACGGTTGGCGGTGGTATGCGCATCTTCTGCTACGGTAATGCGATAACCCCGGCTGACGCCGTTTTTAAAGGTGGCATCCACGCAGTAATCCGTCGCGCAGCCGCAAAGCACAAAATCGCGGATGTTCTGCTCGCGCAGCAGGGCTTCGAGCGAAGTGCAGTAAAAGGCGTCGCAGGCGGTCTTCGTCACGTAAAAGGCGTCTGCGGGCTGGTTTAGCTCCGGCAAAAGCGCGAAATCGTCACTTCCCTCCCGCAATTCATCCTCTGCGGTATGCTGAATGAAGATAACCATGTCTGCCGCCTGGGTAAGCGCGTTGATCCGTGCGGTACACCCTTCCCGGTCAGAACGCGGCGTGGTGAAAACGCCATTTTGCATATCGACGACGATAACGGCGCGACGGCTTTGCATGAAAGACTCCTTAACGGCTAACAAGATAAACGTGCACCTACCATAACGTAACGGCCAGAAAGGGCGAACCCCGGCCAAAGAAAAAACGCTGTAATTACTCGTCGTTACGCTTTTTCACGATTTATGGCGCTTATCGGCCCTTTGCACAACGGCGCAGAGTAGTATAAATAGCCTTTACCCTTTAATGACTCTGTGGATCCGTCCGTTGAAACGTTGCCTGTTTTTTTTCGCCGCGCTGACTGCCGCGGTTATGCCTGCGGCCCAGGCCGCCTCAGCCTCCCCCGATCCGGTTTTCGCTTCTGAAATTGTCGATCGTTATGCCAACCATATTTTTTACGGCAGCGGCGCTACCGGCATGGCGATGGTGGTGATTGATGGAAACCAGCGCGTCTTTCGCAGCTTCGGCGAAACCCGCCCCGGCAACAATGTGCGTCCGCAGCTTGATTCGGTTATCCGCATTGCCTCTTTGACCAAACTGATGACCAGCGAAATGCTGGTAAAGCTTCTCGATCAGGGCGTCGTGCAGCTTAACGATCCGCTCAGCAAATATGCGCCTGCCGGCGCGCGCGTGCCGACGTATCAGGGCAAACCCATTACGCTTGTGAATCTTGCTACCCATACCAGCGCCCTGCCCCGCGAGCAGCCCGGCGGCGCGGCCCACCGGCCGGTATTTGTCTGGCCGACACGTGAGCAGCGCTGGAACTGGGTGAGCCAGGCGAGCCTGAAAGCGGCGCCAGGTTCTGTCGTTTCCTATTCCAATCTGGCGTTTGACTTGCTGGCGGATGCCCTCTCCCGGGCGGCAGGGAAACCTTATGCGCAGCTGTTTGAGGAGCAAATCGCCCGTCCGCTCGGCATGAAAGACACGACTTTCACGCCATCGCCCGACCAGTGTAAGCGGCTGATGGTGGCGGAAAAAGGCGCCAGCCCATGCAATAACACGCTGGCGGCTATCGGCAGCGGCGGCGTTTACTCCACGCCAGACGACATGATGCGCTGGATGCAGCAGTTTCTCGCCTCCGACTTTCACTCCCGCAACGCGCAGGCGGACCGGATGCAAACCCTGATTTACCAGCGTGCGCAGTTCACCCGTGTCATCGGCATGGACGTGCCGGGCCGTGCGGACGCGCTGGGGCTGGGCTGGGTTTATATGGCGCCGAAAGCGGGCCGTCCCGGCATTATTCAGAAAACGGGCGGCGGCGGCGGCTTCATTACTTATATGGCGATGGTGCCGCAAAATAATGTCGGCGTTTTTGTGGTGGTGACGCGCTCGCCGTTAACCCGTTTTGTGAATATGAGCGACGGCGTTAACGATCTGGTCACGGAACTGAGCGGCAACAAACCATTGCCATCGCCAGCGCTTTGACATAAACCGGCCATGCGGGCAGCAACCCCGCATGGTCAATAATTATTCGGCAAGCGGTTAACCGCAATTAATTTCCCTTTGCTCATTTCAATGTAATTTCCTTTGCGCAACGCGGCGAGAATCTCTGCAATGACGGAACGGGAAATATGGGTTCTTTTTTGTATAAAGTTAATCACGCCAATCTTTGATCGTATCTCTTTATCCCAGTCTGCCATTATTAATAACGTAGAGCGGATTTGCGCATAGGTACTGGCGCCCGTAAAACATGCATCCCGCCATTCAAATATCCGCATTTGCCAGGCTTGCCAGTGGGAATACGCCTTCCATAATTGATGCTTATCAATTTGTTCAAAAGCCAGGTCGACAGGCAAATAGAATCCCTTACAACGCGTTTCGGTGACCATATGATATTGTTGTGTTGTAGGAATGAGATCGTTGGCAAAAGTCAGCAGGACGGGGGACGAAACCAGTTCCAGCAACAGCTCGTTTGATTCACGATAAATACTCAGGCTGCCATGTTGCAAAAACCAGCAATAATGTTCTCCTTTTTCGTCGTTAAACCGGATAGTTTCTTTCGGCGGAATATCAAAATTTTTTGCTGCCGGGGCCAGGCCCGTGCGCAACATTTCCAGATAATTGACAGGCTTGATGAAACTAATCACTTTACTCATCCATGATTTGTATATGAATGCCCATCCATTCCTGGATGGGCATTTTTACTCCTGAAATAGCACTTTTCAGCCGAGGCGCATCTGCTGAAAAAGCACTGTTACCAGGTATATTTGACCCCTACGTTGGCCGCCCAGTCCTGATCGACATCGCCACCGCCAAGGTAGTTAACATCAGCGTAGCTGCTAAAGTTTTTGGTGAAGCTGAACTGGCCGCCCAGACCCGCCCGTACTGCGGAGCCTTCCACGCCATTATCAATGCTGTCGCCGTTAACATCAGCGCTGTTGCTGTTTGCATCATCATAGACATAAGCCAGTTTGGCATAGGGCATAAACGCCTGATCGTTGCCGTAGCTGACGGTATAGCCCAGATCCAGGCCCAGCTCATAACGCAGGCTGTCGTAAGACTGGCTGTCAACATCCATGCCGTTGCTAAGCTGGTAATCATCGCCATCCTGGAACAGGCCGGAGATAGCGGCATACGGAGTCAGATAACCTTGCGGGTTAAACTGCCAGTCGTAGCCCGCTTTCAGGCCAAAGCCCCAGGCGTCGGTAGAGATATCGCCATTCACCGCCGCGCCGTTGCTCATTACCGCGCTCAGGTCGTTGCTGTAGTGGCTGTAGCTCAGAGTGGTATCGATAAAGACGTTATTGCTAAAGCGCCCGGAGGTGTAGAAGCGCGCAGACTGGCTGTCCTGATCGACCTGGCCGCTGTGGTCGCTGATGTCGCCCTTGGCAAAGCCCGCCGCGGCGCCCACTGTCCATTTGGCCATGTTGCCGTCGATTTGTTTATCCAGGCCGACCATAATGCCGTTAACGTCCTGATCGTAATCCAGCGTGTGGGTGTCGGCATTATAGTTGCCGCCGAAATAGCTCACCCATGCGCCGCCCGTATCCCCTGCCGTGTGTCGACCCTGCGCCAGGCGAGTTGCGAGCGTGTCCTGCTCCAGGTTCCAGATATTGGTGTTGGCGGAAGGAATACTCAGCGCCATGTTGGCGTAATCGGTTAATTCCTGCTGTTCCAGCACCACCGTATCGCCCTGCTGCTGCGCTTCATAGGTGTACGCGCCGAGATCGGCCTTGTTCGCCGCCGTGAAGGTGGCGGAGGTGGCGGCGTCATTATCATAAACGCGGATCACCTCGTTATTTTTATAATCCGCGATTGCGCCCGCGCCGGTGGCGTTATCAATGCGCACGGCGTAGTTGCCCGCCACGTCGCCGTTTACCGCCAGATGCCCGTCGGCATTCAGGGCGATAACGCCATAGTCATAGTCCGCGCTATGTATATCGTTGGTCACGTAACGCACGTTGTTGAGATCTGAATTTAACGTGTAGTCGCGGCTCGCCACGTTAAACACGCCGCCGTCGGTCAATTGCAGATTACCGGTATCAAGCTGGCCCAGCCCCAGCGCCAGTTGAGCGCCGTTGTCCACGGTAACGGTATTGGCCTTCAGTTCTGCCGTCTCTTCGGTGAGAGTGAGCTGGCTTAAGGTGTCGAGAGTCAGATGATCGGTTGCGACCGCGCCGGAATCGCCAATGTTCAGCGAGGAAGCATTGCCGAGCGCGATGCTGTCCGCCAGCAACGAGGAGTCTTCCACATTCACCTGGGAGCGGTTGTTCACCGTCAGGGTATCGATATTGGACGCTTTACGGGTGTCCCACTCCGAGCCGTTATCCAGCGTGACATTGAAAAGGCCGCTCTGGTAGACCGCATTGCCGACCACATGGCCTGCTTCGTCAAAGGCGCTGTCGTTGTTTTCCACGCCATAGACGGAAGTCGGCCACAGGCTGTTGGGCTGGTAATCATACAGTTCTGCGGTAGCTTCCACGCTGGAGATAGCCGCGCCCACCCATTTGCTGCCGTTGGTCAGCGTCAGATCCAGACGGTCGGTGTTATCCCAGCCGTTAGAATCCGCCACGCCGTCGCCGTTAACGTCATAGGCATCGACATGGGTAAAGGTGTTGTCGCCGTTGTCGATATCGTAGCCGCCGAAGTTTTCATCGAAGCTGCTGACGAACACCACATCCCCCGTCAGCGTGGAGTGGTCAAACGAGGCGGTCGTTTGCATGGCGTTGTCGGCGTCGGCACTGGCGACGACGGTCAGCGCGGCATCATCCAGCGTAGCGCTGTTGCTGTAGTCGCTGGCTTTATCGCTGCGGCCATAGAAGCCATTCGTACCCTCATCGCTCCATGAGCCGGAGGTCAGGACGGAATCTTTGACCACCAGGGTATTATTAAAGATTTCGTTGCTGTTTACGCCGCCGACGGTCGCGACATTTTCATAATCTTCCCACTCATATCCCTGCGTCAGGGTAATACCCGCGACGTGCGAATTATTCTGGATAACAATATCGGATTCCTGATCCAGGGTGATCGCCGTACCGAGGTCGTAAACGTCCACTGACGCAGTGTTATAACTGCTGCCATTCGCCGCATAATAATTAAAATGCTCGAAGTCATCGTCAATGGTGGAATTATCCACGTTCAGCGCCAGGCGATCGTAAACATAATCAGAGCCACGCGTACCGCAGTCCGTGGTCATACAGGCAGATGTCACCATGCCATGAATTGTACTGTCTTTAATCGTTAATGCGTTCGAATTATTATTAACGCCGTTGTCATTATCCAGATACCAGGTGGAGATAACGCCGTTTACCGCCGCGCTATTGATGGCCGGATAAATATTACCATCAAGGGTATCTACATTATTCCAGCCAGCATAGCCTTGATATATTACTTCGCCGTTAATACCGTCGTAATAAAACGTATCATACGTGGTACCAGAAATATCTTTAGCAGAGGCCTGAGAAGCGATTGCCATAGTACAGGCCAATGCCAGTTGAGATAATACTAGTTTCTTTTTCCAGGAGTGCATTAGTCATCCCTCCTCAGGGACGTAATCAAAGTTGGTCCATCAATTAACAATGCAGCCAGCATATATGAATAACGCTGGCCTGATGATTATGCGGCCCGGAACAGAAAAGGTTCAATTGCTGATTACCGGTTGTCCGCTTTCATACCTGTTACAATTAAACGCTTTCAAAATAAATACATATCCTTTATGTATTACCTCTTTTGAGGTACTTAATGAATAAATAATGGGTCAGTCATTAGTTGAACCAATAATAAGTAAATACGCACTGCCCTCTGCAATCCTGTAAACAGCGCTTTATTAAAACATAAAAAAGACACACGCCGTGTATCTTTATATTGCTTTAACTTATTTTTTATGCCGCTAAATTTATTATTAATAAAAATAAGAAGACCAAAATGATTGGTTAAATCAATCCAATTCTTAGCGAATAAAGCGGACGCGCGGGTTACTCCGCCAGTTTCATCTATACTTTAAACGGTTCTGGATAGAGGAGATAAAAATGAGCGATGCTATTGAACGCGCTACCACCAAAGTTAAAGATTATCTTCGCGCAAAGGGCTTAAAACTCGCGACGGCGGAGTCCTGCACCGGCGGGCTTATCGCCTACTCTCTTTGCGCCACTGGCGACACCACCGATTTCTTTTCCAGCGGCTTCACCACTTACACCAATAAAGCGAAGCACAATATGCTGGGCGTGAGCGAAGAGACGCTGCGTCTTTATACCGCCGTCAGCGAACAAACCGTGAAAGAGATGGCGCAGGGCGCGCGCGACCGCTCCGCAGAAGATGTGAGCTTATCCGTGAGCGGCTATGCCGGGCCGGACGGCGGTGAAGACGGTACGCCCGCCGGCACGGTCTGGTTCGGCTGGGCGCTAAACGATGGCAGCGTTGTGGCGGAAAAGCGCCATTTCAACGGCGACCCGGAAACGGTGATCAATCAGGCAGCGGCGTTTGCGCTTGAGCGCCTTGTTGAATTGCTGAAAGAGCGCGAGTAAGCCTGCCTTATGGTCTGCCTGAAAAGCCCAAACTTGGCACTATAAGGCAGACCATGCTCCCGGCAAAATGACGTCCGTTCATTCAAACACGTCGGGAGAACCACCATGTCACAACGTCTTAACTACTTCCAGGCCGCGGGCGATCTGGCGAACAAGTGTATGGAACTCAGTGCCGCGCTTAGCCGCAAGCCGGTGATAAAAGAGCTGGGGCAGCTTATTATGCTGCGCGCCTCGCAGCTTAATGGCTGCGCCTTCTGCGTGGATATGCATGTGAAAGAGGCGAGAATGCACGGCGAGCGCGAGCTGCGTCTGCATCATGTCGCCGTCTGGCGTGAATCTACCCTCTTTTCAGCCCGCGAGCGCGCCGCGCTTGGCTGGACCGAAGCGTTAACCCGCCTGACCAACCGGGAGGTGTCAGATGAGGAATGGATTGCCGTGCGGGAATATTTTACCGAAGAAGAGATTGCGCAAATCAGTTTCCAGATAGCGGCCATCAACAGCTGGAACCGTATGGGCGTGGCGTTTCGCACCGTGCCCGGCTCTGCGGATGCCGCTTACGGGCTGGATAAAGCGGGTCTTAACTGACGCCGAAAGGCCAGGGATGGCCGTTTAGCGACCATAATCGTAAAACGCCGGCAAATTATTCGGGTAAAATAAGGGTCTTTCTGGCAGATAAAAGATAATGACCATGTCCGATTTTTCCCTGATTTCCCGTCCGCGCCGCCTGCGCAAATCGCCCTCGCTGCGCGCCATGTTTGAAGAAACCACGTTAAGCCGCAGCGATCTGGTGCTGCCTATTTTTGTTGAAGAAGGGCTGGACGACTACAAGCCCATCGCCGCCATGCCGGGCGTGGTGCGCATTCCTGAGAAATACCTTGCGAAAGAGATTGAGCGCATCGCCAAAGCGGGCATCCGCTCGGTAATGACCTTTGGCATTTCTCACCACACCGATGAGTGCGGCAGCGACACCTGGAACGAAAACGGTCTGGTGGCGCGGATGTCCCGCATCGCTAAAGAGGCGGTGCCGGAAATGGTCGTTATGTCCGATACCTGCTTTTGTGAATACACTACGCACGGCCACTGCGGCGTGCTGTGCGACCACGGCGTCGATAACGACCAGACGCTGATTAACCTTGGCAAGCAGGCTGTCGTCGCGGCGGCGGCGGGCGCCGACTTCATCGCCCCTTCCGCAGCGATGGACGGCCAGGTGAAGGCGATTCGCCAGGCGCTGGACGCAGCGGGCTTTACCGACACCGCCATCATGTCTTACTCCACCAAGTTCGCCTCTTCTTTCTACGGCCCGTTCCGTGAAGCGGCGGGCACTGCGCTGAAAGGCGACCGCAAAACATACCAGATGAGTCCGATGAACCGCCGCGAGGCGATTCGCGAATCGCTGCTCGACGAAGCGGAAGGCGCAGACGCGCTGATGGTTAAACCCGCTGGCCCTTATCTTGATATCCTGCGCGATATCCGCGAGCGCACTACGCTGCCGCTCGGCGCCTATCAGGTAAGCGGCGAATACGCGATGATCAAATTTGCCGCCCAGGCGGGCGCCATCGACGAAATCAACGTCACGCTGGAAAGCCTGGGCGCAATTAAGCGCGCTGGCGCCGATCTTATCTTTACCTACTTCGCGCTCGATCTGGCGGAGAAAAACATCATTTAAGCGTGATAAAAGCGGCCTGCGGGCCGTTTTTTCTTTGAAACCGAAAAACAATCGTATCTGGCAGTGAAAATCGGTTTCTTCTGCGTAAAATAGCTCACTGCATCCCCCGTCAAAAAAGAGCCCGCTCGCCAGCGCAGCTATGGTTAACATTTACGCTACAACACAAATCAACCGCTACCAAAACCACCTTTTTTACTAAGTTAACCTGTTTTTATAGCGCGCTTAATTTTTCCAGTTGCTATAACGCCTTAAACTTTCAATCTTGCTTTTTACTCGCGCTGTGACGTTACCGTCATCAGCCTGACACGGCGCCGTCATCTTTACTGGTTATGTTCACCCTCGTTAACGCGAGGAGAGCCTGGCATGTTCAGCATCGACGACGTTCTGCACGACCTGTACCCCCAAAACAGCACTTCCCCCTGGCTTAAACGCGTATTAAAAAAACTGCTTCACGAAGAGGAATTTCAGGCCTTCGCCGCCCGCCATCGCCATCTGAAAGGGCTGGATATGGTGGAGCAGGTGCTTGAGCATCTGCACATTCGCTGCGATATCGCTGCCAGAGAGCTGGAGCAAATCCCCGACAGCGGGCCGCTGGTTGTGGTGGCGAACCACCCTACCGGTACCCTCGACGGCCTTGTGCTGCTTTATGCGCTTTCCCGCGTGCGGCGGGATGTCAAAGTCGTGGCTAACCGCATGCTGAGCCACCTTGAGCCGCTCTCTTCGCTGTTTATCGCCGTGGATAACCTTGGCAACCGCACCCGCAAAAGCGCCGTCAGGCAGATGGAAGCGCAGCTTGAGCGCGGCGGGGTGCTGCTCTTTTTCCCGGCAGGGGAAGTATCGCGCCCGGCGGCGCAGGGCATCGTGGATAAAACCTGGAACCCGGGATTTGTGAAGCTCGCCAGCCGCTATCGCGCCACCGTGCTGCCTGTGCATCTGGGCGGGCGCAACAGCCTCGCTTTTTATAGCGCCTCGCTGCTATCGCCAGGCCTTGCCATGCTGATGCTGATTGGCGAAATGTTTCGCAAGCGCGGTGACACGCTGCCCGTCACCATTGGCGAGCGTATCCCGTGGCGTTACTGGCATGAGCCTGACGCCGCAACAAAAGAGACGGCGGCGCGTTTTCGCCAGCATGTGTTGCGGCTGGGCCAGGGCCGCAAGGGCGTTTTTCGCAGTGAATGCGCTATAGCGCGGCCGGAAGACCGGGCTACGCTGCGCCACTCGCTCGCGCAGGCGGAAGTGCTTGGCCAGACGCCGGACGGCAAAACAATTTACCTCTGGCAGCGGCAAGGGGCGGAAGAAGCGCCGGTACTGCGGGAGCTGGGACGGTTGCGGGAGATCGCTTTTCGCGCCGTTGGCGAAGGCAGCGGCAGACGCCGTGACGTTGACCGTTATGACGACGATTATCAACACCTGATCCTCTGGGATGACGCCGCGCTGGAAATTGTCGGCGCCTATCGCTTCACCCCCTGCGCCGATCTAGTGGCGCAACATGGCCCCGAGGCGCTCTACAGCCACACGCTTTTTCACTATGACGACAGAATGCGCGCGGTGTTAAGCCAGGGAATTGAGCTGGGACGCAGCTTTATTCAGCCGCAATACTGGGGACGACGCGGGCTGGATTACCTGTGGAGCGGCATCGGCGCTTATCTGGCGCGGTATCCGCACTATCGCTACCTGTTTGGCCCGGTATCGATTTCCGGCGGGCTGCCGCCTGCGGCGCGCGATTTACTGGTGGCCTTTTACCGGCTCTGGTTCCCGGCGTCTGAAGCGCTGGCCGCCTCCCGCTGTCCTTATCCCGTTTCGCTGCCCGAAGCGCTGGCGCAGTTCAGCGGCGAGGATTATGTAGAAGATCTGACGCGCCTGAAATCACTGCTTGGCAACCTCGGCTGCGGCATACCGCCGCTTTACAAACAATATTCGGAGTTGTGCGAGCCAGGCGGCGTGCAGTTTATCGATTTCGGCAGCGACCCGGCGTTCAACAACTGTGTGGACGGGCTGGTGCTGGTCGACTTAACGCGCCTTAAAGCATCCCGGCGCGACCGCTATATCGGCGCGCACCAGCCAATGCCGCGATAAACACGGCGTCTCTTCCCGGCGGCCTTTGAAAGCGCGTTACGCGCTGAATTTACGCCGTAAAACCCATAAAAAAACACCCGGCGAACCGGGTGTTTTGCGGGGGGACGAACGAATGAAACTTACGCGGCAGGCTGAGCGGCCGGTTTAGCGGCGGTGTGTTTTACCGCTTTTTTGTGATGCTTTTTGGCCGCCTGCGCTTTCTGCTCTACCGGTTTCTGCGCGGTAGTGGCCGCCGCTTTTTTGTGGTGCTTTTTAGCCGCCTGCGCTTTTTGCTCTACCGGTTTCTGCTCGGTAGTGGCAGCCGCTTTTTTGTGGTGCTTTTTAGCCGCCTGCGCTTTTTGCTCAGCCGCTTTTTTATGCGCTTTCTTGTGATGGGTTTTCGCCGCCGGGGCTTTTGCCGGCGCGGCGGTAGTGGTGGTCGCCGTCGGCGCTGGCGCAGCCGCGTTATCTGCGGCGAAAGCGGCGGCAGACAGGCCCATGGTCGCAGCAACAATCAGTGCTAATACTTTTTTCATCTCTTTACCCTCAACGTTGTTTGTTCGCTACCCCACTGCGGGGCCGTTGAAGTCACTATAGAGAAGCCGCGCCGTCGCTTCCGTGAGTGATTGGTATCGGCGTGTAACGGATTGTACAAGCCGCGCTTCCCTTTGTTCAGGTAGCTATTTTCTGGCGGCGTTTCAGGTTAAAAAAAGAAGCCTGTTCACCTGATCGGAGCGCTAAATAAACGTGATAATCCATTCTCAACGCTTGCTGTTTCGCCCTGTGACCGAAGCAGACACCGACGCGCTTTTTCGCATCTACGGCGACCCGGCGACCAACGCTTTTAACCCTGCCGGGCCTCACCCCAGCCGCGCGCATTCCGCAAGCGTGATGGCGCGCTGGCTAAACCACTGGCATGAAAAAGGCTTTGGCGACTGGGCGATAGCGGCTGTCGGGTCGCCTGAGCACATTCTCGGCTTCGGCGGCCTGAACGTTATTCATTCCGGCGGGCAGTGGATGAACAACCTTGGCTACCGTTTCGAAACAGACGCCTGGGGGAAAGGCTACGCCACGGAGTTCGCGAGGCATGCCGTACGCTACGGTTTTGAAACGCTGAACCTGAGCGAAATTTCAGCGCGGGTACGCCAGCATCATCTCGCCTCGCAGAACGTGCTGCTGAAGGCGGGGCTGGCGCACACGGGCACCATAGACGACGTCGCAGGCGCGCCGCCGAGCCTGCTGTTTTGCCTGAACGCCGCCGACTGGCGTCAGCGGCAAATCTTGCGCTAACGCTTTACGCCAGGCAATGGCGGGCAAGTGAGGCGATATCCTGCGGCCTGGTGCGACAACAGCCGCCGATAAGCTTCGCGCCCGCGTCCCGCCAGGCGGGGAGATAATGTTCAAGCGTGTGGCAGGCGTGACCGCTGTGGCGCCAGGTTTTGCTTACGGCGTCATACTCCTCGCCGGAGTTGGGATAGACCACCAGCGGCAGCGGCGTTAAGCCGTGCAGGTGCGAGAGCGCGGCGGTGGTTTTCTCCAGCGCGATACAGTTAATGCCAAGCGCTATAACTTGCGGGCAGGCTTTCAGCGCGGCGGTCACGTCCCTGAGCGGCGTGCCGTCGCTGATGTGTTCGCTGTCGCGAAGCGTGAAAGAGAACCACGCGCGGGCCTGTGGAAACTCCGCCAGCAGCGCCGCTAACGCCCTCGCCTCGGCAAGCGACGGCAGCGTTTCGCAGGCCAGCAGATCCGCTCCCGCCTCCAGCAGCGCCGCAACGCGCGGACGATGAAACGCTTTAAACGCCTCTTCGCTGCGCTGGTAGTCGCCCCGGTATTCCGAGCCATCCGCCAGAAACGCGCCGTAAGGCCCGACCGAGCCTGCCACCAACAGCGGCCCTGCCTGCGGCTGTTCTTTAAGAAAATCCTCCCGCGCCTGGCGCGCCAGCGCCACGCTTCGGGCTATCAGCTCGCAGGATTGCGCCTCATCCAGCCCGCGCGCAGCAAAGCCCGCTGGCGTGGCCTGGTAGCTTGCGGTAATAGCGCACTGCGCCCCGGCGCGAAAGTAATCCAGATGCACCTGGTAAATCAGCTGCGGGTTTTCCATCAGCACTTTCGCCGACCAGAGGCTGTCGGCAAGGTTGCAGCCGCGCGCTTCAAGTTCGGTGGCAAGCGCGCCGTCCAGCACGACGAAAGGCTGCTGGCTCAGCAGCGCATTTAAAGAATTATTCAGTGACATGGCGCGGCTCCTCACCGGTCTGACGCTTTGAAAAGGCGTGCGTAACATAATAGGCGCCATAGCAGAGCGCAACAAACGGCAGCCCGCACCACAGCGCGATGCGCTGACTCGGGTCGAACGCCAGCCCGACGCAGGCCACAAGGCAAAGCACAAAGCCCAGCACTGGCGTCAGCGGGAACCACGGGGCGCGGTAGTGCAGCGCATCAAGCGAGCGCCCCTCGGCCAGATGACGGCTGCGGAAAAGGTAATGCGAGGCGCAAATGCTCAGCCACACCGCCACGACGGCAAAACCGGAAATCGCCGACAGCGCGACGAAAACCGTATCGGGCGCAATAACGCTTGAGAGCAGCGCCAGCACCCCGCCAAGCATACTCACCGACAGCGCGGTCAACGGCACGCCGCGGGGCGTCAGACGAGAAAAGCAGCGCGGCAGCGTGCGTTCGTTAGCAAGCGACCAGAGCATGCGCCCGGAGGCATACAGCCCGGAGTTCGCCGCCGATAAAATGGCCGTCAGGATGACGAAATTGAAAATATCAGCCGCATAAGGAATGCCGACCTTCTCAAACACCAGCACAAACGGGCTTTTCACCACCCCCGCCTGGTCCATCGGGATAAGCGCCGCCAGCACCAGCACCGTGCCGATAAAAAAGATAATCAGCCGGGCGATGGTGGTGCGAATAGCTACCGGCACCACTTTCTGCGGGTTCTCAGTTTCGCCTGCGGCGATGCCGATAAGCTCGGTGCCGGAAAAGGCGAAGTTCACCGCCACCATGGTCATCAGGATAGGCAGCACGCCGTGCGGGAACCAGCCCGCCGCCGTCAGATTATGCAGCAACGGCGCGGGCGAGCCGTCTTTCATCGGCAGCCAGCCGAACATCGCGGCCCCGCCGAGCAGGATAAACGCAATAATGGTGATCACTTTAATCAGCGAGAACCAAAACTCCCCTTCGGCAAAAAGCCGGGTAGAGAAAACGTTAAGGGCGAAAATCACCACGCAGAAAACCAGACACCAGATCCAGACCGGCACCTGCGGAAACCAGTACTGCATGCAGAAGCCTGCGGCGGTAAAGCTTGAGCCGAGCGCCACAGTCCAGGTGAGCCAGTAAAGCCAGGCGACCGTGTAGCCGGTAGCCGGGCCAAGGTAGCGCGCCGCATAAACGTGGAACGCGCCGGTTTCCGGCATGGCGACCGCCAGCTCGCCAAGGCATTGCATCACCAGCCAGACCACCAGCGCGCCAATAAGATAGGCAAGCAGCGTGCCCGCCGCGCCGGTAGTGGAAATAATGTAGCCAGTATTAAAAAAGAGCCCGGTGCCGATAACGCCCCCTAGCGAGAGCATCACCAGATGCCGGGTTTTCATGGTGCGTTGTAACTGTTGCGATTCCTGCATATCACCTTCTATACGTGCAGACGTCTAAACATCCATGAGCGAACGTTATACCGACATGCGCGGCAAATTGCAAAACGGCTGTTTTAGCAGGCGGTGATTCGCCTGTTTTCTGTACGCTCGCCGCGTCTCTCAGGGGAAACCGTACATACTTCGCAACATCCCAGCCTGGCGAAGCCCTGGGGGCGTAGCTACCTTTAAACCACTATAACGAGAGCGCATCCCGCCGGGATAAGACGTTCTTATTTGCTGCGGCGCGCTACGCCAGCAGCCACTGGCAAGGTTGAGGAAGCAGAATGAGCGAGTCTCTTTGTACCCTGTTTTACGACGGGAGGCCGGTTACTGGCCCGGCGAATATCCCGCTAATCGATTTTCTTACCGCAGGCGGCCTGAAACTGCCCCACGTCTGCTACCACCCTTCGCTGGAGCCAATGCAAACCTGCGACGTTTGCTGGGTGGAATATCAGGGCGAACTGGTGCGCGGCTGTACGCTGAAAAGCGCGCAGGGAATGCAGATAACCAGCCGCACGGAAAAAGCCGAGGCGGCGCAGCACGAAGGCATGGACAGGCTGCTGGCGAAGCATGAGCTTTACTGCACGGTCTGCGAACACAACACCGGCGACTGCACGCTGCATAACACCATGGCGGATATGCATATCCCCATTCAGCGCTACGAATACCAGCGCAAGCCTTACGTGAAAGACCATTCCAACCCGTTTTACACCTACGACCCGGATCAGTGCATCCTCTGCGGCCGTTGCGTGGAGGCGTGCCAGAACGTCGAGGTTAACGAGACGCTCAGCATCGACTACACCATGGAACACCCGCGCGTGCTCTGGGACGGCGGAGAAACCATCGCCGGGTCGAGCTGCGTAAGCTGCGGCCACTGCGTCACCGTCTGCCCCTGCAACGCCTTGCTGGAGAAAACCATGCAGCCGGACGCCGGGCCGTTCACCAGCATGAAGCAGACGCTCAAGCGCCCGATGATCGACCTCGTCAAAGCGATTGAGAACAGCACCGGCGCGGAAATCGTCACCGGCATTTCCGTTATGGACATGCACTGGCGCCAGCCGGAGATCAAACGCACCAAAACCGTCTGCACTTACTGCGGCGTGGGTTGCAGCTTTGAAATGTGGACGCGCGACCGCCACGTGCTGAAGGTGCAACCGGTGGCCGACGCGCCCGCCAACGGCATTTCCACCTGTGTGAAAGGCAAGTTCGCCTGGGATTTTATTAACGATAAAGCGCGGCTCACCACGCCGCTTATCCGCGAAAACGACCGTTTTCGCAAGGCGAGCTGGGACGAGGCGCTGGAGCTGGTGGCGCGCCGCCTGTTGCAAATCCGCGACCAGCATGGGCCGCAAAGCATCGGCTTTATCGGCTCCAGCAAGGCGAGCAACGAAGAAGCTTACCTGACGCAGAAAATCGCCCGGCTGATTATCGGCACCAACAGCGTGGATAACTCATCGCGCTACTGCCAGAACCCGGCCACTAAAGGGTTATTCCGCACCGTTGGCTACGGCGGCGACGCAGGCACCATCGACGATCTGCAAAAAGCGGATCTGGTGATTATCGTCGGCAGCAACACCGCTGAAAACCACCCGGTCATCGCCTCGCGCCTGAAAGCGGCGAAAAAACACCATGGCCAGAAGCTGCTGGTGGTGGATCCGCGTCGCCACGAAATGGCCGAGCGCGCCGACCTTTATCTGCGCATTCGTCCCGGCACCGATATGGTCTGGGCTTCGGCAATGTCGCGCTATTTGTTTGACAACGGTTACGCCGACAGCGCGTTTCTGGCGGACCACGTGAATCAGGTAGATGAGTATCGCCAGTCGCTGGCCCCTTTCTCGCTGGCCTTCGCCGCGAAAACGACTGGCCTTTCCGAGGAATCGCTGACTGCCGCCGCCGAGCTTATCGGCAACGCGGAGTCGGTCTGCATCGTCTGGGCGATGGGCATAACCCAGCACACCCACGGCGCAGACACCAGCACGGCGCTTTCGAACCTGCTGCTGGTCTCCGGCAATTATGGCCGTCCCGGCACGGGCGGCTACCCAATGCGCGGTCACAATAATGTGCAGGGAGCGAGCGACTTCGGCTGCCTGAAAAACTACTACCCAGGGTATGAGTCGGTCAGCGACGAAAGCGTGCGCGCCAAATGGGCCAAAGCCTGGGGCGTGGAGCCGGAAAAACTCTCGCTTGAGGTGGGCTCCGATAACTTCGAGATGGTCGAACACGCGCGCACGAAGCAGGTTCGCGCTATGTACGTTATCGGCGAAGAAACCGCGTTTTCGGATGCCGACACCACCAATGTGCATGAAGGCTTTACCGATCTCGATTTTCTGGTGGTGCAGGATCTCTTTTTAAGCCGCACCGCGCAGTTCGCCGACGTGGTCTTGCCCGGCTGTCCGAGCGTGGAAAAAGAGGGCACCTTCGTTAATACCGAGCGGCGCATCCAGCGTTTTTACGAGGCGATGGCGCCGCTTGGCGACAGCCGCCCGGACTGGCGCATTCTCACTGAGCTTGCCGCGCGCATGGGGCACGACTGGGGCTATACCCACCCTTCGCAAATCATGGCGGAAGCGGCGGGCATCGCCACGATTTTCGCCGGCGTCAGCTACGGGCGGCTGGAGGGGTGGAATTCGCAGCTCTGGCCGGTCAAGCCCGACGGCGAGAGCACGCCGCTGCTTTATACCGAAGGCTTTAAATTCCCGGACGGGCGCGCCGTGCTTTATCCGCTGAGCTGGCAGCCGCCCGCCGAAGCGCCGGATGACGAATACGACCTGGCGCTGAATAACGGGCGCATGCTGGAGCATTTCCAGTCCACCAACCAGAGCGGGCGCGGCGGGCGCACCCTGTCGCTCTCCCCGGACTGGTTTGTGGAAATCAGCCCGCAGCTTGCCAGCGAGCGCGGCCTCGCAGAAGGCGACTGGGTGAAACTCACCTCAAGGCGCGGTTCGCTGGAGGTGCCGGTGGTCGTGACGGAACGGGTGGAGGGCGGCTCGCTCTTTATCTCCATTCACCAGGGCAAGCCGGGCATTAACCAGCTCACCGGCGAACATCACGATCCGGTGGTCAACACCCCGGCCTATAAAGAGCTGGCGGTGAAGCTTGAGAAGCTCTCCCGCGAACCGCACCCTTCTCCCCTGCCGCGGCATAATTTCCGCTATGGCAAGCGCACCCCCATCACCCATGTGCCGGTCGAGGCGAAATGGCAGCGTGACGACTACACGCCGCCGCCCGCACAGGAACCGCATCCGGAGAAATTTTAATGGCTAAAGCGATTGAGTATCAGGTGGAGCCGCCGAAAATCGGCCCCACCGCCGAAGAAGAACTTCAGCGCCTGTTACAGACGCTGCATGAGCATGGCGTGCTGCGGCTCGCCAACGATTTAGTGGCGTCCAACAACGAGTGGATGCAGGTGATCGTCAACGGCCTGAGCCGCAAAGGGTCGCTCAACACCATCCAGAACATCTCCGTGCTGCTGCTGGCGCTCTCCACTATCCCGCCCAAGCGTATGTACAAGCTCGCCTTCGGCCTGCGCGATTTTATGGCCGAACTGAGCCGCGAAGAAGAGCAGCCCGAAAGCGCCAGCAACAGCGCCCCGGGGGCGCGCGGCGCGTGGAAAATGCTGCATGACGATGAGCTCTGGCATTCGCTTACGCCGCTGCTGAACGGCCTGAAGGCCTTCTCCCGCCGCATGGAGGAAGAAGTGGATAAACCTATTTCGTCGTTCAGCGGTAAACCGAGCGACGCCTGAGTTTCAGCGGAGGAAGCATGCTAAGCCAGGAGACGGCTTTATTGCTGGCGCGCGGCCAGTTCGCGTTTACCATCGGCTTTCATATTGTGCTGGCGGCCTTCACCATCGGCCTTGCGCAGTGGCTGATGCTGCTGGAAGGGCTGTGGCTGTGGCGCAAGCAGCAGGTCTACCTCAACCTGTATAAGTACTGGAGTCGGGTATTCGCGCTTAACGTGGCGGTGGGCGTGGTGACCGGCGTGCTGATGGAGTTCCAGTTCGGCACCAACTGGGGCGCGCTCGCCAGCCGGGCCGGCGCGGTAATGGGGCCGATGATGTATATGGAAGTGCTCATCGCCTTTTTCCTCGAAGCGGGATTTATGGGCGTGGTGCTGTTCGGCATGGGCAAGGTGCGCCCCTGGGTGCATTTCTTCGCCACTTGCGTGGTGGCGGCAGGCTCGGTTTTCAGCGCGTTCTGGATCCTCTCCGCCAACTCTTGGATGCAAACGCCTGCGGGCTTTATTACCGGGGCGGACGGCCGCTTTCAGCCGGTCGACTGGTGGGCCGTTATTTTCAACCCTTCGTTTCCGTACCGTTTTGTCCATATGACAATAGCGGCGATGCTCGCCGCCGCCTGCCTGATCGCCGCCACGGGCGCCTGGCATTTGCTAAAGCGCCCGGATAACCGCGGCGCGCGGCTGATGTTCTCCTGGGGGCTGTGGTTACTGCTTTTTGCTGCGCCTTTACAGGCCGTGGTGGGCGACCTGCACGGCGAGAACACCCGTGACCACCAGCCGGTGAAGCTCGCGGCGATGGAAGGAAGCTGGAACCCGCCGCCGCCAGGCGAAGGCGAGCCGCTGCGCCTTTTCGCCATTCCGGATATGCAAGCGCAGCGCAACCATTTCGAGCTGGCGATTCCGAATATCGGCTCGCTTTATCTGCGCCATAACCTCTCAGGCACTATCCACAGCCTGAACCAGTACCCGGCGGACGAACGCCCCTGGGTGCCAGGCGTCTTTTTTTCTTTTCGCGCCATGGTCGGGCTGGGCTTGTTAATGATTTTCTTTGGCTTCGCCGGGCTGGTTGCCCGACTGCGCGGCAGGCTCTGGACCTCGCGCTGGCTGCAACGCGGCATGGTGGCGATGGCCCCGGCAGGCTTTATCGCCATGCTGGCGGGATGGCTTGTAACGGAAACCGGGCGCCAGCCCTGGACCATTTACGGCGTGCTGCGCACCGCCCACAGCGCCTCGCCCGTCGCCCCTTCGCTGGTGCTGACGTCGTTTATCGCCATCGTGCTGGTTTACCTGGCCACTTTCGCTATCGGCCTTTTCTTTTTGCTGCGTCTGCTTGGCAAAGCGCCGCACGACGATGAAAAAGAGGCCAATGCCGAAGTTGCGGAACAGACCGGGCGCGGCATTCTGCCGCAGAGCATAAGGGGACGATACGATGCTTGAGGCTGCCCTCTCTCTGCCGTCGTTAACGCTGCTTAGCGCCATGGCGCTGGCATGCGGCGTGCTGATTTACGTCCTGCTTGACGGTACCGACCTCGGCGTCGGGCTGCTGGCGCCGTTTCAGCCATCCGGGGCGCGCCAGCAGATGAACCTCACCATTTTGCCGGTGTGGGACGGCAACGAAACCTGGCTTGTGCTGACTGCGGGCGCGCTGCTGGCGCTGTTTCCCGTCGCGTTTAGCATTCTCTACAGCGCCCTTTATTTGCCGGTCTGGATCATGCTGCTGGCGCTGGTTGTGCGCGGCATGGCTATTGAATTTCGCCACCAGCGCCCGGCGCTTTTCGACGCGCTGTTTATTGCTGGCTCCTGGTTAGCCTCCCTGAGCCAGGGGGCGACGATGGGGGCGTGGATCGAAGGGATCGACCATAACGGCCAGCATTTTACCGGATCCGCCATGGCCTGGCTGTCGCCCTTTTCGCTCTACTGCGCGGCGTCGTTAAGCGCAGGCTACGCGCTGATGGGCGCCTGCTGGCTTATCTGGCGCTGCGAAGGCGAGCTTGCCGCGTGGAGCCGCCGCCAGGCGATGCGGCTTGCGCCGCTGACCGCCGCGCTGCTGGCAGGGCTGGTTATCTGGACGATGCAGCTTCATGAAAGCTACCGGCTGCATCTTTTGGCGTGGCATTACAGCGGGCCGCTCGCGCTTGTCGCCCTGCTGGCGCTGGCCGGGCTTGGCGCCGCGCTCAGAAGCAGGCGTGAATTTCTGCCGCTGGCGATGACGCTGACACTGTTCATCGCGGCTTTCGGCGGCATGCTGCTGGCGGTTTTTCCTTATCTGTTGCCGCCGGATCTGCTGCTGACCCAGGCCGCTGCGCCGCCCGCGACGCAAAAGCTGATGCTTATCGCCTTCGGCGCATTTGTGCCCGTCACGCTTATCTATAACAGCTGGGGTTTCTGGATTTTTCGCGGCAAGGTTCACGCCGCGCGGGAAGAGGAGCGCCCCTGACGCAGCGCCTGTGGCGGCACGCCGAAGCCGCGCACGAACACTTCGCGCATGTGGCGACGGTCGCGAAAGCCCGCTTCGCGGGCAATGGCGTCCATGGAAAGACGGCCTTGCTCAATCATCAGGCGCGCCGCCTCAAGCCGTAAGCCTTCAATGGCCTTCGCAGGCGATTTGCCCGTCTCTTCGCGAAACAGGCGGCTAAACTGGCGCGGGCTTAAATGCACGGCGCTGGCGAGGTCGTCCACCGTCAGGGCGCGGCTTAAGTTTTTACGCGCATACTCCAGCGCGCTCTGGATGCGGTCGGAGCGCGGCGAAAGCGAGAGCATTTCAGAGTGCTGCGTCTGCCCGCCCGAGCGGCGGTGGTGCATCACCAGCCGGTGCGCCACCCCGCGAGCCGCCTCCGCCCCCAGATCTTTTTCCACGATGCCAAGCGCCATATCCAGCCCGGCCGTCATGCCCGCCGAGGTCCAGACCGCGCCGTCGGTGATGAAAATGCGATCCGGCTCCAGCAGCGCCGTCGGCACCTTCGCTTTTAACGCTTCAGCATGCGCCCAGTGGGTGGTGACGCGCTTGCCGTCCAGCAGCCCCGCTTCGCCCAGCACAAACGCCCCGGTGCAGATGCCTGCGATGCGGCGGGAGTGGTTGCTCGCCGCGCGCAGGAAATCGACCACCGCCGCGGTGGGCGGCGCGTCCAGGGGATTAATAACGCCGCCCACAAGCCAGGTGTCGGCGCGGGAAAGCGCGCTGAGCGGCTGGCTGCTGACCGTAACGCCCGCCGACGAGCGCACCGCCCCGCCCTGCTCCGACCAGGTTTCCAGTTCGTAAAACGGCTCGCCGATCACCAGATTGGCAAACTCAAACACCGAGGGAGTGGAGAGCGCCAGTAGTTGAAAACCGTCCGCCAGTAAAAAGCCAATCTTGTGCATGCAAGCCTCCGGGGCAAAGAAGAGATATTGTTTTACGATAAAAGGCGCGTCGCGGAACAGGGGGCGGCGCAATTTTCCTTCTCATGCCGCCGCGCCCGCTCGGAAACCGCCAGGCTTGCCAGCGCCAGCGCCAGCAGCACTACCGAAAGCCCCAGCAGGCCGCCGTAGCCGAAGCGCGGGTAAACCCACGCCGCCACCGCCGAGCCGAAGCCAATGCCGCAAAACATAAAGGCGCTGGTGAGCGCAAGCGCGATGCCCCGCCACGGCCCGGCCACCTCCACCACCCGCCGCTGCTGGGTCGGCCAGAGCAGATCGGTGGCAAAAGCCCAGAGGCTAAGCGCAGCGAAAAGCAGCGCAAGATGCGGCGGTGCAGCCAGCATCAGCAGCATGTCGACCATCAGCAACCCAATGCCCGCCACCAGCAATGTTTGCGCGCTGAAATGCCGCGCCGCGCGGGCAACCACCAGGTTGCCGAGAATGCCCGCCACGCCCAGCACCGCCAGCGCGAGTGAAACATCCTGCGCCGTGCCGTGGAAGCTGTCGCGCACTACCGGGGCGATAAACGCATAGGTGGCGAAGACGCCAGCGGCGATAAAAAAGACCACCAGGAAAGCGCTCAGCAGCTTCGTGTTGGTCAGCACTTCGCCTACGGTCGCAAGGCGAATGCGTGCGCCCGCGCCGGTTTCCGGTACCGTCAGGCGGATATTCAGCGCCACCAGCAGGCTGACCGCGCCGACCGCGCCAAACAGCGCTCTCGGCCCCCAGGTGCTGGCGACCCAGGCGGCGAGCGGGATCCCGACCATACTGGCAAGCGACAGCCCGAACAGCACTTTCGCAATGGCGCTGCCGCGCTCTTTTTCCTCTACCAGCTCGGCGCCAAGCCCCACCAGCACCGGCCCCATCAGCGAAGCGCCGATCCCCATGACGATGCGCGAGGCGGCAAGCACGCCGTAGTCTGGCGCCAGCGAAAAGAGAAACGCGCCGCCGCCGAAGATAGCCACGCCCCGCAACACCAGCTTGCGGCGCGGCAGATGGCCGAACAGCACCTGCGAGAGCGGCGCGGCAATGGCGAAAGTCATACCGAACAACGCCAGCAGCCAGGCGCTTTGCGATTCGCTGATGGCCCACTCGCGGGCAATCGGCACCAGGCTGCCGGAGACCGCCAGCGAGCCGGTGGCCTGTACGAAATAGGCAAAGCTTAACGCCCGCAGCGCCCGGCGCCCGGACAACGAAAGAGAAGCGTTCATGGGTGTCTCCGCCTGCGAAAAAACCGGGCGCGCGGCCCGGCATAAGGGTTAATGAACCGGAATGGGGTTTTCCACCATCGCCTGGTTGAACTGGTTCACCAGCGCATGTTCATGGCGGCCCGGGTTGTCGCGTACCGGCAGCACACGCTCGACAATCGCTTCCTCTTCGCCCGCCGCCAGCTTCTCAAGCGTCTCGCGGATAAAGTCATCCAGCGGCATGGCGCGCTCGTCGCCGCTTTTGTAGATAAGGTCGGTGTCCACCCACGGCGGCGCAATCTCCACCACTTTCACGCCGGTGTCGCGCAGCAGGAAGCGCTGCGAGAGCGTATAAGAGTGGATAGCCGCTTTGGTGGCGGAGTAAAGCGCGGTGGCGGCGAGCGGCAGGAAAGCCAGCACCGAACTGTTGTTGATAAGCCATGCCTGAGGCTGTTTTTTCAGATGATCGATAAAGGCGGCGCTGACGCGCACCGGCCCCAGCAGGTTGGTGGTGACCAGCGTCACCGCCTGCTCGTCGTCCAGCTCGCCTGCGGCATCATCAAACGGCATGATGCCCGCATTGTTAATGACGACGTTAAGCTGCGGATATTTCGCGATCAGCCGTTCTGCGGCCTGTTTGATCTGCTGCGGGTCGGTAATATCGAGCTCGACGAAATCCATGCCAGGGTTAGCCGCGCTCACCTCCTCCAGCAGCGCCCTACGACGCCCGGAGATAATCACCTGGTTGCCAAGGTTGTGCAGCGCTTGCGCCAGCCCGCGGCCAATGCCCGAAGTGCCGCCGGTGATGAAGATAGTGTTGTTGGTCAGTTTCATGATTTTTCTCCAGTGTTATTCGTGAGCGGCCTGATAGCGAGGCGCGGGTTTATTAACGGAAAGGTGTTGCATCATGGCCTGGCGCGCCGCTTCAAACGCCAGCCATTCGCCTTCATCCTGCAAGGAAGGGAGCGTAATCAGCTCGCCGCGATCGAAGCCCACCAGCGCGGCGTCTACCAGCGCCTGCGGGGTCATGACGATAGTCGGGTCAAGGTGCTCAAGCGCCAGCCCGCCGGTCGCCCAGAAGTCGGTGGCGGTCGCGCCGGGCAGCACCGCCTGTACCTGAATGCCCTGGCCGTGCAGCTCGTGGTGCAGCGACTGGCTGAAAGCCTGGACATACGCTTTCGAGCCGCCATAGACGCCGTTCAGGATCTCCGGCGCGATGCTGACGATAGAGGCGATATTGATAATCGCCCCGCGCCCGCGCGCCACCATGCCGGGTACGACGGCGTAGGTCAGCCGGGTCGGCGCGATAACGTTGAGATCTATCATGCGCTCCATCTGGTCAACGTCGCTTTGCAGCAACGCGGTGTGGGTGCCGACGCCAGCGTTATTCACCAGCAGCGTGATGCTGGCGTCCTGGCGCAGTTTTGCTTCCAGCGCGCGCAAATCCTGCGGGTCGTTCAGGTCAGCCGCCGCCACTTCCACGCTGCGTTGCGTTTCGGCGGAAATATGGCTGGCGAGCTGGTTCAGCTTGTCGCGGTTGCGGGCGACAATAATCAGGTCGTAGCCGCGACGCGCCAGCCGGTCGGCGTAAACCGCGCCGATGCCGCTGGAAGCGCCGGTGATCACCGCGGTGCCTTTATGCTCTGCTGCTTTGCTCATGGGTCTTCTCCGGTTCAGGTAAGGCGTTGTTGTGTCGATGAACAGAGATTACGTGAACTCAGCATGGCCAGAATGACGAATAGGGTAGTGATTCAGGACATCCTGCCAGAAAGCGGCGCAAAACTGTCCTGAGCGCTTAACGGCGTTGATTAACGGGAGCAGTAATAAGAGGAGGCAGGTTTTTTAATAAAATGAAAACGAATGAAAATTGAAAATAAAAATGCGAGGCCGCTCTAAATAAAATAAAGGTAAACGTTCACTTTAAAATAATAACGGCAAAAGTACGCACTTCATTAGAAATAATTAGAGGCACAGGGAAAGGTCACTTATTATTTGCGCGGGCGCCTGAGGCTTTCTGGTTTCAGGCAATATGTGTCTCCAGAAAGATGAAGGCCCCGAGTTAATAACTTAACCCGAGGCCGACACATGAACCCAAACAGTCATGATGTTAGCCTCTTACTCGCCTCACGGCAAGGAGAAAAGGCTATGAAGCACAACACTTCTGTATGGCGCCTGGCTATCGTCTGCGCGACGTTGCTGGCAATAATACTCCTCACCCGGGAACGGCTTTACGAACTTCGCTACCGGAATGGGGAAAAAGAGGTTACGGCTTTATTAGCCTGTAAACCCTGAAAGTAAGTCTCTGCGCGGGGAGTGATCCCCGCGAATCAGGCTGTCAGGTTTATGCCTCAACGGCGCCTTCTTTATTATTCCAGTAACGGCTTCTCGTAAGCCGTTATTATTTCCCTGGCCTTGTCTGAATTTATTTTCGTCACGCGCGGGTGATGCTGCCAACTTACTGATTTAGTGTATGATGGTGTTTTTGAGGTGCTCCGGTGGCTTCTGTTTCTATC
>NZ_AWFX01000048.1 GCF_000463115.2 Franconibacter helveticus LMG 23732 | reverse complement strand
CGGATTAGCGATTCCCCTAAGGATTTTGGCTTGCAGCAAGGCGGCAAGAGAGTACATCCCCAGGAGCATAGACATACTATGTGACTGGGGTGTACGAGCGCCGCCAACGATGCTGCGGGTCAAAAGACGACGGATTAGCGATTCCCCTAAGGATTTTGGCTTGCAGCAAGGCGGCAAGAGAGTACATCCCCAGGAGCATAGACA
>NZ_AWFX01000047.1 GCF_000463115.2 Franconibacter helveticus LMG 23732 | reverse complement strand
AGTGAAACGCCGTAGCGCCGATGGTAGTGTGGGGCCTCCCCATGCGAGAGTAGGGAACTGCCAGGCATCAAATTAGCAGGTCAAACCGGGGCAACAAACCGGTGGTTGTGAAAAAATTCGGTGGAGCGGTAGTTCAGTCGGTTAGAATACCTGCCTGTCACGCAGGGGGTCGCGGGTTCGAGTCCCGTCCGTTCCGCCAC
>NZ_AWFX01000046.1 GCF_000463115.2 Franconibacter helveticus LMG 23732 | reverse complement strand
CATCAGGCAGTTTCCCAGACATTACTCACCCGTCCGCCGCTCGTCACCCGAGAGCAAGCTCTCTGTGCTACCGCTCGACTTGCATGTGTTAGGCCTGCCGCCAGCGTTCAATCTGAGCCATGATCAAACTCTTCAATTAAAGTTTGATGCTCAATGAATTAAACTTCGTAATGAATTACGTGTTCACTCATGAGTCTTGGTATTCATTTATCGTCTTGCGACGTCAAGAATCCAGTCCATCTGAGTGCCCACACAGATTGTCTGATAAATTGTTAAAGAGCAGTGCCGCTTCGCTTTTTTCTCAGCGGCGCGGGTTGCGTATACTACGCTTTCCCGCTTCAGAGTCAAGCGTTAATTTTCGCTTCACCCTGTTTTAAATCTTTCTGTCAGGCCGGCGTGTTTGCCGTTGTGCCGTGTCAGTGGAGGCGCATTATAGGGAGTTCTCGGACGCTGACAAGGGAAAAATACAAAAACTTTATCGTTCGATTAATTTTCAGGCATAACGCCTGTTATCTGCGCGGATTGCGCGTAAGTTGAGCTATTTCACGTGCGAAAGCCGCAACTTGTTGCCAGTCGGTATAGACCACCTCTTTACGCGTATCCGTTTCTCCTCCTGTCATTTTCATAATTAGTCGAATCATAAAACGGTCATACCAGCGGTAACGCGGATAGCGCAGGGCGCCCGCAAACACCACGCTATGGTCCGGATGCCATAAAGAATGGAGCAGAAACTTACGTGTGTAGTTATTGGTTTGCGGCGTACGCTTCTCCGGTTTCCGCGCAACGAGGTTCACGGAAAAAAAAGCGCCGGGTAACGCATTGAGCTCGGCATGGTGTTTTTTCACAAAAGCATCCAGCGTGGGATGGAAGTGACCATAACGGATAGAAGCGCCGATAACGACTTTGTTATAAAGCGACCAGTCAATAGCTTCCGCGCGATGCAGATTCATCACTTCCGCATCGACGCCCTGCTCTTTTAATTCCGAAGCGATAAAGGACGCGATTTCGCGCGTCTGTCCATCTCGGGTAGAAAACAGAATAAGGGTTTTCAAAACAAGCTCCATTTATTCGCGCCAGAAAGTGGGTGTAAACAGCACCAGCAGCGTAAAGACCTCAAGACGCCCGAACAGCATGTTCGCCATCAAAATCCATTTGGCGACCGGATTCATACTGGCAAAGTTATCCGCAACGACGCCAAGGCCTGGCCCCAGGTTATTAAGCGTTGCGACTACCGAAGCGAAAGCCGAAAAGTCATCCACGCCCGTCGCGATAATCGCCAGCATGCTGATAATAAAAACTAACGCGTAAGCAGAGAAAAATCCCCATACTGCTTCAAGTATGCGTTCCGGCAATGCGCGATTGCCAAGCTTGATAGTGTAAACCGCATTAGGATGGACGAGACGTTTCAGTTCACGGTTCCCTTGCTTAAAGAGCAGCAGAATACGGATTACCTTAAGCCCACCGCCCGTCGAGCCGGCGCAGCCACCGATAAAAGCAGAGCATAAGAGTAGAACAGGCAGGAAAAGCGGCCAGCGCGCAATGCTGTCTGTGGTAAAGCCTGCCGTGGTCGCCATAGAGACCACCTGAAAAAACGCCTGATTGAGAGTCATCATGGCGGAGTTATACACATCATGGAACCACAGCACTAATGTACAGACCGCGACCAGCGTCACCTGTACGCCGATGAACATGCGAAACTCAGGATCCCGCCAGTACACCTTCAGGTTGCGCCCGCTCAGCAGGGAAAAATGCAGGCCATAGTTACAGCCCGAGATAAGCAAAAAGATAGCGATAATCGTGTTGATGGTGGGGCTATTGAAGTAGCCTACGCTTGCATCGTGGGTGGAAAAACCGCCGATGGCAATGGTCGCAAAACTGTGACCGATAGCGTCGAAGGCGGACATTCCGGCGAACCAGAGCGCCAGCGCGCAGGCGACTGTCAGCAAGACATAAATCAGCCACAGCGTTTTCGCGGTTTCAGCAATACGCGGCCGCATCTTATTATCTTTCAGCGGCCCCGGCATTTCGGCGCGGTAAAGCTGCATGCCCCCAACGCCAAGAATCGGCAGTATCGCCACCGCCAGTACGATTATCCCCATACCGCCGAACCATTGCAGCATCTGGCGATAGAACAAAATAGCGTGCGGTAAAGAGTCCAGCCCTACAAGCGTTGTCGCGCCCGTGGTTGTTAACCCTGAGAAAGATTCAAAAAAGGCGTCCGTGACCGTAAGGTTCGGTCTTTCAGAAAAGATAAAGGGCAGCGCACCCACGCTGCCCAGCACGGTCCAGAAGAGCACGACAATAAGAAACCCTTCTCGGGATTTCAGCTCTTTTTTCTCGCGGCGGTTTGGCCACCAGAGCGCCGCGCCTATCGCCAGCGCGACAAAAAAGGTCTGCGTAAAGGCCCGACCCGCGCCGTCCCGGTAAATAAGGGCCACCAGTCCGGGAATAATCATGGTTCCGGAAAAGAGAATAACCAGTAGTCCAACGATTCGGGTTATGGCGCGAAAATGCATCTGCCGCTTCCTTAAGGATCAAAAAAACGAGGGGGGATTATTATTCAACCGGTAACAAATGCAATGCGCCGCGACTAAAATCTGCAAGCTTCAGAGAAAACGCGGCAACCTGGGTATGAGGCAGCGCAATGCGCAGCGCCACGTTCGCCTGGTAATCGCTGTGCGATATCCGCCCCTCATGTTGTTTAAGCAGTGCTTCGATACCCGCAAGCTGCGCATAATCACACAGCAAAGTATATTCAGTTAACGGCACTTTGCGGAATGTGACGAGCTGGTTAAGCGCCAGCTGCACACCGCCGCCATACGCTTTTACCAGACCGCCTGTACCGAGCTTGATACCGCCGTAGTAGCGCACCACAACAGCCGTAATTTCGCCCACTCCGCTGCCCAGCAGTTGAGCGAGCATTGGTTTACCTGCCGTTCCTGCCGGTTCGCCGTCATCAGAAAAGCCCAGCTGTTGCGAATCATCCGGCGCGCCCGCCACCCATGCCTGGCAGTGATGGCGGGCATCGGGATGCTCCGCTTTCACCAGGCTGACAAAAGCTTTCGCCGCTTCCACGCCGTCGGTATGGGCGAGCAGCGTAATAAAGCGGCTTTTTTTTATCTCTTCCGTCACGGTGACCGGCTGCGCCGGGATAAGCCAGCTTTCCATCAGGCGAGTTTAAGATCCCGCGTCATGTTTTCCGTGCCGTTCTCGTGAATTACAACGTTATCCTCAATGCGGATCCCGCCGAACGGCTTAAGCGCTTCAATTTTCTGCCAGTTAAAGTGCTTGCTGTACTGACCTTCACGCCACGGCGCCAGCAGCGACTCGATAAAATAGATACCCGGCTCGATAGTCAGCACCATGCGCGGTTGCAGCACGCGGGTGCAACGCAGATAAGGGTATTTCTCCGGGGCCGGAAGATGCGTGCCCGTATCATCCTGCATAAACCCGGCAACGTCGTGTACTTGCAGGCCAAGCGGATGCCCGATGCCGTGCGGCATAAACGGCCCGGTAATATTGGTTTCCACCATGGCTTCTTCGCTAATGTCGTTCACAAGCTGATGGCGACGCAGCAGTTTTGCAATGCGCTGATGGAACTGCACATGGTAGTCGATGTAGCTTACGCCCGCTTTCATGGTGCCGATCAGCGCCAGCTGCTCTTCGTTCACATCTTTAATCAGCTGTGCGAAATCATTATCGCTGCTGGTCGCCCAGGTACGGGTAAGATCTGCCGCATAGCCGTTATATTCAGCCCCGGCGTCCAGCAGGAAACTACGCATTTCAGCAGGCGCCTGCTGGTCAAGCTTCGTGTAATGCAGTACGGCGGCATGTTCATTAAGCGCCACGATATTGCCGTAAGGCACGTCGATATCACGATGGCCGGTAGCGGTCAGATAAGCGAGGTTAATGTCAAATTCGCTCATTCCGGAAAGGAAAGCTTCGTGCGCCGCGCGATGGCCGGTTACCGCCGTTTTCTGCGCTTCACGCATGCAGGCCAGTTCATAATCCGTTTTATAGGCACGATAGTAATGCAGATAGTCGATAACCCCTTTCGGGTTGATCTTATCAGTGGCAATATCCAGCTGAATGGCGCGCTCCGGCACCGGACCTATGTAAGCAATGTTGCCGCGCGCAGCGGGAAGCTGACTGCCGATGCCATCCGCTTTCGGCAACGCGACGATGTCAATCTCCTCGGTCCAGAACGACTCCGGCAACGGCTCCACGTTGTGCCAGTAATCGACCGGCAGATAGAACCACAGTTTCGGCTTATTAACGCCATCCACCAGCAACCAGCAGTTTGGCACCTGAGTCACTGGCAGCCAGGCTTTGAACTGGGGGTTCACTTTGAACGGATAAGGATGGTCATCAAGGAAGACATTAAACAGCTCGCCTGAGTGAATAAGCAGCGCATCAAGGTTAAAGCGCGACAGCACATTACGGGTACGTTCCTGTAACGTAGCCAGATGATTTTTATAAAGAGCGGCCAGCGAATCCATAATTTACCCTTCATTTAATAGTCCTGAACCCAGGCATCTTAGCACAACTTATTCCCACAGACGGTTTTCCCCCATCCGTGATCGCGTTTGCAAATATTTAAAGAGAAATTTGCATTTCATTAACATCAACTCCACACTCCGCTTCATCTGGTACGACCAGATCACCTTGCTGGATTCAGGAGACTGACATGCTTTACAAAGGCGACACCCTGTACCTCAACTGGCTGGAAGATGGCATCGCCGAACTGGTGTTTGATGCCCCAGGCTCGGTTAACAAGCTCGACACAGCGACCGTTGCGAGCCTTGGGCACGCGCTGGACGTGCTGGAAAAGCAATCTGACCTCAAAGGCCTGCTGCTGCGCTCAGAAAAAGCGGCGTTTATCGTCGGCGCGGACATTCACGAATTTCTTTCCCTGTTCCTTGTGCCCGAGGAGCAGTTAAGCGACTGGCTGCATTTCGCCAACCGTATATTTAACCGTCTTGAAGATCTGCCTGTTCCTACCCTTTCCGCCATCAACGGCTACGCCCTGGGCGGCGGCTGTGAATGCGTACTGGCGACAGACTACCGTATCGCCACGCCGGACCTGCGTATCGGGTTGCCGGAAACGAAGCTTGGCATCATGCCAGGGTTTGGCGGCTCAGTACGCCTGCCGCGTCTGCTGGGAGCCGACAGCGCGCTCGAAATTATCGCCGCCGGAAAAGATGTCAGCGCGCAGGAAGCGCTGAAGCTCGGGCTGGTGGATGCGGTAGTGAAACCAGAAAAATTGTATGACGGCGCGCTCAGCGTGCTTCGCCAGGCTATCAACGGCGATCTCGACTGGAAAGTGAAACGTGCGCCAAAGCTTGCGCCGCTGAAGCTTAGCAAGATTGAAGCCGCCATGAGCTTTACTATTGCGAAAGGCGTGGTCATGCAGACCGCCGGCAAGCATTACCCTGCCCCACTGACCGCCGTAAAAACTATCGAAGCAGCGGCAGGTTTGGAACGAGACAGCGCGCTGGCGCTGGAAAACAAGAGCTTTGTGCCGCTTGCGCATTCGAACGAGGCACGGGCGCTGGTTGGCATCTTCCTGAACGATCAATACGTTAAAGGGTTGGCGAAAAAGCTGACCAGCTCAGTGGAAACGCCGAAGCAAGCCGCCGTACTGGGCGCAGGCATCATGGGGGGCGGCATCGCTTATCAGTCTGCCTGGAAAGGCGTGCCCGCAATCATGAAGGATATTAACGAAAAATCGTTAGCGCTCGGTATCAATGAAGCCAGCAAACTGCTTAACAAACAGCTGGAGCGCGGCAAAATTGACGGGCTGAAGCTGGCAAGCGTCATCGCCACCATTCACCCAACGCTGGATTACGCCGGTTTCGACCGCGTCGATGTAGTAGTGGAAGCGGTGGTAGAAAACCCGAAGGTCAAAAAAGCGGTGCTGGCGGAAACCGAAGAGAAAGTACGCCCCGATACCGTGCTGGCGTCGAATACCTCGACCATCCCTATCACTGAACTGGCAAGCGCACTTAAGCGCCCGGAAAACTTCTGCGGCATGCACTTTTTTAACCCGGTGCACCGTATGCCGCTGGTGGAAGTGATCCGCGGCGAAAAAACGTCTGATGAAACCATCGCAAAGGTCGTGGCGTGGGCCAGCAAAATGGGTAAAACCCCGATTGTTGTGAACGACTGTCCCGGCTTTTTCGTCAACCGCGTTCTGTTCCCTTACTTTGCCGGATTCAGCCAACTGCTGCGCGACGGCGCCGATTTCCGCCAGATAGACAAAGTGATGGAGAAAAAATTTGGCTGGCCGATGGGTCCGGCTTATCTGCTGGATGTCGTCGGCATTGATACCGCGCACCATGCGCAGGCCGTAATGGCCGCGGGTTTCCCGCAGCGTATGCAAAAAGCGTATCGCGACGCCATCGACGCGCTGTTTGACGCCGGACGTTACGGCCAGAAAAACGGCAAAGGCTTCTATAGCTATAAAGAAGACAGCAAGGGCAAACCGCGTAAAGAGCAGGATGAAGCCGTAGACAGCCTGCTCGCCGAAGTGAGCCAGCCGAAGCGTGATTTCAGCGACGAAGAAATCATCGCCCGGATGATGATCCCGATGGTTAACGAAGTGGTGCGTTGCCTTGAAGAACGCGTTATCGCAAGCCCTGCCGAAGCGGATATGGCGCTGGTCTACGGGTTGGGCTTCCCTCCGTTCCACGGCGGCGCATTCCGCTGGCTCGACACACAGGGCAGCGCGCAATACCTGGATATGGCGCAACGCTATCAGGCGCTGGGGCCGCTTTACGATGTTCCGGCCGGGCTGCGTGAAAAGGCGCGTCACGATGAGCCTTACTATCCCCAGGTTGAACCTGCCCAGGCGGCTGGCGAACTGAAAACGGCTTAAGGAGCGAAATATGGAAAAGGTTGTCATTGTTGATGCTATTCGCACCCCGATGGGTCGTTCTAAAGGCGGGGCCTTTCGCGACGTTCGGGCAGAAGATCTCTCCGCGCACCTGATGCGTAGCCTGCTCTCGCGCAACCCGCAGTTGGAAGCCGAGGCCATTAACGATATCTACTGGGGCTGCGTGCAGCAGACGCTGGAGCAAGGTTTTAACATCGCCCGCAACGCGGCGCTGCTGGCGGAAATTCCGCATTCGGTGCCCGCCGTTACGGTGAACCGGCTGTGCGGCTCTTCCATGCAAGCGCTGCATGACGCAGCCCGTATGATAATGACCGGCGATGCCGAGGTTTGTCTTGTGGGCGGCGTAGAGCACATGGGCCATGTGCCGATGAGCCACGGCGTTGATTTTCATCCAGGCTTAAGCCGTAACGTGGCGAAGGCGGCGGGCATGATGGGCCTGACAGCGGAAATGCTCTCGCGCATGCATGGCATCAGCCGCGAAATGCAGGACGCGTTCGCCGCGCGCTCGCACCAGCGCGCCTGGGCCGCAACCCAGGCGGGACATTTTAAAAATGAAATCATCCCTACCAGCGGGCACGATGCCGATGGCGTGCTGAAACGCTATGACTACGACGAAGTGATCCGTCCTGAAACTAACGTGGAAGGTCTGGCGGCGCTGAAGCCCGCTTTCGACCCGGTAAACGGCACGGTGACGGCGGGGACTTCTTCCGCGCTCTCGGATGGCGCCGCCGCGATGCTGGTCATGAGCGAATCCCGTGCCCGTGAACTGGGCCTGACGCCGCGAGCGCGCATTCGCTCCATGGCGGTAGTGGGCTGCGATCCTTCGATTATGGGCTATGGTCCGGTACCGGCTTCAAAGCTTGCGCTGAAGAAAGCGGGGCTATCCGCCAGCGATATCGATCTTTTTGAAATGAACGAAGCGTTCGCCGCGCAGATCCTGCCCTGTATTAAAGATCTGGGTTTAATGGAGCAGATCGACGAGAAGATAAACCTCAACGGCGGCGCCATTGCCCTTGGCCATCCGCTCGGCTGCTCTGGCGCGCGCATCAGCACAACGCTGGTTAACCTGATGGAACGGCGCGACGCCCATTTTGGCCTCGCCACCATGTGTATCGGCCTGGGTCAGGGTATTGCGACGGTATTTGAGCGAGTCTGAGTCTTTTTCTGAGTTTAGTTGCCGTTCTTCCCGCCTGTCAGGGGCGGGTTTTTTCTTTTATACTGCTTTTGTTATGCTGCTTTTTTCGCCAGGACGGCGTGGCTACTGACAAAGGTACTTACCGTGAAAAAACGCTCTCTTCTTCCCTTACTTTCCTGCCTTCTGGTTTTTCCCGCGCTGGCGCAAACCGCTTCTGGCGAGCTGACGCTGGTGCAACGGTGTCTGGATGAGGCCAAAAAGGAGTTAAAAGAGAACCCGGAAGCGCTGGCAGCATTCAATGCGATAAAAGTCGTGCCTGATAGCGTTCAGGTCGAGCGGTACGATCGCGATATTGGACGCCAGCATATCGCCACGCAGCTCACGGCAACCCTGAGAAGCTCAACGAAACCGAGCGTCATGCTGTTATGCCTGCTGGAAGACGATAAACCGTTGTTTACGTTTATCCGTTAAACAGGCAGTTTCATTTGCGGCTCCCCCTCCCCTGGCCGGGAGAGGGAAAATCATCAAATAAACGCGAACGCGTCGCCAAACAGGCGATCTTCCCGGGCGTTGCGTTCGTTGCAGAACAGGTCACGCGCGATTTTCGCCATTTCAAAGCGGCCGGCAATATAAATATCGTGTTCCGCCAGCGTACCGAAATCCTGTAAAACCGCCGTCAGCACGGTACCGCTGCGCCCACGCCATTCCCCTTCGGGCTGCTCCACTACCGGCTCCACGCGAAGGTTAGGGTGATTAACCGAAAGCGCTTCCAGTTCCGGCAAATCATAAAGATGTTTCTCTTCACGCCCGCCCCAGTAAATGGTGATATCGCGGTTCGGGTTGCGCGCAAGCGCAGTCAGCAGAATAGAGCGCACATAAGAAAAACCGGTGCCGCCAGCAATGAGAATAAGCGGTCGCTCCTCTTCATCGCGCAGCCAGGCTTCGCCGTGGGGCATGTCCACCATAATCTCACGCTCTTTCAGAATGCGATCCATCACCGCCATCGCGTAGAGATTCAGTTCCGAAGCGCCAATGTGCAGCTCGATAAAAGCTTGCTCATCTGGCGTAGAGGCCATGGAGAAAGGACGCTTATCCCGTTCGTCCATCACCACCATCAGATACTGGCCCGCGCGAAAAGAAAACGGCGCTTCAGGCACTAAACGGACGCGATACACGGTATCTGTGATGGCTTCTACCGAGGTCACTTTACAGCTTAAGGTTGTCATGCGTTCCCTCTGTCGGGTCAATAATGCAAAACCGCAACGGCAGCGCGTCAGGCGCTTTTACCGTCATTGAAAATGGCCAGTTCATTCCAGATAGCATCTACGCGCGCTGTGACCGCAGGATCTTTTTTAATGGGACGGCCCCATTCGCGCTGCGTTTCGCCGGGCCATTTGTTTGTAGCGTCCAGTCCCATTTTCGAACCAAGACCGGAAACCGGCGAGGCGAAGTCCAGATAATCGATAGGCGTGTTTTCCACCATTACCGTATCACGCGCCGGATCCATACGCGTAGTGATAGCCCAAATCACATCGTTCCAGTCACGCGCGTTAACATCGTCGTCGCAGACGATAACGAACTTGGTGTACATAAACTGGCGCAGGAAAGACCAGACGCCCATCATGACGCGTTTAGCATGCCCGGCGTACTGCTTCTTAATGGTTACGACCGCCAGGCGATAAGAGCACCCTTCCGGCGGCAGATAAAAATCGACAATTTCCGGAAACTGCTTTTGCAGGATCGGCACAAATACTTCATTCAACGCCACGCCCAGGACTGCTGGCTCGTCCGGCGGACGTCCCGTGTAAGTGGAGTGATAAATCGCGTCTTCGCGCTGCGTAATGTGCGTGACGGTAAAGACCGGAAAGTTGTCTATTTCATTGTAATAGCCGGTATGGTCGCCATAAGGGCCTTCCGGCGCCATTTCACCCGCTTCAATATAGCCTTCCAGCACGATTTCCGCGCTGGCGGGTACTTCCAGATCGTTAGAAATGCATTTCACCACTTCCGTTTTGGTGCCGCGCAGCAGCCCCGCGAAAGCGTATTCAGAAAGGGTATCCGGCACCGGCGTGACCGCGCCAAGAATGGTGGCCGGATCAGCGCCAAGCGCAACAGAAACCGGGAACCGTTCGCCCGGGCGCGCCGCCTGCCACTCCTGAAAATCAAGCGCGCCGCCGCGATGCGAAAGCCAGCGCATAATAAGCTTGTTTTTACCAATCAGCTGCTGGCGATAAATACCAAGATTTTGTCGTTCTTTATGCGGCCCACGGGTGACCGTCAGTCCCCAGGTGATCAACGGCGCGGCATCTTCCGGCCAGCACTGCATAATGGGAATGCGGCCGAGGTCAACCTCTTCCCCCTGAATGACTTTCTGCTGACAAGGCGCGCCGCGCAGCCGTTTCGTCGGCATATTAAGCACCTGTTTGAACTGCGGCAGCTTATCGAACAGATCGCGAAATCCGCGCGGCGGCTCCGGCTCTTTCAGGAATGCGAGCAGCTTGCCCACTTCACGCAGGGCGGAGACATCTTCTTGTCCCATTCCCATCGCCACGCGTTTCGGCGTACCGAAAAGATTGCACAGTACCGGCATGCTGTAACCCTTTGGATTTTCGAACAGCAAAGCGGGGCCGCCAGCCCGCAGCGTGCGGTCGGCAATTTCGGTCATCTCCAGGTGGGGATCGACGGGAAGCGAAATGCGTTTGAGTTCGCCCTGCTGCTCCAGCAGCGCAAGAAAGTCGCGTAGATCGTGATATTTCATGCAGTTAATCATGCCCTCGGATTAAGCTCTCCATTATACGGCCTTCACGGCGCTCACGCCGTAGTTTTGTTAAATTAACGTGAATCCGGGCCGCATGCCATTATGGCTTCCGTTATAATGGACCTTAGCGATCCCTGGGTGGTTTTGTTATGCTTGCCGGTCCGGCAACAAGGCAATAATAAGAAGAGTTATTATGCGATCCTGGTATCTACTGTACTGCAAACGTGGGCAGCTTCAGCGTGCGCAAGAGCATCTTGAGCGCCAGCAGGTCAATTGCCTGACGCCTATGATTACGCTTGAGAAAATCGTGCGGGGAAAACGTGCTGCGGTCAGTGAGCCTCTCTTTCCCAATTACATGTTTGTAGAATTCGATCCGGAAGAGATTCATACCACCACCATTAGCGCAACCCGCGGCGTTAGTCATTTTGTCCGCTTTGGCTCGCAGCCGGCCATGGTGCCGATGACGGTCATTGAACAGTTGCAGAATTGCCAGCCCGAAGACGTTATTGACCCGACAACGCCTTATGAAGGCGATAAAGTCGTCATTACGGAAGGGGCGTTCGAGGGCCTGGAGGCGATTTTTACCGAGCCTGACGGCGAGACGCGTTCAATGTTGCTGCTTAATCTGCTGAATAAGCAGGTTCGCCAGAGCGTGAAAAATACCGATTTTCGTAAGGTTTAACCCACATCGGCCTGCATGCGCAGGCCGATCTGCTGAATCAGTGGGCGGCTTCACCGACTACGCCGCCCGCGCCTGCACCTACGGCAGCCCCTTTTAGCACGCTTTTGCCTGTCGCCGCCGCAACGCCCGCACCGACAACCGCCCCAACCGCGCCACCCTTACGCGCCGCTTTGCCCTTATCGCCTTTTTTTAGCATTGCGCCAGCGCCAGCGCCCACCACGGCGCCGCCAACGGTGCTTTTAACACTCTTGCCGGCAATCGCGCCCGCCGTGGCGCCCAGAACGGCGCCAGTCGCGGTTTTGTCGATAGCGTGCGCCTGACCGACCAGCGCCATACATAAAATAGCTATTCCCATAATTTTCTTTTGCATGATTTCTTCCTTCACAATGTCGGGCCAATGCCGACGCAAAGAATATCACTGCAAAGAAGCGGCTAGCCCGGCATCTGTGTGCACTTCTGTACGGCTGCGGCTCTCTTTACTGCGCAGCAGCGCGCGAAAAAAACAGGCGCGCGACGTTTTCATCGGTAACCTGCTCCAGCCAGCGCGCGTCTTCGCCACGCCAGGCGGCGACACGCTCAAGAATATGCGGCAGGAAACAAGGTTCGTTACGGCGTGAAGCAGGTTTAGGCGTAAGGTCGCGCGGCAGCAGATAGGGCGCGTCGGTTTCCAGTAATAATTTATCGGCAGGAATAACCGGCAATAGCTCTCGCAACGCCAGCCCGCGGCGTTCATCACATACCCAACCGGTAATGCCCAGATAAAGCCCGCGCGCCAGACACGCTTTCGCTTCATCTTCGGTACCCGTGAAGCAGTGCAGCACAGCGCCGGGTAGCTTATCGAGCCACGGATCCAGCAAAGCGAGGAAGCGCTCATGCGCCTCGCGGCAGTGCATAAAAACCGGCATGCCGAGTTCAGCCGCTATCGCCAGTTGGGCGCTGAAGGCGCGCTCCTGCTCTTCAGGCGTAGAAAAATTGCGGTTAAAGTCGAGGCCGCACTCGCCAATCGCCACTACCTCCGGCAAGGAAGCCAGCTCTCGCAGGCGCTGCGCCGACGCTTCGTCCCACTGGCTGCTGTCGTGGGGGTGAACCCCGGCGGTGGACCAGCATCTGTCGTATTGTTTCGCTAGCTGTTGCGCCTGCGTGCTTTCATGCAGGTTCGTGCCGGTAAAAAGCAGACCGTTCACCCCTCCTGCATGAGCGCGAGCAATCACCGCATCACGATCTTTCTCAAACTGCGAGCTGGTGATATTCAGGCCAATATCAAACATAGCACTTTCCATATAAAAACCGCCCTGACGGGCGGTAGTGAATTACTCTTGCGACTCTTCTTCCGGGTTTTCCGGCCGACGCTTGCCGACGTAGAACCTGGCGAAGAAGACCCCTACCTCAAACAGACAATACATGGGGATAGCCAGCAGCGTTTGCGAAAAGACATCGGGCGGCGTAAGCAGCATGCCGACGACAAACGCCCCGACCAGCACATACGGGCGCTTCGCCTTGAGATCTTCCGGCGTGGTTACGCCAAGCCAGCACAGCAGCACAATGGCGACGGGCACCTCGAACGACACGCCAAACGCCATAAACAGCGCCATGACGAAATCAAGGTAGCTTGTGATATCCGTGGAGACGACCACGCCAGCGGGCGCCGTTTTGGTTAAAAAACCAAATGCCAGCGGGAACACCACAAAATAGGCGAACGCCATCCCGATATAAAAAAGCAGCGTGCTGGATACCAGCAGCGGCACCACCAGGCGGCGCTCATGCTTGTACAACGCGGGGGCGATAAAAGCCCATACCTGGTAGAGGATAACGGGCGCCGACAAGATGACCGACACCATAATGGTCAGCTTGATAGGGGTAAAAAACGGCGAAGCCACATCGGTGGCGATCATGGTGGCGCCAAGCGGCATCTGAGAAATAAGCGGCGCGGCGACCAGCTGGTAAATATCGTTGGCGAAGTAGACCAGCGCCAGAAATATAACCAGCACCGCAAGGATGCAGTTCAGCAGCCGCTTGCGCAGTTCAATCAGATGACTGATTAGGGGTTGGGTATCTTCAACAGCCATGTTCAGGGTTTATCACTTGTTGGGGAAGCCGGTTCCGGGTTATGGGAGGCGGCAGGCTCAGCTTTTTGCGCTGTTGCCGCAGGCTGCGGTTTTGCCACAGGCGTCTCAGCGGCAGGCTTCGCGATGGCGACAGGCTTATCGCTTTGCGCCTGCGCGGTTGCGGGCGGCACGGGCGTTTCCGTCGCCGCAGGCTTCTGCGCCGGCGCTTCAGCCTGATGTTCCGCCGTGCCTGGCGTCACGCCTTCATGGCTCGCCTCGTTACCTTTCACCAGCGGATTATGAATGGTGTGCGCCTCGTCACTGGCTTTTTCCGGGTCGTTCGCCGTGTAGGAACGCTTCATGGATTCCGCTGCCTGGCGCAATTCATCCATCGACTCCTTGAGTTCGGGCGTCAGGTTATTCAGGCTCGCTTTTTCCACTTTCTTCAGGCTGTCCTGCAATTCCTGAATTTTCAGCTCCTGAGAAAGTTCGTTTTGTACGGTTGTGGCCAGTGAGCGCAGCGCCCGAATCCAGCCTACTACCGTTTTCACCGCCACAGGCAAACGTTGCGGCCCCAGTACAATGAGGCCGATGACAAAGACAAGCAGCAGTTCGCTAAATCCAATATCAAACACGAATTACACCTGCTCTTTGTCGTGACGTTTCGCCTCGTCGGGTTTGGTTTCGTCAGGCTTATCAGTGATAGATTTCGCGGTGAAATCAGCATCCTGCTGATGCGGCGTCTCTTTTTTATCATCATCGCTCATCGACTTTTTAAAGCCCTTGATAGACTCGCCAAGGTCAGATCCCAGAGAACGCAATTTTTTGGTGCCGAAAAGCAAAACGACGAGAACGGCAATGATTAACAATTGCCAGATACTGATGCCACCCATAAAAACCTCAGCTACTAATGAAGAAGTATCAGGCCGCATTATAAATCACGCGGCCATTCCATGACGATAAATTCAGCTCGACCGCCGCCAGCCGATAAGCCAGACGACCAGCCCCCCTGCAATCAGCCAGGCGGGCGTCATCTCCCAGTCGGGCCGGTTAATAAGCAGCAGCGTGCCGCTCAAAAAGAGCGTGGCGCCGACGCCAAACAGGTAACGAGACTGCCCCTGCCGGACGCGGTGAGCGTGCAACTCATTGGCAATCTTATCAACGCTTTGTTGCAGTTGTTTGCCCTGACGCAAACTGTTGTAAACCAGTTCCGGCAGATCCGGCAGTTTTTCCACCCAGTAGGGCGATTTTTCTTTCACTGCGCGCACCAGCGCCGGGAAGCCCACTTGATCTTTGATCCAGGTTTCCAGAAAAGGTTTCGCCGTTTTCCATAAATCGAGTTGCGGATAGAGCTGACGCCCTACGCCTTCAATATAAAGCAGCGTTTTTTGCAGCAGCACCAGCTGCGGCTGCACTTCCATATTAAAGCGACGCGCTGTGTTAAAGAGGTTCAGCAACACATGCCCAAACGAGATTTCCGCCAGCGGTTTTTCAAAAATAGGCTCGCACACGGTACGGATCGCGAACTCAAACTCTTCAACGTTGGTATCAGGCGGTACCCAGCCGGAATCGACGTGCAGCTCCGCCACTTTGCGATAATCACGGTTAAAGAACGCGATAAAGTTTTCCGCCAGATAGCGTTTATCTTCTTTGTTAAGCGAGCCGACAATACCGCAGTCGATACCGATATACTGCGGATCCTCCGGATGCTCATAGCTGACAAAAATGTTGCCTGGGTGCATATCGCCGTGAAAGAAGCTGTCGCGAAAGACCTGGGTAAAGAAAACGCGTACGCCGCGCTCGGCCAGCAGCTTCATGTTCGTGCCGTTTTTCTCCAGCGCCGCCACATCCGAAACGGGAATGCCGTAAATGCGCTCCATCACCAACATGTTCTGGCTGCAATAGTCGGAGTAAACCTCCGGCACATAGAGCATTTTGCTGTTTTCAAAATTACGGCGCAGCTGGATTGCGTTAGCGGCTTCTCTAAGCAGATCCAGTTCGTCAATCAGCGTTTTTTCATATTCGCGCACCACTTCCAGCGGGCGCAGACGGCGACCATCCGGCATCAGGCGCGGCACCCAACGGGCAAGCCGGTAGATAAGCTTCATATCGGCCTGAATGACCGGCAGGATATCAGGACGAATCACCTTAATGACCACTTCCTGCCCGGTCTCTTTTAGCCGTGCGGTATGAACCTGCGCAATCGAGGCGGAGGCCAGCGGGTTGATATCGAAATCGTCAAACCAGGTTTCAACAGGAATGCCGCCCATCGCTTTTTCGATTTGCCGCTTCGCCAGCACGCCGTCAAAGGGCGCCACGCGGTCCTGCAACAGCGCCAGCTGATCGGCTATCTGCGGCGGGAAAAGATCGCGGCGGGTCGACAGCATCTGACCGAATTTAATCCAGACCGGACCCAGCTCCTGTAAAGCCAGACGCAGGCGCGCGCCCAGTTCTTTATCTTTATGCCGGTTAGGCATCCAGAACAGGCCGCGTCGCCAGAGGCGCAGCGGTAGCGTAATGCGCATGCGGGGAATGAGCTCGTCAAGCCCATAGCTTAGAAAGGTCTGAACGATGAAATAAAGGCGCCGAATTTCACCTGGCGTCATTTGCCCTCCAGTTTATCCAGCCGTTTGGTTAATGCGTCAACGGAGCGCTCAACTGCCGCGATCTCCTCAGAAAACCAGGCCACTTCAAGGCTTCCTGGCGCGACTCGCCACTCTTCGGTCAGGGTCTCCGCCAGGTATTGCTGATTGCGGCTAAACCCTTTTTTAAGCAGGGAACCGCCACGGCGCACTATTTTGCTGATGCCTTCAGCGGCGATATCGCCCGTGTAGGGCGCAAGCACCTCTGCCGGGTCAAACTCCGCTAAATCCAGCAGCGCGACAAAGTTTTGTACCACCTGCAAATCGCCCTGCACTTCCAGTTCGCCGCTGCGAATAAGCACAGTCAGCTGCTGCCTGTCCTGCAACTTAGGCAGCACCGACAGCCGGGTAATGACCGAGCAGTCCGCCTCGCCTTCCCACTGGCTCAAAACGTCCAGCTGTTTTTCACTGAACGACAGCACCAGCGGCGCGGAAAACTCCTTCAGCACCACCCGCAATACCTTTCCCTGTAAGCGCTGACGAGCGCCTTTCAGCGCCTGCTCGCGATAAAGAAACGTATTAAGCACGCCCTCTATGCCCGCCGTAATAAGGGGTGTGAATGGCATCCGCTACCTCCTTTGTCAGAACTTGTAGCCGCGATGCAGCGCCACGATGCCGCCGGTCATATTGTAGTAATTCACACTTTCAAAGCCTGCATCTTCCATCATCGCCTTGAGCGTATCCTGATCGGGATGCATGCGGATAGACTCTGCCAGGTAGCGATAGCTCTCTGCATCGTTCGCTACCATTTCGCCTACGCGCGGCAGAACATGAAAAGAGTAGGCATCATAAGCTTTGCTAAGCGGTTCGATGGTGGGTTTGGAAAATTCCAGCACCAGCAGACGGCCGCCCGGCTTCAGTACGCGGAACATAGAACGCAGCGCTTTTTCTTTGTCGGTTACGTTACGCAAACCAAAAGAGATAGTGATGCAGTCGAAGGTGTTATCGGGGAAAGGCAGCGCTTCGGCATTCGCTTGGACATACTCGACGTTGCCGACCACGCCGGTATTGCGCAGCTTTTCGCGGCCCATTTTCAGCATCGAGTCGTTGATGTCCGCCAGCACTACCCGACCGCTCTCGCCCACCAGGCGGGAGAATTTAGCGGTCAGGTCGCCCGTGCCGCCAGCGAGATCCAGCACGCTCTGCCCGCGACGCACGCCGCTACAGTCAATCGTAAAGCGCTTCCACAGACGATGAATGCCAAAAGACATCAGGTCGTTCATGATGTCGTATTTCGCGGCCACAGAATGAAACACCTGCGCGACTTTATCGGCTTTTTCCGTTTTCGCTACAGTCTGGAAGCCAAAGTGCGTTGTTTCTTGTGAATCTTCAACCATCTCAGTGCCTGCTTATCAAGAAAATGTTCGTGAAGTGTAACAGATTGGGCGCGTTTGCCCTATGCTTCAAGGCCGCCGCTAAGCGGCCTCTTAGCTTTCGCCCGCGGCGCGGTAAGCCGTTAAGCTATTGTCATTTATAGCGTCCTTTGACGCATTCTGCCCATCCGGCAACGGCCATGCTTCCTCTTCCTGGCGGGCCTGCTCGGCTAAATCCGGATTAATCTCGCGTTTAATTTCCACGCCGAGCGAACGGAAAGCTTCCGCCTGGACCAGCAAATTACCCCGCCCGGAGGCGAGCTTTTTCATGGCCTGACGATAGCTGTCGCCCGCTTTATCAAGGCACTGGCCAATGGCCGTCATGTCATCCACAAACAGGCGCATCTTGTCATAAAGACGGCTGGCCCGTTCGGCGATGAGCTGGGCGTTGCGGCTCTGATGTTCATAGCGCCAGAGATTGGAGATCGTGCGAAGCGCCACCAGCAAGGTCGTTGGGCTGACCAGCATAATGTTATTTTTCAGCGCCTCGTTGATAAGTTCCGGTTGCTGGTCGATAGCCAGCAGGAAAGCGGGCTCGACCGGAATAAACATCAGCACGTAGTCCAGCGAGCGTAGCCCCGGCAACTGCTGGTAATCTTTACGGCCCAGCAGCCGGATATGGTTGCGAACAGAAGCGATATGTTCGTTAAGCGCCAGGTCGCGGGTGTAATCATCTTCAGCATTAAAGTAGCGTTCATAAGCCACCAGCGTCATTTTGGCGTCGATAACCACATCTTTGCCTTGCGGCAGACGCACGATCACGTCCGGCTGCATGCGGCTGCGGTCGGCGAGTTGAATATTGACCTGCATTTCATATTCATGCCCTTCGCGCAGGCCGGACGCTTCAAGCACGCGCGACAGCACCACTTCGCCCCAGTTACCCTGCGCTTTATTGTCGCCTTTCAGCGCACGCGTAAGGTTTATCGCCTCCTGGGCCATTTGCGTGTTCAACTGTTGCAGATTGCGGATTTCGTGCGCCAGCGTATGACGCTCGCGCGCTTCCTGACCGAAGCTTTCCTGCACCTGGCGGCGAAAGCCGTCGAGCTGCTCGCGAAGCGGCGTCAACAGCCCGTTCAGGCTCTGGCGGTTCTGCTCCTCCACCCGACGGTTGCTCTGTTCAAAAATGCGGTTGGCGAGGTTTTCAAACTGCTCGCTCAGGCGCTGCTCGCTGTTCATCATCTGACGAATTTTTTCTTCAGCGTGCAGTTGCGTGGATTCAAGACGGGTGGTGACTTCGCGCAGGTCAGATTCAAGCGAGCTGTTGATCTCCCGCAGGCTGCGCAGTTCGTTATTGAGGAGTTCGCATTCGTCGCGCCAGTGCTGGCTTTGCTCAAGCGAGGCTTTCGTGGCGCTCAGTTCGCCGTAAATATCGCGCTGTTCTGCCAGCAGTTCCGCCCTCTGTTGCGCCGCCCGCTGGCTTGCTATCAACCAGCCTACCAGCACGCCCGCCAGCGCGATTATCGCCAACAAAAAATATGAGCTTTCCACAACGCCTCCTGCCTGAACGGCTACTTACGCCAGCAGCGATTGTGCTGTACAGATGTCCAGACGGGAAGCGTTTTTCTGTAAGGCGCGCCATTCCTGCGAGAAATCGCGCAAAAAGGCCGACATATGTCGGCCTGAGGGGGATTAAATCAAGCGGCGCGCCGCTTCGACCACGATCTTCACCGCGTGGCTCTCGGTCTGCTTCATGGTTTCCGCGTTCGGAATTTCCTGCTGGGTGCGGTTGACGATAACGCCCGCCACCATGCCGGCGCGAAGCCCCTGGCTTGAACACATGGTCAGCAGCGTGGCGGACTCCATCTCATAGTTCATGACGCCCATCGCCTGCCACTCTTCCATAGATCCTTTAAAGCGGCTGACTACGCGGCCGGAGAAGGTGTCGTAACGCTCCTGCCCGGGATAGAAGGTGTCTGAAGAGGCGGTTACGCCAACATGGGTGGTCGCGCCTACGGATTTCGCCGCTTCTACCAGCGCGGTGGTGCATGCGAAATCTGCAACCGCCGGGTATTCCATCGGCGCAAAGTGCAGGCTCGCGCCATCCAGACGAACAGAGGCCGTGGTAACCAGCACGTCGCCGACATTGATATGAGGCTGAATGGCGCCCGTGGTGCCGATGCGCAGGAAGGTACGAATACCCAGTTGCGCCAGCTCTTCCACCGCGATAGAGGTAGACGGGCCGCCGATACCGGTAGAACAGACAACAACGGCTTTGCCATCCAGCTCGGCGCGCCAGGTCGTAAATTCACGGTGCGAAGCGAGCTTAACCGGGTTTTCCATCAGCGCAGCGATTTTCTCCACGCGCTCCGGGTCACCCGGCACGATAGCAAGCGTGGCCCCCTGCAAATCGGTTTTGGTAAGGCCAAGATGAAAAACGTCAGACCTGGACATAAAAGACTCCTCTGTGGGTCGGTTGGTCAGAAGAAGTAAAACGGCACTTTACAGAAGCTGCTCGCCCTTTTTCGTGACAGGATTCACTTTGATATAAATGGCTTGCATGATTTTTCCATTAATTAGTGATGATAGTCACACTTTTCAGCGAGCAATGATAACTTTCTCTTTCACCCGAACCGTTTTTGTTCAACGGTGAATCCACCATCGCAGGCTATAGTTATCGGATGCGCTAAAAAGGGTACGGAGAATGCCATGACCAGTAACACAACAACAAACGACAAGCCGGGTTTTGCCCCGTCAGTTTCTCCCGTTGCTTCAACGGTAGTTCACACGCCGGAAGATGCCATTCTGGCAGGCGAAACGTCCATTCCTTCACAGGGCGATAATATGCCCGCTTATCACGCCCGCCCGAAACATGCCGACGGCCCGCTGCCGGTGGTTATCGTGGTGCAGGAGATTTTCGGCGTACATGAGCACATTCGCGATATTTGCCGCCGTCTGGCGCTGGAAGGGTATCTGGCCGTCGCGCCGGAACTCTATTTCCGCCAGGGCGACCCGAATGATTACAAAGACATTTCCACGCTCTTAAGCAATCTGGTATCGAAAGTGCCAGACGCGCAGGTGCTGGCGGACCTCGATCACGTCGCCAACTGGGCCGCGCGCAACGGTGGAGATGCGCATCGTCTGCTGATCACCGGCTTTTGCTGGGGCGGACGTATTAGCTGGCTTTACGCCGCGCATAATCCGCAGCTGAAAGCCGCAGTGGCCTGGTATGGCAAATTGCTGGGCGATAAGACGCTGAATTCGCCAAAGCATCCGGTGGATGTGGCGACCGACCTCAACGCGCCGGTGCTTGGACTGTATGGCGCGAAGGATACCGGCATTCCGCTGGATACGGTGGAAACCATGCGCCAGGCGCTGCGGGCGGCTAACGCCAATGCTGAAATCATTGTCTATCCCGAAGCGGGACATGCCTTTAATGCGGATTACCGGCCGAGCTATCATGCCGAATCGGCAAAAGATGGCTGGCAGCGCATGCTGGAGTGGTTCACGCGCTACGGCGCGAAAAAAGGATAAATAGATCGCCCGGCAACACCGGGCGATTTTCTTTTCAGGCTTCACTTCAGGCAGACGGCGAAGCGCCTCGCCAGCAAAATAAAACCTATGCCTGACGCAGGTTCTGCGCCGCTTTCACCATGTTGGCAAGCGCCGCGCGGGTTTCCGGCCAGCCGCGGGTTTTCAGCCCGCAGTCCGGGTTAACCCATAAACGCTCCTGCGGCACGCGCTGGGCCGCTTTTTTCAGCAGCGCCTCTATCCATTCCACGCTCGGCACGTTCGGCGAGTGAATGTCATACACGCCTGGCCCAATTTCATTCGGGTACTCGAACTCTTCGAACGACTCCAGTAGTTCCATATCCGAACGCGAAGTCTCAATGGTGATAACGTCGGCATCCAGCGCGGCAATGGAGTCCATGATGTCGTTGAACTCGCAGTAACACATATGGGTGTGGATCTGGGTTTCATCTTTCGCTACTGCGGCATTCAGGCGGAAAGCTTCCACTGCCCATGCCAGATACGCGTCCCAGTCGCTGCGCTTGAGCGGCAGCCCTTCACGCAGCGCCGGCTCGTCAATCTGAATGATGCCGATGCCAGCCGCTTCCAGATCCGCCACTTCATCACGCAGCGCCAGCGCAATCTGCTTAGCGATGGTCTCGCGAGAGACATCCTCGCGCGGGAAAGACCAGCAGAGGATGGTCACCGGGCCGGTCAGCATCCCTTTCACAGGCTTGTCAGTCAGCGACTGGGCATACTTTGCCCATTCTACGGTGATCGGCTCCGGGCGGCTCACATCGCCAATAACCACCGGCGGCTTCACGCAGCGGGAGCCGTAGCTCTGCACCCAGCCATTTTGCGTAAAGACAAAGCCATCCAGGTGCTCGCCAAAATATTCCACCATGTCGTTACGTTCGGCTTCGCCATGCACCAGCACATCCAGCCCCAGCCGCTCCTGCTCGGCAATGGCCTGCTTAATATGCTCAGCAATGCCGGTACGGTAATGGTTCGCGTCCAGATTGCCTTTTTTGAAATCCAGGCGCAGGCCGCGGATCTCTGTTGTTTGTGGGAAAGAGCCGATGGTCGTGGTCGGCCAGTCCGGCAGTTTAAAGCGGGCGCGCTGGGCTTCGGCGCGCAGCGGGTATGCATGGGCGCGCTGGCTGTCCGCCGCCGTGATAGCCGCAAGACGCTTGCCGACCTGCGGATTGTGAACGCGAGCGGAATGGCGGCGAGCCTGGATCGGCGCGCTCCACTGGTCAATTTTCGCCGTGTCGCCGCTGTTCAGGGCGTCGCGCAGCAGCGCCAGTTCCTGACATTTTTGCAGCGCGAAGGCGAACCAGCTTTTCACTTCGTCATCGAGACGGGTTTCCACGCTAAGATCGATAGGGCTGTGCAGCAGCGAGCAGGACGATCCGACCCACAGTTCGCGTTTGCCCGCCAGATCTTTAAGCTGCGCATATTTTCCTGAGAGATCCGCGCGCCAGACATTGCGGCCATTCACTACGCCTGCGGAAAGCAGCCATTCGGCAGGCAGGCGGCGATGCAGTTCGTTAACATCATCTTTGCCATGAATCAGGTCAACGTGCAGCCCCTGCACCGGCAACGCGGCGATGGTCTCAAGGTTTGCCGTCACGCCTTCAAAATAGGTGGTGAGCAGCAGTTTGGTTTGGCCCGTAAGCGCCTCATAGGCGGGTTTGAACGCTTCCAGCCACGCCTGCGGCAGCTCCAGCACCAGCGCGGGCTCGTCAATCTGCACCCACTGAATGCCGCGCTTCGCGAGCTCCGCCAGGACCTGTTGATAAACCGGCACGATGTCGCCAAGAAGCGAAAGGCGGTCGAACTGCTCGCCCTTCACTTTACCGAGCCACAGATAGGTAACCGGCCCCAGCAGAACAGGCTTAACGTGGTGGCCAAGCGCCAGCGCTTCGTCTACTTCCTCAAGCAGTTGTGTCCAGGCGAGCTTAAACTGCTGGCCTTTGGTGAATTCCGGCACCATGTAGTGATAGTTGGTGTTAAACCATTTGGTCATTTCAGCCGCCGCCGCCGGCTCGCCGGTTGGCGCGCGGCCGCGACCGATGCGAAACAGGGTATCGATGTCGACCGAGCCATCCGCGTTCTGATGACGAGCCGGCACGTTGCCAAGCAGCAGGCTGGTGGTCAGAACATGGTCGTACCAGGCAAAGTCGCCCACCGGAAGCAGATCGACACCCGCCGCTTTCTGCTGTTCCCAGTGGCGCGCGCGCAGTTCGCGGCCCACCGCCAGTAATTCCTCACGCGTGGAATTGCCCGCCCAGTAGCTTTCCTGCGCTTTTTTCAGTTCGCGGCGCAGGCCGACGCGAGGGAATCCGAGGGTATGGTTATGAATAGTCATGATGTTCTGCCTCTCTTAACGATGAATCCGCTCAATGCGCGAATACCAGAAAATGAATCTGTCCATCTCTTAATCAATCCGTAGTATTTCGGATCCTCTCCCGTGGGGGAGAACTCGTCATAATTCGACTTGCAGATGCGTTGGCTTTCCTCGCTTGCCCCAGTCACTTATCGAGTAGGCTCCTGGGAACTCGCTGCGTCGCCGCCTTTTTGCAAAACGAATTATGACGGGTTTGGACGTCCAGATGTTTACACATCCATAATCCGCAGGTACTGTATATTCCTCAAGCGCAAATTCCTCATGGCGAAGTGAAGGACTTTCATGATCGAAATAAAACACCTGCGAACGCTTCAGGCGCTGCGCAACTGCGGCTCTCTGGCGGCGGCGGCGGCCTCGCTGCACCAGACGCAATCCGCTCTTTCTCATCAGTTCAGCGATCTTGAACAGCGGCTCGGTTTCCGGCTGTTTGTGCGTAAAAGCCAGCCGCTGCGTTTTACGCCGCAGGGCGAAATTCTTTTACAGCTGGCCGAACAAGTGTTGCCGCAGATTGGCCGGGCGTTGCAGGCCTGCAACGAGCCGCAGCAGACGAAGCTTCGCATCGCCATTGAATGCCACAGTTGTATTCAGTGGCTCACTCCGGCGCTTGAGAATTTTCGCCGCCAGTGGCCGCAGGTGGAGATGGATTTTAAATCTGGCGTGACGTTCGACCCGCAGCCTGCGCTGCAACAGGGCGAGCTGGATGTCGTGCTGACATCCGATATCCTGCCGCGCAGCGGCCTGCACTATTCGCCAATGTTTGATTTTGAAGTGCGTCTGGTGCTGGCGACCGATCACCCGCTTGCCGCCATGACCCGCATTACGCCGGAGGATTTTTCTGGCGAAACGCTGCTGATTTATCCGGTGCAGCGCAGCCGTTTAGACGTATGGCGTCATTTTTTGCAACCGGCGGGCGTAAGCCCTTCGCTTAAGAGCGTGGATAACACGCTGCTGCTGATTCAGATGGTGTCGGCGCGCATGGGCATCGCCGCGCTGCCGCACTGGGTGGTGGAAAGTTTCGAGCGCCAGGGTCTGGTCGTAACCAAAACCCTGGGCGAAGGATTATGGAGCCGGCTGTACGCCGCGGTGCGCGATGGCGAACAGCGCCAGCCGGTTACGGAAGCGTTTATTCGCTCGGCGCGCCAGCACGCCTGCGATCATCTGCCGTTTGTGAAGAGCGCGGAGCGACCCAACGCCGATGGACCCACAGCGAAGCCATTATCACCGCTCCCCCAATAATAAAGCTCGGCCAGTGGGGCTGCTCCTGCCAGATAGCCAGGTTGACCAGCAGCCCGGCCGGGACATGAACGTTGTTCATAATGCCGAGCGTGCCTGCGTCTACCTGGGTGGCGCCGTAGTTCCACATAAAGTATCCCAGCCCTGAAGCCGCCACGCCCAGCCACACGAGGATGCCCCATTGCAGGTCAGTAGTGGGCAGCTTCTGCGGGTTGCCGAGCGTAAACCAGGCGACCACCGCCACCAGAAACGCCCCCAGATAGAACCAGGAAAAGGCGCTGTGCTGCGGCATCGGGCGCGTTTCCATCAGCCGTTTGTAACCTACCATGCCGATAGCGAAGCTGATGTTCGCCAACTGAACCAGCAGCAACCCGGTCCAGAAGTGATCGCTCACTTTGTCGTAGCGGATAATTGCCGCGCCGGCTACCGCCAGCCCAGCGCTTAACGCATAACCCCAGCGAAGCGGGCGCTTACTCAGCACGTCATAAATCAGCGTGATATAGAGCGGCGTGAATACCGTGAACAGCAAAAACTCCGACACGGTGAGGTAAAGGTAAGCCCGAAAACTGAACAGGTACATCACGCCAAGTTGCAGCGCGCCTACCAGCATATAGAGACTGAGCGTTTTTATGCTCTGGCCGCGGGTGCGCAGAAAAGGCAGAAAAACCAGCGCCGCCAGCCCCACGCGCATCAGAACAGAGAAGGTGCTGTCGACCTGCCCCGCCAGATATTCGCCAATCAGGCTAAAAGAAAAGGCCCACAGGATAGTGGTAATAATCAGTAATGCCATTGCACCCGTCTCAGAAAAAAAAGAGAGCGCAATTGTAGCGAAGGCGCTGGTGAAAAGTTGCACTATTTGGTTGACGAGTGGTTATTATCAAACCACTCGTCACGGGAGGAGTTACTCGAGGAAAAGCTTGCGTAAATAACGCGGCACGGCGTTGTCGCCGTTGGTGCCGATAACTTCCAGCTCCGGCAGCAGATCTTTCAGGCGCTGGTGTGCATTGCCCATGATGCAGCCTTTGCCTGCCATAGAGAGCATTTCTGCATCGTTCATGCCATCGCCAAACGCGATGCACTCTTTAAGGCTGTAGCCCATCGCTTTCGACACCGCCTCCAGGGCATGGCCTTTCGACACGCCGCCCGCCATCACTTCCAGGCAGGTTAACGTGGAGAAGCTGACGTTAACGCGATCGCCCCAGCGGGCGTTGATCGCCTGCTCCAGCGGCAGCAGTTTTTCATGCACGTCGCAGGTAAAGAACACCTTGCTTACCCCGCGCGGCTCCAGCAACCCCGGTTCGAACAGTGAATAGTTAAACACCGCCTCTTTGAAATATTTCATCTCATCCGGGCGGTGTCGGTTGATAAACCACTCATCGTCGCGGTAGACGTTGGTGATGATGTCAGGATTGTTATGCATCATCCCAAACAAATCGGTAGCGATATCGGCTTCAAGGTTATGGGCGAACACCAGGTTGCCGTCGGTGTCATGCACCCGCGCGCCGTTAGAGGTGATCATATAAGCCTTGATCTCCAGCCCGTCGCGGATCTGCCCGACATCGACATGATGACGCCCGGTGGCAAAAACAAAGTGGATGCCGCGGGCGGTCAGCAGCCTGAGCGTCTCTTTGGCGTAGGGAGAAAGGGTATGGTCCGGAGAAAGCAGTGTGCCGTCTAAGTCAGACGCGACAACCTGATACATAAGATGAATTTAACCTCTGGTAAAGCGACAAGAAGGCTGGCCGCGGTAATCAGTTATGCGCATCGAAAAAATCAACGATGGCAGTCAGGGCTTCGGCACGCATGCTGTCCTTTTCAAACAGGATCTCATGGTACGCGCCTTTTATGACGTAAGGTTTATCCCCCCAACAGGGATGGCCCGCCGCAGCGCGAAGTTCGCAGAAGCGATCGTGAGAGCGGTTATCCACCACCCTTTCCGCTTCCGCCTGGAGTAACAATAGCGGCGTAGTGACGGCAGTGGCCCCTGCCAGCACCTGTTCTCCTGCAAGGATGCCTTCCCGCACCCAGTGATAGGTTGGCCCGCCGACCCGCAAATCCGGGTCGTCAGCATAAAAACGTAAGTTGCGGCGATAACGCGCCGGGCTATGCGTTAGCACGTTAAGGCTAAAGGGCAACGCGCGCCAGCGTCCGGTGCCGATAGCATAACCGTCGCGCAGATTCGGATAGCCTTCGGCCCAGTCCAGAATCGAGCGAAGCATCCAGTCCGGCAGGCGAATGGTAATGCCGAACATCGGCGCGCAGAGCGCCACGGCGTCAAAAGCCTGCGGCTGGCGCTGCAAAAACAGCGTGGTGATAGCGCCGCCCATAGAGTGGGCCAGCACATAACGCTTGCGCCAGGGGCCGCTTGCCACTTCCTGTTGCCAGAACCGCTCAAGATCGTCGACATAATCGCTGAAATTCACCACATGCCCGCGGTGCGTATCTTCCAGCAACCGGCCGGATCGCCCCTGCCCACGATGGTCGATGATGAGCACATCGAATCCGCAGTGGAAGAGATCGTAAGCCAGTTCAGCGTACTTTACGTAGCTCTCGATGCGTCCCGGGCAGACGACGATGACCCGGTCGTTGCCAGGAGCGCAAAACCGCACGAAGCGCACCGGCACGTCGTCTACGCCTGAAAATTCGTCTTCTTCACGCTGCTGCCAAAAATCCGTAAGCGGCCCCATGGTGAAGGCTGCAAAGGCGCTTTCCCGCCTGGACCATCCTTTTTTATGCTTATGCATCGGTTGCCTGCCCTGTGCGAACGCCAAAAAATGCTTCTTTTGTGACTCGTAGCACAACCCTCTACATTAGCGTATTGTGGCATAAAAGTGCGCAGCCAGGGAATTTCACATGACCTTTGAATGGTGGTTTACCTATCTTCTTACCACGCTCATCCTAAGCCTCTCGCCAGGCTCCGGGGCAATTAACACCATGAGCACCGCCATCAGCCACGGTTATCGCGGCGCGGCGGCGTCCATTACCGGCTTGCAGCTTGGGCTTGCCATTCACATTGTGTTGGTGGGCGTGGGCTTAGGCGCGCTCTTTTCCCGCTCGCTGCTGGCTTTTGAAGTGTTGAAATGGGCGGGCGCGGCTTATCTTATCTGGCTTGGCATTCAGCAGTGGCGCGCCGCCGGGGCGATTGATTTGAACGCCGTAGCGCAAAGCCAGCCGCGTCGCCGCCTGTTTAAGCGCGCGGTTTTCGTAAACCTTACCAATCCCAAGAGCATTGTTTTTCTCGCGGCGCTGTTTCCGCAATTTATCGCCCCGCATCAGCCGCAGGCGGTACAGTACATTATCCTCGGCGTAACCACCGTGGTGGTGGATATCGTGGTAATGATTGGCTATGCGACGCTCGCGACCCGTATTGCGCTGTGGATCAAAGGCCCTCGCCAGATGAAGGCCCTTAATCGACTGTTCGGCTCGCTGTTTATGCTGGTGGGCGCGCTGCTTGCCGCCGCGCGCCAGGCGTAATTAGCGGGAGATAATCAGGTGGATGCCGAAGCCGGCGAAAAGCGCGCCGGCCATGCCGTCGATCCATTTCGCCAGTTTCTGGTAACCGCGGCGCATGGCTGGCAGTGCGAAGAGGCTCGCCACGATGGCAAACCAGGCGAAGGTTTCCAGCGCAATCAGGACAAAAATGCCCATTCGCTCGTGCGAACCGACGTTGTCGCCGACAAACAGCGAAAAGACGCTGCCGAAATAAATAATCGCTTTGGGGTTCGCCAGATTGGTCAGTAAGCCTTTGATAAAGCTGCGTCCGCCGTGCGCCAGCTCCACCGCGGGCGCTTCGGTTGAGGGCGCGCCCTTTTTCAGCGCGCCGCGCAACATCTGGTAGCCCATCCAGCAAAGGTAAAGCCCGCCGCCGACCATAATGGCGGTATGCAGCCAGGCCATTTTTTCCAGGATCAAATGCAGGCCAAGCAGCGCCACGCCCGCCCAGATCATCACACCAAAAGTAATGCCGAGTACGCCCATCATCGCTTCTTTACGGGAGCGGCTAACCGCCGTTTGCGAAACAAAGAAGAAGTCGGGGCCGGGGCTCATCAGCGCCACCAGATGAACCAGCGCCACGGTCAGAAAAAGCATCAGCATAAGAAGTTACTCGCGAGAAAAAGTGCAGAAGAAATATCCTGCCACGTTCGGCCAGGCGTGGCTATTGACGATTACTCATCGTCGCCGTCAACGTGGCTGCGGATAAGCGCCATAAATTCACGGCCAAAGCGTTCCAGCTTGCGTGTGCCCACGCCGTTGATGCCCAGCATTTCGCCCGGGCTTAACGGCATTTGCTCCGCCATTTCGATTAGCGTCGCATCGTTGAAGACCACGTAAGGCGGAATATTTTCTTCGTCGGCAATGGCTTTGCGCAGCTTACGCAGCCTGGCGAAGAGCTTACGGTCATAATTGCCGCCGTAAGATTTCTGCGCCACGCGTGGTTTAAGCGCCGCGACGCGCGGCACCGCCAGCATCAGGGGCGCCTCGCCGCGCAGGAAGGGGCGCGCCGCTTCGGTGAGCTGAAGCGCGGAGTGGGCCGCGATATTTTGCGTTACCACGCCAAGATGAATGAGCTGGCGGATCACGCTGACCCAGTGCTCATGGCTCTGGTCGCGCCCGATGCCGTAAACTTTTAGTTTGTCATGCCCAAGCTCGCGGATGCGCTGATTGTTCGCCCCACGCAGCACTTCAACCACATACCCCATGCCAAAGCGCTGGTTCACGCGGGCAATGGTCGAAAGCGCCTTTTGCGCGTCGAGCAGGCCATCGTAGCGGCGCGGCGGATCCAGGCAGATATCGCAGTTGCCGCAGGGCTGCTGGCGGCCTTCGCCAAAGTAGTTAAGCAGCACCAGGCGGCGGCAGGTTTGCGCTTCGGCGAACGCGCCCATGGCGTTGAGCTTGTGGCGCTCGATATCCTGCAACTGTCCCGGCTGCTTTTCTTCAAGGCATTTGCGCAGCCAGGCCATATCCGCCGGGTCATAGAATAGCATCGCTTCGGCAGGCAGGCCGTCGCGTCCGGCGCGGCCGGTTTCCTGATAATAAGATTCAATATTGCGTGGAATGTCGAAGTGCACCACAAAGCGTACGTTGGGCTTGTTGATGCCCATGCCGAACGCCACTGTCGCCACCACGATTTGCAGGTCGTCGCGCTGAAATTTTTCCTGCACTTCGGCGCGAACCTGCGGCTCCAGCCCGGCGTGGTACGCGCCTGCGCTGATGCCTTTGCTTTGCAGCCGCGCAGCGGTGTCTTCTACCTTCGCCCGGCTGTTGCAGTAAATAATGCCCGATTTGCCGCGTTGCTCCTGCACATAGCGCATCAGCTGATCGAGCGGTTTGAATTTCTCCATCAGCATGTAGCGAATATTCGGGCGGTCGAAGCTGCTGATTTGGATCAGCGGGTCCTGAAGGCCGAGCAAACGCACAATATCCAGACGCGTGGTGTCATCGGCGGTCGCCGTAAGCGCGATAAACGGCACCTGGGGCAAATGCTGGCGCAACTGGCCGAGCAGCGCGTATTCGGGGCGGAAATCGTGGCCCCACTGGGAAATACAGTGCGCTTCATCCACCGCAATCATGGAGAGCGGCCAGCGGCTTAGCTGGTCGATGAAGTTGTCCATCATCAACCGTTCCGGTGCGATATAAAGCAGGCGCACCTGGCCGGTGCGGCAACCTGCAATCACCTCAAGCTGCTGGTCGCGGCTCTGGGTGGAATTAAGGCAAGCCGCCGCCACGCCGTTGGCGAGTAGCTGGTCGACCTGATCTTTCATCAGGGAAATAAGCGGCGAGACGACGACCGTCAGCCCCTCTTTCACCAGCGCGGGAATTTGATAGCACAGCGATTTGCCGCCGCCAGTAGGCATGACCACCAGACAATCGCGGCCTTCCAGCACCGTATTGATGATGGTTTCCTGGCCCGGGCGAAACTGCTGGTAGCCGAAGGTTTCCTGCAAAACCTGCCGAGCCAGCGATTCCTGATTCATAACTTCCGCCTGCGCCACGCTTACCCCGTATACCTGAAAATAAAACAGGCGCTATTTTCAGCGCCTGCGTCGGAAACTGCAATGCTTTAGAACAGATCGTTAAGCATAACCCCAAAGCCAAACCGAGTCTGGTTAAAGTTGTAATCGATTAACGATTCGCCATAACCGCTGTAAAGCTGGGTATACAAACGAACATGTTTTGTGACCGGATAGCTGAAGCCCAGCTCAGCGCCGCCATAACCCGTGTTCCAGTTGTACTGGCCCCTTACGCTCCAGATGGCCTCGCCCCACTGATACCCCACTTTAAGCTGGTAGTAGCCCATATATTTGGTGATATCCGGGTTATCGTCGGTGTTGCCCAGCACATACCAGGGCTTCACTTCCACCAGCCAGTTGCTGTTTTGCGCCATCAGACGAGCATAAGCGCGGTTCCAGCTACCGGAGGTCGGGTCGGAGCGCCCGTTGGAGTTATGGTTATAGCCAAACTCCACATCGCGCAGCGTCCAGCCCCCGAGCGAGTAATCGGTGGCGAAGCCAAGGAACAACTGCGGCTCATAGTTGGTTTCGCGAAACGGCGAAGATTCGCCGCTGTTGGAAAGCTGCCACCATGAACGCTGGGTATAAGAGGCGCCCAGCACCGAGTTATCGCCCACAATGCCGCGCCACAGCGGGAAGGCGAGGCTGATCTGGAATTTCACCTCATCCTTGCGCGCGTTATCAGACCAGTTATAGGACTGAATAGCTTCTTTATTCAGGTCATCCGTTACCGTATAGAGCAGATAGTTGCTCTCGTAAGGGTAAAGCGTGAAAGGGTTGTCATGCTCCTGGAGCATATTGGCAATGATGCTGCCGCGCACGGCGGGGGCATCATGAACTTCTTTAATTGTGGCTTCCTGGCTAAATGCTGTGCAGGGCAACAGACTGGCTGCCGCCAACAAACCCAGAGACTTGCGCATGGGCCATGCTCTCCTGAACTATCGTCGTTATGAATTATTCTGCCGCTGACATTCTAGCGGTTTATTTTTCTACCGGAAGTCCCTCTGTCTTAAAGTTGAACGCAACAATTACGAAGCATAATATCTACATTCAAATAACTTTTTATTGATGGATCGAGGAACGAGCCATGTCCACCACACTGCTGACGCCTGAGGCTGCACTTCAGCTTGTCGGCGAAATCTTTGTTTATCATATGCCTTTTAACCGTGCGCTGGGACTTGAGCTGGAGCGCTACGAAAAAGCGTTCGCCCAGCTTTCCTTTAATAACCAGCCGATGATGGTCGGCAACTGGGCACAGAGCATACTTCACGGCGGCGTTATCGCCTCGGCGCTGGACGTGGCGGCAGGGCTGGTTTGCGTGGGCAGTACGCTGACGCGCCATGACGCCATTAGCGAAGAAGAGTTGCGCCAGCGTCTTTCACGCATGGGCACTATCGACCTGCGGGTGGATTACCTGCGCCCCGGACGCGGCCAGCGCTTCACCGCGACCAGCAGCCTGCTGCGTGCGGGCAATAAGGTCGCTGTGGCGCGCGTTGAACTGCACAACGAAGAACAAGTTTATATCGCCAGCGCTACCGCCACTTACATGGTGGGCTGAGAGCGATACTGATAAACTGCGCGCACTTTACTGCAAAGAGCTTTTCTGATGGATGCTAAACAAACGCGGCAGGGTGTGCTTTTCGCGCTGGCTGCTTATTTTATCTGGGGCATCGCGCCCGCTTATTTCAAGCTTATCTATTACGTTCCTGCGGATGAAATCCTGACTCACCGCGTGATCTGGTCTTTCTTTTTTATGGTGGCGCTGATTTCCGTCAGCCGTCAGTGGAGCAACGTCAAAAAGCTTTTCAGCACGCCGAAAAAGGTGTTTGCGCTGGCGCTCAGCGCCGTGCTGGTAGGCGGCAACTGGCTATTGTTTATCTGGTCGGTGAATAACCATCACCTGCTGGAAGCGAGTCTCGGCTATTTTATTAATCCGCTGGTGAATATTCTGCTGGGCATGGTGTTTCTGGGCGAGCGTTTTCGCCGCATGCAGTGGCTGGCCGTACTGCTGGCGGCGTGCGGCGTGCTGGTGCAGCTCTGGACGTTCGGCTCGCTGCCTGTCATCGCGCTCGGTCTGGCTTTCAGCTTCGCCTTTTATGGCCTTGTGCGTAAGAAAATCGCTGTCGATGCGCAGACCGGCATGCTGATGGAAACACTGTGGCTGCTGCCGGTTGCCGCTATCTATCTTTTCGGCTTCGCCGACAGCGCCACCAGCCATATGGGCAATAACCCCTGGACGCTCAATCTGCTGCTTATGGCCGCGGGTATCGTGACTACCATCCCCCTGCTTTGCTTTACTGCCGCCGCCACCCGTCTGCGGCTCTCAACGCTGGGCTTTTTCCAGTATATCGGCCCAACGCTGATGTTCCTGCTGGCGGTGCTGTTCTACGGCGAAGTGCCGGGGCCGGATAAAATGGTCACCTTCGGCTTTATCTGGCTGGCGCTGGCTATCTTTATTATGGATGCGGTTTATACCCAGCGGCGCACACGCAAAGTCTGATCCTCCGCGCCCGGCTACGCTAACAGCCGGGCGCTTTATTACCGTTTTTTTGCAAAGCTAACCTGTTTTAATTCTTTGTTATTTCAGACGCGCTCTCGCATCTTCTGCCTTTATCTTCTGATTGCGCAGAGCCCGGAGCATGAGCGAAAAAACCGCCGTTTATTTGCATGACCAGCAACGCGAAGCGATTCGCCAGCTTGCCCGCTCGTGGCTGTGGCGCAGCGAACTGCCGACCTGGCTTCTGATTATCGCCGTTTATAGCGGCTGGTTCGGGACGCTGGCTTACTGGCGAACCCTCGGCCTGCTGCCCGCCACCCTGCTGCTTATCTTTTTTACCGCCTGGTATATGTCGTTGCAGCATGAGCTGATTCATGGGCATCCGACGCGCTATCCCTGGCTTAACCAGCTGTTTGGCATGCTGCCGCTGGCGGTCTGGTATCCCTATGGGCTTTATCGGGATTCACACCTGGCGCACCATCGCCACCACCCGCTCACCCTGCCGGATGAAGACCCGGAAACTTACTATTTCTCCGCCGCGCGCTGGCAGCGTTTCCCCCGATGGCAACAGCGAATCATCGCACTGCGCAATACTTTTGCAGGCAGGCTGTTGCTGGCGCCGCTTCTTGATATTGCCGGCGTGCTGGCAGGTATCGGGCGGGCTTTTCGCCAGCGGGAGAAAAGCAAGATAGCGATGTGGCTGACCCACGGCGCTCTCCTCGCCCTGCTCGTCGCCTGGCTTAAGGCATGTGATTTTTCGGTCGTCTGGTTTCTGCTGGCTGTCAGTTATCCGGCGCTGGGCATCACTAAAGTCCGCTCTTTTCTGGAACACCGCGCCGCTGAAGAGCCGCAGGCCCGTTCCGTCATCAACGAGGCCGCATGGCCCTGGCGGCTGCTGTTTTTAAATCTGAACTATCATTCAGTACATCACGATCTGCCTGGTCTGCCCTGGTACGGGCTGCGCACGGTTTATTTGCTCTGGCGAAAAGAGTATCAGCAACGCAACCACGGCTTTGTGGTGCAAGGCTACCGTGAATGGCTGCGCCGTTATCTGTTTACTGCGGCGGATGTCACGGCGCATCCCGCTACTTTTGCGGCTGAAAAGGGTTCAGTAAACAATGAGTAACTGTGTGGCACTGCCGATGTATGACGTTTATCCGCCTGCTACCGATGCGCTGTGGGCGGCGCTGCGCCCGTTACTGAAAGAGCAAGGCATAACGCAGGAGATAACGTTTACTCGCCCGTCCCATCTGTTTGAGCACTGGCAGGACGATGCTCTGCTCCTGAGCCAGACCTGCGGCTATCCTCTTACTACGCAGTTGCCCGACGTTCAGACGGTAGGCTGTTTTCATTATTCCGCTCCCGGCTGCAAGGGGCCGTTTTATCGCAGTTTTTTAGTGGCGCGGGCGGAAGATAAAGGCAAAACGCTGGCGGATTTTCAGGAAAGAACCGCAGTCTGTAACGCCGTCGATTCCCATTCCGGCTATAACGCGCTACGTAAAATGGTTGCGCAGCTTGGCTCGCCGTCGCGTTTTTTCCGCGACGTAACATTCAGCGGCGGCCATAAAGCCTCGCTGCTGGCGCTGCAACAAAAAAGCGCGGACATTACGGCGGTTGACTGCGTTACTTTCGCCCTGCTTCAACGCCACCAGCCGGCGTTGCTGGCCGGGCTAACGCTGATTGAAGAAACGCCGCTTGCGCCGGGCCTGCCGCTGATTACCTCGCGCCGGACCGCTCCCGATACGCTTTTAGCGTTACGCAGCGCGCTACAGCAGCTTGTCAGCGAACCCGGCCTGCGCGCCACCTGCGCCGCCGCGCTGATCCAGGGCTTCAGCCCGGTTAGCCGCGAGGATTATGAAGTGATGCTGCAATGGCAGCGGGAAGCGGCTGTCGCAGGCGTCGACGCGCTGTAAGTCCGTAAAAAAAGGAACCCGAAGGTTCCTTTTTTCATTACAGCCAGTTGCGGCGCTTGAAGTAGAGATAGGGCGCCAGCCCGGCGAGGATCATAAAAATAATCGCCGCGGGATAACCGAAGCTCCATTTTAGCTCCGGCATAAACTCAAAGTTCATCCCATAGCTGGAGGCCACCAGCGTCGGCGGCAGAAACACCACGGAAACCACCGAGAAGATTTTGATAATGCGGTTCTGCTCAATGTTAATGAAGCCCATCGCCGCCTGCATCAGGAAGTTCACCTTCTGGAACAGCGATTCGTTGTGCGGCAACAGGGACTCGATATCGCGCAGGATTTCCCGCGCCTGCTCAAGCTGCCCGCCTGGCAGACGCGCCTTGCGAACCAGAAAGTTGAGCGCGCGCTGGGTATCCATCAGGCACAGGCGCACTTTCCAGCCGGTATCTTCCAGCTCCGCGAGGGTGGAGAGCGCTTCGTCATACTCGTCGCCCTGTTGCCCTTCCATAATGACGCGGCTCAGCTCTTCAAGATCGCTGTAAATATTTTCAATTTCATCCGCCAGCTGTTCGATTTTGGTTTCGAACAGATCAAGCAGCAGCTCATAGGCGTTGCCGTCCATCATCGACTGGTTGCGGGCGCGCATGCGATAAAGGCGAAACGCCGGCAGTTCGCGCTCGCGCAGCGTAAAAAGCCGCCCGTTACGAATAGTGAACGCCACGGTGGAGTTGCCGCCATGGTCTTCCGCATCTTCGTAGAAGAAAAAGGAGTGAATGTGCAGCCCGTCTTCGTCTTCGAAGAAACGGGCGGAGGCTTCGATATCCTCCAGCTCTGGACGCGTTGCCAGGCTCTGGCCAAGTTCCGTTTGCACGCGCTGTCGCTCGCTCTCTTCCGGCTCTACCAAATCAACCCAGATAGAATTAGTCAGAGGGGCGGCCTCATCCACTTCAAGGCGAGACAGTCGGTTATTTTCCAGTTGAAATGCGCTCAGCATGACCGGGACTCCCAATACAAAAAATCTCGGACAGTTCGGTTGGCACACAGAAACAATATGGGTTTCAGACCCTTAAACAGTCTGACTCAGCGCGACGGGGAAAAATGCGGTCGCCGACAACCACTAAGGCCATCAGCGTGAGAGGATAGCCTTAGGAGTTGTGCCTGTTTGACAGGTTTTTGAGCCAGCATCTACTGGGTGTGTCCAAGGCGAATGTCCTCTTAGCGTAATCGTGGGCGCATGTTACGCCAGCGAAAATTAGGCGTCAACACGCGCACTTAAGATATAACACTTCACTTATTGGCGGTAATAATGACTCAGGCGTTGGCGTCTGATTCTCGCCTCGTCAACTTCCCCGCCGCAGGCCTGTTATGCCTGCCGCCACACTTTAGTTTTAGCAGTCCTGGTTGCGTTTCGCTAAGAAATTATGCCCTTTTTCAACGAGATAATTTCGAAGCGGCGGGGTTATGAGCGCATTATGGCGGGAAGGTGTGACAAAAAAATGGCGAAGGCGCGATAATCCGCGCCTTCAGCGCCTTATAAGAACGTCTCAGACCGTTTCAAGGCGGGCGTAAGCGGCCACGAGCCACTTAATGCCCTGACCGTTAAACGCCACTTGCAGGCGGCTGTGCTCGCCGCTGCCTTCAAGGTTAACAATAGTGCCTTCGCCGAACTTCGGATGGCGCACCCGCTGGCCGAGTTTATAACCCGAGTCGTTTTCCGCCACCGGCGTGCCCAGCTGTTTATGGCTGACAGGACGGCTGACGCTGGCGCGCAGACGCACCTCTTCCACGCAGTTTTCCGGCAATTCGGCGATAAATCGCGACGGGCGATGATAAGCCTCTTTGCCATACAGACGGCGGGTTTCGGCATAGGTTAAGGTGAGCTTTTTCATTGCGCGCGTCACGCCTACATAGGCAAGGCGGCGCTCCTCTTCCAGACGTCCGCCTTCATCCAGCGCCATCTGGCTTGGAAACATGCCTTCTTCCATGCCGACGATAAAGACCTGCGGAAACTCCAGCCCTTTGGCGGAGTGCAGGGTCATCAATTGCACGGCATCCTGCCAGTCATCCGCCTGGCCTTCGCCCGCTTCCAGCGCGGCATGGGAAAGAAACGCCTGCAACGGCATTAAATCTTCGTCTTCATCCTGATAGCTGAACTGGCGCGTCGCCGTTACCAGTTCCTCTAAGTTTTCAATACGTGCCTGGCCTTTCTCGCCTTTTTCCTGCTCGTACATCAGCCAGAGGCCGGAGTCCTTGATAACGCGGTCGGTCTGTACATGCAGCGGCATATCGGCGGTTTCGTGCGACAGCGCGTCGATAAGCTCCAGGAAACGCTGCAAAGCGCTGGCGGCGCGTCCGGCGAGCGCGCGCTCCTGCAACAGTTCGCGGCTGGCCTGCCAGAGCGTAACCTGGCGGTCGCGCGACGCCTGGCGCACCACGTCCAGCGTACGGTCGCCGATGCCGCGCGTCGGCGTGTTCACCACGCGCTCAAAAGCCGCATCATCGTTACGGTTCACCATCAGACGCAGATAAGAGAGCGCGTCTTTGATTTCCTGTCGTTCAAAGAACCGCATGCCGCCGTAAATGCGGTACGGCATGCTCGCCTGCAATAGCGCCTCTTCCAGCACGCGCGACTGGGCGTTGCTGCGATAAAGAATGGCGCAATCCTGCAAGGCGCCGCCGTTTTCCTGCCAGACCTTGATGCGGTTAACCACAAACCGCGCTTCGTCGAGCTCGTTAAAGGCGCAGTAAAGCGAGATAAGATCGCCATCGCTGCCGTCGGTCCACAGCTCTTTGCCAAGACGACCGGCATTGTTGGCAATCAGGGCGTTAGCGGCGTTCAAAATATTGTTGGTGGAGCGATAGTTTTGCTCCAGGCGTATTGTCTCTGCACCCGGAAAATCGTTCAGGAAGCGCTGAATATTCTCGACCTGCGCGCCGCGCCAGCCGTAAATCGACTGATCGTCGTCGCCCACGATCATCACCTTGCCGGTATCGCCCGCCAGCATGCGGATCCAGGCGTACTGAATGCTGTTGGTATCCTGGAATTCGTCCACCAGGATGTTGGTAAAACGCTCACGATAATGGTTAAGGATGTGCGGTTTGTTGAGCCACAGCTCATGGGCGCGCAGCAGCAGTTCGGCGAAATCCACCAGGCCCGCGCGGTCGCACGCTTCCTGGTAAGCCTGATAGATTTTCTGCCACGTCTGCTCAACCGGGTTGCCGTAGCTCTGAATATGGTGCGGGCGCAGCCCGTCATCTTTTTTGCCGTTGATGTACCACATCGCCTGGCGCGGCGGCCACTGCTTGTCATCGAGGTTCATCGCCTTAATCAGGCGCTTGAGCAGACGCAACTGGTCTTCGCTGTCGAGGATCTGAAAATCCTGCGGCAGGCCGGCGTCCATATGGTGCGCGCGCAGCAGACGGTGCGCCAGCCCGTGGAAGGTGCCGACCCACATTCCGCCCTGGCTTGTGCCCATCAGTTGCCCGATGCGGTGGCGCATCTCCGCCGCCGCTTTGTTGGTAAAGGTCACGGCCATAATGGAATACGGCGAGCAGTTCTCAACCATCAGCAGCCAGGCGATGCGGTGCACCAGCACGCGGGTTTTGCCGCTGCCCGCCCCCGCCAGCACCAGCATATTGCTGCGCGGCGCGGCTACGGCTTCGCGCTGTTTATCATTAAGGCTGTCGAGCAGGTAAGAAACGTCCATTGGCACCGCCGGGTAAGAAGAGGCAGGAGTACGCCTGAATCCTGGCGGCGGCCGACATCCGGCAACCTCAAGGGTTCAGGCTATACAGACCTGGAATTATATACAGAGTTGTGACGATTATATCAGCGAGGTCAGGGATGCCAACTGCGAAATCTCCAGATGCGGCAGCAAACGGCTGTCTTCTATCTGCATCAGGTCGCCATCCAGCAGGTTTATCCAGCATGCCTGCACGCCCGAACGAATCGCGCCGGCGACATCGGTAGTGAGGTCGTCGCCCACGTGCAAAATTTCACCCGGCGCCACGCCAAGCTTCTGCGCAGCCAGATGATACATATCGCTGTAGGGTTTCGAGCGCCCGTGCGGGCCTGCGCGCAGCACAAACTGGAAATAGTCGCCAAGGCCGAACAGATGCGGCTCGGCGTTGCCGTTGGTAATCGCCACCAGCGGCCATTTTTGCGCCAGCTTTTTCAGCGCGTCGTGCGTTTCCTGCGAGACATCAATGCGGCTGCGCCAGGCGGCGAAATTGAGCATCGCTTCGCGCGCGCCTTCGGCGGCTTCGTGCGGCGTTAAGCCCGCTTCAAGCATCACCTGCTCGACGGCGCGTCGGCGCCATTCGGTCACGTCGTGGTAGATGTCGGGTTCTTTTTCACGCAGTACGGCGCGCACCCGCTGAAAATCCGCGACGGTAAAGCCGCTCAGGCTAGGGTGGTAGCGCTGCATAAACGCCAGCGTCTCCTGCTCGGTGCGCCGGATAACCGGGCGATTGTCGTAAAGGGTATCGTCAAGATCGAACGTCAGCGCGGCGATCGGGCCCAGCGGGCGATAAAAATGCATTACGGTTTCCCCCGTTTAGCGCGTGGATGCGCGGCGTCATAGACCGAGGCCAGATGTTGAAAATCGAGGTGGGTGTAGATTTGCGTCGTGGAAAGGTTCGCATGGCCGAGCAGCTCCTGCACCGCCCGCAAATCGCCGCTGGATTCAAGCATATGGGTGGCGAACGAGTGACGAAGCTTATGGGGGTGCACGTGGCTGTTAAGCCCCTGGCGGATGCCCCATTCAGCGAAACGCTTCTGGACGTTGCGGGCTGAAATCCGCTTGCCGGGCTTCGAGAGAAAAAGCGCGTCGTCATCCGGCCCGAAGAGCTCGCGCAAATTAAGCCAGTGCTCCAGCCACTGGACGGCGCTGCGCCCCATCGGCAGGCGGCGTTCTTTGCTGCCTTTTCCCGTGACCCAGACTTCGCCGCTGGCCAGATCAAGGTGTTTGCAATCAATATTCACCAGCTCGGAAAGACGCAGCCCGGCGCCGTACATGACTTCGAGCATGGCGCGATCGCGCACTGCCAGCGGGTCGTTGATATCAATATCCAGCAGGCGGTTAACATCATCCACGTCGATATTTTTTGGCAGATGGCGCGGCGCTTTCGGCGTGGCAATGCCTTTCGCCGGGTTAGCGGGCAGTTCTCCCTGGCTTACCAGCCAGTCGAAGAAGCTGCGCAACGCAGAGAGTCGCAAAGCGAGGCTTGAGGCTTGCAGCCCGGCGCGGCGGCTGCGTACGGCGAAGGCGCGCACGGCAGCGCCATCGCACTGCTGCCAGCTTTGCAGCTTCATCTCGCCGGCAAGCTGAATCAGGGCGGAGAGCTGGCGGCCATAGTTCAACAGCGTGTGCGGGCTGAGCTGGCGTTCAACTTTCAGATAGCGCAGAAAGCGGTCCACCGCTTCCTGCAAAGGGGAATCGATCATACGCGTTCAATCCAGCGCTCCAGCAAATCAGGCAGCATCAGTGAAAGCTCATCCAGCAGCTGCGTGCCTTGCCCTTCATGATAATGATGCGGGTCGCGGCTGCTAAAAATTACCACGCCGAGATCTTCTTCGCGCCCCATCAGCGACATCGCCACCGAACCGACGGCTCTGGCCTGCGGCAGGACAACCAGCAACTCGGGGCCGTGCAACTGGCCCAGATAATGATAATCGCCCCCCATGCGCTGAATGCGCACCGGCTCAAACGCCTGGCGGCTCAGGGCGAGATGGGTAAAACCGGACGGCGCGCCAAGGCGCCAGCGATCGGGGAAGAGACGCACGCAGGCGTCCGCCAGCCCCATTTCCCGCGCCCACTTATGCAGACGCGTTAACATATCTTGCAGGCTGTCGGCCGCGCTCAGCCTGCGCTGTAACTTCAGCAGGCTGTTGAAGAGATCTTCATTGACACTCGCCTGCTCCATCAGCTGGGACATGTTCTCTTCCAGCACATTGATATGATGGCGAGAGCGCGCCATATGCCATTCGACCAGCGAGACAGTGCCACGAACCGGATGCGGAACGCGCATTTGTTCGACCATGGCGGCGTTGCGGATAAAAAAGTCAGGATTGTTCAGCAGGTAGTCGCATACCGCCTCGTCATCCAGCTCCACGAGGCTTGCCTGCTGTTCCCCGGCATTAGTCATAGATGTATGAACCCGTCATAAACATGAGTTGCAGGCCCGGTCATATACAGCGGATGACCCGGTCCTTTCCAGGCGATATCCAGCCGCCCGCCGGGCAGGTCCACGCGCACCTGCTCGGCCAGCAGCCCTTGTTGGATGCCTACCGCCACCGCACCACAGGCGCCGCTTCCGCAGGCCTGGGTTTCTCCCGCCCCGCGTTCGAACACGCGCAGCCGGATATGTTCCTGATTCATGACCTGCATAAAGCCGATATTGGCGCGCTCCGGAAAGCGTTCGTGGCTTTCCATTACCGGCCCCAGTGTTTCCACCGGCGCGGTAGCCACGTCATCCACCTGAATCACGCAGTGCGGGTTGCCCATCGACACTACGCCGCACAGTATGGTCTGCTCGGCGGCGCGCATGATATAGGTTTTCTCTGCCTTGTTGGCGCGAAACGGCACTTTCGCCGGGTCGAATACCGGCTCGCCCATATTAACGCGAACCAGCTCGTTCTCATCCACGCTCAGAACCATGCGGCCATTGGCGGTGCTGACGCGAATATCGCGCTTGTTGGTCAGCCCCTTAAGGCGGACAAAACGGGCGAAGCAGCGCGCGCCATTGCCGCACTGAGAGACTTCGCTGCCATCGGCATTGAAAATGCGGTAGTGGAAATCAAGGTCTGGATCGTAAGGCGGTTCGACGATCAGCAGTTGATCGAAGCCAACGCCAAGATGCCGGTCCGCCAGACGGCGGATCAATTCAGGCGAAAAAAAGACATTTTGTGTCACCGCGTCAACGACCATAAAGTCGTTACCAAGGCCATGCATCTTAGAGAATTGCATTTTTTACTCCGTTTGCGCGGTTACGCGGCGCGATCGCTAATAAATCACCTGGGTCGGGCCGTCGTTATCGCCACGGTCGTTGCGGTTTGGCGTGACAGTTTGCGGTTGCGCCTGCGGAGCAGGAGTCGGTTTCGCCTGAGTGTCCGCTGGCGGAAAATAAAGCGGGCCTTTAAGGCCGCAGCCTGAGAGGCTAAAAAGCGTTAATACCAGCGCCAGCGAACGGAACATCGTCTTCATTTATCGGTTGCCTGTGGTTCATTTATTCTGCTTTCTATCATCGCAGGTGAACCCTGAAAAGCAATAGTTTGCATACTCGCGCGTAACGGAAAACCGCTTGTCCGGCAGAAACGCCCGTGCAGCGCGGTTTCTATTCAAAGTCATAACTTTTATACTGCCGCCACGACAGACAAAAGGAACACGAGATGAACGACAGCGAATTTCATCGCCTCGCCGATGGCCTGTGGCAGACCATTGAAGAGCATATCGACGACTACGACGGCGACACCGATATCGATTGTGAAATCAACGGCGGCGTACTGACTTTGTCGTTTGAAAACGGCAGCAAAATCATTATTAACCGACAGGAGCCGCTGCATCAGGTGTGGCTGGCGACGAAACAGGGCGGTTACCATTTTGACTATAAAGGGGATGAATGGGTCTGCGACCGCAGCGGCGAAACGTTCTGGGCGCTGCTGGAAACCGCCTGTAGCCAACAGGCGGGCGAGCCGGTTAGCTTTCGCTGATTACGACTGATATTGCTGCATCATCGGCGCGGCGCCATCGTCCTGATTGGCGGGAAGCGCGGCGCTGATAGCCTGATTGCGAAACGGAATCACCTGCTGGCGGCCATCGACCTTCACAATCTGGTAGAACTGCGGCAGGTTGAAGTTGATAAAACTTGAGCCGTAGGTGAACCGGTCGTGAGACGAAGAGTAGAACCGGCTGACGTCGCGCACCAGCTCCTCTTTGCTCCCCTCGCAGTGGTGATAAACCTCCGCCCGGTTGCTCTCATCCAGAATGTAAATGTTAAAGCCCCGCTCGTCGTTCGTCTCTTCGAAGAAGAACTGAATGATCCCTTCGCTGGCAAACCCATCCACCACTGGCGGCAACTGTACGTGGTTGGTTTCCACCTGCACCGACAGGCCATGCAATTTGTTATGTGAGATAGCGCCATAAAACTCAATGGCGTTTTCCAGCTTCTGCACCGAAACGTTAAGGCGCTCGAAGAACAGCCCCCACGTTTGCCCGGCAACGCGCAGCGCTTTAAAGCGCCCCGGCTCAAGACGGGTGCTGGAGAGGCGGAACTCGATACACTCTGAAACCAGCTGCTGAACGCGAGTGCGGATTAAACCGCGCAGGTGCTGGCTATAGCAAAACACCTCAACGCTATCCGGCGGCGCGGCGTCCTGGTGCATTTTACCGAGAATGGTTTTCAGCGCTTCAATCATCGCCTGCTCGCCATTGAAGTGCAGCGTACGCACTTCATTCCACGAGTTGCGATAAAGCAGATCGATACTGCCTATCAGGCACTGCTGCTGTTCGCCGAAGCTGAAAACATCCAGCTTGCGGAAGTCGAAATGCACCACCTGGTTGCGAAATGCCGCCGTCGGGTCATATTCCAGGTTAACGATAATTGCCAGATGACGGATTTCGCACGGGCTGTAGAGCGCTTTTGGCGTAGGCGCGGGTAAACGCAGCGGGAAGTGATGCGATACATCCGCCACCATCTCTTGCAGCTTCGGCAAATCGCATATCCCGTTGCCTTTAATAAACAGGCGCGTACGGGAGGTCAGCAGGCCGTTGAAATAGGCCCAGGCCACCAGCTTGTTCAGATAGCGGTTATATTCCAGCGGCTGATGGCTGATGATGGTGTCCATGTGCGGCGCGCGATTATAAAGATACCAGCCGGAGCGGTTGGCCCGGCCTGGCGGCACATGGATAAAGGTTAAATTCGGTTCGCTGAGATCCGGCGAAATTTGCGGGTTAACCAGGGTGACTTTACCCGGCAGCGCTTCAAACGCCGCATAAAGCTTACGCGTAAGCACGCCAATATCCTGCGGGCTTGCCGAAACGCTCAGGTTGTTGCGCCGTGCAAAGCGGATCAGGTTGCGGTAGCTCTGCATCATCGCATCGAGCAACTCATTATGCGCTTCGCGCACCTGGTCGATTTTCCAGTTAGCGCGGTTATCCAGCATGGCGAGACGCTCTTCGTCCCAGCCCCACTCTTTTACCAGCTGACTCAATACCTCACGACGCCAGCCGACGCAGGCACGCTCCCGGCTCAGCTTTTCGCATACCTTCAGGTAGAAGCAACGGCGTACCAAATCCAGACGCGCCGTATCTTCGATTTGCGTCAGATAATGGGTGACGCGCTCCAGCATCATGCAATAGGAGTCGAGGCCGAAAGAGACGATTTCGCCATCGTGCAGACGCTGCTTAATGTCTTTCGCGAGAAGGCGTGTATGCGGGTATTCCCAGGAATAGGCTTCCAGCAGCAGCGTTTTCAGCACGGCCTTATAAGGGGAATCAATACTCTTATAAAGCTGCCAGAGGCTGGCGCCGAAATACTCTTCCGCCGACAGCGAGCTCAGGCCGCCGAGATCGAGCCATTCGTTAGGCGTCAGCACGCCCTGCGCATAGAGGCGCATCACGTAATCGTCGTAATGCTCTTCTTCTTCGTCTGGCACCATATTCCACAGAATACGTTTACCCGCGAGGCGTACGGCGGTGCGATAAAACTCATCCAGCAGCAAGATATGCTGCGTGGAACCGCAATCTTCGCCGCCAAGGCTGCCGCTTTCGTTATGGCGAAAACGGTTTTCATCGATCAGGAAAAAGCTGACTTCAACCCCAAGCGACGCCGCCCAGCTTTCAAGCAGGCTGCATTTGCGCTGCAACAGCTGACGTTCTTCGTTGTCCAGCCATGCCTGATGACAAACCCAGATATCCAGATCCGAAGAACAGCTTTGCCCAACGGATGAGGTGCTGCCCATGGTATAGATGGCGGTGATAGGCAATTCGCCCTTCGCTGTTTCCTGCGGCGGCATGCCGTGGCGCAGCTCAAGCTCGTCTAGATAGTGGCGCTGGGTTTCATCAGGCGTGAAAAAGCAAATGCCATGGGGAACGTTACCGTCCAGGTAACCCGGCATCAGCGGATGGTGATAATGCAATAATGTAGGCAGCAGACTGTAAACCTGTTGGAATGCAGGTCCCATGGCAGCAAGCGCGCGATCCACACGCAGTTGATTGATGGCATCCAGTCTCTGTTTCAGAGTCTCAATATAGAGGTACAAGACGTATCGCCTGATGGTTTCAGTATTTCGAAAAAAACACCGCTCCCGCTGTCGCCCTTGTGATTATGATGGTGCAGGCTGACAATCGGTTTAAAACGTGATCAATCTAACACCTTGCAGATTGACCGTAAAGAAAGATGCGCTACTTAACAATTGTAGCACCGATCCCCCGCTTGCTGTTCCATAATACGAGACACTTCCCGCCTGCGGCGCCGACCCGTTATGACTGACAGCCTTCTGTTAAGAGTGTTAGGATGCTCAGCGGACGATATTTACGGTAACAAGCATGGTAGACAAAGTATTAAGAATTGCCACCCGGCAGAGCCCGCTTGCACTCTGGCAGGCGCAGTATGTAAAACAGCGCCTGGAGGCGTGCCACCCCGGGCTTGAAGTGGAACTGGTGCCGATGGTGACGCGCGGCGATGTTATCCTCGACACGCCGCTGGCTAAAGTGGGCGGCAAGGGGCTGTTTGTCAAAGAGCTCGAAATGGCGCTGCTGGAAAAACGCGCCGACATCGCGGTTCATTCGATGAAAGACGTGCCGGTCGAATTTCCGGAGGGGCTTGGCCTTACCACCATTTGCGAGCGTGAAGATCCACGCGACGCTTTTGTTTCCAACCATTATAAAAGCCTGGATGAAATGCCTGCGGGTAGCGTGGTGGGCACCTCCAGTCTGCGTCGCCAGTGTCAGATTGCCGAGCGCCGCCCGGACCTGGTTATCCGCTCCCTGCGCGGCAACGTCGGCACGCGGTTAAGCAAATTAGATAATGGCGACTATGACGCGATTATCCTCGCCGTGGCGGGCCTTAAGCGACTCCAGCTTGATGAGCGCATCACCAGCGCGCTGCCGCCGGAAATTTCCCTGCCCGCCGTCGGCCAGGGTGCAGTCGGCATTGAGTGCCGGCTGGATGACATTCGCACCCGCGAACTCCTCGCCCCGCTCAACCACGCCGAAACAGCTGTCCGCGTTCGCGCCGAGCGCGCCATGAATACCCGGCTGGAAGGCGGTTGTCAGGTGCCTATCGGCAGCTATGCCGAACTGGTGGAGGGCGAACTGTGGTTGCGGGCGCTGGTCGGCGCGCCGGACGGTTCGCAGATGGTTCGCGGCGAACGTCGCGGCAAGCCTGACGAGGCGGCGGATTTAGGCGTATCGCTCGCTGAAGAGCTGCTGAACAACGGCGCGCGGGCCATCCTTGCGGACGTGTATAAAGGAGAAGGGCCTGCATGAACATCCTGGTCACCCGCCCGTTCCCTGCCGGGGAAGCATTAGTGAGCCGCCTGCGCGCGCTCGGGCGAGAGGCCTGGAGTTTTCCGCTGATCGAATTTACCCCAGGGCGTGAACTTGCTCGCCTTCCTGCCCTGCTCGACGCCCTTACGCCTGACGATCTGCTCTTCGCTGTTTCACAACATGCCGCGCATTATGCCGGCGCTGAACTTAAGCGCCTCGGCAAACCCTGGCCGCAAAATGTTAACGCTTTTGCCATTGGCCGAACCACAGCCCTGGCGCTGCATCAGACCAGCGGTCTGCACGTAAGCTATCCGCGCGATCGGGAAGTCAGCGAAGTCTTGCTACAATTACCTGAATTACAAAACGTTGCCGGCAAGCAGGCGCTGATTTTGCGCGGCAACGGCGGGCGTGAATTGCTGGCTGAAACGCTGGTGGAACGCGGCGCTAACGTAACGTTTTGTGAATGTTATCAACGTTGTACGAAAATCTATGACGGGACAGAGGAAGCCTGGCGCTGGCAGTCGCGCGGTATCGACACGCTGGTGGTAACCAGTGGCGAAATGCTCGACCAGCTTTATGCCCTTATCCCGGAGTGGTATCGCACTAACTGGTTGCTGCGCTGTCGACTGGTCGTCGTCAGCGAGCGTCTGGCGACCCTCGCCCGGGAACGGGGCTGGCAGGATATTCTGGTCGCCGACAATGCCGACAACGACGCGCTGCTGCGCGTGTTGCAATAACTCTCATAACGGGAAGCCATAATGACGGAACAACAACATTCCTCCGACGTGGTTGAAGAGACCAGGGAGGCCGTGGAAACGACGCCACGACCGGAAAACGCAGAGAAGAAGGATCGTACCGGCAAAGCCGCTCTCGCGCTGAGCGCTATTGCTATCGCCATTGCGCTGGCGGCAGGCGCGGGTGTCTGGACATGGGCCAAACATCAGGCTTCCGCGCAAAGCGCCAGTACCGATACCCTCGCTTCGCAAGTAACCTCGCTGCAAAACCAGCAGCAGGCGCAGAACGCCGAATTGCAAAATATTATCAAGCAACAGGCGGGCGCGCTGGAAGAAGCGAAAAACCAGCAGGCGGCGATGGCGCGCCAGCTGGATGAAGTTCAGCAAAAAGTGGCGACGATTTCCGGCACTGAGGCGCACACCTGGCTGCTGGCGCAAGCCGATTTCCTGGTGAAGCTGGCAGGCCGTAAGCTCTGGAGCGATCAGGATGTCACCACGGCAGCCGCGCTGCTGAAAAGCGCGGACGCAAGCCTTGCGGATATGAACGATCCGAGCCTGATTACCGCTCGCCGCGCCATTACTACCGATATCGCCAGCCTTTCGGCGATAACCCAGGTCGATTACGACGGCATTGTCCTGAAGCTGAATCAACTATCAAACCAGGTGGATAACCTGCGCCTGGCGGATAACGACGACAACGACGCGCCCATGGACAGCGACGGCACCGAGCTTTCCAGCTCGCTTAGCGAGTGGCGGCAAAACCTGGTGAAAAGCTGGCAGAACTTTATGGACAGCTTTATCACCATTCGCCGTCGCGACGATACCGCCGTGCCGCTGCTGGCGCCGAATCAGGATATTTACCTGCGCGAAAACATCCGCTCGCGCCTGCTGATTGCAGCTCAGGCGGTGCCGCGCCATCAGGAAGAGACCTATAAACAGTCGCTGGATAATGTCTCTACGTGGGTTCGCGCTTATTACGATACCGACGACGCAGGCACCAAAGCGTTTCTGGAAACGCTGGACAACCTGAGCCAGCAGAACATCACCATGGAAGCGCCGGAATCGCTGCAAAGCCAGCCGATTCTGGAAAAACTTATGCAGACTCGCGTGCGCAACCTGCTGGCGCAGCCCGCCGCTGAGGCGAACGCCCCGCAACCGGCGCCGCAAGCCGCCGCGCCTGCCGCCGCTCAGGGAGAACAATAATGCTGAAAGTGTTGTTGCTCTTCCTGCTGTTAATGGCAGGCATCGTGCTCGGCCCTGTTATCGCCGGGCATCAGGGGTACGTGCTTATTCAGACGGATAACTGGAATATTGAAACCAGCGTGACTGGCCTGGTGATTATTCTTGTTCTGGCTTTGCTGGTGCTCTTTGCTGTCGAATGGTTGCTGCGCCGTCTTTTTCGCACCGGCGCGCGCACTCGCGGCTGGTTCATGGGCCGCAAGCGCAGCCGGGCTCGTAAGCAAACAAAACAGGCGCTGCTGAAGCTGGCGGAAGGCGATTATCAGCAGGTTGAGAAGCTGATGGCGAAAAACGCCGATCACGCTGAACAGCCGGTTGTGAACTACCTTCTGGCCGCCGAAGCCGCGCAGCAGCGCGGAGATGAAGCGCGTGCGAATCAGCATCTCGAGCGCGCCGCTGAGCTTGCGGATAACGACCAGGTGCCGGTAGAGATCACCCGCGCGCGGATCCAGCTGGCGCGTAATGAAAATCACGCCGCCCGTCATGGCATTGATCAACTGCTGGAAATCACTCCCCGGCATCCGGAAGTGCTGCGACTGGCTGAACAGGCCTATATCCGCACGGGCGCCTGGGCTTCGCTGCTTGATATTATCCCGTCCATGCAAAAAGCGCAGGTCGGCGACGAAGCGCACCGCGAAGCGCTGGCTCAACAGGCCTGGATGGGACTGATGGACAAAGCGCGCGCCGAACAGGGTAGCGAAGGGTTGAAGCAGTGGTGGCGCAATCAGAGCCGTAAAACGCGCCAGCAACCTGAATTGCAGGTCGCTATGGCGGAGCATTTAATTGAATGCGACGATCATCAAACCGCGCAGGAAATTATTCTCGACGGCCTGAAGCGTCAGTATGACGAGCGTCTTGTGATGCTGATGCCGCGCCTGAAAGCGGGCAACCCGGAGCAGCTGGAAAAAGTGCTGCGCCAGCAAATCAAGACCCATGGCGACCGACCGCTGCTGTGGAGCACGCTTGGCCAGTTGCTGATGCAGCATGGCGAATGGCAAGAAGCGAGCCTGGCTTTTCGCGCCGCTCTTAAACAGCGTCCGGACGCGTTCGACTACGCCTGGCTTGCCGACGTGCTCGACAGGCTTCATAAGCCGGAAGAAGCGGCCGCCATGCGTCGCGACGGCCTGTTGCTGACATTGCAGAATAACCCGCCTTCCTGACGTTCCTCTGCGGGCGAACAGCCGTTTGCCCGCCTCTTTTCCTTTCGCCCATAAAAAAACACCTGCCCGAAGGCAGGTGTTAAAACAGGTCTGTTTGACAACAAATTGTGGTGCTTCACTCAACGTTGTGTCCAGGGTGTTTGATGAGGCGTAAGCGACATCTGTCTGTGGACGATAAGCACCGTAAATGGCTCTGCGTCATTCCGGGGTTTATGAAGCCTGGGGCAAACATAAGGAGTGGAATGAGCATCTACGCACTCAATATAGCATAAGGCGTGCCAGGCATTCACAAACGCTTGAAAAATATCTTTTTTCTTAGCCATATCATTAGCTTATGGAAAATAGATTACGTCAGTTACGGGGCGTTACGCTCTGCTGTAGCCACGCCTGATGTCTCTTTGCAGCGACACCCATAAGCCATCTAATAAAAAGAGTAATAAAAATAAAGGGTTAGGTGTCTCTATAAAGAGACAGGCTGTGCCGGAAGGGTGGTTTATTGATGACGCTTCAGGGAATGCAGGGGAAGCAGAGGGAAGCATCATAAGAAATGAGAAAACAAAAAACCCCGCCGAAGCGGGGTTCAAAATTGGTCGGCGAGAGAGGATTCGAACCTCCGACCCACTGGTCCCAAACCAGTTGCGCTACCAAGCTGCGCTACTCGCCGAGGTACTGCTTTTTGAATTTTTAGTTCAATTCAAGGAGTGGTGCGAGGGGGGGGACTTGAACCCCCACGTCCGTAAGGACACTAACACCTGAAGCTAGCGCGTCTACCAATTCCGCCACCTTCGCATGCCACAAAATAATGGGGTGGCTAATGGGACTCGAACCCACGACAACTGGAATCACAATCCAGGGCTCTACCAACTGAGCTATAGCCACCACTGTAAATCTTTTACTGCCTGTTCTACTCTCGTCGCTCAAGCGCCTTATTAAAATGGCGCGCCCGACAGGATTCGAACCTGAGACCTCTGCCTCCGGAGGGCAGCGCTCTATCCAGCTGAGCTACGGGCGCGTAGCGCCGTTGCGGGTGGGGATACTACGGTCTTAGCGCCCTGCTGTCTAGTGCTTTTTTTAAGAAAATGCGCGTTTGGTTATGCTTTGCGCATCATGGCGGTTATCTGTCCGCTTTTGGCTCGTGAACGTGTCGATTAAGGCCGAATACCTTATAGACCAGCGAAACTAACGCCAAAAAGAGTATGCCGACAAACAGCGACATGCGCGTGTCGTCGTTAATACCCATGCCCACCAGCACACAAGCCAGAAACGCCATCGTCAGCCAGTTCGCCCACGGGAAAAGCACGGAGCGGAAAGGATGCGAAGCGATAGCCTGGCGATGAACATGGCGGAAGCGAAGCTGGCTAATCAGGATCACGAACCACGGCACCATGCCCGGCAGCACGCTGGCGCTGTAGACATAAACGAATACGCGCTGCGGGTTGGGAATGATGTAGTTCAGACAAGAGCCGATCAGCAGAATAATAATAGAAAGCGTAACGCCCGCTACCGGCACGCCGCTTTTCGATACTTTCGTCATCGCCTTCGGTAACTGGCGGTTTTTTGCCAGCGCGTAGAGCATACGTCCGCAGCTATACATCCCGCTGTTGCAACCGGACAGCGCCGCCGTCAGCACCACAAAGTTGATAATGCCAGCCGCGGCGGTAATGCCAATTTTCGCGAATGTCAGCACAAACGGGCTGCCGTTGCTGCCTATCTCATCCCACGGAAAAATCGTTACGATAACGAAAATGGCGCCGACATAAAAAATCAGGATTCGCCAGAGAACCTTGCCTACCGCGCTGCGCAGCGTGACCTGCGGGTTTTTCGCCTCGCCTGCGGTGATACCGATAAGCTCAACGCCCTGATAAGAGGCCACCACAATACAAAGCGCGGTCAAAAAGCCTTTCCAGCCGCCAGCAAAAAAGCCGCCATGCGATGTGAGATTAGAGAAACCTGTGGCATGGCCGCCATTGCCGAAACCAAAGAAAATCACGCCAAGCCCCACCACGATCATCACAATAATGGTGGTGACTTTAATCATCGCGAACCAGAACTCGATCTCCCCATACAGCCGAACCGCGGCAAGGTTTGCTAACGCGACCAGGCCTACGGCCAGCAACGCGGGCAGCCATTGCGGCAATTCAGGGAACCAGTACTGCACATAGACGCCAATGGCCGTGATTTCCGAAATCCCTACCGCCATCCACATAAACCAGTATGACCAGGCGGTGAGATAGCCAAAAAATGGGTTTATATAACGGTGCGCATAAACCGCGAACGACCCCGCCACAGGCTCCAGAAATAACATTTCGCCCATCGAGCGCATGATAAAAAAAACAAACAGCCCGGCGATAATATAAGCCAGCAATACCGACGGGCCTGCCCATTTCAGCGTGCTTGCCGCGCCCATGAACAGGCCGACGCCAATCGTGCCGCCAAGCGCGATAAGTTCAATATGTCGAGCTTCCAGCCCACGCTGTAGCTCCGCTTTTTCTTCTGCCATAGATCCTCAATTGTGTTTGCATCTGTTCCGGGTTGACCGGTTATTGTGATGTGGCCATCTCACGTGCCGCGCAGGCCATCGATTCATCAAATAAATGACGGATACTGAATACTGCGCGCGGGCGCATGTTTTAACAATTTTTGGCAAATGGCAAACGATGCTTTGAAAAAAAGCGGATTCTGGATAATAAAGCAGCGGTGAAGGCAAGGAATGCAGCGTGCTTTCGGCACGCTGCAAAAAGATCAGAGGCGTCCGGTGTAATGCCAGCCGAGATAACGCAGCAGCCGCAGCTGACGCACAAGGCGGCCTGGCTGGGAAAGCAGACGATAAAGCCACTCGAGGCCCAGATTTTGCCAGGCTTTAGGCGCGCGCTTTACGTGTCCGGTGAATACGTCATACGTGCCGCCTACGCCCATAAAAAGCGCGTCGGGATGCACGCTCCGGCAATCGCGCATGAAGATTTCCTGGCGCGGCGAACCCATAGCGACAGTAACAATCTGCGCGCCGCTGTCGCGAATACGTGCAAACAATGCCTGACGCGCTTCGGGCTTAAAATAGCCATCCTGGCTGCCGACGATATTCACGTTCCAGAGCTTTCGAAGTTTCGCTTCCGTCTGCGCCAGAACGTCAGGCTTGCCCCCCACCAGGAACACCGGTGTGCCAGCCTCGCCGGCGCGCGCCATTAACGCTTCCCATAAATCAGCCCCGGCGACGCGGGAAACCTGGGCTCCCGGATATTTTTTACGTACGGAACGCACAACGCTTATACCATCGGCATATTTAAATTCCGCCGCTTCAATAAGGCTTCGTACTTCGGCATCCGCTTCCAGCGTCAGCATTTTTTCAGCGTTAATCGCCACCAGCGTACCCTTTTTCAGCGCGCCATCCGCATACAGATAATCAAGGGCATGCTGCATATCGCGCCATCCCAGCAAAGGTAAACCGCGCAGGGTATAAATGGGGGCAGAACTCTTGTCCGTCATAACAATCCTTAGTTAACGCTCAGGTCGGCGAAAGCGGGCCAGAAGAACGGCGCAGGCGGGCATGAACCAGCCCGGCGCTTTCGAGCAACCAGTACAGCAGCTTTGCCATCAGCAGGCAGGCGGAGAATATCAGAAGGAAAAACACCACGCGGGAAGCGAACGCGTCGATGCCTTCGCGGGCCAAGACTATCATGTTGAAAATGGCGCCGAAACAGAAGCTGTGCAGCACCGCCGCTTTATAGCGGTTAGTCTCCCGGTTGCCACGCTCGTAAATCCAGTCGAACCATTTAATGATAAGCCCCACAGCAACCGCGCCTGGCAGGATAAACCACACGCCGCCCATGATAACCAGCGATCCGATAAGCGTGGGTGAAATAGCCAGCCCCGAGTGGTTATTGAGCACTTCCCATGTGAAGTAGTTAGCGCTATTCAACACGATGTGCGGGCGATCCGGCCACAGCCAGGAAGGAATAAACACGTAGAAATCCCGCACAATGGGCGCCAGCCCCTGAAAATCAATATGGCTGTAGTTTTGCAGCAGCAGCGCAAAATTCTCCCATGGCGAGAAGGTATCGCGCGTGAGATAGAGGAAAGTGTAAAACGCTTCATCGCCGCTCACGTTCAGGCCATAGCGTTTCAGCGCCAGCCAGAACATGCCGACAATGCCAAACACGCCTGCCGCCACCAGCATCCAGAGCGAAATCCAGCCGCGAATAATGCCGATAAAGAGAAAAATGGCGAAGGCGATAATGATATTGGCGCGGGTGCCGCCCACGATCATGTAAGTGAGCAGCCCAAAGGCGACGGTGCTGACAAGGAAAAAGAGCCAGGCGCGGCTGTCCTGTCGCAGAAAATAGATAACCAGCATCGCCGGAATAAAGAAATAGAAGAAGCGCTTAAGCGCTACGCCTGACACTTCGCTGGAAAAAATCTGGCTGTAGGACTGCAAGCGAAACAGCAAAAAACCATTATGCAGGAAAAAGATGCCGACGCTTATCAGCGCCACCGCCATGAGGATCATCCATAACAGATGCGTTTCCACCCGGTTCATGGTGAAAAATCCCGGGCCTGTTGGCGCATGGCTTTTCGGGCGCAGCCGGGTTTTATACGTCACATAGTAAACGCCATAGAAACACCCCGCGGCCAGCAGCGCCTGGAGCAAGGTTTCCGGCGGCACGACTGCCACGTTAAAGCGGAACACCAGCAGGCTGGTTAGCGGAAAACCGAAGAAAAAAGTCAGCAGAAAAAGCAGCGAAAAAAAGACGTTAAAGTTAAACCGTACGCGACGGAATTCAAACCAGGTCAGCGTGCCGATGAATAGCGTTGCTATAAGCCAGACGATAAACAGGCCGCTAAATTGCAATACGCTCATGCCATTTCTCCTGACGCGATATGCAGCGCCTGGTGCCAGCCCGCAAGATAGTTTGGTTTAAAGAAAGCGATGCGGGATTTATCCACCGCCTGTAACTGACGCTGCGCTTCGCGCACCACCGCTTCATTAAGCATATCACCGGTAAAAAGCACCGGCAGGTTTTGCTCCGCCATATCTCGCCAGAAGGGATTATCGCGGCTGAGCACGCACGGCACGCCCGCCTGAATCAACAGGCAAAGCGTTCCTATTCCCTGCTGGCGGGCAAAGATAAAATATCCCAGGTCGCACTGGCGCAGCAGCGCAAGGTAATCATCAAACGCGAGTTTATCGCGCAAGATTTGCAGATTTTCGTCCCGGAAAAGCGCTTTTCCGGCCTGCGCCACCTCGTGGATATAGGCGTCGTTATTTGCCGGATACCCCATCGGCACGACAACACGCACGGTATCGCCGAACTGCTGATGAACCGCCTTAAGCGCGGCGATATGTTCATTACTGCGATCGCCTGAATTACCCACCAGAAGCGTGAGTTTGCCTTCGCGAGCCGGCGCAGCGATATCGTTCAGCGCCGGATCCATGCGCGTCGGGAAATAAAGCAGTTCGCTTGCCACTTTCGGTTGGCGCTGTTGAAACCAACTTAAATCGCCGCGAGTGGCGAAAACGCGGCCCACCCGCCCCTGCGCCAGCCGACGCAAGCGGTAGAAAAGGCGAAACTTCAGGCTGCGGGACACCTCATAGAGATCGGCGCCCCAGATGTGCCAGTTCATTTGCTCAGGCTGCAACCCTCCGGTCAGCAACGCCAGCCAGATGCCGGTATTAAACTGCCCGTGAAAAAAGAAACGCTGCCGCCGGTCGGCGCGGGCCATCGCCACTACCGCTTTCGCCAGCGTTTTTTTGTCAGGAAACTGGCGGATCCGCAGCGCAGGAAACGCATGCGCCAACTGCGCGTCGCTGGAAACGACCATGAACTCGCGCGCCTGCGGATGGGCTGACGCCAGCTCGTCATTAAAAAATTGCAGTACCGTCTGGTTATGATGGGGAATATCAGACCCCAGAATGTGCATCAATGCTGTCATGCCTGCCTGCGCCACAATAAAAATACGCCGCTACAGAGAGCGAAATAGACAATATACGTCGCCATATAAGCCTGGGCCGCACCTGCGGCGCCATGCGCCGGGATGAGCCAGTGCGAAAAGGCGGTTAATAAAGCAAACTGGCTGATTTCCGTCAAAATATAAAAGCGCAGCGACGCTTTGGCGATGACGAGATAACCAAAGACGTAAGCGCCTACTTTCATGACATCGCCCACCAGTTGCCAGGCAAAGAGATCGCGCATGGCGGTAAACTTCGGCGAAAAGAGCAGCCAAATCGCCACGTCGCGCAGCAGCCATACGGCGAAGCTCGCCGCCGCTACCGCAGGCAACACGAACTTCAGCGAACGCAAAATCTCACGGGTAATCTCTTCTTTTGCCTGGAGGCGCGAAAGCGTCGGCAACAGATAAACGCTAAAAGAGGCGGTGATGAACTGAAGATAAGCATCGGAAATGCTGCTTACCCCTTGCCAGATCCCAACCTCTTCCCAGCTATAGTGAGACGCCAGCAGGTTTCGCATCATCACGTAAGCCACCGGCAGCGTGACGGAGGTAATGAGCGCCATCAGGGTAAACTTCCCCAAATGCGCCGCCAGCGCCCGGTCCCAGCCGGGTTTCAGATAACCTTTCGGCAGATGGCTGCGCCGGCGAAGCATAAACGCAGCGGGGATAACCACCAGCGCAGGCACGAGCGCCAGCCCAAGCAGCGCGCCCTCGTAACCACCAAGACGAAAACAGGCGTAATACGCGATAACGCCAATCAGACTCCCGGCGATCAACGCCAGCGCGTTGCCTGCGGCGTCGCGAAAGCCTTTGATAATGGCCAGGCTCAGGTTCGCCCAGGCGATACCCATTTGCACGAGCGCAACCAGCCGCACGACGTTTTGATAGTTATCGTGACCGAAAAGCCCGATGCTGATCGGCCTCGCGGCAAGCAAAAAGATAACCGCCAGCAAGGTGGAAAAAGCGAGCACCATCGCCGCCGCTGTGCGTGTGACTTTGCGCAGTTCAGCTGGATCATCACGATGCTGCGCAACAAGCTTAGTCACGCCGTTAAAAATTCCGGCGCCCGCAAGCACGCCAAGCACCGTCACCAGCTGGCGGAAGTTACCTGCCTGCCCCACGCCTGTTGGACCAAACGCTACCGCCAGCAGCTTTACCACCAGTAAACCGGCGCCAATTTTTACCAGTGTGGACGCGGCGGTCCACACCGAAGCTTTAGCCAGAGACATGTCAGCCGAAGTAGCTTAACAGAGAGGAAATAACCGTCCGCTGGTTTACCGGCGACAGATTATAGAAAAGCGGCAGGCGCACCAGTCGTTCGCTTTCGCGGGTGGTGTAACGATCTTCACCATGGAAGTAGCCAAACTTTTCCCCTGCCGGGCTATTGTGCAGAGGAATGTAATGGAATACCGCCAGGATCTCCGCCTCTTTCAGATAAGCGATAAGCTCGCTGCGGTCGTTAATATCGCGAAGCTTAATGTAAAACATATGCGCGTTATGGCTGCACGCCTGCGGCACTGAAGGCAGTTCAATGCGTCCGGCGCGCGCCAGCGGCGTCAGCGCGTCAAAGTAAGTCTGCCACAGCGCCAGGCGCTGCTGGTTAATACGATCCGCCGCCTCAAGCTGCGCCCACAGATACGCCGCCTGAAGGTCAGACATCAGGTAGCTGGAGCCGATATCGCGCCAGGTATATTTATCGACCTGCCCGCGAAAAAACTGGCTGCGGTTAGTGCCTTTTTCACGGATGATTTCCGCGCGCTCCACCAGCGCCGGGTCATTGATAAGCGTCGCGCCGCCTTCGCCGCCCGCGGTGTAGTTTTTCGTTTCATGGAAGCTGAAACAGCCTACATGCCCGATAGTGCCCAACGCGCGCCCTTTGTAAGTAGACATCACGCCCTGGGCGGCATCTTCCACGACATACAGGTTGTGCTTTCTGGCGATCGCCATGATGGCGTCCATCTCGCACGCTACGCCCGCATAATGCACGGGCACGATAGCGCGCGTTTTTTCCGTTATCGCAGCTTCAATCAGGCTTTCATCGATATTCATGGTATCGGGACGGATATCCACAAAAACGATAGTCGCGCCGCGCAGCACAAAAGCGTTAGCGGTGGAAACAAAGGTATAGCTTGGCATGATCACTTCATCGCCCGGCTGGATGTCGAGCAGAATCGCGGCCATTTCAAGCGAAGCGGTACAGGAAGGCGTTAATAACACCTTTTTACTGCCGAAGCGCTGTTCAAGCCACTGCTGGCACCGGCGGGTAAAACCGCCGTCGCCGCACAGCTTGCCGCTGCCCATCGCCGACTGCATATAATCGACTTCTGTACCTACCACTGGCGGAGCATTAAATGGGATCATGTTTTCACCTGTAAAGCCAGTAAGCGGTGCTTTCCACATTCGCACCGCTTTGAATATAGCGGCGAAGCGCAGCGGTGTTGCCAACCTGCGTCGCCACCCGCAGCGTGGATAGCCCACGCGCTTCGCACCAACCTTGCGCCGCCTGCATCAGCGTTTCGCCGATGCCGCGCCCCGCCAGCAGACCGATGCGAGCTTCCTGTTCATTTAACTGCCGCAGCGTAACAAAGCCGCGCAACGCGCCATCCGGCGCCTGCATGACCAGGCAGGCGTGGTCGAATGCGCCTTTTACTGCATTTTCCACCCACTGCGCATAAAAGTTGCCGCTGGCTTGCGGCGCATACCACGGCGCGCGAAAACGGCTTTGCGCAAAAGCGGAAGCCGCTAAATCGCGCAGCGCCGGTAGCGAGCTTTCTTGCGCCTCAACCAGCGAAGTGGAAGGCAACCCGGCTTTGACAGGCAGGGCTAAATCCACCTCGCCTTCCACCAGTTGAAAGCCGAGTTGTTGCAGCGCATCGAGTAACTCAATGCGCTGCGCCGGCACTTTTGCCTGCACTCGCTGCCATGCGTCCAGCTGCGCGATATCCAGCTCGGGCGCATCGTCAGCGAAACGCACAATGGCGCTGCGCAGGCCAAAAAACTGGTTTTCCCAGTCAAGAGACGCCAGGTTCGCTTTTATCATCGTCTTTTTCTCCCTCGGCTCATCGCAACAGCGCCTGTTGCGTCAGCGCCATACGCCTTTGGTATCGACGACCCACTGCTGCGCAATGGCTTCACCGGCAATCGCTTTAAACTGGTGGTGATCAACCAGCATGACCAGCACATCCGCGTCACGCAGCGCTTCTTCAAGCGTCGCCAGATGACATTTGCCGACAAGCTTTTTCGGCAGGGCATGGATATTGGGTTCAACAACCTGCGTGTCACCGGCGTGCCAGTCAGCAATCAGCTCAGCGATTTCCATCGCCGGGCTTTCACGTAAGTCATCAATGTTGGGCTTAAACGCCAGGCCAAAGCAGGCGATTTTCAGTTCAGACGCGCGTTTATTGGTGGCGGCAAGACAATCAGCCACGGCGTTTTTCACCTGGTTGACGACCCAGTGCGGCTTGCTGTCGTTCACTTCACGCGCCGTACGAATAAGACGCGCCTGCTTCGGATTTTGCGCCACGATAAACCATGGGTCGACGGCGATACAGTGACCGCCGACGCCCGGGCCTGGCTGTAGGATATTCACGCGAGGATGGCGGTTAGCAAGGCGGATAAGTTCCCAGACGTTAATGCCCTGTTCCGCGCAGATGAGCGAGAGCTCGTTGGCGAAAGCGATGTTCACGTCGCGAAAGCTGTTTTCAGTGAGCTTGCACATTTCTGCCGTACGGGCGTTCGTCACCACGCACTCGCCTTCCAGGAAGATTTTATAAAGTTCGCTGGCGCGGGCGGAACAGGCAGACGTCATCCCGCCTATTACACGATCGTTTTTAATCAGTTCGACCATTACCTGACCAGGCAGTACGCGCTCCGGACAGTAAGCGATATTAATATCAGCGCGTTCGCCCGCCTGCTGCGGGAAAGTTAAGTCGCTGCGCAGCGCCGCAAGCCATTGAGCCATCTGCTCGGTCGCGCCGACGGGCGAAGTCGATTCAAGAATAACCAGCGCGCCTTTTTTTAATACGGGCGCAATGGATTCCGCTGCTGCCTGCACATAAGCCATATCGGGTTCATAATCGCCCTTGAACGGCGTAGGTACGGCAATCAGAAAAGCATCGGCTTCTTGCGGGCGCGTGCTGGCGCGCAGATATCCTTCCTGTACCGCTGCTTTCACCACCTGACCCAGTTCAGGCTCAACGATATGAATTTCACCACGGTTAATGGTGTCAACAGCGTGCTGGTTAATATCGACACCAATGACCGCTTTTTTCCGTGAAGCGAAAGCCGCGGCAGTTGGCAAACCGATATATCCCAGACCAATCACTGAGATGGTATTAAAATTCATACTGATATCCGATTATTTTTCAGTGCGTGCAGAATCCGTTCACAGGCCTGCCCGTCGCCGTAAGGGTTATGAGCACGGCTCATGGCCTGATACTCATCCTCGTTATGAAGTAAGTTCATGACTTCATGAACTATGCGCTCGCTATTTGTGCCCACCAGGCGAACGGTTCCGGCGCTTACCGCCTCCGGCCGCTCTGTTGTGTCTCGCATCACCAGTACTGGCTTGCCAAGCGATGGCGCTTCTTCCTGAATGCCGCCTGAGTCCGTCAAAATCAACCATGCATGGTTCATCAACCAGACGAAGGGGAGATATTCCTGGGGCTCGATGAGTATCACATTGTCAACATGACCCAGAATACGTTTCACCGGCTCCAGCACGTTGGGGTTCATATGGACAGGATAAACAATCTGTACATCCTGATTTTGCGCAGCTATGTCGGCCAGCGCTTTGCAGATTTGCTCAAACCCTGCGCCAAAGCTTTCGCGGCGGTGGCCGGTGACCAGGATAAGTTTTTTGGCGCTATCCAGAAATGGATATTGCGCAGCCAGCGAGCCGCGCAGCTTATCATCCGCCATCACACGGTCGCGAACGGAAATCAGCGCATCAACAACCGTGTTGCCCGTAACGAAGATATGCTTCTTCGCTATGTTTTCGCGCAGCAAGTTTTGTCGGGAAGTCTCTGTCGGCGCAAAATGGAATGTCGCCAGACGCCCTGTCAGCGTACGGTTAGCCTCTTCAGGCCAGGGCGAATAAAGATCGCCTGTGCGTAACCCCGCCTCCACATGGCCTACAGGAATACGCTGATAGAACGCCGCCAGACTCGCCGCCATGGTTGTCGTCGTATCGCCATGCACCAACACCACATCCGGGCGGAACGACTCCAGAACAGGCTTCAGCCCTTCAAGGATGCGACAGGTGATTTCCGTAAGCCCCTGGCCCGGCTTCATAATGTTTAAATCATAGTCCGGGACAATGGAAAAAAGATGCAGGACTTGATCCAGCATTTCACGATGCTGCGCAGTAACGCATACCCTTGCTTCAAAATAAGGATCTTTTGCCAGCGCGTGCACCAACGGCGCCATTTTTATGGCTTCCGGACGCGTGCCAAAAACGGTTAATACTTTCACAACGTTTCTCTTAAGTTTACTGATGCAAGCCAGACCGCTTGCGCCAAAGCGCCGTTGTTACTCTGGACGACGGCGAGCCAGTGCAACGCCTGCGCCAGTCAGCACGCCAACAATTCCCCACATAATCATCAGGAAGGCGCGGCGCGGGCTATCACGCTTAACGGGTTCTTCCGGGGTACGCAGATAACGGTAGGTTTGAAACAGGGGATCCAGGACAGGGCCCACGTTGAGCGTCGCCAGCATAGCCCGGTTCTGATCATAATCGATGTCATAAGTCGCGCCGACCGCCTGAAGATTTTCCAGTCGCGCCTGCAATAGCGGGCGTCCCAACATAAAAAGTTCAGAATCGGGTAATTCATCCGGCGGAACTTCAGTTTCACTGCGGTCAATATTGTGCTGCTGCGCTACCCGCAGCGCCTGTTGCACACTATGCACCTTGCGGTCGTAGATAGCTTTCGCCACCGCTTCCTGTCGCTTAACCTGCGCTTTCATTTGAATGGTACGCGCCGCCCATGCGCCCTTTAACTCATCGTTCAGATGGCTGGCGGCCCGCTGGCTGGCGAAGGCGACATACTGGCGAAGCAGGTTATTGGCATCCGGCCCGGTTTCAGCAACCAAACGGACATTGTCGCTAAGATTGCGGGTGATATCCCCGGCAGTGAACTGAATATTGTCGATAAGCTCATCCAGCAAAGCCGCGTCCGCTTTGCTGTTTCCGACTTTGCGCTGCTTGAAATAGTCCGTTTGCAGCCAGAAGTCGCGACGCGTATCCCATGAAGAGAGTTGCATGATGAACTCTTTGTAGGCGTCATCCATTACCGAAGGCTGATCGACCGGCGCATTATTCGCTTTGATATCCAGGTTGCGCAGAAACTGCTGTTGCGAATAGAAACCGCCCAGCATGTTGACTGTCGGCCTGTCTGTTATCGCCGTGGCGCTCCACTCTTGCCTTGCAAAGAGCGTATAAACAAAAGCGCCGAGCGCAAAGAGTAGCGCTATCCCGACGATCCAGACCTTTCCGGCCCAAAGCGTACGAAACAGGCCGCGAATGTCCAGCTCGTTTTCGTTGCCTCTGGCTTGTGCCTCCAGCAATGGTTGTTTCATCACGTCCTCGGTTTTTACTTGTTCAGGGTCGGTTTTTTAGGGTTTTTATGTCGCATTCTACGTTTCAGGCGACGGATAAACTGCGCCACTTTCCAGGCTCGCTTAATGCAGTAGCCATACAGGAAAAAAGCAAAGATGAAGAGTATCAGCATGACCCATTCAGGAACGAAATGGGCGTACTCTGATATCACGCCGATAGCAGCCAGAAGCGCAGCGGCAAGGGTAATCAAAACGAAGGCCTGGCGGGAGGTGAACCCGGCCCGCATGATAAGATGGTGAATATGCTGGCGGTCAGGAGAAAAAGGACTCATTCCTTTGCGCAGGCGACGATACATAATCGCAACCATATCCATCAGCGGTATCGCGATAATCCACAGTGCGGTAACAGGGCTGATAGGGTGCGTTTTACCCTGGGTCGTTTCCAGGAGTATCCAGATAACGGTAAATCCGATTAACGTGCTGCCTGCATCCCCCATGAAAACCTTATAGCGTCTGCCCAATGCGCCGAGATTAAGCAGGATATAAGGCAAAATGGCGGCTATCATCGCGAAGCACCACATCGCCAGACTGATCTGGCCGTCGAACCACAGAATCATGCCAATAGCGGCAAAAGAGACGCAGGAAAGCCCGCCCAGCAACCCATCAATGCCATCGACCATATTAAAGGCGTTGATAGCGGCCCAGACGGCAAAGAGCGTCATCAGGAAACCAAACGGCCCCAGCACAAGCTCCCACGACCCAAAGATATAGCCGAGACTGTTAAGATGCAGACCGCCCGCCGTCATCATAACCACAGCAATCACAGCCTGAATAATGGCGCGGATTTTAACGCTGATATCATATCTGTCGTCTAAAGCGCCAACCAGAACCAGCACGCCTGCGCAGGAGAGATAGAGTAAAGCATGGGGAATATAGTAGTCAGCAAGCCAGAAAGTAAAACAGATACCAGCATAAACCGAAATACCACCGACGAGAGGGATAAGCCCTTGATGGCGCTTACGAAAATTTGGTTTATCCACCAAACCGATTTTCTTGGCGAATTTACGCGCAAAAAAAAGAAAAACGGTTGTGAACAAAAAAATACTGAGTAACTCAGTACCGGCGGTAACTAAATTCACAGTTTACGCTCTCTGTAAAAAATAAATCCTCAGGAAGTATAACCGTGAAGGCCTGGCGTTCAGAAGCGCTCTCCACCTTTCATCCCTGGATAGACTGTTTATTATTCAGCCAGATAAGTATAGCTTAACCGGTTTACGACATTTTTTTGATGCTAAAAGTACGCACACGCTCACGTTACCGCTAAAAGCATAGCGCCAGGAACGAAAACGCCACGTCGTAACGTGGCGTTCCCCGAGTTTGCAGCGATTACGAGCGTTTCATCATATCAAAGAATTCATCGTTCGTTTTGGTCATCGCCAGCTTATTGATGAGGAATTCCATCGCGTCGATTTCACCCATCGGATGGATGATTTTGCGAAGGATCCACATCTTCTGCAACTCTTCCTGAGTTGTCAGCAGCTCTTCTTTACGGGTACCGGAGCGGTTGTAATCAATCGCCGGGAACACACGTTTTTCCGCAATCTTACGGGACAAGTGCAGCTCCATGTTGCCGGTGCCTTTGAACTCTTCGTAGATAACTTCGTCCATTTTGGAGCCCGTATCAATCAGAGCAGTCGCAATAATGGTCAGGCTGCCGCCCTCTTCCACGTTACGCGCGGCGCCGAAAAAGCGCTTCGGACGATGCAGGGCGTTAGCGTCCACACCACCGGTCAACACTTTGCCGGAAGCCGGTACAACGGTGTTGTAAGCGCGCGCCAGACGGGTAATGGAGTCCAGCAGGATGATAACGTCTTTTTTATGCTCAACCAGACGCTTGGCCTTTTCGATGACCATTTCGGCCACCTGGACGTGACGGGATGCCGGCTCGTCGAAGGTTGAGGCAACCACTTCGCCTTTAACCAGACGCTGCATCTCGGTCACTTCTTCCGGGCGCTCATCAATGAGCAGCACCATCAGTACGCAGTCCGGGTGGTTGTAAGCGATGCTCTGCGCAATATTTTGCAGCAACATCGTTTTACCGGCTTTCGGCGGCGCCACAATCAGGCCGCGCTGGCCGCGACCAATCGGGGAAGCGAGATCCAGCACGCGAGCGGTCAAATCTTCGGTAGAGCCATTGCCGCGCTCCATACGCAAGCGGGAATTGGCATGCAGCGGCGTTAAGTTTTCGAACAGGATTTTGTTGCGCGCGTTTTCCGGTTTATCGAAGTTAACCTCGTTAACTTTCAGCAGCGCAAAATAACGCTCGCCTTCTTTTGGCGGACGAATCTTACCGGAGATGGTGTCCCCTGTGCGGAGGTTGAAACGGCGGATTTGGCTGGGAGATACGTAAATGTCGTCGGGACCGGCGAGGTAGGAGCTGTCTGCGGAGCGGAGGAAACCAAATCCGTCCTGCAATATCTCCAGCACACCGTCGCCAAAAATATCTTCGCCACTCTTCGCATGCTGTTTCAGGATGGCGAAAATAATGTCCTGTTTGCGCATACGGGCCAGGTTTTCCAGCCCCATATTTTCGCCGAGAGTAATCAGCTCAGAAACCGGCGTATTCTTTAATTCGGTAAGATTCATAATGGTGGGTTCTTAAACTCGGGGTAAATCTCGAACGTAATGTTGTGAATGGAATGGCAGGATCATCCATGCCTGTTAGTGGCCTTCGACTCATGTCTGTTCGCTGTCTGGTCAGAGGAAAGAACGCAGAACTGAAACGACAAGACGGATTGAGTGATAGCCCCGGAATTATTCACTTCTCGCGTACCGCTTTGGTGCTGGTATTTGAATGACGGGAAGCGTCGGGTATTACAAGATTCAAACTAAAAGGTAAGTTTAAATGAAGCTGAAAAATAACTTAGCATGACTCACGCCGGGCGTCCAGCGGTCCGGAGAATTTCCGGAGTTTTGTTCGCACCGGCGCAAAAGTTTTTACGCCAGGTTGGCGTCCAGGAACTCTTTTAACTGGCCTTTAGAGAGCGCGCCCACTTTGGTCGCCGCTACTTCACCATTTTTGAACAGCAGCAGGGTCGGGATACCACGGATGCCATACTTCGGCGCAGTGCCCGGGTTCTGGTCGATGTTCAGCTTAGCAATCGTCAGTTTGCCCTGATATTCATCAGCGATTTCATCAAGGATAGGGGCGATCATTTTGCAAGGACCACACCATTCTGCCCAGAAATCAACCAGGATCAACCCGTCCGCTTTAAGTACATCCGTGTCGAAACTGTCGTCAGTCAGGTGAATAATTTTATCGCTCATGTTTTACTCCAGAAGATTAGGCCTTTCATGTTGGTGTAGCATTAACCAACATAAGGTTGACTTTATTTCACCGGATACGCTTTCGTAAAGCAATAGTTAGCTGATATTCTACCACACTATGAGCAAAACACATTTAACAGAACAGAAGTTTTCCGACTTCGCCCTGCACCCTAAAGTGGTGGAAGCCCTTGAAAAGAAAGGCTTTCATAATTGCACCCCTATTCAGGCACTGGCACTCCCCCTAACGCTTGCGGGACGTGACGTAGCAGGTCAGGCGCAAACCGGTACCGGCAAAACGATGGCGTTCTTAACGTCAACGTTTCATTATTTACTCTCACATCCGGCGCCTGAAAACCGCCAGGTGAATCAACCGCGCGCGCTTATCATGGCGCCAACCCGCGAACTGGCGGTGCAGATTCATTCCGATGCTGAACCGCTGGCGCAGGCGACAGGGCTTAAGCTTGGCCTGGCCTACGGCGGCGACGGCTACGACAAACAGCTGAAAGTGCTGGAAAGCGGCGTCGACATTCTTATCGGCACGACGGGCCGTCTCATCGATTACACCAAACAGAACCACATCAACCTTGGCGCTATCCAGGTTGTGGTGCTGGACGAAGCCGACCGCATGTATGACCTCGGCTTCATTAAAGATATCCGCTGGCTGTTCCGCCGCATGCCGCCCGCGACACAGCGTCTTAACATGCTGTTTTCCGCCACGCTCTCTTACCGCGTCCGCGAACTCGCTTTTGAACAAATGAACAACGCGGAATATGTCGAAGTAGAGCCGGAGCAAAAAACGGGCCACCGTATTAAAGAAGAGCTCTTCTACCCTTCCAACGAAGAAAAAATGCGTTTGCTGCAAACCATTATTGAAGAAGAGTGGCCGGAGCGCGCCATTGTTTTCGCTAACACCAAACACCGTTGCGAAGATATCTGGGGCCACCTGGCGGCGGATGGTCATCGCGTTGGCCTGCTGACGGGTGACGTGGCGCAGAAAAAACGCCTGCGTATCCTGGAAGAATTTACCCGCGGCGATCTCGATATCCTGGTTGCAACGGACGTAGCGGCTCGCGGTTTGCATATTCCAGCCGTTACTCATGTATTTAACTACGACCTGCCGGACGACTGCGAAGACTACGTTCACCGCATTGGTCGTACTGGCCGTGCAGGCGCCAGCGGTCATTCGATAAGCCTGGCCTGTGAAGAGTACGCGCTGAACCTGCCGTCAATTGAGAGCTATATCGGCCACACTATTCCGGTCAGCAAGTACAACCCGGATGCGCTGTTAAGCGAACTGCCGCCGCCGAAGCGCCTGACGCGCACCCGTTCCGGCAGCGGCCCGCGCCGTACGGGCGCCCCGCGCAACCGTCGTCGCACAGGGTAAAGTCTATGCGCAGCTCCACCTCGCTCTATGCGGCAATTGATTTAGGCTCGAACAGCTTTCATATGCTGGTGGTGCGCGAGGTGGCCGGAAGCATTCAGACGGTGTCCCGCATCAAGCGTAAAGTTCGCCTGGCGGCGGGGCTTGGCGCTGATAATGTGCTTTCTGATGAAGCCATGGAGCGCGGGTGGCAGTGCCTGCGCCTCTTCGCCGAACGGCTCCAGGACATTCCGCCAGCGCAAATTCGCGTAGTGGCGACCGCCACGCTAAGACTGGCGGCCAATTCCCGGGAATTTATCGCTCGCGCGCAGGAAATACTGGGCTGTCCGATACAAATCATCAAAGGCGAAGAAGAAGCGCGCTTGATCTATCAGGGCGTCGCGCACACTACCGGCGGCGCAGACCAGCGCCTGGTGGTGGATATCGGCGGCGCCAGCACGGAACTGGTTACCGGCTCCGGCGCGCACGCCACTTCCCTTTTTAGCCTTTCCATGGGCTGCGTCACCTGGCTTGAGCGTTTTTTCACCGACCGCAGCCTTACCAAAGAAAATTTCGCTGCTGCCGAACAGGCCGCCAGTGAAGTTCTGCAACCCGTCATTAGCGAACTGCGCCAGCATGGCTGGAAGATTTGCGTCGGCGCTTCCGGCACCGTTCAGGCGTTGCAGGAAATCATGATGGCGCAGGGAATGGACGAGCGAATCACGCTTGCCAAGCTGCAACAGTTAAAGACGCGCGCTATCGCCTGCGGTCGTCTGGAAGAGCTTGAAATTGAAGGGTTAACGCTTGAGCGCGCGCTGGTCTTTCCAAGCGGCCTCGCCATTCTGATAGCCATCTTTAGCGAACTGAATATTAAATGCATGACGCTTGCAGGCGGCGCGCTGCGCGAAGGGCTGGTTTACGGCATGCTGCATCTCGCTGTCGACCAGGATATTCGCAGCCGAACGCTGAAAAACATTCAGCGGCGGTTTATGGTGGACACTGAACAGGCAGAACGCGTGGCTCAACTGGCGGAGCGTTTCGCCGACGCTGTCGCTGTAGAATGGGATATCGATGCGCTAAGCCGTGAATTGCTACGCAGCGCTTGCCTGCTGCATGAAATCGGTCTGAGCGTTGATTTCAAACGCGCGCCGCAGCATGCCGCTTATCTGGTGAGCAATCTGGACTTGCCGGGCTTTACGCCGGCGCAAAAAAAGCTGCTTTCCACGCTGCTGCTCAACCAGACCAATCCGGCCGATCTCTCTTCTCTGCATCAGCAAAACGCCGTGCCGCCGCGTATAGCTGAACATCTTTGTCGCTTGTTGCGTCTGGCGATCATCTTCGCCAACCGCCGTCGCGATGATTTACTGCCCGATATCTATGTTCAGGCAAAAGATGAGACGCTGTCCCTGACCTTACCCGATGGCTGGCTGGCGGCGCACCCGCTTGGCACTGAGTTAATTGACCAGGAAAGCCAGTGGCAAAGCTACGTCCACTGGCCGCTGGAGATAAACTAAAAAAGCCTCCCGCAGGAGGCTTTTTACGGTTTAACCGCCGCGCGCTTTTGCCAGCATCGCTTTGATATTCGCCACGTTCGCCTGCCCTTTTTGCATCCTTTCTTCGGCTGAAACCACTTTTCGCTCGGTCTCCCAGATTAAATCATCCTGCGGCAGTTCGAGCAGGAAACGGCTCGGCTCAGGGCGAACCAGCTCACCATATTGCCGACGCTCTTTGCACAAGGTGAAAGTCAGCTCTTTTTGCGCGCGGGTGATGCCGACATAGGCCAGCCGCCGTTCTTCATCAATGTTATCTTCATCAATACTGCTCTGGTGCGGCAAAAGCCCCTCTTCCATGCCCACCAGGAAAACATACGGAAACTCGAGTCCTTTTGAGGCGTGCAGCGTCATGAGCTGAACCTGATCAAGCTCTTCTTCGCTTTCGCCCCGCTCCATCATGTCGCGCAGCGTAAAGCGGGTAACGACCTGGGTCAGCGTCATCGGCTCGTCCAGCTCCGTTCCTTCCAGCATTTCCGTCATCCAGCTAAAGAGCTGGTTAACGTTTTTCATGCGCATTTCCGCCGCTTTCTGGCTGGGCGAAGTTTCATATAGCCAGGCTTCGTAATCGATGCCGTGGATTAAATCACGCACCGCCGCAACCGGCTCACGCTCGCTAAGGCGCGCCACTTCCCCGAGCCAGTGGGTAAAGCGCGTCAGCGATTCATAGCCGCGCCCGGTCAGCGTCTGGCTCAGGCCCATATCAAAACTGGCGGTGAACAAGCTTTTGTTACGGCTCATGGCCCATTCGCCCAGTTTTTGCAGCGACGCCGGGCCAATTTCGCGCCTCGGCGTATTAACGATACGCAGGAAAGCGCTGTCGTCGTCCGGGTTAGTCAGCACGCGCAGGTAAGCGAGCAGGTCTTTGATTTCCGGGCGCGAGAAAAACGAGGTACCGCCAGAAATACGGTAAGGAATACGGTTCTGCATCAGCAGCTTTTCAAACACGCGCGACTGGTGGTTACCGCGATAAAGGATGGCGTAATCCTTGTACTGCGTCTTATTAATGAAGTGATGAGCAATAAGCTCGCCAGCTACGCGCTCTGCCTCGTGTTCTTCATGATTGGCCGTGAGCACTTTCAACTCGGCGCCGTAGCCCAGCTCCGAAAAGAGCTTTTTCTCAAAGACGTGCGGGTTATTGGCGATAAGAATGTTCGCTGCCTTAAGGATCCGTCCGGATGAGCGGTAGTTCTGTTCGAGCTTGATAACCTGTAGCGCCGGGAAATCCTGGCTCAGCAACACCAGGTTTTGCGGCCGCGCGCCGCGCCAGGAATAGATAGACTGATCGTCGTCCCCTACCACCGTAAACCGGGCGCGGTTGCCTGCCAGCAATTTGACCAGTTCATACTGGCTGGTGTTGGTGTCCTGATATTCGTCCACCAGCAGATAGCGAATACGGTTCTGCCAGCGCTCCCGCACCTCTTCATTGCGCTGAAGCAGCAGCGTAGGCAGCAGGATCAAATCATCGAAGTCGAGTACGTTGCAGGCTTTCAGGTGTGCGTCGTAAAGGCTGTAGCAGTGAGCAAAGATGCGGTCCCGCTCGCCTTTAGCCTGGGCGGCAGCCTGAGCCGGGTTGAGAAGGTCGTTCTTCCAGTTAGAAATTGTGGAAATCAGCTGCTGCAACAGCGACTTGTCATTTTCCACCAGCCCTTCTGTCAGATCCTTGATAAGCGCCATCTGGTCGGTATCGTCGAACAGCGAGAAGTTGGCTTTCATGCCAAGCGCTTTGTATTCCCGCTTGATAATTTCCAGCCCCAGCGTGTGGAAAGTGGAAATCATCAGCCCGCGCGCCTCTTTGCGCCCGAGAGTTTGCGCCACGCGCTCTTTCATTTCGCGCGCCGCTTTATTAGTAAACGTCACCGCCGCGATATTTTTCGCCTGGTAGCCGCAACCGCGGATCAAATGGGCGATTTTATTGGTAATAACGCGAGTTTTACCCGAGCCCGCGCCTGCCAGCACCAGGCAGGGTCCGGTTACGAATTCGACGGCTTGTTGTTGGCCTGGGTTTAAACGCATAAGTTACTCAGTGAAAGTCAGACGAGAAAGCGGATCCCCACGGCAGGTACAGCAGTACGAAGGGGAAAAAGAGCGTGGTAGTATAGCGAGCGTTATTCACCCCACTCAAGGCACGATCATGGCAAAAACCGCAGCAGCAATGCATATCCTTGTTAAAGAAGAAAAATTGGCACTGGATCTGCTTGAACAAATCAAAAACGGCGGCGACTTCGAAAAGCTGGCGAAAAAACACTCTACTTGCCCGTCAGGCAAAAAAGGCGGCCACCTTGGCGAATTCCGTCAGGGCCAGATGGTTCCTGCGTTCGATAAAGTGGTCTTCTCCTGTCCGGTACTGGAGCCAACCGGCCCGTTGCACACCCAGTTCGGCTATCACATCATCAAGGTGTTGTACCGTAACTAATAAAAAGGCCTTCTCTGAGAGAAGGCCTTTTTGCTTCTGCCTGCGGCTGGCGTCTGGCTTGCAGCAAGGCGGCAAGAGAGTACATCCCCAGGAGCATAGACATACTATGCGACTGGGGTGTACAAGCGCCGCCAACGATGCTGCGGGTCAAAAGACGACGGATTAGCGATTCCCCTAAGGATTTTGGCTTGCAGCAAGGCGGCAAGAGAGTACATCCCCGGGAGCATAGACACACTATGCGACTGGGGTGTACGAGCGCCGCCAACGATGCTGCGGGTCAAAAGACGACGGATTAGCGATTCCCCTAAGGATTTTGGCTTGCAGCAAGGCGGCAAGAGAGTACATCCCCAGGAGCATAGACACACTATGTGACTGGGGTGTACGAGCGCCGCCAACGATGCTGCGGGTCAAAAGACGACGGGGAATCAGCCTGCTACAGCGATACGCTTCATATCAGTCATATAACCGCGCAGCTTCTGACCCACTTTTTCAATCTCGTGGCTGCGGATGGCTTCGTTCACGTCGCGCAGCTGTGCGTTATCAACCGCCGTGCCTTCTACCGCTTTACCCAGGTCGCCTGCTTGCAGCGTCGTCATAAATTCTTTCAGCAGCGGCACCGCGGCGTTGGCGAACAGATAGTTGCCGTATTCCGCCGTGTCGGAGATAACCACGTTCATTTCGTACAGGCGCTTACGGGCGATGGTGTTAGCGATCAGCGGCAGTTCATGCAGAGATTCATAATAAGCGGACTCTTCAATGATGCCGGAATCCACCATGGTTTCGAACGCCAGCTCAACGCCCGCTTTCACCATGGCAATCATCAGAACGCCTTTATCAAAGTATTCCTGCTCGCTGATTTTACCTTCGAACTGCGGCGCGTTTTCAAACGCGGTCTGGCCGGTCTCTTCACGCCAGGTCAGCAGTTTCTTATCGTCGTTCGCCCAGTCAGCCATCATGCCGGAGGAGAATTCGCCGGAAATGATGTCATCCATATGTTTCTGGAACAGCGGCGCCATGATCGTTTTCAGCTGTTCGGAAAGAGCGAAAGCGCGCAGTTTCGCCGGGTTAGAGAGGCGATCCATCATCAGGGTGATGCCGCCCTGCTTCAGCGCTTCGGTGATGGTTTCCCAACCGAACTGAATCAGTTTTTCCGCATACGCCGGGTCGGTTCCCTCTTCCACCAGCTTGTCGAAGCAAAGCAGCGATCCCGCTTGAAGCATGCCGCACAGGATGGTCTGCTCGCCCATCAGGTCAGATTTTACTTCTGCAACGAAAGAAGACTCCAGCACGCCGGCGCGATGGCCGCCCGTTGCCGCCGCCCAGGCCTTGGCAATCGCCATGCCTTCGCCTTTCGGGTCGTTTTCCGGGTGAACCGCAATAAGCGTCGGCACACCGAAGCCGCGCTTATACTCTTCACGCACTTCCGTACCCGGGCACTTCGGCGCTACCATCACCACGGTAATGTCTTTACGGATTTGTTCGCCCACTTCAACAATATTGAAACCGTGGGAATAGCCCAGCGCAGCGCCGTCTTTCATCAGCGGTTGCACCGCGCGCACCACGTCGGAGTGCTGCTTGTCCGGCGTCAGGTTGACTACCAGATCCGCCTGCGGAACCAGCTCTTCATAGGTGCCGACTTTGAAGCCGTTTTCAGTTGCTTTACGCCAGGAGGCGCGTTTCTCGGCAATCGCTTCCGGACGCAGCGCGTAGGAGATATCCAGCCCGGAGTCACGCATGTTCAGCCCCTGGTTCAGGCCCTGCGCGCCGCAGCCCACAATGACCACTTTCTTCCCTTTGAGGTAGCTTGCTTCATCGGCGAACTCGTCGCGCGCCATAAAGCGACATTTACCCAGTTGCGCCAGCTGCTGTCGCAGATTCAAAGTGTTGAAGTAATTAGCCATTTTGTAACTCCGTCGGTGTGATGTTGTGCTTTTCTGTTCGCTACGTCAGCCGTGTCAAAGCTTACGTGAATGAACCCACTATATGACAGGAAAAGCGTTGCTGAAATTGATATATTAACAACGCTACGTTGCAATATTCGCAACATAAAACCGAGGAGCCCGGCCCGTGGATTTACGCGACCTGAAAACCTTTCTTCATCTGGCGGAAAGCCGCCACTTCGGACGCAGCGCGCGCGCCATGCACGTTAGCCCGTCCACGCTTTCCCGGCAGATCCAGCGACTGGAAGAGGATCTCGGCCAGCCGCTGTTTGTGCGCGATAACCGTACCGTTACGCTTACCGAGGCAGGCGAAGAGCTACGCCAGTTCGCGCAGCATACGCTTTTGCAATATCAACAGTTGCGCCACGCTATCGACCAGCAAGGGCCTTCGCTTTCCGGCGAGCTGCACCTGTTTTGCTCCGTCACCGCCGCTTACAGCCATTTGCCGCCTATCCTGGACCGCTTTCGCGCCGAGCACCCTTCGGTAGAGATTAAACTCACCACCGGCGACGCGGCGGATGCGGTAGAAAAAGTGAACTCCGGCGAAGCGGATTTGGCGATTGCGGGTAAACCGGAAGCGTTGCCCGCCGCCGTCGCGTTTTCCATGCTGGAAAACCTGGCGGTGGTATTGATAGCGCCAGCTCTGCCATGCCCGGTTCGCGCACAGGTGACGCAGCCTGAACCTGACTGGGCGCAGGTGCCGTTTATTCTGCCCGATCAGGGGCCGGTGCGGCGGCGCATTGAGCTGTGGTTTCGCCGACATAAAATCAGCAATCCGGCGATTTACGCGACCGTCGGCGGCCATGAAGCGATGGTATCGATGGTGGCGCTCGGCTGCGGCGTGGCGCTTATTCCGGAAGTGGTGCTGGAAAACAGCCCGGAGCCGGTACGCAACCGCGTTATGATTTTAGAGCGCAGCGATGAGAAAACGCCGTTCGAGCTTGGCGTATGCGCACAAAAAAAGCGGCTGCATGAGCCGCTTGTAGATGCGTTCTGGAAACTGTTGCCAGGCTACCGTTAACCGGCGAGAAAGAAACGAAACGCCGGGTTGGCGCTCTCGTCATGGCAGTCGTAGCCAAGCTCGTTGAGACGGGTTTCAAAATCCGGCTCGTTGTCGCCCAGTTCGAAGGCCGCCAGCACCCGGCCATAATCCGTGCCGTGGCTGCGGTAATGAAACAGCGTGATATTCCAGTGGGTGCCGAGCGTGTGCAGAAACTTAAGCAGCGCGCCGGGGGATTCAGGAAATTCGAAGCTGTAGAGCCGCTCATGCAGCGGTCGCGAAGGGCGGCCGCCGACCATATAGCGCACATGCAGCTTCGCCATCTCGTCGTCAGAGAGATCGACAACGCTGTAGCCCCCTTCGGCCAGCAGGCTGATTATCTCTTTGCGTTCCTCAAGACCCCGGCTTAAGCGCACGCCCACAAATATGCAGGCGTCTTTGGCATCGGCGAAGCGGTAGTTAAACTCAGTGACCGAGCGACCGCCGAGCAGCTGACAGAACTTCAAAAAGCTGCCTTTTTCTTCCGGGATAGTGACCGCCAGCAATGCCTCGCGCTGCTCACCCAGTTCGCAACGCTCGGAAACATAGCGCAGGCCGTGGAAGTTAACGTTCGCGCCGGAGAGTACATGCGCCAGCCGTTCGCCGCGAAGGTTATGCTGGGCAATGTATTTTTTCATGCCGGCCAGCGCCAGCGCGCCGGATGGCTCCGCCACGGCGCGGACATCTTCAAACAGATCTTTCATCGCCGCGCAGATGGCATCGCTGTCCACCGTCACGATGTCATCCAGATATTCCTGGCAGACGCGGAAGGTTTCATCGCCGATACGTTTAACCGCCACCCCTTCGGCAAACAGCCCGACGCGCGGCAGATCCACCGGCCCGCCTGCTTCCAGCGCCGCTTTCAGGCAGGCAGAGTCTTCCGCCTCCACCGCGATCACTTTGATCTGCGGCATAAGCTGCTTGATCAACACCGCGACGCCCGCCGCCAGCCCGCCGCCGCCGACCGGCACAAACACGCGGTCGATATGCGCATCCTGTTGCAGCAATTCCAGCGCCAGCGTGCCCTGCCCGGCGATAACCGCCGGATGGTCAAACGGCGGCACCCAGGTAAACCCCTGCTGTTTTGAGAGCTCGATGGCTTTCGCTTTCGCCTCGTCAAAGTTCGCGCCATGCAGCAAGACTTCGCCGCCGAAAGCGCGCACCGCATCCACTTTGATATCTGCTGTCGCGACCGGCATGACGATAAGCGCTTTTATCCCGACCCGGGCGGAAGAAAATGCCACGCCCTGGGCGTGATTGCCTGCCGAAGCCGTAATGACGCCGCGCGCTTTTTGCTCAGCGGTTAAGCCTGCAATCATCGCGTAAGCCCCACGAAGCTTGAAACTGTGTACAGGCTGACGGTCTTCGCGCTTCACCAGAATGACGTTATCCAGCCGCGAGGAGAGTTTCTCCATTTTTTGCAGCGGCGTGACCTGAGCGACTTCATACACGGGCGAGCGCAGCACGGCGCGCAAATATTCCGCCCCGCAAGGGGCGGCGGATAGCGGTTGCGATTCGGCCATCTTAGCCTCCCAGCTTCGACTTATCGCGCACTGCGCCTTTATCGGCGCTGGTCGCGAGGCTTGCGTATGCGCGCAGTGCAAAGGAAACCTGACGCTCGCGGTTGCGCGGCGTCCAGGCTTCAGCGCCGCGCGCTTCCTGAGCTTCACGGCGCGCCGCCAGCTCTCTGTCGCTTAATTCAAGCTCAATGCCGCGGTTAGGGATATCAATGGTGATCATGTCGCCATCTTCAATCAGGGCGATATTACCGCCGCTCGCGGCTTCCGGAGAGACGTGGCCGATCGAAAGGCCGGAGGTGCCGCCGGAAAAGCGGCCGTCGGTAATCAACGCGCATGCTTTGCCAAGGCCCATCGACTTCAAATAGGTTGTTGGATAGAGCATTTCCTGCATGCCTGGGCCACCCTTCGGCCCTTCGTAGCGAATCACCACGACATCGCCTTCAACCACTTTGCCGCCGAGAATCGCCTCCACCGCGTCGTCCTGGCTTTCATAAACTTTCGCCGGACCGCGGAATTTCAGAATGCTGTCATCCACGCCAGCGGTTTTTACGATACAGCCATTTTCTGCGAAGTTGCCGTAAAGCACGGCAAGGCCGCCATCTTTGCTGTAAGCGTGTTCAAGCGAACGGATGCAACCATCCTGACGGTCGGTGTCCAGCGAATCCCAGCGGCAGGATTGCGAGAACGCTTTGGTCGTGCGGATGCCTGCCGGCCCTGCGGAGAACATGCTGCGCACCGCGTCATCTTTGGTCAGCATCACGTCATACTGCTCAAGCGTCTGCGGCAGCGTCAGCCCCAGCACGTTGTTAACGTCGCGGTTGAGCAAACCGGCTCTGTCCAGCTCGCCAAGAATACCGATAACCCCGCCCGCGCGATGGACATCTTCCATATGGTATTTCTGCGTGCTTGGCGCCACTTTGCACAGCTGCGGCACTTTGCGCGACAGGCGGTCGATATCGCTCATGGTGAAGTCGATCTCTGCTTCCTGAGCGGCAGCCAACAAGTGCAGAACGGTGTTGGTAGAGCCGCCCATCGCGATATCAAGCGTCATGGCGTTTTCAAACGCCGCTTTGCTGGCGATATGGCGCGGCAGTACGCTGGCGTCGTCCTGCTCGTAGTAACGTTTGGTCAGACTAACGATGCGCTTACCGGCATTGATGAAGAGTTCTTTGCGATCGGCGTGAGTCGCCAGCAGCGAACCGTTGCCCGGCTGCGACAGACCCAGCGCTTCGGTCAGGCAGTTCATGGAGTTGGCAGTGAACATGCCGGAGCAGGAGCCGCACGTCGGGCAGGCAGAGCGTTCCACCTGCTCGCTTTGCTCGTCGGACACTTTCGGGTCTGCGCCCTGAATCATCGCATCCACCAGGTCAAGCTTGATGATCTGCTCAGAAAGCTTGGTTTTTCCGGCTTCCATCGGGCCGCCGGAAACGAAAATCACCGGAATGTTCAGGCGCAGCGAAGCCATCAGCATACCCGGGGTGATCTTGTCGCAGTTGGAGATGCAGACCATGGCGTCGGCGCAGTGGGCATTCACCATATACTCCACGGAGTCAGCGATAAGCTCGCGAGACGGCAGTGAATAAAGCATGCCGCCGTGGCCCATGGCGATGCCGTCATCCACCGCAATGGTGTTGAACTCTTTCGCCACGCCGCCTGCGGCTTCAATTTGCTCCGCAACCAGTTTGCCCAGATCGCGCAAATGCACGTGCCCCGGCACGAACTGGGTGAAGGAGTTCACCACGGCGATAATGGGTTTGCCGAAATCGGCGTCGGTCATCCCGGTGGCGCGCCACAGCGCGCGGGCGCCCGCCATATTGCGGCCGTGAGTCGTGGTGGCAGAACGGTACTTAGGCATGCTTTTTTCACTCCAGTCTGTACATAAGCCGGGCGGCTCTTGCCGCCCGTGCGCGTGTTATTTTGCTGAGGGGTTGACCTGATCCAACCAGCCCCACTTGTCTTCAGTTTCGCCCGTAAACAGGCCAAAGAATGCCTGCTGGATACGCTTGGTAACCGGGCCGCAACGGCCAGCGCCGACCTGAATGCCGTCGACGCTGCGCACCGGCGTAATTTCCGCCGCGGTGCCGGACATAAAGACTTCGTCCGCCAGATACAGCGATTCACGCGACAGCACCTGCTCGCGCACTTCGATGCCCAGATCTTTCGCAAGCGTAATGATGGCGTCGCGGGTGATGCCTGGCAGCGCGGACGAGGTGAACGGCGGGGTAAACAGGATGCCGTCTTTTACTTCAAAGAGGTTTTCGCCTGCGCCTTCAGAGATATAACCATTAACATCCAGCGCGATGCCTTCCTGGTAGCCGTGACGGCGCGCTTCGCTGCCTACCAGCAGTGAGGAAAGATAGTTACCGCCCGCTTTAGCCGCAGTCGGAATGGTGTTCGGCGCCACGCGGTTCCAGGAAGAAACCATCGCGTCGATCCCTTGCTCCAGCGCTTCGGCGCCAAGATAGGCGCCCCATGGGAACGCGGCGATGATCACATCCGTGGTGTAATCCGCAGGCGGGTTAACGCCCATGCCCACGTCACCTACAAAAACCAGCGGGCGAATATAAGCGCTGGTCAGGTTGTTCTTACGAATGACCTGACGGCACGCTTCCATCAGATCATCCACGCTCTGGGAAACCGGGAAGCGGTAAATCTTGGCGGAGTCACGCAGACGTTGCATATGCTCACGATGGCGGAACACAACCGGGCCTTTGTGCGAGTCGTAGCAGCGAATCCCTTCAAATACCGATGTACCGTAGTGCAACGCATGAGACATTACGTGAACTTTAGCTTCGCCCCACGGAACCATCTCACCGTTGAACCAAATGTAATCAGCTTTTTTCGTCGTCATTTTTCTTCCTTTTGCGCTCAGGCGCGGATTTGTTGTGATGTAGGTTGCTGGATCTCGACGCACGCGACATCAACCAGCTTGCTTAATTGACTAAACAGTAATTCGACAGGCCGAAGGCTGGCAACGGTCAGTTCGATATTTATATTTTCGGCGTTGGCGCCCGTTTCCATATTCATGGCGCAGATCTGGAAACCACGATGGCGCACCACGCGTAATACGCGTTCTAACGTTTCAGGGCGAAAGCGAGCCTGCACGGCCAGTTGATGTTGCATCATGACAGTTTCTCCAGCATTTGTGAGTTGCTGGCGCCGGGCGGCACCAGTGGCCAGACGTTCTCGAGCTCGTCAATCGAGACGTGCAGCAGATAAGGCCCTTCGCTATTCAGCATGGTCTCAAGCGCCGCTTCTACCTGGTCTTTACGGGTAATACGCTGGCCCGGAATGCCGAAGGCGCTGGCCAGCATGAGAAAATCGGGATTATCCGTCAGCGTGGTTTCGCTATAGCGCTCGGCGAAAAAGAGTTGTTGCCACTGGCGAACCATTCCCAGACGCTGGTTATCCAGCAGCACAATTTTCAGCGGCAGTTGCTTACGTTTTACCGTGCCCAGTTCCTGAATATTCATCATGAACGAGCCGTCGCCGCTGATGCAGATAACCGTATCTTCCGGACGCGCCACCTGCGCGCCTACGGCAGCAGGCAAGCCGAAACCCATCGTGCCCAGGCCGCTGGAGGTGATGAAGTTTTCCGGGCGGCTAAAAGACATGTGCTGCGCAGTCCACATCTGATGCTGGCCTACATCCGTTGTGACTACGCTGTCGCGCGGCTTGCGATCTGAAAGCTGCTTTAACAGCAGCGGCGCGTAAATAGCCTCGCCCGGGTGATCGTAACGCCAGCTTTGCCCGTCACGCAGTTGAGCCACCGTTTGACGCCAGTCTTCGATAGCCAACGGCTGTTGCAGCGCAGGCAGCAGCGCGTTGAGATCGCCGCGCAGCGCGACATGCGCCTGACGTAATTTATTAAGCTCCGCCGGGTCGATATCCATATGGATTACGCTGGCGTGCGGGGCAAAAGTGTTGAGCTTGCCCGTCACGCGGTCGTCGAAGCGCGCGCCCACGGCAATCAGCAAATCGCATTCCTGTACAGCCAGGTTCGCAGCTTTGGTGCCGTGCATGCCCAGCATGCCAAGATAGAACGGGTCGGCGGCATCTACCGCGCCAAGGCCTTTAAGCGTGACGACAGAAGGCATGCGCGTCGCCGCCATAAATTCGCGCAGCGCCGGTACCGCCTGCGCCATTCCCACGCCGCCGCCAACGTAAAGCATGGGCTTTTGCGCGCTCGCCAGCAGCTGACGCGCCTGCTCCAGCTCGGCATGCGGCAGTTCGTCATCGCTTTCAATGGTGGAGAGCCACGGCTCAAGCTCGCCGCTTGCCAGCTGGATGTCTTTTGGAATATCTACCAGAACCGGGCCCGGACGGCCGGCGTTAGCTACCGCGAAAGCCTCAGCAATAACGCGAGGCAGCTCCTCCAGTGATTCAACCAAAAAACTGTGCTTGGTGCAGGCCAGCGACAACCCTAATACGTCCACTTCCTGAAACGCATCGGTACCGATAAACGGCGCGGCAACCTGGCCGGTAATAGCCACTACGGGGATAGAATCCAGCAACGCATCGGCGAGGCCGGTGATGAGATTAGTGGCGCCCGGGCCAGAAGTGGCGATGCATACGCCCGTCTTGCCTGTTGCGCGGGCATAACCGATGGCCGCCATTGCCGCGCCCTGCTCATGCCGGCACAGTAGGTGTTCCACGCCGCCGTCGTACAACGCATCATAGACCGGCATAATTGCCCCACCCGGATAACCGAAAACTGTTTCGACACCCTGTGCTCGCAAAGCATGTACCATCCACTGTGCACCATTCATAGTTAGTTCCCCGCCTTATTTCTCGGAGAACAGAATTTTATGCTACAACTCATCTTCTGCTCCTCGCTTACGTTTTTAGGTCATAAAAAAACCCCCGGACCTTTCGGTGCGGGGGTTCTCGTTGATTCAGGCTTGATTTTTAAGCCTTTCTTCGTCCAAGTGCAGCCCCGCACGGTGGGATAATAATCACCACCACGCTAATCACGACAAGGCTAATCACTCGTAGAAGGGCTTTCATTTTTGTCTGTTCTTACATCGGATTCGAAGGAATACCTAAAGAGGTACCACAGAGAACGTAATAAAGACAAGAAATTTTTATTCTCTTTTTAAGAAGCGAGTTAATTATTTCCAATAAAATTATTAATTATCAAAGAGAAAACAAAGCTGACGATTTTTCATGAAACGCAGGCCTGTTACGTGTTTTTAGACTGCGTCTCTTTCTGGCGCTGCTTTTTGCGATTGAGCTCGTATAAAAAATGCTCATGCCCGAAAAACAGATAAAATGCGTGGAAACTTCCTCGTAAAAGCAGCAAAAAGCGTTCGTTGGGGTAAATTGCGTCGTGCAGGATAGCGGTTTCAAGGAGGAATTATGTCGCTGTCTGTTATTCATACTCGCGCTGCATTGGGCATTAATGCCCCTCTGGTTACTGTCGAAGTACACATCAGCGCAGGGCTTCCGGGGCTGACTATTGTCGGCCTGCCGGAAACCACCGTAAAAGAAGCACGGGACAGGGTACGTAGCGCGCTGATTAACAGCGGCTATACCTTTCCTGCCAGGAAAATCACAATCAACCTGGCGCCTGCCGATCTTCCCAAAGAGGGTGGGCGATACGATTTACCCATCGCCATAGCCCTTCTCGCCGCCTCAGAGCAACTTAACGCCTCCAGGCTCAACGACGTTGAGTTTGTCGGGGAACTGGCGCTCACAGGGGCCCTGCGTGGCGTGGCGGGTGCCATTTCCGCTGCGATGGAGGCTTTGCGCTGCGGCCGCCAGATAGTGGTCGCACAGGATAATGCGCCAGAGATAGGGTTAATCAGCCAGCCGGGATGCCTGGTCGCTGGGCATCTTCAGGAGGTATGCGCCTGGCTTGAGGGTAAGGCCTCACTCCAGCAGCCATCAAGTACGCTTGCAGAAGCCTGTTCGGCCGAAGGCGACCTTAGTGAAGTGATTGGCCAGTCACAAGGGAAACGCGCGCTTGAGCTAACCGCAGCAGGCGGACATAACCTGCTTTTCCTTGGCCCGCCGGGCACCGGTAAAACCATGCTGGCAAGTCGTCTGAACGGTCTGCTGCCGCCGCTTAACGACGACGAAGCGCTGGAGAGCGCAGCTATATTGAGCCTTGTGGGCGCCGTTTCGCTACATAAGCACTGGCGGCAACGGCCATTCCGATCGCCTCATCACAGCGCTTCGCTAACTGCTATGGTAGGCGGCGGCGCAATTCCGGCGCCGGGAGAAATTTCGCTTGCGCATAACGGGGTCTTATTTCTTGATGAGTTACCTGAGTTTGAACGAAGAGTGCTGGATGCATTGCGCGAACCTATAGAATCGGGCCGTATTCATATCTCCCGCACACGAGCCAAGATAAGTTACCCGGCTCGCTTTCAACTTATCGCCGCAATGAATCCCAGCCCTACAGGACACTATAAAGGCTCACACAACCGCAGCTCGCCTGACCAGATCATGCGTTACCTAGGCCGTCTTTCAGGGCCCTTCCTCGATCGCTTCGATATTTCGCTTGAAATTCCGCTGTTACCTTCCGGCACGCTTAGTCAGCCGCAAAACAGAGGCGAAAGCACAAATTGCGTCAGGAAAAGGGTCATAGCGACGCGCGACTTACAGCTGGCTCGACAGGGAAAGCTCAATGCATTGCTGGATAATCAGGAAGTTCGTCTGCATTGCTGTCTGGAAAAGGCGGATGCGCAATGGCTGGAAGAAGCGTTGATAAAGCTCGGGCTTTCTGTACGGGCATGGCAGCGCCTGCTGAAAGTGGCACGTACCATCGCGGACTGTGAACGAGCAGAAAAGATAAAGCGGGAGCATCTACAAGAGGCGCTTCATTATCGCGCTATCGATCGCCTGTTGGCGTACCTGCATAACCTCAGGTAGCCAGGAAAGAAAAACAGAAGACACAGCATTTCGCTTACTAAAACCAAATTACTGACAATAAAAATGGGGCAGAGCCCCATTTTTATTAATCATCGCTTTCCGCGTAATCATCAGCCCCTTCCATCTGCGGTTTGCCGCCGGAAAGGGTGTGGAAGCGTTTGGGACGCTTAATACGGGCCATATACTTGGACCATACGCGTTCAGCTTCCGTTACTGGCTCACGCTCGCCACGGCACACTTCTACAAACTGCTTTTCTTCGTCAGTGGTTGGCTCGCGCTTACCCAGATCGAGTTCGTTAAAAGCGTAACCAAAACGCTCAAGCAGCTGCGCCTCTTTGATTGTGAAATCACCATGGCGAGAGAACCCGCGCGGATAATATTTATTGTCGAAAAATCGATTAGTCGTCGTAAAGCTTTCCGCCATCCTACACGCTCCTAATTCTCTTGGCCGGGCTATTTATGGCGCGGAGTATTAGTTACGCTTGACAGAGTGTAAAACAAAACATTTAAATCATAATGATAAATATTTTTGTGGAGAAAGCTGTGGATACCGACTTGCTGAAAACCTTTCTTGAAGTGAGCAGAACGCGTCATTTTGGCCGCGCAGCCGAAGCGCTTTACCTGACGCAGTCAGCGGTGAGTTTTCGTATTCGTCAGCTTGAGAATCAATTAGGCGTGAGCCTTTTTACAAGGCACCGTAACAATATCAGGCTCACTACGGCGGGTGAAAGGCTATTACCTTATGCAGAAAGCCTGATGAGCACCTGGCAAGCCGCTAAAAAAGAGGTGGCGCATACGAGCCGACATAACGAGTTTTCTATAGGCGCCAGCGCCTCGTTATGGGAATGCATGCTATCAGCGTGGCTGACGCGGCTCTATCTTCAAAATGAAGGTATGCAATTCGAAGCGCGTATTGCTCAGCGCCAGTCGTTAGTTAAACAGGTACACGAGCGTCAACTCGACCTGCTTATTACGACCGAAGCACCTAAGATGGATGAGTTCGCCAGCCAGTTGCTTGGCAGTTTTTCTTTAGGCCTCTATTGCGCAAGCCCTGAAATGCCTAAAGCCGAGCTGAATTATCTGCGTCTGGAATGGGGGCCGGATTTTCAACAACACGAAGCAGGGCTTCTCTCTCACGATGATGTGCCGGTACTGACAACCAGTTCCGCAGATATTGCTCAGCGATTATTACCAGAGCTAAAAGGTTGTACATGGTTGCCCGTGCAATGGGCTAAAGAAAAGAGCAATCTTTTTACCGTAACGGACAGCCCCACGCTGTCGCGCCCGCTTTATGCTATCTGGCTGCAAAACAGCGATAAGCAGAACGCTATCAAAGAGATCCTGAAGATGCCGGTTCTGTCATAAGTTAACGATTGAAGGGATTCAGTTTACAAGGAAGTAGCTGAGTGAGAACAACAAAGCGGGCAGGAATTTTAGACAAAAAAAATCCTTAGCAGATGCTAAGGATTATTTCTGGCAGGGGCGGAGGGACTCGAACCCCCAACACCCGGTTTTGGAGACCGGTGCTCTACCAATTGAACTACGCCCCTAATTAGGGTGGCGGAACGGACGGGACTCGAACCCGCGACCCCCTGCGTGACAGGCAGGTATTCTAACCGACTGAACTACCG
>NZ_AWFX01000045.1 GCF_000463115.2 Franconibacter helveticus LMG 23732 | reverse complement strand
CGAGAGTAGGGAACTGCCAGGCATCAAATAACGCAAGAGCCCATCCTCACGGATGGGCTTTTTGCATTTCTGCGTCGGGACTGCAAACTTCTTCTATTTTCTATCCTGTTTTGCCAAAGCTATTTAGTTACAACATACTATTTTACCGGTACAAGCATAGTAGCCACCCGTAGGGTGACTACCAACGTTCAATAAAAACGAAAATTGCTTATTATTTGTGTCGGGGCAGCACGGTATTCATTATTTGATGGGCAGTATCAGTTATGACTTTGCCCGCTGAACGATCGCCTTTCGTCATTGATGACATAAAGGATTTTGCCTGTTGAAGCGTAATATGTGGCGGTAGCGGAGCGACTTCCGGGTCTGTTTTTACTTCCAGCACGACAGGGCGATCTGCGCTTAGCGCTTCAGCCCAGGCCGCTTGTAGTTTTTCGGGATCGTCTACAAATATGCCTTTTAGCCCAATAGACTCCGCAAACTTAGCATAAGGAACATCCGGCACATCCTGAGTCGCTTCATAACGCGGGTTCCCTTCCATTACGCGTTGTTCCCAGGTGACCTGATTCAAATCGCCATTATTGAACACGCAGACAATCAGGCGTGGATCGGTCCAGCTTTGCCAGTACTTCTGGATAGTAATCAGTTCCGCCAGGTTATTCATTTGCATAGCGCCGTCGCCGACCAGCGCGACCACCGGTTTTTCAGGGAAAGCAAATTTAGCAGCGATAGCATAAGGCACAGCTGCGCCCATTGATGCTAACCCACCTGATAATGAAGAACGTTGCCCTTGCTTAATCCGAAAGTCACGCGCATACCAGTTTGCGCAGGATCCGGAGTCAGACGTGACGATAGCGTTATCAGGCAGCAGCGGCGACATTTCCCAGACCACGCGCTGAGGATTGACCGGGTTAGCCTTCGCCATTGCCCGCTCTTCCATTTTCTTCCACCAGTCCTGTACCGAAACAGCAATCTGCTCCTGCCATGAACGATCTTCTTTACGTTGCAGTAGCGGCAATAATGCCTGCATCGTGCTGACCGCATCGCCGTGCAGGTTGATTTCAGTCGGGTAGCGTAAGCCTAACATTGAAGCATCGATGTCGATCTGCACCGCTCGCGCCTGGCCTTCTTTAGGTAAAAATTCAGCCCATGGAAAACCCGTGCCAATCATCAGCAATGTGTCGCATTCCTGCATCAATTTCCAGGAAGGCTCCGTACCCAGCAGGCCGATGCATCCCGTCACAAACGGCGCGTCGTCGGGCAAGATATCTTTGCCCAACAGGGCCTTCGCTACCCCCGCGCCAAGCAGATTAGCTGCCTGTACAACTTCAACGGCGGCTTCCCGTGCGCCTGCGCCAATAAGTATCGCCACTTTTTTACCGCTGTTGAGAATATCTGCGGCACGCTGAAGATCATACTGATGAGGAATAACATGCGGGCGCTGGTAGCCGATCCCGGAATGGGTAAATCCGTGAGCATGTTCTGGCTCCTGCCAGGCTTCGTCCTGAATATCTTTCGGCAGGATAAGTACCGTAACGCCGTTATTTGCTGTCGCGATTCGCACACCGCGATCGACAAGGTGGCGAACCTGAGCAGGAGTCGCTGCTTCCTGTACGAAGCTTGCTACGTCGCTAAATACGCGGTCAAGGTTCAATTCCTGCTGGTAGGTGGCGCCGCGCGCCGTCGCTTCCGCCTGTCCGGCAATCGCGATAACGGGCATATGATCCATTCTCGCGTCATATAAACCCGTTAACAGATGTGTTGCGCCTGGTCCGCCGGTTGAAAGACAGACGCCGGGCTCGCCGGTGAATTTTGCATGCGCGCAGGCCATAAAGGCGGCCATTTCTTCATGCCGCACCTGGATGAACTCTATGCCATCGCCTGCCTTTTCCGCACGCTGAAGCGCGCCCAGCACGCCATTAATCCCATCACCAGGATAACCATAAATACGGGTTACTCCCCACGCTTTTAATCGTTCTACAAAAAAGTCACTGGTCATCTTCGTCATTATTTTGCCTCGCTTCAGGTGTTACGTGACGGCGTTCAGCCTGAGCTGCGCTCGATCCTTTAGTCTGTTGGAGGATAGTTCACTTAAAGCAAATGGGCGAAAAAGGGGGAGTGTTCCGAAGGCTGCTATGGTTAAAAGAGCAACCACAACGGAGAGTAGCCAGTGCGTAAAGAGTTTGATTATCAGCAGGACTTTACCAAAACCGATTTTCGTCAGCATCCTGAGCTTTACCAGGTCGGCCGGGGCGAGCAGGGGGTGTTGCTGGTAGAACCCTATAAAAGCGAAATTCTTCCCTTGTGGCGTTACAAAGATCCCGAGTCAGCGCAAAAGTCCGCGGAAAAAATTTATGCGCTGTTTGAAGATTATCGAAAAAACGATGATTTTGTCGGTATGGATATGGCGAGAAAATTCATTCAGATGGGGTATACCCGCGCGCGCCGTTACGCCAACTATAAAGGCGGCAAGAAATATGACGAAGAGCGGCAGCTTATGCCACGCGGCAACGATCCGGTGAAAGCCGCAGCGGCAGCGGTTTTTAAAACCTGGTGGGATCGCATCCGGGCCGATGAGGATTATCTGCGACGCAAGAAAGCGCATCAGGAAAAATGGGGATAGTGAGGTTTACCCGAAAACGTAAAATGTTCCGTGCCTCACAAAATCATAAGCCAACAAATAATTAACACTTTATTTACTTCTGCTGCGGGCGCAAGCTACGGATCCGCAGTTTACGGGCTGGCTTGCCCGTAATAAAAGACAGGAGAAAAAAATGACAGAAGTAACTGCCCGTTCGGAGAAAACGGCGCTGACGTCATCAGATACCCGCCGTCGCGTCTGGGCAATCGTCGGCGCGTCATCGGGCAATCTGGTGGAATGGTTCGATTTTTATGTCTATTCGTTCTGCTCGCTCTATTTCGCCCATATCTTTTTTCCTTCCGGCAATAGCACTACTCAGCTATTGCAAACCGCAGGCATTTTCGCCGCAGGCTTTTTGATGCGTCCGATCGGCGGATGGATGTTTGGTTATATTGCGGATAAGCATGGCCGCAAAACCTCTATGCTGATCTCTGTCTGCATGATGTGTTTTGGCTCGTTGGTGATTGCTTGCCTGCCGGGCTATGACGTGCTTGGCACCTGGGCGCCGGCATTGCTACTGCTGGCCCGCCTGTTTCAGGGGCTTTCCGTAGGGGGTGAATACGGCACCAGCGCCACGTATATGAGTGAAGTAGCGGTAGAAGGGCGCAAAGGTTTTTACGCGTCGTTCCAGTACGTGACGCTTATAGGCGGCCAGTTACTGGCGCTGCTGGTACTGGTTGTGCTGCAACAAACGTTAACCGATAGCGACTTACGCGCATGGGGCTGGCGTATTCCGTTCGCGCTTGGCGCCGTACTGGCGATTGTGGCGTTATGGTTGCGTCGTTCGCTGGAAGAGACTTCTCAGCAGGAAACGCGAGCGCTGAAAGAAGCCGGATCGCTGAAAGGACTGTGGCGCAATCGCCGCGCTTTCCTGATGGTGCTGGGTTTTACCGCCGCAGGCTCGCTGAGCTTTTATACCTTTACGACCTATATGCAAAAATATCTGGTCAACACGGCAGGCATGCACGCCAACGTGGCAAGCGGGGTTATGACGGCGGCTCTGTTCGTCTACATGCTGGCACAACCGCTCTTCGGCGCGCTTTCCGATAAAATAGGCCGCCGCAACTCCATGATCTGCTTTAGCGTGCTCGCCACGATTTGCACCGTACCGATCCTGACCGCGTTGCAGCATGTCTCCTCGCCTTATGCCGCTTTTGGGTTGGTCATTCTGGCGTTGCTGATCGTCAGCTTTTACACCTCGATAAGCGGCATTCTGAAAGCGGAAATGTTTCCAGCGCAGGTGCGCGCGTTAGGCGTGGGGCTTTCTTATGCGGTAGCGAACGCTTTATTTGGCGGGTCGGCGGAATATGTCGCCCTTTCGCTTAAATCGCTGGGTTCGGAAACCGCCTTCTTCTGGTATGTATCCGTCATGTGCGCCATTGCGCTGCTGGTTTCGCTCAAATTACACCGTAAAGGGAAGGGCATGAGGCTTTAGTGTTCGGCCAGTTGCCAGAGTGTGTAGCCGGTGGTCGCGCCGGCCACATCCCAGGCGAAATCTTTCCAGCTCCAGCCGCTGCCAGCCGGGCGGCTGTCCCACAACTCTTTTGTTGCGCCAAGAGAAACCGAAAACATTACGCCAACCGCCGCGGCGCGATCCCGGCTCACTCCCTGGCGTTGGGCGTACTCATTGCCAGCGGCGGAAAGCATAGCCGAGGCGAGAAAATGCTGCGCTTTATCCTGCCCTGACCAGGCGTCCTGCGCCATATGGCTACAGCCGGTTAACAGCATCATGCTGATAATCAAAAAAAGACGCATATCGCGTACCCAATAAAAAAGCCCTGACGGGCAGGGCTTTTCACTATAGCTGAAAGTTAAAGAATGCGGCTAATCAGCCGGTCAATACGTATACGACGCAGACGGCGAATAAGCTTGCGCACTTTTACCGGATAATCGGCGATGCTTTGCAGCTCCCGGTAATGTTTCACTACCACAGTATGGGTGCGAATAAGCTCCAGCTCTTTATCACGCAGCACCGCCAGTTGCTGCCTGGGGTCGTGAATTAAAATAGCGTTCTCAAGGTCGAGACGCCATGCGCGCGGGTTAAGGTTATTGCCGGTCAGCAGCATCCACTCGTCGTCCACCCACATGCCTTTCAGATGGTAACTGTTATCTTCATCTTTCCATAACCGCACCACTAACTGTCCGCTATTAACGTAATACTGAAGGCGGCTTAAGAAGCGGCGCAGGTTAATTTCATAAAGATAAGGCAAGGCGCCAATAATCTTAAAAGGCTCATTCTCAGGAATGTAAAAGTCATTAGCGGTTTTATCGCCAACGATAATTTCAACTTTTTTGCCGTCGCGCAGCAGTTGAATGACGTTTCGCACCAGGACGGCGGGAAGGTTGAAATACGGGGTGCAGATAACCAGCTTGTGCTCTGCGCAAGGCATAAGATGGAAGATGGTTTTGTTCAGCGGACTGGATTTGCCAAGGCCGACCAGCGGCGTTACCGCCAGCTGTTCGTTATCCGCATTACCCGCGAAATGGTATGTCGCATCGCGCAGCGTCTGGCGGAACAGGCGAATATCATTTTTGATTTCGGGACTTTTCGGACGGCCCGGGTCATCCAGCCGATTTACCGCGCGGCCTGTAGCCAGATGCTGGTGTACCCAGTGATACATCTGGTCTGCAAGCTGCGCGTTGCGGATCCAGTGGTATCGGTCATAGCGATACTTTTCGTGCTGGTGCAGGTAAACATCGTTCAGGCTGGCGCCACTGTAAAATACGCCATCATCGATGATAAAGCCTTTGTAATGGAGCACGCCAAGCGCTTCTCGGGTATTGATGGGAATACCGTAAACAGGCACTTCCACGCCAGGATTTTCCTGGGCCATTCGGCAATACCAGTCTGCATTGGTGTTGGATGCCGCCGCGCCGATACGTCCTCGCTGGGCGCGATGCCAGTCCACCAGCACGCTCACTTCCAGTTCAGGACGTTGACGCTTTGCCTCATAGAGGGCGGAAAGAATGCTTTTGCCGCCGTCGTCTTGTTCAAGGTAAAGCGCGACGAGGCAGATACGCTGGGTTGCCGCCGCGATTTTTTGCAGCAGGGTTTCCCTGAAATCGGCGGGAGAAAAGTAAAACTCGACATCATCAACTGACTGAGAAAGCTTCGGTAGTTGGGCAAGGTGTTGTTGATGTTTGTTTCGTTTAAATTTAGACAACATCACAGTGCATATCTTCTCTGAATAGGATGGTCTTCTGCGCAAAACAGACGACAGAAGTGGACGATAATATCACTACTGTCCGGGAATGTGGTCAATATTTCCAGCACCTTACTCACAACGTTGCGCTCTGCGGCAGCGGCAATGTCAGGCTGACGATGCCATCTTCCAGCTGAACATCCACCTGAAAACCGAGCTTTCTGGCAAGCGCCACCATCCCCTGGTTATGCGGCATGGTAATCCCGTTTAATCGCTGCAAACCATGTTCGCGGGTATAAGCTATCAGCTTTTCCAGCAGGCGACGGCCAAGCCCAAGCCCTTTCAAATCCGATCGCACCAGTACGGCAAATTCCGCATCAATGTTATCCGGGTCGGATATGGCGCGCGTGACGCCCAGAATTTCCGCTTCGCCGCTCGGATCGCGCACGGCAACAAAGGCCATTTCTCGATCGTAGTCGATCTGCGTCATGTTGGCTAAATCATCGTGGGTAAATTCGTTGATCTCGCTGAAATAGCGGTAGTAAAGATCTTCTTTTGTTACCCGTGCGATAAAGCGTTGCAGCTGAGGTTCGTCTTCGGGAAGAATAGGACGGAACAGGCATTTTTCGCCGTTTTTCATCTCTACCCACTCTTCAAACTGATGCGGATAGGGACGCACCGCCAGCCGCGCGTCCGGGTCGCCTGTAAAGGGCTTAATGTGTAGCGTAACATCCAGTGCGGTGAATTCACTGGCGGAGGCGAGCAGGGGATGAATATCGAGCCGCTCAATTTCCGGACAGTCGATAATCAAATCAGAAACCCGCACCAGCAGCTGGCTCAGACCGGCAATATCAAGCGGACGAAGCGCGCTGCGCCCGCGTATTTTGCCATTTTTGATAGCCTGAATAACAAGGTAGCGCGCCAGATTCATATTAAGCGGCGGCAGCGCCACCGCCGCCTGGTCTTCAGGACGCCACTCCACGCCGCCTTCCCCCAGCATAATCAGCGGGCCGAAAGTATCGTCATGTTCCACCACTACCCGCAATTCCTGCGCGCCCGCACGGTTCGCCATGCTTTGCACCAGCAGCCCATGAATACGCGCCTGCGGCCAGGCCAGTTTTACACGGTCTATGATCGCATCCGCCGCCTGCTGCACCTCTTTTGCGGTACGCAGATAAAGCATTACCCCTTGTACTTCTGATTTATGCGGAATATCGGGCGAGCGCAGTTTCAGCGCCACCGGATAGCCTATCTGCTCGGCAATATGTACTGCTTCCGCGCTGTCGCCTGCAATCCAGGTCGGCAGCGTTTGTAAACCATAAGCCTGGAGGATGGGCTGTACTTCATGGGTATCAAGCCGGGTCGCGCCTTCCGCCAGCGCTTGCTGCAACAGAAGATGGGCTTCGGCGGTATTGGTCGTCAGATTAGGGGGAAGCGCGGGGATCTCGCGGAGTTGCTTCTGGTTACGGCGGTATTCCACCATATGCATAAAGGCGGTTATCGCTCCTTCCGGCGTGCGGTAGGTTGGAATGCCGGCGTCGCTGAAAAACCGTCTTGCCTCCTGCGAGGAGTGTTCGCCGCACCAGTTAGTAATAAGCGTCACGTATTTGCCGCGAGGATGACGATGAAGCATCTCAATAAGGCTGCGCGCGCTTTCGCTGCCCGGCGCCGCGGCGCTGGGTGAGTGAATTATCATTAAGGCATCGAAATCATGGCTATCCAACAAGGCTTCCAGGGCTTTCAGATAGCGTTCCGGCGTTGCGTCATCCCGTAAATCAAGCGGATTAGCAGGCTCGACGCCTGACGGCAGCACGGCTTTCATCCGGGTGAGCGTCTCTTCGCCAATGGTCGCAAGCTTTCCGTTTCGCAACCAGAGCTCATCTAACGCCAGCGCTGCCGGAGCGGCGCCGTTGCTGACTATCATCAGCCGTTCGCCGCGCAGCGGGCGCATATGGCTTAGCGTTTCAACGGCAGAGAAAAGTTCGTGGGTATCCTGGACGCGCAGCAGGCCTGCGCGCTGGATGGCGGCGTCCCAGGCTGCGTCCAGGCCGGCAGGCGTGCGAAGCAGGTGCCGCGCCTGGGGGCTGCGTCCGCTTTTAATCACCAGGATAGGTTTATTACGGGAAGCGCTACGGGCGGCGGAAACAAAGCGCCGGGCGTCGCTCAGGTGCTCCAGGTAAAGCAGGATGGCGCTAGTTTTGCTGTCCCGCGCCAGGTAATCAAGCAGTTCATCAACGTCGATGTCCAGGCTATCTCCCAGCGCAATAAAGTAAGAGAAGCCCATTTCGCGCTGCTGCGCCCAGTCAAGAATAGTATTGGAAACCGCGGCCGACTGTGAAATAAAAGCCAGCTTGCCTTTGCGAATCGGCACCGGTGAAAAGCTGGCGTTCAGGCCTTGCCAGGGCGCGAGGAGGCCAAGGCTGTTGGGTCCCAGCAGGCGCATCTGAAAGCGCGCCGCGCAGTCCAGCAATTCAGCATGCTGTTCAGCGGGGGCGGAAAGTATGATGCAGGTTTTACACCCTTTTTCCCCAAGCGCTTCCAGCAGAGCGAGATTACGTTTCGCATGGGTACAAAGCACCGCGAGATCCGGCGTAAAAGGGAGACTTGCTACATCGGGCCACGCAAGCACGCCGCACACGGCTTTCCAGGCAGGCGTAACCGGCAATACCGGACCGTTAAACCCGCCTGCCAGCAAATTGCGCATCATCAGATAACCGGCGCGATCCGGCTTCATCGACGCGCCTACAACCGCAATGGATTTCGGGCGTAACAGCGCTTCCAGACCACGTTGGCTCATCTTCTTCTCCGCAAGCAAAGTGACCCGATGATTTTAAACGCTTTCTGGCGCTTGTGCTGTGACAACTCCCTGATGATGGGGTTTTCCCGCAAGGTAGCGTTCACGAAACAACGTAAAGTGGTCGCTAAGCCGCTGCGCTGCCTGGGTGTCATGGGCAAGATCCAGCAGAGCGATAGCGACTTCCGCAGTACAGTATTGTCCGTCTACCTGCGCTTCACGCAGGCGATAAGCGGAAACACGGGACAGGTCGACTGAAATAACCGGCAGGTTGTCCAGATAGGGACTTTTACGGAACATTTTGCGCGCTTCGGTCCAGGTGCCGTCGAGCATGATGAAAAGCGGTGGTTTGCCGCCTGCGGGCGGGGCGGTGATAAGCTCCCGGCTGGCGTCGGCATAGGAGGCGGGAAAGACGACCATTGGCTGATAAGCGGGATCCGCGATCAGGTCAAGCAACGCCTGGGGCGGCTCGGTGCGCGACCACTGAAAAGCCTCGGTATCGGGCAGAACATCAGCAATCAGCCTGCCGGTGTTGCTGGGCTTCATCGGCTCAGTATCAAACATGACCAGGCAAAAACGGCTGCGCGCCTGGGCTGGTTGCAGCGTGGCGCATAAACACTGCTTCAGCGGCAACAGGCATCGCTGACAGCGGCGGATGCGATTGCCCCGGGCGAGAAAAGGACGCGTGGCGCGCGCAAGGCGCTCGGCGCGAAGACGAAGAACGGCGTTATCGGTCATGAGAGGCCAGGCAAAAACGCCATTGTCGCAGAGGGGAAAACGGGGCGCAAATTTTGCGCCCCGTAACGGTTAAACGGCTTCGTTAACGGCTTCGTTTAGCCAGGTATCGAACGGCGCTTTAGGCACCGCGCCGTTGAGCATGTCGACGAGCTGACCATTTTTGAACATCATGATGGTTGGAATGCTGCGGATGCGAAAACGCGCGCTCAGTTCGCGCTCCGCTTCGGTATTGATTTTTACAAAACGGATTTTGCCGCTGCGCTCTTCGGCCACATCTTCAAAAATCGGCGCAAAGTTACGGCAGGGGCCGCACCATGGCGCCCAGAAATCAACCACTACCGGCAGGTCGTCTTTCAGCAGGGCGTCGAAAGTTTCGCTGGTGGCGTTGATTACTTCGCCATCAAACAGCTCGTGGCCGCAGCGACCGCATTTCGCGCCATCGTCAAGGCGGTCTTCCGGGATGCGGTTAATAGCCTGGCAGGCGGCACAAACGGTATTCATAACAGACCTCTGGGAAACAGGTTTACAGGAACCGGCAAGGCATGTCGGTTATGTTTCAATATTGTTGCATATTATCTGAGAACTTGTTTCCGTCGACCAGGTGTTTTATCCAATGAGTACAATAGTTATTAGCTTTTGCGTGAAGAACATGGCGCAGCGGGGATACATCGGGTAATCTTCGCGCTTCGCGCAGCGCTGGTGGAGAAAAGTATGAGCGACGATTTCAAAGGTAAAAGCGGCAAAGTCAAAGTGATGTATGTACGCGGTGACGAAAATGCCGATAAACGTGGCGCGAATCCGCGCACCGGAAAAGGAGGCGGACGCCCATCTGGCCCTGCCCGCGCTGAAGGCGGCCGCCGCGCGCCGCGCGAAGAAAAAGCCGGTGGACGTGAACGCAGCCGCGACGCTTCGCCGTGGCGCACTGTGTCCCGGGCGCCGGGCGAAGAAGCGCCGGCGAAACCCGATCACGGCGGCATCAGCGGTAAAAGTTTTATCGATCCGGAAGTGCTGCGTCGTCAGCGCGCCGAAGAGACCCGCGTGTATGGCGAGAACGCTTGCCAGGCGCTGTTTCAAAGCCGCCCGGAGGCCATTGTCCGCGCCTGGTTTATCCAGAGCGTCACGCCGCGCTTTAAAGAAGCGCTGCGCTGGATGGCGGCTAACCGCAAGGCTTATCACGTGGTGGATGAGGCGGAGCTGGCGAAAGCGTCCGGCACCGAACACCACGGCGGCGTCTGTTTCCTTATCAAAAAGCGCAACGGCCTGTCGGTAAACCAATGGCTGAGCCAGAGCGGCGAAGAAGATTGCGTGCTGGCGCTGGAAGATGTCGGCAACCCGCATAATCTTGGCGCTATTGTGCGCAGCTGCGCGCATTTCGGCGTGAAAGGCGTGGTTGTACAGGATGCCGGCCTGCTGGAATCCGGCGCGGCGGTGCGTACTGCCGAAGGCGGCGCCGAGCATGTCGAAGCGATAACCGCAGACAGCTTTAACGATGCGCTGGAACAGTTCCGTCGTGCCGGGTATGCCATCGTTACTACGTCAAGCCATCAGGGCATCCCGCTTTTCCAGGCGCAACTGCCGAAGAAAATGGTGCTGGTGCTGGGTCAGGAGCGCGAGGGGATCTCAGAAACCACTTTCGCTAACGCCGATCTCAGCCTCTCTATCGACGGTACCGGCAATGTAGAAAGCCTGAACGTTTCGGTCGCGACCGGCGTTTTGCTCGCCGAATGGTGGCGACAGAACAAAGCCTGATTAAATAAAGGCTGATAAAACAACGCCAGCGTAAGCTGGCGTTTTGCTATTCGGAATCGGCGGGCAGCGTTGGTTGCCAGTCAATGGGCTTCTGACCGTGTTCTGTCAAATACGCATTGGTTTTTGCGAAATGGCCGCAGCCGAAAAAACCGCGATGCGCGGAGAGCGGGGAAGGATGCGGCGCCTGTAAAACGTGGTGGCGCTGACGGTCGATAATGGCGCCTTTCTTTTGCGCATGCGAGCCCCACAGTAAAAACACAACGCCTTCCCGATGTTCGTTGATAAGCGAAATGACCTTATCGGTAAACGTCTCCCAGCCAAGATTCGCATGCGAATGCGCTTTGCCCACCTGCACCGTCAACACGGTATTAAGCAGCATAACGCCCTGGCGCGCCCAGCTCTCCAGGTAGCCGTGCGCGGGGCGTTCAAAGCCGCTAATCGACTTTTCCAGCTCTTTATACATATTTACTAAAGATGGCGGCGGCGCTACGCCCGGGCGTACGGAAAATGCCAGGCCATGCGCTTGTCCCGGGCCATGGTAGGGATCCTGGCCGAGAATAACCACTTTTACATCGCCAAGCTCGGTAAAACGAAAAGCATTGAAAACATCTTTTTGCGGCGGATAGACGGTCACGCCCGCTTCACGTTCAGCGGCTACTGTGGTCAGGATATTCTGGAAATAAGGTTTTTGTTTCTCTTCGGCCAGCACGTCGTGCCAGGTGAGTTTGTTTGCCATCTCGCTCTCCTGCGAATCTGTTTCCCTTAAGCTTAACTGCTTATTTCATCTGAACAAAATTTCGGGGATTCAGGCGCTGAAAAGTAAATGCGATTTCCCTTACGTCTGCTGTTTCGGTTGCCGCGTAAGTTGATATAAAACAATTCCTTTATCTCATAACCACTTTGACTATGTGGATTTTGTTGATTTTAATCAAAGAAAACGACCTCGTTGCTGGTATATAAAACAACCTATCAACAATGGTTTTACCAATTAGCCAACGACGGCTGATGATAATCAAAGACAAAGCCCATAGGGAGGCATCATATGATTACAGGTATCCAGATCACCAAAGCCGCTAACGACGACCTGCTGAACTCTTTCTGGTTGCTGGACAACGAAAAAGGCGAAGCGCGCTGTGTTTGCGCGAAAGCGGGGTTTGCCGAAGATGAAATCGTCGCGGTAAGCAAACTGGGCCAGTTTGAATACCGTGAAGTGCCGATGGAAATAAAACCGGAAGTGCGCGTGGAAGGCGGTCAGCATCTGAACGTTAACGTACTGCGCCGTGAGACGCTGGAAGATGCGGTTAAGCACCCGGAAAAATATCCTCAACTGACCATCCGCGTTTCCGGCTATGCGGTGCGCTTTAATTCTCTGACGCCGGAACAGCAGCGCGACGTTATCGCCCGTACATTTACAGAAAGCCTGTAATCTGTTGAACGACGAGGGGGCTCGTCGTAAGCAGACATAAAAAAACCGCCTGTAAACAGGCGGTTTTTTATTCGCATTGGGCTACTCTTCGCCGCCCGTTGTTGCCGCAGCGCTGGGCTTACGGCGCTTGCCAATATTTTTAGTATCGCGATGGCGCTGCTTCACGCGCGGTTTCTCTTTGTCTTTCTCTTTTTTCTTCTCTTCGCGTTTGGCGAGCGCTTTTTTCGACGGCTTGCCTTTAAGCTTTTCGCTCGGCACACGCGTTACAGGACGCAGTTCGTCGATAACGCGGGCTTTCAGCGGCTCTTTGACGTAACGCTCAACTTTACCCAGCAGCAGGTGATCGTGCGCTTCCACCAGCGAGATGGCCGTGCCCTTGCGTCCGGCACGAGCGGTACGGCCGATGCGGTGCAGGTAAGTATCTGCCGTACGCGGCATGTCGAAATTGAAAACATGGCTGACATCCGGAATATCAATGCCGCGCGCCGCCACGTCGGTGGCGATAAGCACATTCACGCGTCCGTCGGTCAGACGTTTAATCGCTTCGCTACGCTTTACCTGCACCATTTCGCCTTCTAGGTAGCAGGTGTTAATACCGGCTTCACGCAGCCAGCCCGCCAGTTCATGAACGCGCTCGCGCTTGCGAACGAATACGATAGAACGGCTGACATCCGGCTGTTTCAGCAGGTGAACCAGCAGCGCGGTTTTATGTTCTACGTTATCCGCGCGGTAATACCATTGATGAATCTTTTTACGCTCGCGTGTGGACGGCGTGGCGGAGACCTCAACGGGATCTTCCAGCAGACGCTCGGCGAAATCTTTAATCGCTTCCCCTTCAAGCGTGGCGGAAAACAGCATGGTTTGCTTACGCCAGCGCGTTTCGCCAGCGATATGTTCAATGTCCTGCGCGAAGCCCATGTCCAGCATGCGATCCGCTTCATCTAAGATCAGCGTTTCTACGGCGCGGCAGTCGAAGTTTTCTTCTTTAATGTACTGAAGCAAACGGCCGGTGGTGGCGACGACAATATCCTGGTTCTCGCTGAATACCTCGGCATGGTTCATATAGGCCACGCCGCCGGTAATGGTCGCAATATCAAGATGCGTGTGAGCGGCAAGCTCACGCGCCTGATCGGCTACCTGCATCGCCAGTTCACGGGTTGGCGTCAGGATGAGAATTCGCGGCGGTCCCGATTTTTTACGGGGAAAGTCCAGCAGATGCTGCAACGCCGGCAACAGATAAGCTGCCGTTTTACCGGTGCCTGTCGGCGCTGAACCCAGCACATCACGCCCTTCGAGCGCAGGCGGAATAGCGGCGGCCTGAATAGCCGTGGGACGAGAAAAGCCTTTGTCCTGGAGCGCGTCCAGCAAGCTTTCATCAAGTTCAAGTTCGGAAAAAGTGGTTACAGTCATTTTCTACCTCTGTGTGGGCCGCCGATTATAGACGTTCAGGCTGTAATGTTCATCCCTTTCCAGGACAAGCGCTTCCCCGCAGCCTCGCTTTCCCCTATGCTACAGCGGTTTTATTAGCAGGTAGTGACAGATGTCTGAGCCGAAAGCGCCGCTGCGCCGTAACGGGTTTACGTTTAAACAATTCTTTATCGCACACGATCGCTGTGCAATGAAAGTCAGCACTGACGGTATTCTCCTGGGCGCCTGGTCACCGGTTGCCGGGGTAACGCGTATTCTGGATATTGGCGCAGGCAGCGGGTTGCTGGCTCTGATGCTGGCCCAGCGAACGCCGCAAACCGTGCAGATTGAAGCCGTTGAACTGGATGCCGACGCCGCAAGCCAGGCTCGCGAAAACGCACAAGCGTCGCCGTGGGCGACGCGTATCGCTGTTCATAGCGCGGATGCGCTGGCCTGGTCGCAACAACAAACACAGCGTTATGAACTTATTGTCTGTAACCCGCCGTATTATGAGAAAGGGGTGGAGTGCGCAACGCCTGCCCGGGAACAGGCGCGTTATACCATCACGCTTGATCACGGCGCGCTACTGAACTGTGCGGCGCAGCTCATCACGGAAGAGGGTTTTTTTTGCGTTATCCTGCCGGCAGACACAGGGGACATTTTTAGCCGACAGGCGCTGGCGCAGGGCTGGCACCTTCGTCTGCGTACCGATGTCGCCGAAACGCAGGAACGGCTGCCGCACCGCGTATTGCTCGCTTTTTCACCGCACCCCGGCGAATGTTTCAGCGACAGGCTGGTTATCCGTGGGCCAGACCAGCACTACTCCGAAGCGTATTGCGGCCTGACCCAGGATTTTTATCTGTTTATGTGAGTTAACGGGCAAAGCACCGAAGGGCCGGAGTCGGGCAGGGCGTCCGGGTAATCCAGCGTATAATGCAGCCCGCGACTCTCTTTGCGCATCATCGCGCAGCGCACGATAAGCTCGGCAACCTGCACCAGATTTCGCAGTTCCAGCAAGTTATTGGAAACACGGAAGTGCGCGTAATACTCGTCAATTTCCTGTTGCAGCAGGGTAATACGACGCAATGCGCGCTCCAGACGTTTAGTGGTCCGTACGATGCCCACGTAATCCCACATAAACAGTCTCAGCTCATGCCAGTTATGCTGGATCACAACCAGTTCATCCGGGTTTTCCACCCGGCTTTCATCCCAGGCAGGCAAAGATTTCACCTCGTGCACATACGGCATGCGCTTTTTAATATCTTCCGCCGCGGACCAGCCGTAAACCAGACATTCCAGCAGCGAATTCGAGGCCATGCGGTTAGCGCCATGCAGCCCGGTGTAGGTGACTTCGCCAACGGCATACAGCCCGTCGATATCGGTGCGGCCATGTTCATCGACCATAACCCCCCCGCAGGTATAGTGTGCCGCAGGCACTATGGGCACAGGGTCCGTTGTGAGATCGATACCCAGGCCGAGCAATTTTTCATAGATGGTCGGGAAGTGATGACGGATAAAATCGGCAGGCTTGTGGCTGATATCCAGATACATGCAGTCTGCGCCAAGGCGCTTCATTTCATGATCGATAGCGCGGGCGACGATATCACGCGGCGCCAGTTCAGCGCGTTCGTCAAAGTCTGGCATAAAGCGGCTGCCGTCCGGGCGCTTGAGATAAGCGCCTTCGCCGCGCAGCGCTTCAGTCAGCAGGAAATTTCTCGCCTGCGGATGAAAAAGGGCGGTTGGATGAAACTGGTTAAACTCAAGATTCGCCACGCGGCAACCCGCACGCCATGCCATGGCGATGCCGTCGCCAGAAGCAATGTCAGGGTTTGTGGTGTATTGATAAACTTTTGAGGCGCCGCCGGTCGCCAGCACCACCGCTTTAGCGCGACAGGTTTCTACCTGTTCTTTATTACGGTTCCACACCCAGGCGCCAACTACGCGGCGCGTGCCGGGCAGACCTATTTTATCGGAAATAATTAAATCAACGGCGTTGCTGCGTTCAAGAATGCGGATATTGGGATGGCTTAATGCCTGGCCGACCAGCGTGGTTTCAACCGCTTTACCCGTGGCGTCGGCGGAATGAAGAATGCGCCGGTGGCTATGGCCGCCTTCGCGCGTCAGGTGATAACCCGCTTCGCCGTTGGGCTGGATTTCGGTATCAAACAGCACGCCCTGATCGATAAGCCATTGCACGCAGTGGCGCGCATTACTGGCTACAAATTCCACCGCGTCGCGGTCGCAAATTCCTGCGCCTGCAATCAGCGTATCTTCAACATGCGAAGCGATACTGTCGGTTTCATCAAATACGGCGGCTATGCCGCCCTGGGCATAAAATGTAGAGCCTTCGCTCACCGGACCTTTGCTTAACACAATAACCTGATGCTGCTGCGCCAGACGAAGCGCCAGCGAAAGTCCTGCTGCGCCGCTGCCGACAATGAGCACATCACAATGAAGTTCTGGAGTCGTGTTCATGATGCTGTGTTTAATTTACTAAACAAGGTTTGGCCAGCATAGCATCGCCCTCACAAAATACGCACGTTTTTTTTGAGGGGTGTTGCAAATCCTGAACAGGAGGGTATTCGCTATGACGTTGGGATAAGCCAGGCAACCTTGCGCGCGATTTGCCGCGCCCCGCACACTTCTGGATTAAAAGATGAAATAAAGGCAGGGTTGCGTTACTCTGCAAACGCTCTGCGCGGCATATTACGTGACGTAATAGCCTCTTTTTTTCGGGCGGAACATATAATGAATGAGAAAGCGCTTTTCGCAAAACAGAGCACAAAAACAAAGGCGTAACGGAACTATGCGCAAGGCCGACACTCTAATCGTCTGCTTGCTCATGAGTGCAGAGTTCGGGTGGCGTTTCGATTACGCGTGGAAATTGGGTTTGGGGAGACATTACCTCGGATGAGCGAGCAGTTAACGGATCAGGTCCTTGTTGAACGGGTCCAGAAGGGAGAACAGAAGGCGTTTAATTTACTGGTGGTTCGCTACCAGCATAAAGTAGCGAACCTGGTTTCCCGGTATGTTCCCTCAGGCGATGTTCCTGACGTGGTGCAAGAATCTTTTATTAAAGCCTATCGCGCGCTTGATTCCTTTCGCGGTGATAGCGCTTTTTATACATGGTTATACCGAATCGCTGTTAACACGGCGAAGAATTATCTGGTGGCTCAGGGGCGCCGACCGCCTTCCAGCGACGTGGACGCCAACGACGCGGAAAACTTCGAAAGCGGCAGCGCGCTGAAAGAAATTTCGAACCCTGAGAACTTAATGTTGTCTGAAGAGTTGAGACAAATTGTTTTCCGTACCATTGAGTCACTCCCGGAAGATTTACGCATGGCAATAACGTTACGGGAGCTGGATGGCCTGAGCTATGAAGAGATAGCGGCTATCATGGATTGCCCGGTCGGTACGGTGCGCTCCCGTATTTTCCGTGCTCGGGAAGCTATTGATAATAAAGTTCAACCGCTTATCAGGCGTTGACGATAGCGGGATACTGGAAAAGGTATTAGGCATGCAGAAAGAACAACTTTCCGCTTTGATGGACGGGGAAACACTGGATAGCGAATTGCTCAACGAGCTGTCGAAAGACAAAGCGTTGCAGCAAAAATGGGAAAGCTACCATCTCATTCGCGACACGCTGCGCGGCGATACCGGCGAGGTTATGCACTTCGACATCTCGGCCCGCGTCATGGCGGCGATTGAAAATGAACCGCTTCGCCATGCAGCCCCGCTTATTCCTGAATCGCAACCCGCTCCCCATCAATGGCAAAAAATGGGTTTCTGGCAAAAGCTGCGTCCCTGGGCGAGTCAGCTTACTCAGGTTGGCGTTGCGGCTTGCGTATCGCTGGCGGTTATCGTTGGCGTTCAGCACTATAACAGCGCACCAGAAGCAGGTTCTGCAACGGCACAACCAGAAACGCCGGTTTTCAATACGCTGCCGATGATGGGTAAAGCCAGCCCGGTAAGCCTCGGCGTACCGTCTGACGCTACCGCAAGCGCAGGTCAACAGCAGCAAGTGCAGGAGCAGCGTCGCCGTATAAACGCTATGCTTCAGGATTACGAATTGCAGCGTCGTCTGCACGCTGAACAACTTCAGTTTGAACAGGCGCAAACGCAGCAAGCGGCTGTACAAGTGCCAGGAAACCAGACTTTAGGAACGCAATCGCAGTAATGAAGCAACTTTGGTGCGCCATGTCCCTTGTGGCTGGCAGCCTGTTTTTCTCTGTTAGCGCCTCGGCGGATGCTTCTTCCGAGGCGCTCTTACAGCAGATGAACCTGGCAAGTCAGTCACTCAACTACGAGTTAGCTTTTATCAGTATTAACAAGCAAGGCGTGGAATCGCTCCGCTATCGTCATGCTCGTCTTGATAACAAGCCGCTGGCTCAACTCCTGCAAATGGACGGACCGCGTCGCGAGGTCGTACAGCGCGGCAACGAAATCAGCTATTTTGAACCTGGGCTGGAGCCGTTTACCCTTAACGGCGACTATATCGTCGACTCTATGCCTTCGCTGGTTTATACCGATTTTCGCCGTCTGGCGCCTTATTACGACTTTATCTCGGTAGGACGAACCCGCATTGCTGACAGGCTGTGCGAAGTTATCCGCGTCGTGGCGCGTGACGGCACGCGATACAGCTATATCGTCTGGATGGACACACAGAGCAAACTGCCGCTGCGCGTTGATTTACTCGACAGAGATGGCGAAACGCTGGAGCAGTTCCGCGTCATTTCCTTTGCGATTCAGGATAAGCCCGGCACAATGATGCAAAACCTGGCGCAGGCCTCTTTGCCGCCGTTGCTGTCAGTACCGGGTACGGAAAAGGTAACCTTTAACTGGTCGCCTTCCTGGTTGCCGCAGGGTTTTTCTGAAGTTTCCAGCAGTCGCCGTTCTCTGCCGACAATTGATATGCCGGTGGAATCACGGCTCTATTCCGACGGCTTGTTCAGTTTCTCAGTTAACATTAACCGCGCCTCGCAGGCCAGCGTAGAACAGATGCTGCGTACCGGGCGCCGTACGGTCAGCAGTGAAGTGCGCGACAATGCGGAAATTACAGTGGTCGGCGAACTGCCGCCGCAAACCGCCAAGCGTATCGCCAGCAGCGTTAAATTCAGGGCAGCAAAATGATTAAAGAATGGGCCACGGTAGTTTCGTGGCAACGCGGCGAAGCCGTTTTAAGTTGTGATGTAAAAGCTTCCTGTAGCAGTTGCGCTTCCCGCGCAGGCTGCGGCACACGCGTGCTGAATAAACTTGGCCCGCAACCCACGCACTACATCACCGTACCGAGTGAACAACCGCTAACGCCCGGGCAGAAAGTCGAACTGGGGATCGCGGAAAGCAGTCTGCTGGGTTCAGCAATGCTGGTTTATCTTTCGCCGCTGGCAGGGCTGTTTATTATAGCCGCCCTGTTTCAGACGCTTTTCGGCAGCGACCTTGCTGCTGCGTTCGGCGCAGCGCTTGGCGGCGTAGGCGGTTTTTTGCTGGCGCGAGGCTTTTCACCGAAATTCAGCTCGCGCGAATCCTGGCAGCCCGTCATTTTGAGCGTGGGTTTGCCGCCCGATATCCTGCGTGTTGAAACGCCTTCCTCTGAAAGCCGGTGATTGCCGGCTTTTCTTTTTCTTACCGTTCGGTTTATCGCAATTTTAAGTTGCGACTATGCTTGCAGGATGAGCATTTCCCCGCTTTCTGGTTGTAGTGTAGAATGCGGCGTTTCAGGCAAAAGACAGCCACTATTATCAGGCTTAGTACAGCGCGTTGCGCGAGGCCTCCAGAGCATTTTTAAGGCATAAAAATCTCACTATATGAAGAACATACGCAACTTTTCCATCATAGCTCATATTGACCACGGTAAGTCGACGCTGTCTGACCGTATTATCCAGATTTGCGGTGGCCTCTCCGATCGCGAAATGGAAGCGCAAGTGCTTGATTCAATGGATCTCGAACGTGAACGCGGCATTACCATTAAAGCGCAGAGCGTTACGCTTGATTACAAAGCCTCGGACGGCGAGACCTATCAGCTGAACTTTATCGATACCCCCGGCCATGTGGACTTCTCCTATGAAGTTTCCCGCTCGCTCGCAGCCTGCGAAGGGGCGCTGCTGGTGGTTGACGCAGGGCAGGGCGTAGAAGCGCAGACGCTGGCGAACTGCTACACCGCGATTGAAATGGATCTCGAAGTGGTGCCGGTATTGAATAAAATCGACCTGCCGGCGGCCGATCCGGAACGCGTGGCGGAAGAGATTGAAGATATTGTCGGCATCGACGCCACCGATGCGGTGCGCTGCTCGGCGAAAACCGGCGTAGGCGTTCAGGATGTGCTGGAACGTCTGGTACGTGATATCCCGGCGCCGGAAGGCGACCCGGACGCGCCGTTGCAGGCGTTGATCATCGACTCCTGGTTCGATAACTACCTTGGCGTTGTTTCGCTGGTGCGTATTAAAAACGGCACCATGCGTAAAGGCGACAAAATCAAAGTTATGAGCACCGGTCAGGTTTATAACGCCGACCGTCTGGGGATTTTCACGCCGAAGCAGGTTGACCGCACCGAACTGAAATGCGGCGAGGTGGGCTGGCTGGTTTGCGCCATTAAAGACATTCTCGGCGCTCCGGTGGGCGATACCCTGACGCAGGCACGCAATCCGGCGGATAAAGCGCTGCCAGGCTTTAAAAAAGTCAAACCTCAGGTATATGCGGGCTTGTTCCCGGTCAGCTCTGACGATTACGAAGCTTTCCGCGACGCGCTCGGCAAACTTAGCCTGAATGACGCTTCCCTGTTCTATGAGCCGGAAAGCTCAACGGCGCTTGGCTTCGGCTTCCGCTGCGGCTTCCTCGGCCTGCTGCACATGGAGATTATCCAGGAGCGTCTGGAGCGCGAATACGATCTCGACCTTATCACCACGGCGCCAACCGTCGTGTATGAAGTGCAGACGACGAATAAAGAAGTCATCTATGTTGACAGCCCGTCCAAGCTGCCGCCGCTGAACAACATTGACGAGCTGCGCGAGCCGATTGCCGAATGTCATATGCTGCTGCCGCAGGAATATCTGGGCAACGTCATCACGCTTTGCGTGGAAAAACGCGGCGTGCAGACCAACATGGTCTACCACGGCAACCAGGTTGCGTTGACTTATGAAATCCCGATGGCGGAAGTGGTGCTCGACTTCTTTGATCGCCTGAAGTCCACATCGCGCGGCTATGCCTCGCTCGATTACAACTTCAAACGCTTCCAGGCTTCTAACATGGTGCGCGTGGATGTGTTAATCAACGGCGAGCGCGTCGATGCGCTGGCGCTGATCACCCATAACGATAACGCGCCGTACCGCGGTCGCGAGCTGGTGGAAAAGATGAAGGAGCTGATCCCGCGTCAGCAGTTCGATATCGCGATTCAGGCGGCTATCGGCAACCACATTATTGCTCGCTCTACGGTAAAACAGCTGCGTAAAAACGTTCTGGCGAAATGCTATGGCGGTGACGTAAGCCGTAAGAAGAAACTGTTGCAGAAACAGAAAGAAGGTAAGAAGCGTATGAAGCAGGTCGGCAACGTCGAACTGCCGCAGGAAGCGTTCCTCGCCATTCTGCATGTGGGTAAAGACAGCAAATAACCTAAGGAGTTGGCATGGCGAATATGTTTGCCCTGATCCTCGTGATTGCCACGCTGGTCACGGGCATATTGTGGTGCCTGGATAAGTTTATCTTCGCGCCCAAACGCCGCGAACGTCAGGCGGCGGCGCAGGCTGCCGCAGGCGGGGAACTGGATACCAGAACGCTAAAAAAAGTCGGCCCGAAACCAGGCTGGCTGGAAACCGGCGCGTCTATTTTCCCGGTACTGGCGATAGTGCTGATTGTGCGTTCGTTCATTTATGAACCGTTTCAGATCCCGTCGGGCTCGATGATGCCGACGCTGCTGATCGGCGATTTTATCCTCGTTGAAAAATTCGCCTACGGCATTAAAGATCCGATTTATCAAAAAACGCTGATCGAAACCGGTCATCCGAAGCGTGGCGATATCGCGGTCTTTAAATACCCGGAAGATCCGCGTCTGGATTACATTAAGCGCGTGGTCGGTTTGCCGGGCGATAAAGTCAGCTACGATCCGGTTGCCAAGCAAGTCACTATCGAGCCGAATTGCAGTTCGGGTCAGGCATGCGGCAGCGCGTTGCCGGTGACCTATTCTAACGTTGAGCCGGGCGACTTCGTACAAACGTTCGCGCGCCGCAACGGCGGTGAAGCGAGCAGCGGTTTCTTCCAGGTGCCGAAAAATGAAACCCGCGAAGGCGGTATCCGTTTGACGGAGCGCAAAGAGACGCTGGGCGACGTAACGCACCGTATCCTGATGGTGCCTATCGCGCAGGATCAACTCGGTATTTATTTCCAGCAGCCGGGCCAGCAGTTAGGCAGTTGGATTGTGCCGCCGGGTCACTACTTCATGATGGGCGACAATCGCGACAACAGCGCCGATAGCCGCTACTGGGGCTTTGTGCCGGAAGCGAATCTGGTTGGTAAAGCCACAGCTATCTGGATGAGTTTTGAAAAGCAAGAAGGTGAATGGCCAACCGGTGTTCGACTGAACCGTATTGGCGGAATTCATTGATGAATTAAATGTATTCTGACTAACGACATCCCCTGTCGTTGTGTATAGAATATTCCCCCGAGTTTTCAGGTTGGCTCCCGCAAGGGAGCCACGGCACACGAAACAGCTTTGATCCCCTGTTCAGCCCTGTTCCGTGTGCTGCATAGTTGACGCATTCATTAATTGGTATCGCATGAATCCCATCGTAATTAATCGGCTACAGCGAAAGCTGGGCTACACTTTTCATCATCAGGAGTTGTTGCAGCAGGCATTAACCCATCGCAGTGCCAGCAGCAAGCATAATGAGCGTCTGGAGTTTCTGGGTGACTCCATTTTAAGTTACGTTATTGCGAATGCGCTTTATCACCGCTTCCCGCGCGTTGATGAAGGCGATATGAGCCGCATGCGCGCAACGCTCGTACGCGGTAATACGCTGGCGGAAATTGCCCGTGAGTTTGAGCTGGGCGAATGTCTGCGTCTGGGGCCAGGCGAGCTGAAAAGCGGCGGGTTTCGCCGTGAATCGATCCTTGCAGATACCGTAGAAGCGTTAATTGGCGGCGTGTTTCTCGACAGCGATATTCAAACCGTCGAGCGCCTTATCCTCTCCTGGTACCAAAAACGTCTGGACGAAATTAGCCCGGGCGATAAGCAAAAAGATCCGAAAACGCGCTTGCAGGAATATTTGCAGGGTCGCCATCTGCCGCTGCCTTCTTATCTGGTGGTGCAGGTGCGTGGTGAAGCCCACGATCAGGAATTTACTATCCACTGCCAGGTCAGTGGCCTGAGTGAACCGGTGGTTGGCACAGGTTCCAGCCGCCGCAAGGCGGAGCAGGCCGCCGCCGAACAGGCGCTGAAAAAACTGGAGCTGGAATGAGCGAAGAACAAACCTATTGCGGATTTATCGCCATCGTTGGTCGTCCTAACGTGGGTAAATCCACTTTGCTTAACAAACTGCTTGGGCAGAAAATCTCTATTACCTCCCGCAAAGCGCAGACGACCCGTCACCGCATTGTCGGCATCCATACCGAAGGCGCGTATCAGGCTATTTATGTCGACACGCCGGGCCTGCATATGGAAGAGAAACGGGCAATTAACCGCCTGATGAACCGCGCGGCAAGCAGCTCTATCGGCGATGTTGAGCTGATCATTTTTGTGGTCGAAGGCACGCGCTGGACGCCAGATGACGAAATGGTGCTGAACAAGCTGCGCGACGGCAAAGCGCCGGTGATTCTCGCCGTTAATAAAGTGGATAACGTGCAGGAAAAAGCGGATCTCCTGCCGCATCTGCAATTTCTGGCAAGCCAGATGAATTTCCTGGATATCGTGCCCATTTCTGCGGAAACGGGTACCAATGTGGACACGATAGCCAGTATCGTGCGCAAGCATTTGCCCCAGGCGATTCATCACTTCCCGGAAGATTACATCACCGACCGCTCGCAGCGCTTTATGGCCTCTGAAATCATCCGCGAAAAGCTGATGCGTTTCCTTGGCGCCGAGCTGCCTTATTCGGTGACGGTTGAAATCGAGCGTTTTCAGAGCAACGAGCGCGGCGGCTACGACATCAACGGTCTTATCCTGGTTGAGCGCGAAGGACAGAAGAAGATGGTGATTGGCAATAAAGGCGCCAAGATCAAAACCATCGGTATTGAAGCGCGTAAGGATATGCAGGAGATGTTCGAAGCGCCGGTTCACCTGGAACTGTGGGTGAAGGTGAAATCAGGTTGGGCCGACGACGAGCGCGCCCTGCGCAGTCTCGGTTACGTCGACGACCTTTAAGGTCCGCTAAATGGAAGGCTGGCAACGCGCCTTTGTGCTGCACGCGCGCCCGTGGAGCGAAACCAGCCTTATGCTTGACCTTTTTAGCGAAGAGTCAGGCCGGGTGCGCGTCGTGGCTAAAGGCGCGCGCCGCAAGCGCTCTAACCTTAAAGGCGCGTTACAACCTTTCACCCCTTTACTGGTGCGCTGGAGCGGACGAGGAGAGGTGAAAAACCTCACCAGCGCGGAAGCGGTCTCGCTCGCGCTGCCGCTTTCGGGCATCACGCTTTACAGCGGTCTCTACGTTAACGAACTGGTCTCCCGCGTACTGGAGCCGGAAACGCGCTTTTCCGAACTCTTCTTCGATTACCTTCACTGCATCCAGTCCCTGGCTGGCGCTACCGGCTCGCCGGAACCCGCGCTTCGCCGCTTCGAACTGGCGCTGCTGGGCCACCTGGGATACGGCATTGATTACCTGCACTGCGCGGGAACGGGCGAAGAGGTAACGGATGAGATGACCTACCGTTACCGCGAAGAGAAAGGCTTTATCGCAAGCGTTGTCATTGACCATAACACGTTTACGGGGCGACAGCTTAAGGCGCTGGCCAGCCGCGAGTTTCCGGATACAGACACCCTGCGCGCCGCTAAACGCTTTACCCGCATGGCGCTTAAACCCTACCTTGGCGGCAAACCGCTGAAAAGCCGTGAGCTGTTTCGCCAGTTTATGCCGAAAAAACGACCGGTTACGCCGCCGCCAGATAAGCCTTAAGCCCGCAGCCGTAGCCAGCTTTTCGCTGTCGGGTGTACACTGCCCTGCACAATTTGTCGTTTTACGAGGATAGTCATGGCTGAACTGTTGTTAGGCGTCAATATCGATCACATTGCCACGCTGCGTAATGCCCGCGGCACGGCGTACCCGGACCCGGTTCAGGCGGCGTTTATCGCCGAGCAGGCGGGGGCGGACGGCATTACCGTTCACCTGCGTGAAGACCGTCGCCATATTACCGACCGCGACGTACGCCTCCTGCGCCAGACCCTCCATACCCGTATGAACCTTGAGATGGCCGTCACCGAAGAGATGATCGCTATCGCCTGCGATACCAAACCGCATTTTTGCTGCCTGGTGCCGGAGAAGCGTCAGGAAGTGACCACTGAAGGCGGTCTGGATGTAGCAGGGCAGCTCGACAAAATGCGTGACGCCTGCAAACGTCTTGCTGACGCCGGGATCCTGGTCTCGCTTTTTATCGATGCCGATAACGCGCAGATTGACGCCGCCGTCGCTGTCGGGGCGCCTTACATTGAGATCCACACCGGTTGCTATGCAGACGCGCAAGACGACGCCACCCGCGCGAAAGAGCTGGAACGTATCGCCAGCGCCGCCGCCTATGCGGCAGGCAAGGGGCTGAAAGTCAATGCTGGTCACGGCCTGACCTATCACAATGTCCAGGCTATTGCCGCGCTGCCAGAGATGCATGAGCTGAACATTGGCCACGCTATTATTGGCCGCGCAGTGATGAGCGGGCTGAAAGAGGCGGTCGCGGAAATGAAGCGCCTGATGCTGGAAGCGCGTCGCTGATGGCTATTCTTGGCCTCGGTACCGACATCGTGGAGATTGAGCGCATTGAAGCGGTGATCTCCCGTTCCGGCGATCGGCTGGCGAAGCGGGTGCTCAGCGCCAATGAATGGGCGCAATACCAGGCGCACCAGCAACCGGTGCGCTTTCTCGCCAAACGCTTCGCGGTGAAAGAGGCGGCGGCGAAAGCCTTTGGCACCGGCATTCGCAACGGGCTCGCTTTTAACCAGTTTGAGGTTTTCAACGACGAGCTGGGCAAACCGAGGCTGAGACTGTGGGATGAAGCCGGGCGGCTCGCGGAAAAAATGGGCGTGACGTCAGTACACGTAACGCTTGCCGACGAGCGCCACTACGCCTGCGCGACGGTGATTATCGAAAGCTAGATTTTATCGGCGTGATGCAGCAGGACGAATTTGTCCCACAGCTGCTCGTTGTTTTCGATGTGTGCCGGATCTTTAACGATGGTATTAGGGATCGGGCACACTTTCTGGCAGGTCGGCGTATCGTAATGGCCTACGCATTCCGTACAGCGGTCAGTGTTAATTTCATAAATCGCATCCCCCATCGAAATCGCCTCGTTCGGGCATTCCGGCTCGCACATGTCGCAATTAATGCATTTTTTGGTGATAAATAGCGCCATTGGGAAATTCTCAGAAACAACACAAACAGGGCGGGCATTATACGCTCATTCCCTGTTCAGACCAGTTTTTTCACCAGCGCCTCGCTGTGGCGAATACGGTCCGGCGCTTTTTCCAGATCTTGCTGCACCAGCGCCATAAAAAGTAAGTCGGCGAGCATTGTCTGCGCCGAGGTGGATGAAATGGCGGCGCTGCGGGTCGCCTGTTCTTCAGCAATGGTATAAAGGCAGTGCGTCGCGCGCTGCTGTAATGCGTTCGGGCTGAAGCCTGTGATCGCCAGCACCTTCGCGCCCACGCGCAGCGCTTCATCGGCGGCCAGGTTTATCTCGCGTCGCGCGCCGGAATAAGAGACAGCAACAAATAAATCGCCTTCTTCCAGCGCCTGCACGCTGGCCAGCAGCGCATGCATATCCTGCTCGGCGGCGGCGTTCAGGCCTATCTTCATTAGCTTCCAGGAAAAGTTCTTTGCCACCAGCCCGGATGCGCCAATACCGGTCAACAGCACGCGTCTGGCATTGCGCAGCAGCGTAACGCTCTCAAGCAGCTTCTCTTCCGGGTTGATATCAAGCGAGGCATGCATGGCCGCCACGTTATCTTTAATGAGCTTTTCACCCACGACCCGCAGCGGATCGTCGCCAAGAATTTCATTATGCACCGGTATGGAATGCGGGTTAGGGCTGGTCGCCAGCGCTTCGCTGATGGCGAGCTTCATCGCCGGAAAACCTTTGTAACCCAGCTTTTGCGCGAATTTGACCACGCTGGACTGGCTGACGCCCGCCTCGGCCGCCAGCTGCTGTGAGCTTAAATGCCGGGCATGGTCTGGCTGCGCCAGCAAATAGTCCGCCAGCCTGCGGTCGCTCTGCGCAAGCTCAGGATAGCGCTGACGGATATAAATGAGACAGTTCATCAGGTCACTCCGAAGACGAATGTGATCCGCTCTAAAGCGGCGGGGAATTTTACTCGCCTGTTTGAATTTTATATTCCATTATAAGGCAATTATTATGAATTAAATATTCAGAGGTGCAATATGAATCTCGGCTCGCTGGTTTCTGAAAGCCGTAACCCCCAAACCATGGATCTCGACGCGCTCTCCACGCTTGAGATGGTCGAGCGCTTTAACGAGCAGGATGCGCTGGTGGCGCAGGCGGTAAAAGCCACGCTGCCGGCAGTCGCGCAGGCGGTGGAAGCCGCAGCGGGCGCGTTAAAAGCGGGCGGGCGCATCATCTACATGGGCGCTGGCACCAGCGGACGGCTTGGCGTGCTGGATGCCTCAGAATGTCCTCCAACTTTTGGCGTGCCGCATGGCCTGGTGGTAGGGCTGATTGCCGGTGGGCCTGGCGCGCTGTTAAAAGCAGTGGAAGGAGCGGAAGACAACCCGCAGCTTGGCGCAAACGACCTGAAATCGCTTCAACTGACCGCGCAGGATCTGGTCGTGGGGCTGGCCGCTTCCGGGCGTACGCCTTATGTCATCGGCGGCCTGCAATACGCGCGCGCCGTGGGGTGTAAAACCGTCGCGGTCTCCTGCAACCCCGATTCGCCCATTGCCCGCGAGGCGGATATCGCTATTTCGCCGGTTGTCGGGCCAGAGGCGCTTACCGGCTCCACGCGGCTTAAGTCCGGCACGGCGCAAAAGCTGGTGCTTAACATGATTTCCACCGGCGCGATGGTGAAATTCGGCAAGGTTTATCAAAACCTGATGGTGGATATGAAAGCGACCAACGTGAAGCTGGTGGACCGCGCCTGCCGGATGGTGATGGAGGCGACAGGCGTAGCGCGCGAGGAGGCGCAGGCGGTGCTGGAACAGACCGGCTATGAGGTCAAGCCCGCCATTCTGATGGTGTTGACGGGTCTGGATGCGCAAGCGGCTCAGCAACGGCTGGCGGCGCACGGCGGTTTTCTGCGGGCCGCTTTACAACAATAAGAGGAATGAGCGATGGATAAAACGGCGACGCTTGCCAGCGACATTCTGCTGGGCGCAGGTGGGCAGGGAAATATCCTGCGGCTGGAAAACTGCATGACGCGCGTGCGCATGGAGGTGCGCGACGATGAAAAGCTGGATATTGCCCGCCTGAAGGCGCTGCCCGGCGTCAGCGGCTACGTCAGGCAGGGCGAGCAGCACCAGCTGGTTGTCGGCCCCGGGCGCGCCGCGCAGGTGGTGGACGCCATGCGTTCGCAAATGTCGTCGGCAGACACCTCAGGCGCAGCGTTTGACGACGTCGAAAAGACCAAAGCGCAGGCAAAAGCGCGCTATAAGGCGCCAATGAGCGACGCGCTGCGCAAGCTTGCCAACGTTTTTATCCCGCTTATTCCCGCTTTTATCGCCTCCGGTCTGATTACCGGCATCATTAATATTCTTAAGCGTCCGGATATCGTCGGCGACGTTGCCACGCATTACCCCAATGTGCTGGGCCTGCTGGCGATTTTCGGCAGCGCCGTTTTTGCCATTATGAATATTTTGGTGGGGGTCAACACGGCGAAGGTTTTTGGCGGCTCGGTAGCGATGGGCGGCGTAATGGCCGGCATTCTCTCAAGCCCGCAACTTTCACAAATTACCCTCTTTGGCGAGGCGCTTCAGCCAGGACGCGGCGGAGTTATCGCCGTGCTGCTGGTCGTGGCGCTCATGTGCTGGATTGAAAAACGGCTGCGCGCGTGGCTGCCAGGCTCGCTGGAGCTAATCCTTAACCCTCTTATCACAACGCTTGTGACCGGCACGCTCGCTATCGTGGCGTTGCAACCGCTGGGAGGCTGGATAGCAGAAGCTATCGCTCACGGCGCCTCGCTCGCCATTGACCATGGCGGACTGCTGGTGGGCGCTGTGCTGGCGGGTACCTTTCTGCCGCTTGTGCTCACCGGGCTACACCAGGGGCTGGTGCCGATTCACGTCGAGCTGGTGCAGGCGCATGGCTATAACGCGCTGTTTCCTATTCTCGCCATGGCGGGAGTGGGGCAGATTGGCGCGGCTATCGCCATCCTGTTAAAAACCCGCAACGCGCGCCTGAAGAAGGTGATTAAGGGCGCGCTGCCGGTGGGCTTGCTCGGCATTGGCGAGCCGCTGATTTTCGGCGTGACGCTGCCGCTCGGCAAGCCGTTTGTCGCCGCCTGTCTCGGCGGCGCGGTGGGCGGCGCGCTTATCAGCTACTTTAAAGTAGCGACCGTGATAACCTTCGGCATTTCCGGCCTGCCGCTGGCATTAACTATCGTGACCGGAAAAGTCATGCTCTATCTGTTAGGCTATCTTGTAGCGGTAATCGCGGGTTTTCTGTTTACCTGGTTGATGGGCTTTGACGATCCAGAGGAGTAAAGTTTGACCACTAACGAGCGTCGGGTAGTTTTTTTCGATCTGGACGGTACGCTGCATCAGCAGGATATGTTCGGTACCTTTCTTCGCTACCTGCTGCGTCGCCAGCCGCTTAATCTGCTGTTGGTGATCCCCCTTCTGCCCGTTATCGGCCTGGCGCTGCTGATAAAAGGCCGCGCCGCGCGTTGGCCGATGAGCCTGCTGCTTTGGGGCTGTACCTTTGGTCATAGCGAGGCGCGCCTGAGGCAGCTCGAAAAAGAGTTTGCCGCCTGGTTTCGCGGGCACGTTACCGCCTTTCCGGTTGTACATGAGCGCCTCACCGGATACCTCTCCAGCACCGACGCCGACGTCTGGCTTATCACCGGCTCGCCGCAAACGCTGGTGCAACTGGTCTATTTCGATACGCCCTGGCTGCCACGCGTTAACGTCATCGCCAGCCAGATGAACCGCGGCTACGGCGGCTGGGTGCTGACCCTGCGCTGCCTGGGCCATGAGAAAGTGGCCCAACTGGAGCAGCAAATCGGCACGCCGCTGCGCCTTTACAGCGGCTACAGCGACAGCAAACAGGACAACCCGCTGCTTTACTTTTGCCAGCACCGCTGGCGTGTCACTCCGCAAGGACAGCTTCAGCAGCTGGAATAAGGCGCGTTTCGCAACCCGGAAACGGTGTGTATAATGCCGCCCGCCTTATATCCCCGGAGAACCCTGTGTCAGACAGCGAATTAACTCATGAATACTGGATGCGCCACGCCCTGACGCTTGCAAAACGCGCATGGGAGGAGGGCGAAGTGCCGGTAGGCGCTGTGCTGGTACACAATAATCAGGCGATAGGCGAAGGGTGGAACCGCCCTATTGGCCGACACGATCCGACGGCTCACGCCGAGATTATGGCCCTGCGCCAGGGCGGCCTGGTGCTGCAAAACTATCGCCTGCTGGATACCACGCTCTATGTCACGCTGGAGCCTTGCGTCATGTGCGCAGGGGCGATGGTGCATGGGCGCATAGGCACGCTGGTGTTTGGCGCACGCGACGCCAAAACCGGCGCGGTAGGGTCGCTAATGGATGTCACAGGCCATCCGGGCATGAATCATCAGGTGCAGATTATTGAAGGGGTGCTTGCGCCAGAATGTTCCGCTCTGCTGAGTGATTTTTTCCGCCAGCGTCGACGCGAAAAAAAGGCGTTAAAGGAAGCTGCCCGTAAGGCGGAGTAAAGGCGGATAGCGGCGTAGCGGCAAGAGAGGCGGGCGTCATCGCCTGCTCAGGCTGCGCTTTATCCTTCGATTTCGCTTCCGCCTGCGCTTTCGCCGCCAGTTTCTCTTTTTCCTGTAAATAACCCATCAGGCTTATCTGGTACTTGCGAATATTTTCCACATAAGCGTAAGCCTCATGACCGCGCGCGTAGCCGTAAGTCGTTTTGCTGTACCAGGGTTTCTGGCTAAGCAAAGGCAGCCGCTGCTTTACATCAGCCCAGCTATCCGGGTTGCCTTTCAGCTTCGCCGTGAGTGCCCGGGCGTCCAGCATATGGGCGTAACCGATGTTATAGGCGGTAAGCGCAAACCAGATCCGCTCTTCTTCCGGCACGCTCTGCGGCACTTTCGCCATCATCTCCTGCAAATAGCGCGCGCCGCCGCTGATGCTTTGTTCCGCATCCAGACGGTCAGTCAGGCCCAGGCTCTGCGCCGTGGTGCGGGTAAGCATCATTAACCCGCGCACGCCGGTTGGCGAGGTCGCCTGGGTATCCCAGTGCGATTCCTGCCAGGAGACCGCCGCCAGCAAACGCCAGTCAATCTCGCCGGCGTATTTTTCAAACAGCGGCTGCAACTCCGGCAAAACGTTATCCACGGCCCGCAGGAAAGTGCGGGTATCGACATAGTCGAACCCTTCGCCATGGCCCAGATATTTCTCTTCAAGACGCGCCAGCGTGCCGTCTTCATTAATACGATTAAAGAAATCGAGCAGGGCGGCGGAAAGGGTGTTATCACTGCTGCGCTGGCTAAACCAGGTTACGGGTTGCTCGTCGGTGACATCAAGGGCGACGGCAAGCTGCGGATGCACGCGCTGAAACAGGCTAATGGCGACCGAGTCGGCGATCGTGTAATTGAGCTTGCCTTCAACTACCTGCTGCAAAAGCTCGCCGCTGTTGCGTTTTTCGTCCACCTTCCAGCTTAACTCCGGGTATTTGCTGGCTTTCAGATTGAGCAGGTCGTCTGCCGCTACGTGACCGGGCGCGAGAGTCAACTGCGCTTCGCTAAGGCTTGCAAGGCTGCGCGGACGCGGCTGGCCGATGCGATAAACTAATTGCTGAGAAACCGAGTAATAAGCAGGACCCGCCTGATAGTTCTGGCTGCGCTGGCTGTTTGAGACCAGCCCGGCGGCGAGGAGATCGGCACGCTGGCTGTCGAGATCGTCAAAAAGCTGGTTAATGTTCTGGCGCACGGTTATCTCAAGCCTGACGCCAAGATAGTCGGCGAACGCGCTGGCCAGTTCGTAATCCAGCCCCCAGGTTTTATCGTCCTGACGGTTATACGTCAGCGGAGTGACCATTGTGCTTACGCGCAGTACGCCCCGCGACTGTATCGCCGCGATGCGGTTATCGGTTTTACCGAACCAGGGGATGGATGGCCATAACGCCACTGCCAGCAGCAAAGTGACGATGCCGATGAGCAGATAATTAATCTTTAATTTTTTCAATTAGTTAATTCTCTGCGCAGCCTCAGGTCTCAGCTAAAAGTCGTTATTAAACCGCTTATCAGGGGTGAACACTGAGCGGCATTTTGCGTAACAAAGCGAAGCATAGCAACTAATTAGAGCGATACGGCCTGGCAATCAATGGGAAAAAAGCCTGATTTTATTTCTACGCAAACGGTTTCGTCACGGCCGGGTATTCTCTATAATGACGCCCGTTTTCCCCCTTGCGCCCACTGAAGTGCCCTCTGGCGCTTCGAAGACGAGAGACTTGATGATGGAAATTCTGCGTGGTTCGCCCGCTCTGTCGGCATTTCGTATTAACAAACTGCTGGCCCGTTTCAAAGATGCACACCTTCCGGTAAGCGACATTTACGCCGAGTATGTCCATTTTGCTGACCTCGACGCGCCGCTCAGCGCCGATGAGCGCGCTCGCCTTGCACAGTTGCTGCAATATGGCCCGAGCCTCAGCAGCCACGCCCCGACAGGCCGCCTTATTCTGGTGACGCCTCGTCCGGGCACCATCTCGCCCTGGTCTTCCAAAGCGACCGATATCGCGCATAACTGCGCGCTGGCGCAGGTCAGGCGCCTGGAGCGCGGCGTGGCCTGGTATGTGGACGCGCCCACTCTGACCGCGGCGCAGTGGCAACGAGTTGCCGATGAACTGCATGACCGCATGATGGAAACCGTTTTTGACTCGCTGGAAGCGGCGCAGGCGCTCTTCTCGCATCATGAACCCGCGCCGGTGCAGAGCGTCGATCTGATGGGGCAGGGGCGCGACGCGCTGGTGGAGGCCAACCTGCGCCTCGGCCTCGCGCTGGCGGAAGATGAAATTGATTACCTGTTCGATGCTTTCACGAAACTTGAACGCAACCCGAACGATATCGAGCTTTACATGTTCGCTCAGGCAAACTCTGAGCACTGCCGTCATAAAATCTTTAATGCCGACTGGGTTATCGATGGCGAACAGCAACCGAAATCGCTGTTCAAAATGATCAAAAACACCTTTGAGAAAACGCCGGAATTTGTGCTTTCCGCCTATAAAGACAACGCGGCGGTAATGGAAGGCTCTGCGGTAGGGCGTTTCTTTGCCGACCACGAGAAAGGGCGTTATGACTACCATCAGGAAAAAGCGCATATCCTGATGAAAGTGGAAACCCATAACCACCCGACCGCCATCTCCCCATGGCCGGGCGCCGCCACCGGTTCCGGCGGTGAAATTCGCGACGAAGGCGCCACCGGGCGCGGGGCGAAGCCGAAAGCGGGTCTGGTGGGGTTCTCGGTTTCTAACCTGCGCATTCCGGGCTTCGAGCAGCCGTGGGAAGAAGACTTCGGCAAGCCGGATCGTATTGTTACCGCGCTCGACATCATGACCGAAGGGCCGCTCGGCGGCGCGGCATTCAACAACGAGTTTGGCCGTCCGGCGCTTAACGGTTATTTCCGTACCTATGAAGAGAAAGTAAACAGCCACAACGGCGAAGAGCTGCGCGGCTATCACAAACCGATCATGCTGGCGGGCGGTATTGGCAACATTCGCGGCGAGCATGTGAAAAAAGGCGAAATTCCGCCTGGCGCGAAGCTGATTGTGCTCGGCGGCCCGGCGATGAACATCGGCCTTGGCGGCGGCGCGGCTTCATCGATGGCGTCCGGCCAGTCGGACGCGGATCTGGATTTCGCCTCCGTGCAGCGCGACAACCCGGAAATGGAACGCCGTTGCCAGGAGGTTATCGACCGCTGCTGGCAGCTTGGAGACGCCAATCCCATTCTCTTTATCCATGATGTCGGCGCGGGCGGGCTTTCCAACGCCATGCCTGAGCTGGTGAGCGATGGCGGTCGCGGCGGCCGTTTCGAGCTGCGCGACATTTTAAACGACGAACCGGGCATGAGCCCGCTGGAAGTCTGGTGTAACGAATCCCAGGAACGTTATGTGCTGGCGGTAGCGCCGGAACAGCTTGCGCTGTTTGATGAGCTTTGCCGCCGCGAACGCGCGCCTTACGCAGTAATTGGCGAAGCGACCGAAGAGCAGCACCTGACGCTGAGCGACAGCCACTTCGACAATCAGCCTATCGACATGCCGCTTGATGTGCTGCTTGGCAAGACGCCGAAGATGACCCGCGACGTTGAGCGTATGCAGGCGAAAGGCCAGACGCTGGATCGCGCTGATATCACGCTTGAAGAGGCGGTGAAGCGCGTGCTGCACCTGCCGACCGTGGCGGAAAAAACCTTTCTGGTCACCATCGGCGACCGTACCGTGACCGGCATGGTGGCGCGCGACCAGATGGTCGGCCCGTGGCAGGTGCCGGTAGCGAACTGCGCGGTTACCACTGCGAGCCTCGACAGCTACTACGGCGAAGCCATGGCGATGGGCGAACGCGCGCCGGTAGCGCTGCTCGATTTCGCCGCTTCCGCCCGGCTGGCAGTCGGCGAAGCGCTGACCAATATCGCCGCCACGCAAATCGGCGACATCAAACGCGTGAAACTTTCTGCTAACTGGATGGCGGCGGCGGGCCACCCTGGCGAAGACGCCGGGTTGTATGAAGCGGTGAAAGCGGTGGGCGAAGAACTCTGCCCGCAGCTTGGCCTGACCATTCCGGTGGGCAAAGACTCGATGTCGATGAAAACCCGCTGGCAGCAGGGCAACGAACAGCGCGAAATGACGTCGCCGCTCTCGCTGGTCATTACTGCGTTTGCTCGCGTGGAGGATGTGCGCCGCACGGTTACGCCGCAACTTTGCACGACCGATAACGCGCTGCTGCTTATCGATCTGGGCAAAGGCGAAAACGCGCTCGGCGCCACGGCGCTTGCGCAGGTATATCGCCAGCTTGGCGACAAACCTGCCGATGTGCGCGACGTGGCGCAGCTTAAAGGTTTCTATGACGCTATCCAGGCGCTGGTGGCGCAGCGTCGCCTGCTGGCTTACCACGACCGCTCCGACGGCGGCCTGCTGGTGACGCTTGCGGAAATGGCCTTTGCCGGTCACTGCGGCGTTGAAGCGGACATCGCCTCCCTTGGCGAAGATCGTCTGGCGGCGCTCTTTAACGAAGAGCTGGGCGCGGTGATCCAGGTCGCGGCGGACGATCGCGAGCAGGTCGAGCGCGTGCTTAACGATCATGGCCTTGGCGGTTGCGTGCATTATCTGGGCAAAGCGGTGGCAGGCGATCGCTTCACGCTGACCGCAGGCAACAGCACGGTCTTCAGCGAAAGCCGCACCACGCTGCGCCTGTGGTGGGCGGAAACCACCTGGCAGATGCAGCGTCTGCGCGACAACCCGGCCTGCGCCGATCAGGAGCATGAAGCGAAAGCCAAAGACAGCGATCCGGGCCTTAACGTGAAGCTGACGTTTGATATCGCCGCCGACGTCGCCGCGCCGTTTATCGCAACCGGCGCGCGTCCGAAAGTCGCGGTGCTGCGCGAGCAGGGCGTTAACTCGCATGTCGAAATGGCGGCGGCATTTCATCGCGCCGGTTTTGACGCCATTGACGTTCATATGAGCGACCTGCTGGCGGGCCGCCGCGGTCTGGACGACTTCCAGGCGCTGGTCGCTTGCGGCGGTTTCTCTTATGGCGACGTGCTGGGCGCGGGCGAAGGCTGGGCGAAGTCGATTCTCTTCAACGAGCGCGTGCGCGACGAATTCGCCACCTTCTTCCACCGCCCGCAAACGCTGGCGCTGGGGGTCTGCAACGGCTGTCAGATGATGTCTAATCTGCGCGAGCTGATCCCGGGCAGCGAGCTGTGGCCGCGTTTCGTGCGCAATGCTTCAGACCGCTTTGAGGCGCGCTTTAGCCTGGTGGAAGTGACTGCCAGCCCATCGCTGTTGCTGGACGGCATGGTGGGTTCGCATATGCCGATCGCGGTTTCTCATGGCGAAGGGCGTGTGGAAGTACGTGACGAAACGCACCTTGCCCAGCTGGAAAGCAAAGGCCTGGTGGCGCTGCGCTATATCGACAACTTTGGCGCTGTAACCGAAAACTACCCGGCCAACCCGAACGGCTCGCCGAACGGCATCACGGCGGTGACCAGCGAAAGCGGTCGCGTAACGATTATGATGCCGCACCCGGAGCGCGTTTTCCGCACCGTGGCGAACTCCTGGCACCCGACCAACTGGGGCGAAGACAGCCCGTGGATGCGTATTTTCCGCAATGCGCGTAAGCAGCTTGGCTAACCTTGCCTCGCAGGAAAAGGGTCTCGGCAGAGGCCCTTTTTTTGCAGGCGCCTGAAGAGTATTCAGGTGTCGGTAATCAGCAACAAACGGCACAATGGAGTGTCGCCAAAAGGAGACATTTAAGTTATTGAAATATAATATCTAATTTTTAAAGGCTTCTTGATGTCTCCTTATGGCGACAATGCTTGAAAAAATGTTACTGAATTGAGATCTGCCTCTTAAAATAAAACTTATTTATATACAATGATTTAATATTGTTATCGCTTAGTTGGCACAATGCATGCATAATTTAACTCAGTGGCTCATTCACCTTCTTATGTCAGCCCCTTTGGTTTTCTCAAAGCGAGCGCTACATAAACTTCGAATGACGCACTTACAGGTGCCTGCCGTCCAACTTCTGATCATAGCGCTGCTATTTCAGGCCCAGGGCGAAACGTTGAGTAAGGCACCGCCTCATTCCAGAGCAAAGGCAGGGTTAAAACCCTGCCTTTGTTGTTTCTGTGGCGCTTTCATGCGTCGCCTGTCTCGGCTAGCATCAGTGCATTATTCTCGATGGAGAAATGCTGTTGAAACGCTGGCCCGTTTTTCCCCGCTCGCTGCGCCAACTGGTCATCATGGCCTTTGTGCTGGTGCTGGTGCCGCTGTTGATCCTTGCCTGGCAAGCCTGGCAAAGCCTTAACGCATTAAGCGCTCAGGCGGCGTTAGTTAACCGCTCAACCCTCATCGACGCCCGTCGTAGCGAAGCGATGACCAACGCCGCGCTGGAGATGGAGCGCAGCTATCGCCAGTACTGCGTACTGGACGACGCTACGCTTGCGCGGGTTTATCAGGACCAGCGTCGTCGCTATGTCCAGATGCTTGACGTGCAGGCCGCCGCCATTCCCGCCGCTACGCTTTATCAGACGCTGCGCGAAAGCCTTAGCGGGTTGACGCAGTTACACTGCATCAACAGCGGGCCGGACGAGCAAGCCGCCGCGCGTCTGAAAGCGTTCGCCGAAGCCAATACCGCCATGGTGCAAACCACCCGCAGCACGATTTTTTTACGCGGCCAACAGTTGCAGCAGGTTATTGCGGAACGCGGACAATTTTTCGGCTGGCTGGCGCTGAGTCTGTTTCTGGTAAGCCTGGCGCTGGTGGTGCTTTTCACCCGCATGATTATCGGCCCGGTAAAAAGCATTGAACGCATGATCAACCGCCTGGGAGAGGGACGCACGCCAGGCAGCGCCGGGTTATTTAAAGGCCCGCGCGAGCTGCGTTCTGTAGGGCAGCGAATTGTCTGGCTAAGCGAGCGTCTCGCCTGGCTCGAATCCCAGCGGCATCAGTTTTTACGCCATATTTCCCATGAACTGAAAACCCCGCTTGCCAGCATGCGCGAAGGCACTGAGCTGCTGGCCGACCAGGTAGTGGGGCCGCTGACGACAGAGCAAAAAGAGGTTGTCGCTATTCTTGATACCAGCAGCCGCAACCTGCAAACCCTCATTGAGCAACTGCTTGACTACAACCGCAAGCTGGCGACTGGAGCCGTAGAGCTTGAAAAAGTGGAGCTGGCGCCGCTTATTGAGATGGTTATCTCTGCTCACAGTTTGCCGGCGCGGGCTAAAATGATGCATACCGGGGTGAATCTTGAAGCGGGAGAATGTCTGGCGGAGCCGACGTTGCTGCTGAGCGTGCTTGATAATCTCTACTCCAACGCGGTGCACTATGGTAATGAATCCGGTAACATTTATTTGCGCAGCCGTCAGGTTGGGCAAAAAATACGTATAGAAGTCGCGAACAGCGGTACGCCAATCCCGCAGGCGGAGCGGGAGCTGATTTTCGAACCTTTTTATCAGGGAAGCCATCAACGAAAAGGGGCGGTAAAAGGCAGTGGCCTGGGCCTGAGTATTGCCCGGGATGGTATTCGCCGGATGCACGGCGAAATTCGTCTGGTAGACGATAACAACGCGGATGTTTGCTTCCGTATTGAATTGCCTGTCTTTGACCCGGAAAGCTTAAAACAATGACATTATTTTCGGTTAGCTCATGGCGTAGCCTGCGGCCACGTCCTTTACAACGCGGTTTTTTCCGCGCTCTGGCTGCTTTTGCGCTCGCGCCGCTTTTTCTGGCTGGGTGCGCGCAGGGGCCAGTTCACAGCACTGTGAGTCAGAATCAACAACCCGCGCTGCCGGAACAGCAATTGGCCGACTTCTTCGCAACCGACTGCGCCGATATCTGGCGGCTCAGCGGTCCGCATATTGAGGCTAATCCGCTCTACTGGCTGCGTGGCATAGAGTGCGCCGGGCGGCTTGGTCCGGCGGAAGCCCGCGCTGAAGCCCGCGCCTGGCCGGGCGATAACTGGCAGGAAACGTTCAAGCGCGGCATCCTGCTGGCGAACGCTAAAATCACGCCGGTTGAACGGCGGGACTTTTTTACGCGTCTTGAGGAAATGGCGCCGCAGATCCCTGCGCATGTCCGGCCGCTTTATCAGGTCTGGCGCGACGGACAGGCGGCCCAGCTCCAGCTTGCGAGCGAGCGTAGCCGGTACAGTAAACTTCAGCAATCGACCGATCTTGAGCTTGATACGCTGCGTGAACAGCAGCAGCGCCTGCACACGCAGCTTAATCTGACTACCCGCAAGCTGGAGAACCTGACGGATATCGAACGCCAGCTCTCCACGCGCAAAAGCGCAGGCGGCTACTTGCAGGACCCGGAACACCCCGCCGATAGCGTAAAATCTCAGGAAGGAAGCGCCGTCAATAAAGAAAGCGCACCCGCAAAGGAGGAGGCGAAACCATGACCGCACATAAATCGGCTCGTTTATTGCTGGTGGACGACGACCCGGCGCTGCTTAAGCTGCTTGGGCTGCGTCTTGCCAGCGAAGGGTTTGCCGTCTCAACCGCCGAGAGCGGGCAGGAGGGGCTACGCCTGCTGGCGCGCGAAAAAATCGATCTGGTCATAAGCGACCTGCGGATGGACGAGATGGACGGCATGCAGCTTTTCGCCGAAATCCAGAAGCTCCAGCCAGGCATGCCGGTCATTATTCTCACCGCCCACGGTTCTATTCCCGATGCGGTGGCCGCCACCCAGCGCGGCGTTTTCAGCTTTCTCACCAAGCCGGTAGATAAAGACGCGCTCTATAAAGCGATAGACGACGCGCTCGCCCATACGGTGATTGCCACAGACGCCCCCTGGAGCGATACCATCGTAACCCGCAGCCCGGCCATGCTGCGTCTGCTGGAGCAGGCGCGGATGGTGGCGCAGTCAGATGTCAGCGTGCTTATCAACGGACAAAGCGGCACCGGCAAAGAGGTGCTGGCGCAGGCGATTCACAGTGCCAGCAGCCGGGGCAAAAACGCTTTTATCGCCATTAACTGCGGCGCGTTGCCCGAGCAACTGCTGGAGTCTGAACTGTTTGGCCATGCCCGGGGCGCTTTCACCGGCGCGGTCAGCAGCCGGGAAGGGCTTTTTCAGGCGGCGGAAGGCGGCACGCTGTTTCTTGATGAGATTGGCGATATGCCGATCCCTTTGCAGGTAAAACTTCTGCGCGTCTTGCAGGAGCGCAAAGTGCGGCCGCTCGGCAGTAACCGGGATATTGATATCGACGTGCGCATCATTTCGGCGACCCATCGGGATTTGCCCAAAGCGATGGCGCGCGGCGAGTTTCGTGAAGATCTCTTTTACCGTCTGAACGTCGTGACGCTGAAAATTCCCACGTTGCAGGAGCGCGCTGAAGATATTCCGCTGCTGGCGAACCATCTGCTGCGCCAGGCGGCGGACCGGCATAAACCCTTCGTGCGCAGCTTTTCCACCGATGCCATGAAACGCCTGATGGCGGCAGGCTGGCCCGGCAACGTGCGCCAGCTGGTTAACGTCATTGAGCAGTGCGTGGCGCTTACCTCGGCCCCGGTCATCAGCGAAGCGCTGGTGGAGCAGGCGCTGGAAGGCGAAAACACGGTACTGCCCACCTTTGTGGAGGCGAGAAACCAGTTTGAGCTTAATTATCTGCGCAAGCTGCTGCAAATTACGCGCGGCAACGTTACCCACGCGGCAAGGATGGCGGGGCGCAACCGCACTGAGTTCTATAAACTGCTCTCCCGCCACGAACTCGACGCCAATGATTTCAAAGAGTAGTTTTCACGCGCCAAAAGAGGCAAAGGTGTGGTAATTTGAGCCACCGATGACGCAGTTGAGCCGCGCCGGACAGGCGTGAAAGAGTTAAGGATCCACCATGAAAAAGATTGATGCGATTATTAAACCCTTCAAACTGGATGATGTGCGCGAAGCGCTGGCGGAAGTAGGCATTACCGGGATGACGGTGACTGAAGTAAAAGGATTTGGTCGCCAGAAGGGCCATACCGAGCTCTATCGTGGAGCCGAATATATGGTGGATTTCCTGCCGAAAGTGAAAATTGAAATTGTGGTCACTGACGATATCGTTGATACCTGCGTGGATACCATTATCCGTACCGCCCAGACCGGCAAGATTGGCGACGGCAAAATTTTCGTTTTCGACGTGGCGCGCGTTGTGCGTATCCGCACCGGCGAAGAAGACGACGCGGCGATTTAACCGCGTAAGTAAAGTAAAAAAAAGCAGGTCGCGATGACCTGCTTTTTTTATACCTGCGGGAGGGCGTTTTTAATGCCTTACAGCACTTTATGCGGGCCGAAGCACTCGTAATGAATATTCTCTTTGCTCACGCCCAGGCTCACCAGCTGTTCGGCGGCGAACTGCATAAATTTCACCGGTCCGCAGAGGTAAAACTGCATGCCGGGCGCGGAAATATGCGCTTCACGATCGCGAAGCGTCATTAGCCCCTCGCTATTGTAACGCCCGGCGCTGCGATCGGCGTCGGTCGGCACCCGATACCAGATGTGGCTTGTAAACGCCGGAAGCTGCGCGCCAAGTCTCGCCACTTCATCCGTAAAAGCATGTACATCGCCGCTTTCCGCCGCGTGAAACCAGTTAACCTGCGCCGGGTGCTTCGCCTGTGAGAGGGTGTCCAGCATCGCCAGCATCGGCGTCTGGCCGACGCCTGCGGAAATCAGCGTGACTGGCGTAGCAGGCTCAACCTGCATAAAGAAATCGCCCGCCGGCGCGGCAAGCTGTACGACATCGCCCGGCTGCGCATGCTGATGCAACCAATTAGAAACCAGGCCTTCCCCTTCGCGTTTCACCGCAATGCGATACGTTTTGCCGTTTGGCTTGCGGGTGAGTGAATACTGGCGAATTTCCTGATGCGCGAAACCGTCGGGCTTGATCCAGACAGCGGTGTACTGGCCTGGCAGGTAATCCGCCACCGGGCCGCCATCTGTCGGCTCCAGTTCAAAGCTTGTCACAACCGCGCTTTGCGGCGTTTTGCTGGCGATACGAAACGCGCGGGTGCCTTCCCAGCCGCCTGTTTTCGCCGCGTTGTCTTCATAAATTTGCGCTTCGCGCTGGATAAAGACCTGCGCTAACACGCCATAAGCTTTGCCCCAGGCATCCAGCACTTCCTGACCCGGGCTGAACATCTCATCAAGCGTCGCGAGCAGATGGCTGCCCACAATATTGTACTGTTCGGGTTTGATCTGAAAGCTGGTGTGCTTCTGCGCGATTTTTTCGACCGCTGGCAGCAGCGCGGCCAGGTTTTCAATGTTAGCCGCATAGGCGCAGATGGCGTTAAACAGCGCTTCACGCTGGTCGCCATTGCGCTGATTGCTCATGTTGAAAATCTCTTTCAGTTCCGGGTTATGGGTAAACATCCGGTCATAAAAGTGGGCGGTGAGTTTCGGGCCGGTGGCGGCGAGAAGGGGAATGGTGGATTTCACAACGGCGATGGTTTGCGCATCAAGCATGGCGGCTTCCTTAACAAAGTAATAGCGGTTTTCTATAAGTTGTATTTTAAATGCATCTTATAAAAAGTCTCCTTGCCCTGTAAAGGGTTTTTCACTGTGCCGCTGAAACGGCGCATAAAGATGAGAAATCTGCATCACAAAGCTGAAAAGAAATCGTGATTCACTGGCTTGACGAGCGGCGCGCAAAGCCTTGCGCCATGCCAAGCCAAACGTTTGCGTAAAAATCTTTGTCAATACCGGTCAGGCGGTTTACACTGTTGCGCGTTGCCTGCAAGGGCCCTTAAAAATGCAGTAAATTTACCGTTAGCTGAGTCAGGAGATGCGGATGTTAAAGCGTGAAATGAACATTGCCGATTATGATGCCGAACTTTGGCAGGCGATGGAGCAAGAGAAAGTACGTCAGGAAGAGCACATTGAACTGATCGCCTCCGAAAACTACACCAGCCCGCGCGTGATGCAGGCTCAGGGCTCTCAGCTGACTAACAAATATGCCGAAGGCTACCCGGGCAAGCGTTACTACGGCGGCTGTGAATATGTCGATATCGTTGAGCAGCTGGCTATTGACCGCGCGAAAGCGCTCTTCGGCGCAGACTACGCTAACGTGCAGCCGCACTCCGGCTCGCAGGCCAACTTCGCGGTTTACACTTCGCTGCTGGAGCCGGGCGACACCGTACTGGGCATGAACCTGGCGCACGGCGGCCACCTGACTCACGGCTCGCCGGTTAACTTCTCTGGCAAACTTTACAACATCGTGCCTTACGGCATCGACGAAACGGGCAAGATCGATTACGACGATCTGGCAAAGCAAGCGCAGACCCATAAGCCGAAAATGATCATCGGCGGTTTCTCGGCTTACTCCGGGATTGTCGACTGGGCGAAAATGCGTGAAATCGCCGACAGCATCGGCGCTTACCTGTTCGTTGACATGGCGCACGTCGCTGGTCTTATCGCCGCAGGCGTTTACCCGAACCCGGTTCCGCATGCTCACGTGGTGACCACCACTACGCACAAAACGCTGGCAGGCCCGCGCGGCGGCCTGATCCTCGCCAAAGGCGGCAGCGAAGAACTGTACAAAAAACTGAACTCCGCTGTCTTCCCGGGCGGCCAGGGCGGCCCGCTGATGCATGTTATCGCCGGTAAAGCCGTGGCGCTGAAAGAAGCGATGGAGCCGGAGTTCAAAACCTATCAGCAGCAGGTTGCGAAAAACGCCAAAGCGATGGTGCAGGTCTTCCTGGATCGCGGCTACAAAGTGGTGTCCGGCGGTACTGAAAACCACCTGTTCCTGCTGGATCTGGTAGATAAAAACCTGACCGGCAAAGAAGCGGATGCCGCGCTCGGCCGCGCTAACATCACCGTGAACAAAAACAGCGTGCCGAACGATCCGAAAAGCCCGTTCGTCACTTCCGGCATCCGCGTCGGCACCCCGGCGGTAACGCGTCGCGGCTTCAAAGAAGCGGAAGTACAGGAGCTGGCGGGCTGGATGTGCGACGTGCTGGACAACATCAACGACGAAGCGACCATTGAGCGCATCAAGCAGAACGTGCTGGATATCTGCGCACGCTTCCCGGTTTACGCATAAGCGTAATCACACTGCCTAAGGCCGCCTCGCGCGGCCTTTTTTGTTTGTCTGGAGGCCATTATGCGGATACAGGCGTTTGCCGAAATGACCGGACTGACGGCGCATACGCTGCGTTATTATGAAAAGCTCGGGCTGTTGTCGCCGCAGCGCAGCGCGGCGGGCCATCGCGATTATCGCCAGAGCGATGTCGACTGGGTGGCGTTTATTCAGCGTCTGAAGGCGACCGATATGCCGCTGGAGGCGATCCAGCGCTACGCCGCATTACGAAGCCAGGGCAACGAAACCGCCGCTGCGCGTCGGGCTTTGCTGGCGGAGCATGCCGAAAGGCTGGCGCAGCGGCTTGCGGAGCAGCGTAATCACCTTGAGCGGCTACAAGAAAAAATGGCCTGGTATGACCGCGAGCTGATAAAAAACAGCCCTTGACCTGGAGTTTACTCGAAGGTTTACCGTTGTCCTTATCAACACGATGAGGAGAACAACATGACTGCATCACGCTATGAAACAGGCCTGGCGCGCCTGACGGAAATCGACGGCGCGGCAGGCGAAAACGTCATTGCCGCGCTGGCTGACATCGCCCCGGATCTGGGGCGCTACGTTATCGAGTTCGGTTTTGGCGATGTCTACAGCCGTCCCGGGCTGGATATCAGGAGCCGGGAGCTTGCGACCGTCGCTGCGCTCACCGCGCTTGGCCACGCCCAGCCGCAGCTGGCGGTACATCTTCACGCCGCGCTGAACGTAGGCTGCACGCGGGAAGAACTGGTTGAAGTGATTATTCAGATGTCGCTTTATGCCGGGTTTCCGGCGGCGCTGAACGCCATGTTTACCGCCAAAACGGTTTTCGAGGCGCACGGGCAGACAACACATCAGACCACAAATCAATAACAAATCGTTACAAGTTCCCGTCTCCCTGCCGATAACCGGGATGAAAGGCCTTTGGCCCCCACTCCTCTCAGGCAGGGAATTCATTATGGGTTTGCTTAGAAATTTTTCGATACGCTCGGTCATGTTGACGGTACTGGGCCTGTTCTGCCTGCTGTGGCTGGGCGTAGGGCTTTACAGCGCTTATTCGCTTTCACAACTGGGTAAGGGGAATGAAGTTGACCGCGAGCTGGTTACGCAGATGAGCGTGCTCAGCAAAGGCAACGATCAGTATTTTCGCTTTGTGACGCGACTTTCCCGTGTCATGGAGGCAAAAGCCGCTGGCGGTGCGGCAGATGAGAAGGCTTTCGCGTCGGCGCAGCAGGCGCTGGACGGCATGGCGAAACAGCTTGCCAACTTCAAACGCCTCTCTCCCGGCCCAATGGACGCGGCGGTTTCGCAGCAAACCATCAACGACTGGCAGAAACTGCTGGACGAAGGGGTAGCGCCGCAGATGAAGCTCGCGCGGGAAGGAACGCTTGAGCAGTATCGCACCCAGGCGAATAACGTCACGCCCCCGTTAAGCCGGGCATTCGGCGCGGCGGCGGAAAAGTTCACCGCCACGGCGGATGCGAAGCTGGATGAAACCCGCATACGGGTGGATTCGCTCACCCAGGCGACCAAAATTATTATCATCGTAGCGGTTATTATCGGTCTGTTGTTGCTGTTGCTCACCGACCGCTATCTGGTCGCTATGCTGGTGAAACCGCTTGAGCGCATCCGCAATCACTTCCGCCTGATCGCCGAAGGCGATCTTAGCCAGCCGGTACAGGAGATGGGGCGTAACTGCGTGGGCAAACTGGTGCCGCTGCTGACGGCGATGCAGGACAGCCTGCGCGAGGCGGTCAGCGCTATTCGCAGCGGCAGCGAAAATATCTGGCGCGGCGGAAATTTCCGCAGGCAACAACGATCTCTCTTCGCGCACTGAAGAGCAGGCCTCCGCGCTGGAAGAGACCGCCGCCAGCATGGAGCAGCTCACCGCCACGGTAAAACTTAATGCGGATAATGCCCGTCAGGCAAGCGAGCTGGCGCAAACGGCCTCCGCAACCGCCGGCAAAGGCGGCAGCCTTGTCGACAGCGTGGTCAGCACGATGGAAGGCATTTCCGGCAGTTCGAAGAAAATCGCCGACATTACCAGCGTTATCAACAGCATCGCTTTCCAGACTAACATTCTGGCGCTAAACGCGGCGGTGGAAGCGGCGCGTGCGGGCGAGCAGGGGCGTGGCTTCGCGGTTGTGGCAGGCGAAGTGCGAAACCTCGCCAGCCGCAGCGCGGGGGCGGCGAAAGAGATTGAAACGCTGATTGCCGATTCCGTAGAACGCGTAGAGGAAGGGTCTCGTCTGGTGAACGACGCGGGCAGCACGATGGCGGAAATCCTCAATGCGGTAAACAACGTCAGCGCCATCATGAAGCAGATAGCCTCGGCTTCAGAAGAGCAGAGCAAGGGCATCTCGCAGGTTGGCACGGCCATTACCCAGATGGATGGCGTCACGCAGCAAAACGCCTCGCTGGTAGAGCAGGTCTCTTCCGCCGCCGCCGCGCTGGAGCGCCAGACCGACGAGCTGCAAAACGCGGTGCGGAAATTCCGCCTCTCCGCCAGCGAGCAAAAAACGGCGCAAAGCGCGCCAGCGGTCAGCGTGAAGCCTGCCCGCGTTGCGGCGGCTGGCGTGAAAAGCGCCGACGACTGGGTCGCCTTCTGATAAAAACACCCTGCCTGTCGCGGGGCGTTTTTTTAGGCGACCAGAGACCCGAGCAGCAAGCGCGGCAACGTGGGCAGGTTTACCCGTCAGTTACATGCTAAGGTACTGACAAACAAACCTCGTCTTACTGAAAACAGGAGTCTGCATGAACGCAACACCGACACTGCAAGCCGCACCGCTGGAATGGGGCCACGGGCCGCGCGTATTTGAGGTTTTCCTTGAGCCGACCTGCCCCTTTTCCGTCAAAGCCTTTAATAAACTCGACGCGCTGCTTGAGCGGGTGGGGGAAGAGAACGTAACGGTGAAAATCCGCCTGCAATCGCAGCCCTGGCATATGTTCTCCGGTGTGATTGTGCGCTATATCCTGGCTGCCTCCACGCTGCCGGAAGGCAAAGCGGCAGCCTGGAAAGTGATGAAAGCGGTGGGCGATCACCGGGAAGAGTTTGAGTTTACCGACCATTGCAGCGGCCCGAACATGGATGCGACGCCGAATGAGATCATGGAGCGCATTGAGCGCTATAGCGGCGTGAACGTCGATGCGCCTTTCGCCCGCGCCGATTTGCAGCAGCTGATTAAATGGCATTGCAAATATGCCCGTCAGAACGGCATTCATGTGTCGCCGACTTTTATGGTCAACGGTCTGGTGCAGCCAGACTTAGGCAGCGGCGACGACATCAGCGTCTGGGCCGAGCGTATTCTGGCCTGAAGAAAAACCCAGCGGCAACGCTGGGTTTTTGTTTTATCGCGCGCTGAGCAGCCGCTTAAGCTGTCGGTTGTGCCATGGCGCCAGTACTAATACGGTGGTCAGCGCGCCGAGCAGGGCGCTGAACATATCGGACTGCGTATCCCACGGATCCCCCTGCGTGCCGAGAAAATCCTCCGCGCCCTGACCCAGCGCCAGCGCAGCCCACCACTCAATCAGTTCATAGAAGGCGCTGATTGCCAGCGCAACAGAGCACACGACAAAAGCCAGCATTTTTCGGCCCCGGACATACGCGCCGCGCTGCAAAATTTCCCGGGCTGCCAGCGCCGGCACCAGACCCTGGAAAAAGTGGCCGAGTTTGTCATAGGGGTTGCGATCGAGGTTGAGCCACGCCTGCACATCGAAGCCGATGGGCACTCTGGCATAGGTATACATTCCGCCGACGATAAGAATAACGGCGTGGCAAAAGATAAGCCCGTAAAGCAGCGGCGTGAGCGGGTAACGCTTTGCGCTTACTATCAGCAGCGGCACGACAATCAGCACCGGTATGACTTCCATAAGCCAGGTTAGCTTATCGGCAGTGGCTACGCCCGTGATGATAATGAGCAACGCAAGCGCAGCGGCGCCGCTCAGCAGAGCGCGGATAGGGGTTTTCATTGGTGTTCCTTCACAAAGACAAAGCGTCACTATCCGGCTGATAGCGCTAAAAAACAATCTGTAAAACAGGGAAGCCGCAAGGTGCGGCCGAACAGAAGCGGATTTTCAGCATCGCGCGCTCCCGGTTAATGTTAAAACGTTGTTACATCTTGCATGCGGAAAGATATCCCGCCAGACTATCGCCTCCGCAATGGGAGGGACTCATGGTTTTGCACTCAACGCGCTGGCTTGCGCTTAGCTATTTCACCTATTTCTTTAGCTACGGCATCTTTTTGCCCTTCTGGAGCCTGTGGCTGAAAGGGATAGGGTTGCCGCCGGAAACTATCGGCCTGCTGCTTGGCTCCGGCCTTATCGCCCGTTTTCTGGGCAGCTTACTGCTTGCTCCCCGGGTGAAAGATCCCTCCCGGCTGGTATTCGCCCTGCGGCTGCTGGCAATGCTGACGCTGCTCTTCGCCGTCGGCTTTTGGCTGGGCCAGGCCACCGCCTGGCTGTTGCTGGTAATGGTAGGCTTTAACCTTTTCTTTTCCCCGCTGGTGCCGCTCACCGATGCGCTGGCCGGTACCTGGCAGCGGCAGATAACCATGGATTATGGCCGCGTGCGGCTGTGGGGGTCGCTGGCGTTTGTTATCGGCTCGGCGCTTACCGGCAAGCTCGTCAGCCTGTTTGACACCCAGGCTATTCTGGCGCTGCTGACGATCGGCATCGCTTCCATGTTTATCGGCATGCTGCTGCGCCCTTCGGTGATGCCGCAAGGCGAAGCGCGCGTGCAGGAAGCGGCGGGCTGGCAGGCGTGGCGCAAGCTGATTGGCGAAAGCTGGCGCTTTCTGGCCTGCGTCTCGTTGTTGCAGGGGGCGCACGCCGCTTATTACGGCTTCAGCGCGATTTACTGGCAAGGCGCAGGGTATTCCGCGTCTGTCGTGGGCTATTTGTGGTCGCTTGGCGTGGTGGCGGAAATTATTATCTTCGCGCTCAGCAAAAAGCTGTTCAGCCGCATGAGCGCCCGCGACCTGCTGCTTATCTCCGGCGTGCTGGGCATTATTCGCTGGTCGCTGATGGGCTGGACCACCGCGCTGCCGTGGCTTATCGTCGCGCAAATCCTGCACTGCGGCAGCTTCACCATCTGCCATCTGGCGGCAATGCGTTATATTTCGGCGCGTCAGGGCGGCGAGGTCATTCGTTTGCAGGCGGTCTATTCTGCCGTGGCGATGGGCGGCGGCATTGCCGTCATGACCATGTTCGCAGGCTTCCTCTATCAGCACTTGCAGGGCGGGGTATTCTGGGTCATGGCGCTGGTAGCGCTGCCGGCTCTCGTGCTGCGCCCGAAAGTGGCAGCGCGCGCTTAATTTTCCAGAAGTTCGCGAATGCGCTGGCGCTGGTGATCGCCAAGCGGCAGCTCAGCGGCATGGATCAGCGGCGGCGAGAAGAGCGGCAAAGAGGTGGTGTAAGGCGTGACAATCAGCGCCACCTCTTTTGGCGCGCCCTCCTGCTGAAACGCATGGATCGTCAGCCGCTTGATATTGAGCGGCAGCAGCGTCAGTTCCCGCAGCTGTTGCTCAAGCTCCATCTCCAGCGCTTCGTTATTACCGGTCAGCAGCAGCACCTGCTTTTCCTGCAAATCGCTTTCCTGCATCAGCCAGGCGCCAAAAATCACCGCCACCAGGCCAACCTCTTCATCGGAAAAGGTCACGCCATACTCTTCTTCAAATGTTGAAAAGGCGCTGCGGGTGGTGCGCATCAGGCGCGGATAAAGCCGTGTAATCTCTTCCGGCAAGGTGTTATCGATGCCGATGCCGAACAGGCTGCGATCCAGCGCCTGGCAGAGATGGACATAAAGCTGGTCCGCAAGGCCTTGTTCATCGCTGAACGCCATGCCGGAAAGCTCGCGAAAGCGGGCCACCATGCCGGTAATCGCCTGGCGCAGCCGTAAGTCCTGCGGATGGCAGTCGCGCAGCGGGTCGGGGGTGCGTAGCATCATAAACAGCAGCGCCAGAAAACAGTGTTCGTTGATATGCGGCGCCTGCGCCACGCGGCGCTGCCAGTGGCGTACGATTTCCTGCGCCGCCAGGTATTCGGCGCGCATGCGCGTCCACATCTGTTGCGGTTCTGAAAATTCCGGCGTCTGCCCGTAGTGGTGCTGAACCAGACAATACTGCAAATAAAGGCGCAGAAACTCCCGGTCGCGCGTCTCGAACTGGCGGTTTAGCCTGCGCGCGCAAAGGTTGACGAGCGCATGTAAATTCGTATCGTCATACAGCGCCGTCGCAATGCCATGCTGTTTAAGCTCGCTTTTCAGCGCCGGGGTAAAGTTATGCTGAATGAAATCCGGGCACAGACGAAGCGCGCGGCGCAGCCAGTGCAGCAGACAGAGCCTGCGATCTAACGCGGTGCCTTCTATCCGGTAGCTGCCGTCTTGCTGGGTGATGATGTTAAGCCGGTGGTAACGCTGGATTTCGTCGCTGGTTTCGGCAATATCCTGGCGGGCGATGGCGCCATCCACACCGTTGACGCGACCTACAATTTCAGGCGTCACGGTTTGTCCCGGCAGGTAAAGCATCAAGAGTACCTGGCAGCGGCGCTGCGGACTGGAAAGCACAGATGGTGGTGGAGCAAGAAGAGTCATCATCCGTTTAGTCCAGTGGGTCATTTTACTGCTAAGGATAGCTAAAGGATTTTTCGCTGTTATGAACAGCGGAAGTTTTCATCGCGGAATTCTGGCTGGCTCACAGAATTTTTCGCCAGAGGGGATCATGAAGAAATTAAAGCACCGCTTATTCATAACGACGCCTGTACTGATAATACTTTCCGCTGAGGCCGCTCAGGCGCATCCGCACAGTTTTATCACTATGAAAACGCAAATTATTGCTGAGCAGGGGCAGATGACCGCGCTGCAAATGCGCTGGGTTATGGATGAAATCACTTCAGCGGATCTGCTTTATGACGCCGGGGAAGCGAAGCCGGATTCACCGGTCTGGAAGCGGCTGGCGGCGGAGGTCATGGCGAACGTGCTGACGCAACATTATTTCACCGAATTCTGGCATAACGGTGAAAAAGTGAAGTTTGCCGCCCGGCCTTCCGCCTATGGGCTTTCCCGAGCAGGCCATCAGGCCGTGCTCGACTTCACCTTACCGCTGGCGCATCCTCAGCCGCTGGCCGGGCAGCGCTATACCTTCTCTACCTTCGACCCGACCTATTTTGTCGATATGCGCTATGAGACTAGCGGTGATGTGCGTTTGCCGGCTGAACTGAACAGCGCCTGCAAGCTGGCGGTAAAAACACCGAAGCCGGATGCCGCCGTTGAGGCTTTTGCGCTGTCGCTTGATAAAGCGGATGCGCCGCCGGAGGATATGGCGCTCGGCAAACAGTTTGCACAGGAGGTAACGCTGCAATGTCAGTAATGGCAACAACGGGAGCCGGGCGGCGCTGGGCGCACCTCTGGCCGCTGGCGCTTTTTTTACTGCTGGCGCTGGCAGGCGGTTTTTGGCTGTGGCGCGCATGGCCGCAGGTCATGGCAGAAAGCATAATCTGGCAGCGCGGCGTTAACCGCGAGCTGAGCGGTTTATTGCAGCAGGTGGCGCAAAACCCCGCGCGGGCGGGCTTTTCGCTGCTGGCCTTCAGCTTTCTGTATGGCGTTTTACATGCGCTGGGGCCGGGGCACGGCAAAATCGTTATCGCCACCTGGCTTGCCACGCACCCTTCGCGCCTGAAACGCAGCCTTGGCTTAACGCTGGCCTCCTCGCTTTTGCAGGGGCTGGTGGCGATAGCGCTGGTGATTGTGGTGCTGACCGTGCTCGCGCTTCCGGCCCGGCAGTTGCACATGAGCAGCTACTGGCTGGAGAAGGGGAGCTATCTGCTGGTAGGGCTGTTAGGCGTTATGCTTTGCTGGCGCGCCCTGAAAAGGCTGCGCGGGCTGTGGCGTAAGCCGGTTTTCAAAACGTTCACCCCGCACACCGTACACAGCGCGACCTGCGGTTGCGGGCATCAGCATCTGCCTTCGCAACACCAGCTTGCACGCGCCGACGACTGGCGAGCCAGGCTGATGGTGGTGCTCTCTATGGGCATACGTCCCTGTTCCGGCGCGATCATGGTGCTGCTGTTCAGCAAAGTGATTGGCGTGTTTGGCTGGGGGATGGCGGCGGCGATGGCCATGGCGGCGGGGACGTCGCTGACCATTTCGGCTATTGCGTTGTTCGTACACAGCTTTCGCCAGCTGGCGGTCAGGCTTGGCGGAAAAAGCACGCCGCCGCTGTGGCGCCAGACGGGATGGGCGACGCTTGCGCTGGCGGGCGGCGTGGCGCTGGTGGCCGCCGCGCTGGTGATGTGGATGAGCGCGCAGCCGGCAGGGCAGGGGCTGCGGCCGTTTTAATCGTCTTACGCCCAACAAAAAAGGCAGGCCGCTTGCGCGCCTGCCTTTTATTTCGCGGGTTACCCCGTCAGCGAGCGAATTAACGCTTCAGCGCTTCGCTCAGCTCTTCGCGCATGCCAGCCAGCATCGCTTTCACCACGCGCGGGTTGCCCGCAACGATGTTTCCGGTGGTCATGTAGTTATGACCGCCAGTGAAATCGCACACCAGGCCGCCTGCTTCACGTACCAGCAGTTCGCCGCCAGCGAAATCCCACGGCTTCAGGCCAATTTCAAAATAACCGTCAACGCGGCCAGCGGCTACGTAAGCCAGGTCCAGCGCGGCGGAACCGGTGCGGCGGAAGTCGGCGCACTGGGTGAAGAGTTTAGTGACAATGTTCATGTAAGCCGGCGCATGCTGTTTGGCTTTGAACGGGAAGCCGGTCGCCAGAATGGTGCCGTCGAGGTCACGCGCGCTGCCGCCGCGCAGACGGTAGCCGTTGAGCTGTGCGCCCTGGCCGCGTACGGCGGTGAAAAGTTCGTTGCGCATGGGGTCATATACCACGGCGACTTCGGTGCGGCCTTTAATGCGCACAGCGATGGAGACCGCGAAATGCGGCAGACGCTTAACGAAGTTGGTGGTGCCATCCAGCGGATCGATAACCCATTGAATATCCTGCTCGGTGCCAGCGTGTTCACCGCTTTCTTCGGTGATGATGGTGTGTTGCGGATAGGACTGGCGGATGGTGTCGATAATGACGCGCTCTGCGCCTTTATCAATATTGGTCACGAAATCGTTGCTGCCTTTCTGGCTGGTCTCTACGGTGTCCGGCGTTTCGTAGTTTTTGGCGATAAAGTTACCGGCCTTGCGCGCAGCACGCACGGCGATGTTGAGCATCGGATGCATCAGGTTTCTCTCACTGGATGTTAAAGAACGGGAAAACGGCGCGGAGTATAGCAGAGGGTTCGGATTATGTCTCAGGTTTATGATAAGATGTCCCAATATTCTTTATTCGTGCTGAATCGCTATGCTGGAAAATATTCGTATCGTGCTGGTGGAGACCTCTCACACCGGCAATATGGGCTCGGTCGCCCGCGCCATGAAAACCATGGGCCTGACCAACCTCTGGCTGGTTAACCCGCTGGTGAAGCCGGACTCCCAGGCCATCGCGCTCGCCGCCGGGGCAAGCGACGTCATCGGCAACGCCACGATTGTCGACACCCTGGATGAAGCGCTTTCCGGCTGTAGCCTTGTGGTGGGCACCAGCGCGCGCTCACGTACGCTCCCCTGGCCGATGCTTGACCCGCGCGAATGCGGCGTTAAGAGCATTTCAGAAAGCCAGCACGCGCCGGTGGCGCTGGTGTTTGGCCGCGAGCGCGTAGGGTTGACCAACGAAGAGCTGCAAAAGTGCCATTATCATGTCGCTATCGCGGCGAACCCGGAATACAGCTCGCTGAACCTCGCCATGGCGGTGCAGGTTATCGCTTATGAAGTGCGTATGGCCTGGCTTGCCACCCAGGAGCAAGCGGCGGCGGAGCACGAAGAAACGCCTTATCCGCTGGTTGACGATCTGGAGCGTTTTTACGGCCATCTGGAGCAGGTGTTGCTGCAAACCGGCTTTATTCGCGCCAACCATCCCGGCCAGGTGATGAACAAGCTGCGCCGGTTGTTTACCCGCGCACGCCCGGAAAGTCAGGAACTTAACATTCTGCGCGGCATTCTCGCCTCCATTGAAAGCGGCGATAAAACGAAGCCGGAATAGTTGAGTAAAATACCAGGGTAAATAGTTGACCAAATTACTCGGGAATGTCAGACTTGCGCCTGCTATGCAACACCCCATATGACAATAATCCCCCGCTTCGAGGGGCGTGTTTGAGGTTAAGTAAGACATGAGACTGACATCAAAAGGGCGCTATGCCGTGACCGCAATGCTGGACGTTGCACTTAACTCCGAAGCGGGCCCGGTTCCGTTGGCAGATATCTCCGAGCGTCAGGGCATCTCCCTGTCCTATCTGGAGCAGCTGTTCTCCCGTCTGCGTAAAAATGGCCTGGTGGCCAGCGTGCGCGGCCCAGGCGGCGGTTACCTGCTGGGTAAAGATGCAAGCAGCATCGCTGTTGGCGAAGTGATTAGCGCCGTTGACGAATCTGTCGACGCGACGCGTTGCCAGGGTAAAGGCGGCTGCCAGGGCGGCGATAAATGCCTGACCCACGCGCTGTGGCGCGACCTCAGCGACCGTCTGACCGGTTTTCTGAATAACATCACCTTAGGTGAACTGGTAAACAACCAGGAAGTGCTGGATGTCTCTGACCGTCAGCATAACGAAGCCCATCGCCCGGCCCGCGCTCAGGACGCCATCGACGTTAAACTGCGCGCGTAATTAAGTTAAAAAAAGACAGATATTCAGAACCTGGCCGGGGTGCGCGTTCACCCCGTCGATGTCGGCTATTATCATGCCAGCCGCCAGGTTCACATATTGAGATGTACGGAGCAAAGAGCAATGAAATTACCGATTTACCTCGACTACTCCGCGACTACGCCGGTTGACCCGCGCGTCGCCGAGAAGATGATGCAGTTTTTAACGATGGACGGTACGTTCGGTAACCCGGCGTCCCGTTCTCACCGCTTTGGCTGGCAGGCGGAAGAGGCGGTTGATATCGCCCGTAACCACATTGCCGACCTGGTGGGCGCAGACCCGCGTGAGATTGTTTTCACCTCTGGCGCGACGGAATCTGACAACCTGGCTATTAAAGGTGCGGCCAATTTCTATCAGAAAAAAGGCAAGCACATCATTACCAGCAAAACCGAGCATAAAGCGGTGCTGGATACCTGCCGCCAGCTGGAGCGCGAAGGGTTTGAAGTCACCTACCTCGCCCCGCAGAGCAACGGCATTATCGATCTCAAAGAGCTCGAAGCGGCAATGCGTGACGACACCATTCTGGTTTCTATCATGCATGTGAACAACGAAATAGGCGTGGTGCAGGATATCGCGACTATCGGCGAAATGTGTCGCGCGCGCGGCATCATCTACCACGTTGACGCCACTCAGAGCGTGGGCAAACTGCCTATCGATCTGACCCAGCTGAAAGTGGACCTGATGTCTTTCTCCGGCCACAAAATCTATGGCCCGAAAGGCATCGGCGCGCTCTACGTTCGTCGTAAGCCGCGTATCCGCATTGAAGCGCAGATGCACGGCGGCGGTCACGAGCGCGGCATGCGTTCCGGCACCCTGCCTGTTCACCAGATCGTCGGCATGGGCGAAGCGTACCGCATCGCCAAAGAAGAGCTGGATACCGAGATGGCGCGCCTGCGCGGTCTGCGTAACCGTCTGTGGAACGGCATTAAAGATATCGAAGAAGTTTACCTGAACGGCGACCTCGAGCAGGGCGTACCGACCATCCTGAACGTCAGCTTTAACTACGTGGAAGGCGAGTCGCTGATCATGGCGCTGAAAGACCTGGCCGTTTCTTCCGGTTCCGCCTGTACTTCGGCGAGCCTGGAGCCATCCTACGTGCTGCGCGCGCTGGGGATGAACGACGAGCTGGCCCATAGCTCTATCCGTTTCTCTTTAGGTCGTTTTACTACCGAAGAAGAAATTGATTACACCATCGAGCTGGTTCGTAAATCCATCGGCCGTCTGCGCGATCTTTCTCCACTGTGGGAAATGTTCAAGCAGGGCGTGGACCTGAACAGCATCGAATGGGCGCATCATTAATCGGTATCCGACGGGAGAAATAAAACATGGCATACAGCGAAAAAGTTATCGATCACTACGAGAATCCGCGCAACGTCGGTTCTTTTGACAACAGCGACGAAAGCGTTGGCAGCGGCATGGTCGGCGCGCCGGCTTGCGGCGACGTGATGAAGCTGCAAATCAAAGTTAACAATGAAGGCATCATTGAAGACGCGCGCTTTAAAACCTACGGCTGCGGTTCCGCTATCGCTTCCAGCTCCCTCATTACCGAGTGGGTGAAGGGCAAGTCCCTTGATGAAGCGCAGGCTATCAAGAACACCGACATCGCCGAGGAGCTTGAGCTTCCGCCAGTGAAAATTCACTGCTCCATTCTTGCGGAAGACGCCATTAAAGCCGCGATTGCGGATTACAAAAGTAAACAAGCCAAATAATTGAGGTTGTAGTATGTCGATTACCCTTAGCGATTCCGCCGCCGCACGTGTGAATGCCTTTCTTGCCAATCGCGGCAAAGGGTTTGGTCTGCGTCTTGGCGTGCGCACGTCTGGCTGCTCTGGTATGGCCTATGTGCTGGAATTTGTTGATGAACCCCAGCCGGAAGACCAGGTGTTCGAAGACAAAGGCGTAAAAGTGGTTATCGATGGCAAGAGCCTGCAATTCCTCAACGGCACTCAGCTGGACTTCGTAAAAGAAGGCCTTAACGAAGGGTTTAAATTTACCAACCCGAACGTAAAAGATGAGTGCGGCTGCGGCGAAAGTTTCAACGTCTGATACCACGACCCGCCCTGATGACCCCGCCGCCCGACCGGGCGCGCGGGGCATTGCTTTACTACGCTGACCCCGAGACCGTTATGGATTACTTCACCCTCTTTGGGTTGCAGCCAGGCTTTGCGCTCGACAGTGAACAACTGGCGGCGCGCTACCAGGAACTGCAACGTCAGTATCATCCCGATAAATACGCCAGCCGTCCGCAAGCCGAGCAACTGGCGGCCCTCTCGCAATCCGCCACCATCAACCAGGCCTGGCAAACGCTTCGCCATCCGCTAACCCGCGCTGAATACCTGCTTTCGCTTCATGGCTTCGACCTTGCGAATGAGCAGCACACGGTGCGCGATACGGCGTTTCTGATGGAGCAGCTGGAGCTGCGCGAAGAGCTGGATGAGATAGAGCAGGCGAAAGATACCGATCGCCTCGAGGCGTTTATTCAGCGCGTGAAAGGGATGTACAAAACCCGCCATCAGCAGATGGTCGCGGAGCTGGATAGCGAAGCGTGGACGCAGGCGGCGGACACCGTGCGCAAACTCCGTTTTCTCGATAAACTGCAAAGCCAGTCAGAACAACTCGAAGAAAAGCTGCTCGATTTTTAATTCTGGAAGCTCAACATGGCCTTATTACAAATCAGTGAGCCGGGCATGAGTAGCGCGCCGCATCAGCGTAAGCTTGCGGCGGGCATCGACCTTGGCACCACCAACTCGCTGGTGGCGACGGTTCGCAGTGGGCAAACCGAAACCCTGGCGGACCACGAAGGCCGCCATCTGCTGCCCTCCGTCGTGCATTACCAGCAACAGGGTCACACCGTGGGCTGGGATGCGCGGGCGCAAGCCGCCAGCGACCCGGCCAATACCATCAGCTCTGTAAAACGTCTGATGGGCCGCTCGCTCGCCGATATTCAGGCGCGCTATCCCCATCTGCCTTACGACTTAACGGCCAGCGAAAACGGCTTGCCGATGATCAATACGCCTGCCGGCCAGTTAAACCCGGTGCGCGTTTCCGCCGATATCCTTAAAGCGCTGGCCGAACGCGCGCGCGAAGCGCTGGCAGGCGAGCTGGATGGCGTGGTGATCACCGTTCCGGCTTATTTCGACGACGCACAGCGCCAGGGCACCAAAGACGCCGCGCGTCTTGCCGGGCTGCACGTGCTGCGCCTGCTGAACGAACCCACCGCGGCGGCTATCGCCTATGGCCTGGATTCCGGTCAGGAAGGGGTGATTGCGGTCTACGATCTCGGCGGCGGCACCTTTGATATTTCTGTGCTGCGCTTAAGCCGCGGCGTGTTCGAAGTGCTGGCGACCGGCGGCGACTCCGCCCTTGGCGGCGACGACTTCGACCACCTGCTTGCGGACAGCATTCGCGAACAGGCGGGGCTGACGGATCGTGCCGACAACCGCCTGCAACGCCAGCTGCTTGACGCCGCCATCGCGGCGAAAATCGCCCTGAGCGACGCCGAAACCGCAGAGGTTGAGGTTGCGGGCTGGAAAGGCAGCGTCACACGCGAGCAGTTTGACGCGCTTATCGCGCCGCTGGTTAAACGCACGCTGCTGGCTTGTCGCCGCGCCCTGAAAGACGCTGGCGTGGAAGCAAGCGAAGTGCTGGAAGTGGTCATGGTCGGCGGCTCAACCCGCGTGCCGCTGGTGCGCGAGCGCGTAGGCGAGTTTTTCGGCCGCACGCCGCTTACCTCCATTGACCCTGACAAAGTGGTCGCCATCGGCGCGGCAATCCAGGCGGATATTCTGGTCGGCAACAAGCCGGACAGCGAAATGCTGCTGCTGGATGTTATTCCGCTGTCGCTTGGTCTGGAGACCATGGGCGGACTGGTAGAAAAGGTCATTCCGCGCAACACCACGATTCCTGTCGCCCGCGCCCAGGAGTTCACCACCTTTAAAGATGGTCAAACCGCGATGGCGATCCACGTCGTGCAGGGCGAGCGCGAACTGGTGCAGGATTGCCGGTCGCTGGCGCGCTTTACGCTGCGCGGCATTCCGGCGATGCCGGCAGGCGGCGCGCATATTCGCGTCACCTTCCAGGTGGACGCTGATGGCCTGCTGAGCGTGACCGCCATGGAGAAATCCACCGGCGTGGAAGCGTCTATCCAGGTGAAACCTTCTTACGGGCTGACCGACGGCGAAATCGCCACCATGATTCAGGATTCCATGAGCTATGCCGAGCAAGACGTGAAAGCGCGCATGCTGGCAGAGCAGAAAGTGGAAGCCGCCCGCGTGCTGGAAAGCCTGGAAGGGGCGCTGAAAACCGATGCCGCGCTGTTAAGCGTCGCTGAACGGCAGGCCGTTGACGACGCGGTTGCGGCGCTTCGCGCCGCCGCCCTTGGCGACAACGCCGACGCCATTGAACAAGCCATTAAAAATACAGACAAACAAACCCAGGAGTTCGCCGCTCGCCGTATGGATGAATCTATCCGTCAGGCGCTGAAAGGCCACTCCGTGGACGAGGTTTAATATGCCAAAGATTGTTTTTCTGCCTCATCAGGATCTCTGTCCTGATGGCGCAGTTCTGGAAGCGAAGAGCGGTGAAACCATTCTTGACGTTGCGCTGCGCAACGGCATCGACATTGAACACGCCTGCGAAAAATCGTGCGCCTGCACCACCTGCCACTGCATCGTGCGTGAAGGCTTTGATTCGCTTGCGGAAAGCAGCGAAGACGAAGACGACATGCTGGATAAAGCCTGGGGGCTTGAGCCGGAAAGCCGCCTGAGCTGCCAGGCGCGCGTAACCGACGAAGATCTGGTGGTCGAGATGCCGCGTTACACTATTAACCATGCTCGCGAACACTAATCGGGGGAAGCGATGGGACTGAAATGGACCGACAGCCGCGAAATCGGCGAGGCGCTGTACGACAGCCGCCCGGATACCGATCCGAAAACCGTGCGCTTCACCGATATGCATCAGTGGATTTGCGAGCTTGAGGAGTTCGATGACGACCCAAACGCGTCAAACGAAAAAATCCTCGAAGCGATACTGCTGGTCTGGCTGGACGAAGCAGAATAAAGAAACGGGCTGCCTCTGGCGGCCCGTTTTTACGTTTTCACCATGAGCCGAATATAAGGACAATAAGATGACCGAAGCCATGAAAATTACGCTCTCAACGGCGCCCGCAGACGCCCGCTGGGGTGAGAAAGCCGCTTACAGCATCAATAACGAAGGCATTACCCTGCATCTCACCGGCAAGGATGACCTGGCGCTTATCCAGCGCGCGGCGCGCAAAATCGACGGCCAGGGGCTGAAGCACGTTGAGCTGGCAGGCGAAGGCTGGGATGTGGAAAAAAGCTGGGCCTTCTGGATGGGTTATCGCGGCCCTAAAGGCAAACGCGTTGTCGACTGGGCGAAGCTTGACGATGCCCAACAGCAAGAGCTGAACAGCCGCCTGAAAATTATCGACTGGGTGCGCGACGTCATTAACGCGCCGGCGGAAGAGGTTGGGCCGGAACAGCTGGCGCAGCGCGCGGTCGACCTGCTTGCCGACGTGGGCGGCGAGCAGGTCTCTTATCGCATCACCAAAGGCGAAGATCTGCGCGAGCAAAACTATCTCGGTCTGCATACCGTAGGACGCGGCTCAGAGCGCCCGCCCGTGCTGCTGACGCTTGATTTCAACCCGACAGGGGACAAGAGCGCGCCGGTTTACGCTTGTCTTGTCGGCAAAGGCATCACCTTTGATTCCGGCGGCTACAGCATCAAGCAAACCGCCTTTATGGATTCGATGAAATCGGACATGGGCGGCGCGGCGCTGGTGACCGGCTCGCTGGCGTTTGCCATTACCCGCGGCCTGAACAAGCGCGTAAAACTCATTCTTTGCTGCGCCGACAACATGATAAGCGGCAACGCTTTCCGCCTGGGCGATATCATTACCTACCGCAACGGCAAAACCGTTGAAGTGATGAACACCGATGCCGAAGGTCGGCTGGTGCTGGCAGACGGCCTTATCGACGCCTGCGCCCAGAAACCGGAGCTTATCATCGACTGCGCGACGCTGACTGGCGCGGCCAAAACCGCGCTCGGCAATGATTACCATGCGCTGTTCAGCTTCGACGACGCGCTGGCTGCTCGCCTGCTTGAGAGCGCGAAAGCGGAAAACGAAGCTTTCTGGCGTTTGCCGCTGGCGGAATTCCACCGCAATCAGCTGCCTTCGAATTTTGCTGAGCTGAACAATACGGCGGGCGGCGCTTACCCGGCGGGCGCCAGCACCGCGGCGGGCTTTCTGTCGCACTTTGTTGAGAACTATCAGCAAGGCTGGCTGCACATCGATTGCTCCGCCACTTACCGTAAAGCGGCGGTAGAGCAGTGGGCGGCGGGCGCCACCGGCATCGGCGTACGGACGCTGGCGAACCTGTTGACCGCAGACGCGTAATAACAGAGGCGGCGGGTGGCGCTGCGCTCACCCGCCCTGTGAAAGGCCTTCTGGCGCGTGGGTTTTGCCCGCCTGCGCTAAAGCGCCTTTCAGTGGGTTTTCCCCTTTCCCTTGCGGGAAGAGGGCGGGGCGAGGGGCCTGCTTCCCTTCCTGATTAAACAAACGACTGTAACCTTATGTCTGAAACCAAAAACGAACTTGAAACCATGCTGGAAAAAGCGGCGACCGAGCCTGCGCACCGTCCGGCCTTTTTCCGCGTGCTGCTGGACTCCACCGTCTGGGTGCCGGGCGAAGCGGCGCAGGGCGAGGCTATCGACGCCAACAGCGCGGTAGATTTACAGCACTGGGAAAAAGAGGATGGCACGTCCGTTATTCCGTTCTTTACTTCCCTTGAGGCGATGCAGCAGGCGGTCTCGCACCAGCAGGCGTTTGTCATGATGCCGGTGCGCCAGCTGTTTGAAATGACCCCTGGCGAAACGCTCTTTTTGAACGCGAAGCTGCCGACCGGCAAAGAGTTCACGCCGCGGGAAATCAGCCATCTCATCAGCCCTGAAGGCGATGCGGTAAGCAACCAGACGGTGCTGGAAGGCGGCGCTTCGCTGTTGCTCTCAGAAGTGACCGAGCCGCCGGCGCAGATGATAGATTCGCTCACCACGCTCTTCAAAGAGATGAAAACGGTAAAACGCGCTTTTCTTTGTTCCATAAAAGAACAGGCGGATGAGCAGCCGAATCTGCTGATTGGTATTGAAGCGGAAGGCGATATCGAGCCGGTTATCCGCGCCGCTGGCAGCGTGGCGATGGATACGCTGCCGGGCGATGAGCCGGTTGACCTTTGTCAGGTCAAAGAGGGCGAAAAGGGCGTCAGTCATTTTATGATTGCTCATATCACGCCGTTTTATGAACGCCGCTGGGGCAGTTTCCTGCGCGACTTTAAACAAAACCGTATTATTTAATTGCAGGGCGGCATAATCGTGCCGCCTTTTTTATTTCCGCGCTTTACCCTTATTTCACGTTCTCTCTGAATCAAGACAAATTCTGGTAGGCCACGGTTATTCCTCTCTTTGCTAAGCTTGCCTCCCCTGTGTTGCTCATTTTGTTATCCACCGCCTGAAACGGCGGGGGCGGGCGCGTTTTTATTTAATGGAATAAACCCGGAACGCCGCGATGAATAAAAAGCGTTTTGCTTTAATACCTGTCGCGTTTTTTCTGTATACCGCATGGCATGCGCCCGTCAGGAAGGTAGAGCTTCACGCTATGCAATAACCACCGGCCCCGCAAGAGGGCCGTGGACATCACCGCAACCGCCTCGCTGCGGCGGCGATTAAAAGCGAGGGTAATACGCTCTCGCTCTATGGCTTAAACAAGGAAAACGGATATTACGATGAACAGGAAGAGCCTGATCTATCTCTTTTTGGTGCCGCTGCTGATTGCCTGCTACGGCGTCTGGCAACATTACCGCGTAAGCGACATTACCGGGCGGGTCGACTTTTCAAACGCCCTGATTCAGGAAGCGACGACGGCGCTGCAAAAAGAGAGTAATGCGGTGATGGAATTTTCCGTCGACGGCGAAAATTATCGTCTCCCGGCGAGAGAACTCATCAATAACGAGCGACAGCTGCAAAGCCAGTACGCCACTGAAATTATGCTGGCGCAGCTGCAAAGCAAGCTGGCGGGCCTGGCGGTAGGCCTGGCGTTGCTGTGCCTCGTGCTGAATGCCGGGGCGCTCGCCCTTTGTCGGCGCAGCGTGACGGTGGCGAAACGCTCTCAGGATGATTTAGTTCGCGCCTTCGATCGCTGCCGCAAGCTGTTGCCGTGGCTGATGGTTTCACAGATTGTCATTTGCGGGCTGGCCTTCTTCTGCGCGGTGGTTTACGAAACGCTCTGGTTCGGCACTCACTTCAAAATGAACGCGGGCGGCATCAAGGTGATGTTTTTTGCGCTGATGGTCCTGTTCGGCATTTTGTGGGTGCTCTATAAAAGTCTTGGCAGCCTGAAGCAGTGCTTTGCGCTGTTCCAGCCGGAGCCGCATGAAGTGGCGGGCCATAACCTGACCCGCGAGCAGGCGCCTGAGCTGTGGCGATGGGTGGAGGCGCTGGCGCAGCGTCTCGGCGCTATCGTTCCGGACAACATCGTGGTCGGCCTGCTGGAGGGCTTTTACGTCACCGCTAATCCTGTGCAAGTGGAAGACGGCCCCTTGCTGAAAGGGCAGACGCTTTACTTCCCGCTCACCTGGGCGGCGCTCATGGATGAAGAGGAGCTGAGCGCCGTAGTAGGGCATGAGCTGGGCCACTTTGTCGGCCAGGATACGCTCTACAGCCTGCGTTTCGCGCCGCTCTATGCGGGCATCAGCCACAGCATTGAAACCATGGTGCTGAACCAGCGCAATGCGCCGGTGCTGGATCACGTCATTCTTTATCCGTCGCTGCACATCGGGATCCAGTTCATTCAGCAGCTTCACGAAACGGTGAGCCACTGGAGCCGCATTCGCGAGCATGAAGCCGACGCCATCGGCGCACGCGCCAGCTCTGCGCGCGCGCTTGCCACTTCGCTGCTGCGCATTTCCGCCATCAGCGAGGCGCAAAACCGCGTCTTTGAGGCTTTCTTCAACGGTAAGCTTCAGAGCGATAACCTGGTGGAAAACGTCGTCGCCGACCTGCGTGAAAATGGCTTCAGCGACCCGCAACAGTATCTGGAAAGCGAAACGGCGCACCCGACCGACAGCCATCCGCCAAGCCGCAAGCGTATCGAAGCGCTGGGCTGCGCGCTGGACGCCTCGCTGCTGGCGCAGGCGACTCGCCCGGCCGCCGATAACCCCTGGCAGAGCCTGACGCCGCTTCTGCCGCAGGCCGCTGCGATGGCGCAAAACATGACCCATGAGCTTGATGGCAAAGTCACCCGGCATCGTGAAGCGTTTCGTCGCGAACTGGAGGAGGTCGTCGGGCAGGCGGGCGAATCTGTTACGCTCTATACCGGCAATAAAGTCTATTTAGTCGGCGGCTTTTTAGCGGCGATCCTGTTTGTCGCGTCGTTTATCCTGCTTACTCAACTGAGCTTTAACTATACTGGCGAGCCAAACGTGAAAATGCTGGCGGGCGGCGCGGCGATGGGCCTGCTGGGGCTACTGGCGTGCTGGTCGCTCTGGCAGCAGTGGCGTAAGCGCCATACGCCTTTCCTGACCCTGACGCCGCAGACTTTACGCTGCCGCCAGTTCACGGACGACATTCCGCTTAATGCTATCGATGATTTCAAAGTGCAGAACATGAACCACACCATCACCGTGACGCTTATCTGCAAAGAAGGGTATGAGCTGCCGCGCGCCGTGGGCGGCTGGTGGAAAAATCGCACCCGGGTGCAGCGCAGCAAAAAACGGCTGATGTTCACCTGGATTGGCAAGCTGCGGGGAGAAGATAAAAAAGCCTACTCCACCGAGACGCTGCTGGAGCTGTTTATCCGCAACCTGAATGCTATTCATGCCCGCGAGACGCTCAACACCTTTAAATAATGGACTTTCGGCGCGGCAACTTCGCCGCGCCATTACGCCATCGCCTGCAACAAGAGCAGATCGATAAGCAGCATCAGGTTCGATTCAAACGACGTAATAGCGTCTGCCTGCGCCGCGAAATGCACCCCTTCGTCATATAACGCGAAATGGAGATCGGCCATCGCCGCAAGGCTGTTGGGCGAGGCGCGGGTAAAAGCTGCCACCGTCATGCCGACATTGCGCGCAATACGCGCTTTATCAAGCACCTGTTCGGTCTCGCCGCTGCGGGAAAACGCAATAAACACCTCGTAGCGGGAGGCATTGCTGAGAAAGATATTCCGGCTGTCGCCGGGACCGGAAATAAACGCCGTTTTTCCCAGCACCTGCAATTTTTTGGTCAGGTATTCAGCAAAGAGCCAGGAAAACCCGGCGCCGTAGAGAAAAAAATGTTCCTTCTCGCGCAGCAACTGTGAAAATTGCGCCATTTTTTCCGGCGTTACCCACTGAAAAGTGCGGCGGTAGTTACTCAAAAAACGCTCGAACATGGCCGGAGCGGCTTCGTTTTGCGATCCTGGCGCTTCGCGAGCGATATGCGGCGAGGCGGCAAGCAGCTGTTTGCAGTGCCAGATAAGTTCGCTGTAGCCGCTAAAGCCGAGCTTCTGGCACAGGCGCATAATCGTGGCAGTCGAGACAAAAGTCGCCTGCGCCAGTTCGCGCACCGTAATGTTGCCCACCAGCAGCGGGTGGGCGGTCAGGTGCGAAAGCACGCGATACTCGGCGCGGGTCAGCGACTCCCCGCGCGTTAACAGCGGCGCCAGGCGGCTGTCCATTATTGTGCCGGTTCGATGGGCAGATCGTTACGCGCGCCCCATTCGCTCCAGGAGCCGTCGTAAAGTTTCGTCTCCTGCACGCCCAGCGTGGCGAGCGCCAGCATCACGACCGCCGCCGTTACGCCGGAGCCGCAGCTGGCGATAATGGGCTGCGTCAGGTCTACTCCCTGGCGGCGGAAAACCGCCTGCAATTCATCGGTGGTTTTGAGTTGCCCTTTAATAACCAGATCGGTCCAGGGCACGTTTAAGGCGCCGGGAATGTGGCCGCGCTTCAGGCCAGGGCGCGGTTCGTCCGCCTCAGCGTTGAAGCGCGCCGCAGGGCGGGCGTCCACTAACTGCGCGGTTTTCTCATGGCTTGCCAGCAACACTTCCGGCAGGCGTTTTATCAGCGTGTCGTCGAATTTCACCTCAAATTCGCCTTCCGGCAGGCTGACATCGCCTGCGACGAGCGGATATTCATCGCGCTGCCACTCCGCCAGCCCGCCTGCCAGAATCGATACGTTCTGCACGCCAAACGCGCGCAGCATCCACCAGGCGCGCGGAGCGGAAAAGAGGTTGCCTTCGTCGTAAACCACCAGATGTTTATCGCTGCTGACGCCCAGTTCACGCATCGCCACGGCGAAGGTTTCCGGGCGCGGCATCATATGGGGAAGGGAAGTGGTGTGGTCAGAGAGCGCTTCAATATCAAAAAAGACCGCGCCGGGAATATGCCCCGCGCGGTACTCTTCGGCCATGTTACGCAGATGCTCCTGGCCCGCAGGCGCCATGCGGGCGTCCAGAACCTGAATTTCCGGGTCGTCGATATGCTCTGCGAGCCAGTCGCCCGCAACAAAGAAAGTGGTGGACATGGGTTTCTCCGTGTCAAAGCTGAGAAACGGATTGTCAGCGCTTTCAGGCCGGACCACAAGCGCACCGCTTTCATGTCGCGAGCTGGCTCGAAGTTATTGCGCCGCCTCCCCGTTCCGCCAGGCTTTTTGCAGCGTCGGCCAGTAGTCGCGGTTCGCTTCAATCATTTCATCGAGAATCGCTCTGGCGTGCTGCATCGTGGGAACAGTACGGTTAAGTGTAAACGCCTGTAGCGCTTTTTCGTAACTGCCTTCAATGGTGGCTTCCACCAGCAGTTGCTCAGAGGCCAGTTGTTGCATCAGCAGCGTCTGGTGGAACAGCGGCACCGCGCCCATGCGCACCGGCTCTGGCCCGGCGGCGGTAATATAAGCGGGTACTTCCACCATCGCGTCATAAGGAAGGTTAGCGATAGCGCCTTTGTTCTCAACAATCACCAGATGGCGCTGGCGCAGGTCGAAGGCCAGCGAACAGGCCACATCAACAATAAACGCGCCGTGAACGCCCACGTGGAACGCGTCCGGCAACACGCCAGTACGCTTATACTCCTGCGCCGCTGCGAACAGTTTTTTCTCGCGGCCGTTCATTACCTCATTGGCGCGCGTATAGTCCGGGTCCTGATGTTCGACTATCTCATTTGGCATCAGGTAGTACTGCAAATACGGGTTCGGCAGATAATCAGGGAAATGATCCATAATCGGCTTGATGTTGCGCCAGGTTTTCACCCAGGACGGATCGGAATGCTGCGGGTCCGTCTGCGCCGCATCTTCGGTCAGCAGGCCGAACTTCGCTATATGACGACGCAATTCCGGCAGGCGATCCTCGCCATCCACCATCACACGGGTAAACCAGCCGAAATGGTTCAGGCCGAAGTAATCTACCTCCAGCTTATGGCGATCGACGCCGAGGATGGCGCCCATGTTGCGCATCGCCGCCACCGGCATATCGCAAATGTTAAGCACGCGGGCGTTGGGGCGAAGACGGCGCACCCCTTCGGCGACAATTGCCGCCGGGTTGGAATAGTTAACAATCCACGCCTTTTTATCGGCATACCGCTCAACAAGATCAATAAGCTCTACCATCGGCAAAATGGTGCGCAGGCCATAGGCCAGGCCGCCAGGACCACAGGTTTCCTGGCCTACCACGCCGTGGCGCAGCGGAATTTTTTCATCCTGCTCGCGCATTTTGTACTGGCCCACGCGCATCTGGGCGAAAACAAAGTGCGCGCCGCTGAAGGCGACTTCCGGGTCATTTGTGACGGTGAATTTGATCTGCTGGCTGTGGTCGCGAATAACCTTTTCCACCACCGGCGCGATAGTTTCCTGGCGCGCGCTGTCGATGTCGTACAGACGGATCTCGGCAAGCGGAAAGTCGCTTAAGCGCACCATCAGGCTTTTCACAATGCCTGGCGTGTAAGTACTGCCGCCGCCGGCGATGGATAAAATAAAGGGAGGTTTCAACATCATAAGCTCCTGTCAGAGAAACATTTCGACTGCTTCGCGCATCTTTTTCACATGCAGCCCGTAGACCACCTGAACGTTATTGCCCTGCTTAATCACCCCTTTCGCGCCCGTAGCTTTGAGCCGGGGTTCGTTGATAACGCCGACGTCTCGCACCGTAACGCGCAGGCGGGTATAACAATTGTCCACCACTTCGATATTGGCCCGGCCGCCTAAGCCTTCGACAATCGCCTCGCCCAGGCCCTCGTTAGCGCCTTTGGCCTGATACTCTTGCTTGCTGTAAAGACGCGTTTCCTGATCGTCTTCCTCGCGACCGGGCGTTTTCATGTCGAAGCGGCGGATAAGGAAGCGGAAAATCACGAAGTAAAGCGCCGCCATAATCAGGCCCACCAGGATGTACATCGGCCAGTTCGATTTGGTGGTGCCAAGCGGCAGGTTATAAAGAATGAAATCGATAATGCCGTTAGCGCCGATGGCGTGAACGCCGAGCAGGTAAAACAGCATCATGCCAATGCCGGTCAGCACCGCATGCACCACAAACAGCAGCGGAGCGATAAACAGGAAGGAAAACTCGATAGGCTCGGTCACGCCCACCAGCATGGACGTTAGCGCCGCCGGGATAAGAATCGCTTTCGCCGCTGCTTTGCGCTCCGGTTTCGCCGTCATATACATGGCGAGCGCGGCGGCGGGCAGGCCGAACATTTTGCTGATGCCGCGGGCATCCCACACTACCGTGCTGCTTAGCTGCGTGACGCTCGGGCAGGCCATTTCGGCGAAGTAAATATTACGCGCGCCCTGGTAGACCGACCCGCACACCTCAGAAGTGCCGCCAAGCTCGGTATATAAAAACGGGGTATAGACGAGGTGATGCAGACCTGTCGGCACAAGAATGCGCTCCAGGAAACCGTAAACCGCCACGCCAAACGGCCCGGCGCCTTTGATAGCCAGCGCCATCGCGCTGATGCCGTGCTGGGCGAAGGGCCAGAGTTCGCTCATCACCACGCCAAGCAGCATTGATACCGGCAGCATAATAATGGCGACAAAACAGTGCCCGGAGTAGATAGCCATCGCGCCGGAAAACTGCACGCCAGAATAACGATTGTAGAGATAACCCGAGAGCGCGCCGGTCAGGATGCCAGCGAAAACGCCCATCTCCAGCACCTGTACGCCCAGCACCATGCTCTGGCCCGCTGCCCGCATCTGGTCGGCTGGCGCCAGTTCGCCCTGCATAGCGAGCGTTACGCTCATGGCGTTAATAAAGACCACGAAGGTGACGAGGCCAATCAGCGCGGCGTAGCCTTTATCGCGCGCCGCAAGGCCGATGGGAATGCCGACGGCGAACACCAGCGCCAGGTTTGCCAGCACCGATACCGCTGATTTCGCAATTAGCTGGCCGATATTCTGAATGGCGGGATGACCAAGGAAGGGTAAATAGTCGGCAAGGTTGCCGTTGCCGAGCACATTGCCAAACGCGATAAACAGGCCGACGATAGGCAAAATCAGCACCGGCCCGTAGAGCGACTTCCCGAAATTTTGTAAGGCGTTTACGGCTCGTTTCATTTAGCTCTCTCTTTATTATCTTTAGGCTAAACCGCCATGGCGAAGGGTACGCCATCAAAGGTACAGTCCGCTTTCGTCCTTATCCAGTTATCCTCTTGTTTTAAAAACAAATGACTGCCAAGGTAACATGTTACGTTTCGCGCTGTGATCGCGGTTACAGATTGGGTTTTCCTGTCGGCAACCTGCGGGTTTCATCGCTTTACATTTACTTTGCGAGAGATTGTCCATAAATAAAAATGGTGGCTTTTGTAATTGCCAAAGTCGCGCATAATACTTGCCGTACTGAAACCAATTGGTGGCCGTTTCGGCCATGGATAAAAAATGAATCGAGTACGTCTGGCCGCCCTGACGGCGGCATGGCTGGCCGCGCTGGCGCTTGCAGGGTGCGATAATAACGATGATGCGGCGTTAAGCCCGGCGAACGCGCAGCAAAGCTCTGCCGCGGCATCGCCAGCGGCGCGCACCACGCCGCCTGCGAAGCCGGACGCTGAGTCTCTGCAAAAGCTGGCGGCGCAAAGCGCGGGTAAAGCGCTTTCTTTAACCGATGCTTCAGAAGTGCAGCTTGAAGGGGCGAGCGCTCTGGCGCTCGCCTTTTCTGTTCCGCTCGACCCTGAGCAAGACTTTTCAAAATTCGTGCATCTGGTGGATAAAAAAAGCGGCAAGGTAGATGGCGCATGGGAGCTTTCCTCCAGCCTTAAAGAGTTGCGCCTGCGCCATTTAGAGCCGAACCGCGAACTGGTGCTGAGCATCGACAGCGGGCTAAGGGCGCTAAATAAAGCCACTTTCGGCAACGCGTACGAAAAGACGATTACCACACGCGATATAGCGCCAGGCGTCGGCTTCGCCAGTCGCGGCTCGCTGCTGCCGGGTAAAGTAGTGCAGGGGTTGCCAGTCATGGCGCTCAACGTTAACAGCGTCGACGTGAACTTTTATCGGGTGAAGACAGAGTCGCTGCCTTCTTTCGTCAGCCAGTGGGAATACCGCAGCTCCCTTACCAATTGGGAATCAGACCAACTGCTGAAAATGGCGGACCTGGTTTATACCGGACGTTTCGACCTCAATCCGGCGCGCAACACCCGGGAAAAACTGTTGCTGCCGTTAACGGATATCAAGCCGTTGCAGCAACCGGGCGTCTATCTTGCCGTTATGAACCAGGCGGGCCATTACAACTACAGCAACGCCGCAACGCTCTTTACGCTGAGCGATATCGGTCTTTCCCTTCACCGTTACCATAACCGGCTGGATATTTTTACGCAGAGCCTTGAAAACGGCGCAGCGCAGAGCGGCGTGGAAGTCCGCCTTCTGAACGACAAAGGCCAGACGCTTGGCGAGGCGAAAACCGACGGCGACGGCCACGCCATGCTTGAGGATCACAAAGAGGCGGCGCTGGTGCTGACGCGCCTTGGCGAGCAGACTACGCTGCTCGATCTCAATCTGCCGGCGCTGGATCTCGCTGAGTTTCAGGTTGGCGGCGATACCGGCTACAGCAAACAATTTTTCATGTTCGGCCCGCGCGATCTTTATCGTCCGGGAGAAACGGTGATCCTCAACGCGTTGCTTCGCAACGGTGACGGCAAGCCGTTGCCTGCGCAGCCGGTTAAATTCGAGCTGGTGAAGCCGGATGGCCAGGTAGCGCGCACGCTGGTAGGGGAGCCGAAAAACGGTCTCTACCAGCTGACATTGCCGCTTGATGGCCGCTCGCCGACCGGAGGCTGGCATATCCGCGCCAACACCGGCGACAACCTGCCGCGCGACTGGCGCTTTCAGGTTGAAGATTTCATGCCGGAACGGCTGGCGTTGAACATTACGGCGCAACAAGCGCCCATCGCGCCCGCCGATACGGTCAATTTCGCCGTGGCAGGCCATTACCTTTATGGCGCGCCCGCTTCCGGCAACCGCTTGCAGGGACAGCTTTTTGTGCGCCCGTTGCGCGATGCGGTAGCGCAACTGCCGGGTTTCCAGTTCGGCAATATTGCTGAAGAAAACCTCTCGCGCAGTCTGGATGAGGTACAGCTTACGCTTGATGACGAAGGGCACGGCCAGGTTGAGGTTCCGAGCCAGTGGAGCGAAAGCCGCTCGCCGCTACGCGTGATTTTACAGGCAAGTTTGCTGGAGTCGGGCGGCCGTCCGGTGACCCGCCGCGTGGAGCAAGCGGTGTGGCCCGCTAAAAATATGCCGGGTATCCGTCCGCAGTTCGGCGATAAAGCTGTGTATGACTACCGCACCGGCGACACGACCAACCAGCCGATGGTGGATGAAGACGGCAATGCCGCTTTCGACATTGTCTATGCCGATAATCAGGGCGTAAAAAACGCGGTGTCGGGGTTACAGGTAAGGCTGATTCGCGAGCGTCGCGACTACTACTGGAACTGGTCGGAAAATGAAGGCTGGCAATCGCAGTTCGACCAGAAAGACCTCGTCGAAGGGGAGCAAACCCTTAACCTCGCCGCAGATGAAACCGGCAAGGTCAGTTTTCCCGTAGAGTGGGGTTCTTATCGTCTGGAAGTCAAAGCGCCGGATGACACCATCAGCAGCGTGCGCTTCTGGGCGGGGTACAGCTGGCAGGACAATAGCGAAGGCAGCGCGGGCTCGCCCCGGCCGGACCGCGTGACGCTAAAAATCGGCAAACCTGCCTATCAGCCAGGCGACACTATTAATCTGCACATCGCGGCCCCTGCCGCAGGCAAAGGCTACGCGATGGTGGAATCCAGCGACGGCCCGCTGTGGTGGCAGGAAATAGACGTGCCGGAGAAGGGGCTGGATATCGCCATTCCGGTTGATAAAGCCTGGCAGCGCCACGATCTCTACCTCAGCGCGCTGGTGGTTCGCCCTGGTGATAAATCCCGTTCTGCGACGCCGAAACGCGCTGTCGGCCTGCTCCATCTGCCGCTTGGCGATGAGAGCCGCCGCCTGGCGTTGAGCCTGGAAGCGCCGCAAAAAATGCGCCCGAATCAGCCGCTGACGGTAAAAGTGAAAGCGAGCGTGAAAAACGGTCAATTGCCTGCGCAGGTTAATGTGCTGCTTTCCGCGGTAGACAGCGGCGTGCTTAGCATTACCGATTACGTTACGCCCGATCCATGGCGCGCTTTCTTCGGCCAGAAGCGCTACGGCGCGGATATTTACGATATCTACGGCCAGGTTATTGAAGGGCAGGGACGGCTGGCCGCGTTGCGCTTTGGCGGCGACGGCGATGAGCTTAACCGCGGCGGCAAGCCGCCGGTCAACCATGTTACCATTATCGCCCAGCAGGCGCAGCCTGTGCAGCTTGATGCAAACGGTGAGGGCACGATCACGCTGCCCGTTGGCGATTTTAACGGCGAGCTGCGCGTCATGGCGCAGGCCTGGACCGACGACCGCTTCGGCAGCGCGGAAGATAACGTGGTGGTCGCCGCGCCGTTGATTGCCGAGCTGAGTACGCCTCGCTTTATGGCAGGAGGAGACGTTTCCCGTCTGGCGCTGGATGTCACCAACCTTACCGATAAACCGCAGCAACTGACCGCGCAGTTTACCACCAGCGGCCTGGTACAGCTTGAAACCAGCAATACCCAGCAGCTTCAGCTTGCTCCAAATGTGCGTCAGACGCTGTTTATTCCTGTACGCGCAGGGCAGGGGTATGGCGATGGCGAAATTAGCGCCCGGATTAGCGGGCTTACACTGCCCAATGAAAGCTTCGCGCCGTTGGTAAAAAACTGGAAAGTAGGCGTGCGGCCGGCGTTTGCCGCCCGGACGATTAACAGCGGCGCCGTCCTGGGGCCAGGCGAAGTCTGGTCGCCCGCCCCACGTCATTTGAATGGGCTGGATGCCGCCACGCTTGAAGGACAATTGCTGCTAAGCGGGCAGGCGCCGCTTAATGTGGCGCGTTATATCAATGAACTTAAGGCTTACCCGTACGGCTGTCTTGAACAGACTACCAGCGGTTTATTCCCGTCTCTTTATACAAATGCCGCTCAGCTTAAGGCATTGGGTATTAAGGGGGAAAGCGACGAACAGCGTCGGGCTGCGGTAGATGTCGGCATTGCGCGACTGCTGGAAATGCAGCGCGAAGAAGGCGGTTTTGGGTTGTGGGACAGGGAAGGGCCGGAAGAGTACTGGGCGACCGCTTATGTTACCGACTTCCTGGTGCGTGCGGGCGAACAGGGCTATAGCGTCTCTGCGGATGCGCTTAATAAAGCCAATAATCGCCTGCTGCGCTACTTGCAGGATCCAGGCGTGATGGCCCTGCGTTACAGCGACAATACCCCTGCCAGCAAATTTGCCGTACAGGCTTATGCCGGGCTGGTATTAGCGCGCCAGCAGAAAGCGCCGCTTGGCGCGCTTCGCGAATTGTGGGAACAACGTGCGGCTGCGCGCTCCGGCCTGCCGCTGGTGCAGCTTGGCGTGGCGTTACAACTTATGGGTGATGCGCCTCGCGCTAAAGAGGCGATAGCGACAGGGTTGCAAACCGGGCGCAGCGAAAAAGCGGGCTGGCTTGGCGATTATGGCAGCACGCTTCGTGACGATGCGCTTAAGCTCGCGCTGCTTCAGGAAAACAAACTGCAACCGCAGGCGCAAAATCAGCTTATCACCACGCTTTCTGAAGAGGCTTACAGCCAGCGCTGGCTTTCCACCCAGGAGAGCAACGCGCTGTTTCTTGCCGGGCGCAACCTGCAAAGCCAGCCGGCGGCGTGGCAAGCGCAAACGACGCTTCCAGGGCAGTTCCTGCAAGGCGACAATGCGCAGACCATAGCGGTAACTGGTGAGCAACTGGCGTCGCTTCAGGTGACCAACACCGGCGGCGCGCCGCTCTGGCTGCGCCTTGACAGCAGCGGTTACCCAGTGGAAGCGCCAGCGCCTGAGAGCAACGTGCTGCATATTGAGCGTCATTTCCTCGACACCCAGGGCCAGTTGAAACCGCTGTCGAGCCTGAAAAGCGGCGAGCTGGTGATGGTGTGGCTGGATGTCTGGGCAGATAAGACGGTGCCGGACGCGCTGGTGGTCGATCTGCTCCCCGCCGGGCTTGAACTGGAGAACCAGAACCTGGCCAATGCCAGCGCCAGCCTCAGTAACAGCGGCGGTGAAGCGGATAATCTTATTAGCCGCATGCAGCAGCTTGATATTCAGCATATGGAGTTCCGCGACGATCGCTTTGTCGCCGCGCTGCCGGTCAATGAAGGGGAACATGTTACGCTGGTCTATCTTGCTCGCGCGGTTACGCCTGGCAGCTACACGATCCCTGCTCCGCAGGTTGAGTCAATGTATATTCCTCAGTGGCGCGCTAACGGCGCAGGCGGCGAGATCCTCAGTGTTACGCCCTAAAAGAGAGTGGTTGTGAAAAGGCGTATTATGCAGCGTCGCTGGTTATGGCTGGCGACGCTGCCTTGTCTGATGATACTGGCGTTATGGAGCGCGGACAGGCTCTGGCCGTTGCCCTTGCGGGAAGTTCATCCTGCGCGGGTGGTGGTCACAGAAGCAGGCGTGCCGCTATGGCGCTTCGCCGATGAGAACGGTATCTGGCGTTATCCGGTTGCAATAAACGATGTGTCGCCCCGTTATCTGGAAGCATTGCTGAATTACGAAGATCGCTGGTTCTGGAAACACCCTGGCGTAAACCCTTTTTCCGTGCTGCGCGCTGCCTGGCAAGACCTGCGGGCAGGCCATGTTGTTTCCGGCGGCAGTACGCTGACCATGCAGGTGGCGCGACTGCTGGATCCGCATCCGCGTACGCCTGGCGGCAAGCTTCGCCAGCTATGGCGCGCTTTTCAGCTGGAGTGGCATCTTTCGAAAGCGCAAATCCTTACGCTCTATCTTAACCGCGCCCCGTTTGGCGGCACTTTACAGGGCGTGGGCGCAGCAAGTTGGGCTTATCTGGGAAAATCGCCCGCACGGTTGAGCTATTCCGAAGCGGCGCTGCTGGCAGTGCTGCCTCAGGCGCCAAGCAGGCTGCGGCCTGACCGCTGGCCGCAACGTGCGCAGGCCGCGCGCGATAAAGTACTGCGAAGAATGGCTTCACAGCATGTCTGGAGCGAAAAGCAGGTGAAAGAATCGCTGGAAGAACCGGTATGGCTCGCGCCGCGCCAGATGCCGCAACTGGCGCCGCTCTTTGCCCGTCACCTTGCGCAGCGCGAGTCCGGCCTCAAAATCATTTCCACTCTTGACGCCTCGCTCCAGCGTCAGCTTGAAGCGCTGGCGCTTACTCTGAAAAGCCGCTTACCGGCCCGCAGTTCGCTGGCGATGCTGGTGGTAGACCATCAAAGCATGAAGGTGCGCGGTTGGGTAGGTTCGGCGGATATTGACGATGATAATCGTTATGGGCACGTGGATATGGTGACTGCCGTGCGCTCCCCCGGGTCGGTGCTTAAACCCTTTATTTATGGGCTGGCGATGGACGAAGGCATCATCCACCCCGCCTCTTTATTACAGGATGTGCCGCGCCGTTTTGGCGATTATCGTCCCGGAAATTTCGACAGCGGTTTTAACGGTCCGGTGAGTATGAGTGAAGCGCTGGTGCGCTCGCTTAACCTGCCCGCTGTACAGGTACTGGAAGCTTATGGACCGAAGCGCTTTACCGCAAAGCTTCGCAATGCCGGGCTACAGCTGCGCTTTCCGCCGGCGGCTGAGCCCAATCTTGCAATTATTCTTGGCGGCGCAGGCGCAAGGCTTGATGAGCTGGTCGCGGCCTACAGCGCTTTTGCGCGCCATGGACGCGCGGGCCAGTTACGTCTGACGGCGCAGGATCCTTTGCTTGACCGGCCGCTTATGTCGCCAGGCGCCGCGTGGATTATTCGCCGTATTCTCGCAAATGAAGCGCAGCCGTTGCCGGACGGTTCGTTGCCGCAGACCGTGCCGCTGGCATGGAAAACCGGCACCAGCTATGGCTACCGCGATGCATGGGCTATCGGCGTTACAGCGCAATATGTCATTGGCGTCTGGACGGGGCGACCGGATGGCACGCCCGTTGCGGGGCAGTTTGGTTTTGCAAGCGCGGTGCCCATCCTCAATCAAGTAAATAATCTGTTGCAGGCGGGCGTGCAGAGCCAGCGCATCGCGCAGCCCGTCGATCCGCGTCCGGCTTCGGTCACGTCGGGCACGGTCTGCTGGCCCGGCGGGCAGTCATTGCCGCCGGGTGATGCAAACTGCCGTCGTCGGCTCGCCACCTGGCTGCTGGACAACAGCGAACCGCCAACGCTGCTGGCGCAGGGGCAGGAGAGCAATCAGGGTATTGTGCGTCCAGTCTGGCTTGATCATAAAGGCGAGCGTGTGGCGGCAGACTGTCCGGAGGCGGTAAAAAAAATCATGCTGCTGTGGCCGTTGCCTCTTGAACCCTGGCTTCCGGCGGCGGAGCGTCGTGCAGCGCGTCTGCCGCCAGCGTCATCCGTTTGCCCGCCTATGCACGCGGAGGATGTGGCGCCGCTGCTTATTTCCGGCGTGCGCGACGGCGCAATAGTAAAACGCTTGCCTGGCCAGACGACTCTCTCCCTGCGTGTTTTCAGCCAGGGCGGGCAGGGGAGGCGTTGGTGGTTTTTAAATGGCGAGCTGCTTGACGAGAGCAACAGCAGCGTAACGCTAACGCCGCAAAAAAATGGCGAATATCAGCTGGTGGCGCTGGATGAGGCGGGTCAAACGGCGGTGGCGCATTTTACTTTGCAGTAAGACAAAATGATGAAAAACGCGCTTTAAGGGTGAACTGTTGCTAAAGGTAACATTATTTTAAAAAAATGTTACTCCGAACCATAGGCAAGGCCGGTATTGCTCATTATAATCGGCGCCAATTTCATTCCGGCCCGCCCGGTAAACAGAACAACTTACAGAGGTAATCATGGCAATTGAACGTACTTTTTCCATCATCAAGCCGAACGCCGTAGCAAAAAACGTTATTGGCAGCATCTTTGCTCGTTTTGAATCCGCAGGTTTCAAAATCGTAGGCACCAAAATGTTGCACCTGAGCGTTGAACAGGCGCGCGGCTTCTATGCTGAGCACGAAGGTAAACCGTTCTTTGATGGCCTGGTGGAATTTATGACCTCCGGCCCGATCGTGGTTTCTGTACTGGAAAGCGAAAATGCGGTACAGCGTCACCGCGACCTGCTGGGCGCAACCAACCCGGCTAACGCGCTGGCAGGCACCCTGCGCGCTGACTACGCTGACAGCTTCACTGAAAACGGCACCCACGGTTCCGATTCTGTAGAATCCGCCGCTCGCGAAATCGCCTACTTCTTCGGCGAAGGCGAAGTCTGCCCGCGTACCCGCTAATCGCTGTACAACCGAAGCGGCGCGGAAACTTTATTTTTTCGCTGCCGCTTTAAGCGATGGCATACGTGCCAGAGAATTTGTACAATGCTGCGCCCCGGACGAGCATGTTTGCTCACCGGGGCGTCTCTTTTTAACCCTCCAGGGGCCATAACGTGTAATAACGAGGCCGGAATACATTATGTCTGAACACATTGTCACACCTGAGCTTGCCTCAGTTTCCACCGCTTCCAAAGCCGAAAAAATCAACCTGCTCGACCTGAATCGTCAGCAAATGCGCGAATTCTTCAAGACGCTTGGCGAAAAGCCTTTTCGCGCCGATCAGGTAATGAAATGGATGTATCACTATTGCAGCGATGACTTCGATGAGATGACCGACATCAACAAGGTGTTGCGCGGTAAGCTCAAAGAGGTTGCGGAAATCCGCGCGCCGGAGGTTGTGGAAGAACAGCGCTCCTCAGACGGCACCATTAAATGGGCTATCGCGGTAGGCGATCAACGCGTGGAAACGGTTTACATTCCGGAAGACGATCGCGCTACGTTGTGCGTCTCTTCACAGGTTGGTTGCGCGCTGGAGTGTAAATTTTGCTCTACGGCGCAGCAGGGTTTTAACCGTAACCTGCGCGTTTCGGAAATTATTGGCCAGGTGTGGCGCGCGGCAAAAATTATTGGCGCAGCGAAAGTGACCGGTCAGCGTCCTATCACTAACGTTGTGATGATGGGCATGGGTGAGCCGTTGCTTAACCTCACCAACGTGGTGCCAGCCATGGAAATTATGCTGGATGATTTCGGCTTCGGCCTGTCGAAACGCCGCGTAACGCTCTCTACTTCGGGCGTGGTCCCGGCGCTGGACAAACTTGGCGATATGATTGATGTGGCGCTGGCTATTTCGCTGCACGCGCCTAACGACGAAATTCGCGATGAAATCGTCCCCATCAATAAAAAATACAATATTGAGACTTTCCTGGCGGCAGTGCGTCGTTATCTGGAAAAATCCAATGCGAACCAGGGCCGCGTGACCATCGAGTATGTCATGCTCGATCACGTTAACGATGGGACGGAACATGCGCATCAACTGGCAGAATTGCTGAAAGATACGCCATGCAAAATCAACCTTATTCCGTGGAACCCCTTCCCGGGCGCCCCTTATGGGCGTAGCTCCAACAGCCGTATCGATCGCTTCTGTAAGGTGCTGATGAGCTATGGTTTTACCACTATCGTGCGTAAAACGCGCGGCGATGATATCGACGCCGCTTGCGGCCAGCTGGCGGGCGATGTGATTGACCGTACTAAACGCACTATGCGTAAGCGTATGCAGGGTGAACCTATCGCTGTTAAAGCAGTCTGACAGGCAGTCATGGCGGCACGCCGGGGAGTATTATCGCGGCGTGTCGTCTGCATAATAAAGAAGCGTAAGTTGTAAATAATTACGGTGCGTTTCTTCTCGCTTTGAGGCAGTATGTAGCGTCGCAACAACAGTTTAGCTTTGCCAATTCTGGCTGTTATCTGTTCATAAAACAGACAGGGCATAAAAAGCTGGCTATGGTTAACTGACCAGAAGCGCGTGCGTTAACAAGATGGCGAGTTTAGCGGCGAAAAGGCCCTGGGCTTGCGTTAAGACTGGCAGCACGACGGCTTCAATGAGCAAAGGCAGTTTTCGCGGTACGGGCGGGCAATACAGGAAACCGTAGAGTTGCCGGCCGGTGCCTGGTTTCTTAATTAAAACAGTACCAGCAGTTGTAGCTAATGAATACTGAAGCCACTCACGAACAAAATGCAGCACATACCACGGGCGAACGTCTTCGTCTGGCCCGTGAACAACTCGGACTTAGCCAGCAGGTAGTGGCGGAACGCCTTTGCCTGAAGCTGTCGACGGTTCGCGATATCGAAGAGGATAAAGCGCCTGCCGATCTGGCATCGACTTTCCTGCGTGGCTACATCCGTTCTTATGCGCGTCTGGTGCATATTCCGGAAGAAGAACTGCTGCCGATGATGGCGAAGCAGGTACCGGTTAAAACGGCGAAAGTCGCGCCAATGCAGACTTACGCGCTGGGCAAAAGACGCAAAAAACGTGACGGCTGGCTGATGAGCTTCACATGGCTCATCCTGTTTGTGGTCGTCGGCCTGACTGGCGCCTGGTGGTGGCAAAACCACAAAGCGCAACAGGAAGAGATTACCACTATGGCCGACCAGTCAAGCGCTGAGCTGAATGCCAGCGGCGGTCAGGCCGTTCCGCTGAATACGGGCGAGGCTTCAGGCGCCCAGGATCAATCCACAGCGCAGGCCACGCCGCCTGCCGACCTGCCGGCAGAAACCACCCCTTCTTCTGCGCCAGCGCCGGACGCTACCGCGCAAAATAACACCCCAGCTACCGTTCCGGTACAGCCGCAGCAGCCTGCGGTCGTATCGCCGAGCCAGGCGAATGTTGACACCACAACCGCAGCGCAGCAGCCTGCGGCTGCGAACGGTCAACTGCCGGTAGACCAGGCCGTTACCGCGCCTGCGGCAGAGGCTAACGCGCTGGTCATGAACTTCACCGCCGATTGCTGGCTTGAGGTCACTGACGCAACCGGTAAGAAATTGTTCAGCGGTTTGCAACGTAAGGATGCTAACCTCAACCTTTCAGGCCAAGCGCCTTACAAGCTGAAAATTGGCGCGCCATCCGCGGTTCAGATTCAGTATCAGGGAAAACCTGTTGATTTAAGCCGTTTTATCAGAACTAACCAGGTTGCTCGTCTGACCCTCAATGCCGAACAATCAGTAACGCAGTAACAGACGGGCAGTGAGGGAGAAATTTCATGCATAACGCAGCGCCGATTCAACGCAGAAAGTCCAAACGTATTTATGTAGGCAATGTGCCTGTCGGCGATGGCGCCCCCATCGCCGTTCAGTCGATGACCAATACCCGTACCACAGATGTGGAGGCGACGGTCAATCAGATCAAAGCGCTTGAGCGTGTTGGCGCCGATATCGTACGCGTATCGGTCCCGACGATGGACGCCGCCGAGGCGTTCAGGCTTATCAAGCAGCAGGTCAGCGTGCCGCTGGTGGCTGATATTCACTTCGACTACCGTATCGCCCTGAAAGTGGCGGAGTATGGTGTGGATTGCCTGCGTATCAACCCCGGCAATATCGGCAATGAAGAGCGCATCCGCACGGTAGTAGACTGCGCGCGCGATAAAAATATTCCTATCCGTATCGGCGTCAACGCCGGATCGCTGGAAAAGGATCTTCAGGAAAAATATGGCGAACCCACGCCGCAGGCCCTGCTGGAATCCGCCATGCGTCATGTCGATCATCTCGATCGCCTGAACTTTGATCAGTTCAAAGTGAGTGTAAAAGCCTCTGATGTGTTCCTGGCCGTAGAGTCTTATCGCCTGTTAGCTAAGCAGATCGAGCAGCCTTTACATCTTGGGATCACTGAAGCAGGCGGCGCCCGCGCAGGCGCTGTGAAATCGGCGATCGGCCTTGGATTACTGCTCTCTGAAGGGATCGGCGATACGCTGCGCATCTCGCTTGCGGCCGATCCGGTAGAAGAGATCAAAGTCGGCTTCGATATTCTTAAATCCCTGCGTATCCGTTCCCGCGGCATTAACTTCATCGCCTGCCCGACCTGCTCGCGCCAGGAGTTTGACGTTATCGGCACCGTGAACGCGCTGGAGCAGCGCCTGGAAGATATCATTACGCCAATGGATGTTTCTATTATTGGCTGTGTGGTGAACGGACCGGGCGAAGCGCTGGTTTCCACGCTTGGCGTAACCGGCGGCAATAAGAAGAGCGGTTTTTATGAAGAAGGCGTGCGCAAAGATCGTCTCGACAATGAAGAGATGATAAGCCAGCTTGAAGCGAAGATCCGCGCTAAAGCCGCTATGCTCGATGAGAGCCAGCGCATCAGCGTTCAGCAGCTGGAAAAATAAGGCAACTGGGAAGCGTCTGGCTTCCCGTGTATGATTGAACCCGCATGGCGCGTCGCGATTTTGCAGCGGGCCTGATTCGGGTTCATTTTTTGTATTCAATAAGAGAATAAACGTGGCAAAAAACATTCAAGCCATTCGCGGCATGAACGATTACCTGCCGGGCGAAACCGCCATCTGGCAGCGCATTGAAAGCACACTCAAACAGGTGCTCGGCAGCTACGGTTACAGCGAAATTCGTTTGCCGATTGTAGAGCAGACCCCGTTATTCAAACGCGCTATCGGTGAAGTTACCGACGTGGTTGAAAAAGAGATGTACACCTTTGAGGACCGCAACGGCGATAGCCTGACCCTGCGTCCTGAAGGCACCGCGGGCTGCGTGCGCGCCGGTATTGAACACGGTCTTCTGTACAATCAGGAACAGCGCTTGTGGTATATCGGCCCCATGTTCCGCCACGAGCGCCCGCAAAAAGGCCGCTATCGCCAGTTCCATCAGCTGGGCGTGGAAGTGTTTGGCCTGCAAGGGCCCGATATCGACGCGGAATTGATCATGCTGACCGCCCGCTGGTGGCGCGCGCTGGGTATCGCCGACCACGTTTCTCTGGAACTCAATTCTATTGGTTCGCTCGACGCGCGCGCCAGCTATCGCGACGCGCTGGTGGCTTTCCTTGAACAGCATGTTGATAAGCTCGACGAAGACTGCAAGCGCCGTATGTACAGCAACCCGCTGCGCGTGCTGGATTCTAAAAATCCGGACGTGCAGACGCTGCTGAATGATGCGCCGAAGCTTGGCGACTATCTGGATGAGGAGTCCCGCGAGCATTTCGCTGGCCTGTGCGCTTATCTGGATGCGGCGGGCATCGGGTATACCGTTAACCAGCGTCTGGTGCGCGGCCTGGATTACTACAACCGCACCGTATTTGAATGGGTGACCACCAGTCTTGGTTCGCAGGGCACCGTTTGCGCGGGCGGCCGTTACGATGGCCTGGTTGAGCAACTGGGCGGCCGCGCAGCGCCGGCTGTCGGTTTCGCGATGGGCCTTGAGCGCCTCGTTTTACTGGTTCAGGCGGTCAACCCGGAATTTAAAGCCGATTCTGTTGTCGATATTTACCTGGTTGCTTCCGGCAACGGTACGCAGACGGCGGCGATGCTGCTGGCTGAAGCGGTACGCGATGCGTTCCCGGCAGGCAAACTGATGACGAACTACGGCGGCGGCAACTTCAAAAAGCAGTTCGCCCGTGCGGACAAGTGGGGCGCTCGCGTTGCACTGGTGCTCGGCGAAAATGAAGTGGCGAACCGTCAGGTCGTGGTGAAGGACTTGCGTTCAGGCGAGCAGCAAACCGTCGCGCAAAGCGAGGTTGCGACCCACCTACAGACGCTGCTGGGTTAATGTCCCCGGCGATTTATCGTTAAGGAGAAGGACAGCGTGGAAATCTACGAGAACGAAAACGACCAGGTCGATGCCGTGAAGCGTTTCTTTGCCGAGAATGGCAAAGCGCTGGCGGTCGGGGTGGTGTTAGGAATTGGCGCGCTGGTAGGCTGGCGCTACTGGACAAGCCATGAAGTTGATTCAGCGCGCAGCGCGTCGCTGGCTTATGACAATGCTGTCTCTGGCGTGCGCGCCGATAATCCGCAGTCGATTACTGCTGTAGAGCAATTTGCAGCGCAGAACAAAAATAACTACGGCGCGCTGGCATCGCTGAAGCTTGCTCAGCAATACGTCGATAAAAACGATCTCAACAAAGCTGCCGCACAGCTCCAGCAAGGTCTGGAGAGCACAAAAGATGAAAATCTACAGGCGCTTATCAATTTGCGTCTGGCGCGCGTTCAGGTTCAGCTTAAACAGGCTGACGCGGCGCTGAAAACGCTGGATGCGGTAAAAGGCGCAGGCTGGACGGCGATTGTCGCCGACCTGCGCGGCGAAGCGCTGCTGAGCAAAGGCGACAAGCAGGGCGCGCGCGAGGCGTGGAGCAAAGGAGTAGAGAGCGATAGCTCCCCGGCGCTTCGTGAAATGATCCAGATGAAAATCAATAACTTGTCCGTCTGAGAGGGACCCGATGCAATTGCGTAAATTACTTCTGCCAGGGCTGCTTTCCGTTACGCTGTTAAGCGGGTGTTCACTGTTCAGCGGTGAAGAAGATGTTGTGAAGATGTCGCCGTTGCCGACGGTACAGAATCAGTTTGATCCGCAAACGGCGTGGAGCACGTCCGTAGGCGACGGGATTGGCGATTTTTACTCCAATCTGCACCCGGCGTTTCTTGATGACACCGTTTATGCGGCGGACCGTCACGGCATCGTTAAGGCGATGAATATCGCTGACGGTAAAGAGGTGTGGCGCGTCGATCTCTCTGAGAAAACCGGCTGGCTTTCACGTAATCGTCCGGCGCTGCTGTCCGGCGGCGTGACTGTGGCGGGCGCCCATGCTTATATCGGCAGCGAAAAAGCGCAGATTTATGCGCTGAATACCGCAGACGGCACCATTGCATGGCAAACCCGCGTGGCGGGCGAAGCGCTCTCCCGCCCGGTAGTGAGCGACGGTCTGGTGCTGGTGCATACCAGTAACGGCATCCTGCAAGCGTTAAATGAGAGCGACGGCGCGGTAAAATGGACCGTTAACCTGGATATGCCTTCGCTTTCGCTGCGCGGCGAATCTGCGCCGACGTCCGCTTATGGCGCGGCTATCGTTGGCGGCGATAACGGCCGCGTCAGCGCGGTACTGATGCAGCAGGGCCAGATGATCTGGCAGCAGCGTATCTCGCAGGCGACAGGCGCAACGGAAATTGATCGCCTGAGCGATGTGGATACAACGCCGGTTGTGGTTAACGGCGTGGTTTACGCCCTGGCGTATAACGGCAACCTGACGGCGCTGGATTTGCGTTCCGGCCAGATTATGTGGAAACGCGAGCTGGGCTCAGTGAATGATTTCATTGTGGACGGCGGGCGCATTTACCTGGTCGACCAGAACGATCGTCTGCTGGCGCTTAATACCGAAGGCGGCGTCACGCTCTGGACGCAAAGCGATCTGCTGCACCGCAACCTCACCGCGCCAGCGTTGTATAATGGTTATCTGGTGGTGGGCGATAGCGAAGGCTATATGCACTGGATCAACACCGATGATGGTCGCTTTGTCGCACAGCAGAAGGTGGACGGCTCAGGCTTCCTTACGGAGCCGGTTGTCGCGAACGACAAACTGCTGATTCAGGCGAAAGACGGCACGCTCTACGCGATTACGCGTTAATAATAACGGGCGTAGCACAGAAAAACGGCTCCTGAATCGCACAGGGGCCGTTTCCTGTTTTCTGAAACCCTGCTAATTCGGCCGGGTTTAACACTGTTTTTTAGTAATGAGGCTTTGATAATGGTACCTGTGGTCGCGCTGGTCGGGCGCCCTAACGTCGGAAAATCCACCCTTTTTAACCGCTTAACCCGCACCCGTGATGCGCTGGTCGCGGATTTCCCGGGGCTGACTCGCGATCGCAAGTATGGTCGTGCTGAAGTGGAAGGCCGTGAATTTATCTGCATCGATACCGGAGGTATTGACGGCACGGAAGAGGGTGTGGAAACACGCATGGCGGAACAGTCGCTGCTGGCGATTGAAGAAGCAGATGTTGTGCTGTTTATGGTTGATGCCCGCGCTGGCCTGATGCCGGCGGACGAGGCTATCGCAAAGCATTTGCGCAGCCGTGAAAAGCCGACCTTTCTTGTCGCTAACAAAACCGATGGGCTGGATCCGGACCAGGCGGTCGTTGATTTCTACTCGCTGGGCCTTGGCGAAATTCACCCTATTGCCGCTTCGCACGGTCGCGGCGTGACCAGCCTGCTTGAACAAGTGCTGATGCCGTGGATGGATGACGTTAATCCGCCGGAAGAAGTGGACGAAGAGGCTGAATACTGGGCGCAGTTTGAAGCGGAGCAAAACGGCGAAGCAGCCGAAGAAGAAGAGGACGACTTCAACCCGCAGGATCTGCCCATCAAGCTCGCCATCGTCGGCCGCCCTAATGTTGGTAAGTCTACACTTACTAACCGTATTCTCGGCGAGGACCGCGTGGTGGTCTACGATATGCCCGGCACCACGCGCGACAGTATTTACATTCCGATGGAGCGTGACGGCCGCGAGTATGTGCTTATCGATACTGCGGGCGTGCGCAAGCGCGGCAAAATCACCGACGTGGTGGAAAAGTTTTCGGTCATCAAAACGTTACAGGCGATTGAAGACGCAAACGTGGTGCTGCTGGTTATCGACGCCCATGAAGGGATTTCTGACCAGGATCTGTCGCTGCTTGGCTTTATCCTCAATAGCGGCCGCTCGCTGGTGATTGTCGTTAACAAATGGGATGGCCTGAGCCAGGAAGTGAAAGAGCAGGTTAAAGAGACGCTCGATTACCGTCTGGGCTTTATCGATTTCGCCCGCGTGCACTTTATTTCCGCCCTGCACGGCAGCGGCGTCGGCAATTTGTTCGAATCAGTGCGCGAAGCGTATGACAGCTCCACCCGTCGTGTCAGCACCGCGCTGCTCACCCGCATTATGAACATGGCGGCGGAAGACCATCAGCCGCCGCTGGTGCGCGGGCGTCGCGTGAAGCTTAAATATGCCCACGCCGGCGGTTATAACCCGCCGATTGTGGTTATCCACGGCAACCAGGTGAAGGATCTGCCTGATTCCTATAAACGCTATCTGATGAACTACTTCCGCAAATCGCTGGAAGTGATGGGAACGCCGATCCGCATTCAGTTCAAGGAAGGGGATAACCCGTTTGCGAACAAGCGCAACACCTTAACACCAAACCAGATGCGTAAACGTAAGCGTTTGATTAAACACATTAAGAAAGGCAAGTAAGCGGCGATTATCTTCACTTAAGGTGAGAGAGAAAAGCCCATCAGCGTGGTCATTTATACTGCGCTGATTTTAACTACCGAAGGAGGCGTTATGGACGTGAACTGCCCGGTCTGCAACCAGCCGCTGGAACAAACTGAAACGGGCGCGCGCTGCGTCAGCTGTGATAAAGACTTCCTGCTGGAGGCGCGTTGCCCGGATTGTCATCAGCCGCTTGAGGTGATGAAGGCCTGCGGCGCGGTGGACTACTTTTGTCGCAACGGCCACGGCCTTATTTCGAAAAAGCGCGTCGACTGGCAGCCGGTCGCACGTTAATCACAGACGCAATCTTCGCCGCGCCGCCACAGCTCTTCCAGCTCCGGCGGCGCTTTTGTTTCCGGCACCAGAACAATAACGTCGGCGTAGTGGGCGCTGTTGTGATGCGTCCAGGTAATCTGGATGCGGTAATAGCGTTGGTCGCCGCGGCCTGGCGAATCTGGCTCGCCAGGCGGTTTCGCTACCGGCAGCGTCTGCTGAAGGATGTTAACGATACGCTGGCGCTGCGTCTCGTTAAGCTGCGCGAGAATGATCCGCCGCAGCCCGCTCAGGCGAGGGATGAACGCCACGCCGCCTTCGCGCGCCAGCTCAATAACGGCATCGTCCGTCAGCGTCGGCAGTTCGTTCATCACAGCACCCCCACCTGTTTCCAGGCCGCTTCTATAGCACGGGCGACGCTGTCGCCGGAGCGTCTGCCGCCATGTTCAATCGTCAGCTTTGCAAAGGCAGCGAAATCGGCGTCTTGCGCAAGTGAGCGGTCACAAACTGTGTCATACCAGGCGTAGCCCGCCTTTTCCCAGGCATAGCCGCCAATCGCTTTCGCCGCCAGATAAAACGCCCGGTTCGGTATGCCGGAGTTCAGGTGCACGCCGCCATTATCGTCACGCGTTTTAATAAAATCTTTCATGTGCGCAGGCTGGGGATCTTTACCCAAAAGCGGGTCGTCATAAGCGGTGCCGGGTTCCGCCATTGAGCGCAGGCCGCGGCCATGAATGCCGGGCGCCAGCAGCCCTTCGCCGATTATCCAGTCTGCTTCGTCCGCCGTATGGCCAAGATGATATTGCTTCACCAGCGAGCCGAAAACGTCGGAGAGCGATTCGTTCAGCGCGCCCGCCTGCTCAAAGTAAATCAGCCCGGCTTCGGTTTCCGTTACGCCGTGACTCAGTTCATGAGCCACCACATCGATGGCGATGGTAAAGCGGTTAAAAATTTCGCCGTCGCCATCGCCAAACACCATCTGCTGACCGTTCCAGAAAGCGTTCTGATAATCCTCGCCGTAGTGCACTGTGCCGCTCAGCACCAGACCTTTGTTATCCAGCGAATCGCGCTGATAACACTTCCAGAAAACGTCATGGGTTACGCCGAGATAGTCATAGGCCTCATCCACCGCCACGTCGCCGTTCGACGGCTGGCCTTCTTTACGCACCGGTTCGCCCGGCAGGGACTGGGTATTATTGGCGTCATAAATATCGCGAATAAGTTCGCCTTTAGCGACAGCCTGCGGGGCGTGCGGTTTCGCATGGCCTTCGGCCATCAGCGTCTGCACGTGGGTCAGCGTCTGGCGGGCGTAGCGCTGCTGATATTCTGTGCCGTGATCGATAATGCGACGAAGGATGTAGGGAGGAATAACGCTGCGGTAACGGGATGATGACATGCTGCTCTCCTTCTGGCGGGAAGTGCCGATTAAAAAAGGAACAGCAGCAGTATAGTTGGCGAAGCGCCGCCGCGTCAGGCGCTTTTAGGTTTACGCGTTTTTTTTACCGGCGCGATGGCGGTAACCTGGCTTTCCACTATGCCGTCAGCAAGCCGGGTGGTAAGAGTGTCGCCCGGTTTAATCTGCTGCGTTTGCTTAAGCAGTTTGCCGTCTTGCGCCTGCGTTACGCTGTAGCCGCGGGCCAGCGTCGCAAGGGGGCTTACAGCTTCGAGGTGCGCCGCGAGCGTAGCAAAACGTTCTCGGGAAGCGCCAAGCCGCGCGCTCACTAGCTGCGATAACCGATATTCATGCTGTTGCAGACGGGTCTGCAAACGGTGGATGCGAGGCAGCGGCGTATGCTGTGAAAGACGCTGCGAAAGACGCTGTTGTTGCAGCGAAGCGCGACGCAATCGGGCATCCACAGCCGTATCAAGACGCTGTTTCAGCCGCACCAGCTCGGTCTGCTGGCGTGCCAGCCGCAGTTGCGGGTGTTGCTGTTGCAGACGATGATGCAGGCGCGTAAAGCGCTGGTTGTTGCTGGCGAGGAAGTAGTCCATCGCCATCTCCAGACGCTGCTGCTGCGACTGGATCTGGCGCAGCAGTTCAAGCTGGTTGCGGCTGACTATCTCGGCGGCGGCGGAAGGCGTCGGGGCGCGCAGGTCAGCGACAAAATCGGCGATAGTCACATCCGTTTCATGGCCGACGGCGCTAACAACGGGAATACGGCTGGCGAAAATCGCCCGCGCCACGCGCTCGTCGTTAAAACTCCATAAATCTTCCAGCGAGCCGCCGCCGCGACCGACGATCAACACGTCGCATTCGTCCCGGCGGTTGGCGAGTTCAATAGCGCGAACGATTTGCCCCGGCGCATCTTCGCCCTGTACAGCTGTTGGATAGATAACCACCGGCAGCGACGGGTCGCGGCGTTGCAGCACGTGCAGCACATCATGGAGCGCCGCGCCGGTTTTTGAAGTAATAACGCCAACCTGGCGAGCCGGGGAGGGGAGCGGTTTTTTCAGGCTCTGATCGAACAGCCCTTCAGCGGCGAGACGCTGTTTAAGCTGTTCGTAGCGCTGCTGTAAAAGCCCTTCACCCGCAGGCTGCATGCTCTCAACGATTATCTGGTAGTCGCCGCGCGGCTCATAAAGCGTGATGTTAGCGCGTACTAACACTTGCTGGCCGTGTTGCGGGCGGAAAGTGACGCGGCGGTTGCTGTTGCGAAACATAGCGCAGCGCACCTGGGCCGAATCATCCTTCAGCGTAAAGTACCAGTGACCAGAGGCAGGCTGGGTGAAGTTGGAGATTTCACCGCTTATCCAGACCTGACCCATCTCCTGTTCCAGCAGCAGGCGGACTGTCTGATTCAGACGGCTGACGGTAAAAATTCCGGAATTTTGCGTAGGTAACATGTGAGCTGGATCAAATTCTAAATCAGCGGGTTAATGCATCGATAGTAACGCCGTTCAGTTCAATCGCAAGCATTTAGCGTAAAAAAATGTGGAAGCAATCGGTTACGCTCTGTATAATGCCGCGGCAATATTTTATCTGTTCTCATTCACCCCAGGTTGAGATATTGCCCATGCTACGTATCGCTAAAGAAGCTTTAACGTTTGACGACGTTCTCCTCGTTCCCGCTCATTCTACCGTCCTGCCGAATACGGCCGATCTCAGCACGCAGCTGACCAAAACGATCCGCCTGAACATCCCTATGCTTTCCGCTGCGATGGATACCGTTACCGAAGCGCGTCTGGCTATTGCCCTGGCGCAGGAAGGGGGCATCGGCTTTATTCACAAAAATATGTCTATTGAGCGCCAGGCGGAAGAAGTTCGCCGCGTGAAAAAACATGAAAGCGGCGTAGTAACTGACCCGCAGACCGTATTGCCGACCACTACGCTTCGCGAAGTGAAAGAGCTGACCGAACGTAACGGCTTTGCAGGTTACCCGGTTGTGACTGAAGACAACGAGCTGGTGGGCATTATCACCGGTCGCGACGTGCGTTTTGTGACTGACCTTTCTCAGCCGGTCAGCGTTTACATGACGCCGAAATCCCGCCTGGTCACCGTGCGCGAAGGCGAATCCCGTGAAGTCGTATTCGCCAAAATGCACGAAAAACGTGTTGAGAAAGCGCTGGTAGTGGATGAAAGTTTCCATCTGCGCGGCATGATCACCGTTAAAGACTTCCAGAAAGCGGAACGTAAGCCGAACGCCTGTAAAGACGAGCAGGGCCGCCTGCGCGTTGGCGCGGCAGTGGGCGCGGGCGCGGGCAACGAAGAGCGTGTGGACGCGCTGGTAGCGGCAGGCGTTGACGTGCTGCTTATCGACTCCTCTCATGGTCATTCCGAAGGCGTGTTGCAGCGTATTCGCGAAACGCGCGCCAAATACCCGGATCTGCAAATTATCGGCGGCAACGTGGCCACGGCGGCGGGCGCAAAAGCGCTGGCGGACGCGGGCGTTAGCGCAGTGAAAGTGGGCATTGGTCCTGGCTCTATTTGCACCACCCGTATCGTTACTGGCGTGGGCGTACCGCAGATTACCGCCGTTGCAGACGCGGTTGAAGCGCTGGAAGGCACCGGCATTCCGGTTATCGCCGACGGCGGTATCCGCTTCTCCGGCGACATCGCCAAAGCGATTGCCGCAGGCGCGAGCGCGGTCATGGTTGGCTCTATGCTGGCAGGCACCGAGGAATCGCCGGGTGAAATCGAGCTTTATCAGGGCCGCTCTTATAAATCCTATCGCGGTATGGGCTCGCTCGGCGCGATGTCTAAAGGTTCTTCCGATCGTTACTTCCAGACCGATAACGCTGCTGACAAGCTGGTGCCGGAAGGTATCGAAGGCCGCGTAGCGTATAAAGGCCGTCTGAAAGAGATTATTCACCAGCAGATGGGCGGCCTGCGTTCCTGTATGGGCCTGACCGGCTGTGGTACTATCCTCGAGCTGCGCACTAAGGCGGAATTTGTGCGTATCAGCGGCGCGGGCATTCAGGAAAGCCACGTACACGACGTAACCATTACCAAAGAGTCCCCGAACTACCGCATGGGCTCCTGATTTTCCTCGCCCGGCCATGCGCCGGGCGATTTACTTTAATTGCACTTGCCTCGGAATTAGCGTCAATGACGGAAAATATCCATAAACATCGCATTCTCATTCTTGATTTCGGCTCGCAGTACACGCAGCTTGTCGCCCGCCGCGTCCGTGAACTGGGCGTTTATTGCGAACTCTGGGCATGGGATGTGACTGAAGCCCAGATCCGTGAATTTAACCCGAACGGGATTATTCTCTCCGGCGGTCCGGAAAGCACCACCGAAGAGAACAGCCCGCGCGCGCCGCAGTATGTGTTTGAAGCGGGCGTGCCGGTGCTGGGCGTTTGCTACGGCATGCAGACCATGGCTATGCAGTTGGGCGGCCATGTTGAAGGTTCAAACGAGCGTGAATTTGGTTATGCGCAGGTAGAAGTAAAAACCGACAGCGCGCTGGTTCGCGGCATCGAAGACGCGCTGAGCGCGAGCGGCAACCCGCTGCTGGACGTATGGATGAGCCACGGCGATAAAGTTACCGCTATCCCGTCTGACTTCGTGACCGTCGCCAGCACCGAAACCAGCCCGTTCGCCATTATGGCTAATGAAGAGAAACGCTTTTACGGCGTGCAGTTCCACCCGGAAGTGACTCACACCCGCCAGGGCTTACGTATGCTGGAGCGCTTCGTGCGCGATATCTGCCAGTGTGAAGCGCTGTGGACCCCGGCGAAGATTATCGATGACGCAGTGGAGCGCATTCGCCAGCAGGTAGGCAACGACAAAGTGATCCTTGGCCTCTCCGGCGGCGTGGATTCCTCTGTAACCGCCATGCTGCTGCACCGCGCCATTGGCGACCGTCTGACTTGCGTATTCGTTGATAACGGCCTGCTGCGCCTGAATGAAGCGGAACAGGTGATGGACATGTTTGGCGACCACTTCGGCCTGAACATTGTTCATGTACCGGCGGAAGCGCGTTTCCTCGAAGCGCTGGCGGGTGAAAACGACCCGGAAGCGAAGCGCAAAATCATCGGTCGCGTCTTTGTTGAAGTGTTTGATGAAGAAGCGCTGAAGCTTGAAGATGTGAAATGGCTGGCGCAGGGCACCATCTACCCGGATGTGATTGAATCCGCCGCTTCCGCTACCGGTAAAGCGCACGTGATTAAATCTCACCATAACGTAGGCGGCCTGCCGAAAGAGATGAAGATGGGGCTCGTTGAACCGCTCAAAGAGCTGTTCAAAGATGAAGTGCGTAAAATCGGTCTCGAACTGGGTCTGCCGTTCGATATGCTGTACCGTCACCCGTTCCCGGGGCCGGGCCTTGGCGTACGCGTACTGGGAGAAGTGAAGAAAGAGTACTGCGATCTGCTGCGCCGTGCCGACGCGATCTTCATCGAAGAGCTGCGTAAAGCGGATCTCTATGACAAAGTGAGCCAGGCGTTCACCGTGTTCCTGCCGGTACGCTCCGTAGGCGTCATGGGCGATGGCCGTAAATACGACTGGGTTGTTTCCCTGCGTGCGGTGGAAACTATCGACTTTATGACCGCGCACTGGGCACACCTGCCTTATGACTTCCTGGGCCGCGTTTCCAACCGTATCATCAACGAAGTGAACGGCATTTCCCGCGTAGTCTATGACATCAGCGGTAAGCCACCGGCTACGATTGAGTGGGAATAAGCCGCTGTTCAGCTATTTTTCATCATAGCTATTTGGCCTGATAGTAAACCCTCTGTGCAAGCAGGGGGTTTTTTTATATCTCATCATCTTACTCACTGTGCCTGCTCTCGGGCACTGGCGCCAGGCAAGCAGGAACGCCAGCAGGATAAACGCAACCGGAAGCAGACAGGCATAAGGAAACGTGCGATATCACCTGTTCGAATCGCTTTATAAAAAGTAAGCCTCGATGATAGCTGGTTTGCACTTTCAGCGGGCTGGCATGACAGCAGCGTAATGCCTGTTAAGCCGGACTAAAGGCAAAAATAAGCCCACCGCGCCGTCAGGGCAGTGTCATCTCAGGATAGAATAGCGGTCAGCGTTGCGACGTGGTTTCGATAGTCAGACTGGATTGTTGCGCCTGTACTTTGTCCTGGTAGTGATACCATGCGCCTACGGCTGAGTAAACAAAGCGGCCAAAAAGGAAGAAAAAGCTGATAAGCAGTACAATGCGGGTCATGCGACTGTTAAAGCGGTGTCGTTTTCGTATTCGTAAGGGGGAGGTGGCCTGTGTCACACCAGTTTCCTTCAGGTTTGCCCGACAACTGCGGGCGACTTCACTATTAAGGCACAGCGCGGCGGAGGGGTCAATTCTTCATCACGTAAAAATAGGTCAAGTAAAGATTACTGGTTGTTATCTAAAAAAATTTCATATTAGTAATAAAATAGTTTTTATAAGCAATGCGCAAAAAGTGTAAATAGAGAGAGGCATAAATTGATATATATCAATTATTAATCTCTCTCCTTAACTAAAATTTCATTCCGTTTCGCAACGACTACGCCTGTTGTAGTCTCTTTCGGCAAGGTTGGATGCTTGCCCTCAACGCCTCGCAGGAAAAGAGGTTTTAACCGGGCATCTATGCAACTGATTAACACGCTGAAATTATATAAAGAAAAATGGTGGGGGCTGCCCTTACTTCTGCCGTTCGTTTTGCTGCCTTTTGCGCGTTACTGTAGCACCCTGACCTGGGTCAATGACGCGCCGGTCATTCTTTATTTTCTCCCGCTGTCGCTGATCACCACGCTGTTACTTTTTTATGGTTGGGCGGCGCTGCCGGGCATAGTGCTGAGTTTAGTGGTTAACTATTATTCCCTGCGCTGTAAGAGCGATTTGCTGATTACCGTTATCCACTTTTTGGTGCCCACTTTACTGAGCTGGGGAGGATACCGGGTTTTCGCAACCCGAACGGCGCCGGTCTCTGGCTGGTACTCAAAAGCTATCGGGCAACGACTTTTCTGGCTGGTATTTGTTAACGCCACGCTTTTTATGCTCTTTTACCAGTTTTCGACCTTCTTTGGTTTATACGATCAACATGCGCAACTTATGGGCGAAAACCCGTTTACCTTGTTAACGCTGGTAAATTATCAGGCGGTGCTGGTGGGGTGTCTTACCGGGATCCCTCTGTTTTCTTTAATTATTCGTCTTACGCGGCACCCTCGTTATTTTTATGCTTTTATCAGCCAGATGCGCGCCCAGTGCGATAAACGCGTCACTAAGGTTGAAGCAGGCATATGGCTTAGTTTGCTGGCGGGGTTACTTCTTTTATTACTGCTGCCGCTAAGTCCTGAGTCTTCTATATTCAGTACAAGTTATTCGCTCTCGCTGTTGCTTCCTTTGATGCTGTGGGGCGCAATGCGCTTCGGCTATTTTCTTGTTATTAGCGTCTGGACGCCGCTGCTTATCCTGCTGTGTCACTATTTTTATCGCTACTTTCCAACAACACCTAATTATGATTTCCAGCTGGTAATTAACTCTTCGAGTTACGGTATTTTCTCGCTGGTTATTATCTTTATGGCGCTAACCGCTACGCGACAGCGTTTCGTACATCAGCGCGGAAGACGTCTGGCTTTGGTTGATCCGCTGTTTCACCTGCCAAATTTACGGGCGCTCAGCCGCGATCTTGCCGATACGCCATGGTCGATACTCTGCTTTATGCGCATCCCGGAGCTGGATCTGCTGGGACGCAATTACGGATTAATGCTCCGTGTCTACTACAAACAGCGAATGGCGGCCTGGTTGCGTGATGTGATGGAACCGGGCGAGCTGGCCTATCAGCTTTCCGGGCATGACATGGTGCTGCGTCTGCGCACTGAATCGCACCCGGAGCGTATCGACAGGCTCGCGCAACACATTAAGCAGTTTCGTTTTATGTGGGACGGTATGCCGCTGCAACCGCAGGTAGGCATAAGCTACAGTTTTGTCCGCTCGCCTGTTACGCATTTGCATTTATTACTGGGCGAAATGAGCACCATGGCCGATCTCTCGCTGACCAGCAATCGACCTGAAAGCATGCAGGATCGCGGCGCGAATCACGTTCAACAAGCCGTGAAGAGCAAGGTTGAAATGCTCAACCAGCTGCAAAACGCGCTGGACAATAATCAGTTTGTCCTGATGGCGCAGCCTATAGCTGGCATGCGCGGCGATGATTACTACGAAGTCTTACTGAGGATGCAGAGCCAGAATGGCGAAAGAGTACTGCCAGAGCGGTTTTTACCTGTCGCTCAGGAATTTGGTCTCTCTTCGCGTATTGACCTGATGGTGCTGGAAAATACGCTGGCGTTTATGGCGCAATGGCGTGAAAAACTGCCTGGCAGCCGGTTCGCCGTAAACCTCACCACCTCTTCGCTTTGCAGAACGCTTTTCCCGAACGAGGTCCAGGGGCTGTTGGCGCGGTATCAGATTGAACCCTGGCAGCTTATTTTCGAAATAACCGAAAGCAGCTCTTTGACCAATTACGACCAAACGCATCAAAACGTGCAGCGCTTGCGCGCCATGGGTTGCCGTATTGCCATTGATGACTTTGGAACCGGCTACGCCAGCTATGCCCGCCTTAAAAATATTGACGCTGATATTATGAAAATCGACGGCAGCTTTATTCGCAACCTCGCCGCCAGCAGCCTGGATTACCAGATAGTTGAATCTATGTGCCGCCTGGCGCGCATGAAAAAAATGCAGATTGTGGCGGAATATGTCGAGAACGAGGCGACGGCCGCGCTGGTTCGCGAATTAGGCATAGATTATTTGCAGGGGTTTCTGATTGGGCATCCGCAACCGCTTGAGACGCTGGTCGCAAATAAATAAAAAGGAGCGCGTAATGCGCTCCTTTAACAATGCTTAAGCCGCCGCTTCAGGGCTAACTTCTTCTTCAATGGTCAGACGCCATCCGGTGACATCTTGCCAGTACTGCTGTTCGCGCTCCAGGTCGAGCATGACCAGCGCATTCTGGCTGAACCAGTCATGCGGGAAACGCAGCGTCCAGTGATTATCGTCTGTTTCCAGCACCAGCGTAGGCGGCGTAGTCGTCGCCTGGCGCTGGTTATTGAGCAATACGCCAAGACGCAGCAGTTGAATCAGCGGCAAATACTGCTTTTTCTTAAAGAGCGTGAAGCGCGGCAGTTCGTCAAGCTTGATAGCCTTGCGGTGATAACGCACCAGCGTCGCCATTAGCGCCTGCTGTTCCTGCGTGAAGCCCGGCAGATCGCTGTGTTGTAGAATATAGGCGGAATGGCGATGCATGCCGCTGTGGTTGATGGTGAGGCCCACTTCATGCAGCATGGTGGCCCATTTCATCAGCGCCGCCAGCTGCGGGTTGGCAAGCTTCGGGTTTTGCGCTTGCCACTGGTCGTACATTTGAGTGGTGGTATCCAGCACCCGCTTAGCCTGCTCGCGGTCAATATGGTACTGATTGGCAAGGCTCTGCGCGGTTCTGCTGCGGATATCCTGATGGCGGAAGCGGCCTTCCATCTCATAAAGCACCCCTTCGCGCAATGCGCCATCCGAAAGGCGAAGCTCGCGGATTGCCAGCGCGTCGAACACGCCGCAAAGAATAGCGAGACCGGGCACGAATACCGCTTTACGCTCTTCGGAAAGCCCTGGCAGCGTTAAAGAAGTAAAGCTTTTATAGTTCAGAACTTCATCACGCAGCTTGTCCAGGCGATCCGCAGTGATAAGCCCGTCTTTTTCGCCCATAGCCAGCAGCACTTCATGCGCTGCTTTGATGGTGCCCGACGCGCCAAGCGCGACGCTCCAGCCATGTAAGCGATACTGCCAGGCAAGACTTTCCAGTTTTTGCACCGCTGCGAGGCGTGCGCGGCGGAAGTTATCCGGCGTTATCTCGCCGTTGGCGAAAAAGTGCTGCGCGAAACTGACGCAGCCCATGCGGCGGCTTTCCACCAGCTGCGGTTCAAAATCTTCGCCGATAACAAGCTCTGTAGAGCCGCCGCCAATATCAATAACCAGCTTGCGTCCGCGTTCCGGCTGCGTATGTTCCACGCCCATAAAAATCAAACGCGCTTCTTCATTGCCCGAGATGATTTCAATAGGGTAGGGGATAACCTGTTCGGCGCGCTTGAGGAACTCCGGCGCGTTAGTCGCCTGGCGCAAAGTATGGGTGCCGACGATACAGACGTTAGCGGGGGAAAACCCCTGCAACCTTTCTGCAAAGAGCGACAAGCAGGCGAGGCCGCGCTCCATGGCCTCCTCTGTCAGCATATTGTTGGCGTCCAGCCCGTCGGCCAGATGCACACGCTGTTTCAGTCGTCCGATGATTTGCATCGCGCCATCCACGACGCGGGCGATGACCATGTGGAAGCTGTTAGAGCCGAGGTCGACCGCAGCGAATTCCTGCGGTCGCGGAGCTTGTGAGTTTATCGGCATAGAGTATCAGTCAGGTTGCTCTAGTGATTTGAGATAGTCGTAAATCGCTAACTGCGCACGCACTTTTCGGCGGTTGCCGCGCGGCACGTAACGATTGCTTAGTTCTTTATCGATAATGCGGGCTTTAACCGTATCGCTGAACAAGATGTCGATAATATCCAGGATCCGCTGCTTGAGTCGAGGATCAAGGAGCGGCGCGGCCACTTCAATACGGTAATCGATGTTACGCGTCATCCAGTCTGCGGAAGAGAGATAGACCTGTTTGTCGCCGCCGCGTTCGAAAATATAGATGCGATCGTGCTCAAGGTAGCGGTCTACGATGCTGATAACGCGAATATTATCGCTCAACCCTTCCAGTTCAGGAATCAACGAACACATGCCGCGGATCAGCAGGTTTACCGGCACGCCAGCGCTGGAGGCCGCGTAAAGTCTGTCCACCAGCCCTTTATCAACCAGGTTATTCAGTTTTAGCGTAATGCCGGAAGGCAGACCCTGCTGCGCGTTGGCAATTTCCGTATCGATCATCTCATAAAGCAGGCGCCGGGAGTTTTGCGGCGAAACCAGCAGATAGTCAAAGCTTACCGGGCGGTAGGGGTTCTCGATAAAGTTAAAGACGCGGCGCACTTCATTGGTGATGCGCGCATCCGCGGTAAGTAACGAATAGTCGGTATAAATCCGCGCGGTTTTTTCGTTAAAGTTACCTGTGCCGATGTGGGCGTAACGCACCACTTCTTCGCCCTCTTTACGGGAGATAAGAAAAAGTTTGGCGTGAATTTTAAGCCCGGGCGCGGAGAAAATAACATGAACCCCCGCTTCGGTGAGGCGCTTCGCCCAGTGAATATTCGCCTCTTCGTCAAAGCGCGCCTGCAACTCCACCACCACCGTCACTTTTTTACCGTTATGCGCAGCGTGGATCATCGAGTCGATAATGCGGGAATCTTTCGCCACGCGGTAAATATTAATCTTAATCGCCAGTACGCTTGGGTCGAACGAGGCCTGGCGCAGCAGCTCCAGCACATGTTCAAAGGTGTGGTAAGGGTAATAAAGCAATACATCGCGCTCGCGAATGGCGTCAAAGCCATTGCGGAATTTATCAAACCAGATATGGCGCAAACGGGGCAGCGGTTTATTCACCAGGTTGGCTTTGCCCACGTTCGGAAAGCTGATGAAATCTTTGAAGTTATGGTAGCGCCCGCCCGGAATAATAGAATCATAACGGGAGATAGAGAGCTTCTGGCGCAGCATTTCCACCATCGCGTCTGGCATATCGCGCTGATAAACAAAGCGAACTGGTTCGGCGGTCAAACGCTGCTTGAGGCTTGAAGACATCAGCTCCAGCAGGCTCGACTCCATTTCGTGCACCAGGTCGTACTCTGCGTCGCGCGTCATCTTCATCGAATAGGCGTTAAGCGCATCGTAGTCAAAAAAGCCTTTAAAAATATCTTCCAGACAGAAACGCAGAATATTGTCCAGGAGGATCATTGGCTTGCGGCGGCGAGGCGCCTCCGGCGGCAGGTTGACGAAGCGCGGCACCTTGTCGGACGGGATTTCCAGCAGCGCATAGCGGATTTCGTCGCCGCGAATAATTTCTACCGCCAGGTAGGTGTAATCATCTTTCAGAAACTGGACGAGATCGGTGTCGCGGTTTATCAGCGTTGGCGTAATGTGCTGGCGCAAATAGTGTTTGAAGTAGTGGCGCAGCCAGGTTTGTTGATTGTCGGAAAGCTGTCTTTCGTTTATGAGGAAGATCTGGTTGCGAGCCATTTCCAGCAGCAGATCGTTATATAAACCGTCAAACTCCTGATCCGTTTTCAGCACGCGGGACTGGATCTTACCTAACAGATGGCGGGAATGTGAGTGTGAACCCTGCTCTTCGCTGATGATGATGCGACGCTTGAGTTCCGCAAAGCGCACCTTGTAAAACTCATCAAGGTTGTTGGAGTAGATCCCCAAAAAGCGCATACGTTCAATCAGCGGGTTGCTTTTGTCCGCCGCCTCCTGGAGCACGCGCTCGTTGAAAGACAGCCAACTTAGTTCTTTTTCGATATATAGCTTTTCCTGACCCATTACTACTCACACTCCGGTTTATTCACTCGGGACGTGGCAAATCCGTCTCACCAGCTATTATGGCGAGCATTGCCGCACAATGTCCAACTGTGCCAGAGAAGTATGACAAGAAAGCGCGCAGCCTGCCAAATAGGCTGAACATATTGAAAAAAGGGCCGTTTGGCCCTTTTTATTCCTCTTCAGCAGCGTGTCCCTGAGCAGGCAATGGCTGCCCGTCCAGCCAGGCGGCGTTATCGCGCATCGCCAGGCGTCCGTCGACATACCAGCTAACCACCAGCGGATAAATAGCATGCTCCTGATGCTGCACGCGAGCGGTAATGTCCGCCTCGGTGTCGCCCGGAAACACCGGCACTTTCGCCTGTAAAATGACCGGCCCGCCGTCGAGTTCGTCAGTAACAAAATGCACCGACGTGCCGTGCTCTTCGTCGCCGTTCTCCAGAACCTGACGATGGGTGTGCAGTCCTGGATATTTTGGCAGCAGGGAAGGGTGAATATTAATCAGTCGTCCCTGATAATGCGCGACGAAATCGGGGCTTAAAATACGCATATAGCCTGCCAGCACCACGAGATCCGGCGCGTAGGCGTCGATTTCCTGCATCAATTCACGATCGAAAGCTTCGCGGCTGGCGAACTGCGCCGCCGTCAGGGCGTGAGCGGGGATCCCCGCTTCGCGCGCGCGTTCAAGGCCGAACGCGTCGGCCTTGTTGCTGAACACCGCTTTAATGGCGCCATTAATCCGCTTTGTCCCGCAGGCGTCGATAATCGCTTGCAGATTGCTTCCGTTACCGGAAATAAGCACCACGATGTTTTTCATTACTCAATAACCACGCGCTGTTCGGAATCAGAAGCTTTGATGATACCGATTTTCCAGGCCTTTTCACCTTTGCTTTCGAGCAGTTGCAGCGCGCTGTCTACTTCTGAGGCGGGAAGCGCAATAACCATGCCCACGCCGCAGTTAAAGGTACGATACATTTCGTGGCGGCTGACGTTGCCCGCCTGTTGCAGCCAGTTAAAGACTGCCGGCCACTGCCAGGAAGCTTCGTCGATAACCGCCTGGGTGTTATCCGGCAGCACGCGCGGGATGTTTTCCCAGAAGCCGCCGCCGGTCAGGTGGGCGATGGCATGCACATCCACTTTCTCAATCAGCTCCAGCACGGATTTCACGTAAATGCGCGTCGGCGCGAGCAGGTGATCGGCCAACGGTTTGCCTTCAAGCTCAGTGGATTGCGGGTCTATGCCGCTGACTTCAAGGATTTTACGCACCAGTGAATAGCCGTTGGAGTGCGGGCCGCTGGCGCCAAGCGCAATCAACACGTCGCCATCCGCCACTTTAGCGCCATCGATAATTTCCGACTTCTCCACCACGCCTACGCAAAAACCGGCTACGTCGTAATCTTCGCCGTGATACATGCCCGGCATTTCGGCGGTTTCGCCGCCCACCAGCGCGCAACCCGATTGCAGGCAGCCTTCCGCGATGCCGCTGATCACGCTGGATGCGGTGTCGACGTCCAGCTTGCCGGTGGCGTAATAATCGAGGAAAAAGAGCGGCTCGGCGCCCTGAACCACCAGGTCATTAACGCACATGGCGACCAGGTCGATGCCTATTGTGTCGTGACGCTTAAGATCCATGGCCAGACGCAGCTTGGTGCCCACGCCATCGGTGCCGGAAACCAGCACGGGCTCACGATATTTTTGCGGCAGAGCGCACAGCGCGCCGAATCCGCCCAGTCCACCCATCACTTCCGGGCGGCGGGTCTTTTTCACTACGCCTTTGATGCGGTCAACCAGAGCGTTGCCTGCGTCAATATCTACACCGGCGTCTTTATAGCTGAGAGAGGTTTTATCGGTCACTGCACAATCCCCACGCGGTTGCGGTTGGTGGTATATAAGAAAACGCGGCAATTCTAACAGCCAAGGCAAACGTTTGCTATCCCCTTGTCCACCAGAAAGCCACAGAGACGCCGGCTGGCTGTTTCCCGTTCGCTTGATCGCGATCAAGCCCATTACGTATGGCGCTGACTTGAAAAAGCGGTATAATCCGGCGATTTTTTTTGTGGTAGCCAACTTTCGGGGAGAAAGAGTATGAAGATCGTGGAAGTGAAACACCCACTCGTCAAACACAAGCTTGGCCTGATGCGCGAGCATGACATCAGCACCAAGCGCTTTCGTGAACTCGCCTCTGAAGTCGGGAGCCTGCTGACCTACGAAGCGACCTCCGATCTGGCTACCGAGAAAGTGACCATCGAAGGCTGGAACGGTCCGGTGGTCGTTGAGCAGATCAAAGGCAAAAAAATTACCGTCGTGCCTATTCTGCGTGCCGGGCTTGGCATGATGGAGGGCGTTCTGGAGCACGTGCCGAGCGCGCGCATCAGCGTGGTGGGCATCTACCGCGATGAAACCACCCTTGAGCCGGTGCCTTATTTCCAGAAGCTGGTTTCTAATATCGACGAGCGCATGGCGCTGGTGGTTGACCCTATGCTGGCGACCGGCGGCTCGATGATTGCGACCATCGACCTGCTGAAAAAAGCGGGTTGCAGCAGCATTAAAGTTTTGGTGCTGGTGGCGGCGCCGGAAGGCATCGCGGCGCTGGAAAAAGCGCATCCGGACGTTGAGCTTTACACTGCCTCTATCGATCAGGGCCTTAACGAGCACGGATACATTATTCCTGGCCTCGGTGATGCAGGCGACAAGATATTTGGTACGAAATAAACAATGAGCCGACTTTGATAGTCGGCTTTTTTTTGGTCCAACAGCGAAACATTTGCACACAACACACTTGAGGAAAACACTATGACGCGCCGTGCTATCGGGGTAAGTGAAAGACCGCCGCTTTTACAGACTATCCCGCTTAGTTTGCAGCACCTGTTCGCCATGTTTGGCGCAACCGTGCTGGTGCCAATCCTGTTTCACATTAACCCCGCCACCGTGCTGCTGTTTAACGGCATCGGTACGCTGCTTTATCTCTTTATCTGTAAAGGCAAAATCCCGGCTTATCTTGGGTCGAGCTTTGCTTTTATCTCGCCCGTGTTGCTCTTGTTGCCGCTGGGTTATGAAATGGCGCTGGGCGGTTTTATCGTCTGCGGCGCGCTGTTTTGTCTGGTAGCGCTGATTGTGAAAAAAGCGGGAACCGGCTGGCTGGATGTGATGTTCCCGCCTGCGGCGATGGGCGCTATCGTTGCCGTTATCGGTCTGGAGCTTGCCGGCGTCGCGGCGAACATGGCCGGTTTACTGCCAGCGCAAGGGCAGACGGCAGATACCACCACCATCACGATTTCGCTGGTAACGCTTGGCGTCACGGTGTTTGGCTCGGTGCTGTTCCGCGGCTTCCTCGCAATTATCCCGATTCTCATCGGCGTGCTGGCAGGCTATGCGCTCTCTTTTGCGCTGGGCGTTGTGGACACCACGCCAATTCAGCAGGCGCACTGGTTCGCGCTGCCCACCTTTTACACCCCGCGCTTTGAGTGGTTCGCCATCTTTACCATCCTGCCGGCGGCGCTGGTGGTTATCGCCGAACACGTAGGCCACTTAGTGGTCACGGCGAACATTGTGAAGAAAGATTTGCTGCGCGACCCGGGCCTGCACCGCTCGATGTTTGCTAACGGCTTCTCTACCATGATCTCCGGCTTCTTCGGCTCCACGCCGAATACCACTTATGGCGAGAACATTGGCGTTATGGCCATCACCCGCGTTTACAGCACCTGGGTTATCGGCGGCGCGGCGATCATCGCCATTCTGCTCTCTTGCGTAGGCAAGCTCGCGGCGGCTATCCAGATAATTCCGGTGCCGGTGATGGGCGGCGTTTCACTGCTGCTTTACGGCGTGATTGGCGCTTCCGGCATCCGCGTGCTGATCGAATCGAAAGTGGATTACAGCAAAGCGCAAAACCTGATCCTCACCTCCGTGATCCTGATTATCGGCGTGAGCGGCGCGAAAGTGCATATTGGCGCGGCGGAGCTGAAAGGGATGGCGCTGGCGACTATCGTTGGTGTTGCCCTGAGCCTTATTTTCAAGCTCATCAGCGTGTTGCGCCCGGAAGAGGTGGTGCTTGACGCAGACGAGCAGGCTGAGAAACATTCCTGATCCTGATACCGGGCGGCGATCCGCCCGGTTCAACAGCGAAACGATTCTGTGGTAAACTCAGCGCGTTTTTCTGTAAGCCTTCGAAGAGGTCCCCCTGAACACACCGGCACAGCTCTCTTTGCCGCTCTGGCTGCCCGATGACGAAACTTTTGCAAGTTTCTGGCCGGGTGATAATCCTTCGCTTTTAGCCGCGCTACAAAACGTGCTGCGCCAGGAGCACAGCGGGTATATCTATTTCTGGGCCAGAGAAGGAGCCGGGCGCAGCCATCTGCTGCATGCCGCCTGCGCTGAACTTTCCCAGCGCGGCGACGCCGTAGGTTATGTTCCGCTGGATAAACGCACCTGGTTTGTACCGGAAGTGCTGGAAGGGATGGAACAACTCTCGCTGGTCTGCATCGACAATATCGAATGCATCGCAGGCGACGAGCCCTGGGAAATGGCGATTTTCAACCTCTATAACCGTATTCTGGAATCGGGCAATACCCGGCTGCTGATCACAGGCGATCGCCCGCCGCGCCAGCTTAATCTTCATTTGCCGGATCTCGCCTCGCGCCTCGACTGGGGGCAGATCTACAAGCTTCAGCCGCTTTCGGATGACGACAAGCTACAGGCGCTGCAACTGCGCGCCCGTTTACGCGGCTTTGAGCTACCGGAAGATGTGGGACGTTTTTTGCTCAAGCGGTTGGATCGGGAGATGCGTACGCTATTTATGACGCTCGATCAGCTCGACAGAGCGTCGATTACCGCCCAGCGCAAGCTAACCATTCCATTTGTGAAAGAGATCCTGAACCTGTAGCGGGCGCGATGCCCGCTACACAAAGGGAAGCTTAAAGAATTTCCAGCACAGCTTCCGGCGGGCGGCCAATACGCGCCTGGCCATTTTTTATCACAATCGGGCGCTCAATCAGTTTCGGGTTATCAACCATCGCCGCGATCAACGCTTCATTGCGGGTTTCATCCGCCAGGTTAAGCGCTTTATAAAGATCGTCTTTCGTGCGCATCAGTTCACGCGGGCTGCTCATGCCGAGCATTTGCAACAGCGATTTCAGCGTTTGCGCATCCGGCGGCGTTTCCAGATAAAGCACCACCTGCGGCTCCACGCCATTCTCTTGCAACAGGCTTAATGTCTCGCGGCTTTTTGAGCAACGGGGATTGTGGTAAATCGTCACGTCCTGAGACATGGGGTCTCCTTTTTACATTTTTTCGTAGGGGCGGAAGCGTTGCTGCATCTGACGCAACTGGTCGATACGGGCATCGTAGCGCGCCTGCTGAAGGCTGCCGAGCTTAACCTGCGAACTGGCGCCACTGAGCAGGCTGATTGCCTGGTCGAGTTTGCCGAGCAGGGCCATCACTTCGGCACGCGCCGCCAGCTCCTGGTCGCGGTTGCCAAGCCTCGCCTGCGCCTGCGCCAGCAAGTCCCAGCCGTTAGTGTCGTCCGGGTGCGAGAAGGTATAACGATTGAGGATTTTCGCCGCTTCGCCAGGCTGTCCGCCTTCCAGATACGCATTCGCCAGGTTGAGCTGCAACACCGGATTATTTTTTAAATCCGGGGCGCTTTGCAGACGGTTAATGGCGTCGTTCGCTTTGTTCTGACCAAGATCGATATCAGTAGATAAATCAAGATACCAGGCGCTGCGCGGTTGCGCGGCGAGCAGCGGCTGAAGCTGACGGCGCGCCTCGGCGAAATTTTTATCCTGCATCGCCTGTAGCGCGCGGCCATACTGCGCGGCATGCTGCTCGCGCACGTTGCCCTTCGCCAGCGTGTCCAGCAAATCGCTGGTGAGCTGATTACGCCCGGAGTTATACATGCCGAGCGTACGCACTTTCGCCATATAAAAATCTTCTGAAGATTGGGTTACCACCGGGCGCATCTGGTTGGCGCGGTTGCGGGCATCAGCGAGACGGCTTTCAGGCAGCGGGTGCGTCAGCAAAATCTCCGGCGGCCGGGTTGAGTAGCGCGCCTGGTCGAGCAATTTTTCAAGGAAGGTCGGCATTGCCTGCGGATCAAAACCCGAACGTTGCAGCACCTGAATGCCGATGCGGTCCGCTTCCTGCTCGTTTTGTTGCGTAAAGCTAATCACTCCCTGCTGCGTCCCGGCGAGCGTGCCGGTAAGCGCCGCCATTCCCGCTTGCGGGCTCGCCATCGCCAGCAGGATAGAGCCCAGCGCCCCTGCCCATGTCAGCGGCGCGCTGCGCTTTTGATCTTCCATCGCCCTCGCCAGGTGACGCTGGGTCACGTGCGAGATTTCGTGCGCCATCACCGAGGCGAGCTGGCTTTCGTTATCGGCATAACGGAACAGCGCGGAGTGCAGCACGACATTGCCGCCAAAGAAAGCGAAGGCGTTAATTTCGTCGTTATTGATTAAATAGAAGTGAAAGGGGGTTTTCACCGAGTTGGCATGAGAGACCAGCCGCATGCCAAGACCGTTGATATATTGCACCAGCAGGGGGTCATTGATAAGCGGCGCGCTGCCGCGCAGCTGGCGAACGTAATAGTCCCCCATCTGCATCTCCTGACCGATGGAGAGCGTGCTTCCTGCCGATGTCCCCATATCCGGCAGTTGATCGCCCGAGTCCGCAAACGCGGGAAGGGCCTGACCTGCCAGCATGGCGCCGATAAGGGTTGCAACCAGGGTCGTTTTCAACTGCCTGAACATAACCTCTGTCCTGTTTGTCTGAAGTCTCTTTAAGACCGGGCCGGCCTGCTTTTGTTCAGCAAATCCTTGCCCGGCGAGTGTAGCCTGCATCCTGTGCGATGAAAATCATATTCAGCAAGTAAACACTTGTCTTGTGAACGGGCGAAAAATCGCGGTCTTTTTTGTGACATTTCGATACAATTCGCCCTTCACCTTTCGGCTATTCCTCCGCCTGGGAAGGAGTCCTATGCTTGAGTTGTTAACGCAGTGGTACCGCCGTCGCTTCAGCGACCCGGAAGCTATTGCTCTGCTTGTTATCCTGGTTGCCGGTTTTTGCATCCTGTTTTTTCTGCATGGCCTGCTGGCGCCGTTGCTGGTGGCGATTGTGTTCGCTTACTTACTGGAGTGGCCGACCGTGCGTCTTGAGCGCATAGGCTGTTCGCGTCGGCTGGCCGCGACGCTGGTGCTGGTGCTTTTTGTCGGCGTTGTGCTGGTGATGGCTTTTGTGGTGGCGCCTGTCGCCTGGCAGCAGGGCATCTACCTGATACGTGATATGCCCGGCATGTTCAACAAGCTTGCTGATTTCGCCGCCACGTTGCCAAGACGCTACCCGGCGCTGACGGATGCGGGCATTATCGACGCGATGGCTGAAAACCTGCGCGCCCGGATGTCCGTGCTCGGCGATTCGGTCGTGAAATATTCCCTCGCTTCGCTGGTTGGGTTGCTGACCCTCGCCATCTATCTGGTGTTAGTGCCGCTGATGGTGTTCTTCCTGCTCAAAGATAAAGAGCAAATGCTTAACGCGGTGCGCCGCGTGCTGCCGCGCAATCGCGGCCTTGCCGGGCAGGTATGGGTCGAGATGAACCAGCAAATTACCAACTATATACGCGGCAAAGTGCTGGAGATGATCGTTGTTGGCATCGCCACCTGGATTGGCTTTCTTATTTTCGGCCTGAATTATTCGCTGCTGCTGGCGGTGCTGGTAGGGATTTCCGTGCTGATCCCTTATATCGGGGCGTTTGTGGTGACCATCCCGGTTATCTGCGTGGCGCTCTTTCAGTTCGGCGCTGGCCCTGAATTCTGGAGCTGCTTCGCAGTTTACCTGATAATTCAGGGGCTTGACGGCAATTTGCTGGTGCCGGTGCTTTTCTCCGAGGCGGTTAACCTTCACCCGCTGGTGATTATTCTCTCGGTGGTTATCTTCGGCGGCCTGTGGGGGTTCTGGGGCGTTTTCTTCGCGATTCCTCTGGCGACGCTAATTAAGGCGGTGGTGCACGCCTGGCCGGATGACATGGCGCTGGAAGAGAAATAAAAAAAGCCGACCTCAGGTCGGCTTTTTTATGAAGATATTCACGCGCTTGCTTTTAGCCAGTTCATCACCACGTCATGGTGGTTGCTGGTTTTGAAATCATCGAACACTTTTTCCACTTCGCCGTTAGCGTTAATGAGGAAGCTGATGCGATGAATGCCGTCATAGGTTTTGCCCATAAAGGACTTTTCTCCCCAGACGCCGAAGGCTTCACAGACCTGATGATCTTCATCGGAAAGCAGGGTGAAGTTCAGCAGCTCTTTTTCCGCGAAACGGGAGAGCTTTTCGGGTTTGTCGGTGCTGATGCCTAAGACCTCAACGCCCGCCTTTTTCAACTCATCCATGTTGTCGCGCAGACCGCAAGCCTGCACGGTGCAACCCGGCGTCATGGCTTTCGGATAAAAATAGACCAGTACACGCTGTCCCTGGAAGTCGGCCAAATTTACTTGTTCACCGTCCTGATCGGGCAAGCTAAATTTCGGTGCGATATCACCGGCTTTCAGTGGATTCATCACTACACTCCATCCTGTTCATCTTGCTGTGGGTAATTCACCACACTAATAGTGCCTTGCGCATTTAATTCTGTACATAGATCGCGAAAGGCTTGTTCGATAATTGTCGCATCCTGAGAAGCCGGGCTGTGCGCGGTTATCTGAATATAGAGCTGCGCGGCTTTATTCTCCACGGCGGGCTGCGTGCGCGACACCAGTTCGGCAATATTCATATTGTGCGCGTCGAACAGCGCCGTAAAGCGTTCGATCAGGTGCGGCGAATCCGCCACTTCTACCTGTACCCAGACGGAAGCGGGCATTGGCGCGCGGGCCTGCGCGGCGGTGCGCTTCATCACAATGAGCAGCTCAAGTTCCGCGCCTTTGAGCGGAAGCGTGGATTCAATCAGCGTGATGGCGTTCCAGCTGCCGGAAAGCAGCATAATAAAAGTGAATTCTTCACCCAACATCGCCAGCCGGCTGTCTTCAATATTACAGCCGCAGCTGCTGACGTGACGAGTGATGGTATTAACGATACCAGGACGGTCCGCGCCCAGCGCCGTGATGACCAGATAATGGTGTGATGAGGGTTCCAAACGGGTTATTCCTGTGAAGCCGTGAAGTAAACTCTAGGAAAGCATAAAAAAAACCGCCGTACAACCGCGTAGCCCGGCCTGGCCGCTTGCTTTTATTGCAACTCCAAACGTACCATTGTGACACTTGTTTGTGGAGAGGATGGCCAATGTTCACGGGAAGTATTGTCGCGCTTATCACACCGATGGATGACAAAGGTAATGTCTGCCGGTCGAGCCTGAAAAAACTGATTGATTACCATGTCGCCAGCGGAACCTCGGCGATCGTTTCGGTAGGGACTACCGGTGAATCCGCAACGCTAAGCCATGATGAGCATGGCGACGTAGTGATGATGACGCTTGAACTGGCGGACGGACGTATTCCGGTGATTGCCGGTACGGGCGCGAACGCCACTTCCGAAGCCATCAGCCTTACCCAGCGCTTTAATGACAGCGGCATAGCGGGCTGCCTGACGGTCACGCCGTACTATAACCGTCCGACCCAGGAAGGGCTGTTTCAGCATTTTAAAGCTATCGCCGAACATACCGATCTGCCGCAAATCCTCTACAATGTACCGTCTCGTACCGGCTGCGACATGCTGCCGGAAACCGTGGGCCGCCTGTCGAAGGTGAAAAATATTGTCGGTATTAAAGAAGCGACAGGGAACTTAACGCGCGTTAACCAGATCAAAGAGCTGGTTGCAGATGACTTCATCCTGCTGAGCGGCGACGACGCCAGCGCGCTGGACTTCATGCAGCTCGGCGGGCACGGCGTTATTTCCGTTACCTCGAACGTGGCGGCGCGTGAAATGGCGGAAGTCTGCAAGCTTGCCGCTCAGGGGCAGTTTAACGAGGCGCATCGTATTAACCAGCGCCTGATGCCGCTGCACTATAAATTATTTGTCGAACCCAATCCGATCCCGGTGAAATGGGCCTGTAAGGAGTTGGGACTTGTGGCGACCGATACGCTGCGCCTGCCGATGACGCCTATCACTGACGCAGGTCGTGAAGCTGTCAGCCAGGCGCTTAAGCACGCCGGTTTGCTGTAAAGTTTAGGGAGATTTGATGGCTTACTCAGTACAGAAGTCGCGTGTGGCGAAAGCGGTTACCGTTTCACTGGTGATGCTGCTTGCCGCCTGTAGTTCCGATTCACGTTATAAGCGTCAGGTAAGCGGCGACGAGTCCTATCTGGACGCAGCGCCGCTGGCGGAACTGCACGCCCCGGCCGGTATGATTTTACCGGTACAGAACGGCGACTATAACATCCCCGTGACCAACGGCAGCGGTCCGGTCGGCAAAGCGCTGGACATTCGTCCGCCCGCTCAGCCGCTGGCGCTGGTAAACGGCGGTCGCACCCAATTTACCGGCGACACTTCCACGCTGCTGCTGGAAAGCGGTCGTAGCGGTTCGCTCTGGCCGCAGGTTGTCAGCGTGGTGCAGGCGAATAACTACGCCATCACCAAACGTGATGATGCCGGTCAGACGCTGACCACCGACTGGGTGCAGTGGAACCGCGCGGACGAAGATGAACAATACCGCGGGCGCTATCAAATCACCGTGCAGCCGCAGGGCTACCAGCAGGCGCTGGTGGTAAAACTGCTTAACCTGGAGCAGGGCGGTAAACCGGCAGGCGATGCGGCATCCATGCAGCGCTATAGCGCGCAAATGCTGAACGCTATCTCAGCAGGCCTTGATAAAAACCTGACGACGAGCCAGAACGCGGCTGAAAACCGCAACGCTTCGCAAATCGATGTGCAGAGCGGCGCGGATGATGTCGGCCTGCCGGTGCTGGTTGTACGCGCGCCGTTTAACGTCGTCTGGAACCGTTTGCCGGCCACGCTTGAAAAAGCAGGCATGAAGGTCACAGATTCTACCCGCTCGCAAGGCAGCCTGGCGGTGACTTATAAACCGCTGTCTGACAGCGACTGGCAAGAGCTGGGCGCGCGCGATCCGGGTCTGCCGGGGGGCGACTACAAATTGCAGGTAGGCGATCTGGATAACCGCAGCAGTCTGCAATTTATCGACCCTAAAGGACATACGCTGACGCAGGCGCAAAACGATGCGCTGGTGGCCGTATTCCAGGCCGCATTCAGCAAATAATCGCAGGGCCGGAAGATTCCGGCCCTTTTTTATTCCCTCTACGCAAACGTGTGCGTAGAATTGGCAGCAACCCTTTTTGTGTTAAATCATCAGGCCGCCGAACGGCCAACCATACCTGGAGTAATAAAGATGCAGAAGCAAGCTGAGTTGTATCGTGGCAAGGCGAAAACCGTATACAGCACGGAAAATCCGGATCTGTTGGTGCTCGAATTCCGCAATGATACGTCAGCAGGAGACGGCGCGCGTATTGAACAGTTTGACCGCAAAGGCATGGTGAATAACAAGTTTAACCACTTCATCATGACGAAGCTTGCCGATGCGGGTATTCCAACGCAGATGGAGCGCCTGCTCTCCGATACCGAATCGCTGGTGAAGAAGCTGGAAATGGTGCCGGTCGAATGTGTTATCCGTAACCGCGCCGCGGGTTCGCTGGTTAAGCGTCTGGGTATTGAAGAAGGTATCGAGCTCACGCCGCCGCTGTTCGATCTTTTCTTAAAAAACGACGCCATGCACGACCCGATGGTAAACGAGTCTTACTGCGAAACTTTCGGCTGGGTGAGCAAAGAAAATCTGGCGCGCATGAAAGAACTCACTTACAAAGCCAATGACGTGCTGAAAAAGCTGTTTGACGACGCGGGCCTCATTCTCGTCGACTTCAAGCTGGAGTTCGGGCTTTATAAAGGCGAAGTGGTGCTGGGCGATGAGTTTTCACCCGATGGCGCCCGTCTGTGGGACAAAGAGACGATGGACAAGATGGACAAAGACCGCTTCCGCCAGAGCCTGGGCGGGCTTATCGAAGCTTACGAAGAAGTCGCACGTCGTCTGGGCGTTAACCTGGACTAAGCTGGCAATCGTTTTCCTCTCTGCCGGGAGTCAACGTATCTTCTCCCGGCATGCTGTACCCGCTTTCTTATGGTAATCCTCTCATTAACCACCTACGATCTCCTTATTACTTAATTAGCAGCAAGGAGAACGCTATGCGTTGGCAGGGGCGTCGCGAAAGCGACAATGTAGAAGACAGAAGAAGACAGTCCGGCGGTCCGATGATGGGCGGCGGCGGGTTCCGCTTGCCGGGCGGCAAAGGCGGCATCGTCCTGCTGGTTATCGTTGTGGTGGCAGGGTATTACGGCGTGGATCTCACCTCGCTGATTACCGGCGGCCAGCCGTTGACGCAACAAACCCAGACCCGCTCTATCAGCCCGGATGAAGACGAAGCAGCGAAGTTTACCTCCGTTATCCTTGCCACCACCGAAGATACCTGGGGGCAACTGTTTGAGCAGATGGGCCACAGCTATCAGCAACCTAAACTGGTGATGTATCGCGGCGCCACGCGCACCGGCTGCGGCACGGGCCAGTCTGTGATGGGGCCGTTCTACTGCCCGGCGGACAGCACGGTCTATATCGATCTCTCTTTCTATGACGAAATGAAAAACAAGCTCGGCGCTGACGGCGATTTCGCGCAGGGTTACGTTATCGCTCATGAAGTGGGCCACCATGTGCAGAAACTGCTGGGCATTGAGCCGAAGGTTCGTCAAATGCAGCAGAACGCCTCACAGACCGAAGTTAACCATCTTTCTGTGCGCATGGAATTACAGGCTGACTGCTTCGCAGGCGTCTGGGGCCACAGCATGCAGCAGCAGGGCGTGCTGGAAGCAGGAGATATCCAGGAAGCGCTGAACGCCGCTCAGGCCATTGGCGACGACCGCCTTCAGCAGCAAAGCCAGGGGCGCGTAGTGCCGGACAGCTTTACGCACGGTACTTCCGAACAGCGCTACAGCTGGTTTAAGCGCGGCTTCGACAGCGGTGATCCGAAGCAGTGCAATACCTTCGGCAAAAGCCTTTAATTCACGCCATTAACCGCAAGGACGCCTTATGGAGTACCTGATCCGCGCCGCAGACGACATGGCAGCAAACGGTATTCGCCGTTTGTTGGTCATCAGCGGCGATAACGCCTGGTGCGAAGAGCAGAGTCTGATGCTTGCCCGCCAGCTGCCCGGAGACTGGCTCTGGGTAGGCGATGCGCCGCTGTTGCCGGTAAACTGCGCGCCAGCGGCAGTCCGTACGCTGCTGGGCCAGGAATTTCTCCACGCGGTGTTCGACGCCCGCAGCGGTTTCGACGCCGAAGCGCTGGCGGTGCTGGCAGGCACGCTCAAAGCGGGAAGCTGGCTGTTGCTGCTCGCGCCCGACTGGATACGCTGGCCGCAGCAACCAGACTGCGACGCCATTCGCTGGAGCGACAGCGCCCGGCCCATCGCCACGCCCCATTTTATTCGCCATCTGCAACAGACGATCGCAAGCGACCCGGAGAGCCTCTGCTGGCGTCAGGACAGCCCTTTAAAACAGACCTCTTTCTCTCCACGCCCGCGCTGGCAGCCCGCCTGCGGCGCGCCGCACCGGGAGCAGGAAAATATCCTGGCGGAACTGCTGGCGATGAATTCGGGCGTAGCGGTTATCACAGCGCCCCGCGGACGCGGTAAGTCGGCGCTGGCAGGCATGTTGCTGGCGCGGTTCGAAGGGGCGGGGCTTGTCACGGCGCCTTCCCGCGCCGCAACGGACGTGATTGCCGCTCACGCAGGCGACGCGTTTGAGTTTGTCGCGCCGGATGCGCTGCTCGCGGCCCTGCCTGCGCTTCAGGCCGACTGGCTTATCATCGACGAAGCCGCAGCGTTGCCAGGCCCCGTGCTGCGTAAGCTTATCCGCAGTTTTCCCCGGGTTCTGCTCACCACCACGATACAGGGCTATGAAGGCACGGGACGCGGATTTCTTCTGAAGTTTTGCGCTTCGGTGCCGCATCTGCGCCAGTTTGCGTTGAGCATGCCAGTGCGCTGGGCGGCGGGCGATCCGCTGGAGCAGTTTATTGACAGCGCTTTGCTGTTTGAAGACGACGATTTCAGCAATGCGCCGCAGGGAGAGGTGAGCATCCAGACACTGGATCAAAGCGTGTGGCGGCAGCAACCTGAACGGGCGGCAGCGCTTTATCGTCTGCTTTCCGGCGCCCATTACCGCACATCGCCGCTTGATTTACGACGGATGATGGATGCGCCAGGCCAGCGGTTTATCGCTGCGGAAACGGCAGAAAAAACCGTGGGCGCGCTGTGGCTTGTGAAGGAGGGCGGGTTAAGCGAAGCGCTCAGCCAGGCGGTATGGGCCGGTTTTCGCCGCCCCCGCGGGAATCTTGTTGCGCAGTCGCTTGCCGCGCATGGCGGCGATCCGCTGGCGGCGACGCTGAAGGGCTGGCGCATCAGCCGCATCGCCGTTCATCCTTCTCGCCAGCGCGAAGGAACGGGTCAGGCGCTGGTGACGTTTGCCCGCCGCCATTTGCCTGCCTGCGACTATCTGTCGGTAAGTTTTGGCTATACGCCTGAGCTTTGGCGCTTCTGGCAGGCATGCGGCTTTACGTTGGCGCGCTTTGGCAGCCACCGTGAAGCCAGCAGCGGTTGCTACACGGCGATGGCGTTGCTGGCGCTTACGCCGCAGGGCGAAGCGCTTGTCCGTCTGGCGCATCAGCGGCTGCAACGGGACGGCGACTGGCTACAACCCTGGGTGGAGGAGATACTGCCTGTCAGCGGTAAAGCGTCTACCCTTAATGATAACGACTGGCGAGAGCTCGCCGGTTTCGCCTGGGGCCATCGACCGCTGGAAACCTCCATAGGGTGCCTGCACCGTTTGTTGCTCGCCAGCGCGCTGCCCTTGTCGGCGCTGCGGGGACGTCTGGAAAAGCGGTTGGCTATCAACATACTGTGTCAGCACTTGCGGCTTTCCGGACGTAAAGCGCTGCTGGCGGTACAGCGACAGGAGGCGGCGCTTGCGCTCGCCTCGCTTGATGCCACGCGCGCGCAAGCGCTCAAAGAGTGGGTTTTGCAATTGCAATTTTTCCACTAACTCATTCAGTTAAATGGCATGGTCATTCACTCTGCCAGGCGTAAACTGCCTTCTGTTAACTAAGGAGACCGCCATGAAACCCGAACATTTTATCGTGCAACGCCCTCTGGCTCTGGCGAAACAGTTGCTGCTGCTGTTTCACGGCGTGGGCGACAACCCGGTCTCTATGGGCGAGATTGGCAGCTACTTTGCGCCGCTCTTTCCCGACGCGCTGGTGGTCAGCATCGGCGGGCCGTCCGCGAGTGGGCCTGCGCCAGGGCGCGAGTGGTTTTCAGTGCAGGATGTTACCGAAGAGAACCGCCAGCAGAGGATAGATGCTGTTATGCCTACGTTTATCAGCGTAGTGCGTTACTGGCAGGAGCATAGCGGCGTCGATCCCAGCGCCACGGCGCTTATCGGTTTTTCGCAGGGCGCGATTATGGTGCTGGAGGGGATCAAGGCGCAGCCGGGACTGGCCGCCCGGGTTATCGCCTTTAATGGTCGTTTCGCCCAGCTTCCGCAGACGGCGTCCACCGCGACGACCGTGCACCTCATTCACGGTGAGGAAGATCCGGTGATTGAGGCTCGCCACGCGCAGGCCGCCGAAGAGGCGCTTGTTCGCGCAGGCGGCGACGTGACGCTGGATATCGTTGAAGACCTGGGACACGCTATTGATAACCGCAGCATGCAGCTGGCGCTTGATCACCTGCGCTATACGGTGCCGAAGCACTATTTCGACGAGGCGCTAAGCGGCGGCAAACCGAAAGACGACGATATTATCGAACTGTTCTGAGGCTTCACCCTCAGACAAACAAAAAGGCAAGCCTCAGGCTTGCCTTTTACGTTTACGAGCGGCATTACTTCTTCTTCGGCCAGTCGTCTTCATCGTCCCACTTGTCGTTGAAATCGCGATGCGGGGGAAGTTCCGGGCGGTTATCCATAAACTTTTTATGGTCGACCCGTTTTAAGTCTTTAATCACATTCAGCAGGACGCCGAGCAGAAAAACCAGTACCAGCACCCACCAGTATTTAGAAAGCCATTCCATGCGCTACCCTCTTTGTCGGAGGCCTGTCAGGCGACAAGCTGCTCCATCACGCGTTGATACATACGAGCCAGCAGTTGCAGGTCCGAAGCCTTCACGCATTCGTTAATTTTATGAATGGTGGCGTTGACCGGACCGAGTTCCACGACCTGCGCCCCCATACGGGCGATAAAACGCCCATCGGACGTACCGCCCGTGGTGAGCAACTGCGGTTTTATTTCATTATAGTGGTGAACGGCGTTCACTACCGCATCCACCAGCTTGCCGCGGTCCGTTAAGAACGGCTGGCCGGAAAGCCACCAGTCCAGGGTATAACGCAGCTGATATTTATCCAGCAGCGCCTGTACGCGTTGCTGAATGATTTCCGCCGTCACCTGCGTGCTGAAACGGAAATTGAACTGGACGAACAGATCGCCGGGGATCACGTTATTGCTGCCGGTGCCGGCTTTAATATTAGCGATTTGCATGCTGGTCGGCGGGAAATAGGCGTTGCCCTGATCCCACTCGATAGCAACCAGCTCGTTAAGCATGGGCGCGGCGCGGTGCACCGGGTTATCCGCCAGGTGCGGATAAGCGACATGCCCCTGCACGCCATGCACGGTCAGGTTGCAGGTCAGCGATCCGCGACGGCCATTTTTAACGACGTCGCCAACCACTTCGCTACTGGAAGGTTCGCCCACCAGGCAATAATCCAGCCGCTCGTTACGCGCCATTAAAGCTTCCACGACTTTAACGGTGCCGTTAGCCGCGCTGGCCTCTTCATCAGAGGTGATTAAAAAAGCCAGGCGACCGCGATGGTCAGGATACTGCGCGACAAAACGCTCTGCCGCCACGACCATCGCCGCAAGCGAGCCTTTCATATCCGCCGCGCCGCGGCCAAACAGCATGCCGTCGCGAATGGTTGGCTCGAAAGGCGGGTTGATCCAGCGGTCGGCGTCGCCTGCGGGCACCACATCGGTATGCCCGGCAAACGCCAGCGTCTCGCCCTTGCCGCGCCACGCCCAGAAATTCTGCGTGTCGCCGAAGTCCATACGCTCGACCGTGAAACCGATGGCGCGCAGACGTTCGATAAGCAGCGCCTGGCAGCCAGCGTCATCAGGACTCAGGGAGGGACGACGAATAAGCTGCTGCGTCAGCTCAATTACCGGGCAAGACATATTACTGGACCTCATTGAAATACTGCTGATAGGTGGATTCGCTGAAACCCAGCAGCATAGGCTTACCGGGCGCGCAGAGCAACGGTCGTTTTATAATTGATGGCATTTCCAGCATCAGTTCGGCAGCGGCGTTGGCATCTGTCACTGCGGCGCGGCGCGATTCATCAAGCTTGCGCCACGTAGTGCCGCGCGTATTAAGCAGCGCTTCCCAGCCCAGCTCGTCGATAAATTTATGCAACAACGCTGCATCAATCCCGTCGGCGCGGTAGTCATGAAAACGATAGTCAAGCTGATGAGCTTCCAGCCAGCGGCGCGCTTTTTTGATGGTATCGCAGTTTTTTATGCCGTACATAATCGTCATGCATGAATCCTTTTGTCTTTATGGGTGCTACTTAAACAAATAATTAGAACAAATACCAAAATAAACCATAGCACGCTAAATATAACGCAATTTGGGCGAAGCCGTGTAACAAATATAACCACCTTGATACAAATTGAATAAAATCTCATCTTGTCAGTGGTTCATTCCCCCACCAGGCTTATCAGTAATGCCTTAAATTAAATTTCAGAATTAATCAGGTTGCTAAGTAAGTTTCAAATAAATTAATAAAGTTGCTTATTAAGCAGGTAATGAAGAAGCGTCTTCATAAACCGGCTTAGGTTTCATTTTTTGGCAGGATTTACGCGTCATCCCAGAGCGGACAACGGCTGTAGCGCAACGGGTAAATGTTGCTGAATATTGCTAAGCGTCACATTATGCCACAGCGATATTAGGCATAGTAGGTTCAGGGCGGCGAATCATCAGCAGGAGTAATCAAAGCGATTGATTAAATTCTCTTCACACGCAGCGGCAGATTTTGTAATATAGCAACAATAATAAGAGAGGTTGTTATGATTGAACACGAACTGGGGAACTGGAAAGATTTTATTGAAGCTATGCTTCGTAAATAACATCCAGCGAATGCAATAAGCACGTAAAATTACAGAATAATAATGGCGACGTTATCGCCATAAAAAAACCGACAGAAAAGGCGACCCGAAAAGGTCGCCTTTTTATTGCCTTACGCATCGTGGGCCGGGCGCAACGGAAAGCGTCGACGCACCAGCACAAAGAACAGCGGAACGAAGAAGATAGCCAGCACGGTGGCGGAAATCATCCCGCCCATTACGCCAGTACCTACCGCATGCTGGCTCGCCGACCCCGCGCCGCTGCTGGTGGCCATCGGCAACACGCCAAAAATAAACGCCAGCGAGGTCATCAAAATAGGGCGCAGACGCTGGCGACACGCCTCAAGCGTGGCGGAAAGCAACTCTTGCCCTTTGCTGTTCATTTCATTGGCGAATTCCACTATCAGAATGGCGTTTTTCGCCGAAAGACCTATTACCGTCAGTAGCCCTACCTGGAAATAGACGTCGTTCTCAAGCCCGCGCATCCAGGTGGCGAGCAGTGCGCCAATGACCCCGAGCGGCACCACCAGCATGACGGAGAAAGGCACCGACCAGCTTTCATACAAGGCTGCGAGGCACAGAAAAACCACCAGCAGCGAAATGGCATACAGGGCAGGCGCCTGCGCGCCGGAGAGACGTTCCTGATAAGACATGGCCGTCCACTCTAAACCAAAACCGCCCGGCAGTTGGCGCACCAGATTTTCCATGATCTCCATCGCCGTACCCGTGCTGACGCCGGGGGCGGCTTCGCCGACAATCTCCAGCGCCGAATAGCCGTTGTAGCGTTCAAGGCGCGGCGAGCCCGTTTCCCAGCGCGAGGTGGCAAAGGCGGAGAAGGGCACCATGCCGCCTTCGCTGTTGCGCACATACCACTGGTTAATATCGGACGGCAGCATGCGGAATTTCGCCTCAGACTGCACATACACTTTTTTCACGCGCCCGCGATCCATAAAGTCGTTGACGTAGCTTGAACCCCAGGCGGTTTGCAGCGTGTCGTTAATATCGTCGATAGCGACGCCGAGCGCCTGCGCTTTGCGCTGATCGATATCAATCTGCAACTGTGGGCTGTCGTCCAGGCCGTTGTGGCGTACGCGGGTGAGCTGCGGGTTCTTTCCGGCCATCTCCAGCAGTTGATCGCGGGCTTGCATTAATGCGTCGTGGCCTGCGCCGGCATGATCCTGCAACTCCATATCAAAACCTGCGGAGCTGCCGAGGCCGCTAATAGCGGGCGGGCTGTTGGCGAATACGCGCGCTTCGTTAATGCTGCGGAAAGCTTTTGTGGCGCGTTCAATAATAGCGTCCGCGCTGCCGGTGTCCGGGTCGCGGGCTTCCCAGTCTTTCAGGCGGATAAACATACGCGCCACGTTCTGGCCGTTGCCGCCGGGGCCTGAACCCACGGTCGCGAACACCGAAGTGACATTCTCTTTCTCTTTCGTGAAAAAATAGTGCTCTACCTTCTGCACCACTTTCAGCGTCTGCTGCTGAGTGGAGCCGCTTGGCAACTGGACGGAAGTAATGAACATTCCCCGGTCTTCCTGCGGCAAAAACGAGGTCGGCAGGCGTAAAAAGAGCACCACCATACCCACCAGCAGCAATCCGTAGATCAAAACCCAGCGCAGGCTGCGGTGAAGGATCTTCGCCACGCCTTTTTCGTAACGGTCGGCGTTGCGGTTGAATACGCGGTTAAACCAGCCGAAAAAGCCGCGCTGACCATGCTGTTCGCCTTTATGCAGCGGCTTGAGAAGCGTGGCGCACAGGGCAGGGGTGAGGATCATCGCCACCAGCACCGAAAGCACCATCGCCGAAACAATGGTGATGGAAAACTGGCGATAGATAGCGCCGGTGGTGCCGCCAAAGAACGCCATGGGGATAAATACCGCTGAAAGAACCATGGCGATGCCGACCAGCGCTCCCTGGATCTGACCCATGGATTTCCGGGTCGCTTCACGCGGCGACAGCCCTTCTTCACTCATGATGCGTTCGACGTTTTCCACCACCACGATGGCGTCGTCCACCAGCAAGCCTATCGCCAGCACCATGGCGAACATCGTAAGCGTGTTAATGCTATAGCCAAACGCGTAAAGCACAGAAAAGGTGCCCATTAACACCACCGGCACGGCGATGGTGGGGATAAGCGTGGCGCGAAAGTTTTGCAAGAAGAGATACATCACCAGGAAAACCAGCAGGATCGCTTCCAGCAGCGTTTTGACAACGTCGATAATAGAAGCTTTAACGAACGAGGTGGTCTCATAGGCGACTTTATATTCCAGCCCGTGCGGAAAATAGTTCGCCAGTTCGTCGAGGCGCTCCAGAACCAGCTTCGCCGTCGCCATTTCGTTGGCGCCTGATGCCAGCTTGACCCCCAGCCCGGAAGCCGGGTTGCCGTTATAGCGGCTCAGATAGTCATACTTTTCCGCACCCATCTCTACCGTCGCCACCTGGCCCAGCGTGACGGTCGACCCATCCTGGTTTACACGCAGCGTAATATCGCGAAACTGCTGCGGCGTTTGCAGCAAAGATTGCGCGTTAATGGTGGCGTTAAGCGCCTGGTTATCCACGGAAGGCGTGCCGCCAAGCTGGCCGACGGCTATCTGGCTGTTTTGCGATTCAATCGCGCTGACCACATCCTGGGTGGTGAGCTGAAAGCTGGTGAGCTTATTTGGGTCGAGCCAGATGCGCATAGAGTACTGCGAACCGTAGGCGTCAATATCGCCAACGCCGTTTACGCGGCTAAGCGGGTCCTGAATATTACTCGCCACATAGTCAGCGATATCCTGTTTATCCATGCTGCCGTCGGTGGAAACAAACGCGATGGTGAGAATATTGGTATCGCCCGTTTTACGCACCGTCACCCCCTGGTTTTGCACCGCCTGAGGGAGTTTACGCAGCGCAGATTGCAGCTGGTTTTGTACTTGCTGCACGGCTTCATCCGGGTCAGTGCCGGCAAGAAAGCTCAGCGTCACGGTAACCTGGCCCGTGCTGCTGCTCTGCGAGAACATATACATCAGGTTATCGAGCCCCGTCATATTCTGCTCAATAACCTGGGTGACGGTGTTTTCCAGCGTTTGGGCGGAAGCGCCGGGGTAGTTAGCCGTGATGCGAACGTTGGGCGGCGCCAGCTCCGGATATTGTTCGACAGGTAAAGACATAATGGCCAGCGTGCCCGTAAGACAAAGCAGGATCGCCAGCACCCAGGCGAAAATGGGGCGATCGATAAAAAAATTCGCCATCAGGATCAGGACCTCTTAATACTTCGCATCGTTATTATTGGTAGCCGCAATCACTGTAGCGTTAAGCGACGGGTCAAACGTGGAGAAATTGAGGAGAAAGTGTAAATTATCATGCGGTTTTTGCAGGCTGATGTCAGCCTGCACCTGCTTACAGCATACGGGCGTTTAAAAACAGTACGGTGGCCGCCACACGCGAGCGCACGTTAAGTTTACGCAGCAGATTACGGATATGCACCTTCACCGTCTCTTCGGAAATATGCAACGTGGCGGCAACCTGCTTATTTGACAGCCCGCGCGCCACTTCCTGCAAGACATCAAGCTCCCGCTCGGTCAGCAGCAAGAAAGGATCGTCGCTTCTGATTTTATCGTTACGCTGGGCAAGATACTGGCGCACCTGTTCGCTGAAGGCTGCGCCGTGAACCGCGCTATGGCGAATGGCGTCAAGCAACGTTTCCGGGTCGCTGTCTTTAAGCAAATAGCCGTCCGCGCCTGCGTCAATCAGCGCGAAAATATCGCTGCGCGCGTCTGAAACGGTGAGCACGATGATGCGCGCGCTCACGCCGTCGCGCCGCAGGCCGTTAAGGGTATCCAGCCCGCTTAATCCCTTCATATTGAGATCCAGCAGGATAATGTCGGGCGACAGGCGGCTCGCAAGGCCGATGGCTTCCGCGCCGCTGCTGGCCTCGCCAATGACGCTGAAATAGTCGTCGGTTTCCAGCAGTTGCCGGATCCCCCTGCGCATCAGCGGATGGTCGTCGACGATCAGCACCTGACAGGTTGGTTTTTCTGACATTGCGTGCTCCAGGGTATTAATTGTTATCTGCATTATCGTTATGAGGCCTCCCTGCCTGTTGAACGCCGGCGAGCGAAGTAAAATGCACGCTTACCTGCGTGCCGCCTGTCGCCGGACGGCTTATAGCGAGCGTGCCGCCCAATCTTTCGGCGCGCTCCTGCATAATATTGAGCCCGTAGTGCCCCTCAGGCTCTTTCAGGCTGTCGATACCGCAGCCATCGTCGTGAATATATACCGCATGATGCCCCTCCGGCGCGCTGACGCAGCTCACTGAAATCGCCCTGGCGTTCGCATGTTTAATGGCGTTCAGCACCGCCTCGCGGATTATTTGCAGCAGATGAACCTGCTGCTGGGCGTCCAGCGCCAGCCCGGACATACGGCAGTCAAGCCGAATAGCCGCCGTTGTTTGCGCGCGCAATGGTTCAATCATCTCTTCCAGCGCAGCGGGGAGATCCGCCTGTTGCAGAGTCAGGCGAAACGTTGCCAGCAGTTCGCGCAGCTGCTGGTAAGCGTCTTTCAGCGCGCGCGAGAAATCATCGATGATTTGCTGCGCGGTCTGGTCTTGCGCTGGCACGGCGCGCCGCAGCAACGTAAGTTGAATACGCAGATAAGAGAGCACCTGCGCCAGCGAGTCGTGCAGTTCGCGGGCGATAGTGGCGCGCTCCTCCATCAACAACAGCTGCTGGGTATGCTTCTGCGCCTGGTTAAAGTAAAGCCCCCGTCCCAGCATGTTCGCGACGCTCTGCATGAGCTGCAACGACGGTTTTTCCGCACGCTTTCCCTGCCAGCGCAGCTCGCCGAGCGTGGTTTCCTGCATCGTGACAGGCAGCGTTTGCCAGGGCGCGCCGGCCTGCGGCTCGCCTTCCTGCAAAAAGCCGTTTTCACCCACCGACAGCGTTATGCTGGTTACCGGCTCATGCTCACGGACAATCTGCAAAATATGGCGAAAGCAGCGGCGATCGATAGCGTCGACGCTTAGCGCTTGCGAGCAGCGAAATAACACCTCCAGCATGCGGTTTGCTTCCTGCAAACTAACGGTTTTTTCCGCCACGCTCTCTTCAAGCGAACGATAAAGCTTTCGCAGCTCGCCCGACATGCGGGTGAAAGAGCGTCCCAGCAGACCGATTTCATTCGGCAGGCGCGTATCCAGCGGCGCGTGGTCGAAACGCCCTTGTTCAATGCGGCGGCTGGCCTCGACCAGCGCGCTAAGCGGCGCCGCCACCTGTTGGTTAATGCGGCGCAGGGTAAAAAAGACCAGCAGTAATATCGCCACGAAGCCAAGCAGGCAGATAGCGACCACCAGCAGCATCTTACGCTCGGCGTAATGCTGCAAAGCCAGAACGAAGCTGTCGATTTGCGTGACATAGCTGGCGATGTTTTGCCGGTACCAGTCGGTATCGCCATGCGCCAGGCGCATATCCATTTCACGCCAGCGCGCATGCAGCAGGCGGTAGCTTTCCTGCACCTGCGCAGGCACCCAGCGGTGGCGCAACAGCTGGAAAACGGGGGAGTCGAGCGTCTGGGCGTAGAGCTGGCGGTGAGCGGCCAACTGCGGATCGTTCGTCTGTAAATCATATCCAAGGCGGTAGCTTTGCATGCGCAATGAGCCTGCGATATTCACCGCTTCGGCGTCGCGCAGGCTGCTGGCGAGCGTAAGCAGCGCCACGCCTGTGGACAGCAGCGAAAGCAAAATAATGCATAAAAAGGCGCGGGCCAGGCTTGCTGAGACCGGGCGTTTAACAATCACCTTTTGTTTCCTCAGAGTTAGCGTGCGCGCAACCTACCAGAAAGCGATGCCGGGGAAAATGCGCCAGCTAAACGTGGCGCCGTTTATTCACCTAATCATTGCGGTCTGTCACGAACAGGGCGGATTTGCCGGGCCGTCTTGTCTACAGCAGCGCGTTATCCCGTTCTGAAAAGGGTGACTGGCGGCTGGCTCGCCACAACCTTGATCCTGCATCGTCATTTACCCCTAAAGGGGGATGCCTGGCTACCTTTGCGTAACTTAATGTTACGCCTCATAAAAAAAGCCGCATAAAAAGCGGGGATAATCAGTTCAGCGGCCTCTGTCGCAGCGCAAGCAGGGAAAACAATGGTTGAAATGTCGAGACGCGGTTTGCTGACCGGTCGAAAAGCGCTGGCGATCCGTCCGCCCTGGAGCGGCGCGGAGAGCCATTTCATCGAGTTATGCAGCCGTTGCGGCGCTTGTCTGGATGCATGCGAAACCAGCGTGCTGCGCACAGGCGAAGGCGGTTTTCCGCAGATCGATTTCACCCGCGCTGGCTGCACCTTTTGCTATGCCTGCGCCGATGCCTGCCCGCAGCCCATCTTTACACAACAGCGCGCCGCACCCTGGCGGCTTAAGCTCGCGCTTGACGCGCATTGCCTTGCCCTGCAACGCGTAGAGTGCCGCTGTTGCCAGGACGCCTGCGACACGCGGGCGATCCGTTTTTCACCGCTGGCGACAGGCGTCGCTATACCGCACATCGCGCCCGAACACTGCACTACCTGCGGCGAATGTCTGCGCGCCTGTCCCGTGTCGGCATTACGCCTGGAGAGAACAGATGAACGCTGAATGGCACGTTTGCGGCTTGCTGGTTCAGGCCCGCCCGGGCGATGTCGGGCGCGTGGCGCACTACCTTAGCGCGCTGCCTGGCTGCGAGGTAGCGGCGCAGGATGGGTCCAGGGGCAAATTAGTTGTTGTCATGGAGGCCGCCGACAGCGCGGCGCTATTCGCCAGTATTGAGTCGGCGCGTCAGCTGCAAGGCGTGCTGGCGGTGTCGCTGGTTTATCACCAGCAGGAAGCCTGTGAGGAAACAGCATGAAACTCAGTCGTCGTAGCTTTATGAAAGCTAACGCCGTCGCCGCGGCCGCTGCTGCGGCGGGCATCAGCTTACCTTCTCTCGCCCGGACGGCGGCGAGCGAGTCGCAAATTATCAAATGGGACAAAGCGCCCTGCCGCTTTTGCGGCACCGGCTGCGGCGTGCTGGTCGGCACGCAAAACGGCAAAGTGGTGGCAAGCCAGGGAGATCCGGATGCGCCGGTCAACCGCGGCCTTAGCTGCGTAAAAGGCTATTTCCTGCCCAAAATTATGTACGGCAAGGATCGCCTGACGCAGCCGTTGCTGCGCATGAAAGAAGGGCGGTTCGACAAAGAGGGCGAATTTACGCCGGTGAGCTGGGCGCAGGCCTTCGATGTCATGGAAGAAAAATTCAAAGCTGCGCTGAAAGAGAAGGGACCAGAGTCCGTCGGCATGTTCGGTTCCGGCCAGTGGACGGTGTGGGAAGGATACGCCGCAGCGAAGCTGTTCAAAGCGGGCTTTCGGACAAATAACATCGACCCGAACGCCCGTCACTGTATGGCTTCAGCGGTTGTCGGCTTTATGCGCACCTTCGGCATGGATGAGCCGATGGGCTGCTATGACGATATTGAGCAGGCGGACGCCTTTGTGCTGTGGGGCTCCAACATGGCGGAGATGCATCCGATCCTCTGGTCGCGCATTGCTAACCGTCGCCTCTCTGACGAAAGCGTCAACGTTTCGGTGCTCTCCACCTTCGAGCACCGCAGTTTCGAGCTGGCAGATAACGGCATGGTGTTCACGCCGCAAACCGATCTCGCCATTCTTAACTACATCGCCAATTACATCATCCAGAATGAGGCGGTGGATAAAAGCTTTCTCAGCCAGCATGTGAATTTCAAACGCGGCGCTACCGATATCGGCTACGGTCTTCGTCCCACCCATCCGCTGGAACAAGCGGCGAAAAACCCCGGCTCCGACGCCGCCGAACCGATGAGTTTTGAAGAGTACAAAGCGTTCGTTTCGGACTACACGCTGGAGAAAACCAGCGCCCTGAGCGGCGTGCCGGAAGATCAACTCGAAGCGCTCGCGAAGCTCTACGCCGACCCTGATAAAAAAGTTATCTCTTACTGGACCATGGGGTTTAACCAGCACAGCCGCGGCGTGTGGGCCAATAACCTTTGCTACAACCTGCATTTGCTGACCGGCAAAATTTCGAAACCCGGCTGCGGGCCATTCTCGCTCACCGGCCAGCCCTCCGCCTGCGGCACGGCGCGCGAAGTGGGCACCTTCTCGCACCGTCTGCCCGCCGACATGGTGGTAACCAACGATAAACATCGCGAAATCGCCGAACAAAAATGGAACCTGCCTGCGGGAACTATCCCGGCGAAGGTTGGCTTGCATGCCGTGGCCCAGGACCGGGCGCTAAAAGATGGCAAGCTCAATGTCTATTGGGTGATGTGCAACAACAATATGCAGGCCGGGGCGAACATCAACGAGGAAAGGCTGCCTGGATGGCGCGATCCGCGCAACTTCGTGATCGTTTCCGATCCTTACCCGACCGTGAGCGCGCTGGCGGCGGATCTGATCCTCCCCACCGCCATGTGGGTGGAAAAAGAGGGCGCTTACGGCAACGCCGAACGCCGCACGCAGTTCTGGCGCCAGCAGGTGAGCGCGCCGGGCGAGGCGAAATCCGATCTCTGGCAACTGGTGAATTTTGCGAAGCGTTTCAAAACCGAAGAGGTATGGAGTGAAGCGTTGCTGGCGCAAAAGCCGGAGCATCGCGGCAAAACGTTGTACGAGGTGCTGTTTGCAAGCCCGGCGGTAAGCCGCTTCCCCCTGAGCGAATTAGCCGAAGATCAACTCAACGATGAATCCCGCGAATGCGGTTTTTACCTGCAAAAAGGGCTGTTTGAGGAGTACGCCAGCTTCGGACGCGGACATGGTCACGATCTCGCGCCGTTTGATGATTACCACAAGGCGCGCGGCTTGCGCTGGCCGGTGGTTAATGGTCAGGAAACCCGCTGGCGCTACAGCGAGGGTCACGATCCTTACGTGAAAAGCGGCGAGGGTTTCAGCTTTTACGGCAAGCCGGACGGCAAAGCGGTTATCTTCGCGCTCCCGTATGAACCGGCGGCGGAATCGCCGGATAAAACCTATGACCTGTGGCTCTCCACGGGCCGCGTGCTGGAGCACTGGCACACCGGCAGCATGACTCGCCGCGTGCCAGAGCTGCACCGGGCTTTCCCTGAAGCGGTGCTTTTTATTCATCCGCTGGATGCCAAAGCGCGGGGGCTTAAGCGCGGCGATAAAGTGAACGTTATCTCCCGGCGGGGGAAAGTGACATCGATTGTTGAAACCCGGGGCCGCAACCGCCCGCCCCAGGGGCTGGTCTTTATGCCGTTTTTCGACGCTGCGCAGCTGGTTAACGCCCTGACGCTCGACGCCACCGACCCGCTCTCTAAAGAGACGGACTTCAAAAAATGCGCCGTGAAGCTTGAAAAAGCGTAGCGCTGACAAGCCTGTCCGCTCGGGTTAATCGGGGCGGCAGGCCAGCGTAACCAGGCGGTTTGCAGGCGCAATTTTCTCAATCACTACAGGATGCAATTCGAGAGCAACATAATGCAGAACTTTTTCCTGAATAAGGGGCTGTTTCGCTGGGCGATAGCGGTGATATGGCTGGTGGGCGGCGCGGCATGGGCCGCCGGGAGCGTGGATTTTAGCGCGTCGCCGGAGGTTTCCGGCACGCAGAAAGGCACTATCCACATGCCGAAGCAGCAGGGACGTATGGCGCTGAACTATGTCAACCAGCCGCCCATGATCCCGCACAGCGTGGACGGTTATCAGGTTTCCACCAACACCAACCGCTGCCTGCAATGTCACGGCGTGGAACATTACCGCACGACAGGCGCGCCGCGCGTCAGCCCGACCCATTTTATCGACAGCGAAGGCAAGGTGCTGGCGGGCGTAGCGCCGCGCCGCTATTTCTGTCTGCAATGCCACGTGCCGCAAACAGATGCGCCGCCGATTGTCGAAAACACGTTTACCCCTTCAAAAGGCTTTGGTGAGTGAGGCGAGCAATGAACGTTTCCCATAAACCGGGCGTGCTTAAACGCCTGTGGCTGTGGTGGCGCAGGCCAGGCCGCCTTGCGCTCGGCACTTTGCTGCTTGCAGGCTTTGCCGCCGGCATCATTTTTTGGGGCGGTTTTAATACCGGTCTTGAGATGACCAACCGCGAGACGTTTTGCATCAGCTGTCATGAAATGCGCAATACCGTCTACCAGGAATATATGCAGACCGCGCATTACAGCAACCGCAGCGGCGTGCGCGCCACATGCCCTGATTGCCATGTTCCGCACGAATGGGCGCCGAAAATGGTGCGTAAAATTCAGGCCAGCAAGGAGCTGTATGCGAAAGCATTCGGGCTTATCGACACGCCGAAAAAGTTTGAAGAGCACCGGCTGGCGATGGCGCAAAACGAATGGCGCCGGATGAAAAACAACAACTCTCAGGAGTGCCGCAACTGCCATAATTTCGACTTTATGGATCTTACGGCGCAAAAAACCGTGGCGGCGAAGCTTCATGACAAGGCGATTAAAGCAGGGCAAACCTGTATTGACTGTCATAAAGGCATTGCGCATAAATTGCCGCATATGGCGCAAGTAAAAAACGGTTTTTGATAACGCCTCCCCCGGCGGCAGGGGGAGGAATTCCCGCGGCCTTAGCGCGACAAATTCCCTCAAGCGGCTTACTATAAACGCCCCGACCGTGTTGAACAGGAAGCTGCGATGTCGCTCAACATTACGCTTATCAAAGATACCATCCTCTCCGAAAACTATTTCATCCTGCGCAATATCACTTACGACCTGACGCGAAAAGATGGCGAAGTTATCCGCCACAAGCGTGAAGTGTATGACCGGGGCAACGGCGCTGCGGTTCTGCTCTATAACCGCGAAAAACAAACCGTGGTGTTAATTCGTCAGTTCCGTGTCGCCACCTGGTTAAACGGCAACGCCGACGGCATGCTGATTGAAGCCTGCGCCGGACTGCTTGACGATGACGAGCCGGAGGTGTGCATTCGCAAAGAGGCGGTTGAGGAGACCGGTTATGAAGTGGGCGACGCCACCAAAGTGTTTGAGCTTTATATGTCGCCCGGCGGCGTAACGGAAATTGTGCATCTTTTTATTGCCGAATACAGTGAAGCGCAGCGCGCAAACGCAGGCGGCGGCGTGGAAGACGAAGAGATTGACGTGCTGGAGATGCCTTTTAGCGACGCGCTGGCGAAAGTAAAAAGCGGCGAAATTCGCGACGCTAAGACAGTGATATTGCTGCAACACCTGCACGCCAGCGGAATAATGGGTTGATTTCACTCGGCAATTAAACTGGTATTTAAAATGAATCAATCCGATAAATCCGATTGAGCCGCCCGGGGCGGACGATGAAGATAGGCGCTTAAATCCTCAGTTGTCTCATTTTTGTTCAGGATAAGTGCCGTTCATGTCGTCTCGCCTTTTTTCGCTTGTTGCGCTTTTTCTGTTTCTGGCGCCCGCTGCTTATGCGGCGTCAGTACAAAAAAGTTTTACTGACTGGCAAGTTACCTGTAACAACCAGAATTTTTGCCAGGCCCGCAACACCGGCGAACATCAGGGCCTGGTGATGACCCTTTCCCGCAGCGCAGGCGCACGCGCCGACGCGCAGTTGCGTATCGATTACGGCAACCTTAACAGCCTGAATAAAGTCTCCGCCAAAGCGCCGCCCATCGCGCCGCGCCTGCTGCTCGACGACATGTCCCTTACCCCGGCAGGCGATAAATGGCGTATCGGCCCCAACCGCCTGATAACGGAAGACCCGACAACCATTAACGCGTTTCTGGCGCAGGTTCAGGAAGCCTCCGCCATTACCCTCAAGGGCGGGCCGGGCACGCTTTCTCTTGCCGGGCTGAAGGCATCCTTAATTTTCATCGATGCCCAGCAAAAGCGCGTTGGCAGCGAAACCGCCTGGATAAAAAAGGGCGACGATCCGCCGCTTAGCGTGCCGCCTGCGCCAGCATTAAAAGAAGTGGCTATTACCAACCCGACGCCGACGCCGCTTTCGCAGGAAGAGCTTAACGATCTGCTCGATTTTGGCGCCTGGCGTATGAACAACAGCCAGTGCTCGCTCGACCCGGCGCGTCGCGAAGTGCGCGTTTCGGCATTAAGCGACGACAAGGCGCTGATGATAATCAGCTGCGAGGCGGGCGCCTATAACACCGTCGATCTCGCCTGGCTGGTGTCGCGCAAAAAACCTTTTTCTTCCCGGCCGGTTCGGCTGCGGCTGCCATTCACGCCCGCGAACGGCAACCCGGATCTTGAGCTGATGAATGCCGCCTATAACGAGAAAAGCAAAGAGCTGGCGACGCTCGCTAAAGGGCGCGGGCTTGGCGACTGCGGCGTGGCGACCCGTTGGCGCTACGATGGCCAGCGGTTCAGGCTGGTGCGTTATGCCGAAGAGCCGAGCTGTGACGGCTGGAGCGGCCCTGACAGCTGGCCGCTTCTTTGGGTAACGAAATAACGCCCTTTTGCCGCCGCGCATTTTTCCGTATATTTTCGCGAACGTAGACCGGAAAAAGGCGACAGACGATGGCGTTTTACAGCAGCAAAGGAATGCGCGGCGCGGCGGCGCTACTGCTTTTTTTACCCCTGGCCTGCGCTGGCGCAACGCTTACGGCGCAGGATGAACGGGATATCCACACGCTCATCTCACAGTGGAACGCGCTCAAAAATCACCCACAGCCCGCAGCGGCCATTTATGCAAGCCGGGTCAGGTTTTACGGCAAAACCCTGCCGTTAAGCGCCGTGGCTGAGCAAAACAGCGCCTTTGTACAAAAATATCCTCGCTACGCACAGAAAATCGTTAACAGACTGACAATCGATGCGCTTGATGGCGAGCAGCCCGCCGCGCAGGTTTCGTTTGTCAAACTTGCAGGGCTGGAGACGGCAAGCCAGCGCTTTTACCCGGCGCAGCTCAGGGTCATCAAACAGCCAGAGGGCTGGCGTATTAATGAAGAGAGCGACTGGATAACCGAGTCGAACCAGCAAAAAGAGAACGATTACCGGGTTGCCGGCGGGCGGTTTAATGGCGCGATAAAAAGCTACGCCTGGCTGAGCGCGAAAGACCCTGTAACCGGCGGCGTTTGCGATGAAAGCGGCGACTGCGAGTGCGAAGTCTGGAACAGCGACCCGGCGATCAAACCGGCGAAACTGCCTTCCTGCATTGGCGGCGGCGTAGAAACGCTTGCCGGGCTTGACGACAGCGGCCGCGACCGCCTCATCGTTTACCCGCAATGGTGGACCAGCGCCTGGAGCGTTGTTTATCTCTACGATATTCAGCAAAAGCAGTGGGTAAAAGCTATCCCTTCTTTTTCAATGAATAGTAACGTGCAGGAAGAGGCGACAGGGCGCGAGCTGGTGGCGCGCGACGCGCAGCGCCCGGGTCAGGTGATTGTGACGCAGGCGAAATGGGATGAAGCAAAGGAAGAGATAGTCATTGAGAAAGCGTCCGTACCGCTCAATGTCGTGAAATAAAAAAGCGATTCAGCCCTGCGGCTGAATCGCCATGCGGTTTACTTCTTAAGAACCTTTTTGGCTTTCTCTACCACGTTTTCAACCGTAAAGCCGAAGAACGGGAAGAGTTTTTCCGCTGGCGCGGATTCGCCGTAGCCGGTCATGCCGACAATCGCCCCTTTCAGGCCGACATACTTGTACCAGTAGTCAGCAATGCCTGCTTCCACCGCTACGCGCGCTTCCACATCGGAAGGCAGCACGGATTCGCGGTATTCCGCATCCTGATCTTCAAACACATCGGTCGAAGGCAGCGAAACGACGCGGACTTTATGGCCTTCAGCAGTAAGCTGTTCCGCCGCCTGAACGGTAATTTCCACTTCCGAACCGGTGGCGATAAGAATAACGTCCGGCTTGCCGTCGCTCTCTTTCAGTATGTAGCCGCCCCGGGCGATATTCTCGACCTGTTCCGGCGTGCGTTCCATTTGCGCCAGGTTCTGGCGCGAAAGAATCAACGCCGTCGGGCCATTATGCCGCTCAATAGCCGCTTTCCAGGCTACCGCCGCTTCTACCTGGTCGCAGGGGCGCCAGCTGGTGAAGTTTGGCGTCAGGCGCAAACTTGCCAGCTGCTCCACCGCCTGGTGGGTCGGGCCGTCTTCGCCAAGGCCGATGGAATCATGGGTATAAACCATAATCTGGCGCGCTTTCATCAGCGCCGCCATGCGCGCCGCGTTACGGGCATATTCCACGAACATCAGGAAGGTGGCGGTATAAGGCACAAAGCCGCCGTGGTGCGCGATGCCGTTCGCTATCGCCGTCATGCCGAACTCGCGCACGCCATAGTGGATATAGTTACCCGCTTCGTCTTCCTTAAGCGATTTAGAACCAGACCAGATGGTGAGATTGCTGGGCGCCAGGTCCGCTGAACCGCCAAGCAGCTCCGGCAGGGCAGGGCCATAAGCATTAAGCGCGTTCTGGGAAGCTTTGCGGGTCGCGACTTTCGCCGGTTCCGCCTGCAATTTCTTAATGTAATCCAGCGTCAGCTGTTCCCAGTTTTCCGGCAGCCCGCCGCTCATGCGACGGTTGAATTCCGCCGCCAGCTCGGGGTGCGCTTTTTCATAGGCGGCGAATTTTTCTTTCCAGCCCGCTTCCTGCTGCTGGCCTTTTTCACGGGCGTCCCACGCCTGATAAATCTCCTGCGGGATCTCAAACGGCGGATAATCCCAGCCCAGCTGTTTGCGCGTCAGCGCCACTTCCTCTTCGCCCAGCGCCGCGCCGTGCGACTCCTCTTTACCTGCTTTGTTCGGGGAGCCGAAGCCAATCACCGTGCGGCAGATAATCAGCGAAGGTTTATCCTTCACGCGCTGCGCCTCTTCAATGGCGCGTTTAACCGCCTCGGGATCGTGACCGTCAATTTCATGCACCACGTGCCAGTTATACGCTTCGAAGCGTTTTGCGGTGTCGTCGGTAAACCAGCCTTCGGTTTCGCCGTCGATGGAAATCCCGTTGTGGTCGTAGAAGCCAATGAGCTTGCCAAGGCCCAGGGTGCCCGCCAGTGAACAGACCTCGTGCGAGATGCCTTCCATCAGGCAGCCGTCGCCCATAAACACATAGGTGAAGTGGTCGACAATATCGTGACCCGGCTGGTTAAACTGCGCCGCCAGCGTGCGTTCGGCAATCGCCAGGCCAACGGCGTTCGCCAGCCCCTGGCCGAGCGGCCCGGTAGTGGTTTCCACCCCAGGCGTATAGCCGATTTCCGGATGCCCCGGGGTTTTCGAATGCAGCTGGCGGAAATTTTTCAGCTCATCAATCGGCAGGTCGTAGCCGGAAAGATGCAGCAGGCTGTAAAGCAGCATCGAAGCATGGCCGTTAGAGAGAATAAAACGGTCGCGGTCATACCAGGCCGGGTTGGTCGGGTTGTGCTTAAGGAAATCATTCCACAGCACTTCGGCGATATCCGCCATGCCCATCGGCGCGCCCGGGTGGCCGGATTTGGCTTTTTGCACCGCGTCCATACTCAGGGCGCGAACGGCGTTAGCTAACTGCTGTCGTGACATAGTTCACTCCATGGCAAAGTTTAAAGTTTGGCGGCGAGCAAATCTTCCAGCGCGCGCTGGTCAACGGCGAACTGGCGAATTCCTTCAGCCAGTTTTTCGACTGCCATCGCGTCCTGGTTATGCTCCCAGCGGAATTCCGCTTCGGTCATCGGTTCCGGACGGCGGTAGCCTTGTTTATTCGGAATAAGCTTGCGTTCCACTAACGCTTCTTTGTCCTGCAACTCTTTCAGCAGGTTTGGCGAGATGGTCAGGCGGTCGCAGCCAGCCAGCGCCAGGATCTGTTCGGTACGGCGGAAGCTCGCGCCCATGACGATGGTTTCGTAATTGTGCTGCTTGTAGTAGTCGTAGATATTGCGTACAGACTTAACGCCCGGATCTTCATCCACCACGTACGGGTCCATCGGCTTGCGGCTGTTATACCAGTCATAAATGCGCCCAACGAACGGGGAGATCAAATAGACTCCCGCCTCGGCGCAGGCGCGCGCCTGAGCAAAAGAGAACAGCAGCGTCAGGTTGCACTTGATGCCTTCTTTCTCCAGCTCTTCGGCGGCGCGAATGCCTTCCCACGTTGAAGCAAGCTTGATCAATATACGGTCTTTCTCAACGCCCTGATCCTGATACAGCTCGACCAGGCGGCGCGCTTTCTGAATGCTTTTCTGTTTATCGAACGACAGACGGGCGTCCACTTCGGTAGAAACGCGGCCCGGAATGCTTTTCAGAATTTCCGCACCCACATTGACCGCCAGCTTGTCGCTCGCTTCGGCGACCTGCTGCTCCTGCGTGTCGCCGCGCTGTTTGCCGTACGCCAGCGCATCTTCAAAAAGGTGTTGATAATGCTCAAGACTTGCCGCTTTCAGCAGCAGGGAAGGGTTGGTGGTGGCGTCCTGCGGTTGATAGTGGCGGATAGATTCAATATCGCCGCTGTCGGCGACTACGGTGGTGAATTGTTTAATGCCGTCTAACTGGTTCATTGTCGATACTCCTTGAAAAGCAAATACTTAACAGAGCGTTTCCTGGCACGCCCCGTAAAAATTCACAAAGAACATAACTAAAAAGCATAGCAGACGAGCAGGGTATTGCTTCCGGCGTTACGTAACAGAACCGCTATAAATTGCTAACATTCCTTATCTTACGGCCGGGAATTTTGGGAGCGTTCAAAGTTTGCGGCGGCGCAAGGGGCGATACTATCCGCCTCTTCAGGCGTGCCAGTGACGGTTCGCCACTCTGACCTTACTGAAAGACAGATAAAAAAGGATCGAACAAATGGATGATCAACTGAAGCAAAGCGCCCTCGATTTTCATGAATTCCCGGTGCCCGGGAAAATCCAGGTTTCGCCAACCAAACCGCTTGCCACCCAGCGCGACCTGGCGCTGGCCTACTCGCCAGGCGTCGCGGCGCCCTGTCTGGAAATTGCGGCAGACCCGCTGGCGGCCCATAAGTACACCGCGCGCGGCAACCTGGTGGCGGTGATTTCCAACGGCACGGCGGTGCTGGGTCTTGGCAATATCGGCGCGCTGGCCGGTAAGCCGGTCATGGAAGGCAAAGGCGTGCTGTTTAAAAAATTCGCCGGCATCGACGTGTTTGATATCGAAGTCGACGAGCACGATCCGGATAAGCTGATTGACGTGGTGGCCGCGCTCGAACCTACTTTCGGCGGCATTAACCTCGAAGACATCAAAGCGCCGGAGTGCTTTTATATTGAGCAAAAGCTGCGCGAGCGTATGAATATTCCGGTATTCCACGACGATCAGCACGGCACCGCTATTATCTGCACCGCTGCGGTATTAAACGGCCTGCGGGTGGTAAAAAAGACGATTTCCGACGTACGGCTGGTGGTTTCCGGCGCGGGCGCTTCCGCCATCGCCTGTATGAACCTGCTGGTGGCGCTTGGCATGCAAAAGCACAACATCGTGGTGTGCGACTCTAAAGGCGTTATCTACAAAGGCCGTGAAGAAAACATGGCGGAAACCAAAGCCGCTTACGCCATTGACGATAACGGCAAGCGCACGCTTGGCGAAGTGATCGAAGGGGCGGATATTTTCCTCGGCTGTTCCGGCCCGAAAGTGCTTACTCAGGAGATGGTGAAACAGATGGCGGATTCGCCGCTGATTCTGGCGCTGGCGAACCCGGAGCCGGAAATCCTGCCGCCGCTCGCTAAAGAAGTGCGCCCCGACGCCATTATCTGCACCGGCCGGTCAGATTACCCAAACCAGGTCAACAACGTGCTCTGCTTCCCGTTCATCTTCCGCGGCGCGCTGGATGTGGGCGCTACCGCCATTAACGAAGAGATGAAACTTGCCGCAGTGCATGCCATTGCAGAACTGACCCACGCCGAGCAAAGCGAAGTGGTCGCCTCTGCTTATGGCGATCAGGAGCTCTCCTTCGGCCCGGACTACATCATCCCGAAACCGTTCGACCCGCGTCTTATCGTAAAAATCGCCCCGGCTGTGGCGAAAGCGGCGATGGATTCCGGCGTGGCGACGCGCCCGATTGAGGATTTCGAAGCCTATAAAGACAAGCTCACCGAGTTCGTCTACAAAACCAACCTCTTTATGAAGCCGATCTTCTCCCAGGCGCGCACCGCCCCGAAACGCGTGGTTCTGGCGGAGGGGGAAGAGGCGCGCGTGCTGCATGCCACGCAGGAGCTGGTAAGCCTCGGCCTTGCGAAGCCGATTCTGATTGGCCGCCCGAGCGTCATTGAAATGCGCGTGAAGAAGCTGGGCCTGCAAATCCAGCCGGGCGTGGATTTTGAAATCGTCAATAATGAATCTGACCCGCGCTTCAAAGAGTACTGGAATGAGTACTACACCATCATGAAGCGTCGCGGCGTCACCCAGGAACAGGCGCAGCGGGCGGTGATCGGCAATACCACGGTGATTGGCGCGATCATGGTGCATCGTGGCGAAGCCGATGCGATGATTTGCGGCACAATTGGCGATTATCACGAACACTTCGGCGTGGTTCGCGAAATTTTCGGTTATCGCGAGGGGGTAAAAGCGGCGGGGGCGATGAATGCGCTGCTGCTGCCAAGCGGCAACACGTTTATTGCTGATACCTATGTTAACGACGATCCGACGCCGGAACAGCTGGCGGAAATTACCGTGATGGCGGCGGAAACCGTACGTCGCTTCGGCATTGAGCCGAAGGTGGCGCTGCTTTCTCACTCTAACTACGGCTCTTCCAGTTCGCCTGCCGCCAGCAAGATGCGTGAAACTTTAGCGCTGGTGCGCGAACGGGCGCCGGAACTGATGATTGATGGCGAAATGCACGGCGACGCGGCGCTAATCGAGAGCATCCGCAACGACCGCATGCCGGACAGCCCGCTCAAAGGCTCCGCCAATATTCTGATCATGCCGAACGTCGAGGCGGCGCGCATTAGTTACAACTTACTGCGCGTCTCCAGCTCGGAAGGGGTGACCGTCGGGCCGGTATTGATGGGCGTGGCGAAGCCGGTGCATGTGTTAACGCCTATCGCCTCGGTGCGCCGCATCGTCAACATGGTGGCGCTGGCGGTGGTGGAAGCCCAGACGCAGCCGCTGTAAAGGGTAATGGCTAAAAAGCCCTGCGCCGCAAACGGCGCGGGGCTTTTTTATGGGGCAGGGCGCTACCGCCGCCCCAGCGGCACCACCAGCGGCGTGCCTGCGACCGGGTCGTCGATAATCATGCAGCGCAGGCCGTAAATCGCCTCAATAAGCTCCGGGGTGACTATGGCGTCTGGCGCCCCCTCGGCGATGATTTTACCTTCCCGTAAGGCAATCAGATGCGTGGCGTAGCGGCACGCCTGGTTGAGATCGTGCAGCACGGCCGCCAGGGTATAGCCCTGCTCGCGGTTCAGTTCGCTTAACAGCTCCAGCAAATCAATTTGATGGCTGATATCAAGCCAGGTGGTCGGCTCGTCCAGCAGCATGATGGAGGTTTCCTGAGCCAGCACCATCGCAATCCACGCCCGCTGCCGCTGGCCGCCGGAAAGGGTATCGACGGCAAGATGCGCAAGGGAAGCCACGCCCGTCGCCGCCATCGCTTTTTGCACCGCCCGCTCGTCTTCTTCACGCCAGCGGGTAAACAGCGGCTGATGAGGATATCGCCCGCGCGCCACCAGCTCCTGCACGGTGATGTCGCCCGGCGCGCTGGCGTTTTGCGCCAGCAGGCCGATGCGCCTCGCAACCTCTTTCGTGGCGTAGCGCTGGATCTCCTGGCCATCCAGCCAGACGCTGCCCGCCGCAGGTTTCATCAGGCGGCTTAAGGTGCGAAGCAGCGTCGATTTGCCGCAGCCGTTAGGGCCGATAATAGCGGTGAACTGACCATCCGGGATCGTCACGCTGAGGTTTTCAGCCACCACATGATCGCCATAGCCCAGCGTAAGGGCATCGCCATGCAGGCGCGTTAAGGTGTTCATCGCTTACGGGACTCCTGAATCAACAAAGCGATAAGGTAAATACCGCCGAGGCTGACGGTGACCACGCCCACCGGCAGTTGATAAGGGGTAAAAAGATACTGCGCGCCAAGGTCGGCGGCGAGTAGCAGCAGAGCGCCGCAAAGCGCCGACTGGAAAAGCCCCCAGCGCGCCGTGCGGCTCAGCCGACGGGCAATGTGCGGCGCCACCAGCGCGATAAACGAAATGGGTCCGGCCAGCGCCGTGGCGGCGGCGGTTAAGATAACGGCGACCAGCATCAGCAGCAGGCGCGAGCGCTCAACCGGCACGCCCAGCGCGCAGGCGCTGTCATCGCCCATCTCTAAAAGCCGCAACCGGCGCACCAGCAGCGCGGCCGCGAGCAGCGCCAGCATCATCAGCGGCGCGGCAGGAAAGGTTTTGCCCCAGGTCAGGCCGTTCAGCGAACCGGCATTCCACAAGCCTGCCGATATCGCTGTTTCAAGGGAAGCCTGCAACAAAAGCCAGGTGTTGAACGCCACCAGCATGGCGCGAAGGCCGATGCCGATAATAATCAAGCGGAAGGTATCGATACCGTTGCGCCAGGCAAGCGCCCAGACGAGAAGCGAAGTCAGCACGCCGCCCGCCATCGCGGCGGCGGCAATGGCCGTCTGATGCTGGCCAAACAGCACCATGGCTACCAGCACGCCGCTCCAGGCGCCGGTGTTAAAACCCATCACGTCGGGGCTGCCCAGAGGGTTGCGCATCAGCGACTGGAAAATCGCGCCGCTGACGCCAAGCGCTGCGCCCAGCAGCAACGCCATCGCAATACGCGGCAAACGCCACTGCGTCACAATCAGGGAAATGTTAGGCGGCGCATTGCCGAAAAGCGCATCCCCTACCTGCGCCACGCTCAGCGAAACAGCGCCCTGGCCCAGCGCCCATACGGCAAGCGCGCCGCTCACCAGTAGAAACAGAGTGCAGACCAGCCACAGGCGCGCCGAGACGTTCATAGCGACACCCCGCCGCGACGGCGGCGCACCAGATAAATCAGCACCGGCGCGCCGATAAACGCGCTTACCACTGAAACGCGCATTTCGCCGGGCACAATCAGGCGGCCAATAATATCGGCAAGCAGCAGCAGGGCAGGGGTGGCAAGCAGCGTGACCGGCAGCGACCAGCGGTGATCCGGCCCCACCAGCCAGCGCGCCATATGCGGCATCATCAAACCGATAAACGCGATGGGGCCGACCGCCGCCGTCGCGCTGCCGCACAGCACCGTTATCACCAGCAGGCCGAGTAGCTGGGTGCGGGCCACCCGGCTGCCAAGCGCAGTCGCGGTATCGCTGCCCATGCTCAGGCTGTTCAGCGCGCGGCCTAACCCCAGCGCCAGCGCCATACCCGCCAGCACCGGCAGAACGATGATTTTGAGCGTAGCGAGGGTGCGAATGTCGAGGGACCCCGCCTGCCAGAAGCGCAGCTGGTCGTAAACCACCGGGTTGAGCAGCGAGACGCCGCTGGTAAAGCCTTCCAGCACGGCGGTCAGCGCCACGCCCGCAAGCGTCAGGCGCACCGGGCTAAGCTGGCCGCCGCCCGCGCTGCCGGTAAAGGCGACAATCAGCGAGGCGAAAAGCGCGCCGCCGAAGGCGAAACCCAGCAGAGAGAGCGAAGAGGAAGCGCCCCAAAGGGCGGCGCCGATGACAATCGCGAAGCTTGCGCCGGCGTTAACGCCAAGCAGGCCCGGGTCCGCCAGCGGGTTACGGGTAAGGGTTTGCATCAGCGCGCCCGCCACGCCTAATGCGCCGCCGGCGAGCAAACCTGCCAGCGTACGCGGCAGCCGCGCATCCAGCACAATGGTGCAGTCCGCGCTTCGGCACTGACCGCTTAACGCGTCGAGCACCACCGAAACCGGCATTGCCTTCGCGCCCACCAACAAACTTAACGCCGCCATCAGCAGCAAAAAAAGGAAAAGGCCCAGCAGGGAGAAAGCCCGCGCTGAAAACCGTGAGGCCGACATAACGCACATCCCACAACCGATAATGATAGTTATTATCACTCTTATCAGGCTATGTTAGCATGAGCGCCCCGTTAATCGGTAAGGAAAATTCGCTCTCAAGGCCCTGTAATGAACCGAAATTCGCTGTTGCTCAACCTCAGTTTATTGAAAACCCATCCCGCTTACCGCGCTGTGTTCCTGGCGCGTTTTATTTCCATCCTCGCGCTGGGGCTGCTCGGCGTGGCGGTGCCGGTGCAGATCCAGACGCTCACCGGCTCCTCTTTTCAGGTAGGGCTTGCGGTCACGCTGACCGGCGGGGCGATGTTTATCGGCCTGATGACCGGCGGCGTGCTGGCGGATCGTCACGAGCGTAAAAAGCTTATCCTGCTGGCGCGCTCCACCTGCGGCGTGGGGTTTATCGGGCTTTGGGTTAACGCCATGCTGCCGGCGCCTTCGCTTATCGCCATTTACCTGCTCGGCTTGTGGGATGGCTTTTTCGGCGCGATTGGCGTGACGGCATTGCTGGCCGCCACGCCTGCGATTGTCGGGCGGGAAAATCTGATGCAGGCGGGGGCCATCACCATGCTGACGGTGCGCCTGGGGTCGGTTATCTCGCCGCTTATCGGCGGCCTGCTGCTGGCTGGCGGCGGCGTATCCTGGAACTACGCGCTGGCGGCGCTCGGCACTTTTATCACCCTGTTGCCGCTGTTGACGCTGCCGAAGCTGCCCGCGCCGCAGATGCAGCGTGAGCATCCCTTAAAAGCGCTGGCGAGCGCGTTTCGTTTTTTACTGGCAAGCCCGGTTGTCGGCGGCGTTGCGCTTGTCGGCGCGCTGCTGACCATGGCGAGCGCGGTGCGCGTGCTTTACCCGGCGCTCGCCAACCACTGGCAGATGGCGAGCAGTGAAATCGGCGCGCTTTACGCCGCCGTGCCGCTGGGCGCGGCGATTGGCGCGCTCACCAGCGGCAGGCTGGCGCATTCGCTGCATCCGGGGCGCGTTATGCTGTTCACCTCGGTGCTGGCTTTTGCGGCGGTGGGCATTTTTAGCCTGATGCCGTTCTGGGGGTTAGGGGTTGTCTGCCTTGCGCTGTTTGGCTACCTGAGCGGCATCAGTTCGCTGGTGCAGTACACGCTTATCCAGACGCAGACGCCGGACCATATGCTCGGGCGCATTAACGGTTTGTGGACTGCACAGAACGTAACGGGCGATGCGATTGGCGCGGCGCTGCTCGGCGGCATGGGCGTCGCGCTCTCGCCGGTGAGTTCGGCAAGCGTCAGCGGGCTGGCGCTCGCCGTAGCGGGCCTTGCGCTTACGCTGCTGTTAAGCGAGCTTCGCCGCCTGCGTCAGGCGCCGCCGGAAGCGGTAAAACCCTAAAGAGAAGGGGCCATGCGGCCCCTTTTTTTACGCTTTAAACAGCGTTGCCAGCCGTTCGAGTATCAGGCTTGCGCTGTAGTAATCCAGACGGAAGGTTTCTGAGCCCAGCGCATAAACGCGCTTGTTCTGTACGGCGGGCAGATGAGAGAGCAGGGCGTTGCCGGTCAGCGCCCCGGCATCTTTTTCATCGCTGGCGAAGAGAAACAATGTCTGGCCGTTCAGCCCGGACGCCAGATTTTCGCCGCCCAGCTGCACAATATCATGGCGTTTGCCCATGCTGTTCAGCGCGGGCATTACAGGCGGCGTCGCCAGCGTGAAACCTAACTGCTGCAAAAGCTGGCCCTGAGCGGACATCGGCGTAAACAGGTTCGCGCCGTGGGCGGCGGCGTTATAAACCAACGCGCTCACCGGCTGCGGCGGCAGCTTCATGTGCGCTTTCGCTTCGGCGAGTTTTTGCGTAAAGCTGGCGATGCGCGCTTCGGCTTCTTTCTCACGCCCGGTTATCTGCCCAAGCTGCGTTAGGAGCTGCTGCCAGCTTTTGTCGTCGTAATTGATGATAAGCGTCGGGGCGATGGCGGAGAGCTGGTCATAAAGGGCCAGCGCGGAGTCGCCGCCGGTGGCGCTGATGAGAATAAGATCCGGCATTTGCGCCGCCACTGCTTCGGCGTTCGGCTCGCCAATGTACAGGCGCTGCACGTTGCGTTTTTTCGCAATCTCCCCCCACTGGCGCAAAAAGCCCTGGTCGTCCGCCAGGCGGTTGCCAGGCGTGGTCGCGCCGCTTGCCACCACCGGCGCGTCAAGCGCCAGCAGCGAGCCGGTGAGGGTGACGCTGGTGGAGACAATACGCTGCGGCGCTTTTTCAAGCGTATGCGCGCCGCGGCTGTCGGTGACCTGGCGGGGCCACTCCGCGGCATGGGTAATTGAGGAAAATCCTAAAACCAGGGCGCTGAAAAGCAGCAACGCCTGTCGGGCAGAGAAAGAGATCACAGCGTGGCATCCTGTCAAGTAAGGTAAGTAATGCTTCTCATTTTCACTATTTGCCGCAGCGATGCAAGTTTGTCGCTTAGCGTAAAATGTGGCGTTGGTTGACATAAACGGCTTTTCGTCTTAGGTTACGCCACCAAATACAAATGATAACAATTATCAGTTCTCTTATCAGTGTTTGGAGGAGTTCATGGAGACGTCTTTGGCTGAGGAAACGCAAGTGGAGATGACAACCCTTTCACCTGACAGCTTTTTCTTCATGTCGCCCTATCGCAGCCTGACGACGTCCGGCTGTTTCGCGAGGCTTACCACCCCCGCTGCCGATGGCGCAGACCGCAATGGCGCTTTCCAGACAGCATTACAGGCGCAGTTTGCCGCCGCCCGCGCCCGGGGCATTGAAAGGCCTGTGGTGGTAGGCGCCATCCCGTTCGATACGCGCAAACCTTCGGCGCTGTTTATTCCCGAAACCTGGCGCGCGTTCAATCGCCAGCACTATCGCGCTTTCGCGAAGCCGCAAAAGCCGCTGCGCGTCACTCACAGACAGGCTATTCCCGAACAGCCGCAGTTTATGGAGATGGTTGCCCGCGCCGCCGCCCTTACCGCCACGCCGCGTGTTGATAAAATCGTGCTGTCGCGCCTGATTGATATCACCACCGAAGAAGCGCCTGACAGCGTCGCGCTGCTCGGGCAGCTTATTGCGCAAAACCCGGGCAGTTTTAATTTCCACGTGCCGCTGGAAGCGGGCGGGGCGCTGCTTGGCGCAAGCCCGGAACTGCTGCTGCGCAAATCAGGCGAGTGTTTTAGCTCGCTGCCGCTGGCCGGTTCCGCTCGTCGCATGCAGGACCCGGCGCAGGACAAGGAGGCGGGGAATCAGCTGCTGTGTTCCGCCAAAGACCGACACGAGCATGAACTGGTCACTAAGGCGATGAAAACCGTGCTGGCGCCGCGCAGCCGCCTGCTCAGCGTGCCGGAAACGCCGGATCTGATTACCACGCCTACTCTCTGGCATCTTGCTACCGCTATTGAAGGCGAAACGCAGGACTTGCGCGATAACGCATTGACGCTCGCCTGCCTGCTGCACCCTACGCCCGCCCTGAGCGGCTTCCCTCATGAAGCCGCGAAAACGCTTATCGCCGGGCTGGAGCCGTTCGACCGCGAGCTGTTTGGCGGCATCGTCGGCTGGTGCGACGAAGAAGGCAACGGCGAGTGGGTCGTAACGATTCGCTGCGCGCAGCTTAACGGCAATCGCGTGCGCTGCTTTGCCGGCGCAGGCATCGTGCCCGCATCTGAGCCGCAGAGCGAATGGCGCGAAACCGGCGTCAAGCTCTCCACCATGCTCAACGTATTTGGACTGAATTAAGGAAGCCCCGCATGACCATCCCTTACTCCCGCTGGCCGGAAGCGTTCGCCGCCCGCTACCGTGAAAAAGGCTACTGGCTGGATCTGCCGCTCACCGATATCCTGAGCCGCCACGCCAACAGCGAAGCGACGGCGCTTATTGATGGCGAACGGCGCTTCAGCTATCGCGAACTGGAGCAAGCCGCGACCCGTCTTGCGGGCGCGCTGCAACGCCGCGGCCTGAAAACCGGCGACACCGCGCTGGTGCAACTGGGCAACGTGGCGGAGTTTTACATCACGCTGTTCGCGCTGTGGAAAATCGGCGTGGCGTCGGTCAACGCGCTTTTCAGCCACCAGCGCACCGAGCTTGACGCTTACGCCCGCCAGATTGCCCCGGCGCTGCTGATTGCCGACCGCGAACACGGGCTGTTTCAGGATGACGCTTACCTGGAGACGCTGAGGGCGAAAACGCCTTCTCTGCGCGTTATCGCCCTGCGCAATGAAACCCTCGAAGCCCTGATTGCCGAGCCGGAAGATAACTTCGTTGCCTCGCCCTCCGCGCCGGACGAAGTCGCTTTTTTCCAGCTCTCCGGCGGCAGCACCGGCACGCCGAAGCTTATTCCGCGCACCCATAACGACTACTACTACAGCATTCGCCGCAGCGTGGAGATTTGCTGTTTTGATCGCGAAACGCGCTACCTCTGCGCGCTGCCTGCCGCGCATAACTATCCGATGAGCTCGCCCGGTGCCCTTGGCGTTTTCTTTGGTCAGGGCTGCGTGGTGATGGCGAGCGACCCGAGCGCCACGCTTTGCTTCCCGCTTATCGAACAGCATCGTATTACCGTCACCGCCCTGGTGCCGCCCGCCGTCAGCCTCTGGCTACAGGCCATAAGCGAATGGGGCAGCAATGCGCAACTCGCCTCGCTGACGCTGTTGCAGGTGGGCGGCGCCCGCCTTTCAGATTCCCTCGCCGCGCGTATTCCGGCGGAGATCGGTTGTCAGTTGCAGCAGGTGTTCGGCATGGCGGAGGGGCTTGTGAATTACACCCGCCTTGACGACCCGGATGAGCGCATCTTCACCACCCAGGGCTACCCGATGAGCCCCGACGATGAAGTCTGGGTAGCGGACCCGGAGGGCAACCCCCTGCCGCGCGGCGAAGTAGGGCGCTTAATGACCCGCGGCCCTTACACCTTCCGCGGCTATTACAACAGCCCGGAACATAACGCCCAGGCCTTTGATAAAAATGGTTTTTACTGCTCCGGCGATCTGATCGCCATTGACGATCGGGGCTACATCACCGTGCAGGGCCGCGAGAAAGATCAGATCAACCGCGGCGGCGAGAAGATCGCGGCGGAAGAGATAGAAAACCTGCTGCTCAGCCACGAGGCGATAATCCACGCGGCGCTGGTTTCCATGGATGACAGCCTGATGGGCGAGAAAAGCTGCGCTTACCTTGTTACCTCTCGCCCGGTTAAGGCGGTAGAGATCCGCCGCTTTCTGCGCGAACTGGGCGTTGCCGATTTTAAACTGCCGGACCGCGTAGAGCGCGTCGATGAACTGCCGCTTACCCCTGTCGGCAAAGTGGATAAAAAACAATTGCGTCAGTGGCTGGCGGCGCGCCAGTCCGCATCTGAATAAGGAGAGAACATGGCCATTCCAAAACTGAATGCCTACGCGTTGCCGACCGCGGCAGATATTGGGCAGAACAAAGTGCAGTGGGCCTTTGAGCCAGATCGCGCAGCGCTGCTTATCCATGATATGCAGGACTATTTTCTCAACTTCTGGGGTGAAAACTGCCCGATGATCGAGCAGGTTGTGGCGAACGTTGTCGCGCTGCGCCAGTTCTGCAAACAGCATGGCATCCCGGTTTACTACACCGCGCAGCCCAATAACCAGAGCGATGCTGACCGCGCGCTGCTGAACGACATGTGGGGCCCCGGTCTGAACAACCATCCCGATAAACAGAAAGTGGTGGATGCGCTGGCCCCTGACGCCGACGATACCGTGCTTGTGAAGTGGCGATACAGCGCGTTTCACCGCTCGCCGCTGGAACAGGCGCTGAAAGAGTCGGGCCGCGATCAGCTGATCATTTGCGGCGTATACGCGCATATTGGCTGCATGATCACCGCAACTGACGCCTTCATGCGTGACATTAAGCCCTTTATGGTGGCGGACGCGCTGGCGGATTTCAGCCGTGAAGAGCACCTGATGGCGCTGAAATATGTCGCAGGCCGCGCCGGGCGCGTGGTCATGACCCGCGATATCGCCGCGACATCCGATCTGCCTCAGAGCAAAGCGGAGCTGCGTGCGCTGATCCTGCCGCTGCTGGATGAATCGGATGAGCCGGAAGATGACGAAAACCTTATCGACTATGGCCTGGATTCGGTGCGCATGATGGCGCTTGCCGCCCGCTGGCGTAAAACGCATGGCGACATCGACTTCGTAATGCTGGCGAAAAACCCGACGCTGGACGCCTGGTGGGCGCTGCTCTCACGGGAACCGCAGGCATGAGGCTCGATTTCAGCGGCCAGACGGTCTGGGTGACCGGCGCAGGCAAAGGTATCGGCTATGCCACTGCGCTGGCGTTTGTTGAAGCGGGCGCTACGGTGGTGGGTTTTGATGTCGCGTTTGAGCAGAAGGATTATCCTTTCGCGCGTGAAACGCTGGATGTGGCAGATGCCGCCGCCGTGGCCCAAACCTGCCAGCGGTTGCTGGCGACTACGTCGCGTCTCGACGTGCTGGTCAATGCCGCAGGCATTCTGCGCATGGGGCCGACGGACGCGCTTTCCGCCGCCGACTGGCAGCAAACTTTTGCCGTGAATGTCGGCGGGGCGTTTAATTTCTTTCAGCAGACGATGGCGCAATTTCGCGCGCAGAAGGGCGGGGCTATCGTTACGGTCGCCTCCGATGCCGCGCACACGCCGCGCATCGGCATGTCCGCCTATGGCGCCTCGAAGGCGGCGCTGAAAAGCCTGGCGCTCACCGTGGGGCTGGAGCTGGCGACTTTCGGCGTGCGCGCCAACCTGGTTTCGCCTGGCTCAACGGATACCGATATGCAGCGCACGCTCTGGAAAAGCGACGACGCCGAGCAGCAGCGCATCCGCGGCTTTGCAGAGCAGTTCAAGCTCGGTATTCCGCTTGGCAAAATCGCCCGTCCGCAGGAGATTGCGAACACTATCCTGTTTCTGGCTTCCGCGCAGGCGAGCCACATTACCTTGCAGGATATCGTTATCGACGGCGGCTCAACGCTTGGAGCATAGATGATCTGGAAACGGCATATGACGCTGGAGGAGCTTAACGCTACCAGCGCAGGCACTATGGTGGCGCATCTTGGCATTCTTTATACCCGTCTTGGCGACGACTTGCTTGAAGCGACAATGCCGGTAGATACCCGCACGCATCAGCCGTTCGGTCTGCTGCATGGCGGCGCGTCGGCGGCGCTGGCGGAGACGCTGGGTTCGATGGCGGGTTATCTCACCACCCGCGACGGACAGTGCGTGGTGGGGACAGAGCTGAATGCCACGCACCACCGCGCGGTTTCCCAGGGCACGGTGCGCGGCGTTTGCCAGCCGCTGCATCTTGGCCGGCAGAGTCAGAGCTGGGAAATCGTGATTTTCGATGAGCAGGGGAGGCGCTGCTGCACCAGCCGGTTAAGTACGGCGGTGCTGGGGTAAACGGGCGTTGCTTGCGGGGCACCAGGGTTTTTCCCTTGCCCCTTTCCCGTGATCCCGCTAGCAGACTCACACAAATCCCCCTGCCAACCCCGCGTTTCTCTGGTAGCTAAGTTGTTAAATTCATAGTCGTGATATAGAAACAAAATGTAACACCTCTGTTTCACTCTACCTTCACTGAAGGGACAACGATTATGACGAATTCAGGGAAATACCTGCTCTGGCCGGGGCTCTCCGTAGTGGCGGCTTTCGCTATGGGGTACATCGCGCTTAACCGCGGCGAGCAGATTAACGCGCTGTGGATAGTGGTGGCTGCTGTCTGCATTTACCTTATCGCTTACCGTTTTTATGGCCTCTATATCGCCAGACGGGTGCTGAGCGTGGACGCCACGCGAATGACGCCCGCCGTGCGCCATAACGACGGCCTTGACTATGTGCCGACCGATAAAAAAGTGCTGTTCGGTCACCATTTTGCCGCTATCGCAGGCGCAGGCCCGCTGGTCGGGCCGGTGCTGGCGGCGCAGATGGGCTACCTGCCCGGCATGCTCTGGATCCTGGCGGGCGTGGTATTTGCCGGCGCGGTGCAGGATTTCATGGTGCTTTTTGTCTCCACACGTCGCGACGGACGCTCGCTTGGCGAGCTGGTGAAAGAAGAAATGGGCAACACGGCAGGCGTTATCGCGCTGGTCGCCTGCTTTATGATCATGGTGATTATTCTGGCCGTGCTGGCGATGATCGTGGTGAAAGCGCTCACCCACAGCCCGTGGGGAACCTACACCGTCGCCTTTACCATTCCGCTCGCCATTTTTATGGGGATTTATATCCGTTACCTGCGCCCCGGACGCATTGGCGAAGTGTCGGTTATCGGCCTGGTGATGCTGGTGTTCGCGATTATTTCCGGCGGCTGGGTGGCGGAAAGCCCGACCTGGGCGCCCTATTTTGACTTCACCGGCGTGCAGCTGACCTGGATGCTGGTGGGTTATGGTTTTGTGGCGGCGGTCTTGCCGGTGTGGCTGCTGCTGGCGCCGCGCGACTATCTCTCTACCTTTTTGAAAATCGGCACCATTATTGGTCTGGCGATCGGCATTCTGATTATGCGGCCAACGCTCACCATGCCGGCGATGACGAAATTTATCGACGGCACCGGGCCGGTGTGGAGCGGCAATCTCTTTCCGTTCCTGTTTATTACCATCGCCTGCGGCGCGGTCTCTGGCTTCCATGCGCTGATCGCGTCCGGCACCACGCCGAAGATGCTGGCGAACGAAAACCAGGCCTGCTTTATTGGCTACGGCGGCATGCTGATGGAATCCTTTGTCGCCATCATGGCGCTGGTTTCTGCCTGCGTTATCGATCCCGGCGTCTATTTCGCGATGAACAGCCCGATGGCGGTGCTGGCGCCCGCCGGGACGGCGGATGTGGTGGCTTCCGCCGCGCAGGTCGTCAGCGGCTGGGGTTTCCAGATAACGCCGGATACGCTGAATCAAATCGCCACCGAAGTGGGCGAGCAGACGATTATTTCCCGCGCAGGCGGCGCGCCGACGCTCGCCGTCGGTATGGCTTATATCCTTCACGGCGCGCTCGGCGGCCTGATGGACGTCTCGTTCTGGTATCACTTCGCCATTCTGTTTGAGGCGCTGTTTATCCTCACGGCCGTGGATGCCGGAACCCGCGCGGCGCGCTTTATGCTCCAGGATCTGCTGGGGGTGATTTCACCCAATCTCAAACGGACCGAATCGCTGCCCGCCAACCTGCTGGCGACGGCGCTTTGCGTGCTGGCATGGGGGTACTTCCTGCATCAGGGGGTGGTGGATCCGCTCGGCGGCATCAACACCCTGTGGCCGCTCTTCGGCATCGCCAACCAGATGCTGGCGGGCATGGCGCTTATGCTCTGCGCCGTTGTGCTGTTTAAGATGAAGCGCCAGATGTATGCCTGGGTGGCGCTGCTGCCGACCGCCTGGCTGCTTATCTGTACGCTGACGGCGGGCTGGCAAAAAGCCTTCAGCCCGGATAACAAAGTGGGCTTCCTGGCCATTGCCAACCGCTTCCAGGGGATGATAGACAGCGGTAATATTCCGGCGCAGTACACCGAAGCGCAGCTGAGCCAGCTGGTGTTTAATAACCGTCTGGATGCCGGGTTAACTATCTTCTTTATGGTTGTGGTGGTGGTGCTGGCGCTCTTCTCTCTTAAAACGGCCATGAAGGCGCTGAAAGAGAGCCGCCCGACGGCTAGAGAAACGCCATACGAGCCGATGCCGGAAAACGCAGACCGCATCGTCACCGAGGCGAAAAGCGCGCATTAAACCTGAGCGCGCGTTGACCTGATCCTCGTCCCGCCCTTCATTGATGAGAAAGGCGGGGCGACTAACGCGCTCAATACGCCTGCCGCTTGCGCTTTGCGCAAAGGCGACAGGCCATGACTGAGGATAAAACGATGTTCGACACCCTTGCTAAAGCCGGAAAATACCTCGGCCACGCAGCGAAAATGATGATTGGCGTACCGGATTACGACAACTACGTGGAACATATGCGGGTGAATCACCCGGACCAGACGCCCATGACGTATGAAGCGTTTTTCCGCGAGCGTCAGGACGCCCGTTACGGCGGCAAAGGCGGCGCGAAATGTTGCTAAGCGCCTGTCAGCGGTACTGCATCAGTTGCTCCGGCTGGCAGCCATAAAGCGCCGCCAGTTTTTCGCGGGTACGTTTTTGCGGACGTGAATCAGGCGATTCCAGCTGCGAAACGGCAGACTGGCTGATGCCGAGCTTTTCCGCCACCTCCTGCTGCGACAGCCCGCGCCAGATACGCCAGGCGGCCTGTAAACTCACGTTCTGCTCGACTGTAATGCCAACCACCTCATGCGGCAGCGCGACGTCATCCTCGCTATCTGACTCCCAGGGCAATGACGCCAGCGCCTCTTCATCTTCCAGCTGCGCCAGCATAGACAGATAGAGATCATAAGGGATGACCGCATATTCGGGTTTGCCCTGTTTATCATGAATAATTTGTGCGTTAAGCATATTGCTCCCCCGTTAATTCAGGTAAGTCGTCGTGGTTCTGCGTTTAACTTCCAGAATGAGGCAGATAACCGGTACGCCTGCCACGCGCTCGTAGATAACCCGATAATTCCCCACCCGCAGCCGGTAACGGGGTTTCAGCCCCGCCAGTTTTACAATATCCAGCCGGGTATCTTCAGCGGCGAGCGCGGAGACCTTCTTGTAGAGCGCGAGCCTGTCGCTTTCCGGTACGGCGTTGAGTTGTTTGTACGCCCGCTTCGTCCATCTGATCTCCATTGCGTTCCCTCACTCTATCTGCTTTCGCGGTATAAGTAAAATATAAGAATATAAGCTTTTATCTGAAAGCGATTTGCTTATATGGAGTACGCTAAACGGGGAACGGGCGGGAGGAAAGCGGCAGCGAAAGGTTTCTCGTGCCGTCTCGCAAAAACGCCTTCCGGGCGGAAGGCGTCAGGTCATTACACTGCGTCGGGTTTAGGCTCCTCCAGCCGCTGGCGCTTGCGCAGCGAGGGGAAGAGTTTCATCCACAGCCCCACCACCACCAGCGTGCCGATGCCGCCAATCGCCGCGGCGGGCACCGCGCCAAACAGCGCCGCCAGCATGCCGGACTCAAACTCGCCAAGCTGGTTTGAGGTGTTGATGAAAATGGAGTTGACGGCGTTGACGCGCCCCAGCATGTCGTTTGGCGTATCAAGCTGCACCAGCGCGCCGCGGATAACCATGCTGACCATATCGAAACCGCCCGTTGCAAAGAGCGCGATAAGCGACAGCCAGAGATTGCTTGAGAGCGCGAACACAAGCGTCGCCACTCCAAATCCGGCGACGCAGAGAAACATAATCATGCCGACATTTTTTTCAAGCGAATGACGGCTAAGCCAGAAGCCGACCAGCAGTGCGCCGACGGCGGGCGCAGCGCGCAGCAGCCCCAGGCCCCACGGGCCGGTATGCAGAATATCGTGCGCGTAAATCGGCAGCAGCGCCGTCGCGCCGCCTAACAGCACGGCAAAAAGATCGAGCGATATCACCCCCAGCACGTCCGGCCGCTCGCGAATAAACTTCACTCCGGCGAACAGCGTGGCGAGGCTTGCAGGCTGGCGCTTCGGCGGCGCTTGCTCATAGCGCAGGCGGCTGACCATGGCTATCGACACCAGATAAAGCGCGGCGGTGAGTCCATACACCACATCCGCCCCGAACGCATACAGCAGGCCGCCGAGCGCCGGGCCCATGATCATCGCCGCCTGGCTTGATACCGCGCTCGCCGCCGTGGCGCGCGCCAGCAGAAAGGGCGGCACCAGCGCGGGCAGCATCGACTGAAGCGACGGCGCCTCCATGACTTTCGCCACGGAGATGATAAAGATAAGCCCGAGGATAATTTTGACATCCGCGAGGTGCAGCACCGTAACGGCGGTAAGGGCGCCGATAGCCAGCCATTCCACCAGTTGTCCAAGCAGCACCACGCGGCGGCGGTCGCGCTGGTCGGCGACGTGGCCTGCCCAGAGCGCAAGCGTAATGGAAGGAAGAAATTGCACCAGGCCTATCAGGCCAAGGTAAAACGCGCTGTGGGTGAGGGCATAGATTTGCCAGCCCACCACGATAGATAACATCTGGAAGCCAAAGCCGGAGCAGGTGCGCGCCAGCCAGAAGGCGACAAACGAGCGGTGCGCCAGCAACGACGCCCCGCTGTCAGCGTGTACAGAAGCCATAAACCATCCCATTAACCTAAAGAAAAGAGGCGGCGCGAATAGTGTTTTATCGCCGCATCAGCAAGGTTTTAAGCCTACAGAGATTTCGCCGAAAGGGGCATGGCGGCGCGTGCTTTTCGTTAGCGCGCGAAGCTTTCCACCTTTTCAAACGCCGCGCGCAGGCTGGCAGGCGTCAGTTCCACCGGCAGGTAGTGAATCGACTCCACCGGGCGCAGCGTGTGGGCGATAACGCTTTCAAGCTCCGCCGCGTTATGAATATCCACATCCAGCCCGGCAAGCGTGGTCGGCAGATTAAAGCGCTGATAAGCAGCGATGAGCTGCGTCAGGATCTCATCCTGGCCGAGCAGGGCGCTCTGCACCAGAATGCCGTAGGCCACTTTTGTACCGTGAAGAAACTTTTCGGTTTGCGGCAGCACGGTCAGGCCGTTATGTACCGCATGCGCCGCCGCCACGCGGGTATAGCGCTCGCCAAGGCCGCCCACCATGCCGCCGCCTGCGATAATCGCGTCCACAATGTCGCGAAAATCCTGGCTAAGCTCGCCGCGCTGCTGGTCCGCCAGCGCCGCCTCGCTCTGTTCCAGCAACACATCGCGAATCGCTAACGCGGCGTTAATGCCAAGGCGCACGGTCAGCGGCAGCGTTTGCGGCGCAGGGGCCAGCACCACGGCTTCGTACCATTTGGCAAGCGTATCGCCGATGCCCGCCAGCAGATACTCCACGGGCGCGCGCAGAATGATTTCCGGCTCCACCAGCACCAGGTGATTGGCGTCGTTGAAGATCTCAAAATGCAGCGCCTGGCCCGCGTCGTTATACCAGACCGAGAGCGGCGTCCAGGCGGCGCAGGTGGCTGCAATAGTCGGGATCCCCACGACCGGCAACCCCAGACGGCGCGCCAGCGCTTTGGCGGTATCCAGCAGCGCGCCGCCGCCTACGCCAATCACTACCGCGCGGTCGTCGCCCGCTTGCTGCGCAAGTTGAGCCACATCGCTTTCGCTGCAATGCCCTTTAAACAGCGCTTTTTTCGCGCCCGGCGCGTTAAACGCTGGCGGCAGAAAAGGCTGCGCGGCGGCGATAGCGCGTTCGCCATATACCCAGAAAGCGCGGGAAAGTTGCTCAGGCGTGTAGAAATCGGCAAGGCGCGCCAGCGCGCCCGGGTGGGAGTAATAGTTAGCCGGGCCGGGAACGACGCGAATATCGGTGTTGCTCATGTAAGTGTCCTTGTTATGTTTTCTTTCACCCTACCATAAACAGACTTCCGGACGTCTGAATAAATCGCGACCGCAAGTTGCATTATTTTCATGATGACCAGAGAAACGGCGCGAACGTGAATTATTTTGATGTTACTTCTGGACATCTGGACGTCTAATGCTTTTTCGCTTTATCTTATGCCGATTCGTTCATTGCCAGGGATACGTCTGCGTGAAAAAGTGGCAAATCATTGCGTTATTACCACCCGGAGAGCCCCGCCATGCCTGTTTCCCCGCGCCTTGACATGCGCGATATCTCGATTGCTTTCGCCGGGTTTCAGGCGCTCACGAAAGTGGATTTCACGCTCATCGGCGGCGGTGTTCATGCGCTGACGGGGGCCAACGGCGCGGGCAAATCAACGCTGATGGCCGTGCTGTGCGGCACGTATCCCGATTACCAGGGCGAGATCCTGATCGACAGTGAACCGGTCGCTATCCGCTCGCCGCGCGAGGCGAAAGCGCTCGGCATTCATCTGGTGCAGCAGGAGGTAGACGTGGCGCTGGTGCCGGGGCTGAGCATTGCAGAGAACATCATGCTCGATCATCTGGCGCAGCCTGGTCATTACTACCGCTGGCGCGCCATTCGCGCCGAGGCCCGGCAGGCGCTGGCGCAGCTGGACGTCACGCTCGACGTTAACCGCCGCATTGAAAGCTGCACGCTTGCCGAAAAACAGCAAATTTTGCTGGCGCGCGCGCTTTCCCACCGCTGCCGTTTTTTAATTCTCGATGAGCCCACCGCGCCGCTGGACCAGCATGAAAGCGAGCGGCTGTTTACTGTGGTGAAGCGCCTGCAAGCGCAGGGCATCGGCATAGTATTTATTTCTCACCGCATTCATGAGCTGAAAGCCATCTGCGACACCTTAACGGTGCTGCGCGACGGCAAGCTGATTGAGAGCGGCCCGATGGCGGCGCTCAGCGGCGAACAGATCGTGGAAAAAATGCTTGGTCATGAGCTAACGGATATCTACCCGCCGAAACGCCCGCCAGCAGGCGATGAAACGCTGTTGCGCATCGACGGCCTGCATGACGAAAGCCTGCTGCGCGATATTTCGCTGCGCCTTAAGCGCGGCGAAATCCTCGGCATCGCCGGGCTTGCGGGCGCGGGTAAAACCGAGCTTTGCAAAGCGCTTTTTGGCGCCAGCGCCAGTACGCTGCGCGCAGGCGAGCTGAACGGCAAACCCTGGCAGCCGCGCGACCCGGCGGACTCAGTAGCGCAGGGGCTGGCGTTAATTCCTGAAGAGCGGCGCAAAGAGGGGATTTTCATCGACGAGCCGGTGGTGATGAACCTTGCGGTCAGCGCGGACACCACCTTCGCTCGCGCAAGCCTTTTTCGCCACCGCGAAGCCTGGCGCTGGGCGCTTAAAAGCATTGCACGGCTTGGCGTACGCACCACCGGGCCCGCGCAGCCGCTGCGCAGGCTTTCGGGCGGCAACCAGCAGAAAGTGGCTATCGGCAAATGGCTGCGCGGCAAGGCCAGCGTATTCATTTTTGACGAGCCGACCAAAGGGGTGGACGTCAAAGCGAAAACCGACCTTTTCACGTTAATCGACCAGCTGGCCCGCGAAGGCAAAGGCGTGATTTACGCCTCCGGCGAATTTGCCGAGCTGGTGGGCCTGTGCGACCGCATCTGCGTACTCTGGGACGGACGCATTGTGGCGGAGCTGGACGGACGCGAGGCCAGCGAAGAAACCTTATTACTTTACTCCACCGGAGGAACCCCAGCGTGAGCAAAGCCGCAACCCTTAAGGCGACGCCGTCGGCGCGCCATCAGCTGTTTGAATTTTTCTATAAGTGGGGGATGCTGCTTACCGTGGTGGTGCTGATTGCGCTGTTCGGCATCGCCTCCGACAATTTTCTCGACCCGTTTAACATCATCAATATTTTGCGCTCCATCGCCATTGTGACGGTCATTGCTATCGGCGTGTCGGTATCGCTGACGGTGGGCGGGTTTGACCTTTCTGTCGGCTCTACCGCCTCGCTTGCTAACGCGCTGGTGATTTCGCTTTTCGTCTGGCACGGCTTCGGCACCACGGAAGCGATTGTTATCACGCTGCTGCTTTGCGCGCTGGTGGGGCTGTTTAACGTCTTTCTCATCGTGGTGCTGAAAATTCCCGATATGCTCGCCACGCTTGCCAGCCTGTTTGTTATCCAGGGTGTGGCGATGACCTACAGCTTCGGCGGATCGATTACCGAAAATATGGTGCTGCCGAGCGGCGACATGGCGGAAGGGACAATCCCGGAAGCGTTCGGCCTGCTGGGCCAGGTGCCGACCATCGTTATCATTATGCTGATTGTGACGCTGGTAGCGCAGCTTGGCCTTTCGCTCACCACCCACGGGCGGCGCATGTACGCCATCGGCGGCAACCCGGAAGCGGCGCGCCTCTCCGGCATTCGCACCACCCGCTATAAAGTGGCGGCGTATATGATCGCTTCGCTGCTGGCGGGGCTTGGGGGCATTCTGCTCGCTTCGCGCATCGGCTCTTCGCAGGTGAATGCGGGCGGCGGTTACCTGATGGACGCCGTTGCGGCGGCATGGATAGGCTTTTCGCTCGCCGGCAGCGGCAAGCCTAACGCTCTCGGCACGCTGGTCGGCGCGGTAATTCTTGGCGTGCTCTCCAACGGTCTGGTCATGCTTTCGGTGCCGTACTACGCAATGGACATTATCAAAGGGCTGGTGCTTGCTGGAGCGCTTGCCATCACCTATATCCAGCGCCGTTAATCACAGGACAGGGAATCAAACAGAATGAAAAAATTTACGCTCTCTTTGCTGGCGCTGGGCCTTTTTTCCTCGCTGCCGGGTTTTGCCGCCGCGCCTGCGCCAGTGCCGGAGGCCATCGCTAACCATAGCGGGCCGGTGCGCATTGCCGTTATCCGCAACCTGGGTTCGGACGATAACACCACGCAGTTTGTCGCCGGCGCGATTCAGGAAGGCAAAAAGCTGGGCTTTAAGGTCAGCACTTTTCTGAGCAACGGCGACGACGCGAAATTCCAGGATTTCGTTAACCAGGCCATTAGCCAGAAATATGACGGCATTATTCTCTCCCAGGGGCGCGACCCGTACTCCACGGCGCTGGTGAAACGTATTGTCGACGCGGGCATTAAGGTTTCCGTGTTCGATACGGCGGTGAACGGCGATATTCCCGGCGTGACCGTAACCCAGCAGGATGACGCTTCGCTGACCAACCTCTCTTTCGGCCAGCTGGTAAAAGATTTCAACGGCAAGGCGAACATCATCAAGCTGTGGGTGGCGGGCTTCCCGCCAATGGAGCGCCGCCAGGCGGCTTATCAGGCCATCCTTAAACAGAACCCTGGCATTAAAGAGCTGGAGTCTATCGGCGCGGTGTCTTCCGACGTGCAGGGCGATACCGCGAACAAAGTGGGCGCGGTGCTGGCGAAATACCCGAAAGGGCAAATTGACGCTATCTGGGGCGCCTGGGATGCGTTTAGCCAGGGGGCTTATAAGGCGCTGAAAGAGAACGGACGCACCGAGATCAAACTCTACAGCATTGATGTTTCAAACCAGGATTTGCAGTTAATGCGCGAAGCCGCCAGCCCGTGGAAAGTGACCGTTGCCGTCGATCCGAAGCTGATTGGCGCGACCAACGTGCGCCTTATCGCCAATAAGATTGCGGGCGAGCAGACCCCTGCCACCTATGATTTTAAAGCCGCCGCCATTCCGCAGGCGCTGCTGGCAAGCCAGGGCGGGGCGGTGAACGTGGCGAGCCTTGGCAAAATCATTCCGGGCTGGGGCCAGACGGAGGATTTTATCGCGCCGTGGTTCGCGACGCTTGAAGCGAAGAACAAATAATGGCCGCTGACTTACCGCGTCCCGATTACAGCCGCAATATGCGGCTGATTGGTCACAGCGACCAGGGCGGAAGGCCGGACGGCGTGCAGCTGATGGTGCACCGCGGCTTTGCGTATATCGGCCATATGGTGTCGCAGGGGTTTTCCATTGTGGACGTGCGCGACCCGAAAAACCCGAAGGCGGTGGGTTTTGTTCCCGCGCCGCCGGGAACCTGGAACGTGCATTTGCAGGCGCACGACGATCTGCTGCTGGTGATTAACGCTCGCGACCTGTTCGCCGACGCCCGCTTCGCCGATGAAAAGGTCTATTACACCCGCTCCGTGGGCGACACCGTGCGCGATGTGCAGGAGAGAGGCTGGAGCGCCGGGCTGCGCGTGTTTGATATTTCCACGCCCGATAAACCGCGCGAAATCGGTTTTTTATCGTTAAGCGGCATCGGCATTCACCGCATCTGGTATGTGGGCGGGCGCTGGGCTTATGTTTCGGCGCTGATTGACGGGTTTACCGATTATATCTTTTTGACTATCGATCTTGCCGACCCGCGTAAACCCGAAGTGGCGGGGCGCTGGTGGTTGCCGGGCATGAACGAGGCGGCAGGTGAAAAACCAGACTGGCCGCAAGGAAAACGCTATGCGTTGCACCATGCGATTATTGCGGGCGATACGGCTTACGGCAGCTGGCGCGACGGCGGGCTGACGATTCTGGACGTGAAAGACCGCAGCCAGCCGACGCTTATCAGCCATCGCAACTGGAGCCCGCCGTTTGGCGGCGGGACGCATACCGCGCTGCCTTTGCCGGACCGCGACTTGCTGGTCGTGCTGGATGAAGCGGTGCTCGACCATCAGGAGGATGGCGAGAAACACATCTGGCTGTTTGATATCCGCGAGCCGTCAAACCCGGTCAGCATCGCAACGTTCCCGCAGCCGGATGAAGCGGATTACGTGGCTAAAGGCGCGCATTTCGGGCCGCATAACCTGCATGAAAACCGCCCCGGCAGTTTTATTAGCTCAACGCTGATTTTCGCGACATACCAGAACGCCGGGGTGCGAGCCTATGATATCTCCAACCCTTATCGGCCTGTGGAAACCGGCGCGCTGGTGCCCGCCGCGCCGGCGAAAATGATGGATACGCGGCCTGGCCGCCCGCAGGTGATACAGTCCTGCGACGTGTTTGTCGATGCGCAGGGGATTATCTACAGCACCGATTACAACGGCGGATTGTCGGTAATCGACTATCTGGGATAGCGCTGGCGTTTGGTCCTGACCCTCTCCCGCCAGGGGAGAGGGCAGAGCGCTTAACCGTATTGCCGTACGCGGGCGATCAGTTCGTCGGCGCTGTCGATACGCGGGGCGAGCACAATCAGCGCTTTGCCAAGCTCAATGGCGTGGCGCAGGCAGGAGAGTTTCATCTCTTCATCCTGAATGGTGTCGATATCCGCCACGTGGGAAAGCCCTACGCTTCGACGGATAAGCTCCGTACCCGCAAAGCCGATGGCGTCGGCCCATACTTTTTTCAGGAACTCGCTGGCGTAGCCAGGGAAAGCCAGCGCCGCATCGCGGGTTTTCTCCCGCGCAAGCGACTGAAAACGCTCGGCGAAGGTATTCCACAGCTCGACAATATCCGCAAGGCGCTGGTCGCGACCGCTGGCGGCTTCGCGGATGCCAAGCTGCCCCGGCAGGCCGCAGTAATTCAGCAGCAGGTTGCCAATGGCGGTGCCCACATCAAAGCCTACAGGGCCGAAGTAACCAAATTCGGCGTCTATCGCCTTCAGGCTTCCTTCGGCGACAAAAATCGAGCCGCTGTGTATATCGCCGTGCAGCAACGCTTCCGCCTGCGAAAAAAAGCGGTGCTTCAGCGCGGCAACGGCGGTTTTGAGCTGCGGATCGTCCCGCAGGGCTGCCGCTTGCGCTTCCAGCTTCGCCGGATAGTTATTACGTTCGTGGATTTGGTATGGATCGTTGAAAAAGAGATCTTCAGTGATTTCGCACATTTCCGGGTTGATAAAGCGCGCCACCTGGGCCTTTTTTTCATGCGGATGCAGGTAAAAATCGCTGGTGTGAAAGAGCGTTTGCGCCAGGTATTCGCCAAGCTGGCGTGCCGCCTGCGGATAATAGACGCCTTTGATAAGCTCGCCGCGCCAGATGCGGTGGCTGGAGAGATCCTCCATCACCATGACCGCCAGTTCAGCGTCGTAATGATGGATTTTTACGGTGTGCTGCGGGCAATGTTGGTAGTGCGCCACCAGGGTTTGCGCTTCCAGCCGCGCGCGGTCTAAGGTCAGCGGCCAGGATTCGCCCACGCAGCGCACATAGGGCAGCGCCTGCTTAACAATAATGCGGCTTACGCCTGCGGCATCGAATATCTTAAACACCAGATTGAGGTTGCCGTCGCCCACCTCCTGCGCCTCTACAAGGCTGGACGGATCCGCGAGACCGCCAAACTGTTGCGCGTAAGCCACAGCGTCCTGGGCTGTGAAGGTTCGGTAGTGCGACATTACGAATATCCTCATGCAATCAGGTTATAAAGCCGTTCAGACGTCTATACATCCGTTTTGCATCCTGACACAATACGCCACAATAACGCAACAGGGATTTAACTCATGCAGACACTTCAGACAACCAGCCTGCGGGTGGTGGACAATAAGCTCTGGATCCTCGACCAGCAGGCGCTGCCGCAGCAGAAAAACTGGCTGCCCGCCGACAGCGTGGAAGCGCTGGTGGGCCATATTCATGCTTTACGCGTGCGCGGCGCGCCGCTGATCGGCCTTTCCGCAAGCCTGCTGCTGGCGTTGCTTGCCGGGCGCGGCATGGCGCGCGACCAACTGGCGCAGGCGCTGGAAACGCTGCGCGCGGCGCGGCCCACGGCGGTCAACCTGATGAATAACCTTGGCCGTATGCAACAGGCGCTCGCGCAAGAAAACTACGCCGCCGCGCTGGAAGCCGAAGCGGTGCGGCTGGTGCAGGAAGATCGCGAGCTGTGCGACCGTATCGCCCGCGCAGGCAGCCAGCTGGTGAAGCCCGGCAGCCGTTTGCTGACCCATTGCAATACCGGCGGGCTGGCGACGGCGGGCGTGGGCACCGCCCTTGGCGTCATCGCGCAGGCATTTGACGAAGGGAAAGTGAAAAGCGTCTGGGTGGATGAAACCCGGCCGCTGTTACAGGGCGGTCGCTTAACGGCATGGGAGCTTGGCGAGCTTGGCGTGCCTTATCAACTGATTACCGATTCAATGGCGGCGAGCCTGATGGCGCAGGGGCAGGTCGATGCGATATGGGTTGGCGCGGATCGTATCGCGGCGAATGGCGATGTGGCTAATAAGATAGGCACCTACAGCCTGGCGGTGCTGGCGAAGTTTCACCATATTCCGTTTTATGTCGCCGCGCCGCAAACGACCCTCGACCCGGATTGCCCGGATGGCGCGGCTATCCCGATTGAACAACGTGCGCCAGCAGAGGTGACGGGCGTGGCGGGCAGCTTCGGCGCGGTGCAGTGGGCGCCAGAAAATGCGCGGGTTTACAACCCGGCTTTTGACGTCACCCCCGCCGCGCTGATTAGCGGTTGGGTGCTGGACAGCGGTGTGGTCACGCCAGAAGAGGTGGCGAACGGGCATTTTAAAAACTAGCGGCGCCATTTCACCGGCGCCGCGGCAGGATCACACCCAGTCGCGTACCGGCAGAAAATCGCGGTACAGGGCCGCTTCCGGGCTGCCCTCTTCAGGCTGATAGTTATACTCCCAGCGCACCAGCGGCGGCATCGACATCAGAATCGATTCGGTGCGCCCGCCGGTTTGCAGGCCGAACAGCGTGCCGCGGTCCCACACCAGGTTGAACTCCACATAGCGCCCGCGACGGTAGAGCTGGAAGTCGCGCTCGCGCTCGCCCCAGTCAAGCGCTTTGCGACGCCCGACAATGGGCAGATAGGCATCAAGATACCCGTTGCCCACCGCCTGCATAAAACTAAAGCAGTGGTCGAAATCGGGCGCGTTCAGGTCATCAAAGAAAAGGCCGCCAATGCCGCGCTGTTCGTTGCGGTGCTTGAGGAAAAAGTAATCGTCGCACCACTTTTTATAGCGCGGATAAACATCCTCGCCAAAAGGCTGGCAAATGTCGCGCGCGGTGCGGTGCCAGTGTACGGCGTCTTCTTCAAAGCCGTAGTAAGGCGTTAAGTCAAAGCCGCCGCCAAACCACCACACCGGGTCGGCGCCTGGCTTTTCGGCGATGAAAAAGCGCACGTTAGCGTGGCTTGTCGGCACGTAGGGGTTGCGCGGGTGAACCACCAGTGAAACGCCCATTGCTTCAAAGCTGCGCCCGGCAAGCTCCGGGCGGTGCGCGGTGGCGGAGGCGGGCATGGCGTCGCCATGTACGTGGGAAAAGTTCACCCCTGCCTGTTCGAACACGCCGCCCTCCCGCAGCACCCGGCTGCGACCGCCGCCGCCGCCCTCGCGCTGCCAGGCGTCTTCGCTAAACGCCGTGCCGTCGACAGCCGCGAGCTCCCGGCAGATACGGTCCTGCAAGTCGAGCAGGAAGGATTTAACGGTCTGAATATCCGGTTGCATTCGTTAGCCTCGCTTCGAGTGGGCTTTGTGGTTATCGAACCAGTTGAAATAGCTGATCACGCCATTGGCGATAGCGGTAGCGATTTTCTGGCGAAACGCATTGGTGCCGAGCAGCTTTTCCTCTTCCGGGTTGGTGATAAACGAGGTTTCCACCAGCACCGAAGGGATAGACGGCGATTTCAGCACCACAAACGCCGCCTGTTCAGTCGAACGGCTGTGCAGGCGGTGTACCGGCTTGATTTGTCGCAGAATGTGCGAGCCGAGCGTGAGGCTGTTTTTGATGGTGTCGGTCTGCACCAGATCGAACAGCACCTGTTGCAGATAGTGATCTTTATTTTTCACTTTGCTGCCCGCCACGTCATCGGCGGCGTTTTCGCGATCGGAGAGGTATTTCGCCATGGCGCTACTCGCGCCGCGGTTGGAGAGCGCGAACACCGAAGCGCCTGCGGCGGAGGGGCTGGTAAAGCCGTCGGCGTGAATCGACATAAAGAGATCCGCGCCATGCTTATGAGCGATTTCTACCCGGTCATAAAGGGGAATAAAGGTGTCGTCGCTGCGCGTTAAGCGGGCGTCTATGCCCTTTGAGCGCAAAATAGCGCGCACCTTTTTGGCTATCGCCAGCACCACATGTTTCTCTTTCGAGCCATTATGGCCGATGGCGCCGGTATCGATGCCGCCGTGGCCTGGGTCCAGCATAACCATGCGCTTCGCGCCCGCTTTTTTCGCTTTCGGTTTGCTGTGGCTGTTGCGGGTGGCGAGCGGTTTTTCTTCTCTGGCAAGGGCTTTGTTAATGCCGGTAACCGTCAGGGCTGCGAGGCCCGTAAGCAGCAGCTGACGGCGCGATGTGAGTTTTTTTAAAGGCTTAATAGTGCTCATGCGTCCTGACTTCTGTTTTTGTGGTCCCGCAGTGTTATAGCGTATCGCTCTCCAGGGGACGACATTCCGTAGCGGGAAAAGTTTTACTTTTCGTTTCAAGGCGAGGCGAAAGGGAAGTATGCCATTTTTTGCGAACTTTTGCCGGGCATATTGGCTATTGCGACCGATAGCGCCATAATCACTGTTTTTATTGCACAAAAGATGGGTAATACCATGGAGATACGTGTTTTTCGCCAGCCAGATTTCGAAGAGGTCATTACCCTTTGGGAGCGGTGCGACCTGCTGCGTCCCTGGAACGATCCGGAGATGGATATTGAGCGTAAGCTGAATCACGATCCGGACCTGTTTTTAGTCGCCGAGGTGAACGGAGAAGTAGTCGGTTCGGTGATGGGCGGCTACGACGGCCATCGCGGCTCGGCCTATTACCTGGGCGTACACCCGGAGTTTCGCGGTCGCGGCATCGCCAATGCGCTGTTAAGCCGCCTTGAGAAAAAACTCATCGCCCGCGGCTGTCCGAAAATTAACATTCAAATCCGCGAAGATAACGATCTGGTGTTGGGCATGTATGAACGCCTGGGTTATGAACATCAGGATGTGCTAAGCCTTGGCAAACGTCTGATTGAAGACCAGGAATATTAATTTTCACCCGGCGCGAGGCCGGGTGAGAGAGGCTTAACCTTTGGTCACTTTCTTCACGTCGATTTCCACGGAGTTCCAGTCTTTATCCACTTCCCCTTCAATACGCACTTTGTCGTTTGGGGTAATGGTGACGCCGTTCCAGACGTGATCGTCGATTTCAACGTTGATGGAGCCGCTGGCGTCGCGGAACTCGTAAAGTTCTTTGCCTAGCTTACGCACAATGTTGCCTTCCAGCGCTACCCATGCGTCGTCACGCAGGCTTTTCGCCTGTTCCACCGTGGTGCTGGCCGCATCCGGGCCTACGAAGCCGCCTTTGGCAGCGGCTGCGGCGTTGGTGTTATCCGGGCCGCTGAAACCCCCTTTTTGAGCGAGGGCCGGGGCTGCCGTCAGCGCGGCGGCGGCAAATAACAGCGCAATGCTACGTTTTTTCATATCAATCTCCTTTTGTTTATCCCGTGCGAAGCGCTTTCTTCGCACCCTTACAGGGTGACATAATTCCGCCATTTGTGATGGCGGATCCCGGAATTTATACATGTTTTTACCTTCCGATTACGATGGCAAAGGAATGCTGAAGCCGCCAGCGCTGTTCTGGGCGGTGCTACTGTTGCAGGCGCGCACCTGGGCGCTGTTTGTGCTGACCGGCATACCCGCGGCGCTGGCTTTTCTGTTAAGCGGACGGCGCGAGCGTTTCCCGCGATTGTGGCGGGCGTGGCGCTGGGTGTTAATCGCAACGCAAACCTGGCTGCTGGCCTTGCAGCTGTTTATGCTGATGAGCGATGAAGCGTCGGGCGCGGCGGCCGCAGCGTTGCTGGCGGCCGATTTTTTCGCCCTCTGGTGGCTTGGCTTTAACGCCCGCCTGCGCGCCTGTTTTATGACGCAAGGCGATTAACCGGCACTTTTTGCCTTTGCGGCGCTCCAACAAGGAATACTTTTTAAGATGGGAGAGAAAATGAAAAATCTGCGTTTGCTGCTTTGCGGTTTGCCGCTCGTGCTGACGGGCTGCACGACTTTATCGAATGTACACTGGTCGGCCGCGGCGCCCTGGAACTGGTTTGGCTCGACGCCAGAAGTCACGGAAAACGGGCTTGGCGATATCACCGCCGAAACGCCGCTGAAAGAAGAGGCTATCGCCGACGCGCTGGGAAGCGATTACCGCCTGCGCAGCGGCATGAAAACGCAGGGCGGCGCGGTGGTGCGTTATTTCGAAGCGCTGAAAGATGACAATCTTGCGGTTGTGGTTAACGGCGAAAACGGCACGGTCAGCCGTATCGATGTGCTGGACAAAGCGATTACCACCGACAGCGGCGTTGAGATTGGCACCCCGTTTGGCGATCTGTATGACAAAGCCTATGGCGCCTGCAAACAAGCGCTGGACGACGACAGTGAAGGGGTGGAATGCCAGGCGCCGGGCAGCCATCATGTGAGCTATGTTTTCACCGGCGAATGGCGCGGCCCGGAAGGCCTGATGCCTGCCGATGACACGCTGAAAAAATGGACGTTGCATAAGATTATCTGGCGCCGTTAACCGCTTGCTCTGGCGCAACGCTCCGGCAGAAAAATCGGGTACAATAGCCCGATTCATGCCACGCCCGTGGCATCGTTTTTTCTGGAGGAGTGATGTCTCAGGTACAAAGCGGCATTTTGCCGGAACATTGCCGCGCCGCCATCTGGCTGGAAGCGAAAGCGCAGGGTGAGCGGGAGGCGCTGCGCCAGGGTTGCAAAGCGTTAGCTGATAAGGTCGCCACCTTTCAGGCGCAGTTCCCGGAAGCCCACCTTGGGGTGGTTATCGGTTTCGGCCACGATCTCTGGCGCGAGCTGAGCGACGGCGTCGGCGCTGAAGAGCTGAAAAACTTTATGCCGCTTGGCAAAGGGCTGGCGCCTGCCACCCAGCATGACGTGCTGATCCACATTCTCTCCCTGCGCCATGACGTCAATTTCTCCGTTGCCCAGGCCGCGCTGGCGGCCTTTGGCGACACGCTGAAAGTAGAAGAAGAGACGCACGGTTTTCGCTGGGTGGAAGATCGCGACCTGAGCGGCTTTGTCGACGGCACCGAGAACCCGGCGGGCGAAGAAACGCGTCGTGCCGTCGCGGTCATCAACGACGGCGTGGACGCAGGCGGCAGCTATGTTTTCGTGCAGCGCTGGGAGCACAACCTGAAGCAGCTTAACCGCATGAGCGTGCCGGATCAGGAGATGATGATTGGCCGCACCAAAGCGGCTAACGAAGAGATAGACGGCGACGCCCGCCCGGTCACCTCTCATCTGACCCGCGTTGATTTAAAAGAAGAGGGCAAAGGGCTGAAGATTGTGCGCCAGAGCCTGCCTTACGGCACGGCGAGCGGCGTTCACGGTCTTTACTTCTGCGCTTATTGCGCGCGTCTTTATAACATTGAACAGCAGCTGCTGAGCATGTTCGGTGATAAAGACGGCAAGCGCGACGCGATGCTGCGCTTTACCCGTCCTGTTACCGGCGGCTACTATTTCGCGCCATCACTGGAGCGTCTTTTCTCGCTGTGATCCCCAGGCGGCGCGGCTTTCCGGCGCGCCGCCGTCTTATATCCTTTCGCAATTGCAAATCGCTAAACGGTATATAAAAGCGTTACAGCTTTAACACCCGTTATAAATAAACTGATGCCTGATCGTCATCACATTTATAAGGGTGCGCAATGGCCGTTAAGTTTACTAAAAAAGCATGGAGTGCAATCGCCATCTCTCTGTTAATGGCAGGACACGCTCAGGCAACCGAGCTGCTGAACAGCTCGTATGATGTCTCCCGCGAGCTGTTTGCCGCCCTTAACCCGCCTTTTGCGCAGCAGTGGGCGAAAGAAAGCAACGGCGATAAGCTCACCATCAAGCAGTCGCATGCGGGCTCCTCCAAGCAGGCGCTGGCCATTTTGCAGGGCTTAAAAGCAGACGTTGTAACTTATAACCAGGTGACTGACGTGCAGATCCTGCATGACAAGGGCAAGCTTATCCCGGCGGACTGGCAGAGCCGCCTGCCGAACAACAGCTCGCCTTTTTATTCCACCATGGCTTTCCTGGTGCGTAAGGGCAACCCGAAAAATATCCACGACTGGAGCGACCTGGTGCGCCCGGACGTGAAGCTGATTTTCCCGAACCCAAAGACGTCGGGTAATGCTCGTTACACCTATTTAGCAGCCTGGGGCGCGGCAGATAAAGCAGACGGCGGCGATAAAGCCAAAACCGAACAGTTCATGACGCAGTTTCTGAAAAACGTCGAAGTTTTTGATACCGGCGGTCGCGGCGCAACCACCACGTTCGTTGAACGCGGCCTCGGCGACGTGCTGATTAGCTTTGAGTCGGAAGTGAATAACATCCGCAATCAGTATGAAAAAGAGGGCTATGAGGTCGTGGTGCCGAAGGTCAATATCCTGGCGGAATTTCCGGTGGCCTGGGTTGATAAAAATGTGAAGGCTAACGGTACCGAAAAAGCGGCGAAGGCGTATCTGAATTACCTCTACAGCCCGACGGCGCAGCAAATCATCACCAATTATTATTACCGTGTTAATAACCCGCAGGTTATGGACAAGCTCAAGGACAAATTCCCGCAGACTGAGCTCTTCCGTGTGGAAGATAAGTTCGGCGGCTGGCCGGAGGCGATGAAAACCCATTTCAACAGCGGCGGCGAATTTGACCGGCTGGTCGCGGCGGGGCGTAAGTGATGTTTGCAGTTTCTAAGCGCGTGTTGCCGGGCTTTACCCTAAGCCTTGGCACCAGCCTGCTGTTTGTTTGTTTGATTTTGCTGCTGCCGCTTAGCGCGCTGATTATGCAGCTCGCTCAGATGAGCTGGGAGCAGTACTGGGAAGTGATTACTAACCCGCAGGTGGTGGCGGCTTATAAAGTCACGCTGCTTTCCGCGGCGGTGGCTTCAGTATTCAACGGCGTGTTTGGGCTGCTGATGGCGTGGATTTTAACCCGTTACCAGTTTCCCGGACGCACGCTGCTGGATGCGCTAATGGATTTGCCTTTCGCGCTGCCGACGGCGGTAGCGGGCCTGACGCTTGCCTCGCTTTTCTCCGTGAACGGTTTTTACGGCGAATGGCTGGCGCACTTCGGCATAAAAGTCACCTACACCTGGCTTGGCATCGCCGTGGCGATGGCGTTTACCAGCATTCCGTTTGTCGTGCGTACCGTACAGCCCGTGCTGGAAGAGTTAGGCCCGGAATATGAAGAAGCGGCGCAGACGCTTGGCGCTACGCGCTGGCAGAGCTTTCGTAAAGTGGTGCTGCCGGAGCTTTCTCCGGCGCTGATGGCGGGCGTGGCGCTTTCTTTCACCCGCAGCCTTGGCGAATTCGGCGCGGTCATTTTTATCGCCGGCAATATTGCCTGGAAGACAGAAGTGACCTCGCTGATGATTTTCGTGCGGTTGCAGGAGTTCGACTACCCGGCGGCCAGCGCCATCGCATCGGTGATCCTTGCCGCTTCGCTGCTGCTGCTGTTTGGGATTAACACTCTGCAAAGCCGCTTTGGCCGGCGCGTGGTAGGTCACTAATGGCTGAAGTTACTGAAGTGAAAAATTATGGCCGTCCCGGCGTGAACTGGGGCAAATGGCTGCTTATCGGCACGGGCGTCCTGGTCTCTTGCCTGATCCTGCTGGTGCCGATGATTTATATCTTCGCGCAGGCCTTTTCCAAAGGGCTGATGCCGGTGCTGGAGAATATCGCTAACCCGGACATGCTGCACGCCATCTGGCTGACGGTGCTGATTGCGCTTATTACCGTTCCCGTAAACCTGGTGTTCGGCACGTTGCTCGCCTGGCTGGTAACGCGCTTTGATTTTCGCGGGCGCCAGCTGCTGCTGACGCTGCTGGATATTCCTTTCGCCGTTTCACCGGTCGTGGCGGGTCTGGTTTACCTGCTCTTTTACGGCTCCAACGGCCCGCTTGGCGGCTGGCTGGACGAGCACAATATGCAGATTATGTTTGCCTGGCCGGGCATGGCGCTGGTCACCATTTTCGTCACCTGTCCGTTTGTGGTGCGCGAGCTGGTGCCGGTGATGCTAAGCCAGGGCAGCCAGGAAGATGAAGCGGCTATTCTGCTGGGCGCTTCCGGCTGGCAGATGTTTCGGCGCGTGACGTTGCCCAATATCCGCTGGGCGCTGCTCTATGGCGTGGTGCTGACGAACGCGCGCGCCATTGGCGAATTTGGCGCCGTGTCGGTGGTTTCCGGTTCGATTCGCGGAGAAACCCTTTCGCTGCCGTTGCAAATTGAATTACTGGAGCAGGATTACAACACGGTAGGTTCGTTTACCGCCGCCGCCCTGCTGACGTTAATGGCTATTTTGACCCTGTTCTTGAAGAGTGCGTTGCAGTGGCGTTTGAATCATCAGGAAAAACGCGGGCAACAGGAGGGAAACCATGAGCATTGAGATTGCCAATATTAAGAAGTCTTTTGGTCGCACCCAGGTGCTGAATGATATCTCACTGGATATCCCTTCCGGCCAGATGGTAGCGCTGCTGGGGCCTTCCGGCTCTGGTAAAACCACGTTGCTGCGCATTATCGCCGGACTTGAGCACCAGACCAGCGGGCGTATTCGCTTTCACGGCACCGACGTAAGCCGCCTGCATGCCCGCGACCGTAAGGTCGGGTTTGTGTTCCAGCACTATGCGCTGTTTCGCCATATGACGGTGTTCGACAACATCGCTTTCGGCTTAACCGTTCTGCCGCGCCGCGAGCGCCCCAATGCCGCGACGATAAAGCAAAAGGTGACGCAGCTGCTGGAAATGGTCCAGCTTTCGCATCTGGCTGACCGCTATCCGGCGCAGCTTTCCGGCGGCCAGAAACAGCGTGTGGCGCTGGCTCGCGCGCTGGCGGTAGAGCCGCAAATCCTGCTGCTCGATGAGCCTTTCGGCGCGCTGGACGCCCAGGTGCGCAAAGAGCTGCGACGCTGGCTGCGCGAGCTGCATGAAGAGCTAAAATTCACCAGCGTCTTTGTCACGCACGACCAGGAAGAGGCGATGGAAGTGGCCGACCGGGTGGTGGTGATGAGCCAGGGGCATATTGAACAGGCCGACGCGCCGGAGCAGGTATGGCGCGAACCCGCTACGCGCTTCGTGCTGGAGTTTCTCGGCGAGGTTAATCGCCTGAAAGGCACGATCCGCGGCAGCCAGTTCCACGTTGGCGCGCACCGCTGGCCGCTCGGTTTTCCGCCTGCGCATCAGGGGCCGGTGGATCTTTTCCTGCGTCCCTGGGAAGTAGACGTAAGCCGCCGCACCAGCCTGGATTCTCCGCTGCCGGTGCAGGTGCTGGAAGCCAGCCCGAAAGGCCACTATATGCAGCTGGTGGTGCAGCCGCTCGGCTGGTACGACGAACCGCTGACGGTGGTGTTGCGCGAAGATTATGTGCCGCACCGGGGCGAGCGCCTGTATGTGGGCCTGCAACATGCCCGCCTTTATAACGGCGACGAGCGGATCCAGAGTGTTGCTCTGGCTGAGACAGCCTGATAGCTTAGCGCCTTACACGACGAGCAAGCGGCCCCCGTGGCCGCTTTTTTTATGCTTTGGACAGACAGAACGTGAACACATTAGAACAGACTATCGGCAATACGCCTCTGGTGCGGCTGCAACGAACCGGGTTAACCAACGGGGCTGAAATCTGGGTCAAGCTCGAAGGCAACAACCCGGCGGGGTCGGTAAAAGACCGGGCGGCGCTCGCTATGATTACCGAGGCGGAAAAGCGCGGCGAGATCAAACCCGGCGACACGCTCATTGAAGCGACCAGCGGCAATACGGGCATTGCGCTGGCGATGATCGCGGCGCTGAAAGGCTATCGCATGAAGCTGCTGATGCCGGACAACATGAGCATGGAGCGTAAGGCGGCAATGCAGGCTTACGGCGCGCAGTTAATTCTGGTGAGCCGTGAACAGGGGATGGAAGGGGCGCGCGATCTGGCGAAGGCGATGGGCGAACGCGGCGAAGGCAAGGTGCTGGATCAGTTTAATAACCCTGATAACCCTTATGCGCATTACACCACCACAGGCCCGGAAATCTGGCGGCAAACGAACGGCCGCATTACCCACTTTGTTTCCAGTATGGGTACGACCGGCACCATTACCGGCGTAAGCCGCTTCCTGCGCGAGCAGCAAACCCAGATAAAAATCGTCGGTCTGCAACCGGAAGAGGGCAGCAGCATTCCCGGTATTCGCCGCTGGCCGCAGGAATATCTGCCGGGAATTTTCAACGCTTCTCTGGTGGATGAGGTGCTGGATATCAGCCAGCTTGAGGCGGAAAACACCATGCGTTCCCTGGCGCGTAAAGAAGGCATTTTTTGCGGCGTAAGTTCCGGCGGCGCGGTGGCGGGCGCGTTGCGTATCGCTCGGTCAAACCCTGGCGCAGTGGTAGTGGCGATTATCTGCGATCGCGGCGATCGTTATCTCTCAACCGGCGTGTTTGGCGAAGAGAGCTACAGCCAGGGCGCGGGGATATAACGCGGCTGTCCTGGACTGTACTGTTCGGCAGGCATAAAAAAACGGCGCCGCGGCGCCGTTTTTATCATACTGATGAATTACTTTTTGATGCGGATAACCGGGGTTTCGCCAACGGTTACGCTACCAGAAAGTTTGATCAGCTCTTTAATTTCATCCATGTTAGAGATGACGACCGGCGTCAGCGTGGACTTCGCTTTTTCTTCCAGCAGCGGCAGGTCGAACTCGATAACCGGATCGCCTTTCTTCACGCGCTGGCCTTCTTCTGCGAGACGCTTGAAGCCTTCGCCTTTCAGCTCGACGGTGTCGATGCCGAAGTGAACGAACAGCTCAATTCCGCTATCGGATTCGATAGAGAACGCATGGTTGGTTTCAAAGATTTTGCCGATGGTGCCATCTACCGGCGCAACCATTTTGTTGCCGGTCGGTTTGATAGCGATGCCATCACCAACAATCTTCTCTGCGAACACTACATCCGGCACGTCTTCAATGTTAACGATTTCACCAGACAGTGGAGCAACGATCTCAATGGTTCCGGTGTCGCTATTGCCTTTGTCACCGAACAGCTTACTAAATAACCCCATTAGCCTTCTCTCCTAAGCAGTAATTTGGGCCGCATCTCGTGGATTAGCAGATTGTTTTTTCTTCAATGAACTTGTTAACCAGCGTCATTAACTCGTCCGTTGTCGGTTGAGCAAGAGCCTGCTCTGCTAAAACCTTCGCATCTTCGAAGTTCGTGTTACGAATAATCTTCTTAATGCGCGGGATAGAAATGGCACTCATACTGAATTCATCCAGACCCATCCCCAGCAAAAGAAGTGTAGCACGTTCATCGCCAGCAAGCTCACCACACATGCCTGTCCATTTGCCTTCAGCATGAGATGCGTCAATGACTTGCTTAATCAGGTTCAGCACAGACGGCGACATCGGCTGGTAGAGGTGGGAAATCATATCATTACCACGGTCAACCGCCAGAGTGTACTGCGTCAAATCGTTGGTGCCGATGCTGAAAAAGTCGACTTCTTTCGCCAGGTGACGGGCGATAGTCGCCGCCGCCGGGGTTTCAACCATCACGCCGATTTCAATCGCTTCGTCAAACGCTTTGCCTTCATCGCGCAGCTCTTGTTTGAACGCTTCGATCTCTTTTTTCAGCGCGCGCACTTCTTCCACAGAGATGATCATCGGGAACATAATGCGCAGTTTGCCGAAAGCGGAGGCGCGCAGGATAGCGCGCAGCTGGTCGCGCAGGATCTCTTTGCGATCCATAGCGATACGAATCGCACGCCAGCCAAGGAACGGGTTCTCTTCTTTCGGGAAGTTCATATACGGCAGCTCTTTGTCGCCGCCGATATCCATGGTGCGAACGATTACCGCCTGAGAACCGCAAGCTTCAGCCACGGCTTTATAAGCCTGGAACTGTTCTTCTTCGGTAGGCAGGGAGTCGCGGTCCATGAACAGGAATTCGGTACGATAAAGACCTACGCCTTCTGCACCGTTACGCTCAGCGCCCGCGACGTCGCGCACGGTGCCGATGTTGGCGCAAACTTCTACCTGATGGCCGTCAAGCGTGATAGCCGGCAGGTCTTTCAGTTTAGCGAGCTCCGCTTTTTCTTCAGCCACCTGAGACTGAATATTGCGCAGCGCTTCGATCTCTTCGTTAGTCGGGTTAACGTAAACTTTGTTGTTAACCGCATCGAGAATCAGGTAATCGTCGTTTTTCACCTGCGAGGTGACGCTGCCGGTACCCACAATGGCTGGCAGCTCAAGGGAGCGCGCCATGATAGAGGTGTGAGAAGTACGGCCGCCCAAATCGGTGATAAAACCCAGCACCTTTTTCAGGTTCAGCTGAGCGGTTTCCGACGGGGTCAGGTCAGCGGCGACCAGGATGACTTCATCCTGAATGGCGCTTAAATCGATGATGGCGAGGCCCAGGATATTGCGCAGCAGACGCTTGCCGATGTCGCGCACGTCAGCCGCACGCTCTTTCAGGTATTCATCGTCAAGTTCTTCCAGCGCGGTGGCCTGACCTTCAATAACCTCGTACGCTGCGGCATCCGCAGTAACGAGCTTATCTTTAATCAGGGCTATGATTTCCTGCTCCAGCTCTTCATCTTCCAGCAACATAATGTGGCCTTCGAAGATGGCTTCCTTTTCTTCACCGAAAGTTTCGCCGGCTTTCACCTTAATCGCTTCTAACTGCGCAGAAGCTTTAGCGCGACCGCTCAGGAAACGTTCAACTTCCTGAGAAACCTTGTCGGCAGAAATTTTTTTCCGGTCGATGACAATTTCATCTTCCTTCAGCAGCAGTGCTTTACCAAAGGCGATACCCGGAGATGCTAAAATGCCTGAAATCATAACCCTACCTTACTTGTGACTGATTTTAATAAGAACCCGGAACTTACTCGAGTTCAGCCATCAGTTTTACCAGATGTTCAACTGCTTTCTGCTCGTCTTCGCCTTCCGCAGAAATGGTCACAACAGTGCCCTGAGTCAGACCCAGAGTTTGCAGCTTGAACAGGCTTTTCGCGCTGGCGCTTTTGCCGTTGGAAGTCACAGTGATCTCAGATGCGAAGCCTTTAGCTTCTTTTACAAACTGAGCAGCAGGGCGGGTATGCAGACCGTTCGGAGCGGTAATGGTAACTTCTTGCTGGAACATTGTATTTCCCCAACTTATAGGTTTAGTGTTGTGGAACTAAAGTCTAGCCTGGCGGCCGGACTTTAGCCTGTATTGTTAGCGCCGAGGTAAACGGAACGCAGCACAGGCTGCCAGAACGACGAAAATCGCATGGCAGGATCTCCATGCGGCACGCGTTTCGTTCGCCATTAATCATTATGCCGCGAAAAAAGCAGCTTAACCAAATCGTAAAATCGATTCAGCAAACACGAAGGGTGCCAATGATTAATTTCACGCATCGAAATAATTTGCTGGTTAAATACCAGACCCAGCAGGTTGAAGCAATGCCAGTGGGGGTAAAAGTTTGACCTGTGCCACAAAAAAGCACCCCTGAAGGTGCTTTTTTATTCAGATTTAACAATCTGGCATCACTGTTGCAGTTCTTTTTCCGTAAAGAGATCGGCAAACAGCGCGGTACTCAGATAACGCTCGCCTGAAGAAGGCAGGATCACGACAATGTTTTTATTGCTGAGGGCTTCGTCTTCCTGCAATTTCAGGGCGGCAGCTACCGCTGCGCCAGAAGAGATGCCTGCCAGAATGCCTTCTTCTTCCATCAGGCGACGGGCGGTAGAGATTGCCTCTTCATTGGTGATGGCGACAACTTTGTCGATCAGCTTCAGATCAAGGTTGCCCGGGATAAAGCCTGCGCCGATACCCTGGATTTTATGCGGACCCGGCTTGAGCTCTTCGCCCGCCAGCGCCTGCGCGATAACAGGCGAGTCGGTCGGCTCTACCGCTACGGTGATAAGGTCGGTTTTACCTTTGGTATTTTTAATATAACGACTAACGCCAGTCAGCGTACCGCCGGTACCAACGCCTGCAATAAAGACGTCAACCTGGCCGTCGGTATCTTCCCAGATTTCCGGACCGGTGGTCTTCTCATGAATTTCCGGGTTAGCCGGGTTGCTGAACTGCTGGAGAAGCAGATATTTCGCCGGATCGCTCGCCACAATTTCTTCTGCTTTCTGGATAGCGCCTTTCATGCCTTTTGCGCCTTCAGTCAACACCAGGTTCGCACCCAGCGCCTTGAGCAATTTGCGACGTTCGATACTCATTGTTTCCGGCATGGTCAGCGTCAGCTTGTAGCCGCGCGCGGCAGCAACATAAGCCAGAGCAATACCCGTGTTGCCGCTGGTCGGCTCAACCAGTTCAACGCCTGGTTTCAGTACGCCGCGTTTCTCGGCATCCCAAATCATATTGGCACCGATGCGGCATTTGACGCTAAAGCTCGGGTTACGGGACTCGACCTTAGCGAGGATGCGTCCATTACCGATACGGTTCAGTCGAACCAGAGGCGTATGACCAATAGTCAACGAGTTATCTTCAAAAATCTTACTCATGGCCTGTCCTTAACTGTATGAATTTTGGGAACCGCTCCAGCATACCTGCTCAGCCCTTATGCGGAAGTAAGGAATTCGCATATCTATATACTGTCGCGAAATAATGCTTATCAGTATGGAATAAGAGGCGGCATATGCCACCTCATCAGGCATTACTTCCAGAGGGCATGCTGGTTGCGATAGCAATCCACCCACATGGCCGTCGCTCCGCATACCGCAACGGGCATGATGACAAAGTTAAGTACCGGAACGAGGGTGAACAGGTTAACCAGCGCGCCAAATTGCATATTGGTGACTTTTTGCTGGCGGAGCGCGACGCGCATGGTTTTAAACGGCACCTTGTGGTTGTCAAACGGGTAGTCGCAGTACTGAATCGCCAGCATCCAGGCGCTAAACAGAAACCACAGCACCGGGGCTACGGTCTGACCAATGCCCGGAATAAAATAAAGCAGCAGTAAGACGACAGCCCGCGGCAGGTACCAGACAAACTTTTGCCATTCGCGCTTCATAATACGCGGCACATCTTTCATGATGCCGAAAATACCAGTATCAGGCGGCGTCGCGCCTGTCAGGCGCGCTTCAAGCTGTTCGGCAAGCAAGCCGTTGAACGGCGCGGCAATCCAGTTGGCGACCGTTGAGAAAAAATAGCCGAAAACCAGCAAGATGGATAACACGGCGACAGGCCACAGCAAGTAGCTTAACCATTGCAGCCAGTCGGGAACCGAAGCCATAAGCTGCGGGATCCACACATCAAGCCGTGTAAAGAGCCACCAGAAAGCGCCGCCCATCAGCAGGATGTTCACCAGAAGCGGTAAAAGGACGAAGCGTTTTAAGCCCGGCTGGCTTAACAGTTTCCAGCCCTGCGAAAAGTAATAAAGGCCGCTGCGTGGGGCCGTACCTGTATATGAAACCATATCTCTTGCAATGCTCCTGGATGTTAGCCCGTGAAGGGGTTGGTTATCTTAACCGAGCCGGGTAAATGCGCCAGTTCAGAAATGGTCGAAAAAACAGCAAAAAGCGGACTTTATGCCATCTTTATGCTGAGAAAACCGAGCGCGCACTTGCACTTGGGCAGTTGGGCAAATACTCTTAGTGAGTAAATGTTTGCCGTGTTGGCAAGGTGTTAGAACAACAGAGAATATAATGATGCAGGATTTGCGTCTGATATTAATCATTGTTGGCGCGATAGCCATAATAGCCTTACTGGTTCATGGACTCTGGACCAGTCGTAAGGAGCGTTCTTCCGTGTTCCGCGATCGTCCGCTTAAGCGAATGAAATCGAAGCGCAACGAAGAAGAGTTTGAGGAAGACGCCGAAGACGATGAAACGGAAGGCGTGGGTGAAGTGCGAGTGCGCCGTGTAAATACGCCGCAGGACAACGCGAACTGGGAACAGGAAACGCCGCGTCAGCCACAGCACAACTATCAACCGCCTTACGAACCGGCTCAACCGCGCCAGCACGTTCAACAAGCGCCTGAACAGACGCCTGTCGCCGCGCCGCGCCCGCAAGCGCCCGTACAGCAGCCTGCGCCGCAAACCCCTGCGGCCCAGCCGCAGCCGCAGCCGCCGGTTCAACAGCCAGTGCCGCAGCCAACGCACGCTGGCGCGCCGCAATATGCGCCTTCGCCCATACAGCAGCCTGCCTCGCAACCGGCGATGCAACAGCCTGCGCCGCAACCTGTTGCCGTGCCTGCGCAGCCTGAGCCAGTAGCGCAACCCGTTGAAGCGCCAAAGCCGCAGCTTAAAGAAACGGTTATCGTGATGAACGTTGCGGCGCATGCCGGCACGCAAATCAATGGCGATGTGCTGCTGAACAGTATCCAGCAGGCGGGCTTTAAATTTGGCGATATGAATATTTTTCACCGCCACCTTAGCCCGGACGGCAGCGGCCCGATCCTCTTCAGCCTGGCGAATATGGTGAAGCCGGGTTCCTTTGACCCGGAAACCATGAACGATTTCACCACGCCTGGCATTACCATTTTTATGCAGGTGCCTGGTTTCGGCGATGAACTGCAAAACTTCAAGCTGATGCTACAGTCGGCCCAGCATATTGCTGACGAAGTGGGCGGCGTAGTGCTGGATGACCAGCGCCGTATGATGACGCCTCAGAAGCTGCGTGAATATCAGGACCGCATTCGCGAGGTCAAAGAGGCTAACGCCTGATATCATTCCGACCTCAATCCTCATACCAGCCCCCGCATGTCGGGGGTTTTTTATCATTGATGGTGCGATATGGACTCAATCGAAGAAAAACTGACTCAACTGCGAACCACGCTTCGCCATCATGAATTTCTCTATCACGTTATGGATGCGCCGGAAATTCCGGACGCGGAATATGACCGGCTGATGCGCGAGCTAAGGGCGCTGGAAGAGGCGCATCCGGAGCTGGTTACGCCCGATTCCCCCACCCAGCGCGTGGGCGCCGCGCCGCTGACAGAGTTCAGCCAGGTGCGCCATGAAGTGCCTATGCTTTCGCTGGATAACGTGTTTGATGAAGCGAGCTTCCTGGCTTTTAACAAACGCGTTCAGGACCGTTTGAAAAGCGCCGACGCGCTGGTTTATTGCTGCGAACTCAAGCTTGATGGCCTGGCGGTCAGCCTGCTGTATGAAAATGGCTTGCTGGTTCGCGCTGCCACGCGGGGCGATGGCACGACCGGGGAAGATATCACCCTGAACGTGCGCACTATTCGCGCCATTCCGCTCAAGCTGCACGGCAAAGACATCCCTTTGCGTCTGGAAGTGCGCGGCGAAGTTTTTCTGCCGCAGGCGGGCTTTGAAAAAATTAACGAAGAAGCGCGTCGTAATGGCGGAAAAATCTTTGCTAACCCGCGCAATGCCGCTGCCGGTTCATTGCGCCAGCTTGATCCCCGTATTACCGCCAAACGCCCGTTAACCTTTTTCTGCTATGGCGTGGGGTTGCTTGAAGGCGGCGAACTGCCGCGAAGCCATATGGCGCGTTTGCAGCAATTTAAAAAATGGGGATTGCCGGTCAGCGACCGGATCCGTCTGTGCGACACGCCGGAAGGCGTACTGGAATTCTACCGTAAAGTCGAAGCGGATCGCCCGACGCTTGGGTTTGATATTGACGGCGTAGTTATCAAAGTCGATTCGCTGGATTTGCAGGAGCAACTGGGATTTGTAGCCCGCGCGCCCCGCTGGGCTGTCGCCTTTAAGTTCCCGGCGCAGGAGCAAATGACCACCGTTCGCGACGTCGAGTTTCAGGTTGGGCGCACCGGCGCCATCACGCCTGTCGCCCGGCTGGAGCCCGTTCAGGTCGCAGGCGTTCTGGTTAGCAACGCTACGCTGCACAATGCTGATGAAATTGATCGTCTTGGTTTACGTATTGGCGACCGGGTTGTTATTCGTCGCGCAGGCGATGTCATTCCGCAGGTTGTTAACGTGGTGCTTTCCGAACGTCCCGAAGAGACGCGGGCGGTTGAGTTTCCGGCCCATTGCCCGGTCTGCGGCTCTGATGTGGAGCGCGTAGAAGGCGAAGCGGTGGCGCGCTGCACGGGCGGCCTGATATGCGGCGCGCAGCGCAAAGAGTCGCTCAAGCACTTTGTCTCCCGCCGCGCGATGGATGTCGACGGCATGGGCGATAAAATCATCGATCAGCTCGTTGAGAAGGAATACGTTCATACGCCAGCCGATCTGTTCGCGCTTGGCAAAGAGACGCTGGAGCGCCTTGAACGTATGGGGCCTAAATCGGCGCAGAACCTGGTGGATGCGCTGGAAAAAGCGAAGCAAACCACGTTCGCTCGTTTCCTTTATGCGCTTGGCATCCGCGAAGTCGGCGAGGCGACGGCAGCCGGGCTTGCGGCTTATTTCGGCACGCTGGAGGCGCTGATGGCGGCCTCGGTCGATGAGCTGCAAAAAGTGCCTGACGTAGGCGTGGTTGTCGCCACGCATGTCTTTAACTTTTTCGAAGAAGAGAGCAACCGCGCGGTAATTCGCGAGCTGGTCGGGCAGGTCGGCATCAGTTGGCCTGCGCCGGTAGTGGTGAAAGCGGAAGAGATAGACAGCCCGTTCGCCGGAAAAACGATTGTCCTGACCGGTTCTTTAAGCCAGATGTCGCGCGATGATGCGAAAGCCCGGCTTGAAGCGCTTGGCGCGAAAGTCAGCGGCAGCGTGTCGAAGAAAACGGATATGGTCATCGCCGGCGAAGCGGCGGGCTCCAAGCTCGCGAAAGCGCAGGAGCTGGGCATTGAGGTTATCGACGAGGAGCAGATGCTGCGTCTGCTTGGAGAGTAATGTGGAAAAGGCCCAACTCATTGAGATAGCCAATACCGAAATGCCGTTTGGCAAGTATAAAGGGCGAAAGCTTATTGACTTGCCGGAGGAGTATTTGTTGTGGTTTGCCCGCAAGGATACGTTTCCGGCGGGACGTCTCGGTGAGCTGATGGCCTTTACGCTGCTAATCAAAAGCGAGGGGCTGACCCACCTGGTGCAGCCCCTGAAGCGTTAGTGCGCCTGCACAGCGCGGGCATCCGCCTTCGCTTTAGCGGTCTGGCGCTGGTAACGACGCGCCAGCGCCGCGCAGACCATCAGCTGGATCTGATGAAAAATCATCAGCGGCAACACCATCACCCCGACCGTAGCGGCAGGAAAGAGAATATTCGCCATGGGAATGCCGTTAGCGAGGCTCTTTTTCGAACCACAAAAGACAATGGTTATTTCATCCGCCTTGCTAAAGCCGCACTTACGCGCCACAACCATATTCACTGCGATGACGATCGCCAGCAGCACCAGGCTTACCGCCACAATAAACAGCAGCGAGCCTGCGCCCACCTGATGCCATATTCCGTTAACCACTGCTTCGCTGAATGCGCCATAAACCACCAGCAGGATGGAAGTCTGGTCGGTTTTGCCGATCCATTTTTTATGTTTCGCAACCCAGTTGGCGGTCCAGCGGCGAGAAAGATGGCCTAAGACAAACGGCAGCAAGAGTTGCAGCATGATTGTGCCGACCTGTTCAAGGCTTCCGCTGGCGCCGTTCATGTGCATCAACAGGCCAACCAGCAGCGGCGAGAGAAAAATACCAAGCAGGCTGGAGGCGGAAGCGGAGCAGACTGCCGCCGCCACGTTGCCGCCCGCAATCGAGGTGAAGGCGATAGCGGACTGTACTGTGGCAGGCAAAATGCACAGATATAGAAAGCCGGAGTAGAGCGCCGGGCTCACCGGCACAGGCGCCCACCAGGCAAACAGCACGCCCAGCGCCGGGAAGAGAATAAAGGTGCTGCACATCACCCATAAATGCAGCCGCCAGTGGCTGCCGCCCGCAATAATCGCTTCACGCGAAAGCTTAGCGCCGTGCATGAAAAAGAGCAGGGCGATGGCCGCGTTGGTCAGCCAGTCAAAATAGCGAACATATTCGCCGTGCACCGGAAAGAAAGAGGCAAGCAACACGACGGCGATAAGCGTAAGGGTAAAAGGGTCAAGGATGCGAAAGAGTTTCATAACCATTCCTGCCATAAGAAAGCTTCATTGTGCAAAAGCGGGTTTAAGAAATAAAATTGATTTATTGAATGAATTAATGAATAAAACAGATGAATTATACCTTACGCCAGCTTCGCGTTTTTGTCGCCGTAGCGCAGGCGGGCAGCTTTAGCCGCGCCGGCAACCTGATAGGTCTGAGTCAGTCTGCCGTAAGTCACAGTATAAAAGAGCTTGAGCTACAGACTGGCGTCAGGTTGCTTGATCGCACCACGCGTGAAGTGGTGCTGACCGAGGCAGGTCAGCAGCTGGCGATGCGTCTGCAAAGGCTGCTTGATGAACTGAACAGCACGCTTCGTGATGTTGGCAGGCTTGGACAACAGCTTTCCGGCACGGTGCGCGTGGCTGCCAGTCAAACTATCTCCGCGCATCTCATGCCCCAGTGTATCGCTGAAGGAAAGCAGCTCTATCCGGACATTGACTTTGTGCTGCACGACAGGCCTCAGCAATGGGTGCTGGAGAGCATTCGTCAGGGGGATGTGGATTTCGGCATTGTTATCGATCCGGGGCCGGTTAACGATCTGGAATGGGAAGTAGTGCTCTCCGAGCCGTTTCTTTTGCTCTGCCGGGAAGACGATCCTCTGGCTTCTCTGGCGCAGGTAACATGGCAGGCTTTGCAGGGCGCTAAGCTGGTGTTGCAAGATTACGCTTCCGGCAGTCGTCCGCTGATTGATGCGGCGCTTGCAGAACAACAGGTAGACGCCATTATCGTGCAGGAGATAGGGCATCCCGCTACGCTTTTTCCGATGGTAGAGGCAGGGATCGGTATTAGCGTATTGCCCGCGCTGGCTCTGCCGTTGCCGCAGGGAAGCCATCTCCGGGTGCGTCGTTTAACGCCGGTTATTGAACGCAAGCTGATGCTGGTGCGCCGTAAAAACCGGTCGCTTTCGGGTGCCGCTCAGGCCATCTGGGAAGTGGTGCGTATGCAGGCTCAGAAATTAACCGAAGCCCGCATACGCGATCCGTTGTTTAACGCAACGGATTATCAGATATAGATATCAATCTGATGCTCATCGGAGGGCTTGTTTACGCCTTCGACTTTGCCCTGCTTTTGTTCCTGTTTTTGCTGGGCTTGTTCGGCTTGCTGGCGTTGTAACTGCGCCAGTTGGGCCTGCAACATTTTAATCTGGGTTGTAATCAATTCTTGTTGTTTTTGCTTCTGTTCGGCGCTGCCGCTGCCACTGGAGATATCTTTAAGCTGCTGAGTCAGTTTGGTGATTTGCGTAGTAATGCGACTAATTTGGGATGAGAGATCGTTGCCGCCTGAGCCATTACTGCCGCTACTGCTTGCCGTGCTGGCTGAAGGGGTTGATACCTGAATCGTAGTCACGCTGCGCTCCTTTTTTGCCATAAAGAAGGTTTATCGGCATAAGCGCTAAGAGCTTGAGCAGGAGTCACTTTTGAACGGGAATACGCAGGAAAATCCGGTTTTGCCAGACATGCACAGCAAAAAGGCGCCTTCAGGGCGCCTTTTTACACTGGTGGGTCGTGCAGGATAACTCGCTTCGCTCGCCCTTCGGGCCGCCGCCGCAGGCGGCGTCGTTGTTACAGATAGCAAAAAGGCGCCTTTAGGGCGCCTTTTTACATTGGTGGGTCGTGCAGGATTCGAACCTGCGACCAATTGATTAAAAGTCAACTGCTCTACCAACTGAGCTAACGACCCGAAGTGGTGGGTGATGACGGGATCGAACCGCCGACCCCCTCCTTGTAAGGGAGGTGCTCTCCCAGCTGAGCTAATCACCCACTTCTCAATTTCTTATCTACACTGCGGGAACCACTTGTTTAGAGTGGTGGGTGATGACGGGATCGAACCGCCGACCCCCTCCTTGTAAGGGAGGTGCTCTCCCAGCTGAGCTAATCACCCACTTCGGTACTTCATCAACAATAAGAAATTTAGCTGGCGAGAAAGTGGTGGGTGATGACGGGATCGAACCGCCGACCCCCTCCTTGTAAGGGAGGTGCTCTCCCAGCTGAGCTAATCACCCCCGCTGTGTGGAGTCGCATTATAGGGAGAGTTCGAAATGAGTCAACGCCTTTTCCAAAGTTTTTGTTTGTTCGTCGTAAAATTAGCCAGGCTGATGGTTTGTTAAGCTTTTTCGGCTAAACCAGCATCAAATCGGCGCTTTGTGCCGCTGAGCTTAGGCGCCGACATTGAGGAATCAGTTCAGGGTGGTAGAATATTGCGCACTGAAATTCCCTGGCATTTGCCGCTTTTCGGCACTGTTCAACACTAAGGCCATTTAATGAAAATCAAAACCCGCTTTGCGCCGAGCCCGACTGGCTACCTTCATGTCGGCGGCGCCCGTACAGCTCTCTATTCCTGGCTTTTCGCTCGCAATCAAGGCGGCCAGTTTGTGCTGCGTATCGAAGATACCGATCTTGAGCGTTCCACGCCGGAAGCGATCGAAGCCATTATGGATGGGATGAACTGGCTGAGCCTGGAATGGGACGAGGGCCCTTATTTCCAGACCAAACGCTTTGATCGCTACAATGCGGTCATTGATGAGATGCTGGAAGCGGGTACGGCTTATAAATGCTATTGCTCGAAAGAGCGTCTGGAAGCGCTGCGCGAAGAGCAAATGGCGAAAGGCGAGAAACCGCGTTATGACGGGCGCTGCCGTCACAGCCATGAGCATCATGCAGAAGATGAACCCTGCGTAGTGCGTTTTGCTAACCCGCAGGAAGGCTCTGTGGTATTTGATGATCAGATCCGCGGTCCGATTGAGTTCAGCAACCTCGAGCTGGACGATTTGATCATCCGTCGTACCGATGGTTCTCCAACCTACAACTTTTGCGTTGTGGTGGATGACTGGGATATGGAAATTACCCATGTTATTCGTGGCGAAGACCATATCAACAACACGCCGCGTCAAATTAATATCCTTAAAGCGCTGGGCGCGCCGGTGCCGCTGTATGCCCACGTTTCTATGATTAACGGCGACGATGGCAAAAAGCTTTCCAAGCGCCATGGCGCAGTAAGCGTGATGCAATATCGTGATGACGGTTATCTGCCGGAGGCGTTGCTCAACTATCTGGTACGTCTGGGATGGTCGCACGGCGATCAGGAAATTTTCAGCCGCGAAGAGATGATCCAGCTGTTTACGCTGGGCGCGGTCAGCAAATCTGCCAGCGCTTTTAATACCGATAAGCTGTTATGGCTGAACCACCATTACATTAACACCATGCCAGCGGAATATGTGGCGACACATTTGCAGTGGCATATCGAGCAGGAAGGGATTGATACCCGTAATGGCCCGCAACTGGCGGAACTGGTAAAACTGCTGGGCGAACGTTGCAAAACGCTGAAAGAGATAGCTCAAACCTGCCGCTACTTCTATGAAGATTTCGCCGAGTTCGACGCTGATGCCGCGAAAAAACATCTTCGTCCGGTTGCTCGCCAGCCGCTGGAAGTGGTTCGCGATAAGCTTTCCGCCATCAGCGAGTGGACAGCAGAAAATGTTCACCACGCTATTCAGGCTACGGCTGACGAGCTGGAAGTGGGGATGGGCAAAGTTGGGATGCCGCTGCGTGTTGCCGTGACCGGGGCAGGGCAGTCGCCTGCGCTGGATGTCACTGTGCATGCTATTGGCAAAACCCGCAGCGTGGAGCGCATTAACAAAGCGCTGGCATTTATTGCCGAGCGTGAAAACCAGCAGTAAGCCGCTGTCGGAAAGCATGCGTATAAAAAAGCCGGTACATTTACCGGCTTTTACTCTTCTTCTATACCCAGCCGCGAAAGCAACCCGCTTACCCCTTCGTTTTCCAGCAAGTCGCTGAGCTTCTGCTGCTCCCCTGAGGTCATCATGTCGAGCGCCTCCTGTAACTGGAAGGCTAAATCGCTGGTGGAAATACCGTAATCAGCGGGTGTTTCCCGTGCTACATGCATTTCATCAGCAAAGTAGCGCAACTGTTTAGTACTAAGAAGATACTCTCTTACCGAGGCGTTAACGAAAATCTCAAGCTGACGTTTGCTGCCTTTCAGTTTTCTTCTTTTCCAGTTTTGCGCTCGCGCCCAGCGATTAATGGTCTGCGGCGTGGTAGCAGCCATCTCCGCCAGTTCTGCGGAGGTCATCCTTGTTTTAAACTTAATCATTATTTATTCCGCGCTTCGGATACCCAGACGCAGCAAAAGCCCTGAAATGCCTTCGCGTAAAAGCAGCGAAGTTATCTGCTTTTGTTCGTAAGCCGTCATCTCTTTTAGCGAATTGCGCAGTAAATTTTCCAGTGGGGTATCTGTGGGAGAGGCGCTGTAGACGCCTGTATTGTCCGCTGCTCGCTGTGTGCTGCGGATAAAGTTTCTTACCTGATCATCAACATGAATCAGCCTGGCTTTGCCGCCTTGCACGCCGGGTTTGGGCGACGTTTCCCATCCCTCTTTGCGAACCCATTTATTAATCGTCTGACGGCTATACCCTGTCATCATAGCCAGTTCTTCAGGCGTCATTCGTTCCTTGAGCATGAGTAGTCCTGCTGATAGTGGGTGTAATAAGATTTCATCTTAACGCGAAATTTTAATAGAAACTGTGATGCGAATAACTAGCAGATCCTGCAAAGCCCCTGCTTTTCAGATAAGTTGCTGGCTTTTTCAGCGGTTGACAGGCAAGTTCAAATTTGCCGTTGACAGTGTGAAGGGGAATTCTTATTATGCCGCCCGTCGACACGACACAGTGTTTACGTTGGGGCTATAGCTCAGCTGGGAGAGCGCTTGCATGGCATGCAAGAGGTCAGCGGTTCGATCCCGCTTAGCTCCACCAAACCTTCTTCCCGCAAGGTTTGGTAAGGTAAACAACGCATCGTGGGGCTATAGCTCAGCTGGGAGAGCGCTTGCATGGCATGCAAGAGGTCAGCGGTTCGATCCCGCTTAGCTCCACCAAAATATAAACCCTCGCCAGACGGCGGGGGTTTTTTGTTTGTGCCTGCGAAACCCACCTTGTCACTACCCGATAATCAAACGATTAATTTATAATATACCTATTTATTTGTATATATATGTGTATTTCAATACAGCATATGAATGTATTTTTACTTAATATGTAATTCACCTTTTCCTGCCTTGTTACTTTAATAAAAGATATTTACCATTAGCAGCGAAAATTCATTCTATTAAATTACAGAAAAGTAACATTCTTTGCTATGAAATATTACAATCCGTTGCGGAAGTCTGGTATCGCTTTTTTGTTATGTTTTTTGTTAATTCCTTTATGCCGTGCTTTGTCGCCACAAACCATTATTGATGGCACCACGAACTATCTTGCCTATCTGCCTTTAAGTTTCGCTATCGCCCTGGTGTTCATTTATGGACGTTATGCGCTCCTTCCACTTTTCACGTGCTTTTACTTCTGGTATTCGCACCAGCTCTCTCTGAACGTCCTGCAAAATCTGACGCTGGTATCATGCATTATCGTTTCGTTGATCGCAGGAGGGCTGGTTTGTCGATATCTGCTGGGGCGTCGTTGGCGTTATGCGCTTCCGGGGAAAGGGGTTGGAGTGCGGTTGCTGGGGTTTGGGTTTATCACGCCATGTATATTAAAATGTTTGATGCTTGTGGCTGGGCTTTATCTTGGTTATCCTGGCGTCGTCGCAGCTTATTTTGGTAAAAGCTCGCTTTTCTATAGCGTCGTCGATTTCCAGAGCCTCTTTATGGCGTCTTTATCTTTCACCGTACTTTTCTATTATCCTTTGCGAATAATATTAAGCAAAGTCGTTGCGCGTAATTTCTGGCGCCGTTGCGTCATGCCCGCCTTTAGCCCTGAGAAAATTGCTTTTACGCTTTGCTGGTTATTTTCCGTTGTCATATTAACTTTGCTTTTTTGCGTTCCTTATAAAGCAGTGTTTATTTCCGGTTATATGGTGCCGGTTATTTTTATTTTCTTTACCGTAGGCGTTTTTCATTTAGGCCCGCGGCTGGTCACGCTGACATGGGCGCTGACGGCGTTATGTTTGCTGTCATGGAACAGTGGATTTATTCCTGAAGAAAACGCCTCGTTCATGCTTTGTTTCGTGCTTTCCGTGTTTATTGCTTTTACCGTTTCCATGATTTTTATGACGGTAATTTTCCAGCGTAATGCCTGGATGCAGCGCCGATACCGCACGCTTGCGCAGACCGATCCGCTTACTCAACTGCCTAACTTGCGCGCGCTGGAGCTTCACCTTCAACAGGAAGAGACCGGCACGCTCTGCTGCTTGCATATGGCTAATCTGGAAATTCTCAGCCGCCATTATGGGTTGCAAATGCGGATCCACTGTAAAAAAACCGTAGTGCAAATTCTGCAACCCTGGCTTGGCGCGAAAGATAAAATCTTCTATTTACCCGGCTGCGATCTTTTGCTTTTTCTGGCGGGCCCGGAGCCAGCTTCCCGGTTGCGGCATATTGTCGATGTGCTTAACAGCAAGCGTATACACTGGCATAACGCAACGCTTGAGCTGGCTTACGGCGCCGCCTGGGGAAAAGTTGAAAACGATAAAGAAAGGCTTTATCGGCTCATTGGCCAGCTCAGCTATCTGGCCGAGCAGACGCAAATGAGCGAGCCGGTGCTGGCGCTGGATGAGCGTGAAGGCAACGTTTCAGGCTATATCACCGGGCAGGTGCTTATGTTGCAGAACGTTAAACGCGCGCTGGATGAAGACCAGATCATGCTTTACGCCCAGCCGATAGTCGATGCTAATGGCGAGGGGTATCAGGAAATTCTGTCGCGTCTTTACTGCGATGGTCAAATCATCACGCCGGATAAATTTCTGCCCGTTATCGCCCAGTTTAACCTCAGCGCCTGCTTCGACATGCTGGTATTGCAAAAGCTGCTTCGATATCTGAGTCAGCATCCGGCATCCCGCAACGAAGCGCGCTTTTCGCTAAACCTGATGCCGATGACGTTAATGCAAAAAGGGATTGCCAGAGAGATCGTTTCGCTTTTTAACCAGTATCAGGTTTCACTCAGCACCGTCATTATTGAAATAACGGAGGCGCAAGCCTTCTCCGATTCGGAAACCAGTATGCAAAACGTCGCGTTGTTGCGCCAGAGCGGGTTGCGCATTGCCATTGATGATTTCGGAACAGGTTATGCGAACTATGAACGGCTGAAGACCATCGAAGCCGATATCATTAAGATTGATGGCTGCTTTATTAAAGAGATCACCAGTGACCCGGTTGACGAGAAGATTGTGAAATCAATTTGTGAGCTGGCGAAAGTGAAGTCGTTGACGGTCGTGGCTGAATATGTTGAAACGCAGGCGCAGCGCGAGATGCTCTTGAGTCTGGGCGTAGATTATCTGCAAGGGTATCTGTCAGGCAGGCCGGAACCGCTGCAACGTTGACATAAAAAAACCGGGGCCTGAGCCCCGGTTTTGCTTTCTTCAGCGTTTAAACCGTTACAACACCAGTGCGGCGATAGAAGCGGAAAGTACGCTTACCAGCGTTGAGCCGTAAACCAGCTTCAGGCCAAAACGGGAAACCACGTTGCCCTGTTCTTCGTTCAGCCCTTTAATCGCCCCTGCGATAATGCCGATGGAGGAGAAGTTAGCGAAAGAGACCAGGAACACGGAGAGGATGCCTTCGGCGCGCGGAGAAATCTGGCCCGCCAGTTTTTGCAGATCCATCATCGCAACAAATTCGTTGGAAACCAGTTTCGTCGCCATGATGCTGCCTACCTGCAACGCTTCACTTGCCGGCACGCCCATTACCCAGGCTACCGGGTAGAAGATGTAACCCAGAATGCCCTGGAAAGAGATGCCCAGCACAGCGGCGAACAGCGCGTTAAGACCAGAGATAAGCGCGATAAAGCCAATCAGCATCGCGGCTACGATAATAGCGACTTTAAAACCTGCCAGGATGTACTCACCCAACATTTCGAAGAAGCTCTGGCCTTCATGCAAATTAGACATTTGCAGATCTTCTTCATTCTCAACACGGTACGGGTTGATGATGGAGAGCACGATAAAGGTGCTGAACATATTCAGGATCAACGCTGCTACCACGTATTGCGGTTTCAGCATGGTCATGTAGGCGCCGACAATCGACATAGACACGGTGGACATCGCAGTAGCGGCCATGGTGTACATGCGGTTGCGCGACATCTTGCCAAGAATATCCTTATAGGCGATAAAGTTTTCTGATTGTCCCAGAATCAGCGAGCTTACCGCGTTGAAGGATTCGAGCTTGCCCATACCGTTAACTTTAGAAAGCACGGTACCGATAGCGCGAATAATAATCGGCAGTACGCGGATATGTTGCAGAATACCGATCAACGCAGAGATGAAAACGATAGGGCAGAGCACTTTCAGGAAGAAGAATGCCAGACCTTCATCGTTCATTTTGCCAAAGACGAAGTTAGTACCTTCATTGGCGAAGCCGAGCAGTTTTTCAAACATATCGGCAAAGCCTTTAACAAAGCCCAGGCCAATATTTGAGTTAAGAAAGAACCAGGCCAGCAAAACTTCTATTACCAGTAACAGACCAATATAAGGCAGACGAATTTTCTTGCGGTCATGGCTAACCAGCAAGGCAAGCAGCGCAACAACGGCTAGCGCCAGAATAAAATGCAGAACGCGGGACATGTTTGCTCCGAATATGAGGCAGGTTTAATTTCCGTGCACATTCTATGCAACAAACATTTAGAAAACGAGAGTAAACGCACACTATAGTAAGGTCCTGTGACGGAACGCAAAAAAAGTGATCCATCATACAATTCTGATATGTTAAGTAAGGAAGTGAAAAGTTACGTCATACTGCTACACTTTTATCACAATCGGTCCGTTAGCGTTTGTCGCAGCGACCAGAGCCATAGACCCCGCCTTGCATCGTTTTCAGCTATCAGAGAAATCACGTTTACCTTTCCTTAATGAACTTGATAATCATTCTCATTTTGATAGCATGAAACATAGCAAAGGCTATATTTAGAGGCAAAGCATGAGCAACAGTCGCGTTGAGAATAGCAGTGGGCGTACAGCGCGTAAGTTAAGGCTCGCGCTGATGGGGCCTGCTTTCATTGCGGCCATCGGCTATATCGATCCTGGCAACTTCGCTACCAACATCCAGGCCGGCGCCAGCTTCGGTTATAAGCTGCTGTGGGTTGTCGTCTGGGCTAACCTGATGGCGATGGTTATCCAGGTTCTTTCCGCAAAACTGGGTATCGCCACCGGGAAAAATCTGGCGGAACACATTCGCGATCATTATCCGCGTCCGGTCGTCTGGTTTTACTGGATACAGGCGGAAATCATCGCCATGGCGACCGATCTGGCGGAATTTATTGGCGCCGCCATCGGCTTTAAACTCCTGCTTGGCGTTTCCCTGTTGCAGGGCGCGATTTTAACGGGTATCGCCACGTTCTTAATTCTGATGTTGCAGCGTCACGGGCAAAAACCGCTGGAAAAAGTCATTGGCGGCCTGCTGCTTTTCGTTGCCGCAGCTTATATCGTCGAGCTCTTTTTCTCTCAGCCGAAAGTGGCTGCGTTGGCGAAAGGGATGATTATTCCAGGCTTGCCCACCTCGGAGGCTGTTTTCCTGGCGGCTGGCGTACTGGGCGCGACCATTATGCCGCACGTTATTTATCTGCACTCTTCGTTAACGCAGAACCTTCATGACGGCTCTCGCAAAGAGCGTTATTCCGCCACGAAATGGGACGTTGCTATCGCCATGACCATCGCCGGTTTTGTTAACCTGGCGATGATGGCGACGGCGGCTGCGGCTTTTCACTTTAATGGTCACAGCGGCGTTGCGGATCTCGATCAGGCTTATCTGACCCTTGAGCCGTTACTAAGCCACGCGGCGGCGACGATTTTTGGCTTAAGCCTGGTGGCGGCGGGGCTCTCTTCAACGGTCGTGGGAACGCTGGCGGGACAAGTGGTCATGCAGGGATTCGTGCGTTTTCACATTCCGCTGTGGCTGCGCCGCTCTATTACAATGGCGCCTTCTTTTATCGTCATTCTGATGGGGCTGGATCCTACCCGAATCCTGGTGATGAGCCAGGTGCTGCTGAGTTTTGGCATCGCGCTGGCGCTTATCCCGCTGCTTATTTTTACCAGCAACCCAAAACTGATGGGCGAACTGGTCAATACTACGCTTGTTAAGCGTATTGGCTGGGCGATTGTCACCGTAGTGGTGGCGTTGAATATCTGGCTGCTGGTGGGAACGGCGCTGGGGCTGTAAGTCGCGTAGGCAAAAAAAAGCAGGCTTTGCGCCTGCTTTTTTCAGTTAGTGATGGTGGTGGCGGCCTTTATGCCCCCAGCCGCGACGGTCATCGCGGTCTTCCCAACCGGCGCGATAACCACGCTCATAAGCCCGGCGGTTATCCCAGCCGCGCTTTTTATCCCAGCCGCGGTGCCAGCCGTTATCATGGCGCCACCAGCGTCCTTCGCGTCGTTCATAGTGACGATGCCAGTAATCACGGTCGCGCCAGCGGCCGCCGTCCCAGTAGTTACCGTAATTGTCACGATCGCCAATTTGTAATTTTATCGATGGCAACAGGGTGATTTCGCCAGCGCTGGCGACCAGCGGCGTACCAGCAAGCAATACTGCCGCAAGAATCAGGGACCTGAACATACTCTTCTCCTTCACGATCGGGGCCACAAAGGCCTGTTACGAGAATATTACGGACAGGTAAAGAACTCCTTTATCGCTTTAACTCCTAATTCCTGCGGCACAGCACTTTTTGCTAAATGTTTCAGGCTTGCGGATGGCTAAGAATGTCTTCGATTTCCTGCCGTTCCTCCTGCGTGAACTGGCGATTAGCCAGCATGCCGACGGCATCGTCAATCTGGCTGGTCTTGCTGGCGCCAATCAGCACCGATGTCACTTTCTCGTCACGCAGCACCCAGGCGAGCGCCATTTGCGACAGCTTCTGCCCGCGACGTTCCGCCAGCGCGTTCAGCTTACGCACTTTTTCAAGCTTCTGCGCAGTGAGCTGGTCGGGGTTAAGGAAACGGCTGCCGCTCGCCGCGCGGGAGTCCGCCGGGATGCCGTTCAGGTAGCGATCCGTCAGTTGCCCCCCTGCCAGCGGTGAAAAGGCGATACTGCCCACCCCTTTTTCCTTCAGCACATCCAGCAATTCCGCCTCTACCCAGCGCTCAAACAGAGAGTATTTAGGCTGATGAATAAGGCAAGGGGTGCCGAGGTCGTTAAGAATATCAATGGCCTGCGCTGCCAGCGCCGCCGGGTAGTTAGAAAGGCCCACATAGAGCGCTTTACCCTGGCGAACCAGATGATCAAGCGCGCGCATGGTCTCTTCAAGCGGCGTGTCGGGATCAGGGCGATGGTGATAAAAGATGTCTACATATTCAAGGCCCATGCGTTTCAGGCTCTGATCAAGACTGGAAATCAGATACTTGCGCGAACCCCAGTCGCCGTAGGGGCCGTCCCACATGGTATAGCCTGCTTTTGAAGAGATGATTAATTCATCGCGATAAGGCAGAAAGTCTTCCCGCAAGATGCGGCCAAAATTGCTTTCCGCTGAACCGGGAGGCGGCCCGTAGTTATTCGCAAGGTCGAAATGGGTAATGCCTGAATCAAAAGCGCGGCGCAGTAGCTGGCGGCTGGTTTCGATAAGCGTAGCGTCGCCGAAGTTGTGCCAAAGTCCAAGCGAAACCGCCGGAAGTTTTAACCCGCTGCGGCCGCAGCGGCGGTATTCCATGGCCTGGTAACGAGCCGGATCTGCCTGATAAACCATAAAGAATGCCTCTGAGAAGATAGTCTGCAATAAGTGTATACGGTTACACAAAAACGAGCGTCTCTCAGCCTACACCCGGGCGCGGCGTAAAGCTTGCTTTCCAGACGGAAAAACTGCCGCCTCCTGGACAGCGATCACACTTCTTCGATACTCAAATCAGGCCCTTATTAAAAGGATGGCAATTATGCCTTCTCATTACAGCGTTGCGGATTATCTTCTGGACAGGCTGGCAGGGTGCGGCATTTCACATCTGTTTGGCGTGCCGGGCGACTACAACCTGCAATTTCTTGATAACGTCATCAGTCATGCAGCAGTGAAATGGGTAGGGTGCGCCAATGAGCTTAATGCCGCCTATGCCGCCGACGGCTATGCCCGCTGCAAAGGCGCTGGCGCAATCCTCACTACGTTTGGCGTGGGGGAACTCAGCGCGCTTAACGGCATCGCGGGGAGCTTCGCGGAATATGTGCCGGTTTTGCATATTGTCGGCGCGCCCTGTCGCAGCGCACAGCAAAAAGGCGAATGTCTGCACCACACGCTGGGCGACGGCGATTTTGCCCATTTTTTGCGTATCGCCCGGGAAGCAACGGTCGCGCAGGCGGTATTAACGGCGGAAAATGCCTGCGCCGAAATCGACCGGGTTATCGGTGAAATGCTCAAAACACGCAAGCCTGCTTACCTGCTATTACCGGCCGATGTGGCAAAAATAGCTGCCACTGCGCCTGTAAACGCTCTCACAAATAGCCCCGTACCTGGCGATGAAAACGTAATAGCCGCTTTTACCGAAGCAGTAAGTGAAAGCGTGGCGAAAAGCCAGCGACCCGCATTACTCGCCGATTTTTTAGCGCACCGCTTCGGGCAACAAAAAGCGCTGCAACAGTGGCTGGATGATACGCCGCTGCCGCACGCTTCGCTGCTGATGGGCAAAGGATTACTGGATGAAAGCCAGCCAGGATTTGTGGGAACGTACAGCGGGGCGGCAAGCGCCGCGACGGTTCGTGAAGCCATAGAAGAGGCAGATTTAGTTATCTGCGTGGGGGTGCAGTTTTCAGACACCATTACCGCTGGTTTTACCCAGCATCTTTCCCACAGCCAGACTATCGACGTTCAACCCCAGGCGGCGCGGGTTGGCGAACGCTGGTTCAGCCCTCTGCCTGTGGCGCAAGCGGTTGAGATCCTGCATCAGGTTTGTAAGCGGCATGTGCAGCGCTGGCCGCAGCCTGAACTCGTGCCGCCGCCGCTGGCGCAGGGCGAAGGCGGCCTGGATCAAAACGCCTTCTGGCGCGAAATGCAGGCTTTTTTGCGCCCCGGGGATATCGTGGTCGTGGATCAGGGGACGGCGGCTTTTGGCGCGGCGGCGTTACAACTGCCCGCAGGCGTGACGTTTCTTGTTCAGCCGCTCTGGGGCTCGATAGGCTATGCGCTGCCTGCGGCCTTTGGCGCGCAAACTGCCTCGCCTAACCGGCGCGTGGTGTTGATTACTGGCGACGGGGCGGCACAGCTCTCTGTTCAGGAGCTTGGGTCGATGCTGCGAGACGGACAAAAGCCGGTGGTTATTATTCTTAATAACGATGGCTACACAGTGGAGCGCGCCATTCACGGCGCGCAGCAGCGTTACAACGATATCGCCCGCTGGGACTGGACGGCGCTGGCGCATGCGCTGGACATAACGCGCCAGGCGAAAAGCTGGCGCGTCAGCGAGACCGTACAACTCCGTGAAGTGCTTGAACGCCTGGCGCAGCCAGCGCAGCTTAGCCTTGTGGAAGTGATGCTGCCGAAAGAGAGCCTGCCTGCGCTGCTCGGCGCCGTCAGCGCGGCGCTGGAGGCGCGCAATTCCGCTTAGCTATCATCCCGGGAGGCCATCATCAGCGGTTTGCCCGCCAGCAGCAGCCAGGCGGGCAGCATAACGATGCACAGCAGCGGCAGAAGGTTAAGATCCGGCACGATGGCCGCCGCCATAAAGAGGCTGAGCCAGCCGTCCCGGGTGACAACCAGCACCATACCCAGCACCGCGCAGGAGAGCGTAATGGCCGCCGGCACCGCTTCCACATGCGCATGAAGCATTAAGCCGAGCGAGACGGCGACAAACACGGCCGGAAAAATACGCCCGCCGCGAAAGCCGCAGGCGGCGGCTATCACCAGCGCCGCCAGTTTTACGAGGGTAAAGCGCAAATAGTCCGCCACGCTGTAAGTCTGGCTGAAAGCGAGCTGCTGCATCTCATCCAGCCCTTTAAACAGCGTGATATGTCCGCCGATAATGCCGAGCACCCCCAGGCAAAAGCCGCCTGCGCCCAGGGTAAGCACCGGGTGCCTTAACCGGTGCAGCAGCCTGTGCAGGCGAGGCAAACACCATACGGCTACCATGCCAAGCGCGATGGCGATGGCCGCGACGACGGCGCCGCTTAAAATATCCACCAGCCGCATCTGTCCGTAGGGCGCGACAGGCAGCGCAAAGTGAGGGTGGATGAACAGGCTGGTGGTGATGCCGCCTGCGGCAGCGGCCATCAGCGGCGCGAAAAGCTTATCCCACAGCGGCGCGTCGTTGCTGCTGTTGAGGGTTTGCGAAAAGATAAGCGCGGCGGCGACCGGCGTGCCAAACAACGCGCCGATGGTGCCCGCGGCGGCAAGTATCGTCCAGTCCAGCGCGTTAACGCGAGGCAATACCCGGGCGCCGATCGCGACGGCCAGCGCGATATTCAGCGCCATAATCGGGTGTTCCGGCCCAAGGCTCACGCCGCCTGCAAGCCCCAGCACCAGCGCGATAATCAACCCCGGCAGCGCGAGCGGCGAAACCGGCGCGCCGATAAGCGGCTCCCGCGCTGGATCCGGGCCGGCATGCCCGGGCAGATAGCGAATCACCAGCCCTACCGCCACGCCGGTTAGCGTGAGCATCAGCAAAATCCACCACGGGGAATCCAGCGCCACGCCAAGCCGCGAGGGCAGAGACTGCCATAACAGCGTTTGCAGCGCTGCGGCGACTTTCATCACGCAGAGTAATATCAGGCTTGATCCCACGCCGATTAACAACGCGGGAAAAGAGAGCAGCAGCATGGTTCGGGCTCGCGGATGGAGCATGATATTTTCCTTAACGTATTGCACCGTTGTCTTATTCAGACCGCGTCAGCCGCTGTGTCATAATCGCATGACATTACGTGCTGAAACGGTAAAGGTAATCTGTGACAGTTATCAATAAACCTGGGGCACATATGCTATGGTCATTGTTGTTCTGGCGTCAGGAAATTACAGTGTGCCAGGGACCAATTCTGAATTTAGCGGAGCAGTGAAAGAATGACAAAATATGCTTTGGTGGGGGACGTCGGCGGCACCAACGCACGCTTAGCGCTATGCGATGTAGACAGCGGCGAAATTCTGCGTGCAAAAACCTATTCCGGGCTGGATTATCCGAGCCTTGAAGCGGTGGTGCGTGTTTATCTGGATGAACATAACGTCACTGTGACCGACGGCTGCATCGCTATCGCCTGCCCGATAACCGGCGACTGGGTGGCGATGACTAACCATATCTGGGCTTTCTCTATTGCGGAGATGAAAAAGAACCTGGGTTTTGCGCATCTGGAAATCATTAACGATTTTACCGCCGTGTCGATGGCTATTCCGATGCTCAAACAAGAAGAGCTGATCCAGTTCGGCGGCGCCGCCGCGCAGCCTGGCAAACCGATTGCCGTTTATGGAGCGGGCACCGGTCTTGGCGTGGCGCATCTGGTGCATGTCGACCGTCGCTGGGTGAGCCTGCCGGGCGAGGGCGGCCATGTGGATTTCGCGCCGAACAGCGAAGAGGAAGCTATTATTCTTGAACAGCTGCGCGCCGAAGTCGGGCATGTTTCTGCCGAGCGTGTGCTTTCCGGCCCGGGTCTTGTGAATCTTTACCGCGCTATTGTTAAAGCAGACGGCCGTCTGCCGGAAAACCTGAAGCCGAAAGACATCACCGAGCGGGCGCTGGAAGACAGCTGCACCGACTGCCGCCGCGCGCTTTCGCTGTTCTGTGTGATTATGGGCCGCTTTGGCGGCAACCTGGCGCTGACGCTGGGCACCTTTGGCGGCGTTTATATTGCAGGCGGCATTGTGCCGCGATTCCTGGACTTCTTTACCGCTTCCGGTTTTCGCGGTGGTTTTGAAGACAAAGGCCGTTTCAAAGCTTACGTACAGGATATTCCGGTTTATCTCATCGTTCACGATCAGCCAGGCCTGCTGGGCGCAGGCGCGCACCTGCGCCAGACGCTGGGGCAAATCCTCTGATTCCAGGCGCCGCGAGGCGCCTTTTTTACAGCCGCATTAGCTGGCGAAACTCTTTTACTTTGCTGCGGCTTACCGGCACCTGAAAATCGAGATCCCGCAGGCGCAAAATATAGGTGTTGTTAAACCAGGGCTCGATCTCGCGAATTTTATTGAGATTCACGCAATAGGAGCGGTGACAGCGGAAAAAGTGCGCCTCCGGCAGACGGCTGCAAAACTCGGTAATGTTTACCGGCATGACATAAGCTTCGCGGCGGGTATAAACAAACGTCATCTTTTCATGCGCTTCGGCATAATAAATATCGTTAATATCGGTAACGATGATGCGCTCGTCTTTTATCAGATTGATCGTGGCGTTTTCACGGTTCACCGGGCCTGAGGCGTGCGGGCTCGTCTGCTGCGCAAACGCCGCCTCCAGCTTTTGCAGCATGCTGATGATGCGCGATTCCTGATACGGCTTGAGGATGTAATCAAAGGCCTCCAGTTCAAACGCTTCCACCGCGTGCTCTTTCCAGGCGGTAATAAAAACGATAAACGGCTTGTGAGCGAACTTGCTGATATTCTGCGCCAGCAATACGCCGTCCAGCGAAGGAATGTTGATATCCAGAAAAATGGCGTCCACGCTGTTGTGTTGCAAAAACTTCAGCACGTCCAGCCCATCGTCGAAAGTTCCGACAATCTCCATTTCGCTGTGTTCTTTAATCAACCAGCTCAGCTCCTGCTGCGCCAGCACTTCATCTTCAACAATGATGACTTTCATCAGGCTCACCGTTACGACAGCAGCGCGGCGGAAGCAGTTAACGCCCGCGGCTGGTTAGGAACATAAAAAGCGATTTCAGTGCCCGGGTCGAGGCGGCGGATGCTCAGCCCTTCGCCGTAGAGCAGTTTTACGCGGTGATGAACGTTCAGCAGGCCTATCTTATTGCCGGGCATCTCGTTGGCTTCCACGCGGTCGATAACCTTCTGATCAATGCCGTGGCCCGTATCGCGCACCGCAATACGCACGCGGTTGCCGCTTTCCGTCACGCTAATGGTCACCACGCCTTTGCCTTTGCGCGGCTGAATACCATGAACGATAGCATTTTCCACCAGCGGCTGAATAAGCAGGCTCGGCACTACGCAGTTCACTTCTTCGTCAATGTCATAGATAACCGTCAGCTTGTCGCCGAAGCGCGCCTGCTCAATGGCGATATAGTCTTTGATCTGGTAAAGCTCCCGCTTAATGTCGATTTGCTCATCATCTTTCAGTTCAATGTTGTAGCGCAGGTAGCGAGAAAGATTGAAAATCAGCTGGCGGGCGGTGTCCGGGTTCAGGCGAATGGAAGAAGAGATCGCATTCAGGGCGTTAAATAAAAAGTGCGGGTTGATTTTGCTTTGCAGCGCCCGCAGTTCCGCTTTATTCGCCATTTCGCGCAGCTGTTCCGTGCGGGAAACTTCGAGCTGCGTCGAGATAATCTGCGACAGCCCGATAGCCATCTCCTGAAGGGAAGAGGTTATCTGGTGCGCATGGCAGTAATAGATTTTCAGCGTGCCGGTCACCACGCCTTTCTCCCACAGCGGAATAACCAGCATCGAGTGAATTTCCGGCGTGCGATGCGCTTCATCATTGTTTTTAATGATTATTTTTCCGTAGCGGATCGCCTGTAGGGTGGTAGGGCTAAGCTCGTCATTATTATTCTGGTAGTTATGTTCCCCCACGCCCACATAGGCCAGCACTCTTTCATTATTGGTAATGGCGACGGCGTCGGCTTTAATGTCGCGACAAATAATCGCGCATACCTGGCGCAGCGATTCACTGTTTACATGACGAAAAAGCGGCAGCGTTTTGTTGGCGATGTCCAGCGCAAGCTTCGCCTGGCGCGCGGCGCTGGCCTCTTTTTCACCTTCGACGCTTCTTACCAGCAGCACGATAAAACCAATCGATACCGTGCCAAGGATCATCGGCACGCCAATTTTCGACACGATATCAAGCCCAAGCGGCAGCGTCGGCGCCCAGATCACCACCAGGATCATGGTCAGCGTTTCGCACGCCATACCGGCGAGGATCCCGATGCGCCAGTGCTGCGCTTTCGGCACCCGCTGGTGGATCCAGCCGGAAAGACAGCCTGCCACAATGCTGGTGATAAAGCAGGGGATCGCGGTAATGCCGCCAGTATCAATCAAATAGCGGTGAACGCCTGCGATAACGCCGGTAATAACGCCCACCCAGGGGCCGAACAGAATGCCGCCGGACATCACCGCGATAATGCGCACGTTAACCAGCGAGCCTTCCACCGGCACGCCGGACCAGGTGCTGAACAGCGCGAACATAGAGAAAATAGCGGTCACCGCCAGCAACTCTTTGGCGCTGTGGGCGCTTTTATGCAGCAGCTCGCGAAACAGCCGGATGCGGATCAGAAAGAAAAGGCAGATAAGCATTAATGCCGCGCGGTCAAACACCGCCAGCAGCATGTCGAAAATTTCGTGCACGGAATACTCGGGTTGTCATCAGGGAGAAAAGCCATAATAGAAAACCTGGCGGCAGATGACCAGCCGCCAGGCCTGTTGCCTTACTCGCCTTTTAACTGCTCACGCCCCGCCGGAGTGAGATCGGCTTCGGTAGCGCGGCCGATGAAATCCACTTCAAAATCGTCGGCGGCGAAATCGGGAGGGGATTTCCCTTCCACAAACGCAGCCCACTGGCGTTTAAGGTAGGCGGCGTTTTTCTCACACCATGGCGCGGCAGCGATATACATGACATTGCTGTCGAACTCGCCCTGATGCTCATTTTCCACCGCATGGATCACGTCGCAGTGCCAGAATACCGTGTCGCCAGGCTCCATATCAGGAATTGAGGAAATCCCGGTCAGTAAAAGGGGATGCCACTGTTCGTTAATGGATAAAGCGCGGCCAGGCTTCGCCTCGCACAGCGAATCTTCCGGCACGTCGTCCTGAATAGCGCGCAGCAGAATATACGCCATGGCGTTGGCGATGGGCAGCAGCGTCAGCGTGCCGCCGTGCTTGCGCTGTTCGCTTAACGCTGTCCAGCCCTGAAAAGTGCGGAACATAGAACAGACCGCCGGAGACGGAATTTCCCGCGCTTCGGTGCGCCCTTGCGCTTCAAACGGGTTGTAACGACGCCAGTCGCCGCTAAAAACATGGCGGTAAACATGGCGGAAGTTTTCATCCAGCCAGCGCTCTACCGAGCCGCCATCCACATGCGGCGACAGCCCGAGCGAAGAGGAGCGCGGCGGCCGGCGGCGGGTGCGGTCGGCATAAGAGACCACGCGGTCAGGGTCAAAATGCTGTTTGCCATGGCTTTCGGTCTGCCAGAGATTATTGAGAAACACCTGTGCGGCTTTCATGCGCTCATGCTGGCGCGCTTCCACCTGCGGTTTCGACCAGTAAATGCCGTAAATTTGCGGCTTACTGTCGGCAAGGGTGCCGAAATAGTTGTCTTCTGCCGCATTTTTCAGTTTTTCGACAAAATTATTGCGCTCCAGGTAATCGCCGATTTCCTGGTTCCAGCCGCGCGCCTGGCTTTCCGGGAACACGCCCTTAATCACGCAACAGCCGCGCTCGCGGATCAGCGCTTTTTGCTGGTCGCTGATGCGGTTATGCAAAATATCATCGGCCTGGATCTGCGGGACCGGGCTTTCCCCGCGATCCAGCTCTTCGCGGATCGCCTGGATCTGGCGCTGCATGTCTGCTTCCAGTTCGTTGAACAAGTCTTTGTAATTGGGTAATTCGCGGCGCAGCTTCTGTTTAATTTCACGAATAGCGGCAGGAAGATCGTTGATTTGCAGGGCCATCGCGGTCACTCCATCAGTTAGCGGGAAGAGGTTATAGGTTTGTTGCGACAAGGTTAATATAGCGCCCGGCAAACGAATAAAACAGGGATATCTTTCAAATGAAAGTTCCTGTTTTATTCGCCGATAAAAATTTTTTGTTTTTCCTCTCGACAGAAGAAAATTTTTCAGGCTATTTTCTAAACATGCCACAACCGTGGCGGCGTCGCTCGGACGGTCCGGGCGCTAACGTTAATCTGAGGAACCTATGGCTGACTCCAGCTCTGCTCGCCGTTTTTCGCGTATCGATCGCCTTCCGCCTTACGTTTTTAACATCACTGCTGAACTGAAAATGGCTGCGCGCCGGCGCGGCGAAGATATTATCGATTTCAGCATGGGCAACCCCGACGGCGCCACGCCGCCGCACATCGTTGAAAAACTCTGTACCGTAGCGCAACGCCCGGATACGCACGGCTATTCCACCTCACGCGGCATCCCGCGCCTGCGCCGTGCTATTTCGCGCTGGTATCAGGAGCGTTATCAGGTGGATATCGACCCGGAAAGCGAAGCGATTGTCACTATCGGTTCGAAAGAGGGGCTGGCGCACCTGATGCTGGCCACGCTCGATCACGGCGATACGGTACTGGTGCCTAATCCCAGCTATCCCATTCATATTTACGGCGCGGTTATTGCCGGCGCGCAGGTGCGCTCGGTGCCGCTGGTGGAAGGGGTGGATTTCTTCAATGAGCTGGAACGCGCTATCCGGGAAAGCTATCCGAAACCCAAAATGATGATTCTGGGCTTTCCTTCAAACCCTACCGCGCAATGCGTGGAACTGGAATTCTTTGAGAAAGTTGTGGCGCTGGCTAAGCGCTATGACGTGTTAGTCGTACATGATCTGGCTTACGCCGATATTGTTTATGATGGCTGGAAAGCGCCTTCCATTATGCAGGTGCCAGGCGCCCGCGACGTGGCGGTGGAATTTTTCACGCTGTCGAAAAGCTACAACATGGCGGGCTGGCGCATCGGCTTTATGGTGGGCAATCAGGAGCTGGTCAGCGCGCTGGCGCGCATCAAAAGCTATCACGATTACGGTACGTTTACGCCGTTGCAGGTGGCCGCGATTGCCGCGCTGGAAGGGGATCAGCAGTGCGTGCGCGATATCGCCGAACAGTATAAGCGACGCCGTGACGTGCTGGTAAAAGGGCTGCACGAAGCAGGCTGGATGGTTGAGTGTCCGAAAGCCTCAATGTATGTCTGGGCGAAAATTCCGCAACAGTATGCGGCGATGGGCTCGCTTGAGTTTGCCAAAAAGCTGTTGCAGGACGCCAAAGTGTGCGTTTCGCCAGGCATCGGGTTTGGTGAATACGGCGACACGCATGTGCGTTTCGCGCTGATTGAAAACCGGGATCGCATCCGCCAGGCCGTGCGGGGTATCAAAGCGATGTTTCGCGCCGACGGGCTGCTTCCCGCCAGCAGTAAAACGCCTGCCGAAAGCGCCGAATAAAACAAAACAGGAGCCGAAAGGCTCCTGTTTCACTCAGGTGTTCTGCTAAATCATCAGGGCAAACGTGCCGGCCCACAACAGCAAAATCACCGATACGCCCATAAAGAAATATTTCACGTTACATCGCTCCGCATACCCTAATGTATGCTTAAAAACTCTACGCAAGGTCTCAGTATAGAGAGATAAAACCGCAGCCGGATGACTTTGGGATTTTTCCCGCCCCCGATTGCCGCTTTCCGAAAAAAGTTGATTATGGATAGCCAGCGGGCGCTAATTTACCCCTAAATTCCAGGGGAGACAAGCGCGTGCCGGTTCGCGAAGATAATTATTTAACCGTTTTGCTTGCCTGCGCTAACCCATTAAAAATGCTAATAAATAAGTTAGTCACCGCAGGTAATTATATTTTGCGATCCTCTTGCTCAGGCGCAGGACTTTGTGTGAATGTAAGCGATTTGTTAAGCCAATTGAGCAAAAGATAATGGTTATCAATAAAACAAACGCCGAACATTACCGCTGGGGAGGGGATTGCGACGGCTGGCATCTGGTTAAAGCGCAGGATTTAAGCATTATTCACCAGCGAATGGCGCCCGGACGAGGCGAGCAATGCCACTACCATGAGGTGGCGCGGCAGTGCTTTTTTGTTATCAGCGGGGAAATGACGATGGAGCTTAACGGCCGCCGCTTTACCTTGCAGCCGGGGGAATCAATTGAAGTCGCCCCGGGCGCGCTCCACCAGATACGCAACGAGGCGGCGCAGGATACGGAATATCTTGTAATTTCGCAGCCCGGCACGCGTAACGACCGCTCGATCTTGCCAGGCGAACATTAACCTCAGAGCCAGCCGGTTTTTCTCAGCTTGCGATAAAGCAGATAGCACGCAAGAAACGTACCGCCGATGGTCACCGGGTAGCCATAGGCCGATTGTATTTCCGGCATATGCTCGAAATTCATGCCGTACATGCTAAATACAATGGTTGGGATGACGAGAATAGCACCCCAGCCCGCCAGCCGCTTGGTCACTTCGTTTTGTTGCACAGTGACCAGCGCCAGGTTGACATGCATGGCGCTGGTTAACATTTCATGCATATTTTCTGCGTCCATCACTGCATGATGCGCATGGTCCTGCACGTCCCGCAAATAAGGGCGCAGCGATTTAGGGAAAATATCTTCATGCAGGCGGATCAGCTGGTTGCAGATTTCATTGACGGGCAGCGCGGCGTTGCGGATCTCCAGCAGCTGTCGGCGCAGCGTGTACACATCCTGCATCGCCTGCTTATCAAACTCGCTGCGAAACATTCTTTCTTCAAGCTTCGTAATGCGTTCGCCAAGCGAGGCGGTAATTTCCAGATAATGGTCGACGATAAAATCGAGCAGGCAATAGAGCGCGTAGCCCGGGCCTTCTTCCAGCATCTCGGGGCGCTCCTGGGCGCGCATACGCACCGGCGCATAGCTTTGCGAGGGGCCGTGACGCACGGAGATAAGGTAGTTTTTGCCGACGAAAAAGTGAGTTTCGCCAAAGTCTATCCGGCCTTCCTCAGTCATATAAGCCGTTTTAACCACGATAAAAATCGACTCGCCGTACTGGTCGATTTTAGGCCGCTGGTGCGCCGTTAAGGCATCTTCAATCGCCAGTTCATGCAGGCCGAACTCCGCCTGCATATTTTGCATAAACGGCGGATCAGGCTGCCACAGCCCGAGCCAGACAAAGTTATCCGGCGACTTTATCGCGTCGCTGATGTCCTCGACATTAATCACTTCAAAATCGCCGCCCGGGCGATAAACCATACTGTTAACAATCATATTTCTTCCGTGCGTACGCAGAGTTACGGGGTAAATATAGCGGGCGTGGCGTCAGGTTTCCTGAAAGGTTGTCCGAATATTTTTCTGATGCGGTAAAAGGAAAGGGCAGAGTAAAGCAGATAAAAGCAAAATGGCGTCCCCTGCAGGAATCGAACCTGCAACTAGCCCTTAGGAGGGGCTCGTTATATCCATTTAACTAAGGGGACGAGGCGGCGTTAGTATACCGATTTTTACCCGCGCGTTAAGGGCTACGCCGCCTGTTTGTTCACTCTGTCGCCAATGTTCAACGCGCCGCGCGCCGCGACTCTTCCTCTTTTTGCGCGATGACCCGCTCGCTTTTCTCCTGCGCTTTCGCCTTTTCTTTTTTCTGCGTCGCCATATCGTTGCGGATTTGCGCATGGCTTAACAGGGCGAAAATAAAGGTGCCGCCGCAGATATTGCCGGCAAGCGTCGGCAGGGCGAAAGGCCAGAAAAACTCGCTCCAGTGGATGGTGCCGTTGAACACCAGATAGAGAATTTCCACCGTGCCCACCACGATGTGCGTGGTGTTGCCAAGGGCAATCAGCCAGGTCATCAGAATGATGACCAGAATCTTCGCGGCGCCCGCCGCCGGGAACATCCACACCATGGTGGCAATGATCCAGCCGGAGATAATCGCGTTCGCGAACATTTCGCCCGGCGTGTTGTGCATCACTTCCATGCCGATAGTGACGAAAGCGTCGCGCGTCGCCTCATCGAAAATAGGCATAAATTCAAACGCCAGCGCCGCAAGCCCGGTGCCGATAAGGTTACCGAACAGCACCACGCCCCACAGGCGGAACAGCAGCTTAAAGTTGGTGCTGGAGGGTTTGTGCATCACCGGCAACACCGCCGTTACGGTGTTCTCCGTAAACAATTGCTGGCGCGCCATGATGACGATAATAAAGCCGAAGGTATAACCCAGGCTTTCCAGCAAAAAACCGCCGGGAATGCCTTCCAGATGCACATGAAAAATCCCTTTCGCCAGCAGCGAAGCGCCCATTGAAAGCCCGGCGGCCACGGCGGACCACAACAGCGCCATCGCGTCGCGCTCGAGCTCTTTCTCCCCGTCCTGGCGAATATGTTCGTGGATAGCCATCGCCCGCGAAGGCAGTTCTTCTTCATCAAGCTCTATCTCTTCGCCGCTCTCTTTCTCTTCGCTTTCCACTTCCAGTTCGTCACTGGATTCGTTGATTTTATCTTCGCCAATTTTGTCCATAAGAGCTCTCCAGAGAAAATATCGCTATCACTAAGCGTAGCGCTTTTATGCGTTTTTCCCGCAGATGTCCGAAAATTCAGACGATTATTGATCCCGAAACGAAGATTACGCCTTTTGAAGTACTTCCCGCCGCCGCTGTGCGGTTCAGGGCGGCGGCGCAGCTGTGCTATCATGCGGCTCCCCTGTAAAAGAAGGAGCCGCGCGCCCATGCTGGAAGCACACCATCTCACCTGCGTTCGTGACGAACGCGTTCTGTTTGAATCGCTGAGCCTGACCGTTCAGCCCGGTGAGATAGTGCAAATCGCAGGCGCCAACGGAGCGGGGAAAACCTCGCTGCTGCGTATCCTTACCGGCCTGGCCGCCGCCGAAGCGGGGCGCGTTTGCTGGCAGGGCGAAACCATCAGCCGCCAGCGCGAAACCTTTCACCAACAGCTTCTCTGGCTCGGGCACCAGCCCGGCGTTAAGGCGGCGCTTACCGCCGATGAAAATCTCCGCTTTTATCACCCGCGCCAGGCGCAGGCCTCACGCTGGGCGGCGCTTGCCGCCGTTGGGCTGGTCGGGTATGAAGATGTGCCGGTGGCGCAGCTCTCCGCCGGTCAGCAGCGTCGCGTGGCGCTCGCCCGCCTGTGGCTGAGCGAAGCGGCGCTGTGGGTGCTGGATGAGCCTTTCACCGCGCTTGACGTTACCGGCATAGAAATGCTGACGCAGCGCCTTGAGCGCCACGCTGCCTGCGGCGGCGCGATAATCCTTACAACGCATCAACCCTTGCGCGCCGTGAGCTGTCCGCTACGCTGTATTACGCTTAATGCGCCAGAGGTGGCGGCATGATGTGGCAGATCTTCAAACGCGAGCTTCGCCTTGCGCTGCGCAAAGGGGCGGAAATCATCAACCCGCTGTGGTTCTTCCTTATCGTCATCACCCTTTTTCCGCTGGGCATTGGCCCCGAGCCGCAGATGCTGGCGCGCATCGCGCCGGGCGTGGTCTGGGTGGCGGCGCTGCTCTCTTCGCTGCTGGCGATGGAGCGACTGTTTCGCGATGACTGGCAGGATGGCTCGCTGGAACAGCTTATGCTGCTGCCTTTGCCGCTACCGGCAATGGTGGTGGCGAAAGTGACCGCTCACTGGGTGGTTACCGGCCTGCCGCTTATCGTGCTCTCGCCGCTGGCGGCATTATTGCTGGGGCTTGACTTGCGAAGCGCGGTGACGCTGGCGTTAACCCTGCTGTTAGGCACCCCGACGCTCAGTTTTCTTGGCGCGACAGGCGTTGGGCTGACGGTAGGATTGCGGCGCGGCGGCGTGCTGCTGAGCCTGCTGGTGCTGCCGCTTACGGTGCCGTTGCTTATTTTCGCCACCGCGGCGGTAGAGGCGGCGGCAATGCATCTTGCGGTTAACGGCTATCTGGCGATCCTCGGCGCGTTTCTGGCGGCCAGCATGACTTTAAGCCCGTTTGCCACCGCCGCGGCGCTGCGAATAAGTATTCAATAACAACAGCCCGAAGCGGGCATTTTTGTTTTGTGAGCGATAACCATGTGGAAAGCGTTACATCAACTGGCTAAACCGGAGCGGCTGTATACGCTCTGCGGCCGTTTTATCCCGTGGCTTGCGTTGCTAAGCCTGGCGCTGCTGACTGTCGGCTGCGTCTGGGGCTTTGTCTACGCCCCGGCGGATTACCAGCAAGGGCAGAGCTACCGCATTATGTATCTGCACGTGCCGGCGGCCATGTGGTCGATGGGTATTTACGCCTCGATGGCGATAGCGGCGTTTATCGGCCTGGTCTGGCAGATGAAAATGTCGGACCTGGTCGCCGCCGCGATGGCGCCTGTCGGCGCGGCCTATACCGTTATCGCGCTGGTGACCGGCTCCGCCTGGGGCAAGCCGATGTGGGGAACCTGGTGGATCTGGGATGCGCGCCTGACTTCTGAACTGGTGCTGCTCTTCTTATACGTTGGGGTCATCGCGCTTTATAACGCCTTTGACGACCGTCGGCTGGCCGGGCGCGCAGCGGGTATTCTGGTTCTGGTCGGGGTGGTTAACCTGCCCATCATCCACTACTCGGTGGAGTGGTGGAACACGCTGCATCAGGGCTCCACCAATATGCAGCAAACCATCGACCCCTCCATGCGCACGCCGTTGCGCTGGACCATCTTCGGTTTTCTGGCGCTTTTCGTCACGCTGACGCTGATGCGGCTGCGCAATCTCATTCTTATTCAGGAGCGCCGCCGTCCATGGGTCGCGGCGCTCGCCAGCCGTAAAGGAGAAGCCCGATGAAAGCGGCATTCAACAGCTGGAGCGATTTTTTCGCCATGGGCGGATACGCCTTTTACGTCTGGCTGGCGGTCGGGGTTACGATCGCAACGCTTGCGCTGCTGGCAGGGCATACCCTCTGGCAGCGCCGAAACTTGTTGGCGCAGGTGCGCCGACAGCAGGCGCGGGAACGTCGCATCAGGGCGGCGCGGCAGACCAATATTAAGGAAGCATAAGTGAACGCTCGTCGTAAAAACCGCCTTTATCTCGCCGTCGCCGTACTTATGGGGTTAGGGCTTACTATCGCGCTGGTGCTTTATGCGCTGCGCTCCAATATCGATCTCTTCTATACGCCTGGCGAAATCCTCTACGGCAAAGGCGAAACGCAGGAAAAACCTGAGCCGGGGCAGCGGCTGCGCGTCGGCGGCATGGTGATGCCGGGCAGCGTGCAGCGCGACAATAAAACGCTCGAAGTGCACTTTAAGCTCTACGACGCCCGCGGCGTGGTAGACGTCAGCTACACCGGCATCCTGCCCGATCTCTTTCGCGAAGGTCAGGGCGTCGTGGCGCAGGGCGTGCTGGAGGATGGCAACCTGGTCGCGGCGAAAGAGGTGCTGGCTAAACACGATGAAAACTACACGCCGCCGGAAATAAAAGCGGCGATGCAGGAGAACCACAAGCGCCCGCCAGAAGCCTATAAGGATAACCACTCATGATGCCGGAGATTGGCAACTATCTGCTCTGCCTTGCGCTCGGCATCGCGCTGTTGCTCAGTGTTTACCCGCTGTTGGGCGCCATACGCCAGGACACGCGGCTGATGGCGCTGGCGCGACCGCTCGCCTGGCTGCTCTTTTTCAGCATTCTGGGGTCGTTCCTTGTGCTTGTGCACGCGTTTGTGGTGAACGATTTTACCGTGCAGTACGTGGTCAACAACTCTAACCGCGAGCTGCCGGTTTGGTATCGCGTGGCGGCGACCTGGGGGGCGCATGAAGGCTCGCTGCTGCTCTGGGTGCTGCTGCTGAGCGGCTGGACCTTCGCGGTGGCGATTTTCAGCCGCGGCATGCCGCAGGATGCGGTTGCCCGCGTGCTTTCGGTGATGGGGATGATAGCTTGCGGCTTTTTGCTGTTTATCCTTTTCACCTCTAACCCGTTTACCCGCACGCTGCCCGATTTCCCCATCGACGGGCGCGACTTAAACCCGCTGTTGCAGGATATCGGCCTGATTTTTCATCCGCCTCTCCTTTATATGGGTTATGTCGGCTTCTCGGTCGCTTTCGCCTTTGCTATCGCTTCGCTGATGGCGGGCAGGCTGGATACCGCCTGGGCGCGCTGGTCGCGCCCCTGGACGCAGGCGGCGTGGGTTTTTCTCACCATCGGCATCGTGCTCGGTTCCGCCTGGGCTTATTACGAGCTCGGCTGGGGCGGCTGGTGGTTCTGGGACCCGGTGGAAAACGCGTCGTTTATGCCGTGGCTTGCCGGCACGGCGCTGATGCATTCGCTGGCGGTCACTGAAAAGCGCGGCAGTTTCCGCGCCTGGACGGTGTTGCTCGCCATTACCGCTTTTTCCCTTTGTCTGTTGGGTACTTTCCTGGTGCGTTCCGGCGTGCTGGTCTCGGTTCACTCGTTTGCCTCCGATCCGGCGCGCGGCATGTTCATTCTGGCGTTGCTGGTGATTGTTATCGGCGGCTCGCTGCTGCTGTATGCCGTTAAAGGCGGGCAGGTGCGGGCGCGGGTGAGCAACGAACTCTGGTCGCGCGAGTCTTTTCTGCTGGGCAACAACGTGCTGTTGGTCGCCGCCATGCTGGTGGTGCTGCTCGGCACGCTGCTGCCGCTGGTGCATAAGCAACTGGGGCTGGGCAGCATTTCCATCGGCGAGCCGTTCTTTAATACGCTCTTTAGCGCGCTAATGGCGCCGTTCGCGCTGCTGCTCGGCATCGGGCCGCTGGTGCGCTGGCGCCGTGACGAGCCGCAAAAGCTGGCGAAACGGCTGGCGGTGGCGCTGGTTGTTACTGTCGCTTTTTCCCTGCTGTTGCCCTGGCTGATGCAGGATCGTATAGAAGCGATGACGGTGGTGGGGCTGCTGATGGCGGGCTGGGTATTTGTGCTGGCGCTGATGGAACTGCATGAGCGCGCCACCCATCGCCACGGTTTCTGGCGCGGCCTGACCACGCTTTCGCGCAGCCACTGGGGCATGGTGCTTGGACATGTTGGCGTGGCGGTAACCGTGGTCGGCATTGCTTTCAGCCAGAACTACAGCGTTGAGCGCGACGTGCGCATGAAGTCGGGAGATAGCATTGATATTCACCAGTACCACTTTGTTTTTCGCGACGTGCATGACGCCTCTGGCCCTAACTGGCGCGGCGGCGTAGGGATTATCGACGTCACCCGCAACGGCAAGCCGGAGGCCACGCTGCATGCGGAAAAACGCTACTACAACAGCAGCCGGATGATGATGACCGAGGCCGCTATTGACGGCGGATTAACGCGCGACCTCTACGCCGCGCTTGGTGAAGAGCTGGATGACGGCAGCTGGGCCGTGCGGCTTTATTACAAACCTTTTGTTCGCTGGATCTGGTACGGCGGGGTGTTAATGGCGCTGGGCGGTCTGCTCTGTATGCTCGACCCGCGCTACCGTCTGCGTAAAACGCTGAAGGAGGCGCAATGAAGCGCAAGGTGCTGTTTATCCCGCTGGTTCTCTTTCTGCTGCTGGCGGGCGCGCTGCTCTGGCAACTGGTGCGCAACGCGGGCGGCGATGACCCGACCACGCTTGAATCTGCCTTAATTGGCAAGCCGGTGCCGGTGTTTCGCCTGGAAGCGCTGAACGAGCCGGGCAAGGTTTATGACCAGGCTGTGTTGACGCAGGGCAAGCCGCTGCTGCTGAACGTCTGGGCGACCTGGTGTCCAACCTGCCGCGCCGAACATCAGTTCTTAAACGGCCTTGCCGCGCAGGGCGTGCGTGTGGTGGGCATGAACTATAAAGACGATCGCCGCAAGGCGGTGAACTGGCTTAATGAACTGGGAAATCCTTACGCGCTGAGCCTTTATGACGGCGACGGCATGCTGGGGCTGGATCTCGGGGTTTACGGCGCGCCGGAGACTTTTCTTATCGACGGCAACGGCATCATCCGCTACCGCCACGCAGGCGATCTCAACGAGAACGTCTGGCAAAACGAGTTAAAACCGCTGTGGGAAAAATACAGCAAAGGGGCGGGCGCATGAACCGCATTCTCGCGCTGTTTGCCGGCTTGCTGCTTAGCCTGAGCGCCTGGGGCGCCATCGATGCGTATCAGTTTAAAGATGAGGCGCAGGAGCAGCAATTTCGCCAGCTCACTGAACAACTGCGCTGCCCGAAATGCCAGAACAACAGCATTGCCGACTCTAACGCCATGATTGCCGCCGACATGCGCCAGAAAGTGTATGAGTTAATGCAGCAGGGGCAGAGTAAACAGCAAATTATCGATTACATGGTGGCGCGCTACGGCCATTTTGTGACTTATGAACCGCCGGTAACGCCGGGCACCCTCATTCTCTGGCTGCTGCCCGCCTTGTTTGTTGTTGGCGGCGCGGTAGTGATTGTTCGCCGCAGCCGCAAGCGCGCAGCGCAGGGCGCGTTGACCGAAGCGGAACGCCAGCGGCTGGAAAAGCTGCTTGATGAAAAAGGGAACCGTCCATGACGTTGTTGATTACCGTCATCGTTGTTTTACTGTTGGCCGTTTCGGCGCTGCTCTTTTTTCCGTGGGCTGGCCGGTCGGCAGCGGACCGCGACGCGCTGAACCGGGCCTTTTACCGTTCGCGCCTGCGCGAGCTGGAAGAGGAAAAAATCCCCGGGCGCGAAGAAATGGTCGTGGAGCTGCAACAGAGTTTGCTTGCGGATATTCCCGACCAGCAGCCTGCTAAACATCGCCCCTTCGGCCGCCGCGCGCTTCTGCCAGGCGTGCTGCTGCTGGCGGTCGTCAGTATCGGCGCGTTCATCAAGACCTCAAGCCTTTCTCATGTGCTGGAATGGCAGCAGGTAACGCAGCAAACGCCAGCGCTTATCCAGCGGGTGATGGACCCGGATGCAAAACCGCTAAGCATGGAAGAGATGGCGCGCCTGGGGCTTGGGTTGCGCACCCGGCTACAGGACGACCCGCAAAACGCCGAAGGCTGGCTGATGCTTGGGCGTATCGGCATGGTGCTGAACAACGCCTCTACGGCCACCCAGGCCTTTGAGCGCGCCTGGCGGCTGGCGCCGGATAACCTCGATGCGAAGCTCGACTACGCCGAAGTGCTGACCCGTTCGTCGGACCCGCAAGATAACCAGCAGGGCGAAGCGCTGCTGCGGGATGTGCTTTCCAAACAGCACGCCAATATTCGCGCGCTCAGCCTGCTCGCCTTCAGCGCTTTTGAACAGCAACGCTATAAAGAAGCGATTGGCGCATGGCAAATCTTGCTGCGTTTGCTGCCCGCCGACGATGAGCGGCGCACGGTAGTGGCCCGCAGCATTGCGCAAGCGAAAGTGGAAAGCGGCATGGACAACGCGAAAGTGGCTGTTAAAATCACGCTGTCGCCGCAGGCGGAAAAAGCCTTGCCCGAGAAGGGGATAGTCTTTGTTTCCGTTACTGATGGCGTTTCAAATGTGCCGGTTGCAGCAAAAAAATTGCCGCTGGGCCATTTTCCGCTAACACTTACTCTTGACGATACCAATGCCATGATGCCGGACAGGCTGCTTTCCTCGGTGCGTCAGGGAATTATTAAAGTGCATATTTCGCAGGCGGGCACGCCCGCACCGCAGACGGGGGACTGGACAGGCCAGAGCGGGCTGATTCAGTTCAATCCTTCCACGCCAGTGGAAGTTGAGGTTTCGCAGCCTCTACCCTGAGCGCGACGACTTTTGACAGGGAGACTGAGATGAAATTTCGCCTGACCGGGCTTGCTCTGGCCGCCACGCTGCTGGTGGGCTGCGCCAGCTCTTCGCAAACGGAGCAGGGACGTTCGGACCCGTTCGAAGGGTTCAACCGCACCATGTATAATTTCAACTTCAATGTGGTGGATCCTTATGTGCTGCGTCCGGTAGCCGTCGCATGGCGTGATTACGTGCCGCAGCCTGCGCGCAACGGGCTGAGCAACTTCACCGGCAACCTGGAAGAGCCCGCCGTTATGGTGAACTATTTCCTCCAGGGCAACCCTTATCAGGGTATGGTTCACTTCACCCGCTTTTTCCTCAACACCCTGCTCGGCATGGGCGGCTTGATCGATGTGGCAGGGATGGCGAACCCGAAACTGGCGCGTGAAGAGCCGCACCGTTTCGGCAGCACGCTCGGTCATTACGGCGTAGGCTACGGCCCTTATCTGCAACTGCCTTTCTATGGCAGCTTTACGCTGCGTGAAGATGGCGGCGACGCGGTGGATACGCTGTATCCGGTGCTTTCCTGGCTCACCTGGCCGCTGTCGGTAGGGAAATGGGCGGTGGAAGGCGTTGAAACCCGCGCCCAGCTTCTGGATTCCGACGGCCTGCTGCGCCAGTCTTCCGACCCTTATATTCTGGTGCGTGAAGCTTACTTCCAGCGCCACGACTTTATCGCCAACGGCGGCAAGCTTAAGCCGGAAGAAAACCCGAACGCGCAGGCGATTCAGGACGATTTGAAAGAGATAGACGCCGAGTAAAGCGAGCAGGGCGAGAAAAAAGGCGGACCCAGGGTTCGCCTTTTTTATGGAAGCCTTACCGGGCCGGGCGAAAAAAAGGCGGGCCGCTGGCCCGCCTTTTTGATCACGACGTCGCTATCAGAACGCGTAATTGAAGTTCACGCCGTACAGCCAGGCTTTCCCTTCAGATTTGAAGGTGTAAGGGCCTTCGGTGAATTCCACGTGCTGACCGTGCATATAAGAAACGCCCGCATCCACAGACGCATCTTTATTAAAGGCATACGTTGCGCCTGCGCTCAGCCAGAGACGATCCTGGTCCGGGATGGAGATAGAGCGGTTATTTGCCGGCACCGGGCTATCGTCAAACGCGATACCGGTACGGAAGGTCCAGCTGTCGTCCATATAATAGGTGGTGCCCAGCGCGATGCGGTAAGCGTCCCGGAAGTTCTCTTCCTTCTGGAACAGCGTCTGGCCGTTGCTGTTGGTCGCTTTCAGCTCTTCGAACTGGCTCCAGCTGGTGTAGGTCAGGCTATAGTGCACGGCCCACTGCGGCGCCACTTTGTTATAGCCGGAGATTTCCCACATTTCAGGCAAGTTGAGCGTCAGAGAACCGCCCGTGGTGCTGCCGCCGGTGCCATAAGGTAAGCCAAGACCGAGCGCGGCGTTGATGGGGTTGATAGCGGCAGGCAGGCTGCTTTTATAGTCGCCGTCAAAGTCGATTTTCACTTCTGAGCGGTAAGTAAAGCCGTAGCGGTTATCTTTATCCACTTCATAAAGGATCCCCGCGTTCCAGCCGAAGCCCCACTCATCGCCTTTCAGGTAGGCAATCTGCGTGTCGGCGTTAATGCCGCCCGCCTGCGCGCCGATAGCCTGCGCCTGTTGCGGCGTCAGACGGCCCGCGCGCACCAGCGACGGGATACCGCCTGCGATGATCTGCGGCAGGTCGCCTGCGTAACGTTCAATCTTCGCGCGAGCGTAAACCGCGTCGAAGCCTACGCCGAAGCTCCAGTGGTTATCCAGGCGATAAGCGCCGCTCAGGTTGAGGTTAATGGTTTCGAGATCGGTTTTGCCGCCCACGGAGCCCGCGGTATAGCTGTCGTTATATTCCGTCGCCAGGCCGTAGTTAGAGGTAACAGAAGCCCCCCAGCCAAATTGCTCGTTGATCGGCGCTACAAAATGCAGGTTCGGCACCCAGGCGGTCGGCGCGATGTTATCGGCGTCAAGGCTGCGGCCGGTTGTTGAACGGCCCGAAACGTTAACGTCCGGGTCGACGAAAATGGCGCCGCCGGAGAAGGTCGGGCGGTCGAACATCGTAATCAGCGCCGGGTTGCGGCTTACGTTGCCCGCATCGTCGGCGATAGCGCCTTCCCCTGAATAGGCGCGGCCCAGGCCAGAGGAAGAAAATTCGTTTAGCTGGAAACCTGCAGACCAGGCTTGAGAAGAGACGATTGCCACTGCGACCGCGAGAGCAGATTTGGTAAACAGGGTTTTCTGGCTCATGACCATAACCTCATCCATTTATTATTTTTAAATAATGTTACCTAAGGTAACAGGAGCGCGAAGTGTAGGGTCTGAGGTACGGCTTACAAATCAGACCAGTGGCGAGAGTATAGGTCCGACCAGCAGATATGTTGCAAGTATGTTTATAAGATTTTTCAATTGTGATCTTCGAAACGCGATCCCGTCAGCAAAATTCGAAGCGGCGTCGATCATCATGTTGGGTGATTTTTGTTTTAGATCATTTTTAAGTGTGATTTCGGTCACTTAACGCCGCTTAGAGAAAGTTAAGGTAGAGGGGGTACGTCCGGGAGCGTAAAATAACCGCATCGTTTTTGCGTTATTAAAGAGGAAATCACAATGAGCAAATGCAGTGCTGATGAAACCCCGGTTTGTTGCTGTATTGATGTGGGTACCATCATGGATAACACCGATTGTACCGCCTCTTACAGCCGCGTATTTGCCAGCCGCAGCGAAGCCGAAGAAACCCTGGCGGCCCTGACGGCCAAAGCCCGCGAAGTTGAATCAGAACCGTGCCAGATAACGCCGCGCTTTAGCGAAGTGAACGGCGGCGTACAGTTAGATATCGATTTTGTGTTCGCCTGCCAGGCGGAAACCATGATCTTCCAGCTCGGCCTGCGTTAATCCTTCCTTTAAAAAAACGCCTTCCTTTTAGCGGGAAGGCGTTTTCCTTTACCGCTTAATTCGTGTTTTGCCTCGCACTTTTTCCTCTCCCTGATTGGCTCAATGTAAATTTTTGGTTAAGAATGTTATCAGGTCAGACCACTTTTGCGCTTTGAAGCTTTTACAGGGGAATGTTATGAGTCAGCCATTACCGCTGGTCACCCGACAGGGCGATCGTATTGCTATTATCAGTGGGTTACGCACCCCTTTCGCCCGGCAGGCTACCGCCTTTCACGGCGTGCCGGCGGTCGATCTCGGCAAGATGGTGGTTGGCGAGCTGCTGGCCCGCAGCGAAATTGCGCCAGAGGTGATCGAGCAACTGGTGTTCGGCCAGGTTGTACAGATGCCCGAGGCGCCCAACATCGCCCGTGAAATCGTCCTGGGCACCGGAATGAACGTGCATACCGATGCCTACAGCGTGAGCCGCGCCTGCGCGACGAGCTTTCAGGCGGTGGCGAACGTAGCGGAAAGCCTGCTGGCGGGCACCATCCGCGCTGGCATTGCTGGCGGGGCGGACTCCTCTTCTGTGCTGCCGATTGGCGTAAGCAAAACGCTTGCGCGCACGCTGGTGGATGCGAATAAAGCGCGTACCCTGAGCCAGCGGCTTAAACTTTTCTCACGTCTGAAAATGCGCGATTTACTGCCCGTGCCGCCTGCGGTGGCGGAGTACTCCACCGGCCTGCGAATGGGCGACACCGCCGAGCAGATGGCGAAAACCCATGGCATTACCCGCGAGCAGCAGGATGCGCTGGCGCACCGTTCTCACCAGTTGGCCGCAAAAGCCTGGGAAGAGGGCAAGCTGGCGCAGGAAGTGATGACGGCCTATGTGCCGCCTTACCGCGATCCTTTCAGCGAAGATAACAACATCCGTAAAAGCTCAACGATAGCCGACTACGCGAAACTGCGGCCGGCTTTTGACCGCAAGCATGGCACCGTAACCGCGGCCAACAGCACGCCGCTTACCGACGGCGCTGCGGCGATAATCCTCATGACCGAATCCCGCGCAAAAGAGCTGGGGCTTCAGCCGCTGGGCTATTTGCGAAGCTATGCCTTTACGGCGGTCGATGTGTGGGAAGATATGCTGCTCGGCCCCGCCTGGTCGACGCCGCTGGCGCTGGAACGCGCCGGGCTTACGCTTAACGACATTACGCTGTTTGATATGCATGAGGCTTTCGCCTCGCAAACGCTCACTAATCTGAAAATGCTGGCAAGCGACCGCTTCGCCCGGGAAGTGCTCGGGCGCGACCGTGCGACCGGCGAAGTGGACGAAACAAAATTTAACGTGCTGGGCGGATCCATCGCTTATGGGCATCCTTTTGCCGCAACCGGCGCGCGCATGATTACCCAAACCTTAAACGAACTGCGCCGACGCGGCGGAGGCTTTGGCCTGGTGACCGCCTGCGCGGCAGGCGGCCTTGGCGCGGCCATGGTGCTGGAGGCCGAATAATGGAATCGACATCCGCGTTTTATCTGCATGTTCGCCCGGACAATATTGCGGTGGTCACCATCGACGTGCCGGATGAAAAAATGAATACCCTGAAAGCGGAATTTGGCCCGCAGGTGCGCGCCATTCTCCGGCAAATCCGTGATAACAAAGCGCTGGAAGGAGTCGTGTTTATTTCCGGCAAGCCGGACAACTTTATCGCCGGCGCCGATATCAACATGATCGCGGCGTGCAAAACGGCGCAGGAAGCGGAACAGCTGGCGCGCCAGGGGCAGCAGATCATGGCCGATATTCATGGGCTGCCTGTTCCGGTGGTGGCGGCTATCCACGGGCCTTGCCTGGGCGGTGGGCTGGAGCTTGCGCTCGCCTGCCATCGCCGCGTCTGTACGGATTCGCCGAAAACCATGCTGGGCTTGCCGGAGGTCCAACTGGGGCTGTTGCCCGGCTCCGGCGGCACCCAGCGTTTGCCGCGGCGGGTTGGCGTCAGCACTGCGCTTGAGATGATCCTCACCGGTAAACAGTTGCGCCCGCGCCAGGCGCTGAAGGCGGGGTTAGTGGACGATGTCGTTCCTTCTTCTATTTTGCTGGAAGCCGCCGTGGCGTTGGTGAAAAAAGGGCGCGCAAGCGAGCGGCGTTTGCCGGTGCGCGAGCGTGTGCTCGCCGGCCCGCTTGGCCGCGCGCTGCTGTTCAAAATGGTGTCGAAGCAAACCGGGCAGAAAACGCACGGCAACTATCCGGCGGCGCAACGCATTATCGACATTATCCGCACAGGGCTTGAGCAGGGGAGCGCGAGCGGCTACGACGCCGAAGCAAAAGCCTTCGGCGAGCTGGCGATGACCCCGCATTCGGCGGCGCTGCGCGGTATTTTCTTCGCCAGCACCGAGCTGAAAAAAGAGACCGGCAGCGAGGCGCAGCCGCAACCTTTGCGGGCGGTTGGCATTCTGGGGGGCGGCCTGATGGGCGGCGGTATCGCTTATGTTACCGCCAGTAAAGGCAAACTGCCGGTTCGCATCAAAGATATCAACGAAAAGGGCATTAACCATGCGCTGAAATACAGCTGGGATTTGCTTGAGAAAAAGGTGCGCCGACGCCATATCAAACCCACAGAGCGCGACAGCCAGATGGCGCTGATTTCCGGCGCCACGGACTACCGGGGCTTTCATAATCGCGACATTGTTGTCGAAGCGGTGTTTGAAGACCTGGCCCTTAAGCAAAAGATGGTGGCGGAGGTGGAACAGCACGCCGCGCCGCAGACCATTTTTGCCTCAAATACCTCTTCACTGCCGATTGGCGATATCGCAGCGAACGCGGCGCGTCCTGAGCAGGTTATCGGCCTGCACTATTTCAGCCCCGTCGACAAAATGCCGCTGGTGGAGGTGATTCCCCATGCTGGCACCAGCGCGCAAACCATCGCCACTACCGTGCAGCTTGCCAAAAAACAGGGCAAAACGCCGATCGTGGTGGCGGACTGCGCCGGGTTTTACGTCAACCGTATCCTTGCGCCCTATATGAATGAGGCGATGCGCTGCCTGATGGAAGGGGAGAGCATTGAACATATTGATGAAGCGCTGGTGAAATTTGGCTTCCCGGTAGGTCCAATCCAACTTTTGGATGAGGTGGGCATAGACGTAGGCACTAAAATTATTCCGGTGCTGGAGCAGGCGTACGGCTCCCGTTTCAGCGCGCCGCATGAAGCCGTTGCAGCAATATTGAAGGACGATCGCAAAGGCAGAAAAAATGGCCGGGGTTTCTATCTTTATCCAGGGAAAGGGCGTAAAAGCAAAAAACAGCCAGACCCGGCGATCTACGCGCTGACCGGCGTTAAGCCCGTCAACCGGCTTACCGGGGCGCAAATCGCCGAGCGCTGCGTCATGATGATGCTTAACGAAGCGGCGCGCTGTCTGGACGAAGGGGTTGTGCGCTCGCCGCGCGATGGCGATATCGGCGGCGTGTTTGGCATCGGCTTTCCGCCGTTTCTCGGCGGCCCGTTCCGCTATATGGATACGCTCGGCGCGGGGGAAGTGGTGGCGACGCTGCAACGTCTTGCCGCCCAATATGGGGAACGCTTTGCCCCATGCGAAAGGCTGGTAAGGATGGCCGAAGAACGCCTCGTTTTCTGGTCGGCAGTGAACCAGAAGGAAAAAATCGAGGTCAAACAAGAGTAACCTCCGCTGCGGATGACGCGCCGGTCGGTCAGTATGTAAACGCTGATTGACTATACTTACAGCAATAAGGTAAAAAACAGCGTTTCATCTGAAGTACGGATCAGGCACAATGCCCGGCCGCCCTGATAACCTTACAGGTTGTGTCAGACCCTCAGGGGAAAAGGGCGATTCTGGTTAACAAAAGCGGTGCAATATGCAAGTTTTTATCATGCGTCACGGCGACGCAGCACTCGATGCCGCCAGTGATTCGGTTCGTCCGCTAACCCATTGTGGTTGTGATGAATCCCGTCAAATGGCGACCTGGTTAAAAGGTCAAAAGGTGGACATCGAACGTGTTCTGGTGAGCCCTTTCCTGCGAGCCGAACAGACACTGGATGTCGTACGGGAGGCAATGAATTTGCCGCAAAACCAGGACACGCTGTCGGAGCTGACGCCCTGCGGTGATGTTCATCTGGTAGGCGATTACCTGCAAGCGCTGGCGAAAGAGGGGGTCACCTCGGTGCTGGTGATTTCACACCTGCCGCTGGTCGGCTATCTGGTTTCGGAGCTTTGCCCTGGCGAAACGCCGCCTATGTTTACGACATCCGCTATCGCCAACGTCACGCTGGATGACGAAAGCGGCAGAGGGGTCTTTAACTGGCAGATGAGCCCCTGCAATCTCAGAATGAAGAAAGCGATTTAACGCCAGTCGCATGAAAACAGAGCCGCCTTGTGCGGCTCTTTGCTTTTATAGCGCTTCACGCCGATAAATCCGCCCCGGCGGATAAGGCCGCCGGAAAGGGACTTACGGCAACTGCGGCGGCTGCCACTCTTCCACTTCTATCAGCACGACCAGCGCCGCATCGCCGCCGTACTCCTTCGGCGCCTGATGAAAAGCCATGACGTGCGGATGCTGCGCCAGCCACAACGGCGTTTGCTGCTTAAGAATATGTTTGCCGTGGCCGTGCATTACGCAGGCGCAAAACACATGTTCCCGGCGGCAGGCGGCGATAAGCGCGCCCAGCTCCTGCTTCGCCTGCATCTGCGTCAGGCCGTGCAAATCAAGAAAAAGCTCGGGGGAATAGTCGCCCCGGCGCAGCTTTTTCAACTCAAAGTGATCCACGCCCGGGCGCACATAGCGCATCGGCCCGTCGCTGTTCAGCAACGGCTGAAATTCATCCGAAAAATAGTGGCTGTTATCCACCTGTTCCTGCAACAGACGTTTGGGCGGTACGTCGCTCAGTTTCTTGCGCGGTGGGCTGTGGACGATAGTGTCCTGTTTTATCTGGCGGGTTCCGCGCATCAGTTCGCGAAACAGCGTCTGATCTTCCTCGCTCAGCGATGGCTTCTTTTTCATCTCGTTCTCGTCTTAAGCATTTTGCTGGCAGTTTACCTGACTTCGTGCGCACGCCAAATATAACGCCCATTTCCTCTCTGCGTGCGGCGGAATGCTGATTTATCGCCGTCTTCATGGCAAACTAGCCGCCGAATGTAAACGCGGTGCGGCCTGCGGAGGGCAATGTGGATAAAATTTTCGTCGATGAAGCAGTTAATGAACTGCATACCATTCAGGATATGCTGCGCTGGGCGGTAAGCCGTTTTAGCGCGGCCAACATCTGGTATGGTCACGGCACGGACAACCCCTGGGATGAAGCGGTGCAATTGGTATTGCCCACGCTCTGGCTGCCGCTGGATATTCCGGAAGATATGCGCACCGCGCGCCTGACCTCCAGCGAGCGTCACCGCATCGTTGAACGCGTGATTCGCCGCGTCAACGAACGTATCCCGGTGGCGTACCTCACCAATAAAGCCTGGTTTTGCGGCCACGAGTTTTATGTAGACGAACGGGTACTGGTGCCGCGTTCGCCCATCGGCGAGCTGATTAACAACCGCTTCGCCGGGCTTATTGACCATCAGCCGCAGCATATTCTTGATATGTGTACCGGCAGCGGCTGCATCGCCATTGCCTGCGCTTATGAATTCCCGCACGCGGAAGTGGATGCGGTAGATATTTCCACAGATGCGCTGGCGGTAACCGAGCACAATATTGAAGAGCACGGCATGATCCATCACGTAACGCCGATCCGCTCCGATCTCTTCCGCGACCTGCCGAAAGTGCAGTACGACATCATCGTCACCAACCCGCCTTATGTGGATGAAGAAGATATGTCGGATCTGCCCAGTGAATACCGCCACGAGCCGGAACTGGGTCTGGCCGCTGGCAGCGACGGGCTGAAGCTCGCGCGCCGCATCATGGCCTGCGCGCCGGATTACCTTGCCGATAACGGCATTCTGATTTGTGAAGTCGGTAACAGCATGGTACATCTGATTGAGCAGTACCCGGATGTTCCTTTCACCTGGCTTGAATTCGACAACGGCGGTGATGGCGTCTTTATGCTGACTAAAGCGCAGCTTATCAGCGCGCGCGAACACTTCAGCATCTACAAAGATTAATCCGTACCTTGCGGGCTGGCGGCCCGCATTCACTCCTTCATATAACGATGACAACGGTAAGGAGCCGTGATGGCAGGGAACAGTATTGGACAATTCTTTCGCGTAACCACCTTCGGTGAGTCGCATGGCGTGGCGCTGGGCTGCATCGTAGACGGCGTGCCGCCTGGTATTCCGCTCACAGAAGCGGACCTGCAACATGATCTCGACCGCCGCCGCCCCGGCACGTCGCGCTATACCACCCAGCGCCGCGAACCGGATCAGGTGAAAATTCTCTCCGGCGTCTTTGAAGGCGTTACCACCGGCACCAGCATTGGTCTGCTGATTGAAAACACCGACCAGCGCTCGCAGGATTACAGCGCCATCAAAGATGTTTTTCGCCCGGGCCACGCCGATTACACCTACGAACAAAAATATGGCCTGCGCGACTATCGCGGCGGCGGACGCTCTTCGGCGCGTGAAACCGCTATGCGCGTAGCGGCGGGGGCGATTGCGAAAAAATATCTGGCGCAAAAATTCGGCGTGCAGATCCGCGGCTGTTTAACGCAGATGGGCGATATCCCGCTGGAAATTAAAGACTGGCAGCAGGTTGAGCAAAACCCGTTCTTCTGCCCGGATCCCGATAAAATCGACGCGCTGGACGAGCTGATGCGCGCGCTCAAAAAAGAGGGCGATTCTATCGGCGCGAAGGTGACCGTCGTTGCCGATAACGTGCCGCCAGGCCTCGGCGAGCCGGTCTTTGACCGCCTTGACGCCGATATCGCCCACGCGCTGATGAGCATCAACGCGGTGAAAGGGGTGGAAATCGGCGAAGGTTTTGGCGCGGTGGCGCTGAAAGGCAGCCAGAACCGCGATGAAATCACCAAAGAAGGCTTCCAGAGCAACCATGCGGGCGGCATTCTCGGCGGCATCAGCAGCGGCCAGCAGATTATCGCGCATATCGCGCTTAAGCCCACTTCCAGCATTATGGTGCCGGGCCGCACGCTTAACCGTTACGGTGAAGAGGTGAAGATGGTGACGCGCGGGCGTCACGATCCCTGCGTGGGGATCCGCGCGGTGCCGATCGCCGAAGCGATGCTGGCGATCGTGCTGATGGATCATCTGCTGCGCCAGCGCGCCCAGAACGCTGATGTCAGCACTTCACTTCCTCGCTGGTAATACCATGAAAAAAGCACTCTGTGCGCTGCTGGCCCTTTGCGCCAGCAGCGCCACTTTAGCCGCCACGCCGTGGCAAAAAATCACGCATCCTGTTCCCGGCAGCGCGCAGGCTATCGGGAGCTTTTCCAACGGCTGTATCGTTGGCGCCGAAGCGCTGCCGCTTAACGCCGACAATTATCAGGTCATGCGCACCGACCAGCGTCGCTACTTCGGCCACCCGGATCTGGTGCGTTTTATCCAGCGGCTTAGCGGCGAAACTCAGCGGCTGGGCATGGGCACCGTTTTAATCGGCGATATGGGCATGCCGGCGGGCGGGCGCTTTAATGGCGGCCATGCCAGCCACCAGACCGGGCTTGATGTGGATATTTTTCTGCAACTGCCGAAAACGCGCTGGAGCGCCTCGCAACTGTTAAAACCGCAGGCGCTGGATTTAGTGGCGCGCGATGGAAAATCGGTCGTCCCTTCGCTGTGGAAGCCGGAAATCGGCGGGTTGATTAAGCTTGCGGCGCTGGATGACGACGTAACGCGCATTTTCGTCAACCCGGCCATTAAGCAGCAGCTCTGCCTTGATGCCGGGCCGGACCGCGACTGGCTGCGTAAGGTTCGCCCGTGGTTCCAGCATCGCGCCCATATGCATGTGCGTCTGCGCTGCCCGGCAGATAGCCTGGAATGCGAAGAGCAGACCCCGCCGCCGCCGGGCGACGGCTGCGGCGCTGAGCTGCAAAGCTGGTTTATCCCGGCGAAACCGGGCGGACAAGCCCCTGTGAAAAAAGCGCCGCCACCGCCACCGCCTTCCTGTCAGGCGCTGCTGGATGAACACGCACTCTAAGGATAAAAACGCATGGATCTCTTTATGGTTTCTCCGCTCTTGCTTGGCGTGCTCTTTTTCGTCGCCATGCTGGCGGGGTTTATCGACGCGCTGGCGGGCGGCGGCGGGTTGCTGACGGTGCCTGCGCTGCTGGCGGTGGGCATGTCGCCCGCCCAGGCGCTGGCGACGAACAAGCTACAGGCGTGCGGCGGGTCAATTTCCGCCTCGCTCTATTTTATTCGCCGCGGCGTGGTGGATCTTAAAGCGCAAAAGCTCAATATCCTGATGACGTTTATCGGCTCCACCACCGGCGCGCTGCTGGTGCAGCATGTGAAATCAGACGTGCTGCGCCAGATCCTGCCGCTGCTGGTTATTGGTATCGGGCTCTATTTTTTGTTGATGCCGAAGCTTGGCGAAGAGGACCGGCAGCGCCGCCTGTACGGGCTGCCTTTTGCGCTGGTGGCGGGCGGCTGCGTCGGTTTTTACGATGGTTTCTTCGGCCCCGGCGCAGGTTCGTTTTACGCACTGGCCTTTGTCACGCTCTGCGGCTATAACCTTGCTAAATCTACCGCGCACGCCAAAGTCCTTAACGCCACCTCGAACATCGGCGGCCTGCTGCTGTTTATTATTGGCGGCAAAGTAGTATGGGGTACCGGTTTTATTATGCTGGCAGGGCAGTTCTGCGGCGCCCGCATGGGTTCGCGGCTGGTGCTGAGCAAAGGACAAAAGCTTATCCGCCCGATGATAGTGATTGTCTCGGCGGTAATGAGCGCCAAACTTTTATATGACAGCCATGGACAGGAAATTCTGCAAGCCTTAGGGATAAACGGATGAGTAAAGCACATCACTACCAACAGTTAATTGACCTTTTCGACGGCTGCTTTGCCGACGAATTTAATACCCGTCTGATTAAAGGCGACGACGAACCGATCTATCTTCCGGCTGACGACGAAGCGCCTTACAACCGCGTCGTTTTCGCTCACGGCTTTTATGCCAGCGCCCTGCATGAGATTTCGCACTGGTGCATCGCTGGCAAAGCGCGGCGCGAGCTGGTGGATTTCGGGTACTGGTACTGCCCGGACGGGCGCGACGAAGCCACGCAACACCAGTTTGAGGATGTTGAAGTGAAGCCGCAGGCGCTGGAGTGGCTTTTTTGCGTAGCGGCGAATTTCCCGTTCAACGTCAGCTGCGACAACCTGAGCGGCGACTTCGACCCGGACCGCATCGCTTTTCAGCGCCGGGTGCATGCGCAGGTAATGACCTATCTGGAGCAGGGGATACCCACGCGCCCGGCGCGCTTTATCGCCGCCCTGCAAAACTATTATCAAACGCCGCCGCTTTCGGCGGAGCAATTTCCATGGCCGGAAGACTTGTGCTGATCGCCATAGTAATAAAAGAGGAAAGAAGATGATCGCGGAATTTGAAGCACGCATTCTGGCGCTGATTGACGATATGGTGGAGCATGCCAGCGACGATGAACTCTTCGCCAGCGGCTACCTGCGCGGGCACCTGACGCTGGCGGTCGCGGAACTGGAACATGGCGACGACCACTCGCCGCAAGCCGTTTACGCGAAGGTCACCAACAGCCTTGAAACCGCCATTCATGCTGGCGAGCTTTCGCCGCGCGACCAGGCGCTGGTGCTCGGTATGTGGGATAACCTCTTCCAGCAGGCGAAGTTAAAATAACCTTTCTGTCTCGCCTTCATCCTTTTTCACCAAAAGGATGAAGGACGACAACCCGCTATGTGCGGCTAAAGAGCAGGGCAGATCACGCCCCGCCTGATGATTTCACCGCTTTCCCCTTCAGCAATTTTCGCACCCACAACCGGTTCGGGTTTAATGCCGCAAGCGTCGCAGCGTCCAGCGGCAGCGGCTCGTTATTCATTTGCGAAGCAAGGATCTCCGCCGCCAGCGGCGCGCTGCACAGCCCGCGGGAACCCAGCGCGCCGAGCATAAAGAGGTTTGGGTGCACCGGCGCAGGCGGGGCGCTTTCCGGTGCGGCGGCAAGGTTAGCGTACCGCGAAAGCGTGGCCTCATAGTCCGCCACGTTACCGATCATCGGCAGATGATCCCGCGTTGCGCAGCGCACGCCGCAACGCGCTTCGCCGCGGCTTACGTCCACTTCCTGCGTCCATTCCGCCTGCGGCAGGCAGTCGATAAGACGCTGGCGGTTATGTTGCTGATCCGCTTCGCTGTATGCCATCTCTTCGCGGCCACGGTGGTAACTGGCCCCGATGCAGTGCATGCCGCTGACGGGATTTTGCGGCGTCAGGTAGCCGTCATAGCAGAGCACCTGGCGCAGTTTGCCAAGCGTCGGCGCGGTGGGAATATGGCTCACCTGGCCGCCCACGGCGTAAACAGGCAATTTTTCCGTTTGCGCGAAGCGGCTTATCTGCCAGCCGTTCGCCAGTACGACAGCGCTATGCGCAGCTTCAGCCCCGTCGCTGAATGTCAGCCGCCAGCCGCTGCCCTCATACGCAAGCGCGTTAACCCGGCGCCGGTAGTGGGTCTTTAAGCCTTGCTCACCGGCAAGCGCCAGCACGCCTGCTGTCAGCTGCGCCGGGCAAAGCCAGCCGCCCTGGGGGTACTCAATGCCGCCGCAGCCGGTAGCGACGCCCGTGCGCGCTTGTACCTCCTGCGCCGTAACCGCCCGCGCCAGCGTCTGCGGCAGATTCAGGCTCAGCATCTGGTCAATTTTCTGCTGGCTTTTTTCGTCGAACCCAAGCTGCGTTACGCCGCACCACGCATGGTCGAATGCCACTGGCAGGCTATCGTACAGACGGCGGGCGAAAGTAAAGGCGGCGGGAAAGAAGCTTGCCAGCGCGGCGTCATGCTGGCTTAAGAGCGGATAAAGCGCCCCCTGACGATTCCCGGACGCGCCCTGCGCCGGGGCGTCGTCTTCGCAATAAAGCGTTACCTGCCAGCCGCGTCGCAACAGCGCAAGGGCGAGCAGGGCGCTGGCGATGCCGCCGCCTGCAATCGCCGCTTCCTGCGTTTGCGCAGGAGTGCGGGCAAACCAGGGCGCGCGCGAAGCGGCGCGTTCAGCGCTTTCGCGAATGCCGGTCAGCATCTCGCGTTTTCGCCCGAAGCCTTTGCGCTTTTGCATGGCGAATCCCGCCTCCTGCAAGCTGCGGCGCACGAACCCCGCCGAGGTGAAAGTGGCGAGCGTGCCCTCTTTGCGCGCCAGGCGAGCCATCGCCGAAAACAGCTTAGGTGTCCACATGTCCGGGTTTTTCGCCGGGGCGAAGCCGTCCAGAAACCAGGCGTCCACCTGCTGGTTAAGCGAATCGTCCAGCTCGTCGACAAGTGAATTGATATCACCAAACCATAAATCGAGCGTGACGCGCCCCTCACCCAGTAATAAACGCTGGCAGCCCGGCAATGCCTGCGGCCACTGCTGCTGAAGCTGTTGCGCCCACGGGGCCAGCTCCGGCCAGTGCGCATGCGCCTGCTGAAGGTCCTGCGCCGTCAGGGGAAACTTTTCAAAACTGATAAAGTGCAGCCGCTTTAACGTCGCTTCCGGGTGGGCGGCGAGAAAAGCGTCGAAGGCCTGCCAGAGCGTTAAAAAATTGAGGCCCGTGCCGAAGCCGCTTTCCGCCACGATCAGCGAGGCGCGAGGGTGCGTAAGGAAGCGCTCCGGCAGATGATTGCCGCCGAGAAAAACATAACGGGTCTCTTCCAGTCCATTATCATTAGAAAAGTAAACGTCATCAAAATCTCGGGAAACAGGTGTACCCTCACTGTTGAAGTCAAGGCTGGCCGGTTGTATCGCGTTAAGTTTCACGTAAGTTGCTCGTCTGACAGGCGGTGGCACGATCTTAGCGATGTGTGTAAAGCGGTGCAAATTTCCGGACGATTTGGCTGATCGGACTTGTTCGGCGTACAACTGTACGCTATCTTGCGACTCGAAACTTACAAAGTGCGACTACAGAGGTATTGAATGAAACGTGCAGTGATTACTGGCTTGGGCATCGTTTCCAGCATCGGTAATAACCAGCAGGAAGTCCTGGCATCTCTGCGTGAAGGGCGCTCGGGGATCACTTTCTCTCAAGAATTTCTTGATGCCGGCATGCGCAGTCACGTCTGGGGTAACGTAAAACTGGACACCACGGGCCTGATTGACCGTAAAGTGGTGCGTTTCATGAACGATGCCTCTGTCTATGCCTATCTTTCCATGCAGGAAGCGATTCAGGACGCGGGCCTGAGCGAAGAGGTTTACCAGAACAATCCGCGCGTTGGCATTATTGCGGGTTCCGGCGGCTCTTCCAAAGCCCAGGTTTTCGGCGCTGACGCTATGCGCAGCCCGCGCGGCCTGAAAGCGGTTGGTCCGTATGTCGTGACCAAAGCGATGGCTTCCGCCGTTTCCGCCTGCCTTGCCACGCCGTTTAAAATTCATGGCGTGAACTACTCCATCAGCTCCGCCTGCGCGACCTCCGCACACTGCATCGGTAACGCGGTTGAGCAGATCCAGCTTGGTAAACAAGATATCGTCTTTGCCGGCGGCGGCGAAGAGCTGGGCTGGGAAATGGCGTGCGAGTTCGACGCCATGGGCGCGCTTTCTACCAAATATAACGAAACGCCGGAAAAAGCTTCCCGTACCTATGACGCTAACCGTGACGGTTTCGTTATCGCAGGCGGCGGCGGCATGGTTGTCGTGGAAGAGTTGGAGCACGCGCTGGCGCGCGGCGCGCATATCTATGCTGAAATTGTCGGCTACGGCGCAACCTCCGACGGCGCAGACATGGTTGCTCCGTCTGGCGAAGGCGCGGTGCGTTGCATGAAGATGGCGATGCAGGATCTTGACGCGCCGATCGATTACCTGAACTCTCACGGCACCTCAACCCCGGTTGGCGACGTGAAAGAGCTGGGCGCTATCCGTGAAGTCTTCGGCAATAACACCCCGGCAATTTCTGCCACCAAAGCCATGACCGGCCACTCGCTGGGCGCGGCAGGCGTGCAGGAAGCTATCTACTCTCTGTTAATGCTGGAACACGGTTTTATCGCGCCGAGCATTAACATCGACGAAATGGATGAGCAGGCTGAAGGGCTGAACATCGTAACGGCGCCGACCGAACGCGAGCTGACGACGGTGATGTCCAACAGCTTCGGCTTCGGCGGCACTAACGCGACGCTGGTTATGCGTAAGCTGAAAGCTTAAGTACCTGACAAATAAAAAAGAGCGCGTAAGCGCTCTTTTTTTATTCACAGAATTTATTTGAGAACGGGTTGAACGTCATGCGTTACCAGGCCCTAAATTAAAACCAGCAATAACAACTTTTAATAGAAAACGAATATCTGTCTCTTTAAAAGAAATATCCTTAGGCCGAATATTATTAGCTCCCCTTTTTATTTTTTATAAGCATTCTTTTCATAAAGCGAACAATAAGGCGCTATTTTACCGTTATCTTATTTATTCGCTTTTATCACGTTTTCATCAAACCAGAAGGGCACGTGAATGAAAACGCCTTCTGCCAGCGCTGACTCCTCTCTGTTTGAGCCTGGCTCACCTCCCGCCGCCGCCTGTGCCCGGGATACTCCTCGTAGCATGAACTTTGTCGGTGCCCCCTAAGCAAAACTTATCTGATTGTATTTAAAGTAATTAATGAAAAATATCCTGCTGCATATATTTTAAATTAAAGTTTTAATGAACTAAGCCGATAGAGTTTAGTGCCACTAAAACAAAGCCTGAAGAAAGATCGTTTTCTGATTCGATAATTCTGTTTATCGACAGCAGCCCCTTGCTGCTGCGGGCAGGTTTTACGTGGATATAAGAAAGCCGAAATTTTATTGATTTGCGGAATTCAGGGAAACCATTTTTATAAAAGGCGTAAAGCGCCCGGGAGTTGTTATGCCCTCAGAAAAATCTTTGGGTAAACGGACTTTTTTAATGACAGGGAATTCAGTACTGATTGTTTTACTGTCTGCCTGCGGCGGTGGAGGTGGCGGCGGCGGTGGTGGCGGCGCTACTGTTAATGGCCCCGTCAGTGGTAACCCCGGCTCAGGAAGCAGTAGCAGCGGTATCGTTAACAACGCTTCAGGCGGAAGCAGCGCCGCAGGCGGAAGCAGCGCCGCAGGCGGAAGCAGCGCTTCAGGCGGAAGCAGCGCTTCAGGCGGAAGCAGCGCTTCAGGCGGAAGCAGCGCTTCAGGAACGCAGGGCGCCAGCGGTATTCAGAGCGGCAGCAATGCGATGCTGAAAGCGCCTGTCGCCAAACCTGGCGGTCCTGCGCTTGCATCCGGTGAAACCGTGACCCGCACGCCGTGGAACCAAAACCTGTTTACCACTAACGCGGCAGCGGCCAGAGCGGCAGGCGTGAACGGCGCAGGCGTCACCGTCGGCGTTGCAGATACAGGTATCGACAGCACCAACCCTGCGTTACAGGGGGCGGTTACCAGCGTGCTCAATTATGTTGATCCGGCAACCAATAACCTCAGCGTGGGGGATGTGCGCGGCCACGGCACGTCCGTCGCCCAGACGCTGGCAGGCCGTACGGCCTCTGTTTTTTCCGGCGGCACCGCTTCCGGCGCGTCGCTGGTCAGCGCCCGTATTATCCCGGACAGCAGCAGCGCCGCTTACAGCCTTTCCCTGGCCCAGGTCAACAGCGATCTGGCGCGCGCGGGGGCGAAAATCATCAACAACTCATGGGAAATTCCGGACTGGGATCTCTCGAATGCTGCGCTGACGGGCCATTACGTCAACGCATGGAAACCTTTTATCGCTCAGGGCGGGCTGGTGGTTTTCGCCAGCGGCAACGAATCCGCCGCCAACCCGACCTCTATCGCCAGCCTGCCAGTGGTTTCTGGCTCGCAGGATTTAGAAAAAGGCTGGCTGGTGGTGACGGCGACCAACAACCTGAACGCTATCGCTTCGTACGCCAACCGTTGCGGCATCAGCAAAAATAACTGTCTGGCCGCGCCGGGGAACGTTTACGTACTGGAAGAGGATGCGCAGGGCAACGCCCAGCTTCGCCTGGTGAACGGCACCTCTTTCGCCGCGCCGCAGGTTTCGGGCGCGGCGGCGCAGATCTGGCAGCAGTTCCCCTATTTCTCTAACGATCTGGTGCGCCAGACGCTGCTTGGCACCGCCGCTGACCTCGGCGCCCCTGGCGTGGATGAGGTTTACGGCTACGGCATGCTCGACGTGGGCAAAGCCATTAAAGGCCCGGCGAAGTTCGACTGGGGCGATGTCAGCGTTTCGTTTGACGACTATAGCTCCACCTGGAGCAACCCGATCAGCGGCGCGGGCGGGCTGATTAAAAACGGCACCGGCACGCTGGTGATGAGCGAAGAAGCCTCTTATACCGGCGCAACCCGCGTGCTGGGCGGCATCCTTTCCGGCAAAGGCATCGCTTCTTCCGCAAGCATAGGCAGCGCAGGCGCGCTCGATATGCGCAGCGTGAAAGGGGATGTCGATAACCGCGGATACGTGATCCTGCGCGACGGCGAAACCCGCTTTGGGGGTAACTACACGCAATATGGCGAAGGGCATCTGGCGTTTATGCTGGGCTCCACGCTCAACGTAGCGGGCAATGCCGCGCTGGATGGCGATCTTCACGTGCTGGGCGTGCCGCAAGGCTACGTAACAAAAAGCCAGCAGGAGGTGATCAACGCCGGCGCTGTGCAGGGCCAGTTCAGCAGCTTCACGCAGGAGCCGGGCGTTTTCCTCGACGCTTCGGTGGGCTACAGCGCGAATCAGGTCTGGCTGAACATACAGCGTTTGCAGGCAACGCAGGTGAGCGGCGTGAACTACACCCCGGCCGCCGCTTCAGGCGCGGCTCGTCTTGAACAGGCGTTTGTGCAGCTGGATAGCCAGCCGGCGGACGCGCAGCAGACCGCTTTTGCGGCGACGGCGGCGCAAATTCAGCAAACGCCGACGGCGCAGGCGGCGCAGGCAACCCTTGAGAGCCTCTCCGGCCAGCTTCCGGCGGCAAGCGGGGCGATGGCTTATCAGTCTATCAACCTCAATCAGCGCCGCGACGCCGAGCATATCGCTCAGTTGATGGATGCGCCGCAGAGCCGTCAGTGGGCGGAGCGTTTTTCCTGGAACGGCAGCCTCGGACATGCAGGGTTGACGCCGGTTAACTACGCCATGAACGGTTGGGTGACGGGACAGGATACCTTTATCGACGCCAACACTTTTGTCGGTAGCTCGTTAATGTTCGCCAACACCTCCGGCAGCCTGAACAGCGGCGGTGAAAGCAGCCGCGGCACGTTGAATGAAGCGGCGCTTTACGGCGGCAAACGCTTTGGCGGCTATTACGTGACGGGACGCCTGGCGTCTGGTTATTACGACGGCGACCAGCACCGCATGCTGTGGCTTGGCAGCCAGTCCGAGCGCGTCAGCAGCCGTCAGAGCGGCAGCTGGTTTACGCTTGGCAGCGAAAGCGGTTACCGCTTCAGCGGTGAAAAGTGGCAGGTGACGCCGTTTGCCGATGCCCAGTACATCAGCCTGCGCCAGCGCGCTTTTGAAGAGCAGAGCCAGAGCGGCTTTGGTCTGAAAGCGGATGACCAGACCACCGGGCGCTGGCAGGCAGGGGTGGGTTTGCGCACCCGCTATACGCAGGATCTGTTGAACTATGGTCGCCTTGGCCTGAGCTTCCAGACTCATTATCAGCGTACGGTCAGCCAGGAGAGCGGCCGCTATCAGGCGAGCTTTACCGGTCTCGATCAGGCCATGCCGCTGACAGGCGTCACGGCGCCGCAGGATGTCTGGACAATGGGCGTGAGCCTGATGTGGCAGTTTAACGATGACAACAGCATAACGCTCGGCGGGGAACATACCCTGAGCGACGGCCGAAGCGATGCGCAGGTACAGGCAGGTTTCAGCATCGGTTTTTAAACCGCCTTCGTTAAGGTAAAAGGCTCCCCGCGGGGAGCCTTTTTTATGGGGTTAAATCACAAGCCAGAGCAACACCAGCACAATAACCAAGGCAAACAGCGCAAGCCCCGGGCGCGCGGAGAGGTTTTTGAACGGCTCGATAACCGAAGCGAAGAACGGGTTATAGATAGGCTGAATATTGCGCACTTCCAGGCTTTCCGGCGAACGTTCGGCGCGACGCACAAACACCTGGTTCAGGATGTCCTGCACTTGCGCGGTGGTGAGCAGCGTCTGCGGCGCGGCCTGATAGCGCTGCTGCGCGTAATCGGTCATCTCCTGCCATTCGCGCGGCTCCATCGGCTGGCGCAGAGCGGCCTGCACGCTATGAAGCGTAGGCGAGGGTTGCTGGGCGAGCGTCTGACGCGCCGTAAGCCAGGTGGTGAGCAGGGCGAAATGCTTCGCGGGAATAAGTTCGCCGGTCTTCACGCCGGAAAGCTCCAGCATCGACTGCCAGATAAGCTTCGGCGATTCACCCGTGGCGGCGGCAAGCTTCGTCACCAGCTGGTTAAGCGTATTGTGCTCGGCAGGCTGCATCGGCCGGTCGGTAGCCGGACGCTGCTGCGGCTGCGGAATATTCAGCTGGTTGTTTTGTAAAAGCGACAGCACGCTTTTGAGCTGTTCCGGCGTAAGCTGGTTCAGCGCCGTGTGGCCAAACTGCTGGCGAATATAGTCGCTCACCGCCTGGCGATTGTTGCCTACGCTCAGCAACTCCGTAAGCTGCGACAACACCTGGCGGTTGACATGGGTCTGCTGCGCGCTGGTCAGGCGCTGGTTCAGGTTTTGTTCGGCGGCGGGGAAATGGCGCGAAAGCAGCGGGGCGTCGCTTTTTAGCCCCAGATCATGCTTCATGCCCGCCCACACTTCCGCGCTCTGTTGCTGCGTAAGCGCCACCAGACGAGTTATGAGGCGCTCCAGCACGGTGCGCTGTTGGGTGGAAAGCGGCTGCTCGCCTGTGGGCGGCAGCCCGGAGGGCGGCTCGCCGGGAGGGCGCGCCGTAGCGCCCTGAATGGGTTGCATCATCAATAATCCTTAACTGACCGGACGTTGTCGCGAAACATTACCAGGCTGTTAAGTATGCCTGGCGGCGAGATTATGGCACACTTGACGGTTATCTCCCGCACATAAACAGGTACTGGAACGTGAAAATCCTCGTTGATGAGAATATGCCTTACGCCCGTGAGCTTTTCAGCCGGCTTGGCGAGGTAAAAGCGGTGCCGGGTCGTCCGATCCCGCAGAACGAACTGGACGACGCCGACGCGTTAATGGTGCGCTCCGTCACCAAAGTTAACCGCGAGCTGCTCGCGGGTAAAAAAGTAAAATTTGTCGGCACCGCCACCGCCGGGACCGACCACGTCGACGAAAGCTATTTGCGCGAGGCGGGCATCGCGTTTTCCGCCGCTCCTGGCTGCAACGCCATTGCCGTAGTGGAATATGTTTTTTCCGCGCTGATAGGGCTTGCCGAACGCGACGGCTTCGCGCTTACCGATCGCACCGTAGGCATTGTTGGCGTCGGCAATGTTGGTTCACGCCTACAGGCGCGCCTTGAAGCGCTGGGCGTGCGCACGCTGCTGTGCGACCCGCCGCGCGCGAAGCGCGGCGACGAAGGGCGTTTTCAGCCGCTGGATGAACTGGTGAATGAAGCGGATATCCTGACTTTCCATACGCCGCTCTATAAAGAAGGCCCTTACAAAACGCTGCATCTCGCCGACGAAACGTTGATCCGCCGCCTGAAGCCGGGCGCGATCCTTATCAACGCCTGCCGCGGGCCGGTCGTGGATAACGCCGCGCTGCTGAAATGCCTGAACGAAGGGCAGAAACTGAGCGTGGTGCTGGATGTCTGGGAGCCGGAGCCGGAGCTTAACGTCGCCTTGCTGGATAAAGTGGATATCGGCACCGCGCATATCGCTGGCTACACCCTGGAAGGCAAGGCGCGCGGCACAACCCAGGTGTTTGAAGCCTTCAGCGCTTTCACAGGCCAGGCGCAGCAGGTGGCGCTGGATACTTTGCTTCCGGCGCCGGAGTTCGGGCGCATTACGCTGCACGGGCCGCTCGATCAGGCGACGCTGAAAAGACTTATTCATCTGGTGTATGATGTGCGCCGCGACGATGCGCCGCTGCGTAAAGTAGCGGGTATCCCGGGCGAGTTTGATAAGCTTCGCAAGAACTACCTTGAGCGGCGCGAATGGTCGTCTTTGTATGTGCAATGCGACGATGCCGCCTGCGCCGACCTGTTGCAAAAGCTTGGCTTTAACGCCGTTTATCACCCGGCCCGTTAATCACTTTCTCTCGTTCCCTGCCATAACGCGCGGGGAATGCTTTTTTATTGTCTGGAGTAAACCACCATGTCTGAAGGCTGGAACATCGCCATACTGGGCGCCACGGGCGCCGTGGGAGAGGCCCTGCTCGAACTGCTTGCCGAGCGTCAGTTCCCGGTGGGCGAACTTTATCCCCTGGCTCGCGCGGAAAGCGCGGGCGAAACGCTGCGCTTTGCCGGAAAAAGCGTACTGGTGCAGGATGCCGAAACATTCGACTGGACTCAGGCGCAGCTCGCCTTTTTCGTTGCCGGCGCGCAAGCATCCGCGCGCTATATAGATGAAGCAACCAATGCCGGTTGTCTGGTTATCGATTCCAGCGGCCTGTTCGCGCTGGAGCCGGATGTGCCGCTGGTGGTGCCGGATGTTAACCCGTTTGTGCTGGCCGACTACCGCAACCGCAATCTCGTCGCCGTGGCGGACAGCCTCACCAGCCAGCTGCTGTGCGCGCTTAAGCCGTTGATTGATGAAGGCGGCCTTTCCCGCATTCAGGTCACCAGCCTGCTCTCGGTTTCCGCGCAGGGCAAAGCGGCGGTAGACGCGCTGGCGGGGCAGAGCGCGAAGCTGCTCAACGGCATTCCCATCGACGAAGAGGATTTCTTCGGCCGCCAGCTGGCGTTCAACCTGCTGCCGATGCTGCCGGACAGCGAAGGCAGCGTGCGCCAGGAGCGCCGTCTGGTGGATGAAGCGCGCAAAGTATTGCAGGACGACGGGCTGATGATCTCGGCAAACATGGTGCAGTCGCCGGTGTTCTACGGCCACGCGCAGATGGTGAGCTTTGAAGCTATGCGTCCGCTGGCGGCGGAAGAGGCGCGCGATGCTTTTGCGCGCGGCGAAGATATCGTGCTGTCTGAAGAGGGTGAATTCCCGACGCAGGTGGGCGACGCTTCGGGCAATGCTCAGCTTTCCGTAGGCTGCGTGCGCAACGATTACGGCATGCCGGAGCAGGTTCAGTTCTGGTCGGTGGCGGATAACGTCCGTTTCGGCGGCGCGCTGATGGCGGTGAAGACCGCGGAGAAACTCCTTCAGGAGTATCTTTACTGATGTCGGACAGTCTGGAAAAAGCGGTGTTGAAAATCGCGCTCGGCATCGAGTACGACGGCAGTAAATACTATGGCTGGCAGCGTCAGCAGGAAGTGCGCAGCGTGCAGGAGAAGCTTGAGAAAGCGCTCTCCCAGGTAGCGAACGAACCCATCGGCGTTTTTTGCGCCGGGCGCACCGATGCCGGCGTACACGCCACAGGCCAGGTGGTTCACTTTGAAACCACCGCGCAGCGTAAAGACGCTGCCTGGACGCTCGGCGTAAATGCGAATTTACCTGGTGACATCGCTGTGCGATGGGTAAAAGATGTGCCGGAAGATTTTCACGCGCGTTTTAGCGCCACGGCGCGCCGTTATCGCTATGTTATCTATAATCATCGCCTGCGCCCGGCGGTGTTGCAGCAAGGGGTAACCCATTATCATCTGCCGCTGGACGCCGAACGCATGCACCGCGCCGCGCAATGCCTGCTTGGCGAAAACGACTTCACCTCGTTTCGCGCCGTGCAGTGCCAGTCGCGTACGCCCTGGCGCAACCTGATGCACATCAACGTTACGCGCTACGGCGCGTACGTGGTGGTGGATATTAAAGCGAACGCCTTTGTGCACCATATGGTGCGTAATATCGTGGGTAGCCTGATGGAAATCGGCTGCGGCAACCGGCCGGAAACCTGGATGGCGGAGTTGCTGGCGGCAAAGGACAGAACCCTTGCCGCCGCAACGGCGAAAGCGGAAGGGCTCTATCTGGTTTCGGTGGACTATCCGGCGCGCTTTATGTTGCCGAGCCCGCCGATGGGTCCCCTTTTTTTAGCTGACTGACTGCTGTTGAGGAAAGCAAAACATGATGGATGCTATCCGCTTTATTATTGATTTTATTCTGCACATTGATGTGCATCTGGCAGAGCTTGTAGCCGCCTACGGCGTCTGGGTTTACGCCATTCTGTTCCTGATTTTGTTTTGCGAAACGGGGCTTGTCGTCACGCCGTTTTTGCCTGGCGACTCGCTGCTGTTTGTGGCAGGAACGCTCTCTGCGCTGCCTTCCAACGATCTCAACGTGCACGTGATGGTGGTGCTGATGGTGATCGCCGCTATTCTTGGCGATGCGGTGAACTACACTATCGGACGACTGTTCGGCGCGAAGCTTTTCAGCAACCCGGATTCAAAAATTTTCCGGCAGAGCTATCTTGATAAAACGCATGCGTTTTATGAGCGTCACGGCGGCAAGACCATTATCCTGGCTCGCTTTGTGCCGATTGTGCGCACTTTCGCGCCGTTCGTCGCGGGCATGGGACATATGTCTTACCGTCATTTCGCTTTCTATAACGTTACTGGCGCGCTGCTGTGGGTGCTTACCTTTACCTACGCCGGTTACTTTTTCGGCACCATTCCGCTGATCCAGGAAAACCTGAAGGTGGTTATGGTGTTGATTATTCTCGCGTCTGTCTTGCCCGGCGTTTATGAAGTGGTGCGCCACAAGCGCGCCGCGGCGCGGCAGTCAAAATAAAGGCCATCAGCGGTTCGACCACTTTTTTATCCAAAGTCGCGGGCCGTTATGGTTTAATGAACAGCATTTATGGTCTGTCGGGGGCAAAAATGGCATTATGCGCCCCCACAGAAAAACTGGCATCGACCAGGTTCAGGCAGAAAGGTCATCAATGAGCTGGATTGAACGAATTCTCAATAAAAGCAATATCACCCCCACCCGCAGGGCGAACATTCCGGAAGGCGTGTGGACCAAGTGCGACAACTGCGGCCAGGTGCTTTACCGCGCCGAGCTTGAGCGCAACCTGGAGGTCTGCCCGAAGTGCGACCACCATATGCGCATGGCGGCCCGCGATCGTCTGCACAGCCTGCTGGATGAAGGTTCACTGGTGGAGCTGGGTAGTGAGCTTGAGCCAAAAGATGTGCTGAAGTTCAAAGATTCTAAAAAATACAAAGACCGTCTGGCGACGGCCCAGAAAGAGACTGGCGAAAAAGACGCGCTGATAGTGATGAAAGGCACGCTTCATGAGATGCCGGTTGTCGCCGCGGCCTTTGAGTTTGCTTTCATGGGCGGTTCCATGGGCTCTGTGGTCGGCGCGCGTTTCGTCCGCGCTGTAGAGCAGGCGCTTGAAGATAACTGCCCGCTGATTTGCTTCTCCGCCTCCGGCGGCGCGCGTATGCAGGAAGCGCTGATGTCGCTGATGCAGATGGCGAAAACCTCTGCGGCGCTGGCGAAAATGCAGGAGCGCGGCTTGCCGTATATCTCCGTGCTGACCGACCCGACAATGGGCGGCGTCTCCGCGAGCTTCGCCATGCTTGGCGACCTTAACATCGCCGAGCCGAAAGCCTTGATCGGCTTTGCCGGGCCGCGCGTTATCGAGCAGACCGTGCGTGAAAAACTGCCGCCGGGCTTCCAGCGCAGTGAGTTCCTGATTGAGAAGGGCGCCATCGACATGATCGTCCGCCGTCCGGAACTGCGTCTCAAGCTTGCCAGCATTCTGGCGAAGCTGATGAACCTGCCGGCGCCGAACCCGGATGCGCCGCGCGAAGCGGTCGTCGTTCCGCCTGCGCCGGAACAGGGTCAGCAAGAGGCCTGATAGTCTTAAAGGGCAGGGCCATACCGGCGCTGCCCTTTTTCTTTTCTGAACCGTAACCAGGATACGGGCATCATGGAACAGCAATCTATTCCGCAAGCCACGTCGCCTCTGGCCACGTGGCTTTCTTATCTGGAAAACCTGCACAGTAAAACCATCGACATGGGGCTTGAGCGCGTCTCCCGCGTGGCGGCCGCGCTTGGGGTAACGAAACCCGCGCCGTTTGTTTTTACCGTGGCGGGCACCAATGGCAAAGGCACCACCTGCCGTACGCTGGAAGCGGTGCTGATGGCGGCGGGGTATAAGGTTGGGGTTTATAGCTCGCCGCATCTTGTGCGCTACACCGAACGCGTGCGCGTGCAGGGCGAAGAACTGCCTGAATCTCGCCATACGGCGTCTTTCGCGCAGATTGAAGCGGCGCGGGGCGAAACGTCGCTCACCTATTTTGAATACGGCACGCTGTCGGCGCTGTGGCTCTTTAAACAGGCGCAGCTGGATGTGGTTATTCTCGAAGTCGGGCTTGGCGGCCGTCTGGACGCCACTAATCTGGTAGACGCCGATGTGGCCGTTATCACCAGCATTGCGCTCGACCATGTCGACTGGCTGGGGCCGGACCGCGAAAGCATCGGTCGCGAAAAAGCGGGCGTGTTCCGCGCGGGCAAACCGGCGGTAGTGGGCGAGCCGGATATGCCGCACACCATCGCCGAAGTGGCGGCGGAAAAAGGCGCGCTGCTGCTGCGCATCGGCGCCGACTGGCGCTACGAGGCGGAAGAGCAGGGCTGGCGCTTTGCTGATGCTCAGGGCGTACTGGAAAATCTGCCGCTGCCGCAGGTGCCGCAGCCTAACGCGGCGACAGCGGTTGCAGCGCTACGCGCAAGCGGGCTGACGGTAAGCGAAGCGGCGCTGCGCGAAGGCATTGCCCGCGCTACGCTGCCGGGACGTTTTCAGATTGTGAGCGAATCCCCGCGCGTTATTCTGGATGTGGCGCATAATCCTCATGCGGCGGCTTACCTGGCCAGCCGTCTCGGCCAACTGCCGAAGTGCGGTCGCGTGCTGGCGGTTATCGGCATGCTGCACGACAAAGATATCGCCGGGACGCTGGCCTGTCTGGAGCCGATGGTCGATAGCTGGTATTGTGCCCCTCTGGAAGGGCCGCGCGGCGCCAGCGCAGAGCAGCTGACGGCGCATCTCGGCGCAGGCGAAGTTTTCGCAAGCGTCGCCGGGGCCTGGCATGCGGCGATGGCGCAGGCGCAAGAGTCAGATACGGTGCTGGTGTGTGGGTCGTTCCATACGGTAGCGCAGGTAATGGAAGAGATGGACGCGGGGAGAACCGGTGGCGAGTAAGTTTCAGAACCGATTAGTGGGAACCATTGTGCTGGTGGCGCTGGGCGTTATTGTGCTGCCAGGGCTGCTCGACGGACAGAAAAAGCATTATCAGGATGAGTTTGCCGCTATTCCCCTGGTGCCGAAACCTGGCGACACCAACGAGCCTGATATGCTGCCAGCGGCAACCCAGGCGTTGCCCGCTCAGCCGCCGGAAGGGGCGGCCGAAGAAGTCAGGGCAGGCAATGCCGCCGCTTCTTCTATTGATACCACGCGCGTGCCGGCGGAAACCGGCGCGGGCATAGACGAAGTGCCGGAAGTGGTTCAGCCGAAAGCCAAACCGAAGCCCGTTGAGAAGCCGAAACCGGTTGAAAAACCGCAGAGCAAACCGCAGCGCGACAAAACCGACGAGCAGCTGGCGATGCTGAGCGAAGAGGCGCAGCCTACGGCGAAGCCGACGCAGAATAAACCGGAAGCGCCGCCAGCCGGTAAAGCCTATGTGGTACAGCTGGGTGCGCTGAAAAATGCCGACAAAGTGAATGAAATTGTTGGTAAACTTCGCGCCAGCGGTTATCGCGCTTATACCTCGCCTTCCACGCCGGTGGCGGGGAAAATCACCCGGATCCTGGTAGGACCGGAAGCCTCGAAAGAGAAACTGAAAGGCTCGCTTGGCGAGCTTAACAAGATTTCCGGCCTGAACGGCGTGGTGATGAACTATAGCGTGAACTGATAAAATCGCGCCTGAACGGGCGCGTGAATCAGCCAACCGTCAGCGAAACGGCAGGGCGATAAGTAAGCGAAGCGAGCCTTAACCGCGCCGTGCGGGATGATGGCGTTGAATATTTTTTCAACGCCATTTTTTATTTAAGTGGGGAAAGGAAATCCTACGCAAACGTTTTCTTTTTCTGTTAGAATGCGCCCCGAACTGGACGTCAGGGCGATTTATCGTGGGACACATTCATGGTCTGGATAGATTACGCCATTATTGCGGTGATCGGCTTCTCCTGTCTGATTAGCCTTATCCGCGGGTTTGTGCGGGAAGCGTTATCACTGGTGACGTGGGGCTGTGCTTTCTTTGTCGCCAGCCATTACTACACTTACCTGGCAGTCTGGTTCACTGGCTTTGAGGATGAACTGGTACGAAATGGGATTGCTATCGCGGTGCTGTTTATCGCGACGCTTATCGTCGGTGCGGTGGTCAACTACGTGATTGGCGCGCTGGTGGAGAAAACCGGCCTGTCGGGTACAGACAGGGTGTTGGGGATCTGTTTTGGCGCTTTACGTGGAGCGCTGATTGTCGCCGCCATTCTGTTCTTTCTGGATACCTTCACCGGCCTGTCGAAAAGCGAAGACTGGCAAAAGTCGCAGCTCATTCCGCAATTTAGCTTCATCATCAGGTGGTTTTTTGACTATCTGCAAAGCTCGTCAAGTTTCTTACCCCGGTAATCGTGCCGGGGGCAGGCTTTGAATTGAGGAAAAGACAACATGTGCGGTATTGTCGGTATCGCCGGTGTTATGCCGGTAAACCAGTCGATTTATGACGCGTTAACGGTGCTTCAGCACCGCGGGCAGGATGCCGCAGGCATCATCACTATTGATGCCAACAACTGCTTCCGTCTGCGTAAGGCGAACGGTCTGGTGAATGATGTGTTCGAAGCCCGCCATATGCAGCGTCTTCAGGGCAATATGGGTATCGGCCATGTACGCTATCCGACGGCAGGCAGCTCCAGCGCGTCTGAAGCGCAGCCGTTTTACGTTAACTCCCCGTATGGCATTACGCTTGCGCACAACGGCAACCTGACCAATGCCCATGAGCTGCGCAAAATGCTGTTCCAGGAAAAGCGCCGCCACATAAACACCACCTCTGATTCCGAAGTTCTGCTTAACATCTTCGCGAGCGAACTGGATAACTTCCGCCATTACCCGCTGGAAGCAGACAACGTTTTCTCTGCCATCGCCGCCACGAACCGCCTGATCCGCGGCGCCTATGCTTGCGTGGCGATGATTATCGGTCACGGCATGGTCGCCTTCCGCGACCCGAACGGCATCCGTCCGCTGGTGCTTGGCAAACGCGACGTCGGCGACGGCCGTACCGAGTATATGGTTGCTTCCGAGAGCGTGGCGCTGGATACGCTGGGCTTTGAGTTCCTGCGCGACGTGGCGCCAGGCGAAGCCGTGTATATCACCGAAAAAGGCCAGCTCTTTACCCGCCAGTGCGCCGATAACCCGGTGAGCAACCCGTGCCTGTTCGAGTATGTCTATTTCTCGCGCCCGGATTCGTTCATCGACAAAATTTCGGTTTACAGCGCCCGCGTAGGCATGGGTAAAAAGCTTGGCGAGAAAATCGCCCGCGAATGGGAAGATCTGGATATCGACGTGGTTATTCCTATCCCGGAAACCTCCTGCGATATCGCGCTGGAAATCGCCCGCATTCTCGATAAACCGTACCGACAGGGGTTTGTAAAAAACCGCTATGTAGGTCGCACGTTTATCATGCCGGGGCAGCATCTGCGCCGTAAATCGGTGCGCCGCAAGCTCAACGCCAACCGCGCCGAGTTTCGTGATAAAAACGTGTTGCTGGTAGACGACTCCATCGTGCGCGGCACCACGTCTGAACAGATTATCGAAATGGCGCGCGAAGCGGGCGCGAAGAAAGTTTACCTTGCCTCCGCCGCGCCGGAGATTCGCTTCCCGAATGTTTACGGCATTGATATGCCAAGCGCCAACGAGCTTATCGCCCACGGACGCGAAGTGGACGAGATCCGCCAGATAATCGGCGCAGACGGGCTGATTTTCCAGGATCTCGACGATCTTATCGAAGCGGTACGCGCAGAGAACCCCGATATTCAGCAGTTCGAATGTTCGGTGTTTAACGGCGTATACGTGACCAAAGATGTGGATCACGACTATCTGGAGTATCTGGATTCCCTGCGTAACGACGACGCCAAGGCGGTAATGCGCCAGAACGAAGTGGAAAACCTGGAGATGCATAACGAAGGCTAAGTTTTCGTTATCCGCCAGATAAAAACGCGAACGTTAAACGTTCGCGTTTTGCTTTTCAGGGGGAAATTTGCATCTCATGGCGTCTTGCGGCAAAGTCGGCCCAACAGAAAAGCAGGAGAAAAGAGCATGAAGCGACTCATAGTGGGTATTTCCGGGGCGAGCGGGGCGATTTATGGCGTGCGCCTGTTGCAGGTATTACAGCCATTAGCGGAAATTGAAACCCATCTGGTGATGAGTCAGGCGGCGCGGCAAACGCTGGCGCTGGAAACGGATTTTTCCCTGGGTGAAGTCAAGGCGCTGGCGGATGTAGTGCACGATGCGCGCGATATTGCCGCAAGTATCTCGTCTGGCTCGTTCAAAACCGACGGCATGGTCATTTTGCCTTGCTCAATGAAAACCCTTTCCGGCATTGTGAACAGCTATACCGACGGCCTGCTGACGCGTGCGGCTGATGTGGTGCTGAAAGAGCGAAGAACGCTGGTGCTGTGCGTGCGAGAAACGCCGTTGCACCTTGGCCACCTGCGGTTAATGACCCAGGCGGCGGAGCTGGGCGCGGTGATTATGCCGCCGATGCCGGCTTTTTATCACCGTCCGCAAAGCCTGGACGAAGTCATTAACCAGACGGTTAACCGCGTGCTGGATCAGTTTGATATTACGCTTGCAAAAGATCTTTTCGCTCGCTGGCAAGGAGCCTGAGTTGATTAAGCCGCGCCGATAAAGTGCAGGGCGTAACGGCGCGCTTCATTTTGGGGCAATTCTGTAACAGCGATCATATCCTGCAAATTTAATCCCGCCTTTTTGCTTTTCCCGCTGAGATTGCGTCGCGGGGAGTGCTATCTTTCCCTCAGATAACCTCATTGCAACTTTTCATTAACATTAAGCTGTGCGTTTTTAGCGCGGATAAAAGTGGCATGGTAAGTGCAATACGGTAGCTGTTACACACAACAACACAACGCAACAGATAATAAAATCCGCAAACTTGAGGGTAATGTATGAAGAAGAAGGTGCTCGCTCTGTCTTTACTGCTCGGCCTGACTGGCGCGTCGAGCGTATTCGCAGCGCTCCCACAGACGGTTCGAATTGGTACGGATGCCACCTACGCGCCGTTCTCCTCAAAAGATGCGAAGGGCGATTTTGTCGGCTTTGATATCGATCTCGGCAATGAAATGTGCAAGCGCATGCAGGTGAAATGCACCTGGGTCGGCAGCGATTTCGATTCGCTTATCCCGTCGCTGAAGGCGAAGAAAATCGACGCCATTATCTCTTCGCTTTCCATCACCGAAAAACGTCAGCAGGAAATTGCCTTCTCTGACAAGCTTTACGCCGCAGACTCTCGCCTGATCGCCGCCAAAGGCTCGCCTATTCAGCCGACTATCGATTCGCTGAAAGGCAAACATGTGGGCGTGCTTCAGGGGTCTACCCAGGAAGCGTATGCCAATGAAAAATGGCGCAACGCGGGCGTGGATGTGGTGGCTTACCAGAACCAGGATCTGATTTACTCCGACCTGACGGCGGGCCGTCTGGATGCGGCTTTGCAGGATGAGGTTGCCGCCAGCGAAGGTTTCCTGAAGCAGCCGGCGGGCAAGGATTACGCCTTCGCCGGTCCGTCAGTAAAAGATAAAAAATATTTCGGCGACGGCACCGGCATTGGCCTGCGTAAAGATGATGCCGAGCTGAAAGCGGCGTTCGACAAGGCTTTCGCCGAGCTGCGTAAAGATGGCACTTACGACAAAATGGCGAAAAAATATTTCGACTTTAACGTCTACGGTGACTAATTCCCTTCAGTAACGCGGCGGCCCGGAGATCGGGCCGTCAGATTAACTGGCGTTTCGCTTAACCGCGCCATGCTTCATCATGGTGCGCGCCGGGAAAGTTTGCATCGTTACGGTGCAACTGCTGCACCGGAAAAGCGCGATAATGCATAGTTAAGCATTCAGAAGCATAAAAAGTGCATGCGCACCGAGAATTTTTTGCTTTAGAATGCACAAAAATGGCACGATAACTGCACCTTTTAGGTTATAAAAAGTGTCCATTGCGCGTTTACTGAGGATAATCATGAAAAAACGGCTGTTATCGCTTTCTCTGGTGCTGGCTTTTTCCAGCGTTTCCATGGCCTTCGCCGCTATTCCCCAAAAATTACGTATTGGTACCGACCCGACCTACGCGCCTTTTGAATCCAAAAACGCGCAGGGTGAACTGGTGGGTTTTGATATCGATCTGGCTAAAGAGCTGTGCAAACGCATTCAGACGCAATGCACCTTTGTGGAGAACCCGCTTGATGCGCTCATCCCTTCGCTGAAAGCGAAGAAAATCGACGCCATCATGTCCTCTCTCTCCATTACCGAAAAGCGTCAGCAGGAGATAGCGTTTACCGATAAGCTTTACGCCGCCGACTCCCGTCTGGTGGTCGCCAAAGGCTCATCTGTTCAGCCGACGCTTGAAGCGCTGAAAGGCAAGCGCGTGGGCGTATTGCAGGGCACCACGCAGGAAACCTACGGCAACGTGCACTGGGCGCCGAAAGGGGTGGAAATTGTCTCTTATCAGGGCCAGGACAATATCTACGCCGACCTGACGGCAGGCCGTATTGACGCCGCCTTCCAGGATGAAGTGGCGGCCAGCGAAGGCTTCCTCAAGCAATCCATCGGCAAAAACTACCAGTTCGGCGGCCCGTCCATCAAAGACGAGAAGCTGTTCGGCGTAGGCACCGGCATGGGGCTGCGGAAAGAAGATAACGAGCTGCGCGAGGCGCTGAATAAAGCGTTCGCTGATATGCGCGCCGACGGCACCTACGACAAGCTGGCGAAGCAGTATTTCGATTTCAACGTATACGGTGACTAACGTTCGCCTGTAGCAGCACGTTTACAGGGGGAGGCTTGCGGGCCTTTCTCTTAACGTCGGCGGCAAGGCGAAACGCGTTACCCGCACAAACCGCACTGACGACAGGACAGGCAGCATGTTGTACGGGTTTTCAGAAGTGATTTTACAGGGGGCTATCGTCACGCTTGAACTGGCGATAAGCTCCGTCATCCTCTCCGTTATCATCGGCCTCGCCGGCGCGGGCGCTAAGCTTTCCCGCAACCGTCCGCTGGCGCTGGTGTTTGAAGGCTATACCACTCTTATTCGCGGCGTGCCGGACCTGGTGCTGATGCTGCTGATTTTTTATGGTCTGCAAATTGCGCTTAATACCCTCACCGACGCATTAGGGATGAGCCAGTTTGATATCGACCCGATGGTCGCGGGCATCATCACGCTGGGCTTTATTTACGGCGCTTACTTTACGGAAACGTTCCGCGGCGCCTATATGGCCGTGCCGAAAGGGCATATCGAGGCGGCCACGGCGTTTGGCTTTACCGGCTCGCAAACCTTCCGACGCATTCTGTTTCCGGCGATGATGCGCTATGCGCTGCCGGGCATCGGCAACAACTGGCAGGTGATTTTAAAAGCCACCGCGCTGGTTTCCCTGCTGGGCCTGGAAGATGTGGTGAAAGCGACTCAGCTTGCCGGTAAAAGCACCTGGCAGCCTTTCTACTTCGCCATCGTCTGCGGAGTTATCTATCTGGTGTTTACTACTGTATCGAACGGCGTGCTGCTGCTGCTTGAGCGCCGCTACAGCGTGGGCGTGAAGAGGGCAGACCTGTGATTGAGATTATTCAGGAATACTGGAAATCCCTGCTGTGGACCGACGGTTATCGTTTTACCGGCGTCGCCATTACGCTCTGGTTGTTGATAGCCTCTGTCGTGATGGGCGGCATTCTGGCGCTGTTTCTGGCGATTGGCCGCGTCTCCAGCAATAAGTTTATTCAGTTCCCCATCTGGCTCTTTACCTATATCTTTCGCGGCACGCCGCTTTATGTGCAGCTGCTGGTGTTCTATTCCGGCATGTATACGCTTGAAGTGGTGAAAGGCACGGAGCTGCTCAATGCCTTTTTTCGCAGCGGGCTGAACTGCACCGTACTGGCGTTGACGCTTAATACCTGCGCTTATACCACCGAGATTTTCGCCGGCGCTATTCGTTCCGTGCCGCACGGCGAAATTGAGGCGGCGCGCGCTTATGGTTTTTCGCGCGTGAAGATGTACCGCTGCATTATTTTGCCTTCGGCGCTGCGTATTGCGCTGCCGGCTTACAGCAATGAAGTGATCCTGATGCTGCACTCCACGGCGCTGGCTTTTACCGCTACGGTGCCGGATCTGCTGAAGATAGCCCGCGACATTAACTCGGCTACCTATCAGCCGTTCACGGCCTTCGGCATCGCCGCGGTGCTCTATCTGCTAATTTCTTATGTTCTGATTAGCCTCTTCCGCAAGGCGGAAAAGCGCTGGCTGGGACACGTTAAACCCGTTTCCTCGTCGCACTGAGTGGTCACGCATGCCTGAGAATAAATTAAACGTTACCGATCTGCACAAACGCTACGGCGAACATGAAGTGCTAAAAGGGGTCTCGCTGAAAGCGAACGCCGGGGATGTGATTAGCATTATCGGCTCTTCCGGCTCGGGAAAGAGCACGTTCCTGCGCTGTATTAACTTCCTCGAAAAACCGAGCGAAGGGACCATCGTCGTCAATAACCAGAACATCACTCTGGTGCGCGACAAAGACGGCCAGCTTAAGGTGGCCGACAAAAACCAGCTGAGACTGCTGCGTACTCGCCTGACCATGGTGTTTCAGCATTTCAACCTCTGGAGCCATATGACGGTGCTGGAGAATGTAATGGAAGCGCCGATCCAGGTGCTGGGCTTAAGCAAGCATGAGGCCCGGGAGCGCGCGCTGAAATATCTGGCGAAAGTGGGCATCGACGAGCGCGCCCAGGGCAAATACCCGGTGCATCTCTCCGGCGGCCAGCAGCAACGCGTTTCCATCGCCCGCGCGCTGGCGATGGAGCCGGAAGTGCTGCTGTTTGATGAACCCACTTCGGCGCTTGACCCGGAACTGGTAGGCGAAGTGCTGCGCATCATGCAGCAGCTCGCTGAAGAGGGGAAAACGATGGTGGTGGTGACTCACGAAATGGAGTTCGCCCGTCACGTCTCAAGCCACGTAATCTTCCTGCATCAGGGCAAAATTGAAGAAGAGGGCGCGCCGGATGCGCTTTTCGGCAATCCTAAAAGCCTGCGTTTACAGCAGTTTTTAAAAGGTTCGCTCAAGTAATCCTGTGCTGCCGGGTTGTCCGGCAGCCATGCTCACCGCCGCGCCTGCCCGCTTTATGCAGGTTAACAACGAAGTTAACGCACGCTTACATAACTTTAAGTCTATGTAATCATTAGTTTATTTCACCATAAAAAGTATGAGTTCGTCACAAATGATTCATACTCCCTCCCTATACTCCGCGCCTGTTTACCCTTCAGACAAGGAGTTAGGTTTTGAAAGCGTCCCTGCGTCCTCTGGCAGCGCTCGTCATGCTGTCCTGTTTTTCCGCTGAGTCAGCAGAAACACTGAATACCCCACGTCTTACCGGCATTGATAATTTCCGCGACGTGGCGGGTCTTACCACCGCCTATACCACCACCCATAATGGCGTAATGCGCTCCGGCGTCTTTTACCGCTCTAACGCGTTGACACCCGTCGGCAGCGATTTAACGACGCTTGAAAACCTCAGGGTCACGACCGTCGTGGATGTACGCTCTCCGGCAGAGATTGCCGCCCAGGCGGATACGCTTCCGGCTGGCAGCCGCTACGTGGCGGTGGATTTGATTGGCAATAACGGCGCGTTCGTTATCGATCTCAGCAAAATGAACGTCAGCGATGTTGACGCCATGATGGAAGAGGGCGAGCGCAGCTTTGTCACCAGCGATTACGCCCGCCAGGGGCTGAGCGAAGTTTTCCGCGAGCTGGCCGCCGCCGATGACGCTGCCCTGTTCCACTGCACCGCAGGAAAGGATCGCACCGGCTGGATCAGCGCCGTGTTGCAGACTATCGCAGGCGTCAGCGACGAAGACATTATGGCCAACTACCTGGCCACCAACGATTACACCGCGGCGCGTCTGGATGCGACGCTGGCTGCGCTTCCTGAATCGATGCGTGAGACGTACGGCGCGCTGATGGGCGTTCGCGCCAGCTGGTTGCAGGCAGGTCTGGATCAGGTCATCGCCAGCTACGGGTCGATGGACAACTACCTTAAAGCGGGACTGGGGTTGGATCAGGCCACCATTTACGTACTGCGCGGCAAAATGGTGCGTTACGTCACTCTGCCTGGCGAAGCCGGACTGAGCGGCAATGCCGCCCGCGGCGCGTCGCTGATTAACGCGTTGCAGGACTCGCCTCTGTCGGGCCGCTACACCGCTTATAACTACTATCTGCAAAGCGCTATCGATCAAGGCTCGCTGGGCGGAGTGGAAAAACAGATTGGCGGGCAGGTTTTCGCCGACGCCAGTAGCTACCTGCTGCGCCAGCCCTCTCGTTTGTATGACTCGCTGGCGCCGCTTATCTCTGGCAGCGGCATGCAGGCGGAAGAATCGCAGGTCTGGCTCCAGGGGCTTTCCGGTTATCTCGGCACCGATGGCAGCGACCAGGCCAGTTCGGGTAGCGAACACACGTGGGGCGCGATGGTTGGCGTAACGCATCGCTTTAACGAGCGCAGCACGGCGAACGGCAGCATCGGCTACAGCGATGGCCGCATCTCGGCGGCAGGCGGCAAAGTGAAAACCCATACGCCTGTGATAGGGCTGGGCGCCCGGTACGGGTTTTCATCGCTGGAGAGCGGCCCGTGGGTGGGCCTGCAAGGCAGCGCAGGCTACATCGATTATGAAAGCGACCGCCAGCTGGGCGGCGGGCTGGGCGCCGCTTCGGGCGACACCAGCGGACAGTTTTACAGCGGGCGGGCGTCGTTGGGCTGGCGTGCAACCGCCTCGACGCTGACGCTTGACCCGGCTATTGGCGTGCAGGTCACCCATTTGAATATCGATGGTTTTCAGGAAGAGGGCAGCGAAGTGGCGCTCAACGTGGATGGCGTAAACGAAACTCAGACCAGCCTGACGGCGGATTTAGGCATCGGCATATTGCCGCAGCAGGCGGGAAACTGGACGCTGAAGCCTGGCATCGCCCTGGGTTATGAACGCTTGCTGAATGATGAATCTGCCGCCAGCCACGCGACGCTCTACGGGCTGGGCGTTAACCAGACTTCTGCTTACGGCAGTAAGGATCTCTACAAGGCGGGCGTGCAGCTTAATGCTGTGCTGAGAAACGTCACCCTCGGCGCGCGCGTGGATTATCTGACGGCCAATACCCACAGCGATGGCGTTTCAGGCCAGCTCAATGTCGCGATAGCGTTCTGATGCTCGCTGCGTTTTAAGCCAGCCTGCGCGGGTAAGTCTGCGCAGGCTGGCTTCTTTTTATGCACTGAATACTAACGATGTGAAGAAATGCCGATGGGATGCTTGCCGCTACCTGTTTTATCAGCTTACAGCGTAGTTTTTTCAGCGTCATAAGAGTGCGCCGCGAAGCGTTTCTCAGCGCACCACATCATGCAGCGCTTCTTCCAGGTCAAACCAGCGAAAGCCGAAACCCGATTCTTCAAGCCGTTTCGGCAGCGCCCGCTGGCCGCCCAGCACCAGTACGGCGGACTCGCCCATTATCAGGCGCACGGCGCTTGCCGGGGCGCGCATGAAGGCAGGGCGGTGCATCACATGGCCGAGCGCATGCGCGAACTGCTCGTTGCGGACCGGGTAGGGAGAGACCATATTAAACGGCCCGCGCAGGTCGTTATTCAGCAGCCAGAGAATGGCGTTAACCATGTCGTCGATATGGATCCAGGCGAGGTACTGACGGCCTGTGCCTATCGGGCCGCCAAGCCCCGCGCGAAACAGCGGCACCAGTTTGCCAAGCATGCCGCCTTTCGGCGCCAGCACCGCGCCGGTGCGCAGCAGGCAAACGCGGGTTTTATCGCTCTGCGCGCCGCAGGCGATTTGTTCCCAGCGTGCGCAAAGCTTGTGGGTAAACTCGTTATGCGGCGGCTCATCTTCGTTCACCACCACTTCGCCTAAATCGCCGTAATAACCGGTGGCGGAGCCGGAAATCAGCACCTCCGGCGGGTTTTCGCCCGCGTGGAACATCTCCACCAGCCGCTGGGTGGTCTGCCAGCGGCTCTGGCATAGCCGCTGCTTTTGCGCCTCCGTCCAGCGCTTGTCGGCAATTGGCTCGCCCGCAAGGTTGATGACGGCGTCAAATTCGTCGAGGTTTTCACGATCGGTAAGCCCTTTCCACAGATTGACGCGCGCGTCAAAGGTGGAGCGGGCTTTGTTGAGATCGCGAGTCACGACGGTAACGTGGTGGCCAAGCTCCAGCAGGCGCGGCACAAGGTGACGGCCAATCAGGCCGGTGCCGCCAGTTATCAGGATATTCATGCAACCCCCAGGTTGCGCTTAGCGTCGCCAGCTCATGGTCATAGAGACGGAATCGGCGTAACGCAGCGCGTGAAGTTTATCTATCTCCACTTCAGCATAGGTGACCCATGCGTGATCGCGCGCGATATTGAGCACATCCTGGGTTAATTTTTCCAGCAGAGAGAAGCGGTTGCTTTCAACATGCTGAATGATCTGCTTGGTGATGGTGCGGTAGTTCAGCGCATCGTTAATGTCTTCGCTGGCGCGCGCTTTATCGGCCGGATAATGAATAGCGACGTTAATGACGATATCCTGCCGGTTCGCTATCTCTTCTTCTTTAATGCCGATAAAAGTGCGCAGGCGCAGGTTTTTAATACGAATGATGGCGTCTGGCTGCTGTGTCATGCCGGGTTTCCTCCGTGGGGCAAAGTGCCGCCTATCATACAGGAGGAAGCGCAGCGCGCCCACGTCGGGCGCGCAGTCATTACACCGTTTCGGCGCGTTTCCAGGCCCGCTCCGTGGCCGGGCGGTTCTGGATGCGGGTAAACCAGTTATAAACCGCCGGATACATGTTCAGATCGATGCGCTGGCGCTCGTGCGAAACCACCCACGGGTAGGTCGCGATATCGGCGATGCTGAAGCCGTCGCCGCCAAGCCAGGGGGTTTTCTCCAGCCGCTTATTAAGCACGCCGTACAGACGCTGCGTTTCCACCTGATAACGCTCAATAGCGTAAGGCACCGGCTGCGGGGCGAAATGATTGAAGTGGTGGTTCTGGCCGAGCATGGGGCCAAAGCCGCTCACCTGCCAGAAAAGCCATTGCAGCGTCGCCTGGCGTTCGCGCAGGACAGGGCTTAACAGCTTGCCGGTTTTCTCCGCTAAATAGAGCAGAATGGCGCCCGACTCAAACAGGCTCAGCGGACCGCCGCCGTCAGCAGGATCGTGGTCAACGATAGCCGGAATTTTATTATTGGGGGAAATGGCGAGAAACTCGGGTTTAAACTGCTCTCCTTTGCCGATCTCAACGCGGTGCAGGCGATAATCGAGTTCAGCCTCCTCCAGAAACAGCGTCACTTTATGGCCGTTTGGAGTGGGTGCGTAGTACAGGTCGATCATAACAACTCCCGTCAGAACGTAATAAAAACTCCTCTTCCGGCAAGTATAGGCGCAAAGCCCGTATGCGCGGGTGACACCAGGGTTTCTGGCAGGTGACAGCCTGCCTTTATCCGGTATATTTTTGAAGTTTGCCCCTGAAGCCTGCGAGGAATTATGACGACAGCTGCTATTACACTCTGGTCCGATGCCAACTACTTTAGCCCCTATGTGATGTCCGTTTACGTGGCGCTACAGGAAAAAGGTCTCGACTTTCAACTGAAAACGATCAACCTGGGAAGTGGCGAGCACCTTAAACCCGGCTGGCAAGGGTTTGATTCAACGCGCCGGGTGCCGCTGTTACAGGTGGATGACTTTTTTCTCAGCGAGTCTTCCGCTATTACCGAATATCTGGAAGAGCGCTTCGCGCCGCCGGCCTGGGGCCGACTTTATCCCCACGAGCGCGAAAAACGCGCCCGGGCGCGCCAGGTACAGGCATGGCTGCGCAGCGATTTAATGCCGATACGTGAAGAGCGGCCTACGGAAGTGGTATTTGCTGGCGAGAAAAAGGCGCCCCTGAGCGAGGCGGGCAACCAGGCGGCGGAAAAACTCTTTGCGCTGGCGCAGTCGCTGTTGGTGGAAGGGCAGCAGAACCTGTTCGGCGAATGGTCGATAGCCGATACCGATTTAGCGCTGATGCTGAACCGTCTGGCGCTTCATGGCGATACGGTGCCGGAACGTCTGGCGGATTATGCGGCATTTCAGTGGCAGCGGGCTTCCGTCCAGCGTTTTATCGCACTCTCTGCGAAGCATCCAGGCTGATAAGCCCGCCGGGATCGGCTATCATTCGCCAACCGAATTCAGACTGATAAAGGTGAGTTATGAAACTGATGATTGCATCGGATATTCATGGTTCGCTACCGGCTACCGAGCGCCTGCTTGAACGCTTTGAACAGAGCAAGGCGCGCTGGCTTGTCCTGCTTGGCGATTTGCTTTACCACGGTCCGCGCAATGCCCTGCCACCGGGATACGCGCCTGCGGAAGTGGCCGAGCGGCTTAACAGGCTGGCGGATAAAATTCTCTGCGTGCGCGGCAATTGCGACAGCGAGGTGGACCAGATGCTGTTGCAGTTTCCCATCACGGCGCCCTGGCAGCAGGTGCTGCTGGCCGGGCGGCGTTTGTTTCTGACCCATGGTCATCTTTATCACCCGGATAACCTGCCGCCGCTGAGCGCAGGCGACGTGTTTGTCTCAGGACACACGCATATTCCGGTAGCGGAGCGCCGTAACGATATTTTCTTCTTTAATCCCGGCTCCGTCAGCATCCCCAAAGGGGGCTTTGCGGCGAGTTATGGCATGCTGGAAGATGACGTTTTGAGCATAAATGCGCTGGATAATTCTGCGGTTATTGCGCAGATTTCAATTAACCCGTAAGTTGAGCTATTAATCATAAACGCGCCGTAAGAGCGCTTAGCGAGAAGGTTTCCCGATGGTGGAGCAGAGTCATTTGGCAGGCACGGAATGGGTGGATATTGTCAGCGAAGACAATGAGGTGATTGCGCAGTCGAGTCGCGAACAAATGCGCGCCGAGAGGCTGCGTCACCGCGCAACGTACATTGTGGTGCACGACGGGATGGGCAAAATCCTTGTGCAGCGCCGTACAGAAACCAAAGATTTCCTGCCTGGCATGCTCGACGCCACCGCAGGCGGCGTGGTTCAGGCGGATGAAGCGATGCTGGAAAGCGCGCGCCGCGAGGCGGAAGAGGAGCTGGGCATCGCCGGAGTGCCTTTCGCCGAACACGGACAATTCTATTTTGAAGATGAAAACTGTCGCGTCTGGGGCGGGCTTTTCAGCTGTGTGACGCATGGCCCGTTCGCGCTTCAGGAGAGCGAAATCAGCGAGGTGTGCTGGATGTCGCCGGAAGAGATAACCGCCCGTTGCGATGAATTTACGCCGGACACGTTAAAAGCGCTGGCGCTGTGGCTCAGCCGCAACGCTAATGCGGAATCCAGCAAAGCGGAAGAAGCGTAACCGCTACGCCTTCAGCAAATAATAAAAAAGGCAGCCATCTGGCTGCCTTTTTCGTTGCCGCAGCAGATTACTGCTGGGAAGCCTGGATCGCGGTCAGGGCGATGGTGTAGACAATATCGTCAACCAGCGCGCCGCGGGACAGGTCGTTCACCGGCTTACGCATACCTTGCAGCATCGGCCCGATGGAGATCAGGTCCGCAGAACGCTGTACGGCTTTGTAAGTGGTGTTGCCGGTGTTCAGATCCGGGAAGATGAACACGGTAGCGCGGCCTGCGACCGGCGAGTTCGGCGCTTTAGACTTCGCTACGTCAGCCATAACGGCCGCATCGTACTGCAACGGGCCGTCGATCATCAGGTCCGGACGTTTTTCCTGCGCCAGTTTGGTCGCTTCGCGCACTTTCTCAACGTCGCTGCCCGCGCCGGAGTTACCGGTGGAGTAGGAGAGCATCGCCACGCGCGGCTCGATGCCGAAAGCGGCGGCAGAATCAGCGGACTGAATAGCGATTTCCGCCAGCTGTTCAGCGGTCGGATCCGGGTTGATAGCGCAGTCGCCGTATACGTAAACCTGTTCCGGCAGCAGCATGAAGAACACAGAGGAGACCAGTGAGCTGTTCGGCGCGGTTTTGATGATTTGCAGCGGCGGACGGATGGTGTTGGCGGTGGTGTGAACCGCGCCGGATACCAGGCCGTCGACTTCGTCCTGCTCCAGCATCAGCGTGCCAAGCACGACATTGTCTTCCAGCTGTTCGCGGGCGACCGCTTCGGTCATGCCTTTATTCTTACGCAGCTCAACCAGACGGGCGACGTAGCTTTCACGCACCACTTCCGGGTCGACGATTTCGATGCCAGCGCCGAGCTCCACGCCCTGCGCGGCCGCTACGCGGCTAATTTCATCCGGGTTGCCCAGCAGCACGCAGGTCGCAATACCGCGCTCGGCGCAGATAGCGGCCGCTTTCACGGTACGCGGCTCGTCGCCTTCCGGCAGCACAACGCGTTTGCCCGCTTTGCGCGCAAGTTCGGTCAACTGGTAGCGGAACGCCGGCGGCGAGAGGCGGCGGCTGCGCTCGGAAGTGGCGGACAGGGAGTCAATCCACTCGGTGTTGATGTGGCTTGCTACATATTCCTGAACTTTCTCGATGCGCTCGTGGTCATCCGCTGGCACTTCAAGGTTGAAGCTTTGCAGGCTGAGCGAGGTCTGCCAGGTGTTGGTGTTGACCATAAACACCGGCAGGCCGGTAGCGAAAGCGCGTTCGCACAGCTTGCTGATGCGGGCATCCATTTCATAGCCGCCGGTCAGCAGGATGGCGCCGATTTCTACGCCGTTCATCGCGGCGAGACAGGCGGCAACCAGCACATCCGGACGGTCTGCGGAGGTCACCAGCAGCGAGCCAGGACGGAAGTGCTCCAGCATATGCGGAATGCTGCGCGCGCAGAAAGTCACGGATTTCACGCGGCGGGTTTTGATATCGCCTTCGTTAACAATCGTCGCATTCAGGTGACGAGCCATGTCGATAGCGCGGGTGGCTATCAGATCAAAGCTCCACGGCACCGCGCCCAGTACCGGCAGCGGGCTGACCGTTTGCAGATGCTGCGCATCGATGCTGACGACTTTGGCTTTGGTAGAGTCGTCAAAAATCTCAGAGAGATCCGGACGCGTGCGGCCCTGCTCATCCACCGGCGCGTTCAGTTTGTTAACAATAACGCCGGTGATGTTGCCGTTTTTTGCGCCGCCGAAGCTGCTGCGGGTCAGCTCGATACGCTCTTTCAGCTGCTCCGGGTTATCGGTGCCCTGAGACATCACGAAGACGATTTCCGCGTTCAGGGTTTTGGCGATCTCGTAGTTCAGCGACTGGGCGAACTGATGCTTACGGGTCGGCACCAGGCCTTCCACCAGCACCACTTCCGCGTCTTTGGTGTTCTCGTGGAAGCGAGCGATGATCTCTTCCATCAGCACGTCTTTCTGGTTGCTGGAAAGCAGCGATTCGACGTGGCTCATGCGCAGCGGCTCTGCGGCCGGCAGATTGCTGTTAGCGCGCACGATGGCGGTGGTCTGATCGAGCTTGTCGCCGCCGGTACGCGGCTGGGCGATAGGCTTGAAGACGCTCAGACGGACGCCTTTACGTTCCATAGCGCGGATAACGCCGAGGCTGACGCTGGTCAGGCCGACGCTGGTTCCGGTAGGAATAAGCATGATAGTACGGGACACGGTTTATCCTCTTTCGTTCGTTGCGGCCAGACTCCTCCGGCGCGACACAAAACAACACCGCCAGCACAGGCTGGCGGTGGGGTATCAGGCGGTCAGACGGCTGGCGTCCTGAGCGATAACCAGTTCTTCGTTGGTCGGGATGACCACGGCGAGGGTGGTGCCTTCTTTATTGATAAAGCCAGACTTGCCGAAGCGGGCAGCCAGGTTGCGTTCATGATCGACTTCAAAGCCGAGCACGCCCAGTTTGCCCAGAGACAGTTCACGCACCATCGCGGCGTTTTCACCGATGCCGCCAGTGAAGACCACGGCGTCCAGACGACCTTCCATCAGCGCGGTGTAGGAGCCGATGTATTTCGCCAGGCGGTGGCAGTACACGTCCATCGCACGTTTCGCGTCTTCTTTGGCTTCGTAGTTATCTTCAACGTAGCGGCAGTCGCTGGTCACTTCGGTCAGACCCAGCAGGCCGGACTCTTTGGTCAGCAGCTTGTTGATCTGATCAACGCTCATGCCCAGCGCGTCATGCAGGTGGAACACGATAGCCGGGTCGATGTCGCCGGAGCGGGTGCCCATCACCAGACCTTCCAGCGGGGTCAGACCCATAGAAGTGTCGACGCATTTGCCGTTACGGATAGCGGAAACTGAACCGCCGTTGCCCAGGTGGCAGGTGATAATATTCAGCTCTTCCACCGGCTTGTTCAGCATTTTTGCTGCTTCCTGAGTCACGTAGAAGTGGCTGGTGCCGTGCGCGCCGTAGCGGCGGATGCCGTGCTCTTTGTACAGTTTGTACGGCAGAGCGTAGAGGTAGGATTCTTCCGGCATGGTCTGGTGGAACGCGGTGTCGAATACGGCCACGTTTTTCTTCGCCAGGTTCGGGAAAGATTTCAGCGCTTCAGCGATGCCGATAAGGTGAGCCGGGTTATGCAGCGGAGCAAAAGAGGCAGCGTCTTTAATGCCCTGAATAACAGAGTCGTCAATCACCACGGAGCTGGTGTACTTCTCGCCGCCATGTACGATACGATGACCAATTGCGGTCAGCTGTGCGGAGAGTTCAGGTTTTTGTGCCAGAATAGTATTAACGATGAAGTTCAGCGCTTCGCTGTGTGCGGCGCCGGCGCCCAGCGCAGCTTCCTGTTTTCCACCGTCCATTTTCCATTTGATACGGGCTTCAGGAAGATGGAAACACTCGGCCAGACCGGAGAGGTACTCGTCACCGTTGAGCGCATCGATGATGGCGAATTTCAGTGAGGAGCTACCGCAGTTGAGAACCAGTACTAACTTACTCGACATGGAAGTACCTATTATTGATACGTGGCTAAAAAAACGTCAGTGAGTCTCTGAGCGTAGCGCAAGATGACGCCGACATTTATGATTAACGTCATGCCAGGCGAAAATTCTGCCATGACAAGAAATACTCATGAGTTTACGCCATTTTGCGCATTTTTCCGGCAACGGCGTTTTATGAATGTGTTTGACAGCGTCCGGCTTGCGGTCTACGCCATCACAGGCGCAAACAGGATACTCGATCGCGGCAGAGATTGACAAAATATTTTGAACGATGTCATGTACAGTTGTTATCTTGCACGATTATTTTATTTTTTATACTTGAAGTTGAGGTGACGCCATGTCCACACCCGAAAATCGCCCGGTGAGTTTTTTTAGTCTGTTCCGTCGTGGGCAGCACTATGCGAAGACGTGGCCTCTTGAAAAGCGCCTCGCTCCCGTCTTTGTCGAAAACCGCGTTATCCGTGCAACCCGCCACGCTATTCGCTTTATGCCGCCGGTTGCCGTTTTTACTCTCTGCTGGCAAATCGCCCTGGGCGGCCAGCTTGGGCCTGCCGTCGCTACCGCGCTTTTTGCATTAAGCCTGCCGATGCAGGGGCTGTGGTGGCTGGGTAAACGCTCCGTTACGCCGCTGCCGCCTTCGGTATTGCAATGGTTTTATGAGGTGCGCGGCAAGCTGCAAGAGGCGGGTCAGGTGATGGCGCCGGTGGAAGGCAAGCCTGATTATCAGGCGCTGGCCGATACGCTCAAGCGGGCCTTTAAGCAGCTCGACAAAACTTTCCTTGATGATTTGTAATTGACCCCGGGTTGCGCATATAAAGGAAGGCACACTTTTTATGTGCTCTCAGGCCTTTTATGCGCGCGTTGCGCGCTCAGGAGTCAAGAATGGAAATGACCAACGCCCAACGTCTGATTCTCTCGAACCAGTATAAAATGATGACGATGCTCGACCCGGACAACGCCGAGCGTTATCGCCGCCTGCAAACGATTATTGAGCGCGGTTATGGCCTACAGATGCGCGAGCTGGATCGCGATTTCGGCCAGCTTCCCGAAGAGACCTGCCGCACCGTCATCGATATCATGGAGATGTACCATGCGCTCCGTGTTTCCCGCGAAAATCTGAAAGATAACCAGACCATTGACGAGCGCCGCGTAACGTTTCTTGGCTTTGACGCAGCCACGGAAGCGCGTTATCTCGGCTATGTGCGTTTCATGGTGAACACCGAAGGCCGCTATACCCATTTTGATGCCGGCACGCACGGCTTCAACGCGCAGACTCCTATGTGGGAAAAATACCAGCGCATGCTTAAAGTCTGGCAATCCTGCCCGCGACAGTATCACCTGAGCGCCAACGAGATTATGCAAATTACCAACGCCTGACAGGAGCTGGATGTGAAGTGTAAAGGATTTTTGTTCGACCTCGACGGCACGCTGGTGGATTCACTGGCGACTGTCGAACGCGCCTGGTGCAGTTGGGCCGATCGTTTCGGTATCAGCCATGAGGAAGTGTTAGGTTTCATTCACGGCAAGCAGGCCATTACCTCGCTACGTCATTTTATGCCGGGAAGAAGCGAGGAGGAGATTGCCGCAGAATTTACCCGGCTGGAGCACATAGAAGCCTCTGATACCGAAGGCATCGTGGCGCTGCCTGGCGCTCAGGCATTGCTTTCGCAACTGAACGAGGCGCAGATCCCCTGGGCTATCGTCACCTCAGGCTCTATGCCTGTCGCTTCTGCCCGCCGCAAGGCAAGCGGCCTGCCGCTGCCTGAGGTGTTTGTGACGGCGGAGCGCGTTAAGCGCGGGAAGCCAGAGCCGGATGCGTATTTGCTTGGCGCGCAACTGCTTGGTCTGGCGCCCGAAGAGTGCGCGGTAGTGGAAGACGCTCCGGCAGGTATTCACTCCGGCCTCGCTGCCGGTTCGCCGGTGATTGCGGTGAACGCCCCTGAAACCACGCCGCGTCTGAACGAAGCCGCGCTGGTTATCGCTCGCCTTGATGAACTGTCGATTGAAAAAATGCCGGACGGTACGGTTACCGTCAGTAAAAAAGCCCATTTATGATGTAACCCCGGATCGCTGCTCTGCGATCCGGTTATAGTGACCCTGCTATTACGGCGAGAAAACGCTTTCTCGCCGCTTTTCTTTTCCACTCTCACTTTCCCGGTGCGATCCGGGGCGCAAAACAAGGACAGGTTGTGAACGGTGAACTGATCTGGGTACTCAGTCTGCTGGCCATAGCGGTGGTGCTTTTCGCTACCGGTAAAGTACGTATGGACGCTGTGGCGCTGCTGGTCATCATCGCGTTTGTTTTAAGCGGCACCCTGACGCTTAACGAAGCCTTTGCAGGTTTTAGCGATCCTAACGTCATTCTTATCGCCGCGCTGTTTATTATTGGCGACGGGCTGGTGCGCACAGGGGTGGCGACCAAAATGGGCTCGTGGCTGATGAGCGTGGCGGGAAGCAGCGAGACGAAAATGCTGATCCTGCTGATGCTCACGGTGGCAGGGCTGGGCGCTTTTATGAGTTCCACTGGCGTAGTGGCTATCTTTATTCCGGTCGTGCTGAGCGTCTGTTCGCGTATGAAAATCTCTCCTTCGCGTTTAATGATGCCGCTCAGTTTCGCCGGGCTTATCAGCGGCATGATGACGCTTGTGGCCACGCCGCCCAATATGGTGGTGAATAGCGAATTACTGCGCGAAGGGTTCAAAGGTTTTGCATTTTTTGATGTTACGCCGCTGGGGCTGGTTATTCTGCTTTGCGGCATTGTTTATATGCTGCTGTTTCGCTTTTTACTCAAGGTCAGCGGCAGCACGGAACCGGCAAGCTGGAAACGCCGCACTTTTCGCGATTTGATTAAGGATTATCACCTTACCGGCCGCGCCCGCCGCCTCGCGATCCGCCCGGGTTCGCCTCTGGCAGGCCGCCGTCTTGACGATTTGAAACTGCGCGAGCGCTACGGCGCGAACGTGATTGGCCTTGAGCGCTGGCGGCGCTTTCGCCGGGTAATCGTCAATGTGTCGGGGACTACGGAGTTTCGCGCCCGCGATGTGCTGCTTATCGATATGTCTGACCCGGAAGTGGACTTACGCCAGTTTTGCAGCGAGCTGCAACTGGAGCCGATGGTGCTGCGCGGTGAGTACTTTTCTGACCAGGCGCTGGATGTCGGTATGGCGGAAGTTTCGCTGATCCCGGAGTCGGAAATCATCGGCAAAAGCGTGCGTGATATCGGTTTTCGCACCCGTTACGGCCTGAATGTGGTAGGGCTGCGCCGCGACGGCGAGGCGCTGAAAGGCATTATTGTCGATGAACCGCTGATGCTTGGCGATATTCTGCTGGTCGTAGGTAACTGGAAGCTTATCAGCAAGCTGGGGGAGAGAGGGCATGATTTTCTGGTGCTCAATTTACCAGCGGAGGAGAGCGAGGCTTCCCCCGCGCATAGCCAGGCGCCGCATGCGATTTTCTGCCTGGCATTGATGGTGGCGATGATGCTGACAGATGAAATTCCCAATCCTGTCGCTGCTATTATCGCCTGCCTGCTGATGGGCAAGTTCCGCTGTATTGATCTGCAAAGCGCTTATAAAGCGATTCACTGGCCGAGCATCATTCTTATCGTCGGTATGATGCCTTTCGCGCTGGCGCTGCAAAAAAGCGGCGGCGTCGATTTAGTGGTGAGCGGGCTGATGGAGCTGGGCGGCGGCTACGGCCCACAGGCGATGCTGGCATGCCTGTTTGTTTTATGTGCGGTAACGGGGCTGTTTATTTCTAACACCGCAACCGCTGTGCTTATGGCGCCCGTTGCTCTGGCGGCGGCAAAGACGATGGGCGTATCGCCTTATCCGTTTGCCATGGCGGTGGCGATGGCGGCATCCGCTGCCTTTATGACGCCCGTTTCATCGCCCGTCAATACGCTGGTACTGGGGCCGGGGCGCTATGCGTTCGGCGATTTCGTCAAGCTCGGCGTGCCCTTTACCCTGATGGTGATGATAATTTGCGTGGTCTTAATCCCGCTCCTGTTCCCGTTTTGAGCAGGGCAGGGCGGGGCGTTTTCAGAGCGGCGAGTCCTGGCTTATTTCGTCCAGCGAGAGATGAAAACTCGGCACAAAGACATCAATGAAGTAATCCATTTCAGCGCTGCGCCGTTCGGCAAGGGTCTTTTCCAGACGGCTTTTTGCCAGTAAAAACTCGTTATTGCCGGCAGAGAGCTCTTCCAGGCACTTCAGGTAGGCGCATAATGCGTCCGCCTGTTTCACTACCGCTTTTTCTTCATCGCTGTAGTGGTGCTCGTCAATCAGCGGGGCGAAAAGATCGCGCAACTCTTCCGGCACCATTTCCACCAGCTTTTGCTGAGCGATTTTCTCAATGGCTTTGTACTCATGCGCGATTTGCGTATTGAAGTATTTAACCGGCGTGGGCAAATCGCCGGTCAGCACTTCGCTGGCGTCGTGGTACATCGCCAGCAGCGCGATGCGCTCGGCGTTCAGTTCACCGCCAAACTTACGATTTTTGATGACTGCCAGAGCATGCGCCACCATCGCCACCTGTAGGCTATGTTCGGAAACGTTTTCCGTTCGCACGTTGCGCATTAGCGGCCAGCGGTTAATCAATTTCAGACGGGAAAGATACGCGAAGAAATGGCTTTGATTCATATATAGGCTCTGTCTGTGACTGCGACAAAACCATTGTGGAGGGAGGAGGGGGAAGATGCAAATCTTCCCCCCTGATGATTACTGATGATAATCCGAGAGGAAGCGGCCAAATTTGGTAATCGCTAAATCCAGTTCGTCGATGCGGGGCAGCGTAACAATGCGCACGTGATCGGGCCATGGCCAGTTAAAGGCGGTGCCCTGTACCAGCAGCACTTTTTCCTGTAACAGAAAATCGAGCACCATTTTCTGGTCGTCATGAATATTAAAGCGCTTTGCGTCGATTTTCGGGAACATATAAAGCGCGCCTCGCGGTTTAACGCAGCTCACGCCAGGAATGTCGTTGATCAGTTCCCAGGCGCGGTTACGCTGCTCATAAAGACGACCGCCGGGAATGATAAATTCGCTGATGCTTTGATAACCCCCCAGCGCTGTCTGAATGGCGTGCTGCGCCGGCACGTTGGCGCACAGGCGCATCGAAGCCAGCATCTCCAGCCCTTCAATATAGCCTTTGGCATGCTTTTTCGGCCCGTTCAGCACCATCCAGCCCTGGCGGAACCCGGCTACGCGATAGGTTTTTGACAGGCCGTTGAACGTGACGGTTAACAGATCCGGCGCCAGCGCGGCGATAGAATGATGTTCCGCATCGTCATAGAGAATTTTGTCGTAAATTTCGTCAGCAAAAATAATGAGATTATGCTGGCGTGCGATCTCAACTACCTCCATCAGCAGCGCTTTAGAGTAAACCGCACCGGTGGGGTTATTCGGATTTATGATGACAATGCCGCGGGTGCGGGGGGTAATTTTCGAACGGATATCGTCAAGATCGGGAAACCAGTCGGAGGATTCATCGCACAGGTAGTGAACCGCTTTCCCGCTGGACAAAGAAACCGCAGCCGTCCATAACGGGTAATCCGGCGCAGGCACCAGCATCTCATCGCCGCTGTTAAGCAACGCCTGCATCGCCTGCACAATCAGTTCAGAAACGCCGTTGCCGATGTAAATATCCTCAACGGTTACATCACGCATTCCACGCGCCTGATAATGCTGCATGATAGCTTTACGAGCAGAATAAAGACCTTTTGAATCGCTATAGCCTTGCGCTGTTGGCAGGTTACGAATCACGTCGACGAGGATTTCATCCGGCGCGTCGAAGCCAAACGGGGCGGGGTTACCTATATTGAGCTTAAGAACTTTATTGCCTTCTTCTTCCAGGCGCTTCGCTTCTTTCAGCACCGGGCCGCGAATGTCGTAACAGACATTATCAAGTTTGCTGGATTTTTCGATGGGTGACATGGATCTGACCTTCATTGTTATCCCGCGTCCTGCCGTGGAAGCGGGTGGCGACAATGTACTCCTACCGTTCCTGCTTTTGAAGGGTGAAATAGTCAAAATTAAGCTAAACTTGAAACGCGGCGGGTTAAAAAACAAACGGCCCCGATCACAAAATATGAAACAAAATTCTATTAAATAGCTTTAATAAGGTATATAAGGCTGGGATTTTAGTTTTAGGTTATGTTTTCTGAACGAGTAGCGGAGAAGATGCCTTATATCCTCTTCCCGTTCTCTTATCCAAACTTGATTGCTCTAAAAAAATGAATATTTTCACTCTGTATCAAACTGAACCTGGGCAGCCTTTAAGTGCTTTGAATTGTGGCATTGCCGTTAAGGCTATCGCTTTTATTAATTATGAATAATAAGTTTTATTTAATATAAAATTTAAGGACATCCTAATTAGGTATGTATTTATAAACAGCTTAATAAGAATACTTCGATAATTTACACAGGCTATTAAAAAAATTGCCGATATGAGATAGTATGATCAGGCTTATGATGACGTACTCTGGCATAATACCCAGTGATGAGTCTGTTTTTTCAATCTGCTTTGATACTTAATTGTTTCTTATCAATAATATAGGCGATCTAATGTTTTCGCTTTATGTCACTTGCATTAAAGCAAAGCGGGGCAAAGCCTGGATGTCGCCGTTTTGCCAGAAACTTTTGTATACCGTCAGGAATTTAATTAAACAAACTGAATGGATGTGCAAAGTATTTGAACGTGTGGCAATAAATTTATTTGTTAAAAGATAAGTTTATCAACATTTTTGTGCCTTAATGATTGTAAAAATTAAGCGTCAATTGCGCTTCACGGCAACACAACGGTGGCCGGATGTGCATGTCAAACGGAATTGCTTTTTTTGAACACATAGCTTTTTAAACCAAGGCCGCCATAGCGTAACCTGACAGTGAATAACAACATGATAAATGCAAATCGTCCGATACTTAATCTCGACCTCGATCTGCTCCGGACCTTTGTGGCGGTTGCCGATCTAAATACCTTCGCAGCCGCAGCGGCGGCAGTGTGCCGAACGCAATCGGCGGTGAGCCAACAGATGCAACGCCTTGAACAGCTGGTGGGAAAAGAGCTGTTCGCCCGACATGGTCGCAACAAGCTGCTTACTGAACACGGCATTCAGCTGCTGGGCTATGCGAGAAAAATTCTTCGCTTTAATGATGAAGCATGCACATCACTAATGTTTAGCAGTTTGCAGGGCGTACTGACCATCGGTGCTTCGGACGAGTCCGCCGATACCATTTTGCCCTACCTTCTGAACCGTATTAGTTCGGTTTATCCGAAATTAGCACTGGACGTACGCGTTAAACGTAACCCGTTTATGGTTGAAATGCTCAATCAGCAAGAAGTCGACCTTGTCGTGACTACCGCCTGCCCAACTCATTTTGACAGTATGGTGCTTCGCACTTCCCCAACGCTTTGGTATTGCGCTGCGGATTATATTTTGCAAAAAGGCGAACCTGTACCGCTGGTGCTGCTTGATGAGCCGAGCGCTTCGCGCGACGCCATTCTTGAAAGCCTCAATGCGGCCAAGCTTCCGTGGCGTATTGCCTACGTAGCGTCAACATTGCCCGCTGTGCGCGCCGCAGTAAAAGCGGGGCTTGGCATCACCGCGCGGCCGGTTGAAATGATGAGTCCCGATCTGCGTGTGCTGGGCACCTCGGATGGCCTGCCGGTGATGCCCGAAACGCAGTATCTGCTGTGTCGCAACGCTAACGGACAAAACGATCTCGCCCAGATTATTTTTCAGTCGATGGAAAACAGTTATACCCCATGGAACTATGTCGCTACCGCAGGAAGCGGCGATGATTCAATCATGACTGAAGATGATATTGAGTAGCCGGCCCGGCAAACTGGTAACATTTTGTAAACTGCATAAAAAACCTGTCTGCGCCCTTTAATGGATTAAAGGGCGTATTTGTACACACATTTACTAAAAACCCGCCTTTTCATGCGCTTTAGCTGCGCCAATTCCTTCTGTTTTTCACGGTTATTTTATCGTTTTTATCTGCTTAAATTTTCCACAATAGCGCCCTTGAGATCCCGCTTTCTTGTTAAAAATTGAGCGGCATTGTTGTTCTTTTTACCCGGAAATTAACAAAAGCGTGTCTCAGATCAAGAAAATACCCTTGCTAAGGGGGATGAATAGTTGCCATTTCCTGCCAGAATAAGAGGGTTATTTTTAATTAACTCACCTTACGGACACGATTCAACACCGCTAAACAGGGTGTCCGGGCAATCACTCTCGTTGTAAAACGGCATCAAATGTTAACCGGGTTGCGTGGATGTAAACTAATGTGAGGATTCTTTTGTTAAAGTTGACAAAAGGTTATAGAAAGGAGTAAAAAACCCCATCAATTTGCTGCCTAAAGGCCTATAACGGTAGTAATTGTAAGGTTTATTGTTCCTCCCTTTAAATCGATGTGGCGTTCATCTGCCAGCAAGAGCAGGGGTCTTAGCGCCACTTTTTGAGTTAAGCAATGCGTATGTCAACATCCACTGAAGTCATCGCTCATCACTGGGCATTCGCTATCTTTCTTATTGTTGCAATCGGTTTGTGTTGCCTGATGCTGGCAGGCGCCTGGTTTTTAGGCGGTCGCGCACGCGCGAGGCATAAAAACACGCCTTTTGAATCCGGTATCGATTCTGTGGGCTCCGCCCGCTTGCGTCTTTCCGCAAAGTTCTATCTGGTGGCTATGTTCTTCGTCATCTTCGACGTGGAAGCCCTATATCTCTATGCATGGTCGACGTCGATTCGCGAAAGCGGATGGGTCGGCTTTGTCGAAGCCGCAATTTTCATTTTAGTGCTACTGGCTGGTCTGGTTTATCTGGTGCGTATCGGCGCGCTGGACTGGACGCCCGCGCGTTCACGCCGCGAGCGTATCAACCCCGAACAGAGCGGTCTCACTAATCGTCATACGCAGTAACAGCGAGGCAATAAGATGGATTACACGCTCACCCGCATCGATCCCAACGGTGAGAACGACCGTTACCCCCTGCAAAAACAGGAGATTGTCGCCGATCCCCTGGAGCAGCAGGTCCACCGCACTGTCTATCTGGGGAAACTTGAGAACGCCCTGCACGACATGGTGAACTGGGGTCGCAAAAACTCAATCTGGCCTTATAACTTCGGCCTTTCATGCTGCTACGTAGAGATGGTGACATCGTTTACGGCAGTGCATGACGTCGCTCGCTTCGGCGCAGAAGTGTTGCGCGCCTCCCCGCGTCAGGCGGACCTCATGGTTATCGCCGGTACGCCGTTTACCAAAATGGCGCCAGTCATTCAGCGTCTTTACGACCAAATGCTTGAGCCGAAATGGGTGATTTCCATGGGCGCCTGCGCTAACTCGGGCGGCATGTACGACATCTACTCCGTTGTGCAGGGCGTCGACAAGTTTCTGCCGGTTGACGTTTATATTCCTGGCTGTCCGCCGCGCCCTGAAGCTTATATGCAGGCGCTGATGCTGTTGCAGGAATCAATCGGCAAAGAGCGCCGTCCGCTGTCGTGGGTTGTTGGCGATCAGGGCGTTTACCGCGCCAATATGCAGTCCGAGCGCGAACGTAAACGCGGCGAGCGTATTGCTGTCACCAACTTGCGTACACCAGACGAAATTTAATTGCGCCTGCGGGCGGTGGGTCTTCTCTTTGCATATCACTCTATAACAGCGCGAAGCCACTCCCGTCAGTCACCACAGAACCATTGCAATGGTGAGTACTATGACCGATTTAACCGCGCATGAAGCCGCCCAGCAAGCCTGGCAAACCCGGGATCACCTTGATGACCCGATTATCGGCGAATTGCGTAACCGTTTTGGGCCGGATGCCTTTACTGTTCAGGCTACCCGCACCGGGGTCCCGGTGGTGTGGGTTAAGCGCGAACAATTACTGGAAGTTGGCGATTTTCTAAAACGCGTACCTAAACCTTATGTCATGCTTTATGACCTGCATGGCATGGATGAACGTCTGCGCACCCACCGCGAAGGGTTACCCGCCGCGGATTTTTCCGTTTTCTATCATCTGCTTTCTATCGATCGCAACCGCGACATCATGCTGAAAGTCGCGCTCAGTGAAAACGATCTGAACGTGCCAACGTTTACCAAACTTTTCCCGAACGCCAACTGGTATGAGCGTGAAACCTGGGAGATGTTTGGCATCACCTTTAACGGCCACCCGCACCTGACGCGCATCATGATGCCGCCGACCTGGGAAGGCCACCCGCTGCGTAAAGATTACCCGGCGCGCGCGACTGAATTCGATCCGTTTGAGCTGACGAAAGCCAAGCAGGATTTAGAAATGGAAGCGTTGACCTTCAAACCGGAAGACTGGGGCATGAAGCGCGGCACCGAAAATGAGGATTTCATGTTCCTCAACCTCGGTCCGAACCACCCGTCCGCGCACGGTGCGTTCCGTATTATCCTGCAACTGGACGGCGAAGAGATTGTCGACTGCGTGCCGGATATCGGTTATCACCATCGCGGCGCGGAAAAGATGGGCGAGCGGCAGTCATGGCACAGCTATATTCCGTACACTGACCGCATCGAATACCTCGGCGGCTGCGTTAACGAAATGCCTTACGTGCTGGCCGTTGAAAAGCTGGCGGGCATTGTCGTGCCGGATCGCGTTAACGTGATTCGCGTTATGCTCTCCGAGCTTTTCCGCATCAACAGTCACCTGCTTTATATCTCTACGTTTATTCAGGACGTGGGGGCGATGACGCCGGTCTTCTTCGCCTTTACCGATCGCCAAAAAATTTACGATCTGGTCGAAGCGATTACCGGGTTCCGTATGCACCCGGCCTGGTTCCGCATCGGCGGCGTGGCGCACGATCTGCCTCGCGGTTGGGACCGCCTGCTGCGTGAGTTCCTCGACTGGATGCCGAAACGTCTCGCTTCCTATGAGAAAGCCGCGCTGCGCAACACCATTCTGAAAGGCCGCGCCCAGGGCGTTGCCGCTTACGGCGCAAAAGAGGCGCTGGAATGGGGGACAACCGGCGCTGGCTTGCGCGCTACCGGTATCGATTTCGACGTGCGTAAAGCGCGTCCTTACTCTGGCTACGAAAACTTCGACTTTGAAATTCCGCTCGGCGGCGGCGTCAGCGACGCTTACACCCGCGTTATGTTGAAAGTAGAAGAGCTGCGCCAGAGCCTGCGCATTCTTGAGCAGTGCCTCAATAACATGCCGGAAGGCCCGTTTAAGGCGGATCACCCGCTGACGACGCCGCCGCCGAAAGAGCGCACGCTGCAACATATTGAAACCCTGATCACCCACTTCCTACAGGTTTCCTGGGGACCGGTGATGCCAGCCAACGAATCTTTCCAGATGATCGAGGCGACAAAAGGGATTAACAGCTACTACCTCACCAGCGACGGCAGCACCATGAGCTACCGCACCCGCGTGCGTACGCCGAGCTTCCCGCATCTACAGCAGATCCCTGCTGTGATTCGCGGCAGCCTGGTCTCCGACCTTATCGTCTATCTGGGTAGTATCGATTTTGTAATGTCTGATGTGGATCGCTAACTATGCACGAGAATCAACAACCACAGGCTGAGGCTTTTGAGCTGAGTGCGGCAGAGCGTGAGGCGATTGAGCACGAAAAGCATCACTATGAAGACCCGCGTGCGGCGTCCATTGAAGCGCTAAAAATCGTCCAGAAACAGCGTGGATGGGTGCCGGACGGCGCTATTTACGCCATTGCCGATGTTCTGGGCATTCCGGCGAGCGACGTGGAAGGCGTGGCGACGTTCTATAGCCAAATTTTCCGCCAGCCCGTTGGCCGCCACGTTATTCGCTACTGCGATAGCGTGGTCTGCCATATTACCGGCTACCAGGGTATTCAGTCCGCTATTGAAAAGCACCTGGAGATCAAGCCAGGCCAGACCACGTTCGACGGCCGCTTTACGCTGCTGCCGACCTGCTGCCTTGGCAACTGCGACAAGGGGCCGACCATGATGATTGATGAGGATACTCACAGTTATCTGACGCCGGAAACCATCCCTGATCTGCTGGAGCAGTACAAATGAAAACCATTATTCGTACTGCCGAAACCCATCCGCTGACCTGGCGTCTGCGCGATGATAAACAGCCGGTCTGGCTTGAAGAATACGAAAGCAAAAACGGTTACGCGGGCGCACGCAAAGCGTTAACCGGTATGGCGCCGGATGAAATCGTCAATGCGGTAAAAGACGCCGGGCTGAAGGGCCGCGGCGGCGCAGGCTTCTCCACAGGTCTGAAGTGGAGCCTGATGCCGAAAGACGAATCCATGAACATCCGTTACCTGCTGTGTAACGCCGATGAGATGGAACCGGGCACCTATAAAGACCGCTTGCTGATGGAGCAACTGCCGCACCTGCTGGTGGAAGGCATGCTGATCTCTGCGTTTGCGCTCAAGGCTTACCGCGGCTACATCTTCCTGCGCGGCGAATACATTGAAGCCGCCGAGCGTCTGCGCCGTGCTATCGCAGAAGCGACGCAAGCGGGCCTGCTTGGCAAAAACATTCTGGGTTCCGGCTTCGACTTCGAACTTTTTGTACATACCGGCGCAGGCCGTTACATCTGCGGTGAAGAGACGGCGCTGATCAACTCTCTGGAAGGGCGTCGCGCCAATCCACGTTCTAAACCGCCGTTCCCGGCATCCAGCGGGGTTTGGGGCAAGCCGACCTGCGTTAATAACGTAGAAACGCTGTGCAACGTGCCGGCTATTCTCGCTAACGGCGTTGAGTGGTATCAGGGGCTGTCAAAGAGCGAAGACAACGGCACCAAGCTGATGGGCTTCTCCGGGCGCGTAAAAAATCCGGGCGTCTGGGAGCTGCCATTTGGCACCACTGCGCGTGAAATTCTGGAAGATTACGCGGGCGGCATGCGCGACGGCCTGAAATTCAAAGCCTGGCAGCCGGGCGGCGCGGGAACAGACTTCCTCACCGACGCGCACCTTGATCTGCCAATGGAGTTTGCCAGCATCGGTAAAGCGGGCAGCCGTCTGGGAACGGCGCTGGCGATGGCGGTGGATCATGAAATCAACATGGTTTCGCTGGTGCGCAACCTGGAAGAGTTCTTCGCACGCGAATCCTGCGGCTGGTGTACGCCGTGCCGCGACGGCCTGCCGTGGAGCGTGAAAATTTTGCGCGCGCTGGAGCGAGGCGAAGGGCAGCCGGGCGATATCGAAACCCTTGAGCAGCTTTGCCGCTTCCTGGGTCCGGGCAAAACGTTTTGCGCCCATGCGCCAGGCGCCGTAGAGCCGCTGCAAAGCGCGATTAAATATTTCCGCGATGAATTTGAAGCGGGCATCAAACAGGATTTCAGCAATACCCATCGTATCAGCGGTATTCAGCCTAACCTGTTAAAAACGCGTTGGTGATTTCCCTCCGGCGGCCCCTTCCATAATAAAGAGAAGCGCCGCCTTACCCTCTTTCGCAGGAAGAGGGGAGGGGTACAAGAATTTTGATTAACGCCTGGCGCTAAGCCGGGCCAACTGGAAGCATGCTGACTATGGCTACGATTCATGTAGACGGCAAAGAATACGAGGTGGACGGAGCGGACAACCTGCTACAGGCTTGTCTCTCTCTCGGCCTCGATATTCCTTACTTTTGCTGGCATCCGGCGCTGGGGAGCGTCGGTGCCTGCCGCCAGTGTGCGGTGAAGCAATATCAGAACGCGGAAGATACCCGTGGCCGCCTGGTGATGTCCTGTATGACTCCGGCATCCGATGGAACCTTTATCTCAATTGATGACGCTGAAGCGAAGCAGTTCCGCGAAAGCGTGGTGGAATGGCTGATGACCAACCATCCCCACGACTGCCCGGTCTGTGAGGAGGGGGGCAACTGCCATCTCCAGGATATGACTGTTATGACCGGTCATAGCTTCCGCCGTTACCGTTTCACCAAACGTACCCACCGTAATCAGGATCTCGGGCCGTTTATCTCTCACGAGATGAACCGCTGTATCGCCTGCTACCGCTGCGTGCGTTACTACAAAGATTATGCCGATGGCAAAGATCTGGGTGTTTACGGCGCGCACGACAACGTCTACTTCGGTCGTCCGGAAGATGGCGTGCTGGAAAGCGAGTTTTCCGGCAACCTGGTGGAAATCTGCCCGACCGGCGTTTTCACCGATAAAACGCACTCCGAGCGTTATAACCGTAAGTGGGACATGCAGTTTGCGCCAAGCATCTGCCAGCAGTGCTCACTGGGCTGTAACACCAGCCCGGGCGAACGCTATGGCGAATTGCGCCGCATTGAAAACCGCTATAACGGCACCGTAAACCACTACTTCCTTTGCGACCGCGGTCGTTTCGGCTACGGCTATGTGAACCTGAAAGATCGTCCGCGTCAGCCAGTACAGCGTCGCGGCGCCGACCTTATCACCCTGAACGCCGAGCAGGCGATGCAGGGCGCGGCGGATATTCTGCGTCAGTCGAAAAAAGTGATCGGCATTGGTTCACCGCGCGCAAGCGTTGAGAGCAACTTTGCGTTGCGTGAACTGGTCGGCGCGGCAAACTTCTATACCGGTATCGCCGCAGGCGAGCAGGAACGCCTGCAACTGATGCTGAAGGTGTTGCGCGAAAGCGGTATTCACACTCCGGCGCTTCGTGAAATCGAATCCTATGACGCCGTCCTGATTCTGGGCGAAGATCTCACCCAGACCGGCGCCCGCGCCGCGCTGGCGGTTCGTCAGGCGGTGAAAGGCAAAGCGCGCGAAATGGCGGCGGCGCAGAAAGTGGCCGACTGGCAGATCGCGGCGATCCTGAACATTGGTCAGCATGCCAAACACCCGCTGTTTGTCACGAACGTCGACAGCACTCGTCTGGATGATATCGCCGCCTGGACTTACCGCGCGCCGGTAGAAGATCAGGCGCGTCTGGGTTTTGCTATCGCTAACGCGCTGGACGCTGCCGCACCGGCGGTGGAAGGGCTGGATCGCGACCTGCAAAATAAAGTGGATATTATCGTTCAGGCGCTGGCAGGCGCGAAAAAACCGCTGATTGTTTCCGGCACCAACGCCGGCAGCGCAGAAATTATCCATGCTGCGGCTAACGTGGCGAAAGCCCTGAAAGGCCGTGGCGCGGATGTGGGCATCACTATGATTGCCCGCGCGGTTAACAGCGTCGGTCTCGGCATGATCGGCGGCGGTTCGCTGGATGAAGCGCTGCATGAACTGGAAACGGGCAGCGCTGATGCGGTTATCGTGCTGGAAAACGACCTGCATCGCCACGCCTCCGCCACGCGTGTAAACGCTGCGCTGGCGAAAGCGCCGCTGGTCATGGTTATCGACCATCAGCGCACCGCGATTATGGAGCACGCGCATCTTGTGCTTTCGACCGCGAGCTTCGCCGAAAGCGACGGCACCGTGATCAACAACGAAGGCCGCGCCCAGCGCTTCTTCCAGGTTTATGATCCGCACTACTACGACAGCAAAGCCACTATGCTGGAAAGCTGGCGCTGGCTGCATTCCCTGCACAGCACGGTGCAGAGCCGCGAAGTGGACTGGACGCAGCTGGACCACGTTATCGACGCCTGTATCGCGAAGCTGCCGCAGCTTGCGGGTATTAAAGACGCCGCGCCGGACGCTTCTTTCCGCATTCGCGGTCAGAAACTGGCGCGTGAGCCGCACCGCTACAGCGGACGCACCGCAATGCGCGCCAATATCAGCGTGCACGAGCCGCGTCAGCCGCAGGATAAAGACACCATGTTCTCCTTCTCGATGGAAGGGAACAACCATCCGGACGCGCCGCGTTCGCAGGTGCCTTTCGCCTGGGCGCCGGGCTGGAACTCCCCGCAGGCCTGGAACAAATTCCAGGACGAAGTGGGCGGCCACCTGCGTCACGGCGACCCGGGCGTGCGCCTCATCGAAGCCTCTGCGGGCGGTCTGGATTACTTCACCGCTGTGCCGGAAAGCTTCAAAGCGCAGGAAGGGCAGTGGCGCATCGCGCCTTACTACCACCTGTTCGGTAGCGATGAGATGTCGCAGCGTTCACCTGTGTTCCAGACGCGCATGCCTCAGCCGTACATCAAGCTCAATCCGGCGGATGCCGCGAAGCTTGGCGTCAACGCCGGTTCGAAAGTCTCTTTCAGCTATGAAGGACAGACCGTAAGCCTGCCGTTGCAGCTTTCGGAAGGTCTGGCGGCTGGGCAGGTAGGGTTGCCGATGGGCATGCCAGGCATCGCGCCGGTGCTGGCGGGCGCTCGTCTTGAAAATCTGCAGGAGGCTGCGCAATGAGTTGGTTTACACCGGACGTTATCGCCGTCCTGCTCGGTATCCTCAAAGCGGTCGTGATTCTGCTGGTCGTGGTCAGTTGCGGCGCGTTCATGAGCTTCGGCGAACGTCGCCTGCTGGGCCTGTTCCAGAACCGCTACGGACCGAACCGTGTGGGCTGGGGCGGTTCGCTCCAGCTCGTGGCGGACATGATCAAGATGTTCTTTAAAGAGGACTGGGTTCCGCGTTTTACCGACCGCGTGATCTTTACTCTGGCGCCGATGATCGCGTTCACCTCCCTGCTGCTTGCCTTCGCAATCGTGCCGGTGAGCCCCACGTGGGTCGTCGCCGATCTCAACATCGGGATCCTGTTCTTCCTGATGATGGCGGGGCTGGCGGTTTATGCGGTGCTGTTTGCCGGCTGGTCGAGCAACAACAAATACTCGCTGCTGGGTGCGATGCGCGCATCCGCCCAGACGCTGAGCTATGAAGTGTTCCTCGGGCTTTCCCTGATGGGCGTGGTGGCGCAAGCCGGTTCATTCAATATGACCGACATCGTCAACAACCAGGCGCATCTGTGGAACGTCATTCCGCAGTTCTTCGGTTTTGTGACTTTCGCTATCGCAGGCGTCGCGGTGTGTCACCGTCACCCCTTCGACCAGCCGGAAGCCGAGCAGGAGCTGGCCGACGGTTACCACATCGAATATTCCGGCATGAAATTCGGTTTGTTCTTCGTGGGCGAATATATCGGCATCGTCACCGTTTCCGCCCTGATTGTGACCCTGTTCTTCGGTGGCTGGAATGGCCCGTGGTTACCGCCTTTCATCTGGTTCGCGCTGAAAACCGCGTTCTTCATGATGATGTTTATTTTGATTCGCGCCGCATTGCCGCGTCCTCGTTATGACCAGGTGATGTCTTTTGGCTGGAAAGTATGCCTGCCGCTGACGCTTATCAATTTGCTGGCAACCGCCGCGGTTATTCTCTGGCAGGCATCGTAAGGGGTGATTAAGCCATGACATTGAAAGAATTAGTGGTTGGTTTCGGCACCCAACTACGCAGTATCTGGATGATCGGCCTGCACGCGTTTTCCAAACGCGAGACGCGCATGTATCCGGAAGAGCCGGTTTATCTGCCGCCGCGCTACCGTGGCCGTATCGTGCTGACGCGCGATCCGGACGGTCAGGAGCGCTGCGTTGCCTGTAACTTGTGTGCGGTAGCGTGTCCCGTAGGCTGTATCTCTTTGCAAAAGGCAGAGACGAAAGACGGCCGCTGGTACCCGGAGTTTTTCCGCATTAACTTCTCACGCTGCATTTTTTGCGGCATGTGCGAAGAAGCTTGCCCGACTACCGCCATCCAGCTGACGCCGGATTTCGAGCTGGGCGAGTACAAGCGTCAGGATCTGGTTTATGAAAAAGAGGATCTGCTGATCTCCGGTCCGGGCAAATACCCGGAGTACAACTTCTACCGGATGGCGGGTATGGCGATCGACGGCAAAGACAAAGGCGAGGCGGAAAACGAAGCCAAGCCTATCGACGTCAAGAGCCTGTTACCTTAAGGAGTCAGGAATGGAATTCGCTTTTTATATCTGCGCCCTTGTGGCGGTCCTGACCACCGTACGGGTGATCACCCACACCAATCCGGTGCATGCGTTGCTGTACCTGATTATCTCGCTGCTGGCCATCGCAGGCGTGTTTTTCTCGCTCGGCGCTTACTTCGCCGGCGCGCTGGAAATCATCGTTTACGCAGGCGCCATTATGGTGCTGTTCGTGTTCGTGGTGATGATGCTCAACCTCGGCAATTCAGTTATCGAGCAGGAGCGCGGCTGGCTTAAGCCGCAGCTCTGGATCGGGCCTGGCATTCTTTCTGCCGTACTGCTGGTGGTGATGGTTTACGCCATCCTGGGCGTTAACGATCAGGGGATCGACGGCACGCCAATCGGCGCCAAAGAGGTCGGCATTACGCTGTTCGGGCCTTACGTTCTGGCGGTGGAGCTGGCTTCTATGCTGCTGCTGGCGGGGCTGGTTGTGGCCTTCCACCTCGGTCGCGAAGAGTCCGCAGGCGACGTAGTCAGCGTGCGCGGCGGTTCGCCGGCTGAGCAGGCGAAAAGAAAAACGGAGGAGCACGTATGATCCCATTACAACATGGACTCATCCTCGCGGCCATTCTGTTCGTTCTCGGACTGACGGGCCTGGTTATCCGTCGCAATCTGCTGTTTATGCTGATTGGCCTCGAAATCATGATTAACGCCGCCGCGCTCGCCTTTGTGGTCGCGGGCAGCTACTGGGGCCAGACCGACGGTCAGGTGATGTATATCCTGGCGATTAGCCTCGCGGCCGCGGAAGCGAGCATCGGCCTTGCGCTGCTGCTGCAACTCCATCGCCGTCGCCAGAACCTGAATATCGATTCAGTAAGTGAGATGCGTGGATGAACCTCCTCTGGTTAACGATTGTTTTGCCATTGATTGGCTATGTATTGCTGGCGTTCTCACGCGGCCGCTGGTCGGAAAACCTTTCCGCCACGGTGGGCGTCGGGTCTGTCGGGCTGGCGGCGTTAGTTACCGCTATTGTTGGCTTCGATTTTTTCAGTAACGGCAAACAGGCTTTCACTCAGCCGCTGTGGACCTGGATGGCGGTAGGGGATTTCAACATCGGTTTTAACCTGGTGCTTGATGGCCTGTCGCTGACCATGCTCTCTGTCGTAACAGGCGTAGGCTTCCTTATTCATATGTTCGCCTCCTGGTATATGCGCGGTGAAGAGGGGTACTCCCGCTTCTTTGCTTATACCAACCTGTTTATCGCAAGCATGGTCGTGCTGGTGCTGGCCGATAACCTGCTGCTGATGTACCTCGGCTGGGAAGGGGTTGGTCTCTGCTCTTATCTGCTGATCGGCTTCTACTATACCGATCCGAAGAACGGCGCCGCGGCGATGAAAGCGTTTGTCGTTACCCGCGTGGGCGACGTATTCCTCGCTTTCGCGCTGTTCATTCTCTACAACGAACTCGGTACGCTGAACTTCCGCGAGATGGTGGAGCTGGCGCCGCAGCACTTTGCTAACGGCAATGAGATGCTGCGCTGGGCGACGCTGATGCTGCTCGGCGGCGCGGTGGGTAAATCGGCGCAGCTTCCGCTGCAAACCTGGCTTGCGGACGCGATGGCAGGCCCGACCCCGGTTTCTGCGCTTATCCACGCGGCAACCATGGTGACCGCAGGCGTTTACCTGATTGCCCGCACCCATGGCCTGTTCCTGATGACGCCTGACGTGCTGCATCTGGTGGGCATCGTCGGCGCGGTTACGCTGGTGCTGGCTGGTTTCGCGGCGCTGGTGCAGACCGACATTAAACGCGTACTCGCTTACTCCACCATGAGCCAGATTGGCTACATGTTCCTGGCGCTCGGCGTGCAGGCGTGGGACGCGGCGATTTTCCACCTGATGACCCACGCTTTCTTTAAAGCGCTGCTGTTCCTCTCGTCCGGCTCCGTCATCCTGGCGTGCCACCACGAGCAGAACATCTTTAAAATGGGCGGGCTGCGCAAATCTATTCCGCTGGTTTACGCTTGCTTCCTGGTGGGCGGCGCGGCGCTGGCGGCGCTGCCGCTCATTACCGCAGGCTTCTACAGTAAAGATGAAATTCTGTGGGGCGCGGCGGCGAACGGCCATAACTACTTAATGCTGGCGGGTCTGGCGGGGGCGTTCCTGACCTCCATCTATACCTTCCGCATGATTTTCATCGTGTTCCACGGCGAAGAGAAAATTCACGCTCATGCAGGGAAGGGGATCACCCACCACCTGCCGCTTATCGTGCTGCTGGTGCTTTCCACTTTTGTGGGCGCGCTGATCACGCCGCCGCTGGCTGGTGTACTGCCGGAGAGCAACTTCGGTCACGAAGGCAAAATGACAGTGGAAATCGCATCGGGCGCCATCGCCATCATCGGCATCCTGATTGCCGCCTGGCTGTGGCTTGGCAAGCGTACGCTGGTGACTGCCGTTGCCAACAGCGCGCCGGGTCGCTTCTTCGGCACCTGGTGGTTCCATGCCTGGGGCTTCGACTGGCTGTATGACAAAGTCTTCGTCAAACCATATCTCGGTATCGCCTGGCTGTTAAAACGCGATCCGCTGAATGCGCTGATGAACATTCCGGCAATCCTTTCCCGCTTCGCAGGCCGTGGCTTGTTGTTCAGCGAGAACGGCTATCTGCGCTGGTATGTGGCATCCATGAGCATCGGCGCGGTCGTGGTGCTGGCGCTGCTGATGGTTTTGCGTTGAGTTTGCAAGAATAAGTGAATTTTCTCTGCTGAGAATTCGTTGAAAATCAGGTCCCGGTGACAGGCGGTTATGGCAGTGAGCCTGTCCGGGACTTTAACAAGGAATATTGATTGCCATGTTATTACCCTGGCTAATATTGATTCCCTTTATCGGCGGCTTTTTCTGCTGGCAGACGGAGCGCTTCGGCGTCAAGATGCCGCGCTGGATTGCGCTGATCACCATGGGGCTGACGCTGGCGCTCTCGCTGCAACTCTGGTTGCAGGGCGGCTATTCTCTGACGCAGGCGGCAGGATTGCCGCAGTGGCAGTCAGAATTCATCCTGCCGTGGATCCCGCGCTTTGGCATTACCATTCACCTTGCCATCGACGGGCTTTCCCTGCTGATGGTGGTGCTGACCGGTCTGCTTGGCGTGCTGGCGGTGCTCTGTTCCTGGAATGAGATTGAGAAATACCAGGGCTTCTTCCACCTCAACCTGATGTGGATCCTGGGCGGCGTTATCGGCGTGTTCCTTGCCATCGACATGTTCCTGTTCTTCTTCTTCTGGGAAATGATGCTGGTGCCGATGTACTTCCTGATTGCGCTCTGGGGCCATAAAGCCTCCGACGGGAAGACGCGTATTACTGCCGCCACCAAGTTCTTTATCTATACCCAGGCAAGCGGTCTGGTCATGCTCATCGCTATTCTGGCGCTGGTGTTCGTTCACCACAACGCGACCGGCGAATGGACCTTTAACTATCAGCAACTGCTGAAAACGCCCATGTCCCACAATGTGGAATGGCTGCTGATGCTCGGCTTCTTCATTGCGTTCGCGGTGAAAATGCCGGTTGTGCCGCTGCATGGCTGGCTGCCGGATGCGCACTCCCAGGCGCCGACCGCCGGTTCCGTTGACCTCGCGGGCATTTTGTTGAAAACCGCGGCTTACGGCCTGCTGCGTTTCTCCCTGCCGCTGTTTCCGAACGCGTCGGCGGAGTTTGCGCCTGTCGCCATGTGGCTTGGCGTTATCGGTATTTTCTACGGCGCGTGGATGGCTTTCTCGCAGACCGACATCAAACGCCTTATCGCTTACACCTCTGTTTCCCACATGGGTTTCGTGCTGATCGCCATTTATACCGGCAGCCAGCTCGCCTACCAGGGCGCAGTGATTCAGATGATTGCCCACGGTCTTTCCGCTGCGGGTCTCTTCATCCTGTGCGGCCAGCTCTATGAGCGCCTGCACACCCGCGATATGCGCCTGATGGGCGGCCTGTGGAGCAAAATTAAATGGCTGCCGGCAATGTCGATGTTCTTTGCTGTCGCAACGCTGGGTATGCCTGGCACCGGTAACTTCGTTGGTGAATTCATGATCCTCTTCGGCAGCTTCCATGTGGTGCCGCTGATTACGGTTATCTCCACCTTCGGGCTGGTATTCGCATCTGTCTACTCGCTGGCGATGCTGCATCGCGCATACTTTGGTCAGGCGAAGAGCGAAGCGGCCCGTCAGGAGATCCGCGGGATGTCGCTGCGCGAGCTGTTCATCATTCTGCTGCTGGTGGTGCTTCTGGTGCTGCTCGGCTTCTATCCGCAGCCGATTCTGGATACTTCGCATTCCGCGATGAGCAATATCCAGCAGTGGTTTACCGATTCTGTTTCTACTACAAGGCCGTAATTCGCCATGACAATAACACTCCAACAATTGATCGCGCTGCTACCGCTGCTCGTCGTCGGCTTGACGGTAGTGGTTGTGATGCTCTCCATTGCGTGGCGACGCAACCACTTTCTTAATGCCACGCTGTCAGTTATCGGTCTGAACGCCGCGCTGCTGTCGCTCTGGTTTGTCGGCCAGGTGGGGCCGATGGATGTCACCCCGCTGATGCGGGTGGACGGCTACGCTATGCTCTACACCGGCCTTGTGCTGCTGGCGAGTCTGGCGACCTGCACCTTCGCCTATCCATGGTTGCAGGGTTATCCGGATAATAAAGAAGAGTTCTATCTGCTGGTGCTGATTGCCGCGCTTGGCGGCATTCTGCTGGCGAACGCTAACCATCTCGCCTCGCTGTTCCTCGGCATCGAACTGATTTCGCTGCCGCTGTTCGGCTTGATTGGCTACGCGTTCCGTCAGAAACGCTCGCTGGAAGCCTCTGTCAAGTACACCATTCTCTCCGCCGCAGCCTCGTCTTTCCTGCTGTTCGGCATCGCGCTGGTGTATGCGCAGTCCGGCAGCCTGTCGTTTGTCAGCCTCGGTAAGAGCCTTGCGGATAACATGCTGCATGAGCCGTTGCTGCTGGCGGGTCTGGGCCTGATGATTGTGGGTCTCGGCTTTAAGCTTTCGCTGGTGCCGTTCCACCTCTGGACGCCGGACGTTTACCAGGGCGCGCCTGCTCCGGTATCTACCTTCCTGGCGACCGCGAGCAAAATCGCCATCTTCGGCGTGGTGATGCGTCTGTTCCTTTATGCGCCAGTCGGTGACAGCGAGGCCGTGCGCGTGGTGTTGGGCATTATCGCTTTCATCTCCATCATCTTCGGTAACCTGATGGCGCTGAGCCAGACCAACATCAAGCGCCTGCTGGGTTACTCCTCCATTTCTCATCTGGGCTATCTGCTGGTGGCGCTGATCGCGCTGCATAGCGGCGAGATGTCGATGGAAACCGTAGGCGTGTACCTTGCAGGTTATCTCTTCAGCAGCCTTGGCGCGTTTGGCGTGGTGAGCCTGATGTCCAGCCCGTATCGTGGCCCGGACGCGGATTCGCTTTACTCCTATCGTGGCCTTTTCTGGCACCGTCCGATCCTTTCAGCGGTAATGACGGTGATGATGCTGTCGCTCGCGGGTATCCCGATGACGCTTGGCTTTATCGGTAAGTTCTACGTGCTGGCGGTGGGCGTGCAGTCCAGCCTGTGGTGGCTGACGGCGGCGGTGGTTGTCGGTTCTGCGATTGGTCTTTACTACTACCTGCGCGTAGCGGTAAGCCTCTACCTGAGCGCGCCTCAGCAGCTTAACCGCGATGCGCCGTCCAACTGGGCATGGAGCGCAGGCGGCGTAGTGGTGCTGCTGTCTGCGTTGCTGGTGCTGGTGCTGGGCGTATGGCCGCAACCGCTGATTACGCTGGTGCAAATGGCGCATCCGCTGGGTGTCGCCGTACAGGCCGCGCAGGTACTGCCTTAAATCTGTCGTTGTGCTAAAACCGCCGCTTGCCGGCGGTTTTTTTATGGCCGCTATACCGTAATAGTCAGGAAATCTTCCGCCAGCTCGCTTGCCGGGAAAATCGACTGCGCCTCCGCCAGCAGCCGGGCGCAGGCCGCTGCGTCGTAGCGGGAGCTGAAATGGGTCATGATAAGACGCCCGGCTCGCGCCTCACGCGCCAGCTCTGCCGCCTGGTGCGTCGTAGAGTGGCCCCGGCTGTTGGCTTTCTCCGCCATCGCCGCCTCAAGCGTGGTTTCATGCACCATCACGTCCACCTCCCGGGCCAGCTGCAACGCGCCGGGCGTCGGGCCGGTATCGCCGAAAATCGCCAGCCGTTTGCCTTTTTGCGGCTCGCCGAGGTAATCACGGCCGTTAATTTCCATGCCTCCTTCCAGCCGCACCGTTTCGCCCTGCTTAAGCCGCTGAAAAAGCGGGCCGGGCGCAACCCCTGCGCGGATCAACCGCTGAGCGTCCAGCTTGCCTGGCTTGTCATACTCTTCAATGCGGTAGCCATAGCACTCAACAGGGTGCGAAAGCGCCACCGTGCTGACTTTAATCTGTCCGTCGTCGAACACCTGGCCTTCGGTGATTTCATGAATAGTTAGCGGGAAGCCTGCCCAGGAGCCGCTGAGGCGCAGCGACATTTCAATAAACTCCCGAATGCCTGCGGGGCCATAAACCGTCAGCGGCGCTTCGCTGCCCGCCATGGAGCGGCTGCACAGCAGGCCCGGCAACCCAAAAATATGGTCGCCATGCAGATGGGTAATGAAAATTTTATCCAGTTTGCCGGGGTTAAACGCGGTGCGCAGCATCTGGTGCTGGGTGCCTTCGCCGCAGTCAAACAGCCATAAGCCAGGCTGTGCGAGTTGCGGATTCAACACCATCGCCGTCACGTTGCGGGCGCGGGCAGGCACGCCAGCCGACGTGCCGAGAAAAGTCAGTTCCATAGAAGGTAAGCTCCCGTCTGGCGAGAAAAGCCTTTAGTATAGCGATGACCCTTCTTACTCAGGAGCTTTTCATGATCCACTGGCAAGACTTGCACCACAGCGAACTCGACGTTCCCACGCTTTATGCGCTGCTAAAACTGCGTTGCGACGTTTTTGTCGTAGAGCAAAACTGCGTTTATGCCGATATCGACGGCGACGATCTGGTGGGCGAAAACCGGCATCTTCTGGGCTGGCGCGATGGTGAGCTGGTCGCGTATGCGAGGATTCTGAAAAATGAAGTGGAATGGGAGCCTGTTGCGATTGGCCGGGTCATTGTTTCTCCCGCCGCGCGCGGTGAAAAACTTGGCTACCAGTTAATGGAACAAGCATTGGCTGTTTGCCGCAAATACTGGCCGCAGCAGGCGATATATCTGGGCGCGCAGGCACACCTGCAATCTTTTTACGGCAGTTTCGGCTTTAAGCCGGTGACCGACGTTTACGACGAAGACGGCATTCCTCACATCGGTATGGCGAAGGAATAGCGGTTACGCAAAAAGCGCTGGCGTTGTCTATAGTTAGCAGACGGGTATTCACAAAAACACGGAGAACAGTTATGTCCGATTCACAACCGTATGAACCGCGTCTTGATGATGATTTGACTCTGCTGAGCGAAACGCTGGAAGAGGTCTTACGCTCTTCAGGCGACCCGGCCGACCAGAAATACATCGAGCTTAAGGCTCGCGCTGAACAGGCGCTGCACGATGTTAAATCACGCGTCAGCAATGCTTCAGACAACTACTACTATCGCGCGAAAAAAGCGGTTTACCGCGCTGATGATTATGTTCATGAAAAACCCTGGCAGGGCGTAGGTATCGGCGCTGCGGCTGGCCTGGTACTGGGGCTTTTGCTGGCGCGTCGTTAAACTTTTTGCGCGCTTTACCCCTGAAATCACACCGCTTCGGCGGTGTGTCGTTTTTATTAACCCTTTAACCACGTATAATGCATGGTTTTTCAGGGGGAGGGGGGGTTAAGTGTCGTCCATCGAAAAAGCGTTAGGGGAGCTTGCCGTCCAGTTAGCGGCGGCTTTCCCGGCAGAACCAGGCTTACGCGCGCTTTGCGCGCCTGTCAGTCTCAGCGACGCCAGCGATCCGCTTGCCTGGCTTGCAAGCCAGCCAGTCTACCCCCAATTTTACTGGCAGCAGCGCAGCGGTAATGATGAAGCTGCCGCGCTGGGTTCGCTTAAACGCTTCGCTTCTTTGAGCGAAGCGCAACTCTTCTTAGCGCAGCAGAAGGTCCCCGATGTACGTATCTGGGGCCTCAATGCTTTCGACCCACAGCAAGGCGATTTCTTCCTTTCACGGCTTGAATGGCGACGTAACAAAGGGCAGGCATGGTTGTGCCTGTATCTCTGGAGCGAAACGTCGTTACAGGACGATGCCCGCAAAGCAACAACATTTCTGAATGAACTTCAGCCCCTGAAACTTCTCGCGCCGCTGAATCCGCGCCTGGTGAGTGAAACGCATATCCCTGATAAAGACGGCTGGTGCGATAAAGTACGCCTTGCTACCCGCGCAATTCATCATCAGGAGATGGATAAAGTGGTGCTGGCGCGGGCAACCGATATGCGGTTTCGTCGCCCGATCAGCGCGGCGGCGTTACTGGCCGCAAGCCGACGGGTTAACCTTAGCTGCTACCATTTTTATTTCGCTTTTGGCGAGCAGGAGGCTTTCCTTGGCTCCAGCCCAGAACGGCTCTGGCGACGTATCGACAGCGCGCTGCGTACCGAAGCGCTGGCGGGCACCATAGAAAATCACGCCGACGATCATCGCGCATGGGGGCTTGCCCGACGCCTGCTGGCTGACGATAAAAACCAGCGCGAGAATTTGCTGGTGGTGGAGGATATCTGCCAGCGCCTGGAAATGCTGGGCAAAGGTTATGATGTCCTGCCGCCGCAGGTGCTGCGCCTGCGAAAAGTGCAGCACTTGCGCCGTTGCATCTGGAGTACGCTTCATCAGCCGGATGACGCTCTCTGCCTGCGTCAGTTGCAGCCCACCGCCGCCGTAGCCGGACTGCCGCGCGAGGCGGCGCGGGTTTTTATCGGCGAGCATGAGCCTTTTATCCGCGGCTGGTATGCCGGTTCGGCCGGTTATCTTTCCCTTCAGCAAACCGAATTTTGCGTGGCGCTGCGCTCGGCGCTGGTGACGGGCGACACGGTGCGCCTGTATGCTGGCGCAGGCATAGTCGCGGGTTCCGACCCGGAACAGGAGTGGCAAGAGATAGAAAACAAAGCGGCGGGCCTGCGCACGCTCCTTTGCCGCTAAGCGCCACAATACCGACCCATATCAAAATACGTGATGTCATAACTCTTATAATAACCGGGCAAAATTGATACCGGACAACATCATGTCGATAAGCTCCTTCAACCGACGCTGGGCTGCGGTCATTCTTGAGACGCTGACGCGCCACGGCGTTCGGCATGTCTGCATCGCTCCAGGTTCGCGCTCTACGCCGCTGACCCTGGCGGCGGCTGAAAATCACGCCTTTATCGTTCATACCCATTTTGATGAGCGCGGGCTTGGCCATCTTGCGTTGGGGCTGGCAAAAGGCAGCGGAGAGGCAGTGGCAGTCATCGTTACGTCCGGCACTGCGGTAGCTAACCTCTATCCGGCGTTGATTGAAGCCGGGCTTACCGGCGAAAAGCTGATTTTGCTGACGGCGGACAGGCCGCCGGAGCTTATTGACTGCGGCGCGAATCAGGCCATTCGCCAGCAAGGCATCTTCGCTTCACACCCTGAGGTCTCCCTTGCTTTGCCGCGTCCGACGCAGGAGATTCCCGCCCGCTGGCTGGTTTCCACGCTTGATGAAGCGCTCGGTACCCTCAAAGCGGGCGCGGTTCACATCAACTGCCCCTTTGCCGAACCGCTGTATGGCGAAATGGACGACACGGGGCTTGAGTGGCAGCAGGCGTTAGGGGAGTGGTGGCGCAGCGATCAACCCTGGCTGCGTATGAGCGAAGGGCAGGCGTGTCTTAAGCAACGTGACTGGTTTTTCTGGCGGCAAAAGCGCGGCGTGGTTATCGCCGGCAGGCTTTCGGCAAGCGAAGGCGAACAGGTAGCCGCCTGGGCGAACACGCTAGGCTGGCCGCTGATTAGCGACGTCCTTTCTCAAACGGGGCAGCCATTGCCGTGCGCCGATTTATGGCTGGGCAATCCGCGCGCGACGGCGCTGTTGGCGCAGGCGCAGCTTGTTATCCAGTTTGGCGCGAGCCTTACCGGTAAACGTCTGTTGCAGTGGCAGGCAGCCTGTGAACCGGATGAGTACTGGCTGGTGGATTCGCTCCCTGGACGCCTTGATCCGGCGCATCATCGCGGCCGCAGGCTGACCGCCAATATCAGCGACTGGCTTACGCTTCATGATGCGCAAAAACGCGCCCCCTGGGCGATGGCGCTGGAGGCGCTGGCTAAAGAAGCCAGCCAACAAGTGGCGCAGGCGACGCAGCGCTTCGGTGAGGCGCAGTTAGCGAGCCGGATAGCGGAACTGCTGCCGCAAGCGGGCCAGCTTTTTGTCGGCAACAGTTTAGTGGTGCGGCTGGTGGACGCGTTTGCTCAGCTTCCCGCCGGTTATCCGGTTTACAGCAATCGCGGAGCGAGCGGCATCGACGGGCTCATCTCGACCGCCGCCGGGGTGCAGCGGGCCACTGCCCGCCCGACACTCGCCATCGTGGGCGATCTTTCCGCGCTTTACGATCTCAACTCTCTGGCGCTGCTGCGCCAGGCGTCCGCGCCGCTTGTGCTGATTGTTGTGAACAACAATGGCGGCCAGATTTTCTCCCTGCTGCCGACGCCAGCCGCCGAGCGCGAAAAATATTACTGCATGCCGCAGAACGTCACCTTTGAACATGCCGCAGCCCTGTTCGGGCTTCATTATTGCCGACCAGAAAGCTGGCAGGCGTTAGATGAAGCGGTCAAAGCGGGCTGGCGAACGCCTGGCGCTACGGTTGTGGAAATTGCCGTGCCGCCTGAAGAGGGCGCGCAAACCTTGCAGCGTCTGGTCACGCAGGTAAGCCAGGCATGAAGCTGTACGCAGAAGCGTGGCAAAGCGCTGTTGCTGGTCGCCCCTGGCTCATCTGGCTGCACGGCTTTCTGGGCTGCCTTGAGGAGTGGCAACCTGTCGCCGCCGGGATGACGGACTATTCACATTTGTTTATCGATCTACCCGGCCACGGTAAATCTTCAGCACTTCAGGCGCGTCATTTCCAACAGGTAAACGACCTGCTTGCCGATACGCTAATTAGTTACAACATACTTAATTACTGGCTGGTGGGTTATTCCCTTGGCGGGCGCATTGCGATGCATTTTGCCTGCCAGAAACCTGCCGGGCTACAGGGCCTGATTGTCGAAGGTAGCCATCCGGGGTTGCCACACCCTGAGGAACGGCAAGCCCGGTTTGCGGCGGACTGCTGCTGGGCGCAGCGGTTACGCCAGGCAACCCTCGCGGAGGTGCTGAAAGAGTGGTATCGCCAGCCGGTTTTCGCCTCGCTGGACGAGCCGCAGCGCGCTGCGTTAATCACCCTGCGCAGCCGTAACGATCCGCATGCGCTCGCCGCCATGCTGGAGGCGACCTCTCTTGGCCGCCAGCCAAATCTTCGCGCGCCGCTGGCGCAGCTCTGTTTGCCTTTTCATTACCTTTACGGCGAAAAGGACAAAAAATTCGCCGCGCTCGCCGCTGAGCTTACCGCAACGCGTCATCCCATTGCCGCAGCCGGCCACAATGCCCACCGGGAAAACCCGCAAGCGGCGGCGCGCTGCATCACTGCTATTTTGCTTCAACATGCTAAGGAATCACCATGATCTACCCTGATGAACAGATGCTCTACGCACCGGTTGAATGGCGCGATTGCTCAGAAGGCTATCACGACATTCGCTACCACAAATCCGCCGACGGCATCGCGAAAATCACTATAAATCGCCCTGAAGTGCGCAACGCGTTTCGCCCGCTCACGGTGAAAGAGATGTTGCAGGCGCTGGCGGACGCCCGCTATGACGACAATATCGGCGTGATCATTCTTACCGGCGAGGGGGAAAAAGCCTTCTGCGCGGGCGGCGATCAGAAAGTGCGTGGCGACTACGGCGGCTATCAGGATGATTCCGGCGTGCATCACCTTAACGTGCTCGACTTCCAGCGTCAGATCCGCACCTGCCCGAAACCCGTCGTTGCGATGGTGGCGGGCTATTCCATTGGCGGCGGTCATGTATTGCATATGATGTGCGACCTGACTATCGCCGCGGAAAACGCCGTCTTCGGCCAGACCGGGCCGAAGGTCGGATCGTTTGACGGCGGCTGGGGCGCCTCTTATATGGCGCGCATCGTCGGCCAGAAAAAGGCGCGGGAAATCTGGTTCCTTTGCCGTCAGTACAATGCGCAGCAGGCGCTGGAGATGGGGCTGGTTAACACCGTGGTGCCGCTGGCTGAGCTGGAAAAAGAGACGGTGCGCTGGTGTCGCGAAATGCTGCAAAACAGTCCGATGGCGCTGCGGTGCCTGAAGGCGGCGCTCAACGCCGACTGCGACGGCCAGGCGGGGCTACAGGAACTGGCGGGCAACGCCACAATGCTGTTCTACATGACTGAAGAAGGCCAGGAAGGGCGCAACGCGTTCAACGAAAAGCGCCAGCCAGACTTCAGCAAGTTCAAGCGTAACCCGTAATGCGTCGCGCTCAGGTTTACCGCTATGCACTGCCGATGGATGCAGGCGTGGTGCTGCGCGAGCGGCGGCTAAAGTTTCGCGAAGGGCTGCTGATTCAGCTTTGCGAGGGCGAGCGCGAAGGTTGGGGCGAAGCGGCGCCGCTGCCGGGCTTTAGCCCGGAGACGCTGGAAGAGGCGCAGACGGCAGTGCTCGCCTGGGCAACCGCATGGCGCAGCGGGCAGGCGGTTGCGCTGCCTGGTCTGCCCTGCGCTGACTTCGGCTTAAGTTGCGCGCTGGCCGAGCTTACCGGCGAACTGCCGCTGACGGCGGATTTTCGTGCCGCACCTCTGTGCAGCGGCGACCCGGACGCGCTCTTCGCCACGCTGTCAGCCATGCCGGGCGACAAAATCGCTAAGGTAAAAGTGGGCTTCTGTGAAGCCGTACGCGATGGCATGGTGGTGAATCTGCTGCTGGAAGGCGTGCCCGATCTGCGTCTGCGCCTTGACGCTAACCGCAGCTGGACGCCGCTTAAAGCGCGCCAGTTTGCGAAATATGTCGCCCCGCAGAACCGGGACCGCATTGCGTTTATTGAAGAGCCGTGCAAGACACGCGAGCAGTCCCGTGAATTCACGCGAGAAACGGGCATCGCTATCGCCTGGGACGAAAGCTTGCGCGAACCTGGCTTTACCTTCGCTGCGGAACCTGGACTGAGCGCGGTGGTTATCAAACCTACCCTGACCGGCAGCCTTGATAAAGTGCGCGAGCAGGTAGCGCAGGCGCACGCGCTGGGGCTTGAGGCCGTCATCAGCTCTTCCATTGAATCCAGCCTTGGCTTGACGCAGCTGGCGCGCCTCGCTGCCTGGCTGACGCCGCAGACGGTGCCGGGGCTTGATACGCTCTCGCTGATGCAGGCGCAGCTGGCGCGCAGCTGGCCGGGCAGCGAATTACCCTGCTGGCCTGTAGAAAAACTGGAGCGGTTATTGTGATTTTCAAGACCTGGCCCTGGCAGCACTGGAGAGCGGAGCGCCGCGACGCAGTGGCTTTGCGTACCTCGCACGAAAGCGTTACCTGGCAACAATTGTGCGAGCGGGTCGATGCGCTGGCGGCGGGCTTTTACCAGCAAGGCGTGCGGGAAGGCGCAGGCGTGGCGCTGTGCGCGAAGAACAGCCCGCAGGCGGTGTTCGCCTGGCTTGCGCTGTTGCAATGCGGCGCGCGCGTATTGCCGCTTAACCCGCAGTTGCCCGCACCTTTGCTGGCGCAGTTATTGCCTGCGCTTTCGCTTGAGCATGCGCTGGTGTGCGGTGAGGCCTTGCCGCCGCCAGGTTTGCCGCTGCTCGCCTGGCACGAAGAAGGCGATTGCGTTCATGCGGCTGGCTGGCAGCCTGAACGTTTCGCTTCCATGACGCTCACCTCTGGCTCGACCGGCCTGCCGAAAGCGGCGGTTCATAGCGCAGCCGCGCACCTTGCCAGCGCCGCTGGCGTGCTTGGCGAAATTCCTTTCGCTGGCGGCGACTGCTGGCTGCTTTCTCTGCCGCTCTATCATGTTTCAGGGCAGGGGATTTTCTGGCGCTGGCTGTTGGCGGGCGCAAGCCTTGCAACGCGGAAGTCGCAACCGCTGGCTCAGGCGCTGGCGGGCTGCACGCATGCCTCGCTGGTTCCCACTCAGCTGTGGCGGTTGCTTGAGGAAAAGGTGGCGATCCCGTCGCTTAAGGCTGTGCTGCTGGGCGGCGCGGCGATCCCGGTTGGGTTAACCGAAGCGGCGGACCAGCGCGGCATTGCCTGCTGGTGCGGCTATGGCCTGACTGAATTCGCCTCCACGGTTTGCGCGAAAAAAGCGGACGGGCGTAAAGATGTTGGCTTTGCGCTGGCGGGCCGGGAGGTGAAAATCGTGAACGGGGAGATCTGGCTGCGCGGCGCGAGCATGGCGGCGGGCTACTGGCGTGATGGCGGCGTTCAGCCGCTGACAAACCGCGAAGGGTGGTTCGCCACCCGCGATCGCGGCGTATGGCTTGGCGACAGGCTGTGCGTGCCGGGGCGTCTGGATAACCTCTTTTTCAGCGGCGGCGAAGGCATCCAGCCGGAAGAAGTCGAGCGCGTTATTGCGGCGCATCCTCAGGTGCGGCAGGCTTTTGTGGTGCCGCTTGAGGACAAAGAGTTCGGCCATCGTCCGGTGGCTGTAGTGGAGTGTGAAGAAGGCGCGCCGCCGGAGGCGCTGGCTTTGTGGGTGCGCGACAAGCTGGCGCGTTTTCAGCAGCCGGTGCGCTGGCTGGCGCTTCCTGAAAGCATAAAAAACGGCGGGATTAAAATCTCCCGCCGTCAGCTTTCGCAATGGGTGGTAAATGAGCTTTCCCCGTTTGCTGAACGGGAAAGCGCTACGGTTTAGCCTTTGGCTTTCAGGGCCGCCAGCGCCGCGGCCACGCCTGCGCCGTACGCCGGATGTACTTCGCTGAAGATGCCAATCTGACGCTGCTGGATAAATTCCGGCACGCTCTGGATATCATCCGCGATGCGGTTGTACATGCGCTGGCGCTCCTCCTCGCCGATGAGGTTGAACAACGCTCGCGGTTGGGTGAAGTAATCCGTGTCTTCGCGGTGGTTCCAGTGATCTGCCGCACCCTCAATGCTCAGCGGCGGCTCGCTGTAATCCGGCTGCTCCTGGAACACGCCAAAGCTGTTCGGCTCATAGGTCGGACCGTTACCGCTGTTGCCATCCACCCGCATTGCGCCGTCACGATGGTAGTTATGGAACGGGCAGCGCGGCTTGTTCACCGGGATCTGGTGATGGTTCACGCCCAGGCGGTAGCGGTGCGCGTCGCCGTAAGAGAAAAGGCGGCCCTGCAACATACGGTCTGGCGAGAAACCGATGCCCGGTACGACGTTGGCTGGCGACATCGCCACCTGCTCAACTTCCGCAAAGTAGTTATCCGGGTTGCGGTTGAGCTCCAGCACGCCCACTTCAATCAGCGGATAATCGGCATGCGGCCAGACTTTGGTCAGGTCGAACGGGTTATAAGGAGTTTGTGAAGCTTCCGCTTCCGGCATGATCTGCACATAGAATTTCCAGCGCGGGAAATCGCCTTTTTCAATTGAGTCAAACAGGTCGCGCTGAGCGCTTTCGCGATCTTCTGCAATCAGGCGCTTTGCTTCATCATCCATCAGATTATGAATGCCCTGCTCGGAGCGCAGGTGGAATTTTACCCAAAAACGCTCGTTACGGGCGTTGATAAAGCTGTAAGTATGGCTGCCGAAGCCATGCATTTCACGGTACGAGCGCGGCAGGCCGCGGTCGGAGAAGTCGATGGTCAGCTGGTGCACGGTTTCCGGCTGCAACGAGAAAAAGTCCCACTTATAAATCGGGTTACGCAGGTTGGTGCGCGGGTCGCGCTTCACTACGTGATTAAGATCCGGGAATTTCAGCGGGTCGCGCAGGTAGAACACCGGGGTGTTGTTGCCGACCAGATCCCAGTTACCTTCTTCCGTGTAAAACTTAATGGAAAAGCCGCGGATATCGCGCTCGGCATCGGCGGCGCCGCGCTCGCCCGCCACGGTTGAAAAGCGGATAAACAGATCCGTTTTCTTGCCCGGCTGCGAAAAGATCTTTGCGCGGGTAAAGTCGGTAATATCCTGGGTTACGGTAAAGGTGCCATAAGCGCCGGAGCCTTTCGCGTGCATGCGGCGCTCCGGGATCACTTCGCGATCGAAATGCGCCAGTTTCTCTAAGAACCAGACATCCTGTAGCAGCATCGGTCCCCGGCGTCCCGCCGTCATGGAATTGTTATTATTGGCCACCGGTGCGCCTGACGCCGTGGTTAATCCTTTTTTACTCATCGTTTTTCTCCCGGAAAAGGTAGAGCAGTTTGATTGTAATTCCCTATTGATTACAGAATTATCCTGGGCGATATTTTTAGTTGAATTGTTGATCGCGGACAATTTGTCTCTTCCTATCACAGTTATCTTCGTCACCTTTCGTTAAGAAAAAATAATTACTTTCACTCAGTTACAACAGCATGTGAATGCTAAAGCCCGGATACATTGCTTCGCCGCGGGATAGCGGTACAATGCCGCTGCTTTTTTGGGATCCTTTTTGCTTATTTGAGATACACGGAATGAAAAAATTACTGATTGCAGGCGTCAGCGGACTGCTGTTTGTGGCAAGCCAGGCGAGCGCGCTGAACGTGGGCGGCGAAGTGGGCGAGCATTACACCAATCTGACTGCGGGTTTTGGCACCGAAAGCACCGGTCTTGCCCTGACCGGCAACTGGGCGCATAACGACGATCACGGCGACATCGCAGGTCTTGGTCTGAACTTCAACCTGCCGCTGGGGCCGTTTATGCTCTCCCCGGGCGTTCGCGGCGTTTACCTGAATCCGAAAGAAGGCAGCGAAGGCTACGCGGCAGCGGTAGGCGGCGGCGTGAAGTTACCGATTGGCCAGAGCTTCTCGCTGTTTGGCGATTACTACTATTCACCGGATTCACTCTCCAGCAGCATTGATGATTATCAGGAAGCGAGCGTCGGCGCGCGCCTCTCTGTATTGCGCCCGCTGAACATTGAAGCGGGTTATCGCTATATCAACGTAAGCGGTAAAGATGGCGATCGCGACAGCAAACTGGCCGACGGCCCGTATGTTGGTGTCAGCGCCGCTTTCTGATCCTCCCGGCGCGGCTTTCGTCGCGCCTTTTCTTCCCCTTTCTCCCGCCCGCTTGCGCTATAGTGAAGCGTTCCCTTTGTGTGGAGAAAATAATGCTGAAAGTAGAAATGCTCTCGACGGGCGACGAAGTGCTGCATGGTCAAATCGTCGATACCAACGCCGCATGGCTTGCGGACTACCTCTTTGAAAATGGCTTCCCCATGACCCGCCGCAACACAGTAGGCGACAACCTGGACGCGCTGGTGGCCATTTTACAGGAGCGCAGCCAGCAGGCAGATGTAGTGATTGTGAATGGCGGCCTCGGGCCGACCAGCGACGATCTCAGCGCTGAAGCGGCGGCGAAAGCGGCAGGCGTAGGGCTGGAACTGCATGAAGAGTGGCTCGCGCATATGGCGCAGTTTTTCACTTCCCGTGGGCGCGTCATGGCGCCGAGCAACCGCAAGCAGGCGATGATCCCGGCTGGCAGCGAGATGGTGGATAACCCCATCGGCACCGCCTGCGGCTTCGCCATGACGTTGAATCGCGCATGGATTTTCTTTACCCCAGGCGTACCGTCGGAGTTTCGCCAGATGGTCGAGCAGCAGATCGTGCCGCGTTTGCGCCAGCGTTATCCGCAAGTCGAACCGCCGGTTTGCCTGCGGCTTACTACGTTTGGCCGCTCAGAAAGCGATCTCGCCCAGAGCCTGAACGCGCTTGCGCTCCCGCCTGAAGTGGTGATGGGCTACCGCTCCTCGATGCCGATTATCGAACTAAAACTGACCGGGCCTGCGAAGGCGCGTGAGGCGATGGAAGCGTTGTGGCCGAAAGTGCGTGAAGTCGCGGGAGAAAGCCTGATTTTCGAAGGCACTGAAGGTCTGCCCGCGCAGCTTGCGCGCCGCTTGCAGGAAAAAGAGCTGCGCCTGTCGCTCAGCGAACAATTCACGTCCGGGCTGCTTGCGCTCCAGCTGCGTTCTGCGGGCGCGCCGCTGCTCGACAGCGAGGTGCTGACCGACCGCGATGAAACGCTGGAAGAGACCGCGCAGCGGGCAGCGGCGCTGGTGCAAAAAGCGGGCAGCGAACTGACGCTGCTGGTAGGCGCCATGCAGGATGAGCAAGTCAACGTAGTGTTATGCACCCCTGTGGGGCTGCATGCGGCGCGGCTGCAATTCAGCGCCAGCCGCCATGCGTTACGCACCCGCCAGGAGGTCTGCGCCATGATGGCGCTGACTATGCTGCGACGCTGGCTTAACGAGACGCCGGTGACCGCAGAGCAGGGCTGGGTGCGGGTGGTGGAAGCATTCAGCCAGTAGCGGCGCAGCATTCTCTCTTCTGAACGCAGCGGGCGAAAACCGGCTGCGTTTTTTTATGCGCCCGGCATTCATGGGCTACTGCATTTCACGCATTTCACGCATTTCACGCATTTCACGCATTTCATCATTACCCAATCAGCTTCACAAAACCAGAGCGACGCCTCTTTTAACGAGCATAATCGACCATCAAACGAAAGCAAAAGAACATAAAAACGTCATGTAATCTTCGTTTGTCATAAAACTGTAACATTATGTGCGATGTTTCACAGCAATTATGGCAAAAGCGCCGTATTCTCCTGCGCGAAAACAAACATAAGCAGCGCAAATGATTATGCGCTTGCACGCCAATACCTGCCAGGAGAGTGACATGTTAAGTATTTTCAGACCCGCCGCCCATCAGGCGCGGCTTCCCGCAGACCGCGTGGACCCGGTTTATCGCCGCCTGCGCTGGCAGATCTTCATGGGCATTTTCTTTGGGTATGCCGCCTACTATCTGGTGCGGAAAAACTTCGCGCTCGCCATGCCTTACCTGGTGGAGCAGGGCTTTTCCCGTGGCGATCTTGGGTTTGCGCTTTCCGGTATCTCCATCGCGTATGGTTTTTCTAAATTTATTATGGGCTCGGTTTCCGACCGCTCGAACCCGCGCGTTTTCCTGCCTGCCGGGCTTATTCTTGCCGCTGCGGTGATGCTGTTTATGGGCTTCGTGCCCTGGGCGACATCCAGCATCATGGTGATGTTCGTGCTGCTGTTTCTGTGCGGCTGGTTCCAGGGCATGGGATGGCCGCCGTGCGGACGTACGATGGTGCACTGGTGGTCGCAGAAAGAGCGTGGCGGCATCGTTTCTGTCTGGAACTGCGCGCATAACGTGGGCGGCGGCATTCCGCCGTTACTATTCCTGCTCGGCATGGCCTGGTTTAACGACTGGCACGCCGCGCTTTATATGCCCGCCTTCGGCGCCATACTGGTGGCGATTATCGCTTTCGCATTAATGCGCGATACGCCGCAATCCTGCGGTCTGCCGCCCATTGAAGAGTACAAAAACGACTACCCGGACGACTACAGCGAAAGGGATGAGCAGGAGCTGACGGCGAAGCAGATTTTCATGCAGTACGTGCTGCCGAACAAACTGTTGTGGTACATCGCCATCGCCAACGTGTTTGTCTATCTGCTGCGCTACGGCATTCTCGACTGGTCGCCGACCTACCTCAAAGAGGTCAAACACTTCGCGCTGGATAAATCCTCGTGGGCCTATTTCCTTTATGAATATGCAGGCATACCGGGCACGCTGCTGTGCGGCTGGATGTCCGATAAAGTGTTCAAAGGCAACCGCGGCGCGACCGGCGTATTTTTCATGACGCTGGTGACCATCGCGACTATCGTTTACTGGCTCAACCCGCCGGGCAACCCGACGGTGGACATGGCCTGCATGATTGTTATCGGCTTCCTGATTTATGGCCCGGTGATGCTGATTGGCCTGCATGCGCTGGAACTGGCGCCGAAAAAGGCGGCGGGCACGGCGGCTGGCTTTACCGGTCTTTTCGGCTACCTCGGCGGCTCGGTCGCGGCGAGCGCTATCGTAGGCTACACCGTGGATTTCTTCGGCTGGGATGGCGGCTTTATGGTAATGGTGGGCGGCAGCATTCTGGCGGTACTGTTGCTGATAGTCGTGATGATCGGCGAGCGAAAACATCACCAGGAAATCCAGGCGAAACGTGCTTAAGGAGTAGTAATGAAGCTGAGAACAACGCTTGCGGCGCTGGCGCTTTGCGCCGTTGGCGCAAGCGCTGCGGCGGGCGATAAAATCGTGATTGCCCACCGCGGCGCAAGCGGCTATTTGCCAGAGCACACGTTGCCGGCAAAAACGATGGCCTATGCTCAGGGCGCCGATTTCCTCGAACAGGATTTGGTGATGACCAAAGATGACCAGCTGGTGGTGTTGCACGACCATTATCTGGATCGCGTTACTGACGTGGCGGCGCGTTTCCCTGACCGGGCGCGTAAGGACGGGCGTTATTACGCTATCGACTTTACGCTCGCCGAGATTAAATCCCTGAAGTTTACCGAGGGGTTTGATATCGAAAACGGCAAAAAAACGCAGACCTTTCCGGGGCGTTTTCCCATGGGGACATCGGATTTCCGCATTCATACTTTTGAAGAGGAAATTGAGTTTGTTCAGGGGCTGAATCATGCCACCGGCAAAAACATCGGCATTTACCCGGAGATCAAAGCGCCCTGGTTCCATCATCAGGAAGGCAAAGATATCGCGGCGAAAACCCTGACGGTGCTTAAGCAGTATGGCTATAGCACGAAGCAGGATAAGGTCTATTTGCAATGTTTCGACGCTGCTGAGCTTAAGCGCATTAAAACCGAGCTTGAGCCGAAAATGGGGATGGACGTAAAGCTGGTGCAGCTTATCGCCCGGACCGACTGGAAGGAAACTCAGCAGAAGCAGCCGGACGGCACCTGGGTTAACTACAGCTATGACTGGATGTTTAAGCCCGGCGCGATGAAGGAAATTGCGAAATATGCCGACGGCATCGGGCCGGATTACCACATGCTGATAGCGCCAGACGCCTCGAAAGGGAATGTGAAGCTAACGGCGATGGCGCAGGAAGCCCATGCCAGCCAGTTGCTGGTTCATCCTTATACCGTGCGCGCCGACCAGTTGCCGGATTACGTCAGCGATGTTAATGCGCTTTATGAGGCGCTTTACCGTAAAGCGGATGTGGAAGGGGTGTTTACCGATTTCCCCGACAAAGCGGTGCAGTTCCTGCATCAAAACCACTAAAAAAGGGGCCTCGGCCCCTTTTGTGTTTCTGTGTTAACAGATTACATCTCTATTTCTATATCTCCCTGCGCTTTGCAGCAGCAGGGGAGAATTTCGCCGGGCTGGATAAAGGCCAGCGGCTCGGTAAGCCAGGTCACCTGGCCCGTTACCAGCCGCGTGCGGCATGAACCGCAATAGCCTTCGCGACACTGGTATTCCACCGCCACCTTGTGCGACTCCAGCGCGATAAGCAGCGACGGATGCGCCTCGTCGCACTCAAGCTGCGAACCGGTCAGGCGAAGCGTAACGCGGCACATATCAGAGCTGGAAGCTGCTGAGATCGTCGTGGTCGATTTCAGAATCGATCTGGCCGACCAGGTAAGAGCTAACCTCTACCTCTTGCGGCGCCACCTGAACGTTGTCTGATACCAGCCAGGTGTTGATCCACGGGATTGGGTTGGAGCGGGTTTTAAACGGCAGCTCCAGCCCCACCGCCTGCATGCGAATATTGGTGATGTACTCCACATACTGGCAGAGAATGTCTTTGTTCAGGCCGATCATCGAGCCGCCCTGGAACAGGTATTCCGCCCACTCTTTCTCCTGCTGCGCCGCCAGCACGAACAGGTCATAGCACTCCTGTTTGCACTCTTCAGCGATCTGCGCCATTTCCGGGTCATCTTCGCCGCTGCGCATCAGGTTCAGCATGTGCTGCGTGCCGGTCAGGTGCAGCGCTTCGTCGCGGGCGATGAGGCGGATAATTTTGGCGTTGCCTTCCATCAGTTCGCGCTCGGCGAAAGCGAAGGAGCAGGCGAAAGAGACATAGAAGCGGATCGCTTCCAGCGCGTTCACGCTCATCAGGCACAGGTAGAGCTTTTTCTTCAGCTCATGCAGGTTTACGGTCACGGTTTTGCCGTTGACGCTGTGCGTGCCTTCACCCAGCAGATGCCAGTAGCTGGTCATCTCGATCAGGTCATCGTAATAGTGGGAGATACCCTGAGCGCGCTTAAGGATTTGCTCATTCGTTACGATGTCGTCAAACACCAGCGCCGGGTCGTTGACGATATTGCGAATGATATGGGTGTAAGAGCGCGAGTGAATGGTTTCTGAAAACGCCCAGGTTTCCACCCAGGTTTCCAGCTCCGGAATGGAGATAAGCGGCAGCAGCGCCACGTTGGGGCTGCGGCCCTGAATAGAGTCCAGCAGCGTCTGGTATTTCAGGTTACTTAAGAAGATGTGTTTCTCATGCTCCGGCAATGCCTGAAAGTCGATGCGGTCGCGGGAAACGTCCACCTCTTCCGGGCGCCAGAAGAAAGAGAGCTGCTTTTCAATCAGCTTTTCAAAGATTTCATATTTTTGCTGATCGTAGCGCGCTACGTTTACCGGCTGGCCGAAGAACATCGGTTCAAGCAGCTGGTCGTTTTTCGTCTGTGAAAAAGTGGTGTAGGCCATGACATAAATCCTGTCTGCAAACAAAATCGGCTGTGGAAGGTGGCGATCGCGTTGCGTATCCACCCTACGGCTAACAGTTGCGGTTATTCCTCAAGGGCAGGTAAGCGAAGCGCCGCCTGCCGCCTTAACAACAAAAGGGCGGGTTTCCCCGCCCCGCTTTTAAATCTTACACGCGCCGCTTTCGCAGCCGTCGTCCTGGATGGACGGCGCCAGGTCATCCTGGGCATCTTCCGCGCCGTCGCGGGTGTTCTGGTAGTAGAGCGTTTTCACGCCGAACTTGTACGCCGTGAGCAAGTCTTTCAGCAACTGCTGCATCGGCACTTTACCCGACGGGAAGCGCTGCGGGTCATAGTTGGTGTTTGCCGAAATCGACTGGTCGATGAATTTCTGCATCAGGCCAACCAGTTGCAGGTAGCCGTCGTTATTCGGCATTTCCCACAGCAGCTCGTACTGATCTTTCAGCTGTTCGTAGTCCGGCACCACCTGGCGCAGGATGCCATCTTTCGACGCTTTGATGCTGATATGGCCGCGCGGCGGCTCAATGCCGTTGGTGGCGTTGGAAATCTGCGAAGAGGTTTCCGAAGGCATCAGCGCCGACAGGGTAGAGTTGCGCAGGCCATGCGTTTTGATGGATTCGCGCAGGCTTTCCCAGTCGTAATGCAGCGGTTCGTTGGCAATCGCATCCAGATCTTTCTTGTAGGTGTCGATGGGCAGAATGCCTTTGCTGTAGGTGGTTTCGTTAAACCACGGGCAAGCGCCTTGCTCTTTCGCCAGTTCGTTGGAGGCTTTCAGCAGGAAGTACTGAATCGCTTCGAACGTTTTGTGCGTCAGGTTGTTGGCGCTGCCGTCGGAGTAGCGCACGCCGTGCTTCGCCAGATAGTAAGCGAAGTTAATCACGCCGATGCCCAGCGTACGACGGCCCATCGCGCCGCGTTTGGCCGCCGGGATCGGGTAATCCTGATAATCGAGCAGAGCGTCAAGGGCGCGTACCGCAAGAATAGCCAGCTCTTCCAGCTCGTTCAGGTTGTTAATCGCGCCAAGGTTAAAGGCGGAGAGGGTGCACAGCGCGATTTCGCCATTCTCGTCGTTTACATCTTCCAGCGGTTTGGTCGGCAGGGCGATCTCCAGACACAGGTTAGACTGGCGCACCGGCGCGACTACCGGGTCGAACGGGCTGTGGGTGTTGCAGTGGTCGACGTTCTGAATGTAGATACGGCCCGTGGAGGCGCGCTCCTGCATCATCAGCGAGAAAAGCTCAGAGGCTTTAATGCGCTGCTTACGGATGCTGTCGTCTTTTTCGTATTTCACATACAGACGCTCGAACTCATCCTGGTCGGCGAAAAAGGCGTCATAGAGGCCCGGGACGTCAGACGGGCTGAAGAGCGTGATATCTTCGCCTTTCAGTAAGCGGGTATACATCAGCTTGTTGATCTGCACGCCGTAGTCCATATGACGCACGCGGTTCGCTTCGGTGCCGCGGTTGTTTTTCAGCACCAGCAGGCTTTCCACTTCCAGATGCCACATCGGGTAGAAGAGGGTTGCCGCGCCGCCGCGAACGCCGCCCTGGGAGCAGGATTTCACCGCAGTCTGGAAATGCTTGTAGAACGGAATGCAGCCGGTATGGAACGCCTCGCCGCCGCGGATCGGGCTGCCGAGCGCGCGAATGCGGCCAGCGTTGATGCCGATGCCTGCGCGCTGGGAAACGTATTTCACAATTGCGCTGGAGGTGGCGTTGATGGAGTCCAGGCTGTCGCCGCACTCAATCAGCACGCAGGAGCTGAACTGGCGAGTCGGGGTGCGCACGCCGGACATAATCGGCGTCGGCAGTGAAATTTTGAACGTCGAGACCGCGTCGTAGAAACGTTTAACGTAATCCAGACGGGTTTCGCGCGGGTAGCCGGAGAACAGGCACGCCGCCACGAGAATGTAGAGGAACTGCGCGCTCTCGTAGATTTCGCCGGTCACGCGGTTCTGAACCAGGTATTTGCCTTCCAGCTGTTTAACAGCGGCGTAGGAAAAGTCCATGTCACGATGGTGATCGATAAAACCGTCCATCTGCTGGAACTCTTCTTCCGTGTAGTCTTCCAGCAGATGTCTGTCGTATTTGCCAAGCTCCACCATGTTGACGACGTGATCGTAAAGCTTCGGCGGCTCAAACTGGCCGTAGGCTTTTTTACGCAGGTGGAAGATAGCCAGGCGCGCGGCCAGGTACTGGTAGTCCGGGGCGTCGCGGGAGATGAGATCCGCTGCGGCCTTGATGATGGTTTCATGAATGTCGGAGGTCGTGATGCCATCATAGAACTGAATGTGAGAGCGCAGCTCTACCTGAGAGATAGAGACGTTGTTAAGCCCTTCAGCCGCCCAGTCGAGAACACGATGAATTTTGTCCAGATCGATGCGCTCTTTACGGCCATCACGTTTTGTCACCAGCAGACTCTGATTCATGTGAAATATACCTGTCCGTGAAATAGAAATATCCCCCGTTTATTCACAGGTTTCACTTTGTGATTAACTCTGTGGATAAATACTATATATTGGGGGTTTGGGATAAGTTAAACGCTATATGGTGAGTATTCTAGTCTGGATTCTTTTGAGAACAAGGCTTGATTTCAGTGTTAATTTGCGGTTGCGAAACGTTAAAATTATCTAAGTGCGCGTCTTATAAGGGCTGGAGGTCGTGTCAATATCGCGAGAAAAAAAATGAAAATATGATCAAACGCCGATTTCCTGGTCAGCAAGAAAATTGCGCAACAAAGCGCTGCGCAATTTTTAATACGAAAAGCTTATATTAACCGGGGTTTTTAGCCTGAGTATGCAACATATAATTCACATCAACGCCAGGCGCGAGCTTAAAACGGTCGGTGACAGGGTTATAGTGCAGCCCAATCATGTGCCGCTCTTTGATCTGTTGCGTTTCATCCACCCAGCCAAGCAGTTCGGCAGGCTTAATAAACTTCTTCGCATCATGCGTGCCTTTCGGCACCATGCGCAGCACATATTCCGCGCCCACGACCGCCATCAGCCAGGATTTGCCGTTGCGGTTTAACGTAGAGAAAAAGACGTGGCCGCCGGGTTTTACAAGCTTTGCGCAGGCGTGAACGACAGAGCGCGGATCCGGCACATGCTCAAGCATCTCCATGCAGGTAACCACATCATAGGCGCCCGCATGCTGGCTGGCGTGCTCCTCCACCGTTTGCTGAACGTAGTCCACTTCAACACCGCTTTCCAGCGCATGCAGACGGGCTACCTGCAACGGTTCGAATCCCATATCAAGACCGGTTACCGTCGCGCCTTCACGCGCCATGCTTTCCGCAAGAATGCCGCCGCCGCAGCCGACATCCAGCACCTTTTTGCCGAACAGGCCGCCTGAGCGCTCGGCGATGTAGCCAAGGCGCAAGGGGTTGATGCGATGCAGCGGTTTAAATTCGCCTTCTTTATCCCACCAGCGTGACGCTACGGCTTCAAATTTGGCGATTTCATCGTGATCAACGTTGCGCGCAACGGGGGGTTTTTCAGCATTCATGGGCGCTTTTACTCCTTTCTTCGCAAGAGCGTCGAGTATAACAGGCAAAACAGGGGAATAAAGCGCTCTGCGGGCCTATTCCGCTTACCGATAATCACCCGCTTGTGTTATAATTTCGCACCTTTGAATCCGGGACACAGTAGAGGGATAACGGTCAGATGAGCGACCTTGCCAGAGAAATTACACCGGTCAACATTGAAGAAGAGCTTAAGAACTCCTATCTGGATTACGCGATGTCGGTTATCGTCGGCCGCGCGCTTCCGGATGTCCGAGATGGCCTCAAGCCAGTTCACCGTCGCGTACTTTACGCCATGAACGTGCTGGGCAATGACTGGAATAAAGCCTACAAAAAATCCGCCCGTGTTGTCGGCGACGTAATCGGTAAATACCATCCCCACGGTGACTCCGCAGTTTACGACACAATCGTGCGTATGGCGCAGCCGTTCTCGCTGCGCTACATGCTGGTCGACGGCCAGGGCAACTTCGGCTCCATTGATGGCGACTCCGCCGCGGCGATGCGTTATACCGAAATTCGCCTGGCGAAAATCGCCCATGAGCTGATGGCCGATCTTGAAAAAGAGACGGTCGATTTCGTTGATAACTACGACGGCACGGAAAAAATTCCGGAAGTCATGCCGACGAAGATCCCGAACCTGCTGGTCAACGGTGCGTCCGGTATCGCCGTAGGTATGGCGACGAACATTCCGCCGCATAACCTTACTGAAGTCATCAACGGCTGCCTCGCCTACATCGAGGATGAAGACATCAGCGTTGAAGGGCTGATGGAATACATTCCGGGGCCGGACTTCCCGACCGCCGCGCTGATCAACGGCCGTCGCGGCATTGAAGAGGCGTACCGCACCGGTCGCGGCAAAATCTACATTCGCGCCCGCGCGGAAGTGGAAGCCGACGCCAAAACCGGCCGCGAAACCATCATCGTGCATGAAATTCCGTACCAGGTGAACAAAGCGCGCCTGATCGAGAAAATCGCCGAGCTGGTGAAAGAGAAGCGTGTGGAAGGCATCAGCGCGCTGCGCGACGAGTCCGACAAAGACGGTATGCGTATCGTCATTGAGATTAAGCGCGACGCGGTGGGCGAAGTGGTTCTGAACAACCTCTACTCCCAGACCCAACTCCAGGTCTCCTTCGGCATCAACATGGTGGCATTGCACCATGGCCAGCCGAAGATCATGACGCTTAAAGAGATCCTTGCCGCTTTCGTTCGCCACCGCCGCGAAGTGGTAACGCGCCGTACTATTTTCGAACTGCGCAAAGCGCGCGATCGCGCCCATATCCTTGAAGCGCTGGCCGTCGCGCTGGCGAACATCGACCCGATAATTGAGCTTATCCGCCGCGCGCCGACGCCTGCGGAGGCAAAAGCGGGTCTGGTCGCTTCAGGGTGGGATCTGGGTAACGTCGCCGCTATGCTTGAGCGCGCCGGCGACGACGCCGCGCGTCCGGAGTGGCTGGAGCCGGAGTTCGGCATTCGCGACGGTAAATACTACCTGACCGAGCAGCAGGCCCAGGCGATCCTCGACCTGCGCTTGCAGAAGCTGACCGGCCTTGAGCACGAAAAACTGCTCGACGAGTACAAGCAACTGCTGGAAGAGATCGCAGAACTGCTGCATATCCTTTCCAGCGCCGAGCGTCTGATGGAAGTCATTCGTGAAGAGCTGGAAGCGATCCGCGATCAGTTCGGCGACGAGCGCCGTACCGAAATCACCGCCAACAGCGCCGATATCAACATTGAAGATCTGATCAACCAGGAAGATGTGGTGGTCACCCTGTCTCATCAGGGCTATGTGAAATATCAGCCGCTTTCGGATTACGAAGCGCAGCGTCGCGGCGGGAAAGGCAAATCTGCCGCGCGCATTAAAGAAGAAGATTTTATTGACCGTCTGCTGGTGGCCAATACTCACGACACCATTCTCTGCTTCTCGAGCCGCGGCCGTCTCTACTGGATGAAAGTTTACCAGTTGCCGGAAGCGAGCCGCGGCGCGCGCGGGCGTCCTATCGTCAACCTGCTGCCGCTGGAAGCGAACGAGCGTATCACCGCCATTCTGCCGGTGCGTGAATACGAAGAGGGCGTCAGCGTCTTTATGGCGACCGCCAGCGGCACCGTGAAGAAAACGGCGCTTACTGAGTTCAGCCGTCCGCGTACCGCCGGCATCATCGCCGTCAACCTGAAAGAGGGCGACGAGCTGATTGGCGTCGACCTGACAGCGAAAGACGACGAAGTGATGCTCTTCTCCGCCGAAGGGAAAGTGGTGCGCTTCAAAGAAGACGCGGTGCGTCCGATGGGCCGTAACGCCACTGGCGTGCGCGGCATTCGTCTGGCGGAGAGCGACAGCGTGGTTTCGCTTATCGTGCCGCGCGGCGAAGGGGCTATCCTCACCGCCACGCAGAATGGCTACGGCAAGCGTACGCCGGTTGAAGAGTACCCGACCAAGTCGCGCGCGACCAAAGGCGTTATCTCTATCAAGGTGACCGAGCGCAATGGCGCAGTGGTCGGCGCGGTGCAGGTTGCGGAAAGCGACCAGATCATGATGATCACCGATGCCGGTACGCTGGTGCGCACCCGCGTTTCTGAGATCCGTGAAGTGGGCCGTAACACCCAGGGCGTTATCCTTATCCGTACAGCGGAAGAGGAGAACGTGGTGGGTCTGCAACGCGTGGCCGAGCCGGTGGATGACGAAGAACTCGATTCTATCGACGGCAGCGTAGCGGAAGGCGACGACGAAATCGCATCTGAAGTAGAAGATGACGATATCGACGACGCGGAAGAAGAAGACGCAGACGAGTAAGCGATTCGTTATGCGTAAGATAAGGGCCGGGAAACCGGCCCTTTGCTTTGCCGTTGCGACCCTGGCTTTTTACGGCTACCTTAAACGGCATTTACCATCACCTGTCGACGGCTACCGGTGCCACCTTGAAATACTTCGTCAATTTTCGCACGACGCTTAAAGTCTCCCGCTATCTTTTCCGGGCTTTAGCCCTGTTACTGTGGCTGCTTATCGCGCTGTTTTCGGTATTTTATATTGTTGGCGCGCTTCACGATAAAGAGGCGGAGATCCATCAGGAATTTAACCTGAGCTATGACCAGGCGCAGCGCTACATCCAGCGTACGTCGGACGTCATGAAAGAGCTGAAATATATCGCGGAAAATCAGCTACAGAACGACGATAAAACGCTGAGAATGAGCCAGCAGTCAGACGACCGGCTGGATACGCCGACGTTTGTGCCGCTCTTTCCCGATTCAGACTGCAACACCCTTGGCAACGCCTGGCGCGGCTCGTTGCAGTCGCTTTCCTGGTTTTTACGCTACTGGCACGATAATTTCTCAGCCGCCTACGATCTCAACCGCGTCTTTTTGATTGGTTCAGACAACCTGTGCATGGCGGATTTTGGGCTGCGTGATATGCCGCTTGAGCGCGACAAAACGTTGCAGGCGTTGCACGAGCGCATCATGAAATACCGCAACGCGCCGCAGGAAGAGCGGGGCAACAGCCTTTACTGGGTCGGACAAGGGCCGCGGCCCGGCATCGGCTACTTCTACTCGTTGACGCCGGTCTACCCGGGCAACCGTCTGCAAGCGCTGCTCGGCATTGAGCAGACCATCCGCATGGAAAACTTCTATACGCCAGGCAGTTTGCCGATGGGGGTGACCATCCTTGATGAAAGCGGCCATCCGTTGCTCTCTTTAACCGGACCGGAAATGCGCATTGAGCCAGACACCCGCTGGGCGCAGGAGCGCACCTGGTTTGGCTACACCGCTCGCTTTAAGCAGTTAATTCTCAAGAAAACGCTGCCGCCTTCTTCGCTCAGCATTGTCTATTCCGTACCAGTGGACATGGTGCTGGAGCGCATTCGCATGCTGATTCTTAACGCCGTGCTGCTGAACGTGCTGGTGGGCATTGTGCTCTTTACGCTGGCGCGCATGTACGAGCGGCGTATTTTTATCCCGGCGGAAAATGACGCCCAGCGGCTGGAGGAACACGAGCAGTTTAACCGCAAGATTGTCGCCTCTGCGCCGGTGGGCATCTGTATTTTGCGCACCATCGACGGCACCAACATCCTTTCTAACGAACTGGCGCATAACTACCTCAACATGCTCACTCATGAGGACCGCCAGCGGCTGACGCAGATTATCTGCGGCCAGCAGGTGAACTTCGTCGACGTATTAACCAGCAACAACACCAATTTGCAAATCAGCTTTGTGCATTCACGCTATCGCAATGAAAACGTAGCTATTTGCGTGCTCGTGGACGTTTCGGCGCGCGTGAAAATGGAGGAGTCGCTACAGGATATGGCCCAGGCGGCGGAACAGGCGAGCCAGTCAAAATCGATGTTCCTCGCGACGGTCAGCCATGAGCTGCGCACGCCGCTTTACGGTATAATCGGCAACCTTGATCTGCTGCAAACCAAAGCCTTGCCGAAAGGGGTGGACAGGCTGGTAACGGCGATGAACAACTCGTCCAGCCTGCTGCTAAAAATCATTAGCGATATTCTGGACTTCTCGAAGATTGAGTCTGAACAGCTCAAAATCGAGCCGCGCGAATTTTCGCCGCGTGAAGTGATGAGTCATATCGCCGCCAACTACCTGCCGCTGGTGGTGCGAAAACAGCTCGGGCTCTACTGCTTTATTGAGCCAGAGGTGCCGCTCACGTTGCAGGGCGACCCGATGCGTCTGCAACAGGTTATCTCCAACCTGTTAAGCAACGCCATTAAGTTTACCGATATTGGCTGCATTATCCTGCACGTGCAGGTGGAAGGGGATTATCTGAGCTTCCGGGTGCGCGACACCGGCGTCGGTATTCCGGCGAAAGAGGTCGTACGCCTCTTCGACCCCTTCTTCCAGGTGGGAACCGGCGTGCAGCGCAACTTCCAGGGCACCGGGCTTGGCCTCGCGATTTGTGAAAAGCTTATCAGCATGATGGATGGCGATATTTCGGTGGACACCGAACCTGGCATGGGCAGCCAGTTTACCGTGCGTATCCCGCTGTACGAGGCGCAGACGCCGCCAAAAGGCAGCGTCGACGGGCTTGCCGATAAGCGCTGCTGGCTCGCAGTGCGTAACGCTTCGCTTAACCATTATCTCCAGACGCTACTGGAGCAAAATGGCATCCGGGTACAGTGTTATGCCGGGGAAGAGCCTGATAAAGAAGATGTGTTGATAACCGATGATGAGCTGAGCAGCGCCTGGCGCGGCCGCGCGGCGATTGTGTTCTGCCGCCGCCATATCGGCATTCCGCTGGAGCGGGCAGCCGGCGTCTGGATGCACAGCGTCGCTTCGCCGCATGACGTCATCAGCCTGCTTGGGCGTATTTACAGCATTAACGTGGATGTGCCTTCAGGCTCGCCAGCGCTCCAGGCGGGGGCCAGCGACACCGAGCAAAACGACGACATGATGATCCTGGTGGTTGACGATCATCCGATTAACCGCCGTCTGCTTGCCGATCAGCTGGGATCGCTTGGCTATCAATGCAAAACGGCTAATGACGGCGTGGATGCGCTTAACGTACTGAGTAAAAATCATATTGATATCGTACTGAGCGACGTGAACATGCCGAACATGGACGGTTACCGCCTGACGCAGCGCATTCGCCAGCTTGGTCTGACGCTGCCGGTAGTCGGGGTGACGGCAAACGCCCTGGCGGAAGAAAAACAGCGCTGTATTGAATCGGGCATGGACAGCTGTCTTTCCAAGCCGGTGACGCTGGATGTGCTTAAGCAGACGCTGGCGGTTTACGCCGAGCGTGTGCGCCGGGCGCGGTAATAACCATAAAAAAGCGCGACGGGTAAACGTCGCGCTTGAAATAAAAAAGCCCTCACAACATGGCGAGGGCTTTTTTTTAGTCTTTGTCCGCAGGCGTCAGGCTTACGGAAGAGAGGTAGTTAAGCAGGGCGATGTCGTTATCGACGCCAAGCTTCATCATTGCCGATTTTTTCTGGCTGCTGATGGTTTTAATGCTGCGGTTAAGCTTCTTGGCGATTTCCGTTACCAGGAAACCTTCAGCAAAAAGGCGCAGCACTTCGCTCTCTTTCGGCGACAGGCGTTTGTCGCCATAACCGCCAGCGCTGATTTTCTCCAGCAGGCGAGAGACGCTTTCCGGCGTGAATTTCTTGCCTTTTTGCAACGCCGCCAGCGCTTTGGGCAGATCGGTCGGCGCGCCTTGCTTGAGTACGATGCCTTCGATATCCAGATCCAGTACGGCGCTTAAGATAGCCGGATTATTGTTCATGGTCAGAACAATAATCGAGAGGTTCGGGAAATGACGCTTAATGTATTTGATAAGCGTAATGCCATCGCCATATTTATCGCCCGGCATAGAGAGGTCGGTGATAAGGACGTGCGCGTCAAGCTTTGGCAAGTTATTGATCAATGCTGTGGAATCTTCGAACTCACCGACAACGTTCACCCACTCGATTTGTTCAAGAGACTTACGAATGCCGAACAGAACAATCGGATGGTCATCGGCAATAATTACGTTCATATTGTTCATGTATTAGGCTACCTTGCTACAGCAAGCTTTTGACGTAAGCGTCAATGTCGCTGATATATTTTTCTATGGTTGGTGCATCGTTCTCACGAATATGATGCTCCAGCGTTTCACATAACTGCTTGCCGGGTATCAGATTCAGCATTGCAAACACCCCTTTCAGGCGATGCGCGGTCAGCGCAAGCGTAGCGTAGTCGCCCGCTGCTGATTCAGTATACAGTCTCTGAACATCGTCCGGTACCGTGTCGACAAACAGCGCGTAATAGCCGCTGGCATGGAGCTGCGTATTCTCATCGCCGCCCAAAGGTGACTCGGGAACTTCTTCCTGTGCCAGCTGCTCCTCTATAAGTTGTAGCACCGCTTCCTGCATAGCATTACTGATGTTGAAGTTGACGCGGAACTTACCGTTGCCGATTCGCTTCACGCCGTCCTCATCATCGCTTAAAAGCAAGCCATTGGCAGTAAGATTAGACGGATTATCTGTTAAAAACAGATCAAACTCTTGACTCGCCAGTCTTTCATCCGGCGTGATGCAGGTCGCTCCCCACTGTTCAAGCTGGCGAACAACTACATTGCGTACTTCGCTGGAGGTGACATCCACCATCGCTATCACATCGTCCAGCAGGCCCTCTTCACGCTCGGCTTCATTCACCGGCTCTGCCGCCATGGTGACATGCAGCGAATAACGGGTGCCCAGATCCTGGCGAGATTTAATGTTCAGGCTGCCGCCCAGACGGCGCGCAAGCTGGTTGCAAAGCCAGAAGGTCAGTCCGTTAGCCTTGCCGAAGCGGTCGCCGGAGGTGTCATTAAGATACGGGAAGTGCAGGTTATCGATTTCGCTGGTATTAATGCCGTCGCCCGTATCAAGAATGCGCAGCAGCAAACGCTCTTTCTCATGCTCTTCCGCGCTGATTTCCAGCGTAATTTTCCCCATCTGCGTTGTCGTGACGGAGTAATGAAGCAGCATCAGCAAAATTTTACGCAACGCTTCGCGGTCGCCGTGACGCTCTTCATGTGCCGGCAGCTGGTTATTGATAAGCAGTTGCAGCCCTTTGCGCTTAATAACGGGCAGGACTTCAGGCACCACTTCGTCGATCAAATCCTGAATGACGAAAGCGCTGCTGTGGCTTTTCCAGCTATCCGCTTCAAGCTGGTTCGCCAGCTGAATCTCCTCCACCAGCCGCACAATCCGGTCTGCCTGATCCGCAAGCGCCAGGCTTTCATCGCTATGCAGGGCGGTGGCCTGCTCGGCCAGCTGCTTCACCGGCGCGCTTAACGCCTCGCCCATGTGATGCATAAAGGCGGCGCGACCCTGCTGATTTTTCTCATAGAGGCGCTGCGCCTGCTTGAGCTTTTTATTTACCAGAATTTCGCGGTCCTGATCGCGGATAATAAATATCTGCGTGCGCGACGCGACCTGGCTGCGAAACTGGCGGATTTCATAAAGCTCATTATTAACCGTCGCCTGGATCACCCCCTGATGCTGGTCGGCCATAGAGGTGATGTTCTGTAAATTGAGATGCGGCAATAAATGGTCGGCAATTTTATTGCTGATGACCGTGCGATTGCTCTCCTGGTCATGCACCAGCAGGCCAAGCGGCAGCAACGAGACAATCTCTTCATTCAGAGCCCGCAGCATATGTAATTCTTTATTATTGCCGCTCGGGGTTTCCTGGGGGCGGGTCGTAGGTTGGTTGCGAAATGTGGTGTAGCCGAACAGCGCCAGTGCCAGCAGGCCGAGATTCAGCAGCAGCGGCAGCAAAATGTTTTGCAGCGTATCCATCATCAGCGTGCCGAACGGGACTTCCCATACCAGGCGAAGGTTGGTGGAGCTTAACGGCGAGGCAATTTCAATGCGCGAGCTATTGAAGTTAATCGTGACGCTGTCTGGCGTCTCTTTATCGGTGCCGGAGAGCGTAGCCTGGCCGTTGTCCTGCTCAAGGCGGAAACTTTCCAGCGGCATGCCGGGGGGGATCAGGTCGTTAATCGGTAAATCGAACGCCACAACGGTTGCAAGATGCCCTGGCTGGTTAAAGGTCGTGCGTAGCGTAAAGTAGTGGCCGTTTTGCCAGGCGAGCCGGCGCAGGGGCGAGAAGCTTTCCCGTTCATCCAGCGCGTTAGCCTGTTGCAACATCTCTGCGCGGCGGGAGTCGACAATATTGCCTACCGAAGACTCTTTAAAGCCGGAGGAGAGATCTTTTAGCGGCAGGGTGGAGATAAGGATCATGCTGTTATCCTGGCCGTTCAGGTAATACATCGACCAGGGTACGGTTTCTGCGCCCCACAGGGTATCAAGATAGGTTGAAATACGCTGGGTCATCTCAAGCGTTGAACTGTCATGAGAGCCGAAAATCAACGCTTCGGTTTTACGGCGCGGCTTTTCCAGGTAATAGACATCCTGGCGCAGCCGCGTTTCCTGAAGATTCGCGCCTTCGGAGGCGGAATTGGCGGCAGCGATATTGTCGTAGATCTGCCAGGTCGCGTAACGCCAGGTATCTACCCGCTTATGCATGGCGCGGGTGATATCGACAATCTGATAGCTTCTGTCTTTAAGCCAGGCGTTAACCGCGCTTTGCACCATTACGCCCAGCGAAACCAGCAACACTACGATCAGCAATAAAAAGAAACGGGTAATACTGCCCGGTAACAGGGAAAACTTGTTGGGGATCATCGCGTCTGACTGACTCATCGTTGTGTGCAATCCACCGGCCATGCGCCGTAATGAAAAAAAGAAAACCGCTTGCTGCCTGTATCGGGAAACGTCTCGCTGTCGTAACGCGGTGCGGTAAAGGGCAGAGAGCGTTTCCGGATGTTCGCCAGTATCGCAAATCATGCAGTATAAAGCGAAACGTATGATTTTCCAGATGGATGATAACTGCGCTAAATAACAATCATGCGGGCGGCTCCACGGCTCCGGTCTCTTGCGCATTAAAAGTACAGTCGATGGCTAAAAAAGAGGCCGGGAACGGCGAGTATTAAAAATTCCCTGACTAAAAGAAGCCATAAATTTAATCAGAGTAATAACAGATGGCTAAAACAGAAATTGATTAATTAATAGTCGTTAATTTTTTTATTAACGTGACGGGATAATAACGAAGCGGGTAAATTCAGGTAAAAAAAACCGGATGCGAGCATCCGGCAGGAATAGGGGTAAATCGAACATTCAGATCTGAATGACGGTAATAAATAAAGTTAATGATGATAGCGAGAGTAATTTTAGACGGGATCGCCTGTGCTGTTTTGGCAATCAGTGCGGTCAAAAATATCCTGTATTATCGCATTGAAATTATTGATTTATTTATATTTGCTTGATAAATAATGCGAATATTTTTAGCAATTGGTGCGCTAAAAAAGTTCCCCGTTATTAATATCCTGTTACACCTCGCGGCATAAAATATACATTTTCAAAGTTTTCGTATCATATTCGCATTGGATTATTCTGCTTTTTTGCGGAGAATGGGTTCGCCGACTGATGTGAAAAGCGTCAGTACGCAGTGGCAAATAAAAAAGGCATATAACAATAGAGGGTTAATAAGATGAAAGTTAAAGCACTATCCCTGCTTATCCCAGCTCTGCTGGTCGCAGGCGCCGCACAGGCGGCTGAAATTTATAACAAAGACGGCAACAAATTAGACCTGTTCGGCAAAGTTGACGGCCTGCACTATTTCTCTGACGACGCTGGCAACGACGGCGACCAGACTTACATGCGTATCGGTTTCAAAGGCGAAACCCAGGTTAACGATCAGATCACCGGCTACGGCCAGTGGGAATACCAGATCCAGGGTAACGACGCGGAAACCACTAACCGTTCCTGGTCTCGTGTCGCGTTCGCGGGCGTGAAATTCGGCGATGCCGGTTCTTTCGACTACGGTCGTAACTACGGCGTAATCTACGACGTGACCTCCTGGACCGACGTTCTGCCGGAATTCGGCGGCGACACTTACGGCGCGGACAACTTCCTGCAATCTCGCGCTAACGGCGTAGCCACCTACCGCAACACCGACTTCTTCGGTCTGGTCGACGGTCTGAACTTTGCTCTGCAATATCAGGGTAAAAACGGCAGCGTCAGCGGTGAAAACGACGTCGCTAACGGTCGCAGCCTGCTGAAACAGAACGGCGACGGCTACGGCGCGTCCCTGACTTACGATCTGGGCGAAGGTTTCGCTATCGGCGCAGCAGCCAGCTCCTCCAAGCGTACCGCTGACCAGAACGCGGCTGGCGTATACGGCAACGGCGACCACGCTGAAGTTTACAGCGGCGGCGTGAAATACGACGCTAACAACATCTACCTGGCGGCGCAGTACTCCCAGACTTACAACGCTACCCGTTTCGGTACCTCCAACGGCAGCGGCCGTACTGATGATTACGGCTTCGCGAACAAAGCACAGAACTTCGAAGTGGTTGCGCAGTACCAGTTCGACTTCGGTCTGCGCCCGTCCGTGGCTTACCTGCAATCCCGCGGTAAGGACATCGAAGGTGGTTACGGCGACCAGGATCTGCTGAAATATGTGGATGTGGGCGCGACCTACTACTTCAACAAAAACATGTCCACCTATGTTGATTACAAAATCAACCTGGTTGATGACAACGACTTTACCCGCGCCACTGGCACCGGTACTGACGACATCGTAGCGCTGGGCCTGGTTTACCAGTTCTAAGCCGCACGACATTGCATAAGGGGCCTGCGGGCCCCTTTTTTATTTGCCGCGTCATCCACGGCGCGCGCTTTTGTTGTACTCTCGCCGCTTAAGCGTGAGGAAAAAGCATGAAGTTCCATTCCCTTTGCGCGGGCTTGCTGGCCTGCGCGCTGTTGCTCGTCGGCTGCGACAACTCCTCTTCCACCCAGGCGACGCCGCTGGTGCTGGAAGGCAAAACCATGGGCACATTCTGGCGCGTGAGCCTCGCGGGCATCGATGCCGCCCGCGCAGACGACCTGCGTAAAAAAATTCAGGCGCAGCTGGATGGCGATGACCGGCTGCTCTCTACCTGGAAAAACGACTCGGCGCTGATGCGCTTCAACCGCTCCGCCAGCACGCAGCCCTGGCCGGTAGAAGAGGCGATGAGCGACATCGTTACCCTTTCTTTACGGATTGGCGCAAAGACTGACGGCGCGATGGACATTACCGTCGGCCCGCTGGTGAATTTATGGGGCTTCGGCCCGGCCAGACAGCCGGTGAAAACGCCGGATGAAGCGCAAATCGCCGCCGCGAAGGCGCAAACCGGCTTGCAGCACCTGTCGGTCATAAACCGCGCAGGCCAACAGTTTCTGCAAAAAGATCTGCCGGGTCTTTTTGTTGACCTTTCGACCGTAGGGGAAGGCTACGCGGCGGATCATCTGGCGCGTTTGATGGAGCAAGAAGGGATCAGCCGCTATCTGGTTTCGGTGGGCGGGGCGCTGGCAAGCCGGGGGACGAATCCGCAGGGCAACCCCTGGCGCGTGGCGATTCAAAAGCCGACCGACCAGGAGAACGCCGTGCAGGCGATCGTTGATATCAACGGCCATGGCATCAGCACCTCGGGCAGCTATCGCAACTATTACGAACTCGACGGTAAACGGCTTTCCCACGTTATCGACCCTGCCACCGGGCGGCCGATTACCCATAAGCTGGTCTCCGTGACGGTTATCTCGCCTACGGCGCTTGAGGCGGACGGCTGGGATACCGGCCTGATGGTGCTGGGGCCGGAAAAGGCCAAAGCGGTGGCGCTAAAAGAGGGGCTGGCGGTTTATCTCGTGACGAAAGAGGCCGAAGGGTTCTCGGTCTGGATGTCGCCGCCGTTTCGCACCTTCCTGGTGAGCGAAAAAAATTAAAAAGCAAGATGGCGGGTTTTTTACGCGTGGCGCGCGCGCAGAGTAGGGCTACCTTATAAAGAGGAGTCTGTTATGAAACGTGAAGATTTTACCTCCGAACAGGCGCGCTGGCAGGCGGTAGAGCGCCGCGACGCGCAAGCCGACGAACGCTTTGTTTTTGCGGTGGTCACGACCGGTATTTTCTGCCGTCCTTCCTGTCGCGCCCGGCGTCCGCTGCGCGCCAACGTGCGCTTCTACCCCGACGCCGCAGGCGCGCTGGCAGCCGGGTTTCGTCCCTGCAAGCGCTGCCAGCCTGACAAAGCGCCGCCTGAACAACAGAAGGCGATGCGCATTGCCGCCGCCTGCCGGCTGATGGCGTCAAGCGACGCGCCCCTTACGCTTGCTGAACTTGCGCAAAATGCGGCGATGAGTCCGTATCATTTTCACCGGCAATTTAAGGCGGTTACCGGGCTGACGCCGAAAGCCTGGCAGCAGGCGCTGCGGGTGCAAAAAGTGCGCAACGCCCTGCGCAAAGAAGAGAAGGTTACCGATGCGCTCTACGCCGCCGGTTACGCATGCGGCAGCGCGTTTTATCGCGAGGCTGACGCTGCGCTTGGCATGACGCCGCGGCAATATGGGCGCGGCGGCGAATCCGCCAGCGTCGTCTGGACTCTCGCGCCGTGCCAGCTGGGGCTGTGCCTGGTGGCGCAGAGCGAGCGGGGCGTCTGCGCCATTCTCCCCGGCGAAAGCCGCGAGGCGCTGGAAGCCGAACTGCTCGCGCTTTTTCCCGGCGCGCAGCCTTCGCAGGATGCCGCTTTTGATGAACGCGTCGCGCAGGTAATAGCCTTTCTTGACGCCCCGCAGGGCAAATGGGCGCTGCCGCTTGATATTCGCGGCACCGCCTTCCAGCAGCAGGTCTGGCAGGCGCTGCGCGATATTCCCGCCGGCAGCACGCTAAGTTACAGCGAGCTGGCGCGCAAAATCGGCAAGCCCGGCGCCGTGCGCGCGGTGGCGAGCGCCTGCGCCGCCAATAAGCTTGCGGTGGTGATTCCGTGTCACCGGGTCGTGCGCGGCGACGGCGCGCTGGCGGGCTACCGCTGGGGCGTGGCGCGTAAAGCCGCGCTGCTGGCCTGGGAAGCCAAAGTGAAAAAGGAGAAGTAATGGATCTCTTTGCCGACCAGCCGCCCTGGCAGGAGCCGCTCGACGAAGGGGCGGTGATACTGCGCCGTTTCGCCTTCGCCACGGCCTCGGAACTGCTGGCGACTATCGCAGACGTGGCGGCGCAGTCGCCTTTTCGCCAGATGGTGACGCCAGGCGGCTACACCATGTCGGTGGCGATGACCAGCTGCGGTTCGCTGGGCTGGACCAGCAGCCGCAGCGGTTACAGCTACGCAACGCGCGATCCGCTCACCGGTAAACCCTGGCCTGACATCCCGCCCGCCTTTCGCCGTCTTTGCGACGCGGCGGCGAAAGCCGCGGGCTACGACGATTTTCAGCCGGACGCCTGTTTGATTAACCGCTATGCGCCCGGGGCGAAACTTTCGCTGCATCAGGATAAAGACGAGCCGAACCTGCGAGCGCCGATTGTTTCCGTCTCGCTTGGGCTGCCCGCGGTGTTTCAGTGGGGCGGGCTTAAGCGCAGCGATCCGTTGAAAAGGCTGCTGCTGGAACATGGCGATGTGGTGGTGTGGGGTGGGCCGTCGCGCCTTTTTTATCACGGCATTCAGCCGCTGAAACCAGGCGACCATCCCGACGCCGGACCCTGGCGCTACAATCTGACGTTCCGGCAGGCGGGCAAAGGCGAATAAAAATAAGAATTATTCTTGCCGTCGCGTTCACGCCGTTTAAACTGCTCGCTGTTTTGTTTTCTGTGGGTAGCTGCTTTTATGGAACTTCTGCGCCTTGTCTGGCGCCAGTACCGTCTGCCGTTTGTGCTGGTGCTGGCGTTAAGCCTCGCCAGCGCCGCGCTGGGTATAGGCCTTATCGCTTTTATTAACCAACGTCTGATAGCCACTGCCGATCTCACGCTTGCGGTGCTGCCGGAATTTCTCGGCCTGCTGCTGGTGCTGATGGCGGTAACGCTCGCCTCGCAGCTGGCGTTAACGATGCTTGGGCACCATTTTGTGTACCGCCTGCGCAGCGAGTTTATCAAGCGCATTATGGATACGCCGGTCGAGCAGGTCGAAAAGCTCGGCAGCGCCACGCTGCTGGCGGGGCTGACCAGCGACGTGCGTAACATCACCATCGCTTTTGTGCGCCTGCCGGAACTGGTGCAGGGGATTATCCTGACGGTCGGCAGCGCTATTTATCTTGGCTGGCTGTCGTCCAGAATGCTGCTGGTTACCGCCGTGTGGATTGCCATTACGCTGTGGATTGGCTACCTGCTGGTGCAGCGCGTTTATAAGCACATCGCCACGCTGCGCGAAGTGGAAGACAGCCTCTATAACGATTTCCAGACGGTGCTGGAAGGGCGCAAAGAGCTGGCGCTTAATCGCGAGCGCGCGGAATATATTTTTGACAACGTCTACAAGCCAGACGCGCAAAGCTATCGCCAGCACATTATCCGCGCCGACACCTTTCACCTGAGCGCCGTCAACTGGTCGAACATTATGATGCTCGGGGTGATTGGTCTGGTGTTCTGGATGGCGAATGGCCTCGGCTGGGCGGATACCAACGTGGCGGCGACCTACTCGCTGGCGCTGCTCTTTTTGCGCACGCCGCTGCTTTCCGCAATGGGCGCGTTGCCGACGCTGCTCACCGCCCAGGTGGCGTTTAATAAGCTGAAGCAGTTTCAGCTGGCGGCTTATCAGCCTGACTTTAAACGCCCTGAAAAGTTCGCCGACTGGCAAACGCTGGAGCTTCGCGACGTGACGTTCAGCTACAGCGACGGCAGCTTCGGCGTCGGCCCGCTAAATCTCACTATTCATCGCGGCGAACTGCTGTTCCTGATAGGGGGCAACGGCAGCGGTAAATCCACGCTCGCTATGCTGCTGACCGGCCTTTATGAACCGGTTAGCGGGGAGATCTTGCTGGATGGCAAAGCGATTAGCGCAAGCGAAATGGACGCTTACCGCCAGCACTTCTCGGCGGTCTTCACTGACGTCTGGCTATTCGACAAGCTGCTGGGGCCAAAGGGCGAAGCGGCGAACCCGGTGCTGGTGGAAGCCTGGCTGAAGCGGCTGAAAATGGCTGAAAAGCTGGAGCTGGACAACGGGAAAATCCTCAATCTTAAGCTCTCTAAAGGGCAGAAGAAGCGCGTTGCGCTGCTGCTGGCGCTGGCGGAAGACCGCGACATCATTTTGCTGGATGAATGGGCGGCGGATCAGGACCCGCATTTCCGCCGCGAGTTTTATCAGGTCCTGCTGCCGCTGATGCAGCAGATGGGGAAAACCATTTTCGCCATCAGCCATGACGATCACTACTTTATTCACGCCGACCGTCTGCTGGAGATGCGCCAGGGGCAGTTAAGCGAACTGACCGGCGAAGAGCGTGCGCTTGCCAGCCGCGATGCCGTAGCGCGTATCGGCGGTTAATAGCAGGGCGCGGCCAGCTGTAAAAAGGCCGCGCCCGCTATTTTATGACGAAAATCGCTGTATTCAGTCTTTCTGAAAATCGAATTCTTTCCTGCTTAATTTGGTTATTTTCGCTAAGTGCTTTTATTTAAGAAAGAAATGTTATTTTTGATTTATTGTGCTGGTGAATGTTTTGGTGGTGGACGCAATTAGCGCTTGTTAGAATTCCCTCGCTAAATATCACGCCGTAAATCAGATAAACGCATTTCGGCAATAAGTTTATCCTTAAACTCAATAGTGAAAATATGATGACTCCTGCTATTAAAAAATATTTCGCGCCCGCACTGTGCGGCATCATCGCTCTGGCGGGCGTAATGCAGACGGCCAGTGGCTGGCTGAACTGGTCGCAAACCCGCGAACAACTTCAACAGGTTCAAACCGTAGCGAACCCGCCTGCCGCCCCGGTAACGCTCGCGCTTTTCAACCCTGCCGTTACGGCACCAGCCATGCAGGCAAACGCGCCGCAGCTGGCGCTGGATATCAGCGGAATTGTTTTCAGTAATAAAGAAGATCTCTCCGCCACGATTGTTAAGCAGGGCGCGGAGCAGGTGGTTTATCACGTTGGCGAAACATTAAAGGGATATGATAACGCGCGTGTTGTGGCGATTACTAAAGATCATATTGAGGTAAATTATCAGGGCGTTAATCAGGATGTTAAATTGCCCGCGCCGGATTACACAAAGCAAAATACATAATAGCTTCTCGCTAAAACCGGGATTACGGAAAATTAAGGTAGTGGGTTTTAGCGAGTCTGTTAATCACGTTAACCAGCGACAAGCCTTCGCTGGTTATAACCCTTTTAGCCGTTGATAACGTTGCCAGACTTTCCAGGCATAGCGCATACGCAAACCGTGGCGGCTTTCGCTGGTGCCTGCGTTATAAGCGCCAATCGCCTCCCAGGTATAGCCGTAGGTCTGCACCATCTGGGAAAGAATAGAAGCCCCCACCAGTACCGACACGCAGGGGTCGCGCATCAACAACACTTCATCGACGCCCAGCTTGCGCAGCCGCTCAAAGTGAATGCTGTTGATTTGCATCAGGCCGACGTCGTAGCTGCCGTTAGTATTGACGTTGATCGCCTCAGGGTTCATGCCTGACTCCACCTGGGCGATAGCGTTAAGCAGCTTCGGATCGAGGTTGAAATAATAGGCCGCCTCGTCCCAGCAGGTAGCCTGCGCCATCAGGCTTACGGCATAAAGCGGCAATGCGAAACAGGCTTTCATCGTCTCCTCCCGCCTGAAAGGACGCCGCGCGAGGCGGCGCCCCGTACAGGCCGTTAATTACCGTTTGATCCAGGCGTCAGACCAGTTCAACCCTTCGCCCGGGGCGTAGGCCCAGGCCGCTCCCTTACACCAGCCGGCATAAGGGAAAGGTTTGCACTCGTAGATATTGCCGTCTTTGCCTTTCACGCGGGTGCCCGCTTTGTACTGGCTAATGTTTTGCGGATAAACGTACTGGAAGTCGCCGCCTGAGGGCTGCGGCAGCGGGTTTATCTGCAAGGTGGTAGAGGCGTTGGCGCTCAGTCCGCTCTGGTCGGTTACGTGCACCGCCAGCGGGAATGACTGCGCCGCCGTCACGCTGGCGGCGGTGATCGTCAGCGTATTGCTCTCCTGGCCGCTCACCTGGCCCACGCCGTTCGGCACCACCCAGTTCCACCGTAGCTGGTTACTCATGCTGTCCGGGTCGGCGGCGGTCGCGGTTATCACGATCTGGCTACCGCTCAGCCCCTGGAATGACGACGCCAGGTTGATCACCGGCGCTACCGGCTGGGCGGCTTCCAGCACCGTCACCGAGGTGTCGGCGTAGGCGCTGTGTTGCCCGTCGTTCACCGTCAGACGGAAGCTGTACTCAGCATGCTGCGGCGAGGGCACCGTAAAGGTGCTGTGCGCCTGGGTAGCGTTGTTAAGCGTCACGTCCGGCCCGCCGGTTTGCTGCCACTGGTAGGTCAGCGTGTCGCCGTCGGCGTCGCTTGAGCCGGAACCGTCAAGCGTCACCGTCTGCGTGCCCTGAATCGTCTGGCTGACCCCCGCGTTCGCTACCGGCGCCACGTTGGACGGCGCCGGGGTTGGCGCAGGCGCAGGGGCAGGCTGCCCGCCGCCGCCGCTACTGCTGCTGGCGGAAGTGAAAGGTGAAAAGACATCGCTGAAGGCGTAAAGCGGCGCCTGCTGGGCGGTCAGGCCACTGTTTTCCGGCCCGACATAACCCTGCTGGCCCGGCTGGTCGCGCGCTATCGACCAGATGCCTATCATGCCAAGCTGCCGCTCCTGCGCCTGCTGCATCACCAGCCGCGCGTCGGAGAGGTAAAACGTCTCTCCCTGCACGTCGTTATAGCCAATCATCGGCGTGGTGCCGAGCATGTTGTTGATGGCGCTGTCGCTCTTGTCCGGCCAGATTTTTTTCACCTGCTGGAACAGGTTGTCGACAGCCGAGGTGGCGCATTTGCCGTGGATATTCTGCCCCTCCTGGCCGGAGGACTGGCAGACTGTGTTGCCGTAATCCATGGTCATGACGTTGACGCCGGTCAGCTCCACCCCTTTGGCTTTGGCATCTTCCAGTACGTAGATACCCTCCGGCGTCAGGCCGGTCGGCAGGATAGGCAGGGTAAAGACCAGGCCTACCTTGCGGCCTTCCTGTTTCCAGCGTTCCTGCACCATTTTCAGCGCGCTGTTGCGCCGCTGAATAGATTCATGATCCGCCACCCAGTTGCCTTCGATATCAAAATCCAGCACCTTCAGATTGAGATTATCGACGATGTCGTAATAGTGCTGTTGCAGGTCGTTCACGTTCTTACAGGCCGCCGCCAGCGGCGAGTTATTCGCGCCGCCGATGGAAACCTGAATATCGCCGCCTGCGTCGCGTAGCGCCTTAATTTTGCTGTACTGGGTATAGTCATTAATGTTGTAGGCCGTACCCCAGGTGGGCAGGCAGGTGTTGGCGTCTTTGGCGACGATAAACGCCAGCGTGTAGTGGGTAATGTTTTTACTCGATGCCAGCGAGGCGAGATCGGGGATGGTGTTTAGGGTGAAATCCACATAGGGCGCATAAACGTGGGCGGGCCACTCCGATTTCGGCGTGCCGACCCGCTCTTTGGTGCCGGTCCAGTCGATATAAATCCCCCAGGGCGATGGATCGCTCGGCTGCACATGCTGCACGGCGGTGAGCGAAACGTAAGGCTGGCCCTGGAATTTCACCAGCGAACCTGCCGGGTAAAGCTGTTGCGTATCAAGCGCCGGGGCGCTCGCCAGCTCTTGATCGGACCAAACTTTCAGCGTGCCGAGCGGTTTCCAGGGCTGGCCGTTGTCGCCGGTAAGGTTCTGGTTCTCCTCTTTTGACGGGTCTTCATCCACGTTATAGAACCAGGCTTTATAGCCCTGGCCGTTTACCATCACCACGTCGCCCTGCTGATAAATTTTGCCCGACTGCCATTGCGGCACGGCGACGTAAGCCATCCACGGATTCGGCTGGCCCGGCGCGAAGGAGGAGGGTGAAATGGCCTTCAGCGCCTTATAGCTCACGCCGCTGCTGGAGACCTTGTCATCTTTCTGGTAACTCTGGGCGCTACTGTACTCAGGCAGCTTTGCAGCAGGCGCGCCGTTGGAAATATCGCAGTTGGCGGGGTTGCCGTACTGGGTTATCTCTGCGGCGGTCGCGGCGCGAACCTGGCGCCAGGGGCCGTCCGGGTCGTTCGAGCCGGGGCAGTTAGCCGCGCCGACCCACCAGGCGTTGGTGTAGACGTTGCCGGCGAAAATCACCTGGTAAGTGTCACCGCCTTCTTGTCCGCTCCACGCCTCCAGCGCCAGCGCCGGGGCTGTTGCGCCGCACAGGCACAGGATACTGATAGTCCGGGCTAATACGTTTCTTTTCATCGCAAATAACCTTTATGGTTAGCTTGACTGCGGGTTGGCGCAGGGCGACAGGCGTCATCCGCCAGAGGCGGCCTGGTTGCGCGGCGCGCAGGCAACGCAGCGAAACTGCCGCTGCGCCGCCCGCGTCAGCGCTGTCATTCACCCTTGCCGGCGCGAGCGCATCTTCGCGCCGGCATGCCAACATTCAAACGCGTGCGTCGTGGCGCAGCGCGCTTTCAGGGGGTTACTGACACTCCGACGTCCCTTTTTTCACCCAGACATCCGCTTTGCCCGGCTCATCGCCTTTCGTCCACCACTTAGCCTGCCACTGGGAGCCGGCATAGTCGGTGGTGTCGCCGCCGTTATAAACCACGTCCGGCCGCCAGGACATTTTCACCTGGCTGACCAGCAGCCACTGGTCGGCGTCAAAGCCCGGCGCGTTATTCTGCGTCCAGTATTTCGCCTTCCAGACCAGGTTGTTATAGCTGACCGTTTCGCCGCCGTTATACACGGTGCTGGCGGACCAGGCAGGATACTGGCTGGCGTTGGGGTCGGTGGGAGTGTCGCAGCTGCCGCCGCCACTCGGGGTCGGTGCAGGCGTCGGTTCCGGGGTCGGTTCCGGCGCCGGGCCAGGGGTCGGGTCTGGTGAGGGCAGCGGCTCATCGTCCTGGCGCGGCGTGACGGCCACGCTTACCGACTGCTGGCTGCTGGTTTTACCGTCGCTGACGTTGACCGAGAGGTTAAACGACTGGTTGGCGGCCACGTCCGGCGCGGTAATGCTCAGATCCGCGGTGTTGCTGCCTTCCGGCGACAGCTCAGCAGGCGCGTTCCACTGATAAGTCAGCGGATCGTTATCCTGATCCACCGCCTGGGCGTGCAGATTCGCCTGTTGCCCCGCCTGCAACGTAATAGCCTCAAGCGGGTTGACCGTTGGCGCATGGTTTGGCGCAGGCGCTTTGTCCACCACCTGGATGCTGGCGGTGCTGCTCAACCCGCCGCTGTCGGTCACCTTCAGCTGGAAGCCATAGGTTTTGTCGGCGGTGGTGGCAGGGGCGTTAAAGCTCGCTTTCGCCGTGTTTTTATTGCTCAGGCTAACGGTAGTGCCGGAAGTCTGGCTCCAGGCGTAAGTCAGGGCGCCGCCCTCTGGATCGTGCGAGCCGGAGCCATCCAGCGTCACGTTCACCGGGCCGGTCACCTGCTGATCGCTGGCGCTCGCCACCGGCGGCTGGTTAGTCGGCGCGGGCGTCGGCGTCGGTGTGGGCGTATCGCCGCCGCCCATCAGGCTTTCGTTCATGGCGTTGAGGATCTCGCCGTTGTCAGCGTCGATTTCCCAGGCGAACATGCCGGCCAGCCCTTTGCTCAGCGCATACTTCCCTTTGGCGGTGGTGGAGCGGACGTCGTCATAGGTGATCAAATCGCCGGTAGACTGTTTGAACAGATAAGGCGCTTCGGCGGTCTCGTCATAGGCGTAAGCCCAGCCCGCGCCGTTACGGTATTCATTGGCAATCTGGCGGTAATCAACCACCCCTTCTTCCCAGGTGCCTTTGACTGGCCCGGTCGCCGTGCCGCCGGTGAACGGGTTGTTATTGGTGTAACCCGAAACGCCGGTCCAGCCGCGGCCATACATCGCTACGCCCAGCACCAGTTTTTTCGGGTCGACCCCCTGCGCCAGCAGCAGTTTAAGGCCGTTATCGGCGGTGTACTGCGTATCTGGCTTCCAGGTGGGCGCATAGATCGCGGTCTGATGACCGCGATCGGTCATGCTCCAGGCGCCGTAGAAGTCGTAACTCATCATAAAGATGTTATCGAGATACTGGCTGGCGGCGAGGTAATCGACGTTGGCGATTTTATCGTTGCCGACGCCGATGGCGGAGGTGAGCTTATAGGTCTTGCCCGTTTCCGTGGAAAGGCTGTCCAGCATCGCGCGCAGTTCTCGCATCAATGTGGTATAGGTTTCCCGGTCCTGAGGGCCGCCGAGGTTGGGGTTTTGACCGCCGCCGCCCGGAAACTCCCAGTCGATATCCACCCCGTCGAAGAATTTCCAGGTTTTTAAAAACTCCCTTACCGAGGCGACAAAACGGTCGCGCTTGGTTTTGTCGTTCAGGAAAAAGAACGGGTCAGAGAGAGTCCAGCCGCCGATGGAAGGCAGGATCTTCAGGTTAGGGTAGGCGAGCTTCAGCGCCATCAGCTGGCCGAAGTTGCCTTTATAGGGGTCGTCCCAGGCGGTGACCCCTTTCTGCGGTTTTTGCAGCGCCGCCCACGGATCGTGGATGGCGACCTGGAAATCCTGCCGCCCGGCGCAGGAACGTTGCAGCGCTTCGAAGCTGTTGCTGATGCTCTTCAGGCTGTCGTTGATACCGTCGCCGCCGCAAATAGGGATGAAGCCATACAGCAGGTGGTTCAGGTTCGCCGCCGGGATTTTATCAACCGGATAGTTGCGGTCATAAACGCCCCATTCCGGGAAATAAGCGCCGATGATTTTGTCGGGGTGCTGGGTGTAGGTTTTGTTTTTCTCGCCGGGCGTTGCGGTCAGCGGGGTAAGATGGCTGCCGTCGGTGTCCGCCACGATAATCAGCTTATTGTCGCTTTTGGTACAACCGCTGGCATTACAGACTTCCACCTGCGTCTGGTAACGTCCGCCTTTATTCACGGCGAAAGTGGCTTTACCGCTGGTGCCCGCCGCGCCGCTCCACACCTGCTTGCCGTTCATCAGCACTTTCGCGCTGGTGCCCGGGTCGCCGCTCCAGATATTCCACTCGACAACGACGTTGACCGAGTTATTGACTTTGACCAGTTGGTTATAGGCGGTGGCGGCTTGATCCACCTCCACCAGGGCGAATTTATCATTGCCGCTGCTTAACGACGGTTTGCTCGGCAACGCCGCGAAGGCGGGCGTGCAAATCGTGGCAATGGCTATCGCCAGTAGAGATAACTTCATTCGTTTCATTCGTGAGCCCCATATTCAGATAAGTTAATGGTCAGCCCTTTTCTGAGGTATTCAGAAAAAGCGATGCCTGACGACTTGCCTGATAAACGCTATAGAACGGAAGTGGATTATTTATATTGTCTGTAACCTCCTTAATGGCATAGAGGGGGCGTTATTAAGGCAAGGTTCGTGGCCAATGCTTTAATAAGGCATGAATAAATGGCTTAACGTAAAACGTATCAGCCGCCGTAGTGATAAAAGATAAAAAACCACAGCCCTGCAAAACTTAAATAACTGCCGAACGGAAAACGCAGGGTGATATTCAGCCGCGTGCTTTTCGCCGCGAATAAAAGCCCAATGCAGCTGGCAAGCAGACAGATATAGGGCAGCGCTTGCCAGCCAAGCCAGGCGCCAAGCGCCGCCAGCAGCTTGAAGTCGCCATAGCCGAGGGCCTCTTTTTTTAGGGTCAGACGAAAAATCCAGTAAAGCGACCATAAAAACAGGTAGCCAGCAGCAGCGCCGATAATGGCGTCCTGTAATGCCACCGTGCCGGAAAAGGTATTCACCAGCAGGCCGCTCCATAATAGCGGCAGCGTGAAGCAGTCCGGCAACAGAAAATATTGCCAGTCAAGCACGCTTAAAATAATCAGGAAACTCACTAACAACCAGCCTGCCATTATTTGCGTCGGGTGATGAAACACCATCGCCATTAAACAAAAGAGCAGGGCGTTACTTATTTCAACGCCTGGCAGCCAGCGTGGAATAGGCTCGCCGCAATGGTTGCAGCGCCCGCGTAAAATAAACCAGCTGACCACCGGAATATTTTCCCACCAGCTTAACGCATGGCCGCAATGGTGGCAGTACGACGCAGGAAAGCTCAGGTGATAGAGCACATCGTTTTGCGCTTGCGCCAGGCGCGGCCCGCGTGAAATCACCATGCCAAGAAAGCTGCCGACAATCGCCCCGAGCAGCAGACACTGCATATAAAAGAGCAACGTGTACTCTTCGCGCATCAGGAAAAAGAGTTGCTGAGGCGTCGTCATACGCTTTTACTCCAGAAGAGCGTCATTTCCACCTTCAGCGCGCCGTCGTTTTTGGCAAGCGGCGTCAGGGTTATCGACTCAAGTTGGATCCCGCTTGCGCGGTTAAGGCTGACATACCACTGCCAGAGCGTGGCCAGGGCGACAGGCTCAAGCGTGAGCGTGGCTTTTTGCCCCTGCACCGAGAGTTGCGTCGGCGCCAGTTTGCTCGCTTTCAGGCTTTCCCTCAGCGCCTGGTCTGGGTTAGCCGCCAGCGTCCGGCGCACCCGCAGGTCATGTTGCAGCGCCTGGGTCTGCATCCAGGTTTGTGTCTCGCGGGCGCGGTTAATCGCCGTTTTGCCATTGTCGATAGCCGTTTGCAGCGGCTGCCAGAGGCCGTAATAAACGACGACCCACAGCAAGGCGAAGCCCATCAGCATGATCATCATTCTTTCGCGGGCGTTGCGCGCGCTAAACCAGGCGACAAGTTTTTGCTTCATTTTTTCACCGCCTCCCCTTTGAGCACGGCGGAGAACGGTTTGCCCTCCGCGGCGCTTTTCTCTTCGGTAATGGCAAAGGCGAACGCAGGTTTCGCCTGGTTGACGAAAGCCTCGACGCGCGCTTTGCCGGGGGCGGTGACATTCAGGGTAAAAGCGCTCTGCGCGGCGTCATAGCGCACCGTACCCAGTTCGATGTCGGTAAAGGTCCGCTTAATCTGATCCAACTGCGCGAGATCCTGGAAGAAATCGCGCGTTGGCGTTTTGAGTTGCTGTGTGAAGTGATATTTCAAATTACTGGTAAAGGACGACTGGGGAAAATAGGCTTTGAACAGCGCCTGCACGCTCTCTTCCGCCGCTTTTTGCTGCGTTTTGATCTGCCAGTAATTGGCCAGTTGCGGCAGCAGGCTAAGCAGCAAGGCGAGAACCGCGACGCCAGTAAGCGGTTTGCGCCAGCGGCGCACCTCTTCTTTTATATCCGCCTGCTGGCTGAAAGCGCCGTGCAGCAGATTGAGTTTTTTCGTTTTCAGCTCTGGGGCGATAAGCCGCAGCGGATGCTGCCAGGGTTGCGGCTCCACCGCCTGGCGAAAAGCGGGGAGCATATCGCCGTAACATTGATGGTTGCCTTCGCCAAGACGTTCAAACACCGCAGGCAGGAGCGTAGCGTGAACCGTGGTCGCCTGGGTCTCGCCCTGACGTATCCACCACTCCTCGTCAAGCGAAGCGAAAGTGGCGCCGTCCGGGTTGAAGGGCAGCAGCAGGGCGTCGGGCGCCGCTTTCACCACCTGCAAGCCTGCTTCGCGGCAGGCCTCCAGCATCTGTTGCAGCAGCGTGGCGTTGATGGCGGCGGCGGTCACCTGATTGCCGACTTTGCGCACCACCGTCCAGTGCAGATCTTCCACGTCGCCCATCAGCGAATCTTCCGCCAGCCAGCTAAACTGCGGCAACTGGGTGAAAGGCCCTTTTTTGGTCAGCGTAAAATCGCGGAACACCACCTCGCTTGCCGGCACCAGCAGGCAGACTGCGCCCGCAAGCGGATGCGCCGCCAGTTCGCGAAGCCCAGCCCAGCCCTCAAGCCTGGCGGGATCCTGCGCCGCGCCCAGCGGCCACCACCAGACGGCCTGTTCAGGGTTTGAGCTCGCTCTTATGATTAATGCGTCTTTCATTAGCTCATTCCTTTTAATCGACTTAATCGACGAGGCGATAGCGGCGGGACCAGAGCAGCTGGTTGCCCGATGCGGTATCGATATAAAGGCCGTCGGCGCTGCGAAGCGTTAACGCCTCTGTATTCCCTGTGTGATACAGGGTGTAAAACTGGCTGTTTAGCGTGATGTACTTATCAAGGTTTGCCGCCTGGCCTTTCACCGGAAACTGCTGTTCAAGCTGCGCCTTAAACGCCTCCAGCGTCTCCCAGCCCGCTTCCGGGCGCTGGTCGATAAGCCGCATCACATCTTCCGCCGTCAGGCTGCCGAAAAAGAGCGCGGAGAGCAGGGGAGCTTCGTCGCGCGACAGCGTGTTGATGTTAATGGCCGTTTTGGTGGCGGGCAGCGCGCACAGGAGCGTTTTGACCTTCGCGTAATAGCTCAGCGGAAAGCCGGGCAGCAGCTTCAGTTCGCTGATGGAATACATCATCTGGCGCGCCGGGACGCGGGGCGGTTTTTGCGCGGCATAAGCCTGGGTAAAATCCCGCCGCGAGCTATCCTCCCCGGGTTTTTCAACGCCAAGATACTCTTCCAGCTGCTGGTAAACCGTTTCTGCGCTGACCGCGTTAATGCCGGTGCTGGTCAGCAGGTATTCGACAATTTTCTCCCGCTGCGCTTCGGGGGATAACGCGTCCGGGGCGTTGCTTGCCGCAGGCGCGCCGTCGGCGGGCGCGTTGCCCGGCGCGTTGCCTGGCGCAGGCGAGGCGTCCGCCGGGCCGAGCAGCGCGTTAACGTTAAAACAGTTTTGTCCGTCCACCAGTTCGCTTTTCAGCGTCACCTCGCCGTCGACGCGCTCCAGCGGCTCTTTCCAGAGCTGCTGCACAGAGCCTGCTTTTTGCGGGTCGGCGACATCTTTCGCCAGCCCGTTCAGCACCTGTTTATCCGCGCCGAGGATTGCCCAGCGCAGCTGTTGCTGGCTCAGCTGATACTGAATGCGCTGTAAATTGCCGCTAAACTGCTGGCTGATTTTCGCCGCCATCACGGACATCAGCACCAGCAGGATCAACACCATCAGCAGCGCCACGCCGCGCTGGCGCCGCTCACTTTTTGGCTTCATGGTTGCGCTCCCGGGGTTGCGGCAGGTTGAGCGGGCGCGCCGCCCGCTGCCGGCTGCGCCGCCTCTGACGGCGTCGTGGTTTCCTGCGGGGTCGCCGGATCCGGCGTTCCTTCGGTCGGCGCTGCGCTTTCTGCGCCTTCGGTCGGCATCGGCCAGCCGTCGCTGATGACAAAAACCCAGCGCCACGTCTCGTCGTTTTCCAGCGTGACGGTTAACTCCACGCCCTGCGGAATGGCGCTTTTCTCCGCCCATGCGTCTCGCCACCCTTCGGCGAAAAAGCGCCACTGCCAGTTTTTTACATGTTCGAGCACAGGCACCTGCACCCCTTGCGCCATGTTCGCGAGATCGAGCGCCGGGGCGACGTCGCGCCAGAGCGTGTTGTCCTGCAACCGCCAGGTAACGCGCAAAATATCCGGCTCCTGCGGCCTGCCGAAGCTTGCCAGGTTGTCCTGCGTGGTAAAGGCCAGCGCGTTTTCGCTCAGGCGCAGCGCCTGTTCATCGCCATTCACCCCGCGCGGCAGCATCTGCGTGAGGTCGCGCTCAAGGCGGCTCCAGGTTAACTGCAACTGGCTCAGGTTCGCCGTTTGTTTATCGGTGAACGCGGCGTTTTCCATCGCGCCGTGAATAATCTGCCAGGCCATCATGCTGATAAGCGCGAAAACCATCAGGGCTATCATCACTTCCAGCAGGGTGAAGCCCTGTTGCAGGCGCAGGCGGCTATTCATCGCCGCTCCAGACGGAGGCGTCGGATAACGTCACCAGCGGGCGCGTTTTCTCCTCCGGGATATACACCGTGACCTGGTTTATGGTGTTGCCGTCGGCGTCTTTCACCGCCTGCGTGCGCCACAACCATTTTTGCCCGCCCATGTTGACCGTCTCCTCGTGCGCCTCAGCGCTAAAACGGTTATCCGCAAGGTGCGCTTCGGCGATGACATTTTCCGCCACCCAGCTTGCGCGCAGCACGTCGCCAAGCCGCCCGGTGTAGTTGGCGCTTACGCTTACGGTATTCATCAACGCCAGCGCAGCGGTAGAGAAAATGGCCAGCGCGACCATTACCTCCAGCAGCGTCATGCCCGTTTCACGGTTTGCCATGTTCGTTCCTTAATGCCAGCGTCACCGGCATCGCCCCTTTCGAGATAACGTCAAAGCTCTGCTGATCGCCGCTGCCGCTGAGGGTGAGCGTAAATACGCTGCTCTCTCCATCCGGCAAAAACAGGATCTGCGGCGGCGAAACCAGCGACTCCGCAAGACGCTGCGGCGCGAGCGAGACCCGCATATCTTCGGGAAAATCGCCCCGGGTCGTCACGCGCCCGGCATCAAGCGGCCGCCAGGCGGCTGGCTGTTCCGCGGGCGCATCACCGGCATTGAGGATAACCAGCCGGAACTCACGTTCGGTTATCACCATGCCGATGACGTTGCCCTCCATTACCGCGCGGGTCGAGGCATACTCCAGCAGCGTCTTAAACTGCTGGCCGAAAATGGCCGGGCCGCTGCGCTCCGGTAGCGTCATCACCACCAGCAACGCGCTGCTGGCGAAGATCATGATGGCCAGCATCACCTCCAGCAGGGTGAAGCCCCGTTGCCGCGCGCGACTCATTTTTGCTCGGTTTCATTTGTGGATTTCTTATCCAGCGTCCAGTTGGAAACGTCATCCGGGGTATTCGGCTCCGCATCAGGGCCGGCGGAGAAGATGTCGATGGGGCCGTGTTCGCCTGGGCTGACTATCAGGTAATCGTTGCCCCAGGGATCCTGCGGCAGGCGTTTGATATAGCCGTCCGGGCGGTAGTTATCCGGCACCGGAGAAAGCTCCGGTTTGGTAATCAGCGCCTGTAAACCCTGTTCGGTGGTGGGGTAGCGGTGGTTGTCGAGCTTGTACATGTCGAGCGCGTTTTCCATGGCGATGATATCGCTCACCGCTTTTTGTTTATCCGCGCGCTCTTTATTGCTCATCAGGTTCGGCACCACCATGCTGGCGAGAATGCCGAGGATAACGATGACCACCATGATCTCCAGCAGGGTGAAGCCGTGCTGGTGGGACACTGTCTGAAGGTTAACTTTTGCTCTGTTCATACCGTCTCTTTCACCCCACCATGTTATTAAGTTGCAGTAATGGTTGCAGAATCGACATCACGATAAAAAGCACGATGCTCGCCATCGTTATCACCAGCAGCGGTTCGAAGATAGAAAGCGTCAGGGTAATGCGGTGTTGCAGCGCTTTGTCCTGGTTGTCCGCCGCCCGCGCCATCAGCGGGCCGAGTTCGCCGCTCTCCTCTCCGGAGGCGACCATATAAAGCATCATTGGCGGAAAGAGCTGGGTCTGTTCCAGCGACGAGTTCAGCGTCGCGCCCTGGCGCACTTTGTCGGCGGCCTCCGTCAGCCGCTGGCGGACAAACAGGTTTTCCAGCCCCTCAACGGAGATAATCATCCCTTCCAGCAGCGGCACGCCGCTGGCCTGTAAGATACTGAGCGTGCGGATATAACGGGCGCTGTTGGTCGCCCGCGCAAGCTTCTGCAAAGGCGAGCGTTGGATCTGCCAGCGGTGGTAGCGCAGCCGGTTGTCGCCTTTTTTCAGCCAGAAGCGAAAGGCCACCAGCGAGCCGATAATGGCCGCCACAATAAGCAGGCCGTACGCCTGTAAAAAATCGCTGATGGCAATCAGCGTGCGGGTGGTGACCGGCAGCTCTTGTTTCATCTGCACAAATTGCCCCACCACCTGCGGCACTACCGCCACCAGCAAAATAGAGATAACGGTGATGGCCACGATGGTCAGGGTGATGGGGTAGACCATCGCCTGGGTGAGTTTGCTTTTCATCTGCTGGCGAATTTCGTTGTAATCCGCAAGCTTATCCAGCACGCCGCCAAGATGACCGGTCTTCTCCCCGGCGGTGACCAGTGTGCGGTAGAGGTTGTCGAACGCCTGCGGATATTCCCCCAGCGCTTCCGAGAGCGAGTGGCCTTCCACCACTTTTTCATGGATGGTGGTTAGCGCCTGGGCGAGCTTTTTATCTTCGGTCTGGCGCGCGATGACCCGCAGGGCGCTCTCCAGCGGCAGCGCCGCATTGGTCAGCGTGGCGAGCTGGCGGGTAAACAGCGCCAGCGAATTGCTGGAGAACTTTTTGCCGCTGCCGGCTTTTCCCGCGCCCGGCGCGCTGCTCTCCTGAACGCTGACCGGCGTCAGGCCCTGTTCGCGCAGTTGCTGGCGGACCTGGCGCGGCGACTCCGCCTGCATCGTTCCGCGCTCGGCTTTGCCGTTTTGCGCCGTGGCGCGCCACACATACCAGGCCATTACGCGTCCTCTCCCTGGCCGGTGGTGGTCACGCGCATCACCTCATCAAGCGAGGTAATGCCCTGAACCACTTTGAGCAGCCCATTCTGGCGCAGGCTGCGGGTGCTTTTGCGCAAAATCGGCTCCATGGTCATTTCGTCTTCGTTGTCATTAATGGCGCGGCGCAGCTCCGGGTCCATCACCAGCAGTTCATGAATGCCCGCACGCCCTGAATAACCGCTGTTGCGGCATTTCTCGCAGCCGACTGGCCCCCAGACGCGCCTCGGCGGGTTGGGCATGAAGTTGAACATTTCGGCTTCCTGGGGCGTCAGCTCCACCTCCTGTTTGCAGTGGGGGCAGAGGCGGCGCACCAGGCGCTGGGCGACCACCCCCAGCAGCGAAGAGCCGATAAGAAAAGACTCCAGCCCCATGTCGCGCAAGCGGGTAATCGCGCCGCTGGCGCTGTTGGTGTGCAGGGTGGACATCACCAGGTGGCCGGTTAGCGAGGCCTGCACCGCTATCTGCGCTGTTTCGCTGTCGCGGATTTCGCCCACCATCACCACGTCCGGATCCTGGCGCAGAATGGCGCGCAGGCCGCGGGCGAAGGTCATATCCACGCGCGGGTTAACCTGCGTCTGGCCGACCCCCTCAAGTTCATATTCAATAGGATCTTCCACCGTGAGGATGTTGCGCTGGTTGCGGTCCAGCGAGGAGAGCACGGCGTAGAGCGTGGTGCTTTTACCGGAGCCGGTCGGGCCGGTAACAAGGATTATCCCGTGCGGTTTATCGATAAGCCCGCGCATGTAGTTCAAATCCTGTTCCGAAAGGCCAAGCTGGGTTAAATCCATCTGCATTTTCGATTTATCCAGCAGGCGCATAACCACGCGCTCGCCATATTGCGAGGGGATGGTAGAAACACGGACGTCAATGGCGCGTTTGCCGATGCGCAATGAAATACGGCCATCCTGCGGCAATCTTTTTTCCGCAATATCCAGCTTCGCCATGACTTTAATGCGCGACACCAGCAGCGGGGCGAGCTTGCGCGCCGGTTGCAGGATCGATTGCAGCACGCCGTCCACGCGAAAGCGGATGCTTAAGGTTTTCTCAAAGGTTTCGATATGAATGTCCGACGCATTCTCTTTTACCGCCTCGCCGAGAATGGCGTTAATCAGGCGGATAACCGGCGAGTTCTCGTCGTTTTCCAGCAGGTCTTCGTTATCCGGGATCTCTTCTGTCAACGCCATCAGATCAATGTCGGCATCCATATCTTCCATGATCTGCTGCGACATGCCGCTGCTCTGCTGCCAGATCCTTGAGAGCATTTCGTCAAAGGCTTCCGCAGAGAGCGTGACCGGCGCGAAGGGGCGGCGGATCATACGCTGCATCTCCAGTACGGCGCTAAGCGGCGTGTTTTCGCGAATATAGATCTGCTCGTCCGCCATCACGATCCCGTGCTCCCGGGCATAGCCGTAAGAGCAGAACGATTTACTGGTGGTTTCCATATCTCCCCCTGAAAGCTAGTTACGAAACGGGTTACGCCCGCGCGGCGGCGTGGACGACGAAGGCGTTACCGTGGGCGAAACCGTTGAAGGCGCGTTATCGGGATACGTGGGCAGCAATTTCGGATCGGTCGGCGGCAGGATGCCTAACTTGCGCTCTTCCAGCCGCTGGAGCTGCGCGTCGCGCGTGTTGTTGTACTGCGTGCGTGAAGAGGTGCGGTAGTCAACATCGTTGCGCAGAACCGTGGGGCGAATAAACACCATCAGGTTGCGCTTGCCTTTGGTATTGCTGGTGTAGCGGAACAGCTGACCAATCAGCGGGATATCGCCAAGCAGCGGCACTTTTTGTACGGTCTGGGCCGTGAGATCTTCCACCAGACCGCCCAGCACGACGGTTTGCCCGTCGCGCACTAACACTTCGTTGCTGATGGTGCGGGTGTTAAACGTCGGCCCAAGCGAACTGTTGCTGGAAGTAGGATCGACGCTGGACACTTCCTGATCGATCTTGAGCTGTACCGAATTGTCATCGTTGATTAACGGCGTGACTTTAAGCTTGGTGCCGACGGTTTTACGCTCCACCGTGTTAAAGACATTGTCGCCGGTGGTGCTGGCCTGCGAGCCGGAAAGCACCGGCACATCCTGGCCGACGTTAAACGACGCTTCTTTGTTATCCAGCGTTACCACGCTTGGGGTGGAAAGAATGTCGTTTTTGCTGTCGGAGGCGATGGCGGTCAGCAGCACGCCAAAGTCGCCGTTGAAAAAGCCGGTGGCGAGGCCGTTGTAGTTGTTCAGCACGCTGGTCAACGGGTTCGTCGCCGTCAGGCGCCCGTCGATATCCCGTTGATCAAGCCCCTGTCGCACGCGGTTGATGCCAAGGCCGGTGCCGGTAAACTGGGCGATGCCATAGTCCTGCATCCACTGCACGCCAAGGTTAAGCCCTTCGCCGTTCTGCACTTCGACGATGATCGCTTCCACCAGTACCTGCGCGCGGCGAATATCAAGACGGGCGATAACCTGTTCCAGCGACTGCATGACGTCAGGCTGGGCGCTGATCACCAGCGCGTTGTTCTGATCGTCTGCGGTGATATTTAAATCATTCCCCGCAGCGCCAGTCATGGGGCTTGCGCCTTTGGCGCCGCCGGCGGCTTTGCCTTTTTCGCCCTGAATTTTGTCGCCGATGCCGTTCAGCACGTTGGCGATTTTGGTCGCATTGGCATATTTGAGATAAAAGACGCGGGTTTTTCCTTCGCTCACTTCATAACGGTCGAGCTGGGTGATTAACCGCCGCGTACGGTCACGCGCCTGTTGCGAGCCGCTCAGAATCAAGGTATTGGTGCGGTTATCGGCCACCACTTTGGCGGCAAGCTGCGGCGCGCTTTGCCCTTTTTGCTCTTCGTTGGTGAGATTGTTGAGCATGTCGGCAATCTCTTTCGCCGTGCCGAAACGCAGCTTGTAAGTTTCCCGTTGCTGCACCCCGGAGGCGTCGACGCGCCGCACCAGGTCCACAAGCCGGTTGACCACCGAGGCTTTGCCGGTTAACAGCAGCACGTTTGAAGGCTCGTAGTTCACCACGTTGCCGATGCCGGATGCGTCATTAAGCTGGCGCAGCAGCGGCGCCAGATCGCGCACCGGCACATTCACCATTTGTACAACGCGGGTAATAATTTCATCGCCTTTGCCGGGGTTTTGACTGTCGGCAATCGGCACCCCGGCGCTTTTCGCCATCGACGAACGCACCACTTTCAGCATGCCGTTGTCCATCGGAATAGCGGTAAACCCGTAGAGATCCAGCACGCTCAGAAAGAACTGATAATACTGCTCTTCGGTTAATAGATCGTAAGTGCGTACGGATATGGTGCCCTGCACCGAAGGGTCGACCAGGATGGTTTTGTTTAAATTGCGCCCTGCGACATCAATAAATTCGTGAATATCAGTGTTTTTAAAACTGGCGCTGAAATCTGCTGCAACGACAGGCGTGGAGCAATAAAGCGCCGCCATGCAGAACAGAGCAATCCGTCTGAATTTACCGTTCATAATGGGTGACACTGCGTAAGTTGAATGTAAAGTTTTATCTAGCTGAACTTTATTTAACTGTCTACCAAATAAAATTGCCGGAATTAAACATAACGGTTATCCCACTGATTTAAAGAAAATTAAATTTTCGGATTTTTTTACTTTTCGCGCTTATTAATACCGTGGTTTGAAATAAGTTATACAGCTAATTTTCATTTGTATAATTTATTTTATAGAGCCTGGAAATTAATTTCCTGCGTGACGAATAGCATTTTAAAATGGCTTTTAATTAATTTTTTATGGGTTAACTTCATGATTAATGACTTCTCTCAGCGAGACGGCGAGTTTTTTTAAACAAGATGCGCAATATTTTTTATCAAGCGCGTCGGGTGAGATTAAAAGCGCCGTAAGAATACAGGCTCAGCAAGGGGTTGAACGTAAAATCGGGCGAGCAGGGAATATGGAAAACGATATTTTTCAGAAGTGATTAAAATCACATAAATACACATGTGTTTGATTTGTATAATTAAAAATTTGAAATGACATTTCTTTACACACCTTTTCAATCCTTCTATAGCTACAAGTGATTCAATTTTTCACTTCAGCACGCCTTATTTCTTCATTATTCATTAAAGACGGTGATGTTTTGTTTCTTATCTGTTGCGACGGCAAAGTCCTGCTGACTAAGGCGGGTTTACGGGTCGTTGTGAGTTGATAAATGACTGCGGAGTAAAAACGATTATGTATCTTACACATTTCGGTTTTACTGATACGCCATTCAGAGAACTGGTTTATCACAATCTTAAGCAGCGCTGCTTTATTAATTATTTTGCAGGCGTCGAGCTGATGTTGGCGCATGCCTGTAATGAATCAGGCGCGGTTGGGCTTTTTGGCCAGGATGAAGAAGTTATCGCCGAATTGCTTTCCCGGTTGCGGCGGCAAAATGATAAACAAAGCTGTTTAATTAATGTCAGCGACAGCCTTCAGGCCCGGGAATTTGAAAAGCGTATTTCTGAGTTTTTACTTAATGTAATAAAGCATGAAGGCCAGCAACATCAGGCGCGCTTATTAATATTGCAGGTGCAGGGAGAGTTTGCGCCGCTGCATAAACGTATTTTACGCAAGGTAGTGGATAAGGCGCGGGAACAGGGGAGGGATATTACGCTGCTTATAGCAGGCGCGCCTGCGCTTGCCCCGGCCCTTCATGCCATGACAGGCGCGTTGCCGCTGCGTGCGCAGATTAGCCTTCGTCCGCTGAGCTGGCGGGAAACCCGCGACTGGTTTACGCATCAGCAACGCTGGAATGGGGTAAAAACCGCGCCTTTTTCCTGGCTGCACATACTGACGCTCCACTCCCGCTGCCAGGGGAAACTTTCGCTGATGGCGCAGGCGGCGCATTACGCCTTGCTTGCCGCCTTCGCCGAGCGCAGCCGACGGGTTAAATCGCGCCATGTGCGATACGCCCTTAATGAACTGACCGCCAGACGCCCGCGTTACGCTCTGCCCTTACTGGCGGGCGGCGTCTGGCTGGGGCTGTTTATCGCGGCAGGCTGGCAGGCGCTGCCGCACACCTCTGAACTGCTGCCCTTGCCCGCCGCCTGGGCGCACAAACCGCCCCCGGCGCAAGCCAAACCGCTTGTCAGAATCGAAGATTCTCTCGATCAGCCCATCAGCGCCATGCGCCAGCTTTACCGGGTCTGGGGCTATGACGTGCCGCTGGAAGAAGCATTTTGCGAAGAGGCGGGGCGCGCCAGATTGCAGTGCAAAAAAGGCGAAGGCCCGGTCTCAACCCTTGAGAAAAATGGCTACCCGTGGATAGCGGAAATAAAAGTGGCGGGGCGCATCGGCTATGCAAGCGTGGTGCGCAGCGGCCCGAAAGATCTCGATTTGCTGATGGGCAATAAAACCTGGCAGGTTTCCCGCGACTGGTTCAAAAACGCTGCGACCGGCAATTACGTGCTGCTTTATCGCCTTACGCCGCAAGGCAACAGCAAAGTGGATGCGAAAAGCGACGCCAGTGAAATTGCCTGGCTGAACAAAATGCTCAGCCGGGCGCTGATGAAACCGAAAAACAGCGCGCCAGGGTGGTCCGGGGCGCTGGTGGAAAACGTTAAAGAGTTTCAGCGCAAATCGGGGTTGAAAGCAGACGGGCAGGTTGGCGAAAGCACGCTCATGAAGCTGCTTGTCGCTTCCGGCGAATCGCCCGGGCTGATTCGTGAAAAAGAGGCTGTGCAGGAGCCGGTGCAAAAAGTTCAAAACCGCGAGCCGGCAGAGCCAGCGGGAACGGCGCTTGCCAGCACGCTGCCCGTGCAAAAAGCGTCCGTCGCGATGACCACGAAGCCATAAGGAGCCGCCGCCATGTCTGATATTTTCACCGCCGCCTATGAAAGCGTACAAACCAACCGCCGCGTGCGCCTGCGCCGTGCTCCCACAGTTAAAAACGTGCTGCTGGCGCTGACGCTGCTCGGCGTCGGGGCCGCCGCCGCCGCTATCGGGGGCAGTTATCTTCGTCTTTACTGGGCGTTTCGCAACCCGCCGCCAGCGCCGGTGGTGAAAGTCGAGCAGCCGGAAACATTTATCTCCGACATGCATTACGTCTACACCACCAAAGCGTTGCCCACGACCCAGCCGCAGGTCGATGAGCTAAAAAATGCGCTTTTCGCCCAGTTGCCGCTGCAAAACCCGCTCAGCGCCCCGCCGCAACATGAGCCGCTGTTTCAGGAAAGCGCGTTGATGACGCCGCCGGAAGGGGGCGTCGATGCGGCGAAGCTGCGTGAAAAACTGGCGATGGCGCTGCGTGAACAAAGCCGCGAATTTAATTCCGAAGTGCCGCAGGGGGCGATGGAAAACGTAAAAGCCGGGCCGGAAGAGCGCCAGGAAAATGCAGACGACGACGCGCAGGCGGTGCTGCGCCAGCGTGTGCCCTACCTGAAATACCAGCAGCATATGTATTCATCCGATGGCGTAAACAGCCGCGTGAAGCTTAACAACCATCTTTATAAAGAGGGCGACAGCCTCGCGCGCAACGTGGTGATAAGCAAAATCGCCACCGACCAGCTCATTGTCAAGATTGACGGCAAGCCTTATTCCCTGCCGTCGCTAAAGGACTGGAAGCCTTAAAAGCCCACGCGTTAAGCGCGTCGTTTTAAACGGACGCGGCAGCGGGTTTCGCTCGCGCGCGGACGGCACTAAAAATCAGCGGTGCGGCCGGTTGCCCGGCATGCCCTTCAGGAGAGAGCTATGGCGAACGTTGTGAGTGATGCAATTCAACCCTCCCCGGTAACCATCGATGCGCTGACTCGCGACGGGGGACAGAGTATCAGCACAGTGCAAAGCGGCGGCACGCGAACGCTGCTGCTGACGCAGCCCTCCATTGTTCGTCTTCATGCGGCGGCGCAAAGCGTGGTGCGCTATGAGCGGCAGGGCGATGATCTGATCCTGCATTTGCAGGATGGCTCTACGCTTGTTTGCAAAAACTATTTTCTGGAAACAGACGGCCAGCACAGCGAACTGGTTTTTGATAACGGCGCCTCCTCAGTTACCCATGCCGTCTTTCCGGTCGCCGCACAAGGGGGGCTGACGCCGCAATTCGAAACCCTGGCGGGCATCGATCCCTTATTCATTACGCATAGCCATTCGATGACGTACCTGGCGAGCGCGCTGGGGGCGCTCGCCTTCGGCGGCGTTATCGCAGCGGCGGGCGCAGGCGGTGGCGGTGGAGGAGGCGGCGATAGCGACAATGGCAGCGGGCCCACGCCGCCCGCGCCCGCGGGCGTCCTGACGCTTGGCATTATGGCGGGCGATAACGTGCTGAACGCGGCGGAGGCGCAAAACGGATTGCTCATCAGCGGCACCAGCGCGAACCTGGCGCCCGGCTCGCTGGTGACTATCACGCTTGGCGATAAAAGCTATAGCGCGCAGGTTCAGCAGGACGGTAGCTGGCAGGTGATGCTTTCGCCGCAGGAAGCGCAAGCCTTAGCGGACGGCACGGTGCAGGTGCGCGCCAGCGCCACCGATGAAACCGGTAAAACGGTGAGCAGCGAAAGCGCGCTGCTGGTGGTCACGCATACATTGCCTGCGCCCACAATCGACACCGCCTTTGGCGATAATCTTCTTAATCTCGCTGAAAGCCAGACGACGCAAACGCTGACGGGGTCAACCGGCATCAGCGGCGCCGGGCAAACGGTGCTCGTCAGCCTGAACGGCGTAAGCTACAGCGCCACGGTAGACAGTGACGGCCGCTGGACATTAACGCTGCCGCCAGAGGTATTAAGCCAGCTGGCGCAGGGGGAACTCGGCGTCAGCGTGACGGCGACCGACGCCTTTGGCAACAGCGGGGCGGGCAACGCGGCTTTGCTGGTGGATACGCAGCCGCCTGCCGTTACGCTCAATGCCGTAACGGGCGACAACCTGCTTAATCTTATTGAAACGCGTCTGCCCATCGACATTTCCGGCACGACGGAGCCGGGCGCGCAGATAGTGGTGAACTATAACAACCTCAGCTGGAGCGCCACTGCGGATGCGCAAGGCAACTGGCTGGTCACTGTTCCGCCTGACACATTAAGCGATATGAGCAACGGGCTGTATCCATTGACCGTGACCGCAAGCGACGCGGCGGGCAACAGCGCTGCTGTCAGCGAATCCGTGGTTATGGCTATGACGCCGCCTGAACCGACGCTCAATACGCCGTTCGGCGATGGCGCGCTCAATAGCCAGGAGGTTCAGCAACTGCAACTGCTGTCCGGCACATCGGGAGCGTTTGGCGCTAACCAGACGGTAGCGATTAATATCGGCGGGTTTAATGTCCGCGAGCTTGCCGCCTCGCTGCTGGGCAGCGATGGCCGCTGGCAGGTGACAGTAGATCCGGCGGCTGGCGGCAATAACTATGTTGCAACCGTCGACGCCAACGGCAACTGGACGCTGGAGTTGCCGCCTGAAATATTGCAGCAGCTTAATAATGGCGAAGTCTCTATTACGGTGGTGGCGGCAGACGGGTTAGGGAACCTTGGCGCCACGCCGCAGGAACAATTTGAAGTGGATACCACGCCGCCGGAGCTGAGCATCAACCCTGTCGCCGGCGACGACATCATTAATGCCCTTGAAAGCCAGAGCGATCTCATCCTGAGCGGCGCCAGCCTCGATCTGGAAAGCGGCCAGCCGGTAAACCTGACCTTTAACGGCGTGACGTACACTACAACGGTCGATGGCAGCGGCAACTGGAGCGTGACGGTGCCCGCGGCTGCGCTGGCAAGCTTGCCGGAAGGGGTAGTGGAAATCATACTCGCCACCCAGGATGCGGCGGGCAATCCCAGCAGCCTGAATCATGTAATCACGATCGATACCGAGCTTTCGCTGACGTTTAACCCGGTGGCAGGCGACGATATTATCAATGCGCTGGAAAGCAGCGCCCCCATTATTCTGAGCGGCCTCGCTTCGGCCGATGTGGCGGGGCACACGATAACGCTGACGCTGAATGGCGTGAACTACACCGCCAGCATTCTGAGCGATGGCACCTGGAGCACCGCCGTACCGCCGGAAGATCTCGTCGGGCTGACGGATGGGGTTTATACCATCAACGCCACGCTCAGCGACCCGGCGGGCAATAACCTCACGGTGCCGCACAGCTTCACGCTGGACGCCGACCCGGCGACACTACCGACCCTCACCATTAACCCGGTTGCCGGCGACAACATTCTCAGCGCCGCAGAAGCGGGCCAGCCGCTTTTTATCAGCGGTACGACCACCAATGTAGAAGCGGGGCAGACGGTAACGCTGGATTTGGCGGGCAATACGCTGACGGCAACCGTGGGAAGCAATGGCGGCTGGATTGTGCAGGTGCCGGTGGAGATAGTCAGCGCGCTTAGCCAGGGCAACCAGACAATTTCCGGGCAGGTCAGCGATACCAGCGGCAACCCGGGGGTGGCCGCGGGCGGGTTTCTGGTGGATACGCAGGTCGCGCTCACCGTAAACCCGGTGGCTGCCGACGACATTATCAATGCCGCCGAGGTGGGGGCGGGCGTGGCGGTGAGCGGCACGGCGGACCCGGCGGATGCCGGGCGCATGGTATCGCTGACCCTCAGCGGCCTGAGCTACATCGCCGCGGTGCAGGCGGACGGCAGCTGGAGCGCGACGGTGCCCGCCGCCGATCTCGCTTCGCTGGCGGACGGGCAGTACACGATCACCGCCAGCCTCACCGATGCGGCGGGCAACAGCATCAGCGTGCCGCATACTTTTACCCTGGACAGCGCTGTCACCCTGACGGTGAACCCGGTGGCTGCCGACGACATTATTAATGCCGCAGAGGCGGGCGCGGGCGTGGCGGTGAGCGGTACGGCGGACCCGGCGGACGCCGGGCGCACGGTCTCGCTGACCCTCAGCGGCCTGAGCTACAGCGCCACGGTGCAGGCGGACGGCAGCTGGAGCGCGACGGTGCCCGCCGCCGATCTCGCTTCGCTGGCGGACGGGCAGTACACGATTAACGCCAGCCTCACCGACGCGGCGGGCAACACGCTTACCGTGCCGCACGCAATAACGCTGGACGCCGCCGCCGCGACGTTGCCGACGCTCATCATTAACGCCGTTTCGCAAAATAACTACATCAACAGCAGCGAAATTACCCAACCGCTTATTCTGAGCGGCGTGACCACCAATGTGGAGGCGGGACGGACGGTCGCGCTGGAATTTGCTGGCAGTCCGCTCTCCGCCGTGGTCGGCGCGGATGGGTTATGGAGCGTGGAAGTGCCTGCCAGCGTAATAACCGCCCTGACGCCCGGCATCTATATCGTGACCGGGCAGGTCAGCGACGCCAGCGGCAACCTGCAAAACGCGACGGGGGGATTTATCGTCGATCTCAACGTTGACCTGACGGTGAACCCCATCGCCACAGACGACATTATCAACGCCGCCGAGGCGGGCGCGGGCGTGGTGGTAAGCGGCACAGCCTCATTGCTTGACGCCGAGCGGGAGGTCGCTGTGACGCTTAACGGCGTCAGCTACAGCGCGACGGTGCAGGCGGACGGCAGCTGGAGCGTGACGCTGCCCGCCGCTGATTTAGCGGCGCTGGCGGACGGCCCTTACACGCTCACCGCAAGCCTTGCCGACGCGGCGGGCAACAGCATCAGCGTGCCGCGCGCGGTGACGCTCGATACCGCGGTTGCGCTCAGCGTTAACCCCATCGCCGCTGACGATGTGATCAACGCCGCCGAGGCGGCAACAGACGTGGCGATAACGGGCACGGCGGACCTGGCGGACGTCGGGCGAACGGTGACCGTTTCGCTCAACAGCTTTAGCTACAGCGCGACGGTGCAGGCGGACGGCAGCTGGAGCGCGACGCTACCCGCCGCTGATTTAGCGACGCTGGCGGACGGCCCTTATACGCTCACCGCAAGCCTTGCCGACGCGGCGGGCAACAGCACTAGCGTGCCGCACAGCGTAACGCTGGATGCCGCCGCCGCCACGCTGCCGACGCTGCTTATCAACGCCGTTTTTGACGATAACTACATCAATGCCCAGGAGTCCAGCCAGCCGCTGACGATCACCGGCGTTGCGTTTAACGTGGAAGAGGGCCGCACCGTGACGCTCACGTTGAACGATACCCTCTATACCGCCACGGTAGGGCCACTGGGCGAATGGAGCACAACGATCCCGGCTGACGTTATCAGCGCGCTCGCTGACGGCGTCTACACCCTGATTGGCAGGGTAAGCGACGCCAGCGGCAACGAGACGGAGGCGGGCGGCGGCTTCACCGTCGATACCGTGGCGACGCTGACCATCGACCCGGTCGCCACAGACGACCTTATCAACCTGACGGAAAGCCAGGCGGACGTAACGGTCAGCGGCAGCGCCTCAACGGCGGACGTGGGAGAAGAGGTCACCGTGACCCTGAACGGCGAGTCGTGGACCACGCTTATTCAGGACGACGGCAGCTGGAGCACGCTGATCCCGTCCACCAGCCTGAGCACGATGCTTGACGGCCTTTACGTCCTCAAGGCGACTTTCACCGACGTGGCGGGCAATACCGCTTCGCCCTTGCGCGAAATCACCCTCGATCGCAACGTAACCGCCGTGCAGGCTGTGCAGGCCTTTAGCACGCTGGATGTTGACAGCGCATCGCCGCAAGCCTGGCCGGGGGATACGCCGCACAACCAGAGCTACAGCATTGGCGGCGTGATGGTCACCCAGGCTGATGGCGGTCTGGTGCAGGGCGCGTCGCTGGCGGCGGGGGGCGAAGAGGCGGTTTTTACGCTGCGCGAACCCCAGCCGCCGGAGCCGCAGTGAAGCTTCAGCCAGCTCGGGCTGGAAGGCGCGACAGGCGAAACCGGGTCGCTGGCGTTGAGTTTTGACGATGTGATGCAGCAAAAGTCGGTAAGCCAGCAGAGCCTGACTATCAACGCGTCGCAAAATGACAGCGTTACGCTTATTAATTCGCCGGAGGGAATGTGGGATTTCAGCGGGCAGCGCGCGGTAGAAGGGCAGTTATTCGACGTCTGGCATAACAGCGCGTTAAGCCAGGGCGATCCGCTGGGCGATGTGCTCATTGAACAGACCGTGCACGTGCGGCTCCAGTAAAGGCGAGGCGCAAGATGAAGCTTACCCTCTCCCCTTTATGGCTGCTGCTGCTGGCTTTGCCGACGCCTGCGCAAAACGCCCTGCAAACAACGCCTGCTGAAGCGCCTTTCAGCCTGCGATCCGCTGTGCAGCCGGACGCTGGCGACAGCGGGCTGCGCGAGGCGATCCTTCGCGCCTTCGCCCGCCATCCGCAGATAGCGCAGGCGGCGGCGCAAATTCGCGTCGGCCGCGCCCGGCTGGATGAAGCGAAAAGCGGCTGGTATCCGCAGATAGCCTTGCAGGGCAGCGCCGGTCACGCCGACAGCACCCGCAGCGACGGCTCGGGCGGCATTACCCTCAGCCAGCTTTTATATGACTTCGGCACAACCCGCAGCCGCGTGGACGAACAGGCGCGCTTAAGCGAAGCGAACCGCTTTGCGCTTTACGACACGCTGACCCGGGTGGCGCAGGAGACGCTGCTCGCCTGGCTTGAGGCGAAACGCCAGCAGACGCTTGCCGCGGCCAGCCGTGAACAGACGGGCGGGCTTGAGAAGGTGGCGCGACTGGCGACGCTTCGCGCCGACGCCGGGCTGAACTCCGACTCCGATAAGCTCCAGGCGCAGACGCGCATTGACGGCATGCGGGCCAGCGAAGCGCAATACCAGGCGCTGGAGCAGGCGGCGCTGGCGCGCCTGACGGTGTTGACCGGCGAAGCAACCCCGCAGCTTGGGCCGCTGCCGCCGCTGTTTGCGCGCGCGCCGGCAGACGCAGTGGATTATGAAAGCACGGCGGCGGTGCGCGGCGCCCGGGAAAAAGAGCGCGCCGCCGATGAAAGGGTGCGTCAGGCGCAGGCCGCGCGCTGGCCGACCCTGAAAGTGGAAGCGGGGCGGACGCGCTATGTGAACAACGATGACGGCTGGTGGGACGACAGCGTCCAGCTGCGTGTCGACGCGCCCATTTATCAGGGCGGCGCCATCAACGCCCGGGTGGCGGCGGCGCAGGCGGAGCGGGAGGCGGCTGAAGCGGAAGTGGAGCAGGCGCAGCGGCTTATCGACCAGAACGCCGCTAACGCTCAGGCGGCGCTGAAAGGCGCGCAGTCGCGCCTGCGCGCCGGGGAGCGGCAGTATCAAAGCGCCTTGCGTACCCGTGAGGTTTACCAGAACGAATACCAGCTGGGCAAACGCAGCCTGACCGACCTGCTCAGCAGCGAACAGGATCTCTTCCAGGCGCAAATTACTCGCGAAGAGGCGCGCTTCGACGCGGCGACGGCGAGCGTTAACTATGCGGCGGCGGCAGATACCCTGCTTGACTGGTTCGCCATCGACAGAGCCGCGCAGAGCGGCGACACGCTGCCGTCGCTCTGACCGCAGGTGAGCATAAGGGCTGACTATGAGTATTTCCGTTAATGAAAACGAAGCCTGGCTGCTGCTGCTCGCCCGCAGCGCCGCGGCCTTTGGCCATCCGGTAGACCCGCAGCTTATTCACCAGCAGATGCGCTGGCACCATGCGCCGCATGACGGCGCCAGGCGGGAAAAAATAGCGGCGCTGATGGGGCTGCAACTCAGCGCCGTCAGCCTTAGCGAAATGACGTGGCATGACGAAGTGTTGCCCGCCGTACTGCTGTTAAAAGACGGCACCCCGGTTCTGCTGGAAAGCCTCAACCGGCAGGGGCTGGTGAGTTACTGGCTCTGCCGGGGCGGCGATGTGGTGCGACAGGCGCCGCTGCGCAAGCTGTTAAGCCATGCCCGCGATGAAGTGATGCTGATTGGCCTTGCGCAGCGCGTGCGCGACGACCGTATTGATGAGTTTCTCAAGCCCTGGCAGCGCCACTGGTTCTGGAAGCATTTTCGCAGCATGGGCGGGGTGCTCGGCGATATCGCGCTCGCCTCGCTTGTTGCCAATACCCTTACGCTGGCGGGCATTCTGTTTTCCATGCAGGTTTATGACCGGGTTATCCCGGCGCAGTCCTGGCCTTCGCTGTGGGTGCTGGCGGGCGGCGTGCTGTGCGCGGTTAGCATGGAGTTTGCCCTGCGCCTGATGCGCAGCCGGCTTGCTGATGTCACAGGCAAGCAGATCGATCTGCGTATTTCCGCGATGCTTTTTGCGCGCACGCTGGCTATTCGCAACGAACACCGTCCGAAAGCGACGGGATCTTTTATCTCGCAGCTGCGCGAAATTGATCAACTGCGGGAGTTGCTGACCTCGACAACTTTAGGCGCGGTGGCCGACATTCCTTTTATTGCGCTGTTTCTGGCCCTGCTGGCGTTTATCGGCGGCAGCCTGGCCTGGATCCCGCTGCTGGCGTTGCCGCTTATTCTTATTCCCGGCTTGCTTATCCAGCTACCGCTCTCGCGCCTTACGCGAGAGGGCATGCGCGAAGGCGCTATTCGCAACGCGGTGCTGGTGGAGGCCGTCGAAGGGGTTGAGGATATTAAAGCGTTGCAGGCGGAGCCGTGGTTCCAGCGCCAGTGGGAGCAGACCCACGAAGTGGGGGCGCAAATCGCCATTCGCCAGCGGGAATGGGCGGCGCGCTTTAACGGCTGGGTAGCGGCGGTGCAACAGTTAACCTACGCCGGCATGCTGATTTACGGCGTGTTTCTGATTATCGACGGCAGCATCACCACTGGCACGCTGGTGGCCTGTAGTTTGCTTTCCTCCCGCGCGATTGCGCCTTTGTTGCAGCTCACGTTGCTCTTTTCGCGCTGGCAGCACGCCCGCAGCGCGCTGCATAGCCTCGACGAACTGCTGAAAAAGCCGCTCGATGCCCCGGAGGAGGAGAAGCGCGCGCGCTGCACTGCGCTGTCCGGGCATTATTCGCTGCGCCAGGTGCGCTACGCCTGGGCGCCGGAAAGCGGCCAGCAGGATCTGCAAATTGAGAATATGCAGATCCTGCCGGGCCAGCGCGTGGCGGTGCTCGGGCGCGTCGGCGCCGGGAAATCCACGCTGCTGAAGCTGCTCGCAGGCCAGGTGCAGGCGACGCAGGGCAAGGTACTGCTCGGCGGCGTGGATATGAAATGCATCGATCCGCAGGAGGTTCGCCATGCGGTGGGCTGGTTGTCGCAGGAGGCGCGGCTCTTTTTCGGCACGCTTCGCCAGAACCTGTTGCTGGGCAACCCTTGCGCCAGCGAACAGGCGATTCTGGAAGCGCTGCGCATCAGCGGCGCGCTGAGCCTGACGGAGCTGGATGCCGCGAGCCTTGATCGCATGATCCTGGAAGGCGGGCGGGGGCTTTCTGGCGGACAAAAACAGATGATTTTGTTAAGCCGGCTGATATTGCGCAACCCGCGCATCGTGCTGCTTGATGAGCCGACGGCTTCCATGGATGAGCAACTGGAGCAGCAGGTGATCCACCGTCTTGGCGGCTGGCTTGAGGGGCGTACGCTGGTGCTGGTAACGCACCGACCAGCGCTGCTGCGTCTCACTAACCGGGTGGTGGTGATGGACAACGGTCATATTATCGCCGATGGCGCTCGCGACGAAGTGCTGAAAACCTTCCTGCCTGCGAAGCCTCCCGGCAAGGAGCATGCGGCATGAGCAAATTTATGCTTTACCGTAAGCTGCGCCATGAAAGACGCAGCGCCACGCGCATTATCTGGGCATGCAGCCTGACGCTTGCGCTGTTTCTGGTTTGGGCCTGGTTTGCGGTACTTGACGAAGTGACGCTGGGCAGCGGCAAAATCACCCCTTCCAGCAAAGCGCAGGTTATACAAAGCCTCGATGGCGGCATTATCGATAAGGTATTTGTTCACGAAGGGCAGATGGTCGCCCAGGGAGAGTTGCTGGCCCGGCTTGACCCGGTGCGCTTTCAGTCAAGCTTTGGCGAGGCGGCCGCACGGGCGCGCAACCTTCAGGCTTCCGCCGAGCGTCTGCGCGCCGAACTGAGCGGCGAACCGCTGCGCTTTAGCCCGGAGATCGCCGCCGATGCCGCGCTGGTGGCCCGCGAGCGTCAGCTTTACGAATCGCGACGTCGCAATCTTGAAGAGACAGTAAGCCATCTTCAGCAATCGGCAAGGCTTGTGGAAGATGAGCTGCGCATGACGGAACCGCTGGTCGCGCAAGGCGCGGCAGGCAGGGTAGAGGTTATCCGTTTGCGTAAAGAGCTTAGCGCATTGCAGGGCAAAATGGACGAAGCGCGTAATGACTACGCGGTGCGCGCTCGCGAAGAGCAGGTGAAGAACAACGCGGATCTCGACGCGCAACGGCAGATCGTCGAAGGAAAACGCGATCAGCTTACCCGCGTTACATTGCATTCGCCGGTACGCGGCATCGTCAAAGATATCCAGCTTAATACCCGGGGCGGGGTGCTTTCGCCAGGGGATAAACTGATGGAGATCGTGCCGGTGGAAGACCGGCTGTTGGTCGAAACGCGCATCAGCCCCCGCGATATCGCCTGGATCCGCCCGGGGCTGGCGGCAAGCGTAAAAATTACTGCCTATGATCCGGCGATTTATGGCGCGCTGCCGGGCGAAGTGGAGATGGTTTCCGCCGATACGCTACAGGATGAAGTGAAACGCGACTTATGGTTTTATCGCGTTTATATTCGCACCCAAAATGCCGAGCTGACCAATAAAGCGGGAAAACGCTTTCCGATATTGCCCGGCATGGTGGCGGATGTGGAAATTAAAACCGGGCAAAAGTCAGTGCTGGACTACCTGACAAAACCGCTTAACAAGGCCCGGGAAGCGCTGCGCGAGCGCTAGCCGACGGGCCTGCGGTTCAGATTTTACCGCTCAGGCGCTGATGGAAATCGTGGCTGCGCAGATCCAGCCCTTCGATTTTCACCTCGATCCCATGCTGGCGATAGCGGGTCTCGATGGCATCCAGCGCCGCAACGGTGGAAGCGTCCCAGATTTGCGCGTGGGTGAGGTCGATAATCACGCGCGACGGATCGTCGGCATACAGAAAATGCTCGTAGAGATCGTTGCTGCTGGCGAAAAACAGCGGGCCGCGCACGGTATAGCGCACCGCTTTACCCTCTTCAGTGACTTCACGGTCGGCATGGACCACATGCGCGATGCGACGGGCGAACAGCACCATCGCGAAGATAACCCCGCCGGCAACGCCCACCGCCAGGTTGCCGGTCCAGACGGTGGCAATCACCGTTGTGACCATGACCAGCGTTTCGGAAAGCGGCATGCGTTTTAAGGTGGCTGGCGCGAGGCTGTGCCAGTTAAGGGTTTTCACCGCCACAATCATCATGATGCCCGCCAGCACCACCATCGGGATTTTCGCCATAATGGCGCTGAGTCCTGTCACCAGCAGCAGCAGCACCAGCGCGGCGGCGATAGTGGAGAAACGCGAGCGCGCCTTGCCAAGCTCCACGTTGACGACCGTCTGTCCTATCATCGCGCAGCCGGCAATACCGCCATAAAAGCCGGCAAAAATATTGGCGACGCCCAGGCCCCAGCATTCGCGACGCTTGCTGGAAGGGGTGTCGGTAATGTCATCCACGAGTTTCGCGGTCAGTAAAGACTCCATCAGCCCGACAAACGCCACGCTGAGCGCGCAGGGCCAGACTATCTGTAGCGTTTGCAGGTTAAGCGGCACCAGCAGCGCGTTAAAACCGGGCAGCCCTGGCGTCATCGGGCCTTCATCGCCCACTGTCGGCAGCGTATAGCCGCCATACACCGCGATAAGCGTTACGGCGACAATGGCGACGAGCGGCGAAGGAATGCTTTTCAGTACGCGCGGCAGCAGCAGCACAATGGCAAGCGTAAGGATAAACAGCAGCAGAACGGTGCTGTTTTGCCCCCAGACGTGCGGCACCTGGGCCATAAAAATCAGAATGCCCAGAGCATTCACAAAACCGGTCATTACCGAGCGGGGGATGTAGCGCATCATGCGCGCAAGGCCAAGCACGCCAAACAGGATCTGGATAACGCCAGCCAGCACCACAGCGGGCAGGATGTAGCCGACGCCATGCTGATGCACCATTGGCCCGATCACCAGCGCCACCGAACCGGCCGCCGCCGTCACCATTGCCGGGCGGCCGCCAAGCAGCGACATGCAAAAACAAAGCACGATGGAGGCGATCAGGCTGACTTTCGGGTCGACGCCCGCTATCACTGAAAAGGAGATAACTTCCGGGATCAGCGCCAGTGCGGTGACAACCCCCGCCAGGGTTTCGCGCAGCAGCAGGCGCGGCGTACGCACCACGTGCGCAACGGAAAGCTCGTGCACATGCGGCGCAACAGTATGATTTTCAGACATAGGAATTCGCAGGTGTTGTTGTCAAACGCCCATTCTACGGGGCGGCGTGAAGGCTAAGCATGGTAGCGGCACCGACGCCGTTTTTCCAGCAGTTATCGGGTTTTACGCTTTGCATCAGGGAAATAAACGCCGCAGATCGCGGGCAGAAATTAACGGGTCGCGTTATTGCAGGCATAAAAAAACCAACCGCAATGGGTTGGTTTTTCTGGGAATTTTTGGTCGGCACGAGAGGATTTGAACCTCCGACCCCTGACACCCCATGACAGTGCGCTACCAGGCTGCGCTACGTGCCGACACGTGGAGCGTTATACTACCCGTTTCCGTGCTGATTGCAAGGGTACGGCTGGCTGACTGATTCATAAATAATCAATCAGTTAGCGATAAAGCGTTTTTCATCCGTCAACACCTGCAACAACAGGCCGAGTTGCAGTTTATCTTCGCTCATGCGCTCGCCTTTCAGGTCATACGTGCGATAGTTGCCGTTGTTATCCAGCACCAGGGTCATTTGCGGCGTGGTGACCGCAAGCGTATTGCTGTCGGCGCTGACTACCCAGTTATTACGGCGCACCGGGGCAAATAAATCTTCGCCCTGCGAGTACTCATAAGAGGGGGTTCGCACGTGCAGCAGGCGCTGCATCAGGGTAGTCATCACATCCTGATGCGTGGTGAGTTTAGTCACGCGCTGGGCAGGCGTTCCGGGCCAGTGAATAACCAGCGGCACCTGAATGCGCGAACGGCTCCAGCCGAAGCTCTCCTGCTGATCGCCAAGCGGCACGCCGCGCCCGGCGGTAATGATCACTACCGTGTTTTCAAGCTTGCCGGCGCTTTGCAGGGAAGAGAGCACGCGCTGAATTTGCGCATCGACGCTCTCCGCCGCGCGGCCGTAGCGGCGCGTAAAGTTAGCCTGTTGGCTGTCGTTAATCGCCGTGCCGTTGAAAGAGACCCAGGAGAACCAGCGGTTATCTTCAGAGGCATATTTATTAAGCCAGCTTATCCACTGCGAGGCGGTTTGCTCATCGCTCTGGCGACGCGCCGCAGGCAGCGAGAAGTCTGAGAGCAGCGCCTGGCGGTAGAGCGGGCTGTTAAAGCCGTCTGATGAGAACAGGCCAAGCTGGTAGCCTTGCTGATTGAGCGCGGTGATCAGCGCAGCCGGAATGCGCGCCGACAGCACGCCATCCATATAAGAAGGCGAAATGCCGTAAAACAGGCCGAAAACGCCATTATCAACATAGCTGCCGGAACTCATATGCTGGGTGAAATTCACATTTTCATGGGCGAATTTCGCAAGCGTCGGCATCTGCTTTTCAAAACGCGAATAGTTAAGGCCGTCGACGGTAATGAACAGCACATTATGGCCGGTGCCCATATCGGTGTAGCGCAGGTCGCTTAGCGGATACTGCACCGATACCGCTTCCGGGTCGCCCTGTTCAATCAGGCGGCGTTGATATTCCCGCGCATCCAGCAGGCCATGTTTTTCCAGAAAGCGGCGCGCCGTCATCGGGTAAGAGAGCGGCAGATTCGCGCGCTGCATGGTGATGGGGCGGTAGAAATTGGCATCCGCCCAGATATACATCACGTGGGTGGCGATAAAAGCGACAAAGAAGAGGCCCGCCACGGGCCTGGCGTAACGGCGTCGGCGCGTCAGGCTGCGCAGCTTTTGCCAGCTCCAGGTGGCGAAGAGCATCTGGGCAAGAAAAATGACCGGCACGCCAATGAACATCAGCTGCCAGTCGCGGGCCATTTCACCCTGCTCAGGGTTGACCACCAGCTGCCACACCACGGGATTCAGGTGCAGGTGGAAGCGGGTAAAGACTTCGCTGTCGATTAACAGCAATGTCATCCCAACCGTTGCCAGTACGGCGGAGAGAAACCGCATCAGCCGCTGGGACATCACCACAAAGGTGAGAGGGAAAAGAATGAGCAGATAGCTGGCGAAAACCAGAAAGCTGAAGTGGCCGACCAGGCTTACGTAAGAATAAAGACGGCCCGTAAGCGTGGTTGGCCAGTCAGCGATAAACAGGTAGCGGCTGCCTATCACCATGGCCAACAGAATGTTGAACAGGGCGAACCAGTGCCCCCAGCTTATCATCTGGGAGACTTTTTCGGCGTAGCGCTGACGGTTATTCACCATGCTTATTTACGTTATCCCTTAATGCGCTTCGTCTTCGCGAACAGAGGACTGCAACGCCTCAGCGAAGGAACGGGCCAGCGTCTGGCGCTGCGCAGGCGCTACGCTGGTGTTAATCAAATTGGTGACCATATTGCCAAGCACCATCAGGGAAAGATCGGTGGGCGCCTTGTGCTTTTCCAGCACGTTCACCAGTTCACTCAGCAGTTCTTCAACGCGTTCATCACTATAGCGGGACAGTTGTGGCATAACTCGACATCAGTTTAATCAGTAAAGGGCGATATCTTACCGTAGCACCCGCCATTTTTCCCGCATTTTATCAACTGCCCACAAGCTGAAACATCTGCGGTTGCCATGCGCGACAGGCAGTGGTTGAATACCGTCCTGTTTGACAGGAGAGTTTATCATGAGTCTGGATATCGACCAGATTGCCTTACATCAGTTAATTAAGCGCGATGAGCAGAACCTTGAGCTGGTGCTGCGCGACTCGCTGCTCGAGCCCAACGTGACGGTGTCTGAAATGATGGCCGAGCTGCATCGCGTTTATAGCGCGAAAAGCAAAGCCTACGGCCTGTTTACGCCAGAAAGCGAGCTTGCCCAGGCGCTGCGCCAGTGCCGTAAGGGCGAGGATGATTTTCTCGCTTTCAGCCGCGCGGCGACCGGCCGTCTGCGCGACGAGCTGGCGAAGTACCCTTTCGCCGAGGGCGGCGTAGTGCTGTTCTGCCAGTACCGCTATCTGGCGGTGGAGTACCTGCTGGTTGCCGTGCTGAATAACTTAAGCAGCATGCGGGTGAATGAAAATCTGGATATCAGCTCGACGCATTATCTGGATATCAACCATGCCGATATCGTGGCGCGCATCGACCTGACCGAATGGGAAACCAACCCGGAATCGACCCGTTACCTGACCTTCCTGAAAGGGCGGGTAGGGCGCAAGGTGGCCGATTTCTTTATGGATTTTCTGGGCGCCAGCGAAGGGCTTAACGCTAAGGCGCAAAACCGCGGCTTATTGCAGGCGGTAGACGATTACACTGCCGAAGCGCAGCTTGATAAAAACGAGCGCCAGGACGTACGGGCGCAGGTTTATACCTACTGCAACGAGCAGTTGCAGGCAGGCGAAGAGATTGCGCTTGCCGAGCTTTCCAAAGCGCTGCCAAGCTTTGGCGAAAAAAGCTTTGAGGCGTTTACCGCCGAGCAGGGCTATGAGCTGGAAGAGAGCTTCCCGGCGGATCGCAGCACGCTGCGCCAGCTGACGAAATATGCCGGCAGCGGCGGCGGGCTGACGATTAATTTCGACGCCACGCTGCTTGGCGAGCGCATTTTCTGGGATCCGGCGACCGACACCCTGACCATCAAAGGCACGCCGCCTAACCTGCGCGACCAGCTACAGCGCCGCACCAGCGGCAAGTCCTGAGCAAATTTATCCGTCGAAAGGCGGATAAGGTAAACCGCAGCCATAAAAAAACGCCGCATTAAGCGGCGTTTTTTCTGAACGGCGTTACGGCAATTAAGCGCGAACGAAGTCCATGTGTTGCAGTTTCGGCTTGTAAGCGTGACGCTGAACAGCCTGAACTTTAACTTTAACTTCTTTGCCATCAACAACGATGGTCAGGACTTCGCTGTAGAACTCAGGTTTAGCCTGCATGTTCATCAGCTTGTCGTGATCCAGTTCGATAGCGATCGCAGCGTCTTCGCCGCCATAGATGATGGCCGGGAATTTGTTCGCTGCGCGCAGGCGGCGGCTCGCACCCTTACCCTGCTCTTTACGTGCTTGTGCTTCGATAGTAAACATAACTGTCTCTCTATAAATAAATCCTGTTACAGGCGACCCAGCAACAGGCAGATGATCGGCTTTGCGGATGCAAAAGCGGGCGGCATTATAGCTTCATCGCCCGGCGGCATCAACGAAAACCGCCCTTAGCCGCGCAATTCATTAGCCCGGCGATAGCGTCCTTCGTAATCGAATACCTTTTCACGCACCTGCCAGTACTGGCCTTTCAGACGCGCCACCACGAAATCAGGATGGCGCAGCAGCGCCTGCTGGGCGACGATATCTGCCACTTTATGCCAGCGCAGCGGAATGCCAGGCGCGCGGGTATGAGGGCGGATAAAAAGCTGTTCGAAGGCGGTTCGCTGAGCGGGCGTTTGCAGCCGAAAACGTTCGGAAACGTCCGCGCCATCCTCATCGTAATAGGTAATTTTCAGCCATTCGCCTTTCTCATCGCTCCCCGGCTGCAACTGCATGCCGCCGCAGCGCAGCACCAGCGCGTCTTTGAGCTTCAGCGCCGCTTTTAACATGTCGTCCGGATCGACCAGCACGCAATCGCATTCGCGGCAACGCCGGGCGGCAATGTCATTTTCCGCGTTGCACTGCGGACAATTTTTGAAGCGAAAGCGGTAGTCGCACTGTTCGCGGTGGCCATCGTCATCTTCAAAAAAGCCCTGACAGCGGCGGCCGAAATGTTCGATTATCGTGCCGTCGGCGGTGGTTTTCCCCCAGAAGGTGTTGGCGAAACCGCAGTCGGGGCAAAATACCTGCACCGGCACGTTGTCGCTTTTTTTCTTAGGGCTACCCACTTCGGGCGTGTAAAGGTCGTGCGGGTTGCCGGCGTAATCCAGGATCAGGCAGTCGGTTTTACCTGGCGCCAGACGCAGGCCGCGCCCGACAATCTGCTGGTAGAGGCTTACCGACTCCGTTGGCCGAAGAATGGCTATCAGGTCCACGTGTGGCGCGTCAAAACCGGTAGTAAGCACGGACACATTAACCAGATAGCGGAATTTCTGCGCCTTAAACGCCTCGATAAGCTCGTCGCGCGCCGGGCCCGGCGTTTCGCCGGTGATAAGCGCCGCGTCGTTCGCTGGCAGCAGGCCGGTAATCTCTTTGGCATGCTCCACCGTCGCGGCGAAGATCATCACTCCCTTACGCGTTTGCGCGAACTCCTGGATCTGGCTGATGATATGCGGGGTGATGCGCTTTTGCTGCTTCAGCTCGCGGTTAAGGTCCGCTTCGCTGAACAGGCCGTTCGACTGCGCCTGTAAACGGCTGAAATCATATTGCACTACCGGCATATCGAGCCGCTCCGGCGGCGTCAGGTAGCCGTGCTTAATCATATAGCGCAGCGGCAGCTCGTAAATGCAGTCGCGAAACAGCGCTTTATCGTCGCCGCGCACCATGCCGTGATAGTGAAACTGGTAAATCCAGCCTTTGCCGAGACGATAAGGCGTGGCGGTCAGCCCCAGCAGACGTAAGTGAGGGTTCACCTTTTGCAGGTGGGTGAGGATTTGCTGATACTGGCTTTCGTCATCGTCGCTGATGCGATGGCACTCATCGACAATTAAAAGCGAGAATTCCCCCTGAAAATGGTCAAGGTTTCGCGCCACCGACTGCACGCTGCCGAACACCACCTTACCGTGACTCTCTTTGCGGGTAAGGCCTGCGGCGTAGATATCCGCTTCCAGCCCGAGCGCGCAATATTTAGCATGGTTTTGAGCGACCAGCTCTTTCACATGCGCAAGCACCAGCACGCGGCCACGGGCGATGCGCGCCAGCTCGGCGATAACCAGGCTCTTGCCTGCGCCAGTCGGCAGCACAATGACGGCAGGGTCGCGGCGGCGGCGAAACCAGGCGAGGGTAGCGTCCACCGCTTCTTGTTGATAGGGGCGTAGGGTAAACATTGGCTTACTGAATAAAGGAATCACGCTAATATTATGCCATGAATTAATTTCGTCTTGTGAGTCGGTTGCAGGCCGTTATACTGAGCGGCCTGCTAGCGCTCATCATTCATCAAAAGCGTTAGCTCAACCAGCGCAGGCTGGATTTTCCAGATAAGACAGGCTTATAAATCGGATGCGACTCGATAAATTTATCGCCCAGCAGCTTGGCGTCAGCCGCGCTATTGCTGGCCGTGAAATTCGCGCCAGCCGGGTAACGGTGGATGGCGAAATCATTAAGGACAGCGCTTTTAAGCTGTCGCCGGGCCACGATGTGGAGTATGACGGCAACCCGCTGACTCAGCAAAACGGCCCGCGTTATTTTATGCTGAACAAGCCCCAGGGCTACGTTTGCTCTACTGACGACCCCGATCACCCCACCGTGCTCTATTTTCTTGACGTGCCGGTCGCCCACAAGCTGCACGCCGCAGGGCGCCTGGATATTGATACAACCGGCCTGGTGCTGATGACGGATGACGGCCAGTGGTCGCACCGCATCACCTCGCCGCGCCACCACTGCGAGAAAACCTATCTTGTGACGCTGGAATCGCCGGTGGCGGATGACACCGCTGAGCGTTTCGCAACGGGCGTTCAGCTGCATAATGAAAAGGATCTCACCAAACCTGCGCAGCTTGAAATCATCACCCCGACCGAGGTGCGGCTGACCATCAGCGAAGGGCGTTACCATCAGGTGAAGCGAATGTTTGCCGCTGTCGGCAATCACGTTGTGGCGCTGCACCGCGAGCGCATCGGCGCTATTGCGCTGGATCCTGATCTGGAGCCTGGCGAATACCGCCCGCTTACCGACGAAGAGATAGCCAGCGTTGGCGCGCCGGCACGCTAATTTCAGGAGAACCTTGTGACCACAAGGCAAAATTCATCGTTGGGCATTGTCTTTATCCTTGGCCTGCTGGCCATGCTGATGCCGCTTTCCATCGATATGTATTTGCCGGCGCTGCCGGTGATTGCCCAGGAATATGGCGTTGACGCGGGCCGGACCCAGATGACCCTCAGCACCTATATCCTGGGTTTTGCCATCGGCCAGCTTTTTTATGGGCCGATGGCGGACAGCATCGGGCGCAAACCGGTTATCCTTGGCGGCACGCTGATTTTTGCCGCCGCTGCGGTCGCCTGCGCGCTGTCGCAGTCTGTTGATCAGCTCATCGCCATGCGTCTGCTGCATGGCCTGGCTGCTGCGGCGGCGAGCGTTGTGATTAACGCTCTGATGCGCGATATCTACCCCAAAGAAGAGTTCTCGCGCATGATGTCTTTCGTCATGCTGGTGACCACTATTGCGCCGCTGGTGGCGCCAATGGCGGGCGGGGCGGTTCTGGTCTGGTTTAACTGGCACGCGATTTTCTGGATCCTCGCGTTACTGGCGCTGCTTGCTTCGGTCGCTATTTTCTTTCTTATCAGCGAAACGCTGCCGGTGGAGCGCCGCCAGAAGTTTCACTTTCGCACCACGCTTGGCAATTTCGCCACGCTGTTTCGCCACAAGCGCGTGCTGAGTTATATGCTGGCAAGCGGTTTCAGCTTTGCGGGCATGTTCTCGTTTTTAAGCGCCGGGCCGTTTGTTTACATTGAGCTTAACCACGTTTCGCCGCAGAACTTCGGTTATTACTTTGCGCTGAATATTGTCTTTCTGTTCATTATGACCATCGTTAATAGCCGCTTTGTCCGCCGGGTCGGCGCATTGAAAATGTTCCGCAACGGGCTTTATGTGCAGTTTCTGATGGCGCTGTGGATGGTGATTAGCGCACAGCTTGATCTTGGCTTCTGGGCGCTGGTGTTAGGCGTGGCGGCTTTTGTGGGTTGCGTATCGCTGGTGGCCTCTAACGCCATGGCGGTTATTCTGGATGAGTTTCCTCATATGGCGGGCACCGCCTCTTCGCTGGCTGGCACCTTCCGTTTTGGCATCGGGGCGATTACCGGCGCGCTGCTTTCGTTATCGACCTTTACCTCCGCCTGGCCGATGATCTGGTCCATCGCGTTTTGCGCCACCTGTTCCATCCTCTTCTACCTTTACGCCAGCCGCCCGCGGCGAGCGTAAACGGCTACATAAAGAGCGCGTAGAGCGCTCTTTTTTTAATTCATATCAACGCTTGACGGCGTTTTTTGGCGTAATTTGTTTCGCGAATGTAAAAGTAAAGCGCTGAAAAGGTCACAGCCCTGTAGTAAAAAAGGTTGAGTTAGATCGCAGAAAGGGGTACATATAGCGCCAAAACGCGATCCGCCGCACATAAAATAGTCCTTATGAATGAAAGGTTAACTACGCAGCGGTAAGACATGTAAGCGTTTTCTTTGTTGATTTGATCACCTTTTTTCAACATTGTGTTAACCTGTATGTAAATCGTTTGTGAAATTTTCTTGCTTCGGGGACCAGAATTTGAACATGTTACAACTTTCCATCGTCCATCGCTTGCCGCAGAGCTATCGTTGGCGGGCGGGTTTTGCGGGTTCAAAAGTTGAACCGATTCCGCAACAAAATGGCCCATGCGAAAACTGCCTTGTTGCTTTGAAATTGCTGAGCCCGGATGGCGACAACGCCTGGCCGGTGATGCATAAATTAAGCCAGGCGCTGAGCGATATTGAAGTGGATTGCTCCGTGCTGGAGTGTGAAGGCGAACCTACGCTGTTTGTTAACCGTCAGGATGAGTTTGCCGCCACCTGCCGCCTGAAAAATTTCGGCGTGGCGATTGCCGAGACGTTCTCCGGCCAGAATCCTTTCTGAGCGCGTCAGCCTGGCGTAAGCAACTGACGCGTATACTCTGCCTGCGGCGCGTTGAAAATGTGCCGGCAATTCCCCTGTTCGACCACCTCGCCCTGGCGCAGCACCACTACCTGATGGCATAGCGAGCGCACCACCTGAAGATCGTGACTGATAAATATATAAGCCAGCCGATGCCGTTCCTGTAAGGTTTTGAGCAGCGCCAGCACTTGTGCCTGCACGGTGCGGTCCAGCGACGAAGTCGGTTCGTCAAGAACAATTAGCTCGGGTTTAAGGATTAACGCTCTAGCTATCGCTATGCGTTGACGCTGGCCGCCGGAAAATTCCGCCGGATATCGGTGACGCGTTTGCGGATCGAGCCCCACTTCCTGCATTACTGCCTTAACCTGCGCCTCCCGCTCGGCTGTGGATAAACCGGGCTGATGCACGCGTAATCCTTCTTCGATGATTTGCAGCACGTTAAGCCTTGGGTTAAGCGAGGAGTTCGGATCCTGAAAAACCACCTGGATCCGGTGGCGCACCGTCAGCATCTGTTTACGGTTGCGGTTATGCAGCGGCTGACCGTCAAAAATAATTTCACCCTGCGACGGCAGCAGGCGCAGCAGGGCAAGGCCGGTGGTGCTTTTGCCGGAACCCGATTCGCCGACCAGTCCTAAACTTTCGCCAGGGCGCAGCGTAAAACTTATCTCTTTTACGGCGTAATGGTGGCCCACTACGCGCTTGAGCAGGCCGCGCCGGATGGGGAAGGCGACCTGGAGTTTGTTGACTTCTAACAGCGGCGCGACAGAGTCTTTTAGCGCTACCGGATCGCCAGCCGGCTCGGCATCCAGCAGGCGGCGGGTGTACTCATGCTGCGGCGCGCTAAAAAGGCGTAGGGTGTTATTGCGCTCCACGCATTCGCCGTTTTGCATCACCGCCACGTTATCCGCCAGCCGCTTCACAATATTCAGGTTATGGGTGATAAAAAGCAGACCCATGTTCAGCTCGCGCCGCAGCTCACTCAGCAGCTTAAGAATTTGCGCCTGTACCGTAACGTCCAGCGCGGTAGTGGGTTCGTCCGCAATAAGCAGTTCAGGGCGGGTTAACAGCGCCATCGCTATCATCACGCGCTGGCGTTCGCCGCCAGAGAGCTGATGCGGAAAATCGTTAAGCCGCAGAGCGGGCTGGCGAATGCCGACGCGCTCAAGGCAGGTGATAATTTCCGCGCGCGCCGGTTCACGGCGCATGCCCCGGTGCAGCGAAAGCACTTCATAAAGCTGGCGTTCAATATTATGCAGCGGATTGAGCGAAACCATCGGCTCCTGAAAGATCATCGCGATGCGGTTGCCGCGCACGCCGCGAAGCTGCTGTTCAGAGGCCGTCAGCAGCGATTCGCCATGAAAGCGAATGTCGCCTTGCGGATAAACCACCGGCGGAGAAGGGAGCAGGCGCAGCACGGAAAGCGCCGTCACGCTTTTGCCGGAGCCTGATTCTCCCACCAGCGCCAGCGTTTCGCCCGCCTCAATGCTCAAAGAAAGGTTATTCACCACCCGGCGCTCCGTTTCCTGCTGGCGAAACGCAACAGAGAGCTGCTCAATGGAAAGTAAGGGTTGCGCCATATCAGACCGCCTTGCCCGGATCGAAGGCGTCGCGCACCGCTTCGCCGATAAAAATTAATAACGAAAGCAAAATCGCCAGCGAGAAAAAGGCAGTAATGCCAAGCCAGGGGGCCTGGAGATTATTTTTGCCCTGCAACAGCAATTCACCAAGCGAAGGCGAACCGAGCGGCAAACCGAAGCCCAGAAAGTCGAGCGAGGTCAGGGTCGTTATCGAGCCGCAAAGGATAAACGGCAGAAAAGTCAGCGTTGCGACCATGGCGTTAGGCAGCATGTGCCGCCACATAATCGCCCGGTCGCTGACGCCCAGCGCCTGGGCGGCGCGGATATAGTCAAAATTGCGGGTGCGCAGAAACTCGGCGCGCACCACGCCAACCAGGCTCATCCAGCCAAAAATGACGGTGATAGCGAGCAGCCACCAGAAGCCAGGTTGCACCACGCTTGAAAGCAGGATAATTAAAAACAGCGTCGGCATTCCGGACCAGACCTCAATAAAGCGCTGCCCCCATAAATCCACCTTGCCGCCGTAGTAGCCCTGTATCGCGCCCGCGAGCACGCCGATAACGCTTGAGGTTAACGTCAGCATCAGACCAAACAGCAGCGAAATGCGCGTGCCGTAAAGAATACGCGCCAGCACGTCGCCGCCGTTGGCGTCGGTGCCAAGCCAGTTTTGCCCTGAAGGCGGGGAGGGGAAGGGAACGTCGGTGGCATAGTTAATCGCATTCGCGCCAAAGCGCACGGGCGCCCACAGCGTCCAGCCAGATTCAAGCTGTTGGCGAAGCCACGGATCCTGGTAATCCGCGCGGGTAGCGAGCGGGCCGCCGAAGTCGCTTTCGCTGTAATCTTTTACAACCGGAAAATACCAGCGATCCTGAAAGTGCACCGCCAGCGGTCTGTCGTTGGCAAGCAGTTCGGAAAAGAGGCTCAGGATAAAAATCACCGCAAAAATCCATAATGACCAATAACCGCGGCGGTTGCGGCGAAACCGCGCCCAGCGGGCCTGGTTAACCGGGCTTAATCGACTCATCCGCGTCCCTCAAAATCGATACGTGGGTCGACCAGCGTGTAGGTGATATCGCTCAGGATATTCAACAGCAGGCCAATCAGCGTGAAGATATAAAGCGTGCCAAACATCACCGGGTAGTCGCGCGAGACGGTGGCTTCATAGCCGAGCAGCCCCAGGCCGTTAAGCGAAAACATCACTTCAATCAGCAGCGAGCCGGTAAAAAACATGCTGATGAACGTAGCCGGAAAGCCTGCAATTACCAGCAACATGGCGTTGCGAAAGATATGTTTCCAGAGGATCTGCTTTTCGCCCACCCCTTTCGCCCGGGCCGTCACAACGTACTGCTTGCGGATCTCATCCAGAAAAGCGTTTTTGGTGAGCATGGTCAGCGCCGCAAAGCCGCCAATCACCGTCGCCAGCACGGGCAGGGTGATATGCCAGAGGTAATCGGTGATTTTTTTATACCAGGGCAGCGTATCGAAATTCGCCGACACCAGCCCGCGCAGCGGAAAAATATCAAACCAGGTGCCGCCGGCGAAGAGCACAATCAGCAGAATGGCGAATAAAAAAGCGGGTACCGCGTAGCCAATAATGATAAATGCGCTGCTCCAGATATCGAACCCGCTGCCGTTATGCACCGCTTTGCGAATGCCCAGCGGAATGGAAACCAGATAGATAATTAAAGTGCTCCACAGCCCAAGCGTTATCGAGACCGGCAGGCTGTCGCCAATCAGCTGCACTACAGAGGCGCTTCTGAACAGGCTATCGCCGAAGTCGAAACGCAGGTAGTCGCCCAGCATGGTGAAATAACGTTCATGCAGGGGTTTATCAAAACCGTAGCGGTGGGTTATCTCGGCTATCACTTCCGGGTCCAGCCCACGCGCGCCGCGATACTGGCTCTCCCCTGGCGTGCTCACACCCGCTCTCGCATGCGAGGTGCTTGCTCCTTCGGCGCTGACGCCCGGCACGCCGCTGCCGTGACCGAACTGAATGGCCGCGATGGCCTGGTCGACCGGTCCGCCAGGGGCTATCTGCACAATAAAAAAGTTCAGCGTAATGATGGCCCAGAGGGTTGGGATGATCAGCAGCAAACGACGGATAAGGTAAGCGCCCATGTCGTTCCTCAGCGCCGCGCCGCAGGCAGCTTCGCCGCTTTATTAACGTCATACCACCAGGTGTCGAAACCCAGTGAATAAACAGGGTGAATGCCGGGACGGGAGAATTTATCCCAGCGGGCGAAACGGTCTGAGGAGGTGTACCACATCGGCAGCATGTAATAGTTCCAGGTCAGCACTCTGTCCAACGCGCGGCCCAGCGGCAGGAGTTTCTCTTTATTGCCCTGGTTTTCCAGTATCTGCGCGATAAGTTTATCCACCGCCGGGTTTTGCACACCGGGGGAATTATAAGTGGAATCAATGTATGCCGAAGCCCAGGAGATCTGCAAGTCGCCGCCTGGCCAGGGCATAGCGCGATACAGCGTCGGGATCATATCGTAATCCCGCTTGCGCAGGCGGTTGGTCATTTGTGAGTTATCAACCTGCCGAATGGACATGGTAATGCCAAGCCGTGCAAGGTTGTGCTGGAAAGGAAGCACCCACTGGTTATTGCCCGCAGCCGAAAGCAACAATTCGAACGTAAAAGGCTGGCCGGTTTTTTCATTAACCAGTTTTTGATTTTTTAATGTCCAGCCAGCGGCTTTTAACAGCTCAAGGGCTTCAAGCAGGTGGTCGCGTTCAAACCCGTCGCCACGAGAAACCGGCGGCTGGTAAATGGAAGTAAAGACCTCGGGCGGCACTTCGCTTTTCAGCGGCGCGAGCAGGGTAAGTTCGGCGGCGTCCGGATAATTGCGGGCTGCGTATTCGGTATTTTGAAAATAGCTGACGGGGCGGCTGTAAGCGCCGTAAAACAGCGCCTTGTTCATCCATTCGAAATCAAAGGCGAGCGTGATGGCTTCGCGCACCCGGCGGTCGGCGAACATCGGGCGCTGAATATTAAACGCCAGCCAGCGCGCATCCTGCGCCGCTTCGTTCTTTTGCTCTTCTTTCACAATGTAATGGCTGTCGAAGTTCTTGCCGGTATAGCGCGTCGCCCAGTTTTTGGGGCTGGTTTCAGGACGAAAATCGAACGCGCCTGCTTTAAACGCTTCAAAAGCGACGTTGTCATCCAGATAGTAGTCATAGCGCAGCGTGTCGAAGTTCCAGCGGCCGCGGTTAACCGGCAGGTCCGCCGCCCAGTAATCTTTAACGCGTGAATAGACCACGTACTGGCCCATGCGAAAATCGGTAAGGCGATACGGGCCGCTGGCCAGCGGCGGACGGGCGAGCGGGTCGCTGAGCTTGTGATCTTTCCAGAATTTTTTGGGCATAACCGGCAGCGAAAGCAGGCCCAGCATATCTTCTTTGCCTGGTTTCGCCAGTTCGATACGCACCGTCAGCGGCGCGATGGCTTTCACCGTCGCCCCTTTGTAATAAAGACGAAACTGCGGCACCCCTTCCGTCATGAATTTATGAAAGGTAAAAGCGACATCGTCAGCCGTAATGGGGGTGCCGTCATGAAACCGCGCGCGCGGGTTAATCTCTACCTCCGCCCATGAGAAGTCTTGCGGGTAGCGCACCATTTCTCCCACCAGCGGATAATAACTGCCCGGCTCGTCATCTGACGTAGTAAACAGCGGGTCGTAAAGCGACTCCGTACGCACGGCGGCGTTGCCGCGCAGGGCGTAGCGGTTAAAGTTATCAAATGTGCCGATAGCCGAAAGCGTCACGCTGCCGCCTTTTGGCGCAGCCGGGTTAACGTAGTCGAAATGGGTGAAATTGACGGCGTACTTAGGCTCTCCCAGAACAGCCAGAGAGTAGCTCTCATTGATTTGTTCGGCATGACAAGCCGCACCAAACAGGATCAGCAGTACTACAAGCGCGCGTGCAAACATGAGATAGCCTGTTAAAAAGTCCTTATTATCGCCAGTGCCGGTCTTGCTCTACTGGCGGAGGGTTTGAGCATAATAAGGGAGGGACGCGATGAGGGAAACCGTTGAGCGACTAATCGTTTTCCGGGATTGCCGAAGCCTGGCTAAGCTGCGCCAGGCGCAGCGGGCGGCTAAAATAATATCCCTGTAAATAGGTTACGCCCTGTTCGCGCAGCCATTTCGCCTGTTCCGCCGTTTCTACCCCTTCGGCGACCGTGTCCATATTAAGCCGCTTCGCAAGCGTGATTACGGCATCCAGCACGGGTGAGGTGAGCGTCTCGGTGCCGATGGCGTTAACAAAACCGCGATCGATTTTCAAATAGTCCAGTTTGAAACGCTCAAGGTAAATTAACGCACTGTGGCCGGTGCCAAAATCATCCACCGCAATTTCAAACCCTTCATCATGCAGCCACTGAAACAGGCCCAGCGCCTCTTTCTCCTGAATCATATCGCGCTCGGTGATTTCAAATACGATGTGAAAATAGTTGGGCGGCAAAGAGGCGGCGAAATGACGAATATCCTCTTTAAAGCTGGCGGAGTGCAAATGGCCCGGGGCGATGTTTACGCCAAGCTTGGCGCCGGGCGGCAACACTTTTTGCAACTGCGGCGCATCGGCGGCGATGAGCTTAAACAGGTGGCGCGTCAGCGGCACGATAAGCTGCTGCGCTTCGGCAAAACTGATAAACGCATCGGGCGGGATCATCCCCGCTTCGGGGTGTTCCCAGCGCATCAGGGCCTCCACGCCCGTCATGCGCAGTTCGCCAGATTCAACAACCGGCTGGTACATCACAAAGAACTGGTTGCGTTTTATGCCGGTTAAAATTTCTTTACCTGAACGGGAGCGGGAGTAGAGCAAATAGCCGGTCAGCACCCCGCCCAGCAGGCCGCTCAGGATGCCAGTCAGCACCGAAAGCTGGATATCTTCTACTGGCCAGACGTTGCCGTAGAGATAAATCTGCATAGGATAACCGGCGATACTGGCGGCGCGTAAAGGCTTCCCGGGCAGATCTCCGGTGTGCAGGATACCGGTTTCAAATGTTGTCAGCGCCTCGTTGCCCACCACCAGCGCAATCCCGGTAATATCTCTCTGGCGAGCGGTAAAGAGCAGATAAGGCGTGAGATTAACATTCAAAATGGTGAAGATGCCGCGGCTGTTATCCGCCGGGTTACGAAACCACATGGCGATAGCGGGTTTGCCGGGCACCATGGGCGTGCCTTCGATGATATTCATGTCGACAGGTTTGTCAGGATCAATCGACGTCATTAGCTCTGTTAGCGGCAGACGTATAGCGCCGATGGCTGAAGAACAGTAAGCAGTGTCATCCTGAATCAGTAAAAACGCCCGTACGTTGACGTTAAAAGCGGCGCGGGAAGTCAGCTCGGAAGAAACCATTGAACAATCGGCGAACGTCAGCGGCTGTAAAGCATCCGCCGTGGTTTTCAGCTCGTGAAAATAGTGCGAGAGATAATGCTGGATATCTTTTGCCAGCAGCGTCCAGGCTTGTTCGCGCTTGTGGTGAAGATAGAGGGTATAGAAACCGCCCGCCAGCAGGGCGATAAGCAAGCCGACGGTAACGCTTTTCGCCACGATTTTTTTGGGCGTCGACAGCCTGGAAGAAAAATGGGTTAACGGCATTCGGTCGGGCTCCCGTATAGACGAGGCTGGCGTTTGGCGTAGTGCTGCTGACGTAGCCGGAAAAGCGGCTGGCGATAATTTTACACAGGCGCAGATAATAAAAAAACGCTGCCGGAGCAGCGTTTTTTTATTGTTCGTCAACGTTTGTCATCAAGGGGGACAATGTTAACTGCGGCTTAATACCCGGCGCGCTTCGTTATAGCGCTTTTTCCAGTAAGGCTCGTCCATGCTGGAGATCATGACGCCGCTGCTGGTGGAGGCGTGTACGAACTGGTTATTACCGATATAAATACCTACGTGGCGGCCGGTAGAGCCAGCGCGGAAGAGTACAAGATCGCCGGTACGAAGCTTCGTGCGGTCGACGCTTTTACCCATTTCCTGCTGTTCATAGGTAGAACGCGGAAGTTCTAAGCCAAACTGTTCGCGAAAAGTACGTTGTACGAAACCGGAACAATCGATGCCGCTTTTGGTGCTGCCGCCCAGACGGTAACGGACGCCTTTCCAGCTGGCATACTGATCCATAAGGCGCGACTTAACGTCGAGATTGCGGACCATGTTTTCAAATTCATCCTGAGAGGCTTGCAGTAAAAAGCCATCTTTATTACCGACTGCATGCGTCTCAGAATGCATATTCTTTGCGGTGTTGGTTGAGCTACAGGCGGACAGCAGTACCGCAACTGCGACTGCGGGTACGAGCCGCAGAAAATATCTCAAAATCGGCTGAGATTTGACCATATTAATTATTTTCCCTTGATGTCCTTAACGATAAATATCGTTATAAAAATGCCAAACGTGACGAGACTAATTACCCATGCGTGATGAGACAATTCCGATTGATCGAAATTGTGCAGAAACGCACATTTTTATTTTCAGCGCCGCGAATGCAGCCTTGAAAGCAAAACGAGACCGAGATTACCCGATCAAACCCTGTCTGGCGAGTGGTTTTATCGCTTTTTTTATAAGAAATTGTGATGTGAAAAAAGGAAAGTGTGTAGTTGTGTAACAGAGGGCAGAAAAGCGCTAAAAACAGCCTGATCATCAGATTATTAAATAATAGTCAGCGTGGTAATGATATTTAACTGAAATTAACGCTGCTGAAACAATCAGGGATCGAAAACGATCCCTGATGACAATGCTTATAATAATTTTAATTAAATGTTATTAAATTGTTTGTTTTTTACCGGGAAGGGTGCGATCAAATGCGTCAATAACCTTATCCGTAAGAGGGGTTAACAGACACCAGGGCAGCCCCACCAGCACAACACAAAGTGAACCTACAAATATATCGGTAAACCAGTGCGCGCCAATCATCATGCGCGGCAAAGCAAAAACCGCAAATATAATTAAAGCGATGGCGAATGCTTTTTGACCAAAATATCGCCACATAAACCCTGCGAAAATAAGCAGCATCATGCCATGATCGCCAGGAAAACTGTCTTTGGACGCATCCTTGGTTGAAATAGACAAGAGTTCGCTGACGCGGTTTATGCCGGTAAAGGTCAGCGTCGGGCTGGGGCGCGTAACCGGTAAAAGTTTCTGGCCGAGCTGGTTAAGCACCACGGCCACCAGCAACATGACCAGGCCCATCAGCACGATGCGGCGACGTTCAGCAGGCAGGCCGCGGCGCCAGTGCCAAAGCATAAGCGCGCCCATCGCCAGCAATGAGCAGCCATCGAACGCCCGATTATTCGTAATAGCCACGAACCATAAGAACGGTCGGTTCACCGCCAGCTGCTGGTTGAAAAATGAAAAGACGCCCGTATCAATGGCGTACCAGAAACCATGGTTAGCTGGCAGGAACCAGGAAAGAAATAGCGCTACGCCCGCGGCATTCAGCAGCAGGATAAGCGGTAAACGAGTTTTCATGATCGGAGTCACAGTTTAATCAGCAAAGGGGCAAAGTTAGCCCCACTAACTTAAACGAAGCTTCAACAAAGCGGATTGCAGGCTGTTCCAGTCCGTTTCATTTTGCGTTATCAGTTCAATGCGGCTGTCAGGGGGCGCGACATTCTGCGTTTCAATATTTAAATCGAATCCCTGGCGGTTAATACGCACCAGCCCTTCAGGAATGCGCAGCACCCCTTTAACACGATCAACCGGCGCAAGCCGCGCCCATTCCAGCAGCCCGATAGTGTCGAATACCGTATCGGCATCGAAAATCCAGCCACAGGCATGGTAGCCCTGGCCATGATTGAGATTGCGCCGCCAGCGCTGGTTCTGCCCAAGGCTTAGCGCCGCCAGACCGCGATTGCCGGGGTGAGAATGGCTGTGTTCTGCGCTTACCGGCAGCTCGCGCTGATTCTCGCGCGGTTTATCAAGCAATGCGCCGTCAATTTTTCCCTGTGTGGCGAATACCACCTCGCGGCCTTCCCCTTGTTCAGCGCGCCATTTATCCAGCGCCTGGCTGCTGGCTTCGTCGGCGCGATCGCTTTTATTGGCGATGATGATGTCCGCCGCCGCCAGCTGGTCACGGAAGTTTTCGTTATTCACGCTTTTTTCATCCAGCAACTGGCGGGGGTCGAGCAGACAAAGGGTGGCGCGCAAATCTATCCACGGCTCATAAACCGGCGCTGTCAGCATATCGAGGATCTGTTTCGGGTGACCAAGTCCGGTCGGTTCAATCAGCAAACGGTCCGGCTTGCCCTGGCGCAACAAGGTATTCAGGCCAACCTGCATCGGCAGCCCGTTAACGCAGCACATACAACCGCCGGGGATCTCTTTAAGCAGCGCGCCGCTGTCGGCAAGCAGGGCGCCGTCGATGCCCACTTCGCCAAATTCATTCACCAGCACGGCCCACTTTTCCGCCGGGTCTTTTTGCGCCAGCAAGTGCAAAATCGTGGTGGTTTTACCGCTGCCAAGGAAGCCAGTAATAAGGTTGGTTTTAGTCACGCGCGCTCCGGAACAAAAGAGAAAACAACAATAGTCTCTAAAAACCAGAGCAAAGAGAAGAAAGAAGAAAGGGCGACGAGGAACGCCGCCCTTATAAAGCATGGATGGTTAAATTTAGCGGCTGACGAGGCGGGCGACCGCTTCTTTGGCCCCGAGGCGGGAGAGCGTTTGCCAGGCGGCCTTCAGGCTGTGCACGAAAATGGGATTTTGCGGCAGATCGGCGCCAAAAATCGCCTGTAAAGCGAGAAGGGCGTCAACGCGATTCTCCGGCGCGCTGTTTTCAACCCGCTCACGAATTTTTTCGCTCAGCGGGTCGCGCACGTCTATCGCTTCGCCTTTTTCATCCACGCCGCTGACATAGCGCATCCAGCCCGCCACGCCGAGCGCCAGCAGCGACCAGTCGCCGCCGTTTGCAAGATGCCAGCGAATACTTTCCAGCATGCGCTGCGGCAGTTTCTGGCTACCGTCCATCGCAATTTGCCAGGTGCGGTGTTTCAGCGCCGGGTTGCTGAAACGCTCGATCAGGCTGTCCGCATACTCCTCCAGGTTAACGCCGGTAATGCGAAGCGTCGGCGCCTGTTCCTGCAACATGAGCTGGCGCGCCGCCTGGCGAAAATGGCTGTCCTGCATGCAATCGCTGATATGTTGATATCCCGCCAGATAGCCCAGATAAGCCAGGAAAGAGTGGCTGCCGTTCAGCATACGCAGCTTCATCTGCTCCCAGGGCTGGACATCGTCAACCAGCTGCACGCCAGCGGTCTCCCAGGCAGGACGGCCTGCGACGAAATTATCTTCAATGACCCACTGAATGAACGGTTCGGCGCTAATCGCGCAAGGGTCTTGCACGCCCAGCGTATCTGCAATTTCCGCAAGGGATTCGTCGGTCGCGGCGGGCACGATACGATCAACCATCGTCGCCGGGAACGTCACTTGCTCGCTAATCCATTGCGCCAGTTCCGGGCTGCGTTTTTGCGCCATACCCACTACGGCCTGGCGGACGACATGGCCGTTATCAGGAATGTTATCGCAGGAAAGCACGGTAAAAGGCGCAAGGCCCCGTTCACGGCGGCGGTGCAGCGCTTCAACCAGCAGACCTGGAGCCGAATGCGGTTGGTGAGGGTTTTCCAGGTCGTGAATGATGCGCTCGTTGTGCGTATCAAGCTTGCCGGTCGCCGGGTCGATGCAATAGCCTTTTTCCGTGATAGTCAGGGAAACGATGGCGACCTGCGGCTCACAAAATTTTTCAATGATTGCCTCCATGCCATCAAGCTTCGCGTTAAGGCACTCATTTACGGCGCCGATAATGTACGCCTGGTTGCCCGTGGCGCCTTTTTCCAGCACGGTATAGAGATGATCCTGCGCGCGAAGGTCGCTCATTAGCTTATCGCCGCTGAACAGACTGATTTCGCAAATTCCCCAGTCGCCGCCCTGCTCATTAAGCACCCGGTCGGTTAACAAGGCCTGATGCGCGCGATGAAACGCGCCGAAGCCGAAATGCACGATGCGGCTCTGTAAATGACTGCGATCGTAGCGGGGACGTTTGACCGAATCGGGCAGCGTTGCGGAGGCAATTGTATTCATTTAGTACATACCTTATTAACCATCATTTAACAAAACCAGTGTAAAGTTATATGACAGCAAATTAAATTGGTGTGCCGTAAATATCCGGGGTTTGTGAGCTGGATCAATCAATGGTGGCGGCTGGTTTGACCGTTATCCATAAACATGTATGGTAGTCGTCATCAGCATTATTTTGATTGGTATAACAACTTAACGAGGGGATGGTCATGGAACAAACCTGGCGGTGGTATGGCCCGAACGATCCGGTATCGCTGGATGATGTACGTCAGGCAGGCGCGACCGGCGTAGTAACGGCGCTGCATCATATTGCGAATGGCGAAGTCTGGCCGGTGGAAGAGATCCGCGCGCGTCAGGCGCTGCTGGCGGAAAAAGGGTTGGTCTGGTCAGTCGTGGAAAGCATTCCTGTGCATGAAGAGATTAAAACCCACACCGGCGACTTCGATAAGCATATCGCTAACTACCAGCAGAGCATTCGCAATCTTGCCGCCTGCGGCATCGATACCGTCTGCTATAACTTCATGCCGATCCTCGACTGGACGCGTACGGACCTGGAGTATGTTTTGCCCGACGGTTCAAAAGCGTTGCGTTTCGACCAGATAGCCTTCGCCGCCTTCGAACTGCATATTCTCAAGCGCGAAGGGGCGCAGGCGGATTACAGCGAAGAAGAACAGCGCCAGGCGCTGGCCTACTTCAACGACGCCAGCGAAGCGGAAATCGACAAGCTGACGCGCAATATCATTGCCGGTCTGCCGGGAGCGGAAGAGGGCTATACGCTTGATCAATTCCGCGCCCGCCTTGCGGAATATTCAGGTATTGATAAGGCCCAGCTTCGCGAGAATATGGCCTATTTCCTGCGCGCTATTGTGCCGGTTGCTGAAGAAGCGGGCGTGCGCCTGGCGGTGCATCCGGACGATCCGCCGCGTCCAATCCTTGGTCTGCCGCGCATTGTCTCGACCATTGAAGACATGCAGTGGCTGAAAGAAACCGTAGACAGCATTAACAACGGCTTCACTATGTGCACCGGCTCTTACGGCGTACGCGCGGATAACGACCTGGTGCGGATGATTGAAACTTTTGGCGACCGTATTCATTTCACCCATTTGCGTTCAACCTGCCGTGAAACGAACCCGAAAACCTTCCATGAGGCGGCGCACCTGAACGGCGATGTCAACATGGTGGCGGTGGTGAATGCGATCCTGACGGAAGAACTGCGCCGTAAAAAAGCGGGCGACTTGCGTCCTATCCCGTTCCGTCCCGATCACGGACACCAGATGCTTGACGATCTGCGTAAGAAAACGAATCCCGGCTATTCGGCGATTGGGCGTCTTAAGGGGATGGCTGAAGTGCGCGGCGTTGAGCTGGCGCTGAAAATGACGAAATATCCTGAACTGCTGTAATCGGGCTGGCTCAACCAGGCCTGAGAAAAGCATAAAAAAACCGGCGAGCGTGCCGGTTTTTTATTGCCCGGCAAGCGAAATGCTGCCAGGCGCGCGGGCCTGTTAGTCTGCGCGGCCCATATAACGTTTTTCTTCAATATGAATACGGATCTTCTCACCCGCAGAGAGGTATTCCGGCACCTGCACCACCAGACCAGTCGTCAGCGTCGCTGGCTTGTTGCGCGCGCTTGCTGAAGCGCCTTTAATGCCCGGCGCGGTTTCCACAATTTCCAGGTCTACGGTCTGCGGCAGCTCCAGCGCCAGCAGCTGGCCGTCCCACAGCAGCACCTGCATGTCCGGCATGCCGCCTTCCGGCATAAACTGCAACTCTTCTTCAATCTGATCTTTCGTGAAGGTATAAGGCGTGTAGTCTTCTTTATCCATGAACACGTATTCGTTGCCGTCTATGTAGGAGAAATCCACGAAGCGGCGGTTCAGGGTTACGGTATCGACAATGTCGTCGCCTTTAAAACGTTCTTCGACTTTCAGACCGGTACGCACATCGGAAAAACGCATCTTGTAAAGCGTGGCGGCGCCGCGCGCGCTCGGTGACTGAATATCAATGTCTTTTACAATCAGCAGTTTGCCGTTGTAATTGAGCACCATACCTTTTTTAATTTCGTTAGCTCTTGGCATCGAAGTGTCCTGTTAATTTGGGATAGCGAAAATATCGCGACAAGGTACTCGCGAGGCGCCAGCCAGGCAAGCGGATTTCACCGCTTTCGCAGCGTTGCGCAAAAAGTCGATAGTCTTTGCGGGCGGCGCCTGATAAAGTCCGCGCCTGTTTGCCCGGCTGAGGTCATTATGGAATGTCGTCCCGACTGCGGTGCCTGCTGTACCGCGCCTTCAATATCGAGCCCCATTCCGGGAATGCCAGAGGGCAAGCCGGCGAATACCCCCTGCGTGCAGCTTGACGAGCGCAAGCGCTGTAAGCTGTTCGGCTCTCCGCTGCGCCCGAAGGTATGCGGCGGTTTGCAACCCGCGCTTGAGATGTGCGGCGCCAGCCGCCAGCAGGCGATGGACTATCTCATCCATCTTGAAGCGCTCACCGCGCCCTAAACATCTTTGATTCGCCACAGACACCATACCGCGGCGGCAGTCATTACCAGCGCCACGTAAAAAACGGCGTGATAGTTCCAGATTTCCGCAATCACCCCGGCAAGCGAACCGGCGATAATCCAGCCTACGCGCGTTGTATTAGTATAAAGCGTGGTGGCAGCGCCCGCCTGGCCCGGCATCAGATCCTGAAAATAGAGCATGCCGATACCGGCGAGAATACCGATGTAAATCGCGTTCAGCAGTTGCAGCGCGAGCAACATTATCGGGTTGGTCAGCGTGATCATGCCAATATAAAAAAGCACGCCGCCGACAATCGCCGCGCGCATCAAAAAACGCTTACCGAAGCGCTTTGCGTAGTAGCCCGCTATCAACATCGTGGGGATTTCCAGCCCGGCGGCGGTTCCCATCATCACCCCGGCCAGCTTTTCCGGCAGGTGCAGTTCATTGATGATGTAAAGCGGCATATTAATAATATAAAGGCTGTTGGTGCCCCACATCAGCGTGCAGATAACGAACAGCAAAAGGGCGTCACGACGATTGCGGCGCGGCGCTTCAAGCGTGGTGGAGGTCGCCTGCGGCTCTTTACGCATTGAAGGCAGAAAACCCCACACCATCAGGGCGCAGACAACAAACGCTGCTGCCGCGCTCAAATACATCACTTCAAAGCCGAAGCCCATCGCCAGCGCATAAGCCAGCGGCGGCCCCACGACCCAGGCCAGCGACACCTGCGCGCGCAATATTGAACTGAACATCACTGCTTCGCGGCCGGTCCGGTCGGCATGCTCGCGCGCCAGCGCAAACATCTGCGGGTTCGCGGTAGAGCCGAAGCTGCTCAAAAAAACGCCGACGAACAGCAAAATGAAGTAGTTCCGGTTCCATGCAAAAAGCACGCAGGCAAGCGCGCCCAGCAGGCAGCAGACGAAAATAAGCGATTTACGGTCGCCTTTTTTATCCGAACGGCCCGCCAGAAACTGGCTGACCAGTATGCCGATGATAGCGCTGCCGGTAAAAAAGAAGCCCACCATCGCCGGGCGCGCATGCACTTCTTCTGTCAGGAACAGGCTAAGCGTAGGAGTTTGCAGCGCCCCGGCAATGCCGGTTAAAAAAGCTACAATTAAAAAAGAGGCGGAAGCCGCATCCAGCGAGCGCGGGCGCGCCGCAGCAGGAATGTTTTGCATAAAAATCGAACATGTTCACAAGGGAAGGCGAAGTTTACGCGCCTTGCTGACAAATAAACAGCGGTCTGGATCATACGCCACACGAATAATCAAAAAGGCGTTTTAATTTTTGCTGAAGTGAAGCTGAAATCCATAAAGGAAGAAAGGGTATTGGTGAAGAACGGTTCAGCTAACAGAGTGTAAAGATCTGGAAATGTGCGACACATCTAAAAATCAACATCGCTTTAACGGCTTTTCTTGCGGAGCGTATCGGAAGTCCTCACACTTCTTGAAACGTTTCAGCGTTATCTTCAGCTTTTCACAAACTTAAGGTAACGCCTTTTTTCTCAGAAAGGCTGAAACGATTCACTTTCAGCAAGCGAGGAGACCATGTTCCAGTTATCTGTTCAGGATATCCATCCCGGCGCCAGCGCCAACAATAAAGAAGAAGCCATCCGTCAGGTTGCTGACGCGCTGGTGAAAGCAGGCAATGTGGCTGAAGGCTATGTTAATGGCATGCTCGCCCGCGAACAGCAAACCTCCACCTACTTAGGCAACGGCATCGCCATTCCGCACGGCACTACCGACACCCGCGACCAGGTGCTGAAAACCGGCGTACAGGTTTTTCAGTTTCCGCAGGGCATTCGCTGGGGCGAAGATCAGGTGGCTTATGTGGCTATCGGCATTGCCGCCAGTTCCGATGAGCATTTGGGGCTGTTGCGTCAGTTAACGCATGTGTTAAGCGATGACGCCATTGCTGAACAGCTTAAAACCACCACCAGCGCGGAAGAGCTGCGCGCGTTGCTGATGGGCGAGAAACAGGGCGATTCGCTGAAGCTTGATAATGACATGTTCAGCCTTGATGTCGCCGCAACCGATCTGGTTACGTTGCAGGCGCTGAACGCAGGTCGTCTGAAAGCCGTCGGCGCAGTGGATGCCGCCTTCGTAAGCCAGGCAATCACCGACGCGCCGCTGAATTTAGGGCAGGGCGTCTGGTTTGCCGACAGCGCGCAGGGCAACCTTGCCAGCGCTGTAGCGGTAAGCCGCCCGGCAAACGCTTTTGAAGCGAACGGCGAAAAAGTCGGTTTGCTGGTGACGATCGCCATGGCGGATGAGCAGCCGCTGCCGGTGCTTAAGCGCCTGAGCGACATACTCTTAAGCGAGAAAGCTGACCGTCTGCTGAGCGCCGATGCGCCGACGCTGCTTGCGTTGCTGACCAGCGACGACGCGCTGAAAGAAGATGTGCTGAGCGCTGAGTTTACCGTACGCAACGAACACGGTTTGCATGCGCGTCCGGGCACCATGCTGGTAAATACCATTAAGCAATTCAATAGCGATATCACCGTCGTCAACCTTGACGGTACGGGCAAACCGGCCAATGGCCGCAGCCTGATGAAGGTGGTGGCGCTTGGCGTGAAGAAAGGCCACCGTCTGCGCTTTACCGCGCAGGGCGACGATGCTGAAGCCGCGCTGAAAGCCATCGGCGAAGCCATCGCTTCTGGTCTCGGGGAGGGCGCAGCATGAGCAGACGCGTCGCTACTATTACCCTTAACCCCGCCTATGATCTTGTCGGCTTTACGCCGGAAATCGAGCGCGGCGAAGTCAACCTCGTGCGCACCACCGGCCTGCACGCAGCGGGTAAAGGCATCAACGTTGCAAAAGTGCTGAAGGACTTAGGCATCGACGTGACCGTCGGCGGCTTCCTTGGCAAAGATAACCAGGACGGCTTTCAGCAACTTTTCAGCGAACTGGGCATCGCCAACCGTTTTCAGGTGGTTCAGGGCCGCACCCGCATTAACGTCAAGCTGACGGAAAAAGATGGCGAAGTGACCGACTTCAACTTCTCCGGCTTTGACGTCACCGGCGCGGACTGGGAGCGGTTTGTTAATGACTCTCTGAGCTGGCTTGGTCAGTTCGACATGGTCTGCGTCAGCGGCAGCCTGCCGGCGGGCGTCAGCCCGGAAGCCTTCACCGACTGGATGACGCGCCTGCGCAGCCAGTGTCCGTGCATTATTTTCGACAGCAGCCGCGAAGCGCTGGTGGCGGGCCTGAAAGCCGCGCCGTGGCTGGTGAAGCCTAACCGTCGCGAGCTGGAAATCTGGGCAGGGCGCAAGCTGCCGGAGCTGAAAGACGTGATTGAAGCGGCTCACGCCCTGCGCGATCAAGGCATCGCCCATGTGGTTATCTCGCTCGGCGCGGAAGGCGCTTTATGGGTTAACGCATCCGGTGAATGGATAGCCAAACCGCCTGCCTGCGAAGTGGTCAGCACGGTTGGCGCCGGCGACTCTATGGTCGGCGGCCTGATTTACGGTCTGCTGATGCGTGAATCAAGCGAGCACACGTTACGTCTTGCCACGGCGGTGGCGGCCCTTGCCGTCAGCCAGAGCAATGTCGGGGTGACCGATCGCACTCAGTTGGCGGCGATGATGGCGCGCGTCGACTTACAACCTTTTAACTGACAGCAGGAGAGGCATAATGAAAACGCTGCTGATTATTGACTCCGCGCTCGGCCAGGCTCGCGCCTATATGGCGAAGACCCTGCTCGGTGCGGCGGCGCAGAAAGCGCATCTTGAACTGACTGATAATCCGAACGACGCGGAACTGGTTATCGTCCTTGGCAAAAACCTGCCGTCCGACAGCTCGCTCAACGGCAAAAACGTGTTCGTCGGCGAAATCGATCGCGCCGTCGCGCATCCGGCGCTTTTCCTTGGCGAGGCCAAAGAAAAAGCGCAGCCTTACCGCGCACCGGCCGTCGCAGCGCCGGTCGCTGCGCCGACGGCTGGCGGTCAGAAACGCATTGTCGCGGTAACCGCATGCCCGACCGGCGTCGCGCATACCTTTATGGCGGCGGAAGCCATCGAAACCGAAGCGAAAAAACGCGGCTGGTGGGCCAAAGTGGAAACCCGCGGCTCCGTAGGCGCAGGCAACGCTATTACGCCGGAAGAGGTGGCGCAGGCGGATCTGGTGATCGTCGCGGCGGATATCGAAGTGGACCTGGCGAAGTTTGCCGGCAAACCGATGTACCGCACCTCTACGGGTCTGGCGCTGAAAAAAACCGCCCAGGAGTTCGATAAAGCGCTGGCTGAAGCGAAACCGTATCAGCCTTCCGGCCAGGCATCTTCCGCGTCTGCGGACCAGAAATCGCAGGGCGGCGGCGCTTATCGTCACCTGCTGACCGGCGTCTCTTACATGTTGCCGATGGTTGTCGCAGGCGGCCTGCTGATTGCGCTTTCGTTTGTCTTCGGTATTGAAGCGTTCAAACAGGAAGGGACGCTGGCGGCGGCGCTGATGAAAATCGGCGGCGGCTCGGCGTTTGCTCTCATGGTGCCGGTTCTGGCCGGTTTTATCGCCTTTTCTATCGCAGACCGTCCGGGTCTGACGCCAGGGCTGATTGGCGGCATGCTCGCTGTCAGCACCGGCTCCGGTTTTATCGGCGGTATTCTCGCAGGCTTTCTTGCCGGTTATGTCGCGAAAGCGATCAGCGGCAAGCTGAAGCTGCCGCCGAGCATGGAGGCGCTGAAGCCTATCCTTATTATCCCGCTGTTCTCAAGCCTGATTGTCGGTCTGGCGATGATTTACGTTATCGGTACGCCGGTGGCGAAAATTCTGGCTGGCCTGACCGCATGGCTGCAAAGCATGGGAACCGCAAACGCAGTACTGCTGGGCGCCATTCTTGGCGGCATGATGTGTACTGATATGGGCGGCCCGGTGAACAAAGCGGCTTACGCATTTGGCGTAGGGTTGCTGAGTTCCCAGGTTTACGCGCCGATGGCGGCGATTATGGCGGCCGGTATGGTTCCGCCGCTGGCGATGGGCATTGCGACCCTGGTGGCGCGTCGTAAGTTCGACAAAGGCCAGCAGGAAGGGGGCAAGGCGGCGCTGGTGCTGGGCCTGTGCTTTATCTCCGAAGGCGCTATTCCGTTCGCGGCCCGCGACCCGATGCGCGTTATCCCGTGCTGCATTGTGGGCGGGGCGGTAACCGGCGCTATCTCCATGGCGGTAGGCGCGAAGCTGATGGCGCCGCACGGCGGTCTCTTCGTACTGCTTATCCCGGGCGCCATCACACCGGTGCTGGGTTATCTGATCGCCATCGTCGCCGGTACGCTGGTGTCGGGTCTGGCTTACGCTTTCCTTAAGCGTCCGGAAGCGGAGCTGGCGGCCAAAACCGCGTAAGGTTCGCGCAATAAAAAAGCTCCCTTCGGGGAGCTTTTTTTTGGCCACGCATTTCAGGCGGTAGCGGTATCGATTTGCTGCGCCTTAAGCCAGGCAATCTCTTCTGCCCAGATATCCGGGTTGATGGTTTCCAGTACCAGCGGTATGCCGTCGAAGCGGCTGTCGCGCATCAGCCAGCGAAACGGCGTATGGCCGATATTGCCCTCGCCGAGGCTGTGATGGCGGTCTACCCGGCTTGCAAAAGCGCTTTTCGCGTCGTTCAAATGCATGCCGCGTAAATACTTAAAGCCGACGATACGCTCAAACTCGGCGAACGTTTTTTCGCACGCTTCTTCGCTACGCAGGTCGTAACCCGCCGCAAAAGCGTGGCAGGTATCGATGCAGACCCCGACGCGAGATTTATCTTCCACCTGGTCGATAATCGCCGCCAGATGTTCAAAACGAAAACCGAGGTTGCTTCCCTGACCCGCGGTATTTTCAATCACGGCGGTCACCCCTTCGGTCTGGTCAAGCGCGATATTGACCGATTCCGCAATGCGCGACAGGCACGCCTCTTCGCTTATCTGCTGTAAATGGCTGCCCGGATGGAAGTTCAGCAGCGTTAGCCCCAGCTGCTGGCAGCGCGTCAGCTCATCAATAAACGCCTTGCGCGATTTTTCCAGCGCTTCCGCTTCCGGATGGCCGAGGTTAATCAAAAAGCTGTCGTGCGGCAGGATCTGTCCCGGGCCATAGCCATGTTTTTCACAGGCGGCTTTAAATTCCTCAATAATGGCCGGAGTGAGCGGGGCGGCACGCCATTGACGCTGGTTTTTAGTAAACAGCGCGAAGGCTGTTGCTCCAATCTCGGCGGCGCGGATGGCGGCGTTGGCAAGCCCGCCGGAGGCGCTGACATGCGCTCCAATAAACTTCATCTTTCTCTCCTGTCATACCCGCAAAGGGGGAACGTTTTATCATAGCGGGAAAGGCCGGGAAAGCGCGTGCCGGTTTATGCCATCAATCGATGCACCACAACATTAATCGCGCCGCCGCCCGCGATCAGCCAGAAAAAGAGCGTAAGCGCCATCAGCAGCGGCCGCACGCCCGCTTTTTTCAGCGCGCTGAGGTGCGTCGTGATGCCGAGCGCGGCCATCGCCATCGCCAGCAGCACGGTGTCGAGCAGCACCAGCGCATCCACCGCTTTTTGCGGCAGCAGATGGAAAGAGTTAAACACCGCCACCAGAATAAACAGGATAGCGAACCACGGGATCGTGATGGCGCTGCGCTTGCCGTCGCCCGCAGGGGCCAGCTGTTTTACCCGCGCCGCCAGGAAAAGCAGGAAGGGGGCGAGCATCATGACGCGCAGCATTTTCGCGATAACCGCCGCATTTTCCGCCTCGGGGCTTACGGCATGGCCTGCGGCCACCACCTGCGCCACCTCATGCATGGTTGAACCCATATAAACGCCGTAAGTTTCAGGCGAGAAAAAGGCGTTAAGCCAGGGCCACATTATGGGGTAGAGAAAGATGGCCAGGGTGCCGAAAATCACTACCGTCGCCACCGCTACGGTTACTTTACTGGCCTGCGCTTTAATGACTGGCTCAGTGGCGAGAATGGCCGCCGCGCCGCAGACGCTGCTGCCCGCGCCAATCAGCCAGCTGGTTTCACGGTCAAGCCGGAAAACGTTTTTTCCAAGCCAGCAGGCGAGGAAAAAAGTGCTGCTGAGCGTGAGAATATCAATGAGCAACCCGCTCGCGCCGACATCAGCGATTTGCGCAAAAGTCAGGCGAAAGCCATAAAGAATAATGCCCAGTCGTAGTAAATGCTGTTTGGCGAACAGCACGCCAGCGTCGCACGGCTGCCAGAGGCGAGGGTAAACCGTATTGCCGATGACCATGCCGCCCAGAATAGCGAGCGTCAGGGCGCTGAAGCCCGTGGCCGAAACCGCCGGAATAGCGCCTGCCCACAGCGCCAGGCCGGTTATCAACGCAGTAAGCGCCAGACCCGGGAGATAATGCACTAGTGTGTGCCGCCGTTTATGAAGTATCTGTGTTGTCATAGCCTTCTCCTTTTGTCAGCAGAAGCGTAAGGCCCGGCGGCTTAAAAATAAAATTGATTATATATTTATAATTAATCATCATAAGTGGTAAGAAAGCTTACTGTTGAGGCCAACCATGCATATCACTCTGCGTCAGCTCGAGGTGTTTGCCGAAGTGTTGAAAAGCGGTTCCACCACGCAGGCGTCGCAAATGCTGGCGCTGTCGCAATCGGCCGTCAGCGCGGCGTTAACCGATTTAGAAGGCCAGCTCGGCGTACAGCTTTTTGACCGCGTGGGCAAACGACTGGTGGTCAATGAACATGGCAGGCTGCTTTATCCGCGCGCGGTCGCGCTGCTTGAGCAGGCGGGCGAAATAGAGCAGCTCTTTCGCGAAGAAAATGGCGCTATTCGCGTTTACGCCAGCAGCACGATTGGCAACTACATTTTGCCGGAAGTGATTGCCCGCTATCGCCGCGACTTTCCCTCGCTGCCGCTGGAGATGAGCGTTGGCAACAGTCAGGATGTGATCAACGCCGTCGCCGATTTTCGCGTCGACATCGGGCTTATTGAAGGGCCGTGCCATATGGCGGAGATTGTGACTGAACCCTGGCTTGAAGATGAACTGGTGATCTTCGCCTCGCCCGCCAGCCCGCTATTAAATGAAGAGGTCACGCTGGAGCGCCTCGCCGCCGCGCCCTGGATCCTGCGCGAGAAAGGCTCCGGCACGCGCGAAATCGTCGACTATCTGTTGTTATCGCACCTGCCGCAGTTCGTGCTGGCGATGGAGCTTGGCAACTCCGAAGCCATTAAGCACGCGGTTCGCCACGGGCTTGGCATAAGCTGTCTGTCGCGCCGGGTCATTGCCGAGCAGCTGGAAACCGGCTCGCTGGTGGAGATAAACGCGCCGTTGCCGCGCCTGACGCGCACGCTTTACCGCATTCATCATCGTCAGAAGCACCTTTCCAACGCGTTGCAGCGCTTTTTGCGCTATTGCGAGCCCTGAACCCGGCGGCTTACTGGCGCCGTCGGTCATAAGAAAAAATTTGCACATTTCCTTCGCGCCGCTGCTTTACTTATGATCCAGCGGCTATCATGAACGTCTCTTATAACAGCGTATTTCCACCAGGCGCTTCGGTTTGAGTCTGCTACAATCGCGCCTCTTTTGATGGATGGGCATTATTTTTATATGGTTTCCGAATCTAAAACCACACAAGCGCCTGCGCTACGCCGTGAACTGAAGGCGCGTCATTTGACGATGATCGCCATCGGCGGCTCCATCGGCACAGGGCTTTTTGTCGCATCCGGCGCGACGATTTCTCAGGCGGGCCCCGGCGGCGCGCTCTTTTCCTACATACTCATCGGCCTGATGGTCTATTTCCTGATGACCAGCCTCGGCGAGCTGGCGGCCTATATGCCGGTATCCGGCTCGTTCGCGACCTATGGCCAGAATTACGTGGAAGAAGGCTTCGGTTTCGCGCTGGGCTGGAACTACTGGTACAACTGGGCGGTGACGATCGCCGTCGATCTCGTGGCCTCGCAGCTTGTGATGAGCTACTGGTTCCCTGATACGCCAGGCTGGATCTGGAGCGCTGTCTTCCTCGGCATTATGTTCCTGCTTAACTACATTTCGGTAAAAGGCTTTGGCGAGGCGGAGTACTGGTTCTCGCTCATCAAAGTGGCGACCGTCATTATCTTTATCCTGGTCGGCATTGCGATGATCGTCGGCATCTTCAAAGGCGCCGAACCGGCGGGCTGGAGCAACTGGCAAGTGGGCGAAGCGCCGTTTGCTGGCGGTTTTGCCGCGATGATTGGCGTGGCGATGATTGTCGGCTTCTCTTTCCAGGGCACCGAGCTTATCGGCATCGCGGCGGGTGAATCTGAAGATCCGGCGAAAAACATTCCGCGCGCGGTGCGTCAGGTTTTCTGGCGTATCCTGCTGTTCTATGTCTTCGCCATTCTTATCATCAGCCTGATTATTCCGTATACCGACCCGAGCCTGCTGCGCAATGATGTTAAAGACATCAGCGTCAGCCCGTTCACCCTGGTGTTTGAACATGCCGGCCTGTTGGGCGCAGCGGCTATCATGAACGCGGTTATCCTCACGGCAGTACTTTCTGCGGGTAACTCCGGCATGTATGCCTCCACCCGCATGCTTTATACATTGGCCTGCGACGGCAAAGCGCCGCGCATTTTCTCAAAGCTTTCAAAAGGCGGCGTGCCGCGCAACGCGCTGTATGCCACCACGGTGGTTGCCGGGCTTTGCTTCCTCACCTCTATGTTTGGCAACCAGACCGTTTACCTGTGGCTGCTTAATACGTCCGGGATGACGGGCTTCATCGCCTGGCTTGGCATTGCCATCAGCCACTACCGCTTCCGTCGCGGCTATGTGATGCAGGGCAATGACATTAACGATCTGCCGTACCGCTCCGGTTTCTTCCCGCTGGGGCCGATTTTCGCCTTCGTGCTCTGTCTTATCATCACGCTGGGCCAGAACTATCAGGCTTTCCTGGAAGATACCATTGACTGGACGGCGGTCGCGGCAACCTATATCGGCATTCCGCTGTTCCTGATTATCTGGTTCGGCTACAAGTGGACCCGGGGAACCCATTTCGTACGCTACAGCGAAATGACCTTTCCGGAACATCTGAAGAAGTAATGAAAAGGGCGCGATAAGCGCCCTTTTTTATTGTGGTGCCGCACCGTATTGGCAGAGGCGCTCAGCAATGCGCCGTCCGCCGTGACCGCGGCTGCGCGCTTAACGCAAATGCTGCGCGTGAAAGCGCAAATGCTCTTCAATAAAGGTCGCGATGAACCAGTAGCTATGGTCGTAGCCCGGCTGCATGCGCAGGGTTAACGGCCAGCCCGCTTCGCGCGCCGCTTCATCAAGCCGCTCCGGCTGGAGCTGCTCGCCAAAGAACGGATCGCTGTCGCCCTGGTCGATAAGCGTAGGGATAGCCTGTTCAGGCGCGGCGTTTTCCATCAGCGCGCAGCTGTCCCACTCCCGCCACAGATTTTCATCTTCGCCCAGATACGCGGTGAACGCTTTTTTCCCCCACGGCACGGCCGCCGGGTTGACGATAGGGGCGAAAGCGGAAACGGAACGAAAGCGCCCCGGATTTTTCAGCGCCATAATCAGCGCCCCGTGGCCGCCCATGGAATGGCCGCTAATGGAACAGCGGTCAGCGACCCTGAAGTTTTCAGCGATAACCCCCGGCAGCTCATCGCGCAGGTAATCATACATGCGATAGTGCGATGCCCACGGCGCTTCGCTGGCGTTAAGATAAAAGCCAGCGCCTTTGCCGAGGTCGTACCCCTCGGCGTCCGCCACGTCGTCGCCGCGCGGGCTGGTATCCGGCATCACTAACGCAATGCCAAGTTCAGCCGCCACGCGTTGCGCGCCCGCTTTGGTGGTGAAATTTTCATCGGTGCAGGTCAGGCCGGAGAGCCAGTAAAGCACCGGCGGCGGGGAGTCGGCTTCAGGCGGCAGAAAAATGCTGAAGATCATGGCGCAATTGAGCGTCTCAGAATGATGTCGCCAGCGCTGCTGCTGGCCGGAAAAACAGCGATGCTCGTCGAGCAGTTCCATAGGCGGCTCCTTATAAGTAGCTGAACAGCATAGCGCAAACGCTCATTGGCGGGTGAACAAGTTTCACTTCACCTTCCAGAAGCCATGCTGCATCATAGCGGTAACTTTATTTTAACAAATGGGGGCGCTGTGGCGCTGCGGATTGCACTCACCGGATTTCTTGCACTGGTTGTCGTCATGGGGATTGGACGTTTCGCCTTTACGCCGCAGGTGCCTTTGATGGTGGGGGAGGGGCAGTTAACGCTCACCAGCGCGGGTCTGGTGGCGGCCGCCAACTATCTGGGGTATCTGGCAGGCGCATGGGATGCGATGCGGGCAAAAACGCGGGTGGAGCTTCGCCTGTGGGCGGGCATCGGCGGCGCGGTCTTGCTGACGCTGCTTTCCGCCTTTGTCGCCGGGCCCTGGCCGCACGCGCTACTACGCTTTGCGATTGGCTGTATGAGCGGCTGGGGGCTGGTGTTAATGGCCGCCTGGACCAACGAGCAGCTCGCGCATTTCGGCAGGCCCGGGCTTAGCGCGGCCGTGTTCGCAGGACCAGGCGCAGGCATCGCCATCAGCGGTCTGCTGGCCGTCTGGATACACGGCGCCGGGCTTAGCGCGCAGCAGGGCTGGCTTATTTACGGCGTGCTGGCGTTGCTGTTTATCGCGCTTGTCGCCCGCAACCTGCCGCGCCGGGGGCAACTTCACCGCCCCGGCAGCCAGCCTGCGCCGCTGCGCTTAACCTCCGGCCTGAAAAAGCTGGTCTGGAGCTACAGCCTTGCCGGGTTTGGTTACATACTGCCTGCTACTTTTCTTTCGCAAATGGCGGCGGCGCGTTTTCCCGGCAGCCTGTTCGCGCAGTTTGTCTGGCCTGTGTTCGGCGGCGCTTCGGTCATCGGCATCGCGCTCAGCATCCTGCTTCGCGGCGTGTTGCAAAGCAATCAGCGGCTGGCGGTGGTGCTGTGGCTACAGGCGGCGGGCGTGGTGGCCGCCGCATGGCTGCCGGGCATTAACGGGCTGGTTATCGGCGCGCTGCTGGTGGGCGGCGGCTTTCTTTGCGCCGTGCAGCTTTCGTTACACTACGGGCGGGAACTGGCGCCGGAGCATACGCGGTATCTCGCAGGGCTGCTTACCACCGGCTATGCGGTGGGTCAGCTTGTGGGGCCGATGACCTCAGCCGTTTCCACTTTTCTCACCGGCAGGCTGGAGCCTGCGCTATGGATTGCCGGCGCTGCGCTGGTCATCGGCGGCGCGCTGGTCTGGCGGCGCGACGATCAAAGGAATCGTCAATCCCAATAATTATCGGTCCCGCTACTGGATTATGTGCGTCCGCTCACGCACAATGAACGCTCACTTTGCCCCTGCGGCAAAGGCTGGTCACACCTGCTGGAGAAAAATAAAGATGTCATTACTCTCAAAAGAAGCTGCCCTGGTACACGAGGCGCTGGTTGCGCGTGGGCTGGAGACGCCGCTGCGCCCGCCATTGCACGAGCTGGATAACGAAACCCGCAAGCGCCTTATCGCCGGTCATATGACCGAGATTATGCAACTGCTTAATCTCGATCTGAGCGATGACAGCCTGATGGAAACGCCGCACCGCATCGCCAAGATGTATGTCGACGAGATTTTCTCCGGCCTGGACTACGCGAATTTCCCGAAAATCACCGTCATTGAAAACAAAATGAACGTGGATGAGATGGTCACGGTGCGCGATATCACGCTGACCAGCACCTGCGAACACCATTTTGTGACTATCGATGGCAAAGCCACCGTGGCTTATATCCCGAAAGATTCGGTGATTGGCCTGTCAAAACTCAACCGTATCGTACAGTTCTTCGCTCAGCGCCCGCAGGTGCAGGAGCGCTTAACGCAGCAGGTGCTGGTCGCGTTGCAAACGCTGCTTGGCACCAACAACGTGGCGGTTTCAATTGATGCGGTGCATTACTGTGTGAAAGCGCGCGGCATTCGCGATGCGACCAGCGCTACCACCACGACTTCGCTTGGCGGGCTGTTCAAGTCCAGTCAGAACACGCGCCAGGAGTTTCTGCGCGCCGTGCGCCACTCCAGCTAAGCGACAGGGCAGGCTGCCATGGCAAGAAACGTCACGCTGGACGTGGTTCGCGGCGTCGCCATTCTTGGCATCCTGCTGTTAAACATTAACGCCTTCGGCTTGCCGAAGGCGGCCTACCTCAATCCCGCCTGGTATGGCGAGGCGACAAGCCGCGACGCCTGGACCTGGGCGCTGATGGATCTCTTCGCGCAGGTTAAATTCCTCACCCTGTTTGCTCTGCTGTTCGGCGCGGGCCTGCAAATGCTGCTGGTGCGCGGAAAACGCTGGATCCAGGCGCGTTTAAGCCTGCTTGCGATCTTCGGCTTACTGCATGCCGTTTTCCTCTGGGATGGCGATATCCTGCTGGCTTACGGGCTGGTGGGGCTTGTCAGCTGGCGAATGGTGCGCGACGCGCCGGGGGCGAAATCGCTGTTTAATACCGGCGTGATGCTCTACCTCATGGGCGTGGGGATCTTGCTCCTGCTTGGCGCCATCACAGGCGATCAGATAAATCGCTCGTGGCTGCCGGACGCGGCAAACCTGCAATACGAGCAGTACTGGAAGCTGAAGGGCGGCCTGGAAGCTATCGACAACCGGCTTGATTTGCTCTCTTCAAGTTTGCTCGCGCTGGGCGCGCAGTATGGCTGGCAACTGGCGGGCATGATGCTTATCGGCGCGGCGCTGATGCGCAGCGGCTGGTTGCGCGGCGAGTTCAGCCTGCAACACTATCGCCGCACCGGCCTGATCCTTATTGCCGCAGGTCTGCTGATTAATCTGCCTGCGGTCATCGCGCAGTGGCGGCTTGGCTGGGATTACCGCTGGACCGCGTTTTATTTGCAGGCGCCGCGTGAAATCAGCGCGCCGTTACAGACCCTTGGCTACGCGGCGCTGATTTACAGCTTCTGGCCTTCGCTCGCAAAGCTAAAGTTCACCGGCGCGCTGGCGTGCGTTGGACGCATGGCGCTGACCAACTACCTGCTGCAATCGCTGATTTGCATCACGCTGTTTCATCGCTTCGGCCTGTTTATGAAGTTCGACCGGTTGCAGCTGCTGGCTTTCGTGCCTGCGGTCTGGAGCGTTAACCTGCTTTTCTCCGTGCTCTGGCTGCGTCGTTTCCGGCAGGGGCCGGTTGAATGGCTGTGGCGCCAGCTTACCGCCCGGGCCTCTGGCGTCTCCCTCTCGCAAACAACCAGATAACGATCTGGATCACAATCGTTAACATTTCGCATGTAACCGTTTCCAGCGCTGTGATGCGCTTCACGTAGCGCCTGGCTTTGCGCTGCGAGAATAGCCCCCAGGCTTACACAGGGGGTATTCGTGAATCGCTGCCAATTACTTAAAGGTGATCGCCATGATCACTATTCGTGACGTCGCAAGGCTTGCGGGCGTCTCTGTCGCTACCGTCTCCCGAGTCCTCAATAACAGCGCGCTGGTGAGTCCTGAAACGCGTGAAAACGTTATGCAGGCGGTCAGCCAGCTTGGCTACCGGCCAAACGCTAATGCCCAGGCGCTGGCCACGCAGGTCAGCGACACCATCGGCGTCGTGGTCATGGATGTTTCCGACCCCTTTTTCGGCGCGCTGGTGAAAGCGGTGGATACGGTCGCTCAGCAGCATAATAAATATGTGCTCATCGGCAACAGCTATCACGAAGCGGAAAAAGAGCGTCATGCCATTGAAGTGCTGATTCGCCAGCGTTGCAGCGCGTTAATCGTGCACGCAAAAGCGCTTTGCGATGAAGAACTTGCCAGCTTTCTTGAGCAAATTCCCGGTATGGTGCTTATCAACCGCATCGTGCCGGGCTATGCGCATCGCTGCGTAGGGCTTGATAACATCAGCGGGGCGATGATGGCAACCCGCATGCTGCAAAGCAACGGCCATCAGCGCATCGGCTATCTGGCTTCCGCTCACCGCATTGAAGATGACGACCAGCGTAAAGAAGGCTGGCTGCGGGCGCTGGCGGAGCAGGGGGTGTCTGCGCCGGAAAGCTGGATCGGCATGGGTAGCCCGGATATGCAGGGCGGCGAGGCGGCGATGGTGGAACTGTTAGGCCGCAATCTGCAACTCACCGCCGTGTTTGCCTATAACGACAGCATGGCGGCGGGCGCGCTCACGGCGCTTAAAGATAACGGCATTGCGGTGCCGCAGCATTTGTCACTTATTGGTTTTGATGATATTCCCATCGCCCGTTACACCGATCCGCAACTCACTACCGTGCGCTATCCCATTGTTTCAATGGCGCGGCTCGCGACAGAACTGGCGCTGCTTGGCGCCGCAGGAGAGCTGGATTTACAGGCCAGCCACTGTTTTATGCCGACCCTGGTGCGTCGCCATTCCGTGGCGGTGAAGCAAAGTGTGGGGCCGATCACTAGTTTATAAACGAGCGTGATGTAACCGCTTTCAATCTGTGAGTAAATTCACAGTATATTAACATTACGCTGGTCTATGATGTCAGCGTTTTAAAGGCTGAAACACTATGTAACAGCAGCGTTGCGCTAAGAGCATGGTTTACGGTCCAAAAACAATCAAAAAAAGCAGTGCTGGAGCGTTATCGATCAGGGAAGAAAATTTTAAAGTGAGCTTCGGTGGTTAGTAACACTCTTTTAACATTACTACCCCGCCGCCCGTTTTTCATCAGAACTACCCTGCATAAAACCGGAGATACCATGAATAAGAAGGTCCTTACTCTGTCTGCCGTTATGTCCTGCATGCTGTTTGGCACCGCTGCTCAGGCTGCTGACCGTATTGGCGTGACCATTTATAAGTATGACGATAACTTCATGTCCGTAGTACGCAAGGCCATTGAAAAAGAAGCAAAAGCCACTCCGGACGTTGAACTGCTGATGAACGACTCGCAGAACGACCAGTCCAAGCAGAATGACCAGATTGACGTGTTGCTGGCTAAAGGCGTGAAGTCGCTGGCCATCAACCTGGTTGACCCGGCTGCGGCAGGCACCGTGATTGAAAAAGCGCGCGGCCAGAACGTGCCGGTGGTTTTCTATAACAAAGAACCTTCACGCAAAGCGCTCGACAGCTACGACAAAGCTTTTTATGTAGGGACCGACTCCAAAGAATCCGGCGTTATCCAGGGCGATCTCATCGCCAAGCACTGGGGCGCTAACAAAAACTGGGACCTGAACAAAGACGGCCAGATCCAGTTCGTGCTGCTGAAAGGCGAACCGGGCCACCCGGATGCCGAAGCGCGTACCACTTACGTTATCAAAGAGCTGAACGATAAAGGCATCAAAACCCAGCAGCTGGCGTTAGATACCGCTATGTGGGACACCGCTCAGGCGAAAGACAAAATGGACGCCTGGCTCTCCGGCCCGAACGCGAACAAAATTGAAGTCGTGATTGCTAACAACGACGCAATGGCGATGGGCGCGGTAGAAGCGCTGAAAGCGCACAACAAATCTTCCGTCCCGGTCTTCGGCGTTGACGCCCTGCCGGAAGCGCTGGCGCTGGTGAAATCCGGCGCGATGGCCGGCACCGTGCTGAACGACGCCAACAACCAGGCGAAAGCGACTTTCGATCTGGCGAAAAACCTGGCGCAGGGCAAAGGCGCTGCTGACGGCACCAACTGGAAAATTGAAAACAAAGTCGTACGTATTCCTTACGTCGGCGTTGATAAAGACAATCTGGCGCAGTTCTCCAGCAAATAAGATTAAGTAATACTTTTTTGGGGCGCGCAGGCGCCCCTTTTAAACCGTGCCATGCAAAGCCAACACTCTCGCAGCCAGGTATAATTATGGTCAGCAATACTACGCAGTCGTCAGGCGAATACTTGTTGGAAATGACCAATATCAACAAGTCTTTCCCGGGCGTTAAGGCACTCGATAACGTTAATTTAAAAGTTCGTCCTCACTCCATTCATGCATTAATGGGGGAGAACGGCGCGGGTAAATCAACGTTATTAAAGTGTCTTTTTGGGATCTATCAAAAAGATTCCGGCAGCATTCTTTTCCTGGGAAAAGAAATTGATTTTCATTCGGCCAAAGAAGCGCTGGAAAATGGTATTTCCATGGTGCATCAGGAATTAAACCTGGTTCTTCAGCGCTCCGTTATGGACAATATGTGGCTTGGTCGCTACCCCACCAAAGGGGTTTTTGTCGATCAGGACAAAATGTATCGTGATACCAAAGCGATTTTCGACGAGCTGGATATTGATATCGATCCCCGCGCGCGCGTCGGCACGCTTTCTGTTTCACAGATGCAGATGATTGAAATCGCCAAAGCGTTCTCCTACGACGCCAAAATCGTCATCATGGATGAGCCGACCTCTTCGCTGACGGAAAAAGAGGTAAACCATCTCTTTAAAATTATCCGCAAGCTGAAAGAGCGCGGCTGCGGCATTGTGTATATCTCCCATAAAATGGAAGAGATATTCCAGCTCTGCGACGAAATTACGATTTTGCGCGACGGACAGTGGATCGCCACCCAGCCGCTGGAAGGGCTGGATATGGATAAGATCATCGCCATGATGGTAGGCCGCTCGCTCAACCAGCGCTTCCCGGATAAAGAGAACAAACCGGGCGAAGTGATTCTTGAAGTGCGCAACCTGACTTCGCTGCGCCAGCCTTCTATCCGCGATGTCTCCTTTGACTTGCATAAAGGAGAAATTCTCGGCATCGCAGGCCTGGTAGGCGCACGACGCACCGACATTGTGGAAACATTATTTGGCATCCGCGAAAAATCGGCGGGCACCATTACCCTGCACGGCAAACAGATTAATAACCACACCGCGAACGAAGCCATTAATCACGGCTTTGCGCTGGTGACCGAGGAGCGTCGCTCAACGGGGATTTACGCTTATCTGGACATCGGTTTTAACTCCCTGATCTCCAATATTCGCAACTACAAAAACAAAATCGGTCTGCTGGATAATTCCCGCATGAAAAGCGATACCCAGTGGGTTATCGATTCCATGCGCGTAAAAACGCCAGGACACCGCACGCAAATTGGTTCGCTTTCCGGCGGCAACCAGCAAAAAGTAATTATTGGCCGCTGGCTGCTGACGCAACCGGAAATATTAATGCTCGATGAACCAACGCGCGGCATTGACGTAGGCGCGAAATTTGAAATTTATCAGCTTATTGCTGAACTGGCGAAAAAAGGCAAAGGGATCATTATTATCTCCTCCGAAATGCCAGAGCTGTTAGGGATAACCGATCGTATTCTGGTAATGAGCAATGGCCTCGTCTCCGGAATTGTTGACACCAAAACGACAACGCAAAATGAAATTTTGCGTCTTGCGTCTTTGCACCTTTAATATCAGGGGCTCCTCATGAGTGCGTTAAATAAGAAGAGTTTTCTCACTTATCTGAAAGAAGGCGGTATTTACGTCGTTCTTTTAGTGTTGCTGGCCATTATTATTTTCCAGGATCCCACTTTTTTAAGCCTGCTTAACTTAAGTAACATTCTGACCCAGTCTTCAGTGCGTATTATCATCGCGCTCGGCGTGGCGGGGCTTATTGTGACGCAGGGGACCGACCTTTCTGCGGGGCGCCAGGTTGGCCTGGCGGCGGTAGTCGCGGCAACGCTTTTGCAGTCTATGGAAAACGCCAACAAAGTCTTCCCGGAAATGGCGACCATGCCGATTCCGGTGGTGATTCTTATCGTCTGCGCCATCGGCGCCATTATCGGCCTGATTAACGGCATTGTTATCGCTTACCTGAACGTAACGCCGTTTATTACCACCCTCGGCACCATGATTATCGTTTACGGTATTAACTCCCTGTATTACGACTTCGTGGGCGCGTCGCCGATTTCCGGCTTCGACAGCGGCTTCTCGACCTTTACGCAAGGGTTTCTTGCCATAGGCAGCTTCAGGCTCTCCTATATCACCTTCTATGCGTTAATCGCGGTAGCGTTCGTCTGGATCCTGTGGAATAAAACTCGCTTTGGCAAAAACATCTTCGCCATCGGCGGCAACCCTGAAGCAGCAAAGGTCTCTGGTGTGAACGTCGCGCTGAACCTGCTGATGATTTATGCGCTCTCTGGCGTGTTCTACGCCTTCGGCGGGCTGCTGGAAGCGGGCCGTATCGGTTCTGCAACCAACAACCTGGGCTTTATGTATGAACTTGACGCTATCGCAGCCTGCGTAGTGGGCGGGGTCTCTTTCAGCGGCGGCGTGGGCACGGTGCTCGGCGTGGTAACCGGTGTGATCATCTTCACCGTTATCAACTACGGCCTGACCTATATCGGCGTGAACCCTTACTGGCAGTACATCATCAAGGGCGCCATTATTATCTTCGCAGTTGCGCTGGACTCACTGAAATACGCGCGTAAGAAGTAATAGCTCACCCTGTGAAAAAGCCTCCGGAGACGGGGGCTTTTTTATGGGTAACGCCAGGGCAGGGCAGGGCAGGTAAACAGGGCTGTCTTTTGTTTTTGCATGCATTGCGGGCGGCGATAAATAACCTTCCTGATAAACGCCGCAGCGTAACCGGCCAGAGCCTTTTTTCTCCTCCTCTGAAGAGAAAGCCAACAACCGAAGGCGTTGCGCTGCGGGCGCGTTTACGGGCAACCTCATCTTTTACTTTGCCCGGACACGAAAAACCCGGCGCTATTTCTTCTTCTGCAACTCCAGCAGCTGCTCTGGCGTTACCGCCGGATAACCCTGGGCGTCGTCGGGCACTTCATGCAGGGAGGGGATAGGAATAAGCGGCCCTAAAAAGCGCGGTTCGCGCTTGAAGATATAGAGATCCGCAAGCGCCCCCAGGCGGGCGCCGAATTCGCGGATGCGCACCGGCAGCATATTTTTCGGTGAAGGCACCGCATAACACTGCGCCTGAATGCCCATATGCAGGGCGATAAAAAGCGCGCGTTCGCAGTGGAATCGCTGGGTAATGATAATGAAGTCGTTGGTATCAAAGACTTTGCGCGTGCGCACGATGGAATCCAGCGTGCGAAAACCCGCGTAATCCAGCACGATATCCGCCGGGTCGACGCCTGCGGCGATCAAGTCTTTGCGCATCGTCATCGGCTCGTTATAGCTTTGCTGCGCGTTATCGCCGGAAAGCAGCAGGTAATTCACCTTGCCGCTGTTATAGGCGTTCAGCGCGCCCTGAATACGATAGCGGTAATACTGATTGATCACCCCGGTGCGATAATATTTCGCCGTCCCCAGCACTACCCCCACCTGGCGGTAGGGAAGATCCTGCAATTCATCGTAAACGTAGGGCGACGTTTTCCAGCTGATCCAGCGATCAAGCCCAAGCGCAGTTAACAGCACCAGGCTAATCAGAACCAGCAGGCTGTATAACAAACGCTTCAACATTCAGGCACTCGGAGCAGGGGTGAAATGTCATCCAAGGCTACTTTACCCGTGGGGCAAGAGCAAGAAACAGCGAATCGGTTGAAGGAAATTTCACCACTGCGGACAGTTCATCCGCAGGGCTTTGATTAATCGAGCGCTATGCGTTCCACCGCATGGCAGCCAACAGCGCGTAGCGTAGCTACGGTGGCATCCCACTGAACGATATTCGCCTGGGTTTTTTCCGCAAGCGCGGCCCGCTGAATATCGCGCCAGCCGTAGCCGTTCAGGCTCAGCAGATTGAGCGCCGCCTGCAAAGGGGGAAGAGAAGGGTTAAACGCGGCGTTTTCCGCATAGCTGCCGGTAAAGATCTGGCCGTCAGCGGTTTGCAGCGCGATACCGGAAGGCGACTGGCTGTAAGGCGCGTGGCTGCGGCTGGCCGCTTTAATGGCCGCGTCGGCGAACGCTTCGCCTTTTAAGGCGAAAGCATGATCCTCTGCATCGAAAATCAATGTTTTGATGTCCAGATCGCGCGGGCCGAAGGCGTCTGGCAAATAATCGCCAAGCTTCGAAGGGGCGCGTCCTGGCAGGTTAATACGCAGGGTCAGGCCGCTGTTCAGCTCGTTCATAAACTGGCGGCAATGGCCGCAGGGCGTGTAGTTCACGGTAATGGCGCTCAGGCCTTTTTCGCCGCGCATCCAGGCGTGAGTGATGGCGCTTTGCTCTGCATGCACGGTTTGCTGCATCGCCACGCCGGTAAATTCCATATTGGCGCCGAAATAGAGCGCGCCGCTCAGCCCGCGCGCAATGGCGCCGACATTAAAATGGGAGATATCCGTTTGCGCGCAGGCGGCCGCCAGCGGCAACAGCGCGAAAGCCAGCGCTTCGTCGTCCAGCCCGCTGTGGCGTTTTACCGCTTCAACCTGACTTGCGCTCAGCATGGCCGGGAAGTGGTCATCATTAAGCCACGGCGCCAGGACATCCTGCAACGCGGCGGGAAGCTGTGCAAAAGCAGATTCAAAACGTGAATGCATGGGCTAAGCCTCTTATCAGTTTACTGGAACCGTAGTTTACGGGCCTCGATGGGCTTTATATGTGATTTTCGTCTCACTGCCTATGCAACAAATGAAATTTCAAAAGAAATTGCGCGACGTATCGCAACTTTTAGCCGAAAACCGTCAGGATCAGCGGAAATAAAAACGGCGCGATAAGCGAGGTAATAATGCCGCAAATCACCAGCGCCAGAGAGCTGAACGCACCTTCCTGGTAATCCAGCTCCGCGCAACGCGCCGTGCCTAAAGCGTGCGAGGCCGTACCCATTGCAAGACCCCGGGACGCTTTAGTGCGAATACGCATCAGGTTCAGCAGGCTATGGCCGAAAACCGCGCCGAGAATACCCACGAAGATCACGCACACGGCGCTGATAGCCGGAATGCCGCCGATGCTGCCGCCTACCGCCATCGCAATTGGCGTGGTAACCGATTTAGGCAGCACCGAGGCGGCGATTTCGGGGCTTGCGCCCATCAGCAGCGCGACGGAAGTGCCGGTTATCATCGCCACCATGCTGCCGATAAAGCAGATAGTAATAATGGATTTCCAGCGTGCGCGGATTTGGTGCAATTGCTCATAAAGCGGAAACGCCAGCGCCACCACGGCGGGCTGTAAAAGATCGTTCAGAATTTTGCTGCCGGCGAAATAGCGCTCATAGGAGATGCCCGTCGCCACCAGAAAAGGAATGATGATGACCATCGACACCAGCAGCGGGTTAAGCAGCGGCGATTTCAGCTTCGCCGCCAGTTTGCGCGCGCCGAAGAAAACCGCCAGCGTCAGCGGCAGCGACCACCAGATATTCTCAAGCATCACTTTTTCTCCTTCTGACCGACCACTTTGCGCTCGCCATGTACCAGGTGCGAACTCCAGCTCACCACCAGAAACACCAGCAGCGTGCTGATAAAGCAGGAGACCACCACCGGGCCGAACTGCGCGCGAAGCACGTCGACATACTGCATCACGCCGATACCCACCGGCACGAAAAGCAGCGCCATATAGCGAATCAGCACGTGGCAACCCGGCTTAACCCACTTTGCCGGGAGGATTTGCAACGAAAGCAGTAAGAAGAGAATGAGCATGCCGATAATGCTGCCGGGAATGGTGATCGGCAGTAAAGCGGCGATGGCGATGCCCGCATATAAGCAGGCGTAAATTAACAGAAAAGCGCGTATGAATTGCCAGAGAGTCGTCAGCGTAATACTCATGAAAGTCACCCTTTGCGGAATGCATTCATCATACAATTAAAGCGTAAACTGTGCTACCGATCACACCATGAATTGTCAGCATACCTGATATTCCTGCAAGGCACAGTTGTGGAACGTAGCGCGCAACCGCGACGCGGCTTATCTCTGCTAAATAACCGTAAGCGGCGCCTGAGGCCTCTTTCAGCCAGCCGCCGCAGGCGCTACCATAGCGCCTCTTTTTCTCACGGGTAACGATATGCGCGTTTTACTGGCGCCGATGGAAGGAGTGCTCGATTCGCTTGTGCGCGAACTCCTGACAGAAGTGAATGATTACGATCTTTGCATCACTGAATTTTTACGCGTGGTGGACCAGCTGCTGCCGGTGAAATCCTTCTACAGGCTCTGCCCGGAGCTGCATCACCAGAGCCGCACGCCTTCCGGCACGCGGGTTCGCGTGCAATTGCTTGGGCAGCATCCGCAGTGGCTTGGTGAAAATGCGGCGCGGGCGGTAGAGCTTGGCTCCTGGGGCGTTGATTTAAACTGCGGCTGTCCGTCAAAGCTTGTCAACGGCAGCGGCGGCGGGGCGACGCTGCTTAAAGATCCGGAACTGATTTACCGCGGCGCGAAGGCGATGCGCGAGGCGGTGCCTTCGCATCTGCCGGTGACGGTAAAAGTGCGGCTTGGCTGGGACAGCGGCGAGCGGCGTTTCGAAATCGCCGACGCCGTGCAGCAGGCAGGCGCGACGGAGCTGGTGGTGCATGGCCGCACCAAAGAAGATGGCTACCGGGCCGAGCGCATTAACTGGCAGGCCATTGGCGAAATTCGCGAGCGGCTCGCCATTCCGGTTATCGCCAACGGGGAAATCTGGGACTGGCAGAGCGCCCGGGCGTGCATGCAGGCCACCGGCTGCGATGCGGTGATGATAGGCCGCGGCGCGCTGAATGTGCCCAACCTGAGCCGGGTGATTAAATATAACGAGCCGCGTATGGCCTGGCCCGAAGTCGTGCGGCTGCTGCAAAAATATACCCGGCTGGAAAAGCAGGGTGACACCGGCATGTATCACGTAGCGCGCATCAAGCAGTGGCTCGGCTATTTGCGTCAGGAATACAGCGAAGCGACAGAGCTGTTTCGCGAAATTCGCACCTTAACCACCTCAGCGGCGATAGCCGAAGCCATCAACCGCCATTAACCAAAGCGCTGGCGAATAAATTCCCGCAGCCACATCAGCGCCGGGTCGCTGTTATGCCGCTGATGCCAGAGCATCGCCACTTCAATTGGCGGCACTTCCAGCGGCACCGGGCTCGCCGTCAGCCCCCAGTTGCGCTGCCAGCTTGCCGATAACCCGGCGGGAACGGTGGCAAGGGCGGGCATCTGTCGAAGCAGGCCGGGCAGGGCGGCGAAATGGGGCGTGGTGTAGCATACGGTGCGCCGCTGCCCCTGCTTTGCCAGCAGCGTATCTATCTGGCTGCTGGACGCTTCACGGTAAGTTACCAGCAGGTGCGGCTGCGCGGCGTAGCTTTCCAGCGAAAGCGGATTATTCAGCGTGATTTGCTCAGGGTGCCAGAGCGTGACGAACGGCATTTGCGTCAGCGCTTCGCGCTCCTGCCAGCGGGCGGAAGCCTGCGCCACGCTTATCGCCATGTCGAGCTCGCCCCCTTCCAGGCGCTGCGCGTCGGTGAAAGGATCGCTCGCCACCACGTTCAGGCGCAGGCCCGGCGCGGCATCGCGCAGCGCCGGAATAAGCTGCGGCATCAGCCACATCTCCACCCAGTCTGTCATGCCAAGCGTTACGGTGGCGTTCGCCTGCTGCGGGTGGAACTCTGCCTGCTGAAACAGCGCGCTTTGCAGCTGTTCAAGCAACGGCATTAGCTCGCCATGCAGCGCCTGCGCTCGCGCGGTAGGCTGCATGCGGTGGCCGCTGCGCACAAACAGCGGGTCGTCGAACATCTCCCTGAGCCGCGACAGCGCGCCGCTTACCGCTGGCTGGCCGAGATGCAGTTTATCCGCCGCCAGCGACACGCTTTGTTCGCGAAACAGCACCGCAAAGGCGATAAGCAAGTTCAGGTCGATTTTACGAAAATCATTTTCTTTGATAGTCATAATCTCTCCAATCAATTGGAGTGATAGTATCGCCGGGCGGATACTTCGACAAGACAAATCAACCCGGAGACGCATTATGAAATTTACGCTGACGCTTGCCACTCTTCTGCTGTGCGCCTTTAGCGTTACGGCTAAACCGCTGCCGATGGCGACGAGCCAGGCGCCTGGCTTTTATCGCATGATGCTCGGCGACTGGCAGATCACCGCAGTTTCTGACGGCACCGTGGTTATCGACAGCGAAAAGCTGCTTACGCATATCGACCACGCTACGCTCTCAAAGCGAATGGCGGATCAGGCAATGACGCCGCAAACAGAAACCTCTGTTAACGCTTATGTGATAAACACCGGCAAACAGCTTATCCTGGTCGACACCGGCGCAGGCCCGCTTTTTGGTAAGGCGGGCGGTCATCTGCTGGAGAACCTGAGAGCGGCAGGCATTGCGCCGGAACAGATTGATACGGTGCTGCTGACGCATATTCATGCCGATCACTCAGGCGGCGTTCAGCACGACGGAAAGCCCGCTTTCCCCAACGCCACGGTGCGCGTGGATCAGCGCGACGTCGATTTCTGGCTGAACCCGGCGCATGAAAGTGACGTTGAACAGAGCCAGCGACATACCTTTGCCGAGTCGGCGCGTTCGCTGCGCCCGGTTATCGATGCCGGTAAGCTTAAGCCTTTCACCGCGCCTGCTGAAATCATAGCGGGTATTAAGGCGCTGCCGGCAGGCGGGCACACGCCGGGCAGCGTGATTTACCAGGTCAGCCGCGGCGGGGAAACCATGCTGTTGTGGGGCGATATCATCCATGTACAGGCGGTGCAGATGCCCCAGCCCGACGTGGCCATTCATTTTGATGTCGATCAGGCGAAAGCGGTGGAGAGACGTAAAGCGACGCTGGCGATGGCGGCGCGCGAAAATGTCTGGATCGCCTCGGCGCACATTGCGTTTCCGGGTATTGGCAAGGTGAAGAAAGCAGGGGAAGGGTATCGCTGGGTGCCGGTTAACTACAGCAGCCTGCAAAGCCAGTAAGCAGGACGCCGCGCAGGCGGCGCCCTTCTGGTCAGAAGATCATCTTAAAGACGCCCGTGACCACCAGTAACCCGATAATAAAAATAATCAGAATGGCCCACAGCAGTAGCTTCATCATCTCTAATTCTCCTTGTGTAGTGAGCAAAATATTGATGCTACAAGGAAAGCGTAGCCTTTTGTGGCGAGCTTGCCGTCCCGATGACGTTCGGTTGCGTGAAAAACAGGCAGCTGCGGGCAGTTTTCTCCGCCCGGCTTACGCTCGCTTTCCTGCTCCAGGCGTTAAAAGCCGTGGTCGCTCAGGCCCGGATAGTCGTCTGGACGGCGGCCCTGCGGCCAGAAAAAGCGGCGCTCGCTTTCGGTAAGCTGGTGCCGGCGAAACGGCTGGCGCTGCGGGTGGACGGGGCGATAGTTATGGCGCAAAGCGAGGGCATTGGCGAGCGCAGTCGCTCTTGTGCAAGCATGGCTGGCGCGCAGCCCCGCATGACAAGCGAACTGAAAAGCTTTTTCACTTACGCGGTCAGTTTCCCGGCCTCTTCTATACTTATTCCTTCTTTGGAAAACACCGGAGGTCGCAATGAGTTCTGCAAACAAGGTGGCGATTGTCACTGCGTCAGATTCGGGCATTGGCAAGAAGTGCGCGGTTTACCTCGCAAAACAGGGATACGACGTCGGGATCACCTGGCATAAAGATGAATCCGGGGCGAAAGAGACGGCGAAAGAGGTGGAAAGCTTTGGACGCCGCGCCGAAACCATCCAGCTTAACCTGAGCGACCTGCCCGACGGGGCGAACGCCATTCAGACGCTTATCGATCGTTTTGGCCGTATCGACGCGCTGGTTAATAACGCGGGCGCCATGAACAAAGCGCCGTTTCTGGAGGTCGATTTTAACGACTGGCAGCAAATTTTTACCGTTGACGTACACGGCGCGTTTCTTTGTTCGCAAATCGCCGCGCGGGCGATGGTAAAACAAGGGCAGGGCGGGCGCATTGTCAACATCACCTCAGTGCATGAACACACGCCGCTGCCGGAAGCAAGCGCCTATACCGCTGCGAAGCATGCGCTGGGCGGGCTGACAAAATCGATGGCGCTGGAGCTTGTTAGTTACAACATACTGGTTAATTCCGTCGCGCCGGGCGCGATTGCCACGCCGATGAACGACATGCAGGAAGGCGACGCGAAACCGGGCTCATTACCCAATGTGCCGCTGGCGCGCCCGGGTGAAACCAAAGAGATTGCAAGCCTGGTGGCCTGGCTTTGTTCTGAAGACGCCAGTTATACCACCGGTCAGTCGTTTATTGTCGACGGCGGCTTTATGCTCGCTAACCCGCAGTTTAAACCTCAGTCCTGATTTTCCCGCTTCCTGCTGCGCCGTTTTAACAAAAGGCGCAGCAGCAAGACGATCCCTACGGCAAGCACCAGCCAGATTGCGTGTTTAAGATGCTGGTCGATGCGCTCAAGCCAGGGGGCGATAATTTCACCGCCCGCGTAGCCAAGCGTTGTGAAAATCAGCGCCCACAACAGCGCGCCGACAATATTCAACGGCAAAAAGAGTTTCGGCGGTACGCGGCTTGCGCCGATCAGCAGCGGGCCGATAACGCGAAAGCCGTACATAAAGCGCGTGCCGATAACAAACCACACCGGATAACGCAGGATAAGCCGCTGGGCGCGGTCAATTTTCTTCTGGTGGCGGGAAAAACGCGTCAGCGCGCGGTTGCCGAAGCGACGGCCAAAAAGATAGAGCGCCTGGTCGCCAATCATTCCGCCAAGCGCCACCGCCAGCACCACCAGGGGGAACTTCAATAATCCCTGATGCGCGGCCACGCCGCCCAAAAGCGTAATGGTTTCGCCTTCCGCGAGGCTGCCGACCAGCAGCGCTGCATAGCCATACTGGGCAATTAACGCGTTGATATCCATCGGTGTAAGCGGTTCTCCTGTTAACGCTTTCCTTAAAGCATATACCCTGAAATTCACAACGGGCTCAACGACGGGTTTGTCTGCCTGGAAAATGCGCTTTGCTCAATTTTTAATCGCTGTGTGCGTTATACTTAACATCGCATTATCTGGGCGACTTAAGGGGGCGTTATGAACCATGTCTGGGGACTCTTCTCCCATCCCGATCGTGAAATGCAAACCATCCGGCGCGAAAACGAAACCGTTTCGCATCATTACACTCATCATGTTCTGTTAATGGCCGCTATTCCGGTCGTCTGCGCTTTTATCGGCACTACGCAGATCGGCTGGGATTTTGACGACGGCAACGTCGTGCGGCTCTCGCTCGTTACCGGTTTTTCTCTGGCCATACTCTTTTATGCGCTGATGCTGGCAGGCGTGGCCGTGATGGGCCGCGTTATCTGGTGGATGGCGCGCAGCCTGCCGCAGCGTCCCTCGCTGGCGCGCTGTATGGTCTTTGCCGGCTATGTCGCAACTCCGCTCTTTTTAAGCGGCGTGGTGGCACTTTATCCGGTGGTCTGGCTTTGCGCGCTGGTAGGTACCCTTGCGCTCTTTTACACCGGTTATCTGCTTTATATCGGTATTCCTACCTTCCTTAACATCAACCGGGAAGAGGGGCTGAATTTCTCGGGCTCGACGCTTGCTATCGGCGTGCTGGTGCTGGAAGTCCTGCTGGCGCTGACCGTGGTGTTGTGGGGTTATGGATATCGGCTATTCTGAGGAAAGCGCGTTGCTGGCGTTAGCGCCGGCAACGTAAGCTTTCGACACGATTCTCCAGTAGCGGTTTAGCAGGGCGCCGGAGTATCATGCCGCGCCCGCTGCCGTTATAAATATGTTGAACGGTAACGGTGTGCGTCATTACGCTTGTGAATAATAATCTGAACAAACACCATGCCGAAAAAAATCCGCCATTCGTTGTTAACATTGACGCTTATGCTGGCTGCGCCTTTTGCGCCGCACGCCTTCGCCGCTAAAACGCCTGCCGCTGCTGTGACGGCGGCCCAGCCGGAAATCGCTTCCGGCAGCGCCATGATTGTCGACCTTGAAACCAACAAGGTGCTCTATTCCAGCCACCCGGATCTCATCCGCCCGATAGCCTCCATCACCAAAGTAATGACCGCGATGGTAGTGCTGGATGCGCATTTGCCGCTCGATGAAAAGCTGAAGGTGGATATCAGCCACACGCCGGAGATGAAAGGCATTTACTCCCGCGTGCGCCTGAACAGCGAAATAAGCCGCAAAAATATGCTGCTGCTGGCGCTGATGTCTTCCGAAAACCGCGCGGCGGCGAGCCTGGCGCACCATTACCCGGGCGGCTACGATGCGTTTATCCGCGCCATGAACGCCAAAGCGAAAGCGCTGGGCATGACGCATACCCGATACGTAGAGCCGACGGGGCTGTCCATTCATAACGTTTCAACGGCGCGGGATCTCACTAAGCTGCTCATTGCCAGCAAGCAGTATCCGCTGATAGGCCAGCTCAGCACCACGCATGAAGATATGGCGACCTTCTCTAATCCCGCCTATACGCTGCCGTTTCGCAATACCAACCATCTGGTTTATCGCCCGAACTGGAATATCCAGCTGACCAAAACCGGCTTTACCAACGCGGCGGGCCATTGTCTGGTGATGCGTACGGTAATTAAAGGCCGCCCGGTGTCGCTGGTGGTAATGGATGCGTTTGGCAAGTATACCCATTTTGCCGATGCCAGCCGCCTGCGCACCTGGCTTGAAACGGGCAAAGTGACGCCGGTTCCTGCTTCCGCGTTAAGCTACAAAAAACAAAAAGCGGCGCAGATGGCAAGCAACAGCGCCGCAGGTGGTAACGCCCAGGACGATTAGTTCCCCGGCAGCGTCCAGTCGCCTTTGTTGAGCGGACGCTGCATGATCAGGGTATCGCGCCAGTCGCCATGCTTGAAGCCCACGCTTTTGAGGTGTCCCACCACCTCAAAACCCTGCTGACGGTGCAGCCGGTGCGAGCCCTGGTTATTTTCGCCATCGCCAATGACCGCGATCATCTGTCGCCACGGCCCCTCCTCGCAGCGGTGAATTAACGCCGCCAGCAGTTCGCTGCCAATACCGCGCCCGCGCATGCTGTTTTCCACATAAATAGATTCTTCCACTGTATAGCGGTAGGCGGGACGGGAACGGTAAAGGGTGGCGTAGCAGTAGCCGACCACCACCCCGTGGAGGGTGGCGACCAGCCAGGGTAGCCCCTGACGCTGGATTTGCTCAATGCGCCCGGCCATCTGCGCGGCATCCGGCGCCATCTCTTCAAACGAGGCGCGCCCATGACGCACGTGCCAGCCATAAATTGAGGTAATAGCATCTACGTCTTCCGCTGTAACGTCGCGGATTGCTATCTCAGTCGTCGGCAGGATTTCGACAACGGACATATTATGCTCCTTCCCTTGCTGTGTGAGCCGCAGACAAGGCGCCTGCGGCAGGAGCCGTTACTCTAGTACGAAAAATAATCCGAAAACAGCGCGTCCGTTGTCTTGCGCACTATATCGCCCGATGTTTCTCAGCACCTTCAGGAGACGTAACCCCTTCGCCCCAGTATTTTTGCTTACTGGTTTTGCCAATGCCGGGGTTCATGCTGTTTGTCGGATCGTTCGCCTTATAAAATTGTTTTAAGCTCGCCGGGGCTTCATAAAGGTGCCCTACGTTATGCTCGGCGGGGTATTGCGCGCCGCGCTCGCGCAGCAGGGCGAGCATTTGCTCTTTCAGCGCATGCGCGTCAACGCCTTTTTTCACAATGTAATCCTGATGGAAAACGTGGCAGAAAAAGTGGCCGTAATAGAGCTTATGCACCAGCTTGCTGTCGATTTCCGGCGGCAGGGTTTCAAACCAGTCGGTGTCGTTGCGCCGCAGGGCGATATCCAGCGCCAGAATATCTTCCACTTCATCCGCGTGCACCGCGTGATAGCGCACCGCCGCGCCCGCCGCGGCAAAGCGGTGCAGGAACGCCTTGCTGCCTTCTTCCGCGGTACAGGCAAACACATCGCCTTCGGCGGTTTTGAAAAAGTCCGCCAGCCAGTCGCGCGCTTCGGCAATGCCGTCGCCCGCCATTTTCAACAGCAGATGATGCTCATACTTATCGCGCCAGCTTTTCATGCGCGGCGGCAGGTGGCGCGGGAAGAGATTGCCAAGCGTCTGCATCATGCGGTCAGTGAAATGCGGCTTCACAAAAGGCACCCTTTCCAGCCAGGCGTCGGTGCGGCCTTTGGCGGTAAAGAACAGGGGCATTTTGTCGGTGCCGAGTTTATCTATCATCAGGAAGGTATCTTTGCCGTAGCGCTCGGCAATGTCATAGATATCGCGATGCATATACTCGCCCGCCACCGGCAGGTTTTTGAAATTCGCCAGAATGTGGCGGCGAATTTCCGTCAGCACTTCCGGCTGGTTGGTGCCGATGTAAAACACGCCCTGGCGTTTTTCGGCTTCGAACGTATCCAGCCGCACGGCGAAAACCGCCAGTTTGCCAGCGCAGCCGGAGGCTTCGAAAAGCCGGTCCGGGTCGGCGTTATAACGCGCCGGGGTATCGGCCTCGATATCGCGCACGCGCTCAATATAGTGGTGATCGGAGGCCTGGCGGTTGTCGTAGCGCACCGCCTCCTCTTTCAGGCGATCGTCATCCAGCGCGCCGAGGATTTGCTCCGGCGTGGCGCCAAGCTCAATGCCGAGATGGTTAACCAGATGCAGCTTGCCCTGGGCATCTATCTGCGCGTAGAGCGACATTTCGGTATAAGCGGGGCCGCGGTGCACCAGCGCGCCGCCGGAATTATTGCAAATGCCGCCAATCACCGAAGCGCCGATGCACGAAGAGCCGATAACAGAGTGCGGTTCGCGCCCGAGCGGCTTGAGCGCCTTTTCGAGCTGATAGAGCGTGGTGCCGGGGTAAGCCAGCACCTGCTTGCCTTTATCCAGCAGGTGAAGCTTATCAAGACGCAGCGTGCTGATGATGACGATCTCTCGGTCGTAATCATTGCCGTTCGGCGTCGAACCTTCGGTCAACCCGGTATTGGCCGCCTGCATCAGAATAATTTTGTCGTGCTGCACGCAGGCGTTCAGAACGCGCCATAATTCGAGCAGCGTACCCGGAAAAACCACCGCCAGCGCGTCGCCCTGGCCTGAGCGGAAGCCTTTACGGTAGCGGGCGGTTTTCGCCGGGTCGGTGAGCAGCTGGCTGGCGCCAACGAGGCGGGTTAATTCGCTGATGAAGGGATGCGGATTGTGCTGTGCGCTGAGGGACATGTTCCACTCCTTGTGGCGGGAAAAATCATCGTCTCTAAGCATAGCGCTGAATTTGGCCAGGAGTCTTAAAACGTCGAAAAATCAGCGCACAAATCGCAACGAATCTTCTTACCTTGTTATGCTTATGGCACACTGCACTCCTTATTTTTACCGTGTCGCTTTGCGGCGCGGATGCTTACCAAAGAGAGTTAATCCTATGAAATGGCTTTGTTCTGTAGGTATGGCCGTCAGCCTCGCGCTGCAACCGGCTCTGGCTTCCGAAATGTTCGGCAACCATCCGCTGACGCCCGAAGCGCGGGATGCGTTTGTTACCGATTTACTCAAAAAAATGACCACCGATGAGAAAATCGGCCAGCTGCGGTTAATCAGCGTCGGGCCGGACACCCCGAAAGAAGCCGTTCGTGAAATGATTAAACAGGGCCAGGTAGGGGCGATTTTTAACACGGTGACGCGTCCTGATATCCGCGTGATGCAGGATCAGGTCATGGAACTGAGCCGCACCAAAATCCCGCTCTTCTTCGCCTACGACGTGGTACATGGCCAGCGCACCGTTTTTCCCATTAGCCTTGGCCTTGCTTCTACCTTTAACCTGGAGGCGGTGAAAAACGTTGGCCGCATTTCCGCTTATGAAGCGGCGGACGACGGTCTGAATATGACCTGGGCGCCGATGGTGGACATTACCCGCGACCCTCGCTGGGGCCGTGGCTCGGAAGGGTTTGGCGAGGATACATACCTGACCGCCATGATGGGCAAAACCATGGTCGAAGCGATGCAGGGCAAAAGCCCGGCGGACCGCTATTCGGTTATGACCAGCGTTAAGCACTTTGCCGCTTACGGCGCGGTGGAAGGGGGCAAAGAGTACAACACGGTTGATATGAGCCCGCAACGCCTGTTCAACGACTATATGCCGCCTTATAAGACGGCGCTGGATGCGGGCAGCGGCGGGGTGATGATTGCGCTTAACTCGCTGAACGGCTCGCCTGCCTCTTCCGATCCATGGCTGTTGAAAGATTTGCTGCGCGGCGAGTGGGGCTTTAAAGGCATCACTATTTCCGACCATGGCGCCATCAAAGAGCTCATCAAACACGGGACGGCGTCCGACCCGGAAGATGCGGTGCGCGTGGCGATTAAGTCTGGCGTCGACATGAGCATGGCCGATGAGTATTACAGCAAATACTTACCCAATCTCATCAAAAGCGGCAAAGTCACCATGGCTGAACTGGATGAAGCCGCCCGCCATGTGCTGAATGTGAAATATGACATGGGGCTGTTTAACGATCCGTACAGCCATCTGGGCCCGAAAGGCTCCGACCCGCAGGATACCAACGCGGAAAGCCGCCTGCACCGCGACGATGCCCGCAAGGTGGCGCGTGAAAGCGTGGTATTGCTGAAAAACCGTCTCGATACGCTGCCGCTGAAAAAATCGGGCACCATCGCCGTGGTAGGGCCGCTTGCCGACAGCAAGCGCGACATGATGGGCAGCTGGTCCGCCGCTGGCGTAACCGATCAATCCGTCACGTTGCTGACCGGCATGCAAAACGCCGTGGGCGATAAAGCAAAAATTATTTACGCCAAAGGCGCTAACCTTACCAATGATAAAGAGATCGTCACCTTCCTGAACCAGTATGAAGAGGCGGTGAAAGTGGACGAGCGCTCACCGCAGGCGATGATTGACGAAGCGGTCAAAGCGGCGCAGCAGGCGGATGTGGTGGTGGCCGCTGTCGGCGAGGCGCAGGGCATGGCGCATGAAGCCTCCAGCCGTACCGATCTCACCATCCCGCAGAGCCAGCGCGACCTGATTGCCGCGCTGAAAGCCACCGGCAAACCGCTGGTGCTGGTGCTGATGAACGGTCGCCCGCTGGCGCTGGTGAAAGAAAATCAGCAGGCGGATGCGATCCTTGAAACGTGGTTTGCCGGCACCGAGGGCGGCAACGCCATTGCCGACGTCCTGTTTGGCGACTACAACCCTTCCGGCAAGCTGCCGATCTCTTTCCCGCGCTCGGTAGGGCAGATCCCGGTTTATTACAGCCACCTGAATACCGGTCGCCCGTATAACCCGGAAAAACCGAACAAGTACACCTCACGCTACTTTGATGAAGCCAACGGCCCGCTTTATCCGTTCGGCTACGGCCTGAGCTACACCACTTTCAGCGTGTCTGACGTGAAGCTTTCCGCCCCCACCATGAAGCGCGACGGCACGGTAACGGCAAGCGTTACGGTCACTAATACCGGTAAGCGGGAAGGAGCGACGGCGGTGCAGATGTACTTGCAGGACGTGACCGCGTCAATCAGCCGTCCGGTGAAGCAGTTGCGCGGCTTTGAGAAAGTGACGCTGAAGCCAGGCGAAAGCCAGACCGTGAGCTTCCCCATCGACATCGACGCGCTGAAATTCTGGAACGCGCGCATGAAGTACGATGCCGAACCGGGCAAGTTCAACGTCTTTATCGGGCTTGATTCCGCCCGGGTGAAACAGGGCGCTTTTGAATTGCTCTGAGTTTTCCCCTGACAAAAAGGCCGGTCGAACCGGCCTTTTTTATTGCCGCTTTTCAGTGATATAACCGCTTCGTCTAATCTAAAACCGCAAATTCTGAGCTGAAAATATCTTCCCGCACGATTCTCAACTACGCTTTTTGCAAAGCCCTGAATCCAGGCATCACAATAACAATGAGGAACCGACATGAAATTACTTCAGCAATGGAGCGCGGCAGGTTTGCTTATGCTGGCTGCGGGCGCACAGGCCGCGGAACCGGTTAAGGTTGGCTCGAAGATCGACACCGAGGGCGCGCTGCTCGGCAACATTATTTTGCAGGTGCTGGAAAGCCACGGCGTAAAAACCGTGAATAAGGTGCAGCTTGGCACCACGCCGGTGGTGCGCGGCGCTATCACTTCCGGCGAGCTGGATATTTACCCGGAGTACACCGGCAACGGCGCGTTCTTCTTTAAAGATGAAAAAGACGCGGCGTGGAAAAACGCGCAGCAGGGCTATGAAAAGGTGAAAAAGCTCGACCAGCAGCAAAACAAGCTGACCTGGCTTGCCGCCGCGCCCGCTAACAACACCTGGACTATCGCCGTGCGCGAAGACCTGGCGAAGAAAAACAAACTCGCCTCGCTTGAGGATCTGAGCCGCTACCTGAAAGAGGGCGGTGACTTTAAGCTTGCCGCTTCGGCAGAATTTATTGAGCGCCCGGACGCGCTGCCGGCCTTTGAGAAAGCTTACGGTTTCGACCTTAACCAGAACCAGCTTCTCTCTTTGGCGGGCGGCGATACGGCGGTAACTATTAAGGCCGCCGCGCAGCAAACTTCCGGCGTTAACGCGGCGATGGCTTACGGCACCGACGGCCCGGTGGCGGCGCTGGGGCTGCAAACCCTGACCGATCCGAAAGGCGTTCAGCCTATCTATGCCCCGGCGCCGGTCGTGCGCGACGCGGTGCTGAAAGCCTATCCGGACCTGCCGACGTGGCTGGACCCGGTTTTCGCCTCGCTTGATGAAAAAACGTTGCAGAAGCTTAACGCCAGCATCGCCGTGGAAGGGCTGGACGCCAAAAAAGTGGCGGCGGATTACCTGAAACAGAAAGGGTTCGTGAAGTAAGCGACCGTACAAGGAATGACTTTTGTCTTTACGTTGCTATAACCGGGTGGCGTTGCTGCTGGCTGTACTGCTGGTCGGAGCCGCCCTGTTGCCTGTCCTCACTTATGCGCCGAACCGCCTGGTTTCCGGCGCGCCTTTAACTTTACCGCAGGCTTTCCCGGTTTATTTTGGCTGGCTTGCTTTGCCCGCCGGGCTGCTTTTCGCGCTTGCCTTTACGCCGGGACGTGCGGCGCTTACGGCTACGCTTGTCGTCTCGCAACTGCTTTTTATTCTGCTGCTGTTTCTTGGCGGCGCGGCGGCGACAAGACTGGCGCAAGAGGGCAGCGCGGTGGCGCGAACCTCCTTCGGCAGCGGATTGTGGCTGATGCTCGCACTCTCGCTTTTGCTGTGCAGCGATGTCATTAGCCGCCTGACGGCGCGCCCCCTGCGCCGCTGGTTATTGCAGGCGCAACTGTGGGTCATCCCCACGCTGCTTTTGCTGAGCGGCCATTTCCAGGATCTCTCGCTACTGAAAGAGTATGCCAACCGCCAGGATGTCTTTGATGATGCGCTGACGCGCCATCTTACCTTGCTCTTTGGCACGCTTGTTCCGGCGCAGGTGATTGGCGTGCCGCTGGGGCTTGCCGCTTACCGCAACCCGCGACGCCAGCCGACCATTTTCGGCGTGCTGAATGTTATTCAGACCGTGCCTTCGGTGGCGCTCTTCGGCCTGCTTATCGCGCCGCTCGCCGGGCTTTCCCGCGCGCTGCCCTGGCTTGGCGAGCTGGGTATTTCCGGCATCGGCATGGCGCCAGCGCTTATTGCGCTGGTGCTTTACGCGCTGCTGCCGCTGACGAGAAGCGTCGTGGCGGGGCTAAACCAGGTGCCGGAGACGGTGCGCGAGAGCGCCCGCGGCATGGGCATGACCCGCGGCCAGATTTTCTGGCAGGTTGAGGTGATGCTGGCGCTGCCGGTGTTGCTGCGCGGCCTCAAAGTGGTGGCGGTGCAGACCGTCGGCATGGCGGTGGTAGCGGCGCTTATTGGCGCAGGCGGCTTCGGCGCGCTGGTCTTTCAGGGGCTGCTCAGCAGCGCGCTCGATTTAGTGCTGCTTGGCGTGATCCCCACTATCGCGCTGGCAGTGGTAGTGGATGCATTATTTAACCTGCTGATCGCAGGGCTGGAGGCGAAGCGCCATGATTGAATTCGATAACGTCAGCAAATATTTTCAGGGCCAGCCTGCGGTTAATGATGTGTCGCTTACCTTTCGGGAAGGGGCATTTTCGGTGCTGGTGGGCACTTCCGGCTCGGGTAAATCCACCACGCTTAAGATGATCAACCGGCTGGTGGAGCATGATGAGGGACGCATTCGCTTCGCCGGGGAGGAGATCCGGAATTTCTCGCCGGAGAGCCTGCGTCGGCGTATGGGCTACGCCATTCAGTCTATCGGGCTTTTTCCCCACTGGACTGTGGCGCAAAACATCGCCACGGTGCCGCAACTGCTGAAATGGCCGAAGGCGCGCATTAACGCCCGCGTAGATGAATTGCTTGAGCTGCTCGGCCTGGCGCCGGATGCGTTTCGCCATCGCGCGCCCCATGAGCTTTCCGGCGGGCAGCAGCAGCGCGTCGGGGTGGCGCGGGCGCTGGCGGCGGACCCGGAAGTGTTGCTGATGGACGAACCCTTCGGCGCGCTCGACCCGGTAACCCGCAGCGCGCTGCAACAGGAGATGCGCCGCATCCACCGTCTGCTGGGGCGCACCATCGTGCTGGTGACGCATGATATCGACGAAGCGCTGCTGCTGGCGGAGCACCTCGTGGTGATGGATAAAGGCCGGGTGGTGCAGCAGGGCACGCCGCTGGAGATCTTGCTGCACCCGGCGAACCGTTTTGTCAGCGACTTTTTCGGGCGCAGCGAGCGCGGCGTGCGGCTGCTCTCCTTGCGCACGGTGGGCGAGGCGATGAAGCCCGGCGTGTGCGCTGGCGAGGCCATCGAGCCGCATCTTTCTCTGCGCGAAGCGCTTTCGATTTTTGTTGAGCGCCAGTGCCAGCAGCTTCCCGTCAAACCGGCGCAGGGCAAACCAGCGGGCGTGCTGCATTTTCAGGATTTGCTCACAGATGAACGGGGGAGCGCCGATGCGTCGCTTCGTTGACCCGCTCTGGTGGCTTATCGCCGCTTACGTTGCGCTGCTTATCTGGCTGCCGCACAGTAGCGCCTTTTTTGGCTGGCTGTTCCCGGAGCAGCCGCGCCCGCTCTACCAGCAGGAAAATTTCGTTACGCTGACGCTTGCGCATTTTCTGCTGGTGGGGGTTTCAAGCTTTATCGCCGCGGCGACCGGCGTGGCGCTGGGGGTGGCGGTTACGCGCCCGGCAGGCGCGGAGTTCCGGCAACTGGTGGAAACCATCGCCGCGGCGGGGCAAACTTTTCCGCCTGTCGCGGTACTGGCGGTCGCCGTGCCGGTAATGGGGTTTGGCCGCGAGCCTGCCATCATTGCGCTTATTCTTTACGGCTTGCTGCCTGTCTTGCAGGGAACGCTCGCCGGGCTTGCCAGCGTGCCGCAGGGGGCGAAAGAGGTGGCGAAAGGGGTGGGAATGAGCGATGCGCAGCGTCTGTTCAAAGTGGAGTTGCCGCTCGCCGCGCCGGTGATCCTGGCGGGTATTCGCACCTCAACCATTGTGAATATCGGCACCGCCGCCATTGCCTCTACCGTGGGGGCAAATACGCTCGGCACGCCGATTATTATCGGCTTAAGCGGCTTCAACACCGCTTACGTGGTACAGGGCGCAGTTCTGGTAGGGCTGGCGGCGATTATCGTCGACCGTGCTTTCGACCGGCTGGAGCGGGTTATGACACGGAATGCAGGATGATGGTGTAGCCTGCCAGCATTACGCCGCCTATCCCGCCAATGGCCATCAGGACCATGCCTGTCACCAGGCTCATTTTGACTAATTTCATCCTTTGCTCCTTTGTTAGCCGGCTGATTATAAGGTGAAGCGGGGCTGTTAATGAACCTTTAAATGGCGTTCTGTTCATGTAAAGGAATTAACGTATGCCCTTTTTCTCGCCAGCGATCGAGCTGATTGAGCACCTGTTGCCCCGGCGCTTCGCCGCACCATAACAGCAACGTTCTGCCGTTAAAGGCCTCCGGGCGTAATTGCGAAAGGGGATTCGCCAGCACATCGACCCGCCAGCCCTGCTGTGTGGCGACCCAGGCCGCCAGCCATAGCCGGGTGGCGTCGTTAACGTTCCATCCCACCACCAGCGCGTCTTTGCCTGGCTTTTTACGCGAAGAGTGCAGGCACAAAGCGATGTAATTGATCAGCGCGCCGTCCAGCAGGCTTAGCAATGCCTGAAGCGTGCCCTGTTGGCACTGCAAACGGCGGCGCAGCGGGTTGAAGAGATGGTCGACCAGCGTACCGGCGGGGTAGTCGCGCCCGATGTCGCTTATCCAGTGGCGCAGCTGGGCCGGGCTACCTTCGCGCAGCACATGCAGCAAGGCTTCCTGTCGCTCGCGCCAGCTGTCGTCCTGCGGATCCGGGTTTTCACTGCTTAGCAGCGCTTTAACTTTGCTGACCTGCACGCCGTTGTCGATCCAGTGTTTTATCTCACGGATGCGGTCAATATCCTGCTCGTTAAACAGCCGGTGCCCGCCGTCTGTCCGCTGAGGTTTAAGCAGGCCATAACGCCTTTGCCACGCGCGTAAGGTGACAGGATTGACCTCACAAAGCTCCGCCACTTCACCGATGGTGTAAAGCGCCATATTTCATTCTCGTTTCGCCCGGGACACCCCTCTTTAACTGTAGACGGTTGTTTGTGTACCAGGAGAAAAGCTTATTTTTTTGTAAGAAGTGCCAAAAAAACGCCCTCAGAATGAGGGCGCTGGCAAAGTATGACGGATTTATTTCACCTGTTGACCAGGCTGCGCGCCGCTGTCCGGGCTCAGCAGGAAGATATCTTTCCCGCCAGGACCTGCGGCCATTACCATTCCTTCCGAGAGGCCAAAGCGCATTTTACGCGGCGCAAGGTTCGCCACCATCACGGTAAGACGGCCAATCAGCGCCTGCGGATCAGGATACGCGGAGCGGATGCCGGAGAAGACGTTGCGCTTCTCGCCGCCGAGATCCAGCGTCAGGCGCAGCAGCTTATCGGAGCCATCCACAAATTCGGCGTTTTCAATCAGCGCGATGCGCAGGTCTACTTTTGCGAAATCGTCAAAAGTAATGGTTTCCTGGATCGGGTCGTCCGCCAGCGGGCCAGTGACCGGCGCGCTTGCCGCTTTTACTTCTTCTCTGGAGGCTTCCACGAGGGCTTCTACCTGTTTCATTTCAATACGGTTATAGAGCGCCTTAAAGTTGTTCACTTTATGGCTCAGCAGCGGTTGGGCAATGGCGTCCCACTCAAGCGTGGTGTTGAGGAACGCCTCAGCGCGCTCGCTCAGGGAAGGCAGCACCGGCTTGAGGTAAGTCATCAGCACGCGGAACAGGTTAATGCCCATGGAGCAGATAGCTTGCAGGTCGGCGTCGCGGCCTTCCTGTTTCGCCACGACCCATGGCGCCTGGTCGTCAACGTAGCGGTTAGCGAGGTCAGCCAGCGCCATAATTTCACGGATGGCTTTGCCGAACTCGCGGCTCTCCCACGCCTCGCCAATCACTGCGGCGGCGTCGGTAAAGGTCTTATAGAGCGCCGGGTCGGCAAGCTCAGCGGCCAGTTCGCCGTCAAAACGTTTTGCGATAAAGCCCGCGTTGCGCGACGCCAGGTTTACCACTTTGTTCACGATGTCGGCATTCACGCGCTGCACAAAATCTTCCAGGTTAAGGTCGATATCGTCGATGCGGGAAGAGAGCTTCGCGGCGTAATAGTAACGCAGGCTGTCGGCGTCGAAGTGGTTCAGCCAGGTGCTCGCTTTAATGAAGGTGCCGCGGGATTTAGACATCTTCGCGCCGTTCACCGTTACGTAGCCGTGTACGAACAGGTTGGTCGGCTTACGATAGCCGCTGCCTTCCAGCATCGCCGGCCAGAACAGGCTGTGGAAGTAAACGATATCTTTGCCGATAAAGTGGTAAAGCTCCGCGTCGGAATCTTTTTTCCACCAGTCGTCGAAGTTCAGATCGCCGCGCTTGTCGCACAGGTTTTTGAACGAGCCCATGTAGCCGATAGGCGCGTCCAGCCAGACGTAGAAATATTTGCCTGGCGCATTCGGAATTTCAAAGCCGAAGTAGGGAGCATCGCGGGAGATATCCCACTGTTGCAGCCCGGACTCAAACCACTCCTGCATTTTGTTCGCCACCTGCTCCTGCAACGCGCCGCTGCGGGTCCACGCCTGCAACATTTCGCTAAAGGACGGCAGGTCGAAGAAGAAGTGCTCAGACTCGCGCATGACTGGCGTGGCGCCGGAGACCACCGATTTCGGCTCGATAAGCTCGGTCGGGCTGTAGGTCGCGCCGCACACTTCGCAGTTATCGCCGTACTGATCCGGCGATTTACAGCGCGGGCAGGTGCCTTTCACGAAACGGTCCGGCAGGAACATGCCTTTTTCCGGGTCGTAAAGCTGGGAGATGGTGCGGTTTTTAATAAAACCGTTCTCTTTCAGGCGCGTGTAAATCAGCTCCGACAGCACGCGGTTTTCGTCGCTGTGGGTGGAGTGATAGTTGTCATAACTGATGTTGAAGCCGGCGAAATCGGTCTGATGCTCCTGGCTCATTTCCGCGATCATCTGCTCTGGCGTTACGCCAAGCTGCTGGGCTTTGAGCATGATGGGCGTGCCGTGGGCGTCGTCCGCGCAGATAAAATTCACCTGATGGCCGCGCATTCGCTGGTAACGCACCCAGACATCAGCCTGGATGTGCTCCAGCATATGGCCGAGGTGAATGGAGCCGTTGGCGTACGGCAGCGCGCACGTTACCAGAATTTTTTTTGCGACCTGATCCATAGTGAATATTGCATCTTCAGTTGTAAAAAGGGTTTTCGATGTTACCAAAAAGGTAATAACTCAGCCATAAAAGTAGGGCTTCCCGGCGTGAAAAGGTAAAGATTAGGCCGCTTATTGGGCCGCTGATTGGTAAATAGATAATCATCACCTGTGATAAACTTGGTCGTTACAATCCTCATTCAAATAAGTAAACAAAGGAGACGGGATGAGTTCGCAATCCCAGACCACTTCACCGGAAGCCCTGCGCGCCATGGTTGCCGGGACGCTGGCTAACTTTCAACACCCGACGTTAAAGCACAACCTCACGGCCCTTAAGGCGCTGCACCACGTGGCATGGCTCGACGACACCATCCACATTGAGTTGCAGATGCCCTTCGCCTGGAACAGCGCGTTTGAAGATCTCAAAGAGCAATGCAGCGCTGAACTGCTGCGCATGACCGGTGCAAAAGCGATTGACTGGAAGCTTTCGCATAACGTGGCGACCTTAAAGCGCGTGAAAAACCAGCCCGGCGTAAACGGTGTGAAGAACATCATTGCCGTTAGCTCCGGCAAGGGTGGGGTGGGGAAATCCTCCACTGCCGTAAACCTGGCGCTGGCGCTTATCGCCGAAGGGGCAAAAGTGGGCATTCTCGACGCCGATATCTACGGCCCTTCTGTGCCGACCATGCTGGGCGCCGAAGGCCAGCGTCCTACGTCGCCGGACGGCACGCACATGGCGCCGATTGTCTCGCACGGTCTCGCCACCAACTCTATTGGCTATCTGGTGACTGACGATAACGCCATGGTGTGGCGCGGTCCGATGGCGAGCAAAGCGCTGTTACAGCTGTTGCAGGAAACCATGTGGCCGGATCTCGATTATCTGGTGCTGGATATGCCGCCGGGCACTGGCGACATTCAGCTTACGCTTGCCCAGAATATCCCGGTTACTGGCGCGGTCGTCGTCACCACGCCGCAGGACATCGCGCTTATCGACGCCAAAAAAGGCATTGTGATGTTCGAGAAAGTGGAAGTGCCGGTGCTTGGCATCGTGGAAAACATGAGCATGCATGTGTGCAGCAACTGCGGCCACCACGAGCCGATTTTCGGCACCGGCGGCGCGCAGAAGCTGGCGGAAACCTACCATACCCAGTTGCTGGGCCAGTTGCCGCTGCACATCTCGCTGCGTGAAGACCTGGATAACGGCACGCCGACCGTTATCGCCCGCCCGGACAGCGAATTCACCACGCTTTATCGCCAGCTGGCGGGACGCGTGGCGGCTCAGCTCTACTGGCAGGGTGAGATCATCCCCGGCGACATCGCTTTCCGCGCGGTGTAACCGTTACGGCTGCCCTTATCTCAGGGCAGCCGGTAATGCATCAGCACATATTCTCCCTGTTCGCTCTCTCCCCGCGCCTGCGGTTGCCAGCCGTGCCGTTCGTAAAAGGCCAGCGCCCGGTTGTTTTTCGCCAGGCACTTCAGCGCCCCCGTGCCGCTGAACTGTTGTTCCACGTGTTTGAGTAGCGCGCCGCCGACGCCGCGCCCCTGGGCCTGCGGGTCGACAAACAGGCAATGGAGAAAATTGTCGCTCTCCAGCACCGAGGCGAAACCGACGCGGCGGCCTTTATCCACCGCGACCCAAATTTTTTCGCCCAGCGTTTCGCTATCGAAATCCTCAAGCCGCCAGCGCTCGCCATCCAGCCAGCGCCAGCTTTCACGCCGCGCGTGCAGATACAGCGTGCGTAAAAAAGGTCTGTCGCTCTCCTGCCAGGCTCTGATCTCCACATCCGCTCCTTTTTCTTAAGTTACGCCTAATGAAATTAATTTTTTGTATACCTTCATAGAAAGTTATAGCGCGGCGGGGTATTTTACGCCCTTTCGAACGAAGGGGTGGGATGATGTACGAGTTCAATCTGGTGCTGTTGCTGCTTCAGCAGATGTGCGTCTTTCTGGTCATCGCCTGGCTGATGAGCAAAACCCGCCTCTTTATTCCGCTAATGCAGGTGACGGTGCGCCCGCCGCACAAGCTGCTCTGCTACGTCACCTTTTCCATTTTCTGCATTATGGGCACCTATTTCGGCCTGCATATTCAGGACTCCATCGCCAACACCCGCGCCATCGGCGCCGTGATGGGCGGGCTGCTCGGCGGTCCGCTGGTGGGCGGGCTGGTGGGGTTGACCGGCGGTCTGCACCGCTATTCGCTCGGCGGCATGACGGCGCTGAGCTGCATGGTCTCTACCATTGTCGAAGGGCTGCTTGGCGGACTGGTGCACAGCGTGCTGGCGCGGCGCGGGCGCAGCGACAAAGTTTTCAGGCCGCTGACCGCAGGCGCCATTACTTTCGTGGCGGAGCTGGTGCAGATGGGCATTATTTTGCTGATAGCCCGGCCGTTCGACGATGCGCTGGCGTTAGTCAAGAACATCGCCGCGCCGATGATGGTCACCAATACCGTCGGCGCCGCGCTCTTTATGCGCATTTTGCTCGACAAGCGCGCCATGTTTGAAAAATACACCACCGCGTTTTCCGCCACTGCCCTGAAAGTCGCCGCCTCGACGGAGGGGATCCTGCGCCAGGGCTTTAACGTCGAGAACAGCATGAAGGTGGCGCAGGTGCTTTATAAGGAGCTGGATATCGGCGCGGTGGCGATCACCGACCGGGAAAAGCTGCTGGCGTTTACCGGCATCGGCGACGATCACCATCTGCCCGGCAACCCTATTTCGTCCCGCTGGACGCAGCGCGCGCTGGAGACGGGCGAAGTCGTCTACGCCGACGGCAACGAAGTGCCGTACCGCTGTTCGCTGCACCCTAACTGTAAGCTGGGTTCGACGCTGGTTATTCCGCTGCGCGGCGAGAACCGCCGGGTTATCGGCACCATCAAGCTTTATGAAGCGAAAAACCGTCTTTTTAGTTCCATAAATCGCACGCTGGGCGAGGGCATTGCGCAGCTGCTTTCCGCGCAAATCCTGGCGGGCCAGTATGAGCGCCAGAACGCGCTGCTGGCGCAGTCGGAAATTAAGCTGCTGCACGCCCAGGTCAACCCGCATTTTCTGTTTAACGCGCTCAACACGCTGATGGCGGTGATCCGCCGCGACAGCAACCAGGCATGCCAGCTGGTGCAGTACCTGTCGACCTTCTTTCGTAAAAACCTTAAGCGCCCGGCGGAAATTGTTACCCTGGCGGATGAGATAGAACATGTGAACGCTTACCTGCAAATTGAGCAGGCGCGTTTTCAGTCTCATTTACGGGTGCAAATAAACCTGCCGCAAGAACATACGCATGTCAGGCTGCCGGCTTTTACGCTGCAACCGATTGTGGAAAATGCCATCAAGCACGGCACTTCACAGCTACTGGGCCCGGGCGAGATTATGCTTAACGCCCGCTGCGAAGGGGGCCATTTGCTGGTGGAAATAGAAGATAACGCGGGGCTTTATCAGCCAACGCCCGGGCAAAACGGCCTTGGCATGAGCCTTGTGGATAAGCGCCTTCGCGCCCGCTTCGGCGACGAGTGCGGTATTTCGGTTAACTATAAAACCGACTGTTTTACCCGTATTACCCTACGCTTACCTCTGGAGGAGACAGCATGATTAAAGTGCTGATCGTGGATGATGAACCGCTGGCGCGCGAGAACCTGCGCGTGCTGTTGCAGGACGAGAGCGATATTGAAATCGTCGGCGAGTGCGCTAACGCGGTGGAAGCTATCGGCGCCGTGCATCGCCTGCGCCCCGACGTGCTCTTTCTGGATATCCAGATGCCGCGCATTTCCGGGCTGGAGATGGCAGGCATGCTTGACCCGGAGCAGCGCCCCTGGATAGTGTTTCTCACCGCTTTTGATGAATACGCGGTGCAGGCGTTTGAAGAGCACGCCTTTGACTACCTCCTGAAGCCCATTGAACATGCGCGGCTTTCCCGCACGCTGAACCGCTTGCGCAGCGAGCGCACCACGCAGGATGTTTCGGTGCTTAATCCAGGGGAAGAGGGGCTTAAATATATTCCCTGCACCGGCCACAGCCGCATTTACCTGCTGCAAATGGAAGAAGTGGCGTTTGTGACCAGCCGCATGAGCGGCGTTTTCGTCACCAGCAGTGAAGGGCAGGAGGGGTTTACCGAACTCACGCTGCGCACGCTGGAAAGCCGCACGCCGCTGCTGCGCTGCCATCGTCAGTATCTGGTGAATATGTCGCACCTGAAAGAGATTCGTCTTGAAGAGAATGGCCAGGCGGAGCTGCTGCTGCGCCATGGGCAAACGGTGCCGGTAAGCCGTCGTTACCTGAAAAAGCTAAAAGAGACGCTGGGACTGAAAACCGCTTAGGGTATTTCCTTCATGCGGCTATACTGCCGCCCCCGCAAGTCGAAACGGTGAGATAAGCCCGCAATGATAAATAATGATGTATTACGTAGCGTGCGCTACATGCTGAAACTCAGCAATAACGACATGGTCGCGATCCTGGCGCTGGCGGACAGCCCGGTGCCGGTAGAGCAAATGGTCGCTTATACCAAAAAAGAGGAAGAGGAAGGTTTTCAGCGTTGCCCGGATGTGGTGCTGAACGCTTTTCTCAACGGGCTTATCTACTCGCGACGCGGCAAAGATGAAAGCAAGCCTGCGCTGCGCGCCGAGCGTAAAACGAATAACAATATTATCCTCAAGAAGTTACGCGTGGCGTTCGCACTGAAAACCGATGACATTGTGGCTATCATGCTGGAGCAAAAACTCCGCATCTCCCTGCCGGAAGTGACGGCGATGATGCGGGCGCCCGATCATAAAAACTACCGCGAATGCGGCGACCAGTTTCTGCGTAACTTCTTGCGTGGGTTAGCGGCGAGGCTGCGCCCGGCGTAAGCATAAAAAAGCCGCTGTTAAGCGGCTTTTTGCTGTGGCGTCAGAGCGCGCCCAGTCGCGTAGGCTCGCTTTGCGCTGGCGGCTCAGGCTTCAGACGGGACGGATCCAGCTGGCAAACCATGCCGGCGACAATGCCAATCAGCGACTCTTTGGGAAACGCGCTCCACTGGCCGACGGCGTCCTGCCGGGACGAGGCGATGGCATCACCCTGCGCATAAGGCTTTGAGAAATAGATGCGATCAAACAGCGTGCGCTCCTGCGTATCGCAGTTAATGACGCTATTGGCGCGCGAGCTGGTAATGATAAGCGGCGGATCCTGGTGGATAACGGTCTGCTTGCTGTAATTATTAATAATATAGAAGCGACGCAGACGGGAGTTGCCCTGCCAGGTAGAAACGGCGCGCAGATCGGCGTAAGTGCCCCCCTCGTCATCAAGCAGCAGCTTAATAACGCCGTGCGGCGGATCGCCTGCCGCTACCGCTTGCGGTTCGCTGGTTCCCGCCGACGGCGATTTGCCTGCCCCTGCGCAAGCCGTGAGCAACGCGACAGCGCCGCAGAGTAAAAGGGGTTTGATCATTTTTTGCCTCCTGCTAAATCCGGGCGCAACGGCAGTAAAATTTCATCGGTCACGCTACCCTGCAACGTACACAGCAGCAGGGTTTTATCTTTGTTCACGCTTAAGATAGCCAGCTTTTCCACGCTGCCTTCGGCAGGCGCTATGCCGCTCACCGCTGTGTTGTTAACCTGCCATTTACTGTCGCCGGGGCGTTTAATCATGGCGTTGGTAATATACCCGTCGCCTGTAGATTGCCAGTTCACCTCTGGCAGCGCAGCCATCACCGCCTGCGGCGATTCCTTAATCACCCATCCCCAGTAAAAATAGTTGCCCAACTTATCCAGGTTGTTTTGCTGGAGATAAAAGCCTGAAAGCGTCAGTTGCTGCATATGAACCGGCTGGGCGAACCAGACTATCCCGGCATCATTTTTGGGCGGGGCAAACCAGGCGTGACGCTGGTTATCTTTTACCAGCGGGGCGGTGTGAGTGAATTTTGCCTGTTGAGCATAAAGCTCGCTGAAAAACTGACTGTCGCAGCGCAGCAAACTTTCGGTAAGCGGTTTCGCCACAGCGGCGCCGGCGGCGCTCAGCATCACCAGCGCAACGGGAACAAGCGCGCGTTTCATAAAGCATCCTTACTGTGAATTGTTTGAATAAGTATCGGCACCGTAAAGCAGGGCTTTAATTTATAAAGAAATGACGCGCGCGATAAGCCGTCAGAAATGGGGGGGAAAAAGATAAGGCGGAGCGCCAGGCGACGCTTACAGAAAGCGCCGCCTGAGAAGGGGGACAAAAGCGAAAAGGCAGCCTGAAGGGATTAGTGGTGATAAAAAATATCGCCGTTCATCGCCTTAAGAATTTTGCCTTCTGCGTCGGTTATCAGCACATAGTTGCCGCCCATATAAGTCCAGTGGCTGCCGGCTTCAGGCGCAGGCAGGTTGCGAAGCTGCCATTTTTTGATGTTGTACTCTTCTGTGCGGTACATATCCGGCACGATGTCGCCAATAACGAATTTGCGCGAGTCGGAATGGAACTCCTTCACTTCGTAGGCATCCAGCCCTTTCGGCGCCGCAGGCTGCGCGGCAAAGACAGTTCCCGCTACGGTAAGCAGCGCGCCCAGAAGCATCATTTTTGTTTTGTTCATGTATTCTCCACGTTGTACAGGGCTTGTCACACGGTTCGCCAGATTATCTTTCCCTGCCAGGCCAACGCCTTGCAAGGTTTTGTGTGTATAGAAATATGACATACATAAGTGAAGAGAATATTTATCATGTCCGACGCGCTACCGGCGGGGGGTTCGCTGCGTTTTGAGAGTTATCCTGGCTTGTTAGTGAACTTCCCCCTGCGCCTTTACTTCCGCATGCTTCACGAATATCCTCCTTCACCACGGCCAAAAGCCGGAACACTTATTGCTGTACATGACTCGGGGTGCCCTTCTTTGTGAAGGCTGAGAAATACCCGTATTACCTGATCTGGATAATGCCAGCGTAGGGAAGTCAGATGCCTGCCCGGTATCCCTTCTTTTAAGCCTGGCAGGAGAGAGTGATGCAACCTGACCTGCTGTCCGGCCCGCAAGCGGCCGCTGTGTTAACCCAACTTCGTACCCGTTCCCCCCTCGTTCATTGCCTGACCAATGATGTGGTGCAAACCTTTACCGCTAACGTATTGCTGGCGCTTAACGCGTCGCCCGCCATGGTCATAGAGCCGGATGAAGCCGCCCAGTTCGCGAGGCTTGCCGACGCTTTGCTGATCAACATCGGCACGCTTACCCGCGAACGGGCAACAGCGATGCAGGCCGCGATTGAGAGCGCAAACCACGCCGGCAAACCCTGGACGCTCGACCCGGTCGCTGTCGGCGCGCTGGATTTTCGCACCGGCTTTGCTCAGGACGTGCTGGCGCAGCGTCCGGCGGCGATACGCGCTAACGCTTCGGAAATCCTTGCACTGGCCGGGCTGAGCGAGGGCGGGCGAGGGGTCGACAGCACCGCCAGCGCCGAGGCGGCGTTGCATGCCGCCCAAACGCTCGCCGGGCGCAGCGGCGCCATCGTCGCCGTAACCGGCGAGGCGGACTATATTACTGACGGCGAACGCACGCTGGCGGTGCGCGGCGGCGATGCGTTGATGACGCGGGTTGTCGGCACCGGCTGCGCGCTTTCCGCCGTCGTCGCCGCCTGCGCGTCGCTTCCCGGAAACCGGCTTGAGAATGTGGCGGCGGGGTGCTGGATAATGAAGCGCGCAGGCAGCCTTGCGCTGGAGCGAAGCGCCGGGCCCGGCTCTTTCACGCCCGCTTTCCTCGACGCCCTTTACCAGCTCAACGGGGAGGGCCGCGCATGAAACGCATCAACGCTTTGACTATCGCAGGTACCGATCCGAGCGGCGGCGCGGGTATCCAGGCCGATCTCAAAACCTTTTCCGCCCTCGGCGCTTACGGCTGCTCGGTCATCACGGCGCTGGTGGCGCAAAACACCCGCGGCGTGCAGTCCGTTTATCGTATCGAACCGGCGTTTGTGGCGGCGCAACTGGATTCAGTCTTCAGCGATGTGCGTATCGACACCACAAAGATCGGCATGCTGGCGCAAAGCGACATCGTGGAGGCGGTGGCAGAGCGGCTGGCGCGCTACCAGGTGAAAAACGTGGTGCTGGATACCGTCATGCTGGCGAAAAGCGGCGATCCGCTGCTTTCAGCCGGGGCGGTCGCCACCCTTCGCCAGCGCCTGCTGCCGCAGGTGTCGATAATCACGCCGAATTTGCCGGAGGCGGCAGCGCTGCTTGGCGCCGCGCATGCGCGAAACGAACAGGAGATGCATCAGCAGGGCGAAGCATTGCTGGCGCTCGGCTGCGAGGCGGTATTAATGAAGGGCGGGCATCTGGAAGATAAAGAAAGCCCGGACTGGCTGTTCACCCGCGCAGGCGCGCGGCGGTTCACCGCGCCGCGCATTGTAACGAAAAACACGCACGGCACCGGCTGCACCCTCTCCAGCGCCTTAGCGGCGCTGCGTCCGCGCTATGCAAACTGGGAAGAGACCGTAGCGGCGGCGAAAATATGGCTGTCGCAGGCGCTTGCGCAGGCGGATACGCTGGAAGTAGGCGAAGGCATCGGGCCGGTCCATCATTTTCATGCCTGGTGGTGAAGCGAGCCAGCAGAATGAACTGAAAAACTTCTTTCGTATGGCAATTCTTGCTGTTCAGTATCATGATGATTGCTGCCCATGAACGCGTGGGCGGGAATCATCATGCCGACGGGTATGGAGCCCGTCGCAATTACGGGAGAAAGTTATGACAGATATTGCGCAGTTGCTTGGCAAAGATGCCGAAAGCCTGTTACAGCATCGTTGTATGACTATTCCGGCAGAGCAGCTCTACCTGCCCGGCGAAGATTATGTCGACCGCGTTATGATCGACAATAATCGTCCGCCAGCGGTGTTGCGTAACATGCAGACGCTTTACAACACCGGGCGGCTGGCAGGCACCGGCTACCTTTCCATTTTACCGGTCGATCAGGGGGTGGAGCACTCGGCGGGCGCGTCGTTTGCGGCAAACCCTCGCTACTTCGACCCGAAAAACATCGTTGAACTGGCTATTGAGGCGGGCTGCAACTGTGTCGCTTCCACCTACGGCGTGCTGGCTTCGGTTTCGCGTCGCTACGCCCACCGCATTCCTTTCCTGGTGAAGCTTAACCACAATGAAACCCTGAGCTATCCCACCCAGTATGACCAGACGCTTTATGCAAGCGTAGAGCAGGCGTTTAATATGGGCGCGGTCGCTGTCGGGGCGACCATTTACTTCGGCTCCGAAGAGTCGCGCCGCCAGATTGAAGAGATTTCCGCCGCTTTCGAGCGCGCGCACGAGCTTGGCATGGTGACGGTGCTGTGGGCCTATCTGCGTAACGCGTCTTTTAAAAAGGATGGTGTGGATTATCACGCAAGCGCCGACCTCACCGGCCAGGCCAACCATCTTGCCGCCACTATCGGGGCGGATATCGTTAAACAGAAAATGGCGGAAAACAACGGCGGCTACAACGCGGTGAAATTCGGCTATACCGACGAGCGCGTCTACAGCAAGCTGACCACCGATAACCCGATCGATCTGGTGCGTTATCAACTGGCGAACTGCTATATGGGCCGGGCGGGGTTGATCAACTCCGGCGGCGCGTCAGGCGGCGAAACTGACCTTGAAGAGGCGGTGCGCACGGCGGTTATCAACAAACGCGCGGGCGGCATGGGGCTTATCCTCGGTCGCAAAGCGTTTAAGAAAACCATGGCCGACGGCGTGAAGCTGATTAACGCGGTGCAAGATGTTTATCTGGACGCCAAAGTGACGATTGCCTGATTCACGGTAACGTCTGAGGAAAACGCGCCTGCGGGCGCGTTTTTTTATGTCTGGGGAACGGCGGGCTTCTCTTGCTATCCCTTTTCCCCAAAGGAGGGGGCTTTTGTCGGGCGGGCAGACAAAGCGTTACCCGCCACAGCGATTATTTCAGCAGTTCGCAGTCGGGCGGCAGGCGGCAGCTTAGCGCGCCGGGCTGCACCTCAATGCGAAAATGCTGGCCGCTCAGCGGCTCGCCGTCGAGGTTAAAGGTAATGTCGTGCGGCGCGGTTATCTCAAACCAGGCTGATTTGCCGTCGATAATATTCGGGCTCTCTTCCGGGCGGGTTAAGGTGGTAAACAGCGCAGGCAGCAACTCTTCGCCAGTAAAAATACGCAGGTGCAGCAGACCGTCGTTAATCAGCGCCTGTGGACAAAGCTGCTGGCCGCCGCCCGCCTGGCGACCGTTACCGATGCCGATAACCAGCGCGTCGCCCTGCCACTGAAAGTTTTCGCCGCGAATTTCGCAGCTGTCGGGCTTAAGCGTATCCATGCGCATCAGGCCATGAATTAAATAAGAGACGCCGCCCAGCGCCGCTTTCAGTTTCTCCGGCGTTTCCGTGGTAATGCGCGTGCCGAAGCCGCCGGTCGCCATGTTGATAAAAAAGGCGTCGTCGTTTACCTGCACAATATCTATCGGCGTAGCTTTGCCGATAATCGCCAGCTGCAACGCTTTGTCCAGTTCAACGGGAATACCGGTGCTGGTGGCGAAATCATTCGCTGTTCCCAGCGGCAGAATGCCCAGCGCCGGGCGCTTTTCCGTTGGCAGTTTCGCCAGCGCCGTGGCGATTTCGTTAATCGTGCCGTCGCCGCCCCCGGCAATCACCGTATCGACCCCAAGCTTCGTCGCTTCGGCAACAAAGCGGATGGCGTCGCCTTTTTCCCAGGTTACGCGAATGTGCAGCGTAAAGCCCTCTTCACGGAGCATTTCAACGGCGCTGCGCAGCAGCTCGTTATCGGCGCTCTTGCCGTTAAGAATAATGAGTGAAACCGGATAGTTTTCCATTGCGACCTCTGAAAGCCCACTGAAAAGAGTCTACCGCAGAGTTTATCGCAGCCAGTCAGAAGAGGCTGAAAAGCGGCAGAAAAAAATAAGCCTGCGTAAGGGAGATTACGCAGGCGAAGGAGGTGGTTCCTGGTACTGCTGGCATTTATCGGTTATGTTTTTCAGCGCGGGAGATAATAACCGGATCAATCGTAACCGTATGTGATCCGATTCTAAAATCATTCACGCCGAAAAAATAACTAAGATTAATTATTTACCGTGCGGATTACGCGTGGTCTGTCCAGTGAGGTTGCGCATAAGCAACGCATATTCCAGCGACATATCCTGCGGAACAGGCAGCCAGACGGTATAACCATCTCCGGGCGCCACGTCCATTTTTTCTCCTTTCGCGTTTTCCATGTGCTCAAGCGTGAAGCTCACGTTGCCCTGCGGCGTCATTAGCTCCAGGCTATCGCCCAGCGAAAACTTATTTTTCACCGCCACGGCGGCAAGGTCGCCTTTGCGCTCGCCGGTAAACTCGCCGACAAATTGCTGGCGGTCGGAAACCGAGTAGCCGTACTCATAGTTCTGGTAATCATCATGCGTGTGGCGGCGCAAAAAACCTTCGGTATAGCCGCGGTGCGCCAGGCCTTCGAGCGTCTCCAGCAGGCCTGGGTCGAACGGTTTGCCGGCAGCGGCGTCATCAATAGCGCGGCGATAAACCTGCGCGGTGCGGGCGCAATAGTAGAACGATTTAGTGCGACCTTCGATTTTCAGCGAGTGGACGCCCATTCTGGTAAGGCGCTCAACGTGCTGAATAGCGCGCAGGTCTTTGGAATTCATGATGTAAGTGCCGTGCTCGTCCTCAAAGGCGGTCATGTACTCGCCCGGGCGCATCGCCTCTTCCAGCATAAAGACTTTATCCGTCGGCGCGCCGACGCCGAGCGTGGGTTCAACGGTCTGCACCGGAATGGGCTCATGGATGTGCACAATATTGCCGATGTCGTCCTCTTTGCCTTCCTGCACTTTATATTCCCAGCGGCAGGCGTTGGTGCAGGTGCCCTGGTTTGGATCGCGCTTATTGATATAACCCGAAAGCAGGCAGCGGCCGGAGTAGGCCATGCAGAGCGCGCCGTGCACAAAAATTTCCAGCTCCATTTCCGGCACCTGCTCGCGGATCTCGGCAATCTCTTCCAGCGAAAGCTCGCGGGAGAGGATAACGCGGGTGAGTCCCATCTGTTTCCAGAACTTCACCGTCGCCCAGTTAACGGCGTTCGCCTGCACCGAGAGGTGAATATCCATCTGCGGAAAGTGCTCGCGCACCAGCATAATCAGCCCCGGGTCGGACATAATCAGCGCGTCCGGCCCCATATCCACCACCGGTTGCAGGTCGCGGATAAAGGTTTTCAGCTTGGCGTTGTGCGGGGCGATATTCACCACCACGTAGAATTTTTTGCCGAGCGCGTGCGCCTCGTTAATGCCGAGCTGTAAATTCTCATGGTTGAATTCGTTATTACGCACGCGCAGGGAATAGCGCGGCTGGCCCGCATAAACGGCGTCGGCGCCGTACGCGAAAGCGTAACGCATATTCTTGAGGGTGCCCGCGGGCGAAAGGAGTTCTGGTTTAAACATGGCGTTCTCGTTCTGATGACAGGTCAGACCCGCCTGGAATCAGGCGGACGGAGGTACATTTACCCCCACGTTAAGGGCGGGAATTGTAGCGCCAGGCAGTGCGGCGTGCAAACGGCGCTTCGGTTAGCCAGGGTGGTATCGATTATGCTTCTGTGAGTCTATGGCGGAGCGGTTGATATTACGTTCGCGATGCGCTGGCTCACTATGCAAGTGCTACTCCTGCGAACGTGCCAGGGGGCTTCGCCGCCAGCCCCCTGGCGACCCCGGCTCCCGGCACGCAAAATCGCCCGCTGAAGCGGGAAACCTCATCTTTTCCCCGCTGGCTTCGGGTCGGGCATGACGGCACATCCCTGTGCCGACATGCCCTCGCACCGGGTCCAGCCGGTGCGACCCGGCCACCGTGAAAAAGCTGAGGCGATTTTGAGGCCGGATAATGTCCCCGCTTCAATGGGCGATAATGATCGGGCCGAAGCTTTCGCTGAAAGGAAGGAACAACCCGCCTTTCTGAGAGCTGGAGCAGATAGCGCTTCACCCCATCCGACAGGCATCCGCCTCCCACCGGTAACCCACTCCATATACGGCGCGAATAAACGACTGTTCGGCGTCCAGCGCTTCCAGCTTGCGGCGCAGGTTTTTAATATGGCTGTCGATGGTGCGGTCCGTGACCACGCGATAATCGTCATACAGATGGTTTAACAACTGCTCGCGGGAGAAAACCTTGCCCGGCTCGCTGGAGAGCGTTTTCAGCAGGCGAAACTCCGCCGGCGTTAAGTCCAGCGCTTTATCGCGCCAGCTTGCCTGGAAACGGCTTTCGTCGACAAGCAGCGGGCTTTGCGCGTCCAGCGCCTGCAAATCACGCTGCGGACGGCAGCGGCGCAGGATAGTTTTCACGCGGGCCACCACCTCGCGGGGGCTATACGGTTTGCAGATATAATCATCCGCGCCGATTTCAAGCCCAAGCAGACGGTCAATCTCTTCAATTTTTGCCGTCACCATAACAATCGGCACTTCAGAAAAACGGCGGATCTCACGGCACAGCGTCAGGCCGTCGGTGCCGGGCAGCATCAGGTCAAGCAGGATAAGATCCGGCGGCGTCTGGCGCACCCAGGGCAGCACTTTGTCGCCGTGGTTGATGAGCGTCGGGGCGTAGCTGGCGGCGCGTAAATAGTCGATAAGCAACTGTCCAAGCTTCGGCTCATCTTCCACAATCAGGATACGCGGCGCGTTGTCATCAATAGGTATTTCGGTCATACGTTTCTCGTCAGGTCAGAATCGAGCGGTAAAGCCACTGTAATGCTTACCCCGCCCGAAGGCGAATGCGCGGCGTAGATCTTCCCGCCGTGCGCTTCAACGATATTGGTGCAAATGGCGAGGCCAAGGCCGGAGCCGCCGCTGGCGCGGTTGCGAGATCCTTCGGCGCGGTAGAAGCGCTCAAACAGCAGCCCAAGCTGTTCATCGCTGACGCCCGGCGCGCTGTCGGCGAAGGTCAGCCGCAGCTGTTTTTGTTCTGTTTCGCCCTGAATCAACAGCTGTCCGCCCGCATCGGTATAACGCAGGCTGTTTTCCAGCAGGTTATTAAAGAGTTGCATCAGGCGGTCGCGGTCGCCGAAGACCTGCGCGCTGTCCGGCAGGGAGAGCGCCATCGAAAGCCCGCGCGCGGCGAAACGTTCACGAAAGGCGCCTGCGGCCATCTCCAGCAGGTTCACCACGTCCACCGGCGCTTTCTGGTAGGCCAGCGCCCCTTCATCGGAGAGCGAAAGCTGATGCAGATCGTCAACCAGTTTGGTAAGCGTGCCCACTTCCGCCTGGAGCGAGGCGACCGACTCCGGCGTAAACTGCCGCACCCCGTCCTGTATCGCTTCGAGTTCGCCGCGCAGCACCGCAAGCGGCGTGCGCAACTCGTGTGAAATGTCCGCCATAAAGGCGCGGCGCATAGTCTGGTTTTTCTCCAGCGTGCTGGCAAGCTGGTTGAAATCGTTCGCCAGCTTGCCAAGCTCATCCTGGCTTGTGGAAGCGACGCGGGTGGTAAAATCGCCCGCCGCCAGCTTATGGGTGCCTTCCACCAGCTTTTTGACCGGCGCAAGCAGCCCACGCGCCAGCGGAAACGTGGCGAGCGCCGTGAGAAGCGTTGCGAGCGCGACAATCAGCCAGCTGGTGCGCCGCTGCTGTTTATCAAAATTAATGTCGGTGCTGCGGGTCAGCCGTTCGACCGGCGAAGCGATAACCCAGCCCACCGTGCTGCCGTTAACCTGGATGGCGTGGCGCGCGCCGTCCGGCGGCACCGGGGCGCGCGGGCCGACCAGCACCTTGTAGTCCTGATCGACCACCCAGAACTGCGTGCGCCAGCCGTGAGGCGGCAGGTCTGGCCGCGGGCCGTTCGGCGGCGGGCCATCTTCATGATCGTTCTCGCGCTCAAATGAACGCAGGATCTGGAAAACAAAGCGATCGTTATGGCGCAGAAAAAGCCAGTTGCCGTGCAAAATATACTGGTCGGCGAGCGCGTCGCTGAGCATCGACATCCGCTGTTCGTTGCCGCGCTTAATATAATCGATAAAGCCGCGCTCAAAGCTCAGGCGCACCGCCCAGTGCATGGTAATAAGCAGCAAAATGCAGGTGGCGAAGATCGCTAAAAAAAGCTTGCCGGTAATACCCGGCCGCCAGAGTTTCATTTACTTATGGCTCCTTTTACGCCGTGCGATAACGACGTTTTTCATCGTGTCCTTCGGCACGCGGGCGAACACCAGCGCGGGCAGGGCGATAATCACCGCCATGCACATATAGGTATAAAGAAAGACCTGGTGGGCAATGCCGCTGTCCGCCGCCAGCTGGTTATGGCCGAAGGCGCCAAGGAGGATCCCGGCGACCGAGACGCCAATACTCATGGAGAGCTGCATCACCATCGACAGCAGGCTGTTGCCGCCGCTCGCCAGCTCGTCCGGCAGATCGCGCAGCGTCAGGGTGTTCATTGAGGAGAAACGCACCGAGTTGATTACTCCCTGGAAGAACAGCACCACCGGCAGCAGATAATACCAGCCCATCAGCCCCACCCACATAAACAGCAGGCTGATAAGCGCAAGCCCAAGCGTTGAGGCCACCAGCGTTTTGCGGTAGCCAAAGCGGTTCACCACCTGCACCACAATGCGCTTCATCCCCATGCTGCCAAGCACCATCGGGATCATCATCAGCCCGGCGTAAAAGGGCGAAAAGCCAAGGCCGATTTGCAGGAAAATCGGCGTCATAAAGGGCAGCATGCCGCTGCCGATGCGTCCGCACAGGCTGCCGAACAGCCCCAGCGAAAAGGTTCGGGTGTCGAAAAGCCGCAGGTTAAAGAGCGCTGATTCATTGCCGCGCGCATGCCACAGGTAAAAGAGAAGGGCGGCGGCGCCCGCAGAGATAAGCAGGCTCAGCGACAGGGGCGAAATGCCGAGCCCTTTTTGCCCGTCCAGCGCCAGCGTCAGCGCCGCCATTCCCACGGCCAGCAGTAAAAAGCCGGAAAAATCAAAGCGCCGGGTCTGCATGGTGTAATTGGGCATCAGCCATAAGGTGGCGATAGCGCCCACAACGCCCACCGGCAGGTTGATTAAAAAAATCCAGTGCCACGAGGCATATTCCACCAGCACGCCGCCGAGCGCCGGGCCGAGCAGCGGCCCGACCTGGCCTGGCAGGGTAACGAAAGTCATCGCCGCCATGTATTGCTCGCGCGGCACAATTTTCATCACCGTCAGCCTGCCCACCGGCACCATCATCGCCCCGCCTATCCCTTGCACCACCCGCGCCGCCACCAGACCATTAAGCGAGTTAGCCTGGGCGCAAAACAGCGAGCCGAGCGTAAAAATGACAATGGCGCAAAAGAAGATATTGCGCACCCCTACCCGGTCCGCCAGCCAACCGCTGGCGGGCAGCGTGACCGCCACCGTCAACACATAGGCGACTATCACCATGTGCATATGAAGCGGGCTCTCCCCCAGGCTTTGCGCCATGGAGGGGAGGGCGGTATTGACGATAGTGGTGTCGAGCGACTGCATAAAGAAGCCGAAAGCGACAATCCACAGTTGCCAGCGCACGCTGTTGGGCAGGTCTGTCATAGGCTTACTCACTTATCGATAATGGTTCATCCTGTTTTGGCTTACGCGCAAAGCGCAGCCGTAAGCGGTCAAAGAAAAGATATACCACCGGCGTGGTGTAGAGCGTCAGTAGCTGGCTCATGACCAGGCCGCCGACGATAGTGATGCCGAGCGGCTGGCGCAGTTCCGAGCCGTCGCCGCCGGAGAGCACCAGCGGGAGCGCGCCGAACAGCGCCGCAAGCGTGGTCATCATGATGGGGCGAAAACGCAGCAGGCTCGCCTGGAAAATGGCCTCCTGCGGCGTCAGGTTGCCGTTGCGCTGCGCCTCGATGGCGAAATCCACCATCATGATGGCGTTCTTCTTCACTATGCCAATCAATAGCATAATACCGATGAGCGCGATCAGGCTAAACGGCGCGCCGAACCACTCCAGCGCCAGCAGCGCCCCCACGCCCGCCGAGGGCAGGGTGGAAAGGATCGTCAGCGGATGCACATAGCTCTCATAGAGTATGCCCAGCACGATATACACCGTGGCGATGGCGGCGAGGATCAGGATCACCTGCGAATTCATCGTCTCCTGGAAGACCTGCGCGGTGCCGGCGAAGCTGCCGCGCACTGTTGAGGGCACGCCAAGAGAAACCATGGCGCGCTCAATCGCCTCGCTTGCCTGCGACAGCGACACGCCGGTCGGCAGGTTAAAGGCGATGGTGGACGAGGCCGACAAGCCCTGGTGGTTTACGGAGAGCGGCGCATTGGCTGGCTGCCACTTCGCGAAATAAGAGAGCGGGATAGGTTTGCCTTCGCTGTTCACCACAAACATCTGATTCAGCGCGCTGATATCCTGGGTGTAGCGCGGGTCGACCTCCATCACCACTTTGTACTGGTTCAGCGCCTCATAGATAGTGGAGATTTGCCGCTGGCCGAAGGCGTTATTCAGCAGGTTGTTGGCGTCCTGCACGCTAATGCCAAGCCGCGACATCGTTTCGCGATCGTAAATCAGGTTCATCTCCGCGCCGTTGTCCTGCTGATCGGAGTTCACGTCGGCAAGCTCCGGGAGCTTCGCGAAGGCGGCGCGGATCTTCGGCTCCCATTCCCGCAGCGCGGCGAGGTCGTCGGAAAGCAGCGTGTACTGATAGCTGGCGTTAGCCTGACGCCCGCCGACGCGGATATCCTGCACCGCCATCAGAAACAGGCTGGCGCCCGGCTCTTTAGCGAGTTTTTTACGCAGCCGGTCAATAACCTGCTGGGCGCTTTCGTTGCGCTCATCGCGCGGCTTAAGCGTAATAAACATCATGCCGCTGTTCACCCGCGAGCCGCCGGTAAAGCCGGTGACGTTATCCACCGCCGGGTCGTCGCGAATAATCTTCATGAAGTTTTGCAGCTTGCCGCGCATCGCCTGGAAAGAGATGCTTTGATCCGCCTGGATGCCGCCCATCAGCTGGCCGGTATCCTGTTCCGGGAAGAAGGTTTTCGGAATGGCGATATAAAGCCAGACGTTAAGGGCGATGGTGGCGATGAAAATCACGCCCACCAGCCGCGCATGGTTAAGCACCCATTTCAGCGAGCGCGCATACCTTTCCTGGAGCGCGACAAGCAGCCGGCCTACGCCGCGCTTGCGGGCGGGGCGGTGCGGCTTTTCGCTTTTCAGCAGCCAGCCGCACATCATTGGGGTAAGCGTAAGCGAAACCACCATAGAAATGCCTATCGCTACCGAAAGCGTCACGGCGAACTCGCGGAACAGCCTGCCAGGCAGGCCGCCCATCAGCAGCAGCGGCAGGAACACCGCCACCAGCGACAGGCTCATGGAAAGCACCGTAAAGCCGACTTCCCGCACCCCCTGCAACGCCGCCTGCAACGGTTTCATCCCCGCTTCCAGGTGACGGGCAATGTTTTCCAGCACCACGATGGCGTCATCCACCACAAAGCCGGTCGCGATAGTCAGCGCCATCAGCGAAAGGTTATTCAGGCTGAATCCGCACAGGTACATTGCCGCGCAGGTGCCAATCAGCGAGACCGGCACCGCTACCGCCGGAATAAAAGTGGCGCGCCCGTCGCGCAGGAACAAAAAGACCACCAGAATAACCAGCGCAACAGAGATAGCCAGCGTCTGCTCCACCTCTGCGAGCGAGGCGCGGATAGTCGGCGAGCGGTCCTGGGCTATCTGCAAATCAATAGCCGCGGGAATGGTGTTGCGAAGCTCCGGTACTTTTGCGCGGATGCGGTCGACTGTCTGGATGATATTGGCTTCGGGAAGCTTGCGGATCATCAGCAGAATGGCGGGTTTGGCGTTGGTCATGCCCGCGTTGCGCACATCCTGCACCGAGTCGGTGATGGTCGCCACGTCGCTTAAACGCACCGCCGCGCCATTGTTGTAATGCACAATCACGGGCTGATACTCAGCGGCGGTTTTCAGCTCGTCGTTGGTCTGCAACTGCCAGCGGCGGCTGGCGTCTTCCACTGCACCCTGCGGGCGACGCACGTTGCTGTCGCTGATGGCGCTTCGCACCGCATCCAGCGAGACGCCCTGATTAAACAGCGCCTGCGGGTTAAGCGCCACCCGCACGGCAGGCAGCGAACTGCCGCCCACGTCCACATCGCCCACGCCGTCAATCTGCGCGATGGTCTGCGCAAGCTGCGTTGAAGCGTAATCATAAAGCTCGCCCTGGGAGTAGGTGTCCGAGGTCAGCGTCAGGATCATGATCGGCGCGTCGGAGGGGTTGGCCTTGCGATAGGTGGGACGCGAGGGCATGCCGCTTGGCAGCAGGCTCTGCGCGGCGTTGATGGCCGCCTGCACGTCCCGCGCCGCGCCGTTGATGTCGCGGTCGAAGTTGAACTCCAGGATAATGCGCGTGCTGCCAAGCGAGCTTGACGAGGTCATTTCGTTAACGCCCGCGATGCGCCCGAGCGCCCGCTCAAGCGGCGTCGCCACCGATGACGCCATGGTTTCCGGCGACGCCCCCGGGAGCGAAGCGCTGACCATGATCACCGGAAAGTCGACCTGCGGCAGCGGGGCGACCGGCAGCAGGCGAAACCCCAGCACGCCGCAAAGCGTCAGGGCGACGGTCAGCAAAATCGTCGCCACCGGACGGTAAATAAAGAGGGCGTAAAACTTCACTTACGCCTCCTCTTCACGCTTCGGGAAGCGGCTGCGGGCGTAGTGCGAAAGTCTGTCGAACAGCAGATAAATCACAGGCGTGGTAAAGAGCGTCAGCACCTGGCTTACCAGCAGACCGCCCACCATGCCGATGCCGAGCGGGAGCCTGAGTTCCGCGCCCACGCCGCTGCTGAGCATCAGCGGCAGCGCGCCCAGCAGCGCCGCAAGCGTGGTCATGAGAATGGGCCGAAAGCGCAGCAGGCAGGCCTGGTAAATGGCTTCATAAGGCGACATTCCCTGCTCGCGCTCCGCCGCCAGCGCGAAGTCGATCATCATGATGGCGTTTTTCTTCACGATGCCAATAAGCAAAATGATGCCGATAATGGCGATAACATCCAGCTCGCTGCCAGCCAGCAACAGCGCCAGCAGCGCGCCGACGCCTGCGGTAGGCAGCGTAGAGAGAATGGTTATCGGGTGGATAAAGCTCTCATAAAGCACGCCAAGCACGATGTACATCGCCACAACCGAGGCGACAATCAGCCAGATGGTGCTGCCGAGCGCGGCCTGGAATGCGAGCGTGCTGCCCTGGAAAGAGGTGGTGATATCCGTCGGGAAGGCGAGCGCCTGTTCCGCCTCGGTCACCGCCTGCACCGCATCGCCCAGCGAGTAATCTTCCGGCACGTTGAAGGAAATGGTCGTGGAAGGGAACTGGTCCAGATGGTTTATCGACAGCGGCCCGAAGCGCTGTTCCACTTTCGCAATGCTGCTGAGCGGCACCGCGCCGCCTTCGCTGCTGGCGAGGCGCACGTTGTCCAGCGCGGCAAGGCCCGGCGTGGCGTCAGCATTATGCTCCAGCACCACGCGATACTGGTTCGCCTGGGTGTAAATAGTGGAGATCAGACGCTGGCCGAAAGCGTTATACAGCGCGTTGTCAACATCCGCCATGCTGATGCCAAGGCGGCTGGCGCTGGCGCGATCCACATTCACATACGCCACCAGACCCTGGTCCTGCCAGTCGCTGCTGACGTCCGCCAGTTCCGGGCGCGTGCGCAGTTCGTCCATCAGCTTCGGCACCCAGGTGCTGAGCGCCTCAAGCGAGGTGGCCTGCAACGTGAACTGATACTGGGTGCGGCTCACCTGGGTGTCGATAGTCAAATCCTGAATGGGTTGCAGATAAAGCTGCACGCCCGGCACTTTCGCCACTTCCTGTTGCAGACGATCGATAACCGTTTGCACCCGGTCGTCGCGTTCATCCAGCGCTTTGAGGTTAATTTGCAGGCGAGCGCTGTTAAGCGAAGGGTTGGTGCCGTCCACGCCCACAAACGACGTGAGGCTTTCCACCGCCGGATCGTTAAGGATGACGTCCGCCACCTGCCGCTGGCGTTGCGCCATGCTGGAGAACGACGCGGACTGCGGCGCCTGCAACGTGCCCTGGATAATGCCGTTATCCTGAACCGGGAAAAAGCCTTTCGGGATAAACACCCACAGCAAAACAGTGAGCGCCAGCGTGCCGAACGCCACGCCAAGCGTCAGCCACGGGTGGCTTAATACTCGCTTGAGCAGACGCCCATAGCCTGCGATAACGCGGTCGAAAAAGCGCTCGGAAGCCCGTGAAAAGCGGTTTTGCTTGCGCAGCGATTCGTGGCTCAACATACGCGCGCACATCATCGGCGTGAGCGTCAGCGAGACCACGGCGGAAATCAAAATCGCGACCGCCAGCGTCACGGCGAACTCGCGGAACAGACGCCCTACGATATCGCCCATAAACAGCAGTGGGATCAGCACCGCAATCAGCGAAAAGGTCAGCGAAATAATGGTGAAGCCGATTTCCCCCGCGCCTTTCAGCGCCGCGGCCAGCGGCTTCTCGCCCTTTTCGATATAACGCGAGATGTTCTCAATCACCACGATGGCGTCATCCACCACAAAGCCGGTGGCGATGGTCAGCGCCATCAGCGTCAGGTTGTTGATGGAGAAATCCAGAAAAACCATTACGGCAAAGGTGCCTACCAGCGAGAGCGGCACGGCGACAGCGGGAATAATGGTCGCCGGCACGTTGCGCAGGAAGAGATAGATAATCATCACCACCAGCGCGATAGCGAGCATCAGCTCATGCTGAGTATCGTCTACCGAGGCGCGGATATTGGTGGTGCGGTCGGTCAGCAGCTCCACTTTCACCGACTTCGGCAGGCTTTGCGTCAGGGTCGGCAGCATCTTACGAATGGTGTCGGCGGTGGTAATGATGTTCGCGCCCGGCTGGCGCTGCACGTTCATCACTATTGCCTGCTGCTTATTAGCCCAGGCGCCAAGCCAGCTGTTTTCCGCGCCTTGCTCGACCGTCGCTACATCGCCAAGGCGGATCGCCGCGCCGTTCTGGTAAGCGATGATAAGGTTGCGGTACTCCGCGGCGGAGGTCATTTGATCGTTGGCGGAGAGCGTGACCGCACGGGTCGGCCCGTCCATGCTGCCCTTTGCCGAGTTTACGTTGGCGTTGCTGATGGCGGTGCGTACGGTTTCGCTGGTCAGCCCTAACGAGGCCAGCGCCGGGGCGTTAAGCTTTACCCGCACGGCCGGGCGCTGGCCGCCCGACAGCGTTACCAGCCCTACGCCAGCTACCTGGGAGATTTTCTGCGCCACGCGCGTTTCGACCATATCTTCCACCTGCGTCATCGGCAGGGCGGAGGAGGTCACGGCGAGCGTCATAACAGGCGGGTCCGCCGGGTTGACTTTGCTGTAAACCGGCGGGTTCGGCAAATCGTTCGGCAGCAGGTTAGTGGCGGCGTTAATCGCAGCCTGCACCTCCTGTTCGGCCACATCCAGCGGCAGCGTTAGCTGAAACTGCAATGTGACGACCGACGCGCCGCCGGAGCTTTGCGAAGCCATCTGCTTTAAGCCCGACATCTGGCCGAACTGGCGCTCAAGCGGCGCGGTAATGGCGGATGTCACAACGTCCGGGCTGGCGCCCGGGTAGAGCGTCACCACCTGGATGGTCGGGTAGTCCACTTCCGGCAACGCCGAAACGGGCAAGAAGCGATAGCCGATGATCCCCGCAAGCAGGATAGCCACCATCAAAAGCGTGGTGGCGACAGGCCGCATAATAAACAGGCGCGACGGGCCGCCTGTGGACCCTGGAGGCAATACCTGCATCAGGAAGCCGCTCCCGGACGCGCGCCTTCGCCGCGTTGGCTTGCGCGATCGCCTGTGGCTGGCGCGTTTTTCCGCTCGCCGCTGGCCTGCGTCTCAGGCTGCACCACTTCCACTTTCGCGCCTTCCGTCAGGCGGTCAATGCCGTCGGTGACCACGCGGTCGCCTGCGGATAAGCCTGCGGTAATCACCACTTTTTCGCTGTCCTGAATACCCGTGGTGACGGTGTGCTTGCTGACCTGGTTTTTATCGTTCAGCACCCAGACAAAGTTGCCTTCGTTACCCATCTGCAACGCGGCGGTGGGGATAACCACGGCGTTCTCTTCTTTCGCCACCAGCATGCGGGCATTAACAAACTGGTTGGGGAAGAGCGCGTCATCCTGGTTTTCAAAGCGCGCTTTTAGCTTGATGGTGCCGGTGGTGGCGTCTATCTGGTTATCAAAGCTCAGCAGCGCGCCAGTGCTCAGTTTCTGCTTATTGGTGCGATCCCAGGCTTCCACGGTTAAGCGCTGTCCCGCTTTCTGCGCCTGCACGACGGTGGCGATTTCGCTCTCCGGCAGGGTAAAAACGAGGTCAATAGGGTGCGTTTGCGTCAGCACCACGATGCCGGTGGTGTCGCCGCTTGAGATCTGGTTGCCGATATCCACCTGCTTTAAACCAACGCGGCCGTCAATGGGCGCGGTAATGCGGCTCCAGTCGAGCTGCAACTGCGCGCTGGCGACGGCCGCTTCGTCGGCCTTGATGGTGCCTGCGGTTTCGCTCACCAGCGCCTGCTGGGCGTCCAGCTCCTGGCGGGAAACCAGGTTGGTTTTAGAAAGCTGCTGATAGCGGGCAAGGTCGCGGCGGGCGTTAGCGAGCGTGGCTTTATCGCGGGCGAGCTGGCCCTGCGCCTGCGCCAGCGCCACTTTAAACTGGCTCGGGTCGATTTCTGCGAGCAGATCGCCCGCTTTGACCTGCTGCCCTTCCTGGAAATGAATCGCCATTAGCTGGCCGTCGACGCGGCTGCGCACTGTGACGGTATTGGCGGCGGTAATGGTGCCAAGGCCGGTGAGATAGCGCGGCACGGTCTGGCTGGTGGCGGCGGCAGCCTGTACTGGCGCCAGAGCGGCGCCGCGCATGCCTTTACGGCCGCCAGACGCCGGGCGCTGCTGCGCAGAGGCCTGCGACTGCGCAGGCGCGCTGTTATTCGCATGGCGCCAGTACAGCACGGCGGCAATAACCACGACCGCAACCCCTGCGGCCAGCCACCAGCGGGAACTCTTTTTGCCTTTCATAAGTTAAACGTCTTCTTTTCCTGAAACGATTAGGCGTAATGATACTAGTTTAGTAACGCGAGGCCGGAGAATAATGGAGGAAATATGAAACAAAGTCAGGATAAGTCCGAATGGCTCAGGCCATGGGAAATGCCTCGCACATTTGCTGCGCTTAGCTCGCGCTGTTTTTTATCCGTAGTTAAGGTGTGGTTTATCGATAAAACATAAACTACAATTTATGGAGCGCACATGACATGGACTGTGCTTTTTAGCCCGGATTTTATGCACTGGTATCAGCAGCAACACCCGGAGCTACAGGACAAAGTGATTGCAGAGCTGGCGAAGCTTGAACGATATGGCCCTTTGTTAGGCCGCCCGTGGGCCGACCAGGTAAAAGGTTCGGCTTATATCAATATGAAAGAGCTGCGTTTTCTGTTTTCACGTGCGCCTTATCGCCTTTTTTATGCTTTTGACCCGTTGCGCCGGGCTGTCATGCTGTGCGCAGGCGATAAATCAGATCAAAAACGGTTTTACGAAACGTATATCTGTCTTGCTGACGAGGCGTTTTCCCGCCATCTTTATTCACTGGAGAAGACAAAATGAAGACATTGCAGGATGTTATTGCTCAAATGCCTACGGAACGGCAAAAACGGGTGAAAAAGATGGCGGAAGAGAGCGTTCTGGAAGTTGAACTCCAGCGGCTGCGTGAAACACTTGAGATCTCTCAGCAGCAAGTGGCGGAGGTCATGGGCGTGACCCAGCCTGCCATCGCCGCGCTGGAACAGCGCGGCGTGGATATAAAACTCATTACGCTTAAACGTTATATTGAGGCGCTGGGCGGCAAACTCTCGCTTAAAGTGGAACTAAACGGGGAAACCTCTGTGTTTCCCCTTTAACGCTTAACGAAATACCACCTGCGCCCAGCGTGCAAGCCCGGCGGTGACCGAGCCGAAGTCGTCGCCGCCCGCGATGGGGATGCCAGGCAACTGCTGCGCCAGCGCTTTTTTAATCAGCGGGGAGCGAGCGCTGCCGCCGGTGAGGTAAATCACATCCGGGCGTTCGCTGCTGGTTTCCAGCGCCAGCGTCACCTGCTCAAGAATGCGGCTTAACGGCTGGTCGAGCGCCGCCTCCAGCGCGTCCTGCGTGATATCGGTCTGTAACGCCTCGGCGATAAACGGCAGCAGCGCGCGGGTTTCGCGGGCATCGGAAAGGGCGATTTTGCTCTCTTCCGCCGCGCGCACCAGCCGGTAGCTCAGACGCTGGCGCCACACTTTTTGCAGCCGCGCCACTTTTTCGCTTTCCCGCGCATCGCGCGCCAGGTCTGCCAGCAGGCGGCCGTTTGCCGAACTGTAGAAATCGCTTTGCGCCGGAACGTCGTTAATGGCGCAGGCGTTCCACCAGGGCAGCGCCGGCAGAGCAGTGCCTTTTTCCGTCAGTCCGCCAAGGCCCAGCAATGGCATAAGCTGTTTGAACGCCAGCGCGATATCCAGGTCGTTGCCGCCCACGCGACAACCGCTATGGCCAAGCAGGCTCGCTTCGCGATCGCGACGCGCATGCCACTGCGGCCCCATCAACAGCAGCGAGCAGTCGGTCGTACCGCCGCCGATATCCACCACCAGCACCCGTTTTTCGTCGCGCAGGGTGGCTTCAAAATCAAGACCGGCCGCAACCGGCTCAAACTGAAACACCACATCCTGAAAGCCGGCGCGCTTTGCCGCGCGCGCCAGAATGCCCTGCGCCTGGGCGTTCGCCTCTTCGCCGCCGAGTCCCTGGAAGTTAATCGGCCGGCCGATCACCGCCTGATTGATCTCTTCTGTGGTCTGAGCCTGCGCGGTATTGCGGATGTGCAGCATCATGGAGCAGACCAGATCTTCAAACAGCGCCACCTGCTGCGGCTTAAGCCCGCTTGCGCCGAGAAACGATTTCGGCGATTTCACGAACCAGACCTCTTCCGGGTCGACCATATAGTGCTGTAGCGCATTCAGGCCAAACAGCACGCTGCCCGGCGTCACGTCGATATCTTCTTCGCGGTTGTAAGAGATGGCGCGTCTTAACAGCGCCTGGGTCTCTTTTTCCTGCGCATCAACGCCGTGGTGACGATAAAGCCATTCGCTGACCGCTTCGCGCGTCGGCGCGCTGATCATTGAAGGTAAAAGCGCAGAGCCATTTTCCATCGTTAACAGCTGCGGCGCGCCATCGCGCATTACGGCAACCGAACAGTTGGCGGTGCCGTAGTCAAAACCAATAAACATTGCTATCCCCATGCCAGTGAAGAAGGGGGGCGACTTTAGCGGAATGTGGGCTAACGGGCAAACGGAATATATGCGCAAAGCGAAAAAGGCGATTACCCATTATGCTAAGGAAATCATTAACAAAGGAGACGACATGATAACCCTCAGCTATCAGCCGCCTTATGACTGGGCGTGGATGTTCGCGTTTCTGGGCGATCGCGCCGTGGCGGGCGTGGAAAACGTGACTTCTGAGCGCTACCGTCGCACCCTCGCCATTGAAGGCCGCCACGGCTGGCTGACGCTGACGCCGCGCCCCGAAAGGCATCAGCTTGAGCTAGAGATCAGCGAAGGGTTGCAGCCTGTTGCCGAAAACGTTATTGAGCGCGTGCGTCGGCTGCTGGATCTGGATGCAGACCCAAACGTGATTCACCAGACGCTGGGCGAGCTGGCGGAGGGCCGTCCCGGTCTGCGGTTGCCGGGCTGCATGGATGTGTTTGAACAGGGCGTGCGCGCCATTCTCGGCCAGCTGGTAAGCGTGGCGCAGGCGGCGCGGCTTACCGGGAAAGTGGTGGCGGCTTACGGCGCGCCGCTGGATGAACACGGCGAGTGGCGGCTTTTCCCCACCGCGGCGCAGCTTGCGTTGGCCGACCCGCAGGTGTTGAAGGCGCAGGGCATGCCGCTCAAGCGCGCCGAGGCGCTTATTCATTTAGCGCGCGAATGCGAAGCGGGTCGGTTTCCCTTAGCGCGTCCGGCGGATGTGGAGCAGGGCATGAAGGCATTAATGCAGATGCCGGGGATAGGGCGCTGGACGGCCAACTATTTTGCGCTGCGCGGCTGGCAGGCGCCGGATGTATTTCTGGCCGATGATTACGCCATTAAGCAGCGCTTCGCCGGTATGACGCCTGCGCAAATTCGTCGCTATGCGCTGCGCTGGCAGCCCTTGCGATCGTATGCGCTGCTGCATATCTGGTTCAGCTATGGCTGGCGGCCTGAGGTCAGTTAATAGCGAAATAGCTGCTGTTGAGCAGCAGGCCGAGCGGCTGTCCTGGCGCCAGCGCATCGCCGTAAATCATATCGACGCCGATGCCCGCCAGCGTCTCTGTCATCATCGGCTGGTTAACGGGCCCGGCGATGCAAATCAGCTTCAGGCGGCGGGTGTGGCCAAGCACAATGGTGGCGAGCATTTCATCCATCAGGTTGGTATGAATGTTTGTCACCACTTCCGGGTCAAGCATGACGTAGTCCGCCACGGCGCGGCTGATATGGTTGAATATTTCCAGATCGCGGCCGACGTGGCTGAGGATGATATGGCAACCCGCCTGGCGCAACCTGTCGAGCTGGCGGCTTGTCATGCGGGCATCTTTTTCAAACGCGTCGCTGTTAATGACCAGGTGCAGCAGGCGAGGCGGGAAGGGGCCGGCATCAAGAAAATCCAGCAGCTCGTCCACCAGGCGCGGCCCTGTGATCCCTGCGGAAAGCGGCAGCGCGACGCCAAACCCTTTACGCGCGACATCAGCGGCATGGTCGCGAAAGAAATCGTGCACGACGCGGCGGTCAAGCGCATGCAGCAGCTCCGCTTCGTTGATGGTGGCGCGAAACGCCTGCTCTTCCATAACCGTTCCTTCGCTGGTCCACAGGCGAACGGAAAGCAGCAGGAAACTGGTGCTTTCCGGCACGCGGGGCGAAACGACAGGGCGGGCCACCAGCGCCATTGGGTTTTCTTTTATCATCCGCCACTGTTCATCAAGCGGCAGCGCGTCGCGGCTGTGCTGCAACCGCTGCTGTTGCGGTTCATAAAGCGTTACCACGCCACGGCCGCTGTTTTTAGAGGCGTAACAGGCGATATCCGCCTGCGACATCACCTCGGAAGCCTGGTTATTCGACGCGTCGATCATGGTGATGCCAGCGCTGGCGCCGATGCGGTGCAGGCGGCCTTCCCAGATAAAGTGATAGTCGTTAACCGCGGCAATCAGCCGTTCAGAAATCGTGCGCGCATTCTCCACGCTGCAATCGGGCAGCAGCAGGCCAAATTCGTCGCCGCCAAGGCGTGCGAGAATATCGGTAGTGCGCAGCATGCCGAGCATCAGGGAGGCAAGTTCCCGCAGCAGCGCGTCGCCAGCGGCGTGGCCTGCGGTGTCGTTGACCGCTTTAAAGCGGTCAAGATCGACGAATACCAGCGCGTGGCGTTGATGATTGTCGTTTACGCTTTGCAGCAGGCGCTTAAGGTGATTTTCAAAGCTGACGCGGTTGGACAGATGGGTCAGCGCATCGTGGGAGGCATTGTAACTTAGCTGGCGCAGCATCTTGCGCGACTCTGTCACGTCATGGATTACCATCACGGAGCCGATGTTTTGCCCGTCCAGCGTGCTTAACGGCGTGATAGTGTAGTGAATATCATAAGCGCCGCCGCTGCGACAGTGCAGAACGATATCCTGCTCAATGGCGCTGATGCGGGAAGAGTCGCCGTTATGGAGATCGTCCAGCAGCGGGCCTTTATCTCCCACCGTAATGCGCAGCACGCTGGCGAGCGGTTGCCCCAGCGCCTGTTCCTGCGTCCAGCCGCTCATTTTTTCCGCGACAGGGTTCATGAAGGTAACGTTAAGCTCCTGATCGGCGCAGATAACCGCCTCGCCGATAGAATCCAGCGTAATATGCAGCCGCTCCTTTTCCTGAAACAGCGCTTCGTTAAGCTGCTTCACTTCGGTCATATCCATATTGACCCCAAGCAGACGCTCCACTTCGCCGTTTTTGCCCAGTACGCGGTTGGCGAGCGAGCGGATATGGCGGATACCGCCCTGAACCTGAATACGGAACTCAAGTTTGAACGGGATGCGGTTGCGCAGCGCTTCCTGGATGGTCTTTTCAGCCAGTGGACGATCTTCTTTTATTACTCTCTCTCGCCAGAGCTGCCAGGTCGGCTTCGCATGCGGCGGCACGTCGTAAAGCTCAAACATGCGCTTATCCCAGGTGATGAGATCGGGTCCAAGCTCCCACTCCCAGATGCCGATGCCGCCTGCTTCGTTAGCGAGCGTAATGCGCTCCATCAGGCGCTTATTCACCCACTCGGTATGCTTGAGATCGGTTATGTCTTCCACCTGGGCGATAAAATACAGCGGCGAGCCGTCCGTGTGCCGTACCACTGAAACCGCCAGCAGCGCCCAGACCACATCCCCTTTGCTGGTGTAATACCTTTTCTCAAGGGAGTAGCTGTTGATGGCGCCCTGGGTGAGCATATCAATCTGTTCCAGGTCGGCGTGCAGGTCTTCCGGGTAGGTTAGCTGTTGAAACGTCAGCGAGCGAAGCTGCTCCGGGGTATAGCCTAAAAAATGACAGAGCGCTTTATTGACCTGCAACCACTGCCCTTCGGTTGAAACCAGCGCCATGCCAATGGCGGAATATTCCATGGCGTTGCGAAAGCGCGCCTCGCTTTCAGAGATATGCTTTCGTTCTTCGCGAAACGCGTACATCACCATTGTCGTGATATTAGCGGGCAGCAGGATCATCAAAAACGGCAGCCAGGGCGCATTGGACATCACGCCAGGATTAGGCAGGCGCACCATGTCTGGCTGGGAGGCCAGCATAAAAGAAACGGCCATGACCGTGGCAAGGAAAACCACAAAGGCTTCAAGGCGCGGCAGCCGGATGGCGCTCCACATCAGCAGAACAATGATTATGGTAAAAGGCCAGGGAAGGTAATGCAGGGCGAGCCAGCTTAAAAAAAGCGTTGCTGCGAGCGTGCCCAGCGTTTCCAGCAACAGGCGCGGGTTGCGGTGGCGTAACAGATAATGGCTTTTAAAAAGCAGCCCCAGCGGCACCAGCGACAACACGCCGATAGCTTCAGAAAGCACCCAGACGGAAAAGCTGCGCAGCGGGTTAACCGGGTGGGTAAAGGTAATCAGCACCAGGCCGCCGATAAGCGGTGGAATAACGGCGCTGCCAAGCGCCAGACGCAGCCAGTTGTTCAGGTTCTGCAACGGGTTGTACCAGGGAAGCAGCTTACGCAGCAAAACCGCCCCGATTAACGCTTCAAACAAATTAATAAAGGTATAACTGAGCAATACATGTTCTGCGGAATAAAGCGTAATAGTGGCGGCAATACTGCCAAGCGAACAGGCGGCGGCAATGCCGGGCCACAGCCGCAGCGGGTGGCGATAAAACGCCACAATCATCAGGGCGGTAGGAAACCACACCGGGGCCAGCATGGTGCCGAGCAACGTTAATTCAAGGGAAAACAGGGTCAAAATAAAGGAAAGCAACCCAAGCGTCAGGCAGCGCAGCAGGGGCCGTGGCGTAGCAACTAAAGCGCGCTTATTCTTTTTATTAGTCATTACCGCATAATCCGCGAAAGCATTGCCGTCAGGAGCAAGGCCCGGACGCATCTAAAAAAGTGTTTTCGGTATGCTAGTACAAACAATTTACAATTCCTATGGCGTACGCTCAGAAATTAACGCTTCGCCTTGATAAATATTTCGTAGTCGCTTTTCTACATTTGCGACTTTGGGACTATTGTTTTTTCAGTACATTTTTTGCAGTTGTCCTGCCGGTCATAAGCTCTTGCTGGTATCACCCCGGGGAAATCCCTATAATTGCGGCGTTTGACGCCCCCCGCGTCTTCCTTCCTTAACAATTAAGTAAACCAGGTCGCTAATTTATGACTGACAAGTCCCATCAATGCGTCATTATCGGTATCGCCGGCGCATCGGCTTCAGGTAAGAGTTTGATCGCCAGTACGCTCTATCGGGAGTTACGTGAACAGGTAGGTGATGAACACATTGGTGTTATTCCGGAAGACAGCTATTACAAAGATCAAAGTCATCTGTCGATGGAAGAAAGGGTAAAAACCAACTACGACCATCCGAGCGCGATGGATCACAGCCTGTTGTTTCAGCATCTGCAAATGCTTAAGGCGGGGAAACCTATTGAACTCCCGGTTTACAGCTATGTTGAACACACCCGCATGAAAGAAACCGTTCATATCGAACCGAAAAAAGTCATCATTCTGGAAGGGATCCTGCTGTTGACTGACGCGCGCCTGCGCGAGGAGATGAACTTTTCCATTTTCGTCGATACGCCGCTGGATATCTGCCTGATGCGCCGCATCAAGCGCGACGTGAACGAACGCGGACGCTCAATGGATTCTGTAATGGCGCAGTATCAAAAAACCGTGCGTCCGATGTTTTTGCAGTTCATCGACCCTTCTAAACAGTATGCCGATATCATCGTGCCGCGCGGCGGGAAAAACCGTATCGCGATTGATATTCTTAAGGCAAAAATCAGCCAGTTTTTTGAATAACGCAGATTTTGCGTGTAACGTTCAAAGAGTTACCTCCGCTCCCGGTCCGCAGACCGGGACAACAGCACAACAGGAGAGCGTGCGATGCGTCTTTGTGACCGCGATATAGAAGCCTGGCTTGACGAAGGCCGTTTGTCGATCACCCCGCGTCCACCGGTGGAGCGCATCAATGGCGCGACCGTGGATGTGCGCCTTGGCAATAAATTTCGTACTTTCAGCGGCCATACCGCCGCGTATATCGATCTCAGCGGGCCGAAAGATGAAGTAAGCGCCGCGCTCGATCGCGTCATGAGCGATGAAATCGTTCTTAACGACGGCGAGGCATTTTTCCTTCATCCGGGCGAACTGGCGCTGGCGGTAACCTATGAATCCGTCACGCTGCCTGCGGATTTGGTCGGCTGGCTTGACGGCCGCTCGTCGCTGGCGCGCCTCGGGTTGATGGTGCATGTTACGGCGCACCGTATCGATCCCGGCTGGCAGGGCTGCATTGTGCTGGAGTTTTATAACTCGGGTAAGCTGCCGCTGGCGTTGCGCCCTGGTATGGTCATCGGCGCGCTGAGCTTCGAGCCGCTTTCAGGCCCGGCTGCGCGGCCTTATAACCGCCGCCAGGATGCCAAATATCGCGATCAGCAGGGTGCGGTCGCCAGTCGAATTGATAAAGACTGAGCCTGGCGGGACAGTCAACTGAGGATGCCATGAGACGACTTCTGACCGCGCTGATGATTCTGCTGGTGGTATTTTTCGCCGGTCTCTCCGCGCTTGTCCTGTTGGTCAATCCTAACGATTTTCGCGCCTATATGGTTCGCCAGGTGGAAGCGCGCAGCGGCTATCAGCTGAAGCTTGACGGCCCGCTGCGCTGGCACGTCTGGCCCCAGCTTAGCATTCTGTCAAACCGGATGAGCCTGACGGCGCCGGGGGCGAGCGTGCCGGTGGTCAGCGCCGACAATATGCGCCTTGACGTGGCGCTGTTGCCGCTGCTTTCGCACCGTCTGGAAGTGCGTCAGGTGATGCTTAAAGGCGCCGTTGTGCAGCTTACGCCGCAAAGCGAAGAGCGCCATCCGCAAGGCGCGCCGGTAGGGCCGAAAGGCGGCGTCGCGCCGCGGGAAGAGGAGCGCGGCTGGTCGTTTGATATTTCTCGCCTGAAGGTGGCCGACAGCCTGCTGGTTTTTCAGCATGAGGATGAAGAACAGGTAACGGTACGCAGCCTTAATCTGCAAATGGAGCAGGACGAGAAGCATCAGGCGACGGTTGAGATGAGCGCGCGCGTCAATCGCGATCAGCGCGATCTGACCTTCTCGCTCACCGCAAACCTTAACGCCGCGGATTACCCGCAGCGGCTTCTGGCTTCGGTTTCGCAGTTCAACTGGCAGTTGCAGGGCGCCGATCTCCCGCGTCAGGGCATCAGCGGGCAGGCGACGTTCCAGGCGCAGTGGCAGGAACCGTCAAAAACCCTCTCTTTTACGCAGCTTAATCTTAAAGCTAATGACAGTACGCTGAGCGGGCAGGGTAGCGTGGTGCTGACGGATGAGCCGCAGTGGAACCTGGATCTGCACGCCGATCTGCTTAATTTTGAAAACCTGGTTGTCGCCGATGCGGCGACCGATAGCCGGGTTCGCCAGCAGGGACAGGGGCAGCCTTCGCTGCCGCGCCCGGTGGTGGCAAGCGAGGTGGAAGAGGCGCAATACAGCGAACTGCGCGGTTTTACCGCCAGAGCCACGGTTCATGCGCGCTCGGTGCGCTGGCGCGGGCTGGAGTTTAAAAATGTCGACGCGCAGCTTGCCAACGACGCGGGGTTATTAACCCTGTCAAAACTTGAAGGCCAGCTGGGCGACGGCAAGCTTTCGCTGCCGGGCAGCCTGGACGCGCGAAACGATGTACCCCATGCCGCATTTAGCGCGCAGATTGAAAACATTGAAGTCGGGTCGATTCTTAAAGCGTTCGATTACCCCATTGCCTTAACCGGCAAACTTTCGCTTAACGGCGAATTTGAGGGCGACAGAATAGACGCGAAGGCTTTTCGCGAGCGCTGGGCTGGACAGGCTTCGGTCATGATGACCGATTCCCGGCTTGAAGGCATGAACTTCCAGCAGCTTATCCAGCAGGCGGTGGCGCGCAGCAACGGCGGCGTAAAAGCGCAGCAGGATTATGACAACGCCACCACGCTTGAGCAGTTCAGCGCGGCAGCCACGCTGGATAACGGCGCGCTAACGCTGAAAGCGATGCAGGGGCGCTCGTCGCTGCTGGCGCTGACCGGCGAAGGAACGCTTGATCTGGTGCGCGAGCAGTGCGATACGCGATTTAATGTGCAGGTTAGCGGCGGCTGGCAGGGCGACGACAAACTGGTCGCCTGGCTGAAAGAAACGCCGGTGCCGCTGCGGGTTTACGGTCCGTGGCAGCAGCTCAACTACAACCTTGAGGTTGACGACATGCTGCGTAAGCGACTGCAAAATGAAGCTAAACGTCGGCTGAACGACTGGGCGGATCGCCATCAGGAGAGCAGTAAAGGCAAGGATTTGAAAAAGCTGCTTGATAAACTGTGATGAAAAACCGGGAGCCTGACTCCCGGTTTTTTTATGCGTTACACTTCGTAATCCAGCTCCGGCTGGGCAAGCGGCACAATTCGCACTCTCTGTATCCGGTGGTGTTCCACCTCCAGCGTTTTAAGCTGGTAGTCGCCTACCTGCACCTCTTCCCCCTCTTCAGGAATGCGCTGCAAATATTCCATAATCAGCCCGGCAAGCGTGTGGTAATCGCGTTTCTCCTCCAGCGGCAGCGGCACATACTGCACCAGATCCTCAAGCGGCATATGCCCGTTGGCAGTCCAGCTGCCATCCTGGTTTTTTTGAATATCATGACGCGCGTCCAGCGAGTCGACCTCATTGGGCAGATTGCCTGCAATGGTTTCCATCACGTCGCTGAGCGTCACCACTCCCTGCACCGAGCCAAATTCATCCACCACAAAAGCGAAGTGCGTTCGCGCATTGCGAAACTGCTCAAGCGCCTGCAACAGCGGCAGATATTCGGGAAAGACCAGCGGCTGGCGAATCAGCGCGCGCAAATCCAGCGGGCGGCCATGCAAGGATTGTTGTAGCAGATCGAGAATATGCACCACGCCCAGCAAGTCTTCTTCACCGCCCGTAACCACCACGCGGGTGTGCTGGTTTTTATCCAGCAGGGCGCGGACCTGCTCTTCCGGCGCGCTGAGTTCGATATGTTCGATATCATGACGCGGCGTCATGATGCTGCCAACGCGGCGCTGGTTAAGGTGCAACACGCGGGCGATCATCCGTCGCTCCTGCGGATCAAACACCGGCGTGTTGTCGTAATCGGCAATCAGCGAAGCGGTCTGCGCGTCCAAATCCGCTTCTTCTTTATTGCCGCTCAACAACCGCAGCACCGCTTCCGCCGTACGCTGGCGCAGGTTCTGGCTGGTGGCGGAAAGAAACCGCCGACGGTTGAAGATAGCCAGCTGATTAAGCGCTTCAATCATGATGGAGAAGCCGATAGCGGCGTAGAGGTAGCCTTTTGGGATGTGATAGCCAAAGCCCTCGGCAATCAGGCTGAAGCCTATCATCAGCAAAAAGCTCAGGCAGAGAATAACAATTGTCGGATGGCTGTTGACGAAGCGGGTCAGCGCCTTGCTGGCGAGCATCATCAGCGAGATGGCGATGACCACCGCCGCCATCATTACCGCGAGTTTATCCACCATCCCCACTGCGGTGATAACCGAATCGAGCGAGAAAATGGCGTCAAGAATAACGATTTGGGTCACAACCGCCCAGAATTTAGCCCCGCGCCGCTGCGTAGGCCCGTGCGTGTCTTTTCCCTCCAGCCTTTCATTAAGCTCGACCGTGGCTTTAAACAGCAGAAAGAGTCCGCCGATAAGCATGATCAAATCGCGGGCGCTGAAAGCGTGGCCGTACAGGGTAAACAGCGGTTGGGTAAGCGTGACCAGCCAGGAGATTGAGGCCAGCAAAAGCAAACGCATTCCCATGGCGAGCAGCAGGCCGGTGATACGTGCGCGGTCGCGCTGGGCGGGCGGAAGTTTCTCGGCGAGAATGGCGATAAACACCAGGTTATCAATCCCGAGCACCAGCTCAAGCACTATCAATGTCGCAAGCCCTGCCCAGATTGACGGATCGGCAATCCATTCCATAAGGGGTTATTTACCTGTGTTGTATGACAAATGTCTGTCATGATCATGGTTAATGGCGCGCTGAAAATCAATCATTACTGAGATTTATCTTATTAATTTCGCGGCGAGATAAATTTGTCATTATTTAATCACCTCTCTGCCATTAACCTTTAATTATTATTTCGCAGCGCGCGTTGCTGCGTACATTATTTTAAGATTTTCCGCATGTGGCGTCTTCGGCAATAAACCTGCCTTAATTTATGAACTCTATTTCGTCAAGTTGAGGATAATCCTAAAAGCTGAGGGGTATTTACCGGGATTTTCTTAAAATGAATCGTTCCCGGTCACGCGCCTTGCCTGGAGGGTCAGGAACTGTAAAACTAACTTTCGATATTCGTTATCAGGCTCCGGCTATTCTTTTTTCTTCCGCACGCTTTGTGGGGCTGGGCAGCGCTGTTTTACTGATGAAATCGTTAAATAAGATAATTCTGGTTTAATTCATACACTCTACATTATTTTCGTAATTTCAGTGGGTTGGTTGCTGTGAGCCAAGGGCGGTAGCATGCCCGCGCACAGAGATGCGACGATAATTTTTCTGTCAACGATATGCGGTTAAATAAGCAATTTTAGGATTGATTCTGTTTATTAACTTTGCCCGCAGGTATCACTATTGCGGGCAGTGAAAAACAGGGTTGCTTATTTAAAACATCCTGGATAATAACTTTGCCTAAGTGATAAATATTCAATGATGAGATCCAGACTGAAATTGATGCCTTTATTGGTGTCTGTAACCTTGCTAGGTGGTTGCACCGTCTTTCCCGGTAGTAATATGTCCACGATGGGCAAAGATGTGATCAAACAACAGGATGCAGACTTTGACCTTGACCGGATGGTAAATGTTTATCCGCTTACGCCAAGGCTGGTTGAGCAATTAAGACCCCGACCCAATGTCGCGCAGCCCAATATGTCATTGGATCAGGAAATCTCTAATTATCAGTACCGGGTAGGGCCGGGCGACGTGCTTAACGTCACCGTCTGGGATCACCCTGAACTGACCACGCCGGCAGGCCAGTATCGTAGCTCCAGCGACACCGGCAACTGGGTGCAACCGGACGGCTCCATGTTCTATCCCTATATCGGCAGAGTCCACGTAGCGGGTAAAACCCTTTCGGAAATTCGTAGTGATATTACCGGCCGTTTAGCGCAATACATCGCCGATCCGCAGGTGGACGTTAATATCGCCGCATTCCGCTCGCAAAAAGCCTACGTTTCAGGCCAGGTGCAAAAATCGGGTCAGCAGGCGATCACCAACGTACCGCTTACGGTGCTGGATGCCATTAACGCCGCAGGCGGCCTGACGGAAGACGCCGACTGGCGCAACGTAGTGCTGACCCATAACGGGCGCGAAAATCGCATTTCTCTTCAGGCGCTGATGCAAAACGGCGATCTGAGCCAAAACCGCCTGCTTTATCCGGGCGACATTCTTTTCGTGCCGCGTAACGACGACCTTAAAGTCTTCGTGATGGGCGAAGTGAAAAAACAGAGCACGCTCAAGATGGACTTCAGCGGCATGACGCTGACCGAAGCGCTCGGCCAGGCAGAGGGCATCGACCTCAACACCTCCAATGCCAGCGGCATCTTCGTGATCCGTCCGCTCAGAGGCGAAGGCCAGCGCAACGGCAAGATTGCCAACATCTACCAGCTTGATATGTCCGACGCCACGTCGCTGGTGATGGCGACCGAGTTCCGCCTGCAACCGTACGATGTGGTTTACGTCACAACCGCGCCGGTGGCCCGCTGGAACCGCCTTATCAACCAACTGCTGCCGACCATCAGTGGTGTCCGTTATATGACGGATACGGCAAGCGACGTCCACAACTGGTAACGGCCTATGTTTAACAAAATTCTTGTGGTGTGTGTGGGGAACATTTGCCGTTCCCCCACGGCGGAGCGCCTGCTTAAGCGCTACCAGCCGGAATTGACTGTCCACTCAGCGGGCCTTGGCGCGCTGGTGGGAAAACCCGCGGACGCGAATGCAGTAAGCGTGGCGCAGGCCAATGACTTGTCGCTGGACGGGCATAGCGCCCGTCAGCTTACCGCCGCCATGTGCCGTGAATACGATCTGATTCTGACTATGGAGCGGCGGCATATTCACGCGCTGTGCGACATCGCGCCGGAAATGCGGGGCAAAGTCATGCTGTTTGGCCACTGGGATGGCGAGAACGAAATCCCGGACCCTTACCGTAAAAGCCGCGAAGCGTTTGAAGCGGTCTATTCACTTCTCGATCGGTCGGCCCGCAAGTGGGCGCAGGCACTGAATACGCAGCAGGGATAACGATGACAGAGAAAGTAAGACACTCCGCCGCCTCGTCCGAGGGCAGTGACGAAATTGATATCGGGCGCCTTATCGGCACGGTGATTGAAGCGAAGTGGTGGGTGCTTGGCATCACCGCGCTTTTCGGCCTGCTGGCGCTTATCTATGTGCTGTTCGCCACGCCCATTTACAGCGCCGACGCGCTGGTGCAGATAGAACAGGATGCCGGCAATTCGCTGGTGCAGGATATCAACAGCGCGCTAACCAACAAGCCGCCCGCTTCTGAAGCGGAGATCCAGCTCATTCAGTCGCGTCTGGTGCTGGGTAAAACGGTCGACGATCTTGACCTTGATATCGCGGTCGAAAAAAACAACTTCCCGATTTTCGGCGCAGGCTGGGACCGCCTGACCGGCCATGCCAACGATACGGTGAAGGTCACGACTTTCAACCTGCCGAAAGGCATGGCCCAGGATGTCTTTACCCTTGAGGTGCTGGGGCCGCAGCAGTATCAGCTGACCAGCGACGCGGGCTTTAGCGCGCGCGGCACCGTCGGCCAGCCGCTGTCGAAAGAGGGCGTGCAAATGGTGGTAAGCGACATTCGCGCCGCAGAAGGCAGCGAGTTTACCGTCACGAAATACTCCACGCTCGGCATGATCAATCAGCTGCAAGGCAACCTGACCGTGACCGAAAACGGTAAAGACACCGGCGTGTTAAGCCTTACCTTTACCGGCGAAGATCGCGACAAAATCCGCGACATCCTGAACAGCATCACCCGCAATTACCTTGAGCAGAACGTGCAGCGCAAGTCGGAAGAGGCGGCGAAAAGCCTGGCTTTCCTCGACAAGCAGCTGCCCGAAGTGCGCGCGCGTCTGGATGACGCCGAAAACAAGCTGAACGCGTACCGTCAGGAAAAAGACTCGGTCGACCTGCCGCTTGAAGCCAAATCGGTGCTGGATTCGATGGTTAACATCGACGCCCAGCTTAACGAGCTGACCTTCAAAGAAGCGGAAATTTCCAAGCTCTATACCAAAGCGCACCCGGCTTACCGCACGCTGCTGGAAAAGCGCCAGGCGCTGGAAGATGAAAAGGCGAAGCTGAATAACCGCGTTACCGCCATGCCGAAAACGCAGCAGGAGATCGTTCGTCTGACGCGTGATGTCGAGTCAGGCCAGCAGGTCTACATGCAGCTGCTTAATAAACAGCAGGAGCTGAAAATCACCCAGGCGAGCACCGTCGGCGACGTGCGCATCGTCGACCCGGCGATTACCCAGCCGGGGATCGTGAAGCCGAAAAAAGCGCTGATTATTCTTGGCAGCATTATTCTCGGCCTGCTGCTTTCGGTGGTGATTGTGCTGCTGCGCTCCCTCTTTAACCGCGGCATTGAAAGCCCGCAGGTGCTGGAAGAGGCAGGCATCAACGTCTACGCCAGCATCCCGCTTTCTGAATGGCAAAAAGAGCGTGACAGCGTGAAAACCGTTAAAGGGGTGAAGCGCTACAAGCAGAGCCAACTGCTGGCGGTGGGTAACCCGACCGACCTTGCCGTTGAAGCTATCCGCAGCCTGCGCACCAGCCTGCACTTCGCCATGATGCAGGCGCGAAACAACGTGCTGATGATGACCGGGGTCAGCCCTTCCATCGGTAAAACGTTCGTTTGCGCCAACCTGGCGGCGGTGATCAGCCAGACCAATAAACGCGTGCTGCTTATCGACTGCGATATGCGTAAGGGCTACACCCATGAGCTGCTTGGCACCACGAATGTAAATGGTCTGTCTGATGTGCTCTCCGGGCAGGGCGATATCGCCCGCTGCGCGCAAAAAACCTCGATTCCCGGTTTTGACCTGGTGCCGCGCGGGCAGATCCCGCCGAACCCATCTGAGCTGTTAATGAGCGAGCGTTTCGCTGAACTGGTGAAGTGGGCCAGCAGCCAGTATGACCTGGTGCTGATTGATACGCCGCCGATTCTGGCGGTGACCGACGCGGCGGTAGTAGGCCGCCACGCCGGCACCACGCTGATGGTGGCGCGCTACGCCGTCAACACCCTTAAAGAGGTGGAAACCAGCCTGAGCCGCTTCGAGCAGAACGGCATCCAGGTGAAAGGGGTGATCCTGAACTCTATCTTCCGTCGTGCCACGGGCTATCAGGATTACGGCTATTACGAGTACGAATATAAGTCGGACCACAAATAACCTGGCCGCCCTTGTTCCAGCCCTCTTCCTGAGAGGAGGGCGAGATGCGCCTCGCCACGGAACGAGGAATAAAAAAGAGAATGCTTCGGGCTGTCATTGCCAACGATAGCCCGAAGCCAAAAGCAGTCGCCGCTAACGTGCATAACGTCCATCTGCATTCGGAGAAACAACAATGAACCGCACAGCGCGCCCATTAATTTCCATTTATATGCCGACATGGAATCGCCAACAGCTGGCTATTCGCGCCATTAACTCGGTGCTGCGCCAGGACTATGAACACTGGGAGATGATCATTGTCGATGACTGTTCATCCTCTTATGAGCAACTGCAAGGCTTTGTTGAGGGACTGAACGATCCGCGCGTGCGTTACACCCGCAACGACTACAACTCCGGCGCTTGCGCGGTGCGCAATCAGGCCATATTGCAGGCGAAAGGGGAGTTTATTACCGGTATTGATGACGATGACGAATGGATGCCGGATCGCCTCTCAACCTTTCTTGAGCACAAACACCAGCTGGTCACGCACGCCTTTTTGTATGCCAACGACTACCTGTGCGAAGGCCAGGTCTATTCCCAGCCCGCGAGCCTGCCGCTTTACCCGAAATCGCCCTGGTCGCTGAAGCTGTTCTACAAACGCAATATTGTCGGCAACCAGGTCTTTACCTATGCCTGGCGCTTTAAAAGCTGCCTGTTCGATACCGAACTCGCGGCGGCGCAGGATTACGATATCTTCCTGCGCATGGTTGTGGAGTACGGCGAACCCTGGAAAGTGGAAGAGGCGACGCAAATTCTGCACATCAACCATGGCGAAATGCAGATAACCAAATCGGCGAAAAAGTTTGCCGGCTATTTTCACTTCTATCGCAAGCACAAAGACAAATTCGACCGCGCAAGCAAGAAGTATCAGCTCTTCACGCTCTACCAGATCCGCAACAAACGCATGACCTGGCGCACGCTGCTTACGCTGCTTTCTGTTCGCAACACCAAGCGACTGGCTGACGGACTGCGGGGGAAATAATGCTGCTTGAGGATCTGCGCGCCAATTCATGGAACCTTCGCCCCTGCTGCATGGTAATCGCTTATCGCGTGGCCCATTTTTGCTCGGTCTGGCGCAAGAAAAATGTCCTGAACAACCTTTGGGCGGCGCCCGTGCTGCTGCTCTATCGCTTTATAACCGAATGCCTGTTTGGTTATGAAATCCAGGCCGCCGCCACCATCGGCCGCCGTTTCACTATTCATCATGGCTATGCGGTCGTCATCAATAAAAACGTGGTGGCGGGAGACGATTTTGTTATTCGCCACGGCGTCACCATCGGCAATCGCGGCGCCGACAGCCTGGCTTGTCCGGTTATCGGCAACGGCGTTGAGCTGGGGGCGAACGTGGTGATGATTGGCGATATCACCATCGGCAACAACGTTACCGTCGGCGCAGGCAGCGTGGTGCTGGACAGCGTGCCGGACAACGCGCTGGTGGTGGGTGAAAAAGCGCGAGTAAAGGTAATTAAATGAACATTCTGCAATTTAATGTTCGCCTTGCCGAAGGCGGGGCGGCGGGCGTGGCGCTGGATCTTCACCAGCGCGCGCTGCAAAAGGGACTGCGTTCGCGCTTTATTTATGGCTATGGCAAGGGCGGCAAGAAAAGCGTCAGCCATGACCGCTTCGCACACGTGGAAAAACATACCCCGCGCCTGACTTCCATTGCCAATATTGCGCTGTTCCGGCTTTTTAACCGCGACCTGTTCGGCAACCTTAACGGGCTTTACCGTCGCGTAACGCGCACCGAAGGGCCGGTAGTGCTGCACTTTCACGTTCTGCACAGTTACTGGCTGAATCTGCAAGAAGTCGTGGATTTCTGCCAGCGCCTGAAAGCGCATAAAGCGGACGTCACTTTTGTCTGGACGCTGCACGATCACTGGAGCGTAACCGGCCGCTGCGCCTTTCTTGACGGCTGCGAAGGCTGGAAGAGCGGCTGCGGCAAATGCCCGACGCTGAGTAATTACCCGCCGGTGAAGATTGACCGCGCCCACCGCCTGGTGGCAGGCAAACGCCAGCTGTTTCGTGAAATGCTGGCCCTGGGTTGCCGTTTTATCTCCCCAAGCCAGCACGTCGCGGACGCCTTCAACGAGCTGTACGGGGCAGGGCGCTGCCACATTATTAACAACGGTATCGATGTGGCGACGGAGGCTATCCTGGCGGAGCTGCCGCCCCGGCAGGCGGCGTCGGCGAAGCCGAAAATCGCCGTGGTGGCCCATGACCTGCGCTACGACGGCAAAACTAACCAGCGTCTGGTGCGCGAGCTGGTGTCGCTTGGCGAGAAGGTGGAGGTGCATACCTTCGGCAAGTTTTCGCCCTTTGAAGCAAGCAATGTCGTTAACCACGGTTTCCTGACCGACAAGCGCCAGTTAATGAGCGAGCTAAATCAAATGGACGCGCTGCTGTTTACGTCGCGCGTGGATAACTACCCGCTGATTTTATGCGAAGCGCTTTCCATCGGCGTGCCGGTTATCGCCACCCACAGCGACGCGGCGCGGGAAGTGCTGCAAAAATCGGGCGGCCAGACGGTGGATGAGCAAACCGCATTGCAACTGGCGCAGCAGGGGAAAGCGGACATAGCGCAGGCGGTATTTGGCGCCTCCCTTGAAGACTTTACCGCGCGCAGCCGGGCGGCATACAGCGGCGAACAGATGCTGGAGGAATATGTCTCGTTCTATCAGAGTCTGTAGCTATCTGCTGCTGCCGTTCATCTACCTTGTGGTGAACGTGAAGCTTCTGCAACTCGGCGAAAGCTTCCCCATTACCATCGTAACGTTTCTGCCGCTTATTTTGCTGCTGTACGTGGAAAAAATAAGCGTTAAGAAATTACTTATTGCGCTGGGAGTAGGCGCCGGGCTTACGCTTTTCAACTTCGTTTTTGGTAAGTCGCTGGATGCCAGCAAGTATGTTACGTCGACGATGCTCTTTGTTTATATCGTTATCATTATCGGCATGACCTGGAGTATCCGCTTCAAAACCATTTCGCCGCGCAATTATCGTAAAATATTACGGATATTTTACATTGTGGTTGGGATTATTGTGGCGCTCGCGGCAATGGAAATGGCTCAGATTATTCTGACTGGCGGCAGCAGCCTGATGGAGAATATTTCTAAATTTCTTATCTACAGCAACAGCTATGTACTGAATTTTATCAAGTTTGGCGGGCGGCGCACCACGGCGCTTTATTTTGAACCTGCCTTCTTCGCTCTGGCGTTAATCTCAATTTGGCTCAGTATCAAACAGTTTGGTATCAAAACGCCGAAGACGGATGGTATGATTCTGCTGGGGATAATTTTATCCGGGTCGTTTTCAGGGGTAATGACGTTTATTCTCTTCTATTTGCTGGAATGGGCGTTTCAGTACCTCAACAAAAATGCGATCCGTAAAAAGTTACCGTTGGCAATTATTTCACTGGCGGTCTTTATTGTCGGCGTTGTGTTTGCTTTCCCCTATATCGCGACCCGCCTGGGCGATCTCGGCACCGAAGGATCGTCATCTTATTACCGTATTATCGGTCCGCTGGCGATGGTGGGGTATTCATTAACAAACATTGACGGCGTTGTGCGTTTTGGTTCGCTTTACGAATATGTCGCATCATTCGGAATTTTTAACGGTGCGGACGTCGGTAAAACCATAGACAATGGGCTGTATCTGCTAATCATTTATTTTTCCTGGTTCGCGGTTTTATTAACCTGCTGGTATATGTACCGGGTTGTAAAAATGATGCTTAACGCGTTTGGTAATAATCAGAATTTTCGCGTTCAGCTGTGGCTTTTCACGCCGGTGTCGCTGTTTTTTACCGGTTCGATATTCAGCCCGGAATATGCTTTTTTAATTGTATGTCCGTTTATTCTGCGTAAAGCGTTAAACATTACAGCTTCCTGATGAGGTCAGCCATGATGCTTTTGAGTGTAATTACTGTCGCCTGGCGCAATTACGAAGGGGTAGTGAAAACCTGGCAGTCGCTGGCCCATCTGGCGAAAGCGAAAAACATTGAGTTTGAATGGATTGTGGTGGACGGCGGTTCTAATGACGGCACTGAGGAATTTCTGAAAAATCTGCAAGGCCAGTATAATTTACGCTACGTTAGCGAAAAAGATAAAGGCATTTACGATGCAATGAATAAAGGCATCGCCATGGCCAAAGGCCGTTACGCTATTTTTCTTAATTCCGGCGATGTGTTTCATTCGGAAGTGGCGGACGTTGCTCACCAGCTCGCCGCTACGCCTGCCGACGAACACGCCATGTATATTGGCGATGCGCTGCTTGATTTTGGCGATGGCAACAAAGTACGCCGCGGCGCTAAGCATGGCTGGTATATTTATCACAGCCTCCCGGCCAGCCATCAGGCTATTTTCTTCCCGGTGGAAGGGCTGCGCAATTATCCTTACGATCTGCAATATAAAGTCTCATCCGATTACGCATTAACCGCTCGCCTTTACAAAGCAGGCTACGGTTTTAAAAAATTAAAAGGCCTGGTTTCGGAATTTTCGATGGGTGGCGTGTCAACCTCGAATAATCTGGAATTATGCCGCGATGCAAAAAACGTACAACGCAAAATATTAGGCGTGCCCGGCTTCTGGGCAGAAATATCTTATTTATTACGCCTGCGCACGACCGGCAAAGCTAAGGCGATGTATCACAAAGCATAACGCCTGAAGCATAAGGAAAAACTATGCAGGAATTAAGCGGATTCTCGGTGCCGAAAGGCTTCCGGGGCGGGCACCCTATTAAGGTTCAACTGTGGTGGGCGGTTCAGGCGACATTATTTGCCTGGTCTCCGCAAGTGCTTTATCGCTGGCGCGCTTTTTTATTAAGACTTTTCGGCGCACGCATCGGCAAAGGGGTGGTTATTCGCCCTTCGGTAAAAATAACCTACCCCTGGAAATTAACGCTTGGGGATTATGCCTGGGTCGGCGATGAGGCCGTTTTATATACCCTTGGCGATATTACCATCGGCGCCAATTCGGTGGTTTCGCAGAAATGTTATCTCTGCACCGGCAGCCACGATTATCTGTCCGACCATTTCGATATTAACGCCACGCCGATTGTGATTGGCGAGAAATGCTGGCTGGCCACCGATGTGTTTGTCGCCCCTGGCGTCACCATTGGCGACGGCACGGTAGTAGGCGCAAGAAGCAGCGTATTTAAACCGCTGCCAGCCAATGCGATTTGTCGCGGCAACCCGGCAAAAGTCATTCGCGAACGCGTGGAAACGCCTTCGCAACCGCAATAACGAAAAGATTTTCCCCTCTCCGGGCGAGAGGGCCTGAACGAGGGGAACAGGTTACTGAACCCTGGATTATGAAACAGCCTGGCGAGCAGGCAAGGTCCGATTTAAACAGAGGAAATAGACATTATGAGTAAAGTTGCTCTCATTACCGGCGTAACCGGACAAGACGGCTCTTATCTGGCTGAGTTCCTGCTTGAGAAAGGCTACGAAGTACACGGCATCAAGCGTCGCGCCTCGTCATTCAACACCGAGCGCGTGGACCATATCTATCAGGATCCGCACACCAGCAACCCGAAATTCCACCTGCATTACGGCGACCTGACCGATACGTCCAACCTGACCCGTATCCTTCAGGAAGTGCAGCCGGATGAAGTCTACAACCTGGGCGCGATGAGCCACGTAGCGGTCTCTTTTGAATCCCCGGAATACACCGCAGATGTAGACGCCATCGGCACCCTGCGCCTGCTGGAAGCCATCCGCTTCCTGGGCCTTGAGAAGAAAACCCGCTTCTACCAGGCGTCCACCTCTGAGCTGTACGGTCTGGTGCAGGAAATTCCGCAGAAAGAGACCACGCCGTTCTACCCGCGTTCACCGTATGCAGTGGCAAAACTTTACGCTTACTGGATCACCGTTAACTACCGTGAATCCTATGGTATGTATGCCTGCAACGGCATTCTGTTCAACCACGAATCCCCGCGCCGCGGCGAAACCTTCGTAACCCGCAAAATTACCCGCGCTATCGCCAACATCGCCCAGGGCCTCGAGTCTTGCCTGCACCTTGGCAACATGGACTCCCTGCGTGACTGGGGTCATGCCAAAGACTACGTAAAAATGCAGTGGATGATGCTGCAACAGGAGCAGCCGGAAGATTTCGTTATCGCGACCGGCGTGCAGTACTCCGTTCGCCAGTTCGTCGAAATGGCCGCCGCACAGCTTGGCATTAAGCTGCGCTTTGAAGGCAAAGGCGTGGAAGAAAAAGGCATCGTGGTTTCCGTAACCGGTCACGACGCGCCGGGCGTGAAGCCGGGCGACGTTATCGTTCAGGTTGACCCGCGCTACTTCCGTCCGGCAGAGGTGGAAACCCTGCTTGGCGACCCGACCAAAGCGCACGAAAAACTGGGCTGGAAGCCGGAAATCACTCTCCAGGAGATGGTTTCTGAGATGGTAGCCAAAGATCTTGAAGCAGCCAAAAAACACTCGCTGCTCAAATCTCACGGCTACGAGGTGGCCATCGCGCTGGAGTCCTGAGGATGAAAAAACAACGTATTTTTGTCGCCGGCCACCGCGGAATGGTGGGCTCGGCCATCGTCCGCCAGCTTGAGCAGCGCGACGACGTTGAACTGGTGTTGAAAAGCCGCGATGAGCTAAACCTGCTGGACGGGAAGGCGGTCGACGCCTTCTTCGCCGACGCGAAGCTCGACCAGGTTTATCTGGCGGCGGCGAAAGTGGGCGGCATTGTCGCCAACAACACCTATCCGGCGGATTTCATCTACGAAAACATGATGATCGAGAGCAACATCATTCACGCGGCGCATAAGAACGACGTGAATAAGCTGCTGTTCCTCGGCTCATCATGCATTTATCCGAAGATGGCGAACCAGCCGATTAAAGAGAGCGAGTTGTTGCAGGGAACGCTTGAGCCGACCAACGAGCCGTACGCCATCGCTAAGATTGCAGGCATTAAGCTGTGCGAGTCTTACAACCGCCAGTATGGCCGCGACTATCGCTCCGTGATGCCGACCAACCTGTACGGGCCGAACGATAACTTTCACCCAAGCAATTCGCACGTGATCCCGGCGCTGCTGCGCCGTTTTCACGAGGCGACGCAGGACAATACGCCGGATGTGGTGGTGTGGGGCAGCGGTACGCCGATGCGTGAATTCCTGCACGTGGATGACATGGCGGCAGCCAGCATCCACGTTATGGAGCTGGCGCATGAAGTGTGGCTGGAAAACACCGAGCCGATGCTTTCCCACATTAACGTCGGCACCGGTGTGGACTGCACCATCCGCGAACTGGCGCAGACCATCGCTAAAGTGGTGGGCTACAAAGGCCGCGTGGTGTTCGACGCCACCAAACCGGACGGCACGCCGCGCAAACTGCTGGATGTGCAGCGCCTGCACAGCCTGGGCTGGTATCACGAGGTAACGCTGGAAGCCGGTCTTGCCAGCACCTATCAGTGGTTCCTTGAAAACCAGCAACGGTTCCGGGGGTAAGCGATGTTTTTAAGCCAGCAAGACTTTGCCACCGTGGTGCGTTCCACGCCGCTTATCTCCATTGATCTTATCGTGGAGAACGAGCGCGGGGAGTTTCTGCTGGGCAAGCGCAACAACCGTCCGGCGCAGGGTTACTGGTTTGTGCCGGGCGGGCGCGTGCAGAAGGACGAACCGCTCGCGCACGCCTTCGAGCGCCTGACTCAGGCCGAGCTTGGCAAGCGTTTCGCTATGGGAGAAGGGGAGTTTTATGGCGTCTGGCAGCACTTTTATGACGACAACTTCTCCGGTACGGATTTCTCCACGCACTACATCGTGCTGGGCTTTCGCCTGCGGGTGAACGAGGAGGCGTTAAGCCTGCCGACAGACCAGCACAATGCGTACCGCTGGATGAAGCCCGAACAGCTAACGGCAAGCGAAGAGGTGCATGACAACAGCCGCGCCTATTTCCTTGCCGAACGCCAGGCGGAGGCGCCGGGACTATGAAGATTCTGGTCTATGGCATCAACTACTCGCCGGAGCTGACCGGTATCGGTAAGTACACCGGCGAGATGGTGGAATGGATGGCCCGTCAGGGCCATGAGGTGCGGGTCATCACCGCACCTCCTTATTACCCGCAGTGGCAGGTGGGGGAAAATTACTCCGCCTGGCGCTGGAAAAAAGAGCAGGGCGCCGCCACCGTCTGGCGCTGCCCGCTCTATGTGCCGAAGCAGCCTTCAACGCTGAAACGTTTAATTCATTTAGGCAGCTTTGCGGCGAGCTCGTTTTTCCCGCTGCTGGCGCAGCGAAGCTGGAAGCCGGACCGCATTATCGGCGTTGTGCCGACGCTGTTCTGCACGCCGGGCATGCGCCTGCTGGCGAAGCTTTCCGGCGCGAAAACGCTGCTGCACATTCAGGATTACGAAGTGGACGCCATGCTCGGTCTTGGCATGGCGGGCAAGGGCAAAGGCGGCAAAGTCGCTCGCCTGGCTAGCCGCTTTGAGCGCAGCGGTCTGCATAACGTCGATAACGTCTCGACCATCTCTCGTTCAATGATGAATAAAGCCAGAGAGAAGGGCGTACCGGACGATCGCGTTATTTTCTTCCCCAACTGGTCGGAAGTTTCCCGCTTTCGCGACGTCACGCAGGCGGAAGCGGCGGCGCTTCGCCAGCAGCTTGGCCTGCCGGCGGATAAAAAAATCATTCTTTACTCCGGCAACATTGGAGAAAAGCAGGGGCTGGAAACCGCCATCGAAGCGGCGGAACGCCTGAAAGACAAGCCCTGGGAATTTGTGATTGTCGGCCAGGGCGGCGGCAAAGCGCGGCTTGAGAAAATGGCGGCGGAACGCGGCCTCTCGAACGTGCGCTTCTTCCCGCTTCAGCCTTACGAGGCCTTGCCGGCGCTGTTAAAGATGGCCGACTGCCATCTGGTTATCCAGAAGCGCGGCGCGGCGGATGCGGTATTGCCTTCCAAACTCACCAATATTCTGGCAGTGGGCGGCAATGCGGTTATCACCGCCGAGAGCGAAACCGAGCTGGGCCAGCTTTGCCTGAATTACCCGGGCATCGCCGTCTGCGTTGAGCCGGAATCGACGCCCGCGCTGGTGCAGGGCATCGAAGCCTGTCTGGAACTGCCCAAATTCAACACGGTGGCACGTGAATATGCCGAACGCACGCTCGAAAAAGAGAACGTGTTAAGTCAATTTATCGCTGATATTCGGGGTTAAGCATGAGTCAGTCGACACTCTATCCAGTCATTATGGCGGGCGGCTCCGGCAGCCGTCTGTGGCCGCTTTCCCGCGTGCTTTACCCAAAACAGTTCCTCTGTCTGAAAGGGGATCTGACCATGTTGCAGGCGACGGTCTGCCGCTTAAACGGCGTGCAATGCGAAAGCCCGGTGGTTATCTGCAACGAGCAGCACCGTTTTATCGTCGCCGAACAGCTGCGCGAGCTGAACAAGCTGACCGAAAACATCATTCTTGAGCCTGCCGGGCGTAATACTGCGCCAGCCATTGCGCTGGCGGCGCTGGCGGCGCAGCGCAACAGCCCGAACGCCGATCCGTTGATGCTGGTGCTGGCGGCGGATCACGTTATCCAGAACGAAGAGGCGTTCCGCGAGGCGGTGCGCGCGGCGATGCCGTTTGCCGAAAGCGGCAAGCTTGTCACGTTCGGCATCGTGCCGGATCAACCGGAAACAGGATATGGCTACATTCGCCGCGGCGAGGTAGTGAACCCGGAACAGAACGTGGACGCCGTGGCGTTCAGCGTGGCGCAGTTCGTCGAAAAACCGAACCTCGAGACCGCCCGCGCTTACGTGAATACCGGGGAATATTACTGGAACAGCGGCATGTTCCTGTTCCGCGCCGGGCGTTATCTGGAAGAGCTTGCCAAATACCGCCCGGATATTTTGCAGGCGTGCGAGAAGGCGATGAGCGTCGTCGACCCGGATCTCGATTTTATCCGCGTGGACGAAGCCGCTTTCCTGGCCTGCCCGGATGAGTCTGTGGATTACGCGGTGATGGAAAAGACCGCTGACGCGGTCGTGGTGCCCATGGACGCGGGCTGGAGCGACGTCGGCTCCTGGTCGTCGCTTTGGGAAATCTCAAACCGCACGCCGGAAGGTAACGTGCATCACGGCGATGTTATCAGCCACAACACTGAGAACAGCTACGTTTACGCCGAATCGGGCCTGGTGACCACCGTAGGGGTGAAAGACCTGGTGGTGGTGCAAACCAAAGACGCTGTGCTGATCGCCGACCGCAACCACGTGCAGGATGTGAAAAAGGTGGTGGAGCAGATAAAGCATGACGGCCGCCGCGAACACCATATCCACCGCGAAGTGTACCGCCCGTGGGGCAAATATGACTCTATCGACGAAGGCGAACGCTATCAGGTGAAGCGTATCACCGTGAAGCCGGGCGAGGGGCTTTCGCTGCAAATGCATCACCATCGCGCCGAGCACTGGATTGTGGTGGCGGGTACCGCGAAGGTCACCATCAATAACGAGATCACGCTGCTGGGCGAAAACGAGTCGATTTACATTCCGCTCGGCGCCACCCATTGCCTGGAAAACCCGGGGAAAATTCCCCTCGACCTGATTGAAGTGCGGTCCGGCGCTTATCTGGAAGAGGACGACGTGGTGCGGTTTGCCGACCGCTACGGCCGCGTCTGATTCTGCAACGTTTTTCACGTTGCAGACGGGCTAACCCCTTTTTGCAACGTGAAGTTCGCAGACCTGCGCATTACGGTTTTCCGAAAAAAAGACGAATCAAGAGATAAAAATGGAAAAGTTAACCTGTTTTAAAGCCTATGACATTCGCGGCCGCCTGGGCGAGGAGCTGAACGAAGATATCGCCTGGCGTATCGGTCGCGCCTATGGCGAATTCCTCAAGCCGAAAACCATTGTACTGGGCGGCGACGTGCGCCTGACAAGCGAAGCGCTGAAGCTTGCGCTGGCAAAAGGGTTGCAGGACGCGGGCGTCGATGTGCTGGATATTGGTCTTTCCGGCACCGAAGAGATCTATTTCGCCACCTTCCACCTGGGCGTGGACGGCGGCATCGAAGTGACCGCCAGCCACAACCCGATGGACTATAACGGTATGAAGCTGGTGCGCGAGGGCGCGCGTCCGATTAGCGGCGACACTGGCCTTCGCGACGTACAGCGTCTGGCGGAAGCTAACGACTTCCCGCCTGTCAACGAGGCGAAGCGCGGCAGCTACAAGCGTATCGATCTGCGCGATGCTTACATCGATCACCTGCTCTCTTACATTGATGTAAACAACCTCAAGCCGCTGAAGCTGGTTATTAATTCAGGCAACGGCGCGGCAGGCCCGGTAGTGGATGCGCTGGAAGCTCGCTTAAAGGCGCTCAACGCGCCGGTGAGTTTTATTAAGGTGCACAACACGCCGGATGGCAATTTCCCTAACGGCATTCCTAACCCGCTGCTGCCGGAATGCCGCGACGACACCCGCAACGCGGTGATTGAGCACGGCGCGGATATGGGCATCGCCTTTGACGGCGATTTCGACCGCTGCTTCCTGTTCGATGAAACCGGGCAGTTTATCGAGGGCTACTACATTGTCGGCCTGCTGGCGGAAGCTTTCCTCGAAAAACACCCCGGCGCGAAAATCATTCATGACCCGCGCCTTTCCTGGAACACCGTAGACGTGGTCAAGGCCGCAGGCGGCACGCCTGTGATGTCGAAAACCGGTCACGCTTTCATTAAAGAGCGTATGCGTCACGAAGATGCCATTTACGGCGGCGAGATGAGCGCGCACCACTACTTCCGCGATTTCGCCTATTGCGACAGCGGGATGATCCCCTGGCTGCTGGTCGCCGAACTGCTGTGTCTGAAAGGACAAACGCTTGGCGAACTGGTGCGCGACCGCATGGCCGCCTTCCCGGCGAGCGGCGAAATCAACAGCAAGCTCGCTGAACCGGCGCAGGCTATCGGGCGTGTGGAAAACCACTTTTCTTCGCAAGCGCTTTCTGTCGACCGCACCGATGGCATCAGCATGGAATTTATCGACTGGCGCTTTAACCTGCGCAGCTCGAACACCGAACCGGTGGTGCGGCTGAACGTGGAATCCCGCGGCAATACGGAATTAATGCAGGTTAAAACACGGGAGATCCTGGCGCTGCTGAACCAGTAACCAGGCGGCCACAACCTTCGCCCCGGCAGGTAAAAGGGGAGAGCGCCTTCTGTCGAGAGGGAAAAAAGAAAAACGGTTTCTCAGGAACCAGGAACGGAACCCTCCCCGGCGCGGGGAGGGCAGGAGGGGCATTAAGGTGAGATCGCTTAACAGCGCCTTTGGGCGCCCTACAGGTACAACGATGGCAAATCTAAAAAAGCGCGAACGAGCTAAAACGAATGCATCGTTAATCTCCATGGTGCAACGGCTCTCTGATATCACCATTATGTTTACCGGGCTTTGGCTGGTGTGTCAGCTCAGCGGCTTGCCTTTCTTTTATATGCATCTGCTGATGGCCCTGATTGCGCTGGTGGTGTTTCAGATGATCGGCGGCATCACCGATTTCTACCGCTCATGGCGCGGTGTGAAGATTTCGACTGAGCTGATGCTGCTGTTGCAAAACTGGACGCTGGCGCTGGTCTTTAGCTCGGGCTTGCTGGCGTTTAACGATGATTTCAATATCAGTTTCGGCACCTATCTTGCCTGGTATCTGCTTTCCAGCGTCGGCATGGTGGTTTGTCGCAGCTTTATTCGCTTTGGCGCAGGCTGGCTGCGCAACCTGGGCTACAACACGCGTCGGGTTGCTATCGCCGGAACCTTGCCTGTGGGCCAGGAGCTGGCGGAAAGCTTTCGCAATGAGCCGTGGCTTGGCTTTGAAGTGATGGGCGTTTACCACGATCCGCTGCCGGACGGCGTGCCGCCGCAGTGGGCGGGCACCACCGAACAGCTGGTGGAAGATGCGAAAGCGGGCAAAATTCATAATGTTTATATCGCCATGTCGATGAACGACGCCGCGAGCATTAAAAAGCTGGTGCGCGATCTTTCCGACACCACCTGCTCGGTGATGATGATCCCCGACGTGTTCACCTTCAACATTCTGCATTCGCGTCTGGATGAGGTGAACGGCGTGCCGGTGGTGCCGCTGTTTGATACGCCGCTTTCCGGCATTAACCGCGTGCTCAAGCGTATTGAGGACATCATTCTCTCCTCGCTGATCCTGCTGCTGATTTCACCGGTGCTGCTGTGTATCGCCATTGCCGTGAAAGCCAGCTCGCCCGGCCCGATTATCTTCCGCCAGACCCGCTACGGGATGGACGGCAAGCCGATTAAAGTGTGGAAGTTCCGCTCCATGCGGGTGATGGAAAACGATGCGGTGGTTGTTCAGGCCACGCAAAACGACCCGCGCGTCACCAGAGTGGGCAGCTTCCTGCGCCGCACCTCGCTTGATGAGCTGCCGCAGTTTATCAACGTGCTGACCGGCGGGATGTCGATTGTCGGCCCGCGTCCGCATGCGGTAGCGCATAACGAGCAGTACCGCGCGCTGATTGAAGGCTACATGCTGCGCCATAAAGTGAAACCTGGCATTACCGGCTGGGCGCAGATCAACGGCTGGCGCGGCGAGACCGATACTCTGGAGAAGATGGAGAAACGCGTCGAGTTTGACCTTGAGTACATTCGCGAGTGGAGCCTGTGGCTCGATATCAAAATCGTCTTTCTCACTATCTTCAAAGGCTTTGTGAACAAAGCGGCATATTAAGGATTTGTCATGAGCCTTAGAGAAAAAACCATCAGCGGCGCCAAATGGTCCGCTATCTCCACCGTCATCATCATCGTTCTTGGACTTTTACAGATGACGTGGCTGGCCCGCCTGATGGATAACCACCAGTTCGGCTTGCTGACTATTTCGCTGGTGATCATCGCCCTGGCCGATACGCTTTCCGACTTCGGCATCGCCAACTCGATTATCCAGCGTAAAGAGATCAGTCATCTTGAGTTGACGACGCTCTACTGGCTGAATGTCGGGCTTGGCATACTGGTCTGCGTGGTGGTTTTCTCGCTGAGCGGGGTTATCGCTACGCTTTTGCACAACCCCGATCTTTCACCGCTGATTAAAACGCTGGCCTTCGCGTTTGTGGTGATCCCACACGGCCAGCAGTTCCGCGCCCTGATGCAAAAGGAGCTGGAATTTAACAAAATCGGCATGATTGAAACCCTGGCGGTGTTGTCGGGCTTCACCTTTACCGTTATCAGCGCCCATTACTGGCCGGTGGCGCTGACCGCGATTATTGGTTACCTGGTCAATACGGTGGTGCGCACGGCGTTGTTTGGTTTCGCCGGGCGCAAAATTTATCGGCCCGGCCTGCATTTCTCGCTGCCTTCCGTCGCCTCGAACCTGAAGTTCGGCGCCTGGCTGACAGCCGACAGCGTGGTGAACTACATCAATACCAACCTCTCAACGCTTGTGCTGGCGCGTATTCTCGGTGCCGGCGCGGCAGGGGGCTTTAACCTCGCCTATAACCTGGCGGTGATCCCGCCTGCCAAACTCAACCCGATTATTACCCGCGTGCTGTTTCCGGCTTTCGCCAAAATTCAGGACGACACGGAAAAGCTGCGGGTGAATTACTACAAGCTTATCTCCATGGTCGGCATTATTAACTTCCCGGCGCTGCTGGGGCTGATGGTGGTTGCCGACTCTTTCGTGCGGGTGGTGTTCGGCGAGCGCTGGCTGTTTATAACGCCGGTGCTGCAACTGCTGTGCATCGTTGGGCTGCTGCGGGCGATTGGCAACCCTATCGGTTCGCTGCTGATGGCGAAAGCGCGCATGGATATTAGCTTTAAGTTCAACCTGTTTAAAACGTTGCTGTTTGTGCCCGCCATTGTGCTTGGCGGCCATTGGGGCGGCGTTTTGGGCGTGACCATCGGCTTTTTGTCGGTGCAGATAATAAATACCGTATTGACCTATTTTGTCCTTATCAAACCGATACTTGGACCCAGTTATCGTGACTACATTTACAGCATCTGGTTACCGTTCCGCTTATCTATACCCACCGTGCTGGTGAGTGGCGGACTGGGATATTTTTTCCCAGGGCAACTCCCTTTTGCGGCGTTGCTGATCCTTCAGGTGGTTGCTGGCGTCGCGGCGTTTGCGCTGACTTTGCTTTTTTCTCGTGAACCTCTGGTGCTGGAGATTAAGCGTCAGCTGTGCCGTAGCGACAAGTTGAAAGCCTTATTGCGCGTGAGCTGAATGGCAAAGCGCGCTGTAGTTAAGATGACGAGGTCATAATGAAAATTTTAATTTTGGGTAATCATACCTGCGGCAACCGCGGCGATAGCGCCATTCTCCGCGGCCTTATCGACGCTATCCATACGCTGGATAAGCGCGTCGACATCGATGTGATGAGCCGCTATCCGGTAAGTTCCGCAAGTTTGTTGGGCCGACCGGTGATGAAAGATGGCCTCTATGAACATATGAAACAGGCTAATAACGCCGCAGGCGTCATGGGCCGGGTAAAAAAAGTGCTGCGCCGTAAGTACCAGCATAAGGTGTTGCTGGCGAAAGTGACGCAGCGCGGCAGGCTCAGCAATGTTTCCGTACCGAAAGCCTTTACCGATTTTGTTGATACGCTTGAGCAGTATGACGCCATTATCCAGGTGGGCGGCTCGTTCTTTGTCGATCTCTACGGTGTTTCGCAGTTTGAACATGCGCTGTGCAGCTTTATGGCGAAAAAACCCATTTACATGATTGGCCACAGCGTGGGCCCGTTTAACGACCCGCAGTTTAATGAAGTGGCGAATCATGTTTTCAGCAATGCCGATGCGCTGGTGCTGCGCGAAACGGTGAGCCGCGACTTAATGGAAGAAGCGGGCATCAGTACGCAAAAGGTAGAGCAGGGCGTGGATACCGCCTGGCTGGTGGATCGCGACGCGAACGATTTGACGCTGGAATACGCGGTCAATCACTGGCTGGACATTATTCGCCAGCGTAAAACTGTCGCCATCACCCTTCGCAATCTCGCGCCTTTCGACAAGCGTCTGGGTACGACGCAGCAGGCCTACGAAAAAGCCTTTGCCATCATGGTTAACCAGCTGATCGCCGACGGTTACCAGGTGCTGGCGCTTTCTACCTGCACCGGCATCGGCAGCTATAACAAAGATGACCGGATGGTGGCGCTCAACCTGAAGTCGATGATTGAACAGCCAGAGCATTATCATGTGGTGATGGACGAACTTAACGACCTGGAAATGGGCAAGCTGCTGGGCGCCTGCCAGCTGACGGTAGGCACCCGCCTGCACTCGGCCATTATTTCAATGAATTTCGGCACCCCGGCTATCGCCATCAACTACGAGCACAAGTCCGCCGGCATCATGAAACAGCTCGGCATGCCGGAGATGGCGGTTGAGATCCGTAATCTGCTTGATGGTTCGCTACAGCAGAAGGTTAGCGAAACGCTGGAGAAACTGCCGGAAATCAACCAGCGCCTGGATCAGGCGGTGCAGGCCGAGCGCGAACACGGTCTGCGAATGGTGCAGGACGTATTGCAGCGGGCCGGGGAGGGAAAATGAAGGTCGGTTTCTTTCTGCTGAAATTCCCGCTGGCATCTGAAACCTTTGTACTTAATCAGATTGTCGGTTTTATCGACATGGGGTACGAGGTAGAGATTGTCGCTCTGCAAAAAGGGGATATGCAGAACACCCACGCGGCGTTTACGCAGTATGGGCTTGCACAAAAAACCACCTGGCTGCTGGACGAGCCCGAAGGCAAACTGGCGAAACTGAAATCGCGGGCGGGCAACACCTTGAAGGGGGCGCTGCGCCCCCGTACCTGGAAGGCGCTTGATAAAAAACGCTACGGCGACGAAGCGCGTAACCTGATCCTTTCCGCCATTTGCGGGCGAGTAAAAGCGCCTGTGGTTGCCGATGTTTTTATCGCACATTTTGGCCCGGCAGGCGTGACGGCCGCCAAACTGCGAGAGCTTGGCATTCTGCGCGGCAAAATCGCCACTGTTTTTCACGGCATCGATATTTCTCACCGCGACGCGCTGGCGCGCTATACGCCGGAGTATCAACAGCTTTTTCGCCGCGGCGACCTGATGTTGCCCATCAGCGAACTGTGGGCAAGCCGCCTGAAAGCGATGGGCTGCCCGGATGAAAAAATCGTGGTATCGCGCATGGGCGTGGACATGAATAAGTTTTCCCTGCGTCCGCTGAAGGTGCCCGGTTCGCCGCTTGAGATTATCTCTGTTGCGCGGTTGACCGAGAAAAAAGGGCTGCATGTGGCCATAGAGGCCTGCCGTTTGCTGAAGGCGCGCGGGGTGAACTTTCGTTACAACATTCTGGGCATCGGCCCCTGGGAGCAGCGCCTTCGCGCGTTGATCCAGCAGCATGGTCTGGAAGACCAGGTCTTTATGCCGGGCTTTAAGCCAAGCCATGAGGTCAAGGCGCTGCTGGACCAGGCCGATCTCTTCCTGCTCCCTTCCATAACGGGCGCCGATGGCGATATGGAAGGCATCCCGGTTGCGTTAATGGAAGCGATGGCCGTCGGCATTCCGGTGGTTTCCACGCTGCACAGCGGCATTCCTGAGCTTATCGACGCGGGGAAATCGGGCTGGCTGGTGCCGGAGAACGACGCCGAAGCGCTGGCGGAGCGTTTACAGACATTCGCCAGCCTGCGCGAAGAAGAGCTTCGGCCCATGCTACGCCATGCCCGACAAAAAGTAGAAACCGACTTCAATCAGCAGGTCATTTATCGAGAGCTTGCCGGTTTGCTGCAAGCGCTATAGAGCCTGAGGTACTATGCGTAAAGAGATAAAATTGTCACCTTCCCTTTCCCGCCGCACCCTTCTGCAAGCCAGCTCCGCGCTGGCTATCCTGCCGCTCTTCCCGCTTGCCGCCCGTGCGCAAACCCGTGCTGATAGCGTCAGCATCGCCCGCTATGACAAAACCGATATGATCGCCGCCTTTAAACAGGCTTTTGCGCAGGCGCAGACGGTAGAAGTGCCTGCCGATACGGTATGTGACAACGTTAACGGCGCGGTGTTTATTCCACCAGGTAAAACCCTGCTGGTGCGCGGCGGCATAAAGGGTAACGGTAAAGGCCGCTTTGTTTTACAGGACGGCAGCCAGGTGGTGGGAGAAGAGGGCGGCCGTCTGCACAATATCACCCTTGATGTGCGCGGCTCCGACTGCGTTATTAAAGGGGTCGATTTAAGCGGCTTTGGCCCGGTGGCGCAGATTTATATCGGCCAGAAAGAGCCGGTCACGATGCGTAACCTTCTTATCGATAACATCACGGTGCATGATGCGAACTACGGCATTTTGCGCCAGGGGTTTCGCGACAAGATGGAAGGGGTGCGCATTACCAACGGTCGTTTTACGCACTTACAGGGCGACGCGATTGAGTGGAACGTGGCTATCAACGACAGCGACATCCTGATCTCCGACCATGTTATCGACCATATTGACTGTACGAACGGCAAAATTAACTGGGGCATCGGCATTGGCCTTGCGGGCAGCACCTATGACAACGACTACCCGGAGAGCCAGGCGGTAAAAAACTTTGTGGTTGCCAATATTACCGGCAGCAATTGCCGGCAACTGGTGCATGTTGAAAACGGCAAGCATTTCGTGATTCGTAACATCAATGCCAAAAATATAAACCACACCTTCAGTAAAAAAGCGGGCATCGATAACGCAACCGTGGCTATTTACGGCTGCGATAACTTTATTATCGATCAGGTAAATATGACTAACAGCGCCGGTATGTTGATTGGCTATGGCGTGATTAAAGGCAACTACCTTTCGATACCGCAAAACTTCAAGCTTAACGATATCCATCTCGACAACACCCACATGCCCTATAAAAGCCGGGGCATCCAAATCTCTTCCGGCAACGCCACCTCGTTCGTCGCTATCACTAACGTGACGATGAAGCGCGCTACGCTTGAGCTGCACAATAAGCCGCAGCACCTGTTCCTGAGAAATATTAGCGTTATGCAGGACTCTGCCGTGGGGCCGGCGCTGAAAATGCACTTTGACCTGCGAAAAGATGTGCGGGGGCGTTTCATGGCGAAGGAAGACACGCTGCTCTCACTGGCGAATATTCATGCAATTAACGAAAGAGGGCAAGAGTCAGTGGATATCGACCGGGTGGATCAGCAGCATGTCAGCGCGCAAAGGCTGAATTTTAAGCTATCGGTAGCGCAAAAATAGCCATTTCGCCACTTTGCGAAGATTCTGAGACCTGCTCAAAAGAAAGCATCATATTTTAAGTAAAGAGAAATGAGTCACACCTCGGTAAAGCGTCAACTTTTGACATTTCATGCTGGTAATGAGATTTCAAAAGTCTATAATTCATCAACCCAATTTTGAGGTGACAAAGTAAATGGTTAATTTGAAAGCGGTAATCCCGGTGGCTGGTTTAGGTATGCACATGCTGCCGGCCACAAAAGCCATTCCGAAAGAAATGCTGCCGATCGTCGATAAGCCAATGATTCAATACATTGTCGATGAGATTGTAGCTGCGGGCATCAAAGAAATTGTACTGGTGACCCACTCTTCGAAAAATGCAGTGGAAAACCATTTCGACACCTCTTATGAACTTGAGGCGCTGCTCGAACAGCGTGTTAAGCGTCAGCTTCTGGCGGAAGTGCAGTCAATCTGCCCGCCTGGGGTAACTATCATGAACGTCCGCCAGGCGCAGCCGCTTGGTCTTGGTCACTCTATCCTTTGCGCTCGTCCGGTTGTCGGTGATAATCCGTTTGTGGTTGTGCTGCCTGACATCATTCTTGATGACGCGACTGCCGATCCGCTGCGTTATAACCTTGCCGCTATGGTGGCGCGTTTCAACGAAACCGGCCGCAGCCAGGTTCTGGCGAAGCGTATGCCGGGCGATCTGTCCGAATACTCGGTTATTACGACTCAGGATCCGCTGGATAGCGAAGGCAAAGTCAGCCGTATCGTTGATTTCATCGAAAAACCCGATCAGCCGCAGACGCTGAATTCCGACCTGATGGCGGTAGGGCGCTATGTGCTTTCCGCAGATATCTGGGAAGAGTTGGCGAAAACCGAGCCGGGCGCGTGGGGCCGTATCCAGTTAACGGATGCGATCGCGCGTATCAATGAAAAACAGCCGGTCGAAGCCATGTTGATGACGGGCGAAAGCTACGACTGCGGCAAAAAAATGGGCTACATGCAGGCGTTTGTGAACTATGGCCTTCGTAATCTGAAAGAAGGGCAGAAGTTCCGCGAAAGCATCAAGAAGCTGCTTGCTTAATTGATAAGCATGGATGGAAAAAACGGTTGCTCATGAAATTATGGGGCGACCGTTTGTTTTGAGATATTCTAATGGCGTCCAGCTTGCATAACGCTAAAGCTGTAGTTAGTGATGTGATATTTTGGTGTAAAAATTTATTGCATGAAAGTGAAATTTATGTTTCTCCTGATCAAAGACACCGATTCTAATGTCTACTCATTATGTGTGGGTACAGTGCCCTTCGTAAAAAAATACCTGACGTGACTTTTCATAGCCTATTTGCCTTAATTTAAGGCAATATCGGTATTTTTACCAAGTGTACTTATAAACGACGAAGCCTTACGCGCTCTGGCTGCGATAGCCAGGGGCGGTAGCGTGCTTAAACAGGCATGCTAGCACGGAAATTTAACCTTAAATATCAAATCAATAAGCAAAATTACACAGGTCAAGCGATACTATGAAGATTTTGGTTACAGGTGGGGCGGGATTCATTGGTTCCGCAGTTGTACGTAACATTATCAATAACACAAAGGATGAGGTTTTAGTTGTTGATAGCCTTACCTATGCTGGCAATCTTGAATCGCTGGCACCTATCGAACAAGATTCACGCTATCGTTTTTCCCATACAGACATTACAGATAGCAAAAAAATCATTCAATTATTTGATGAATATGCCCCAGACATCGTGATGCATCTCGCGGCAGAAAGCCATGTTGATCGCTCAATCGATGGTCCGGCCGATTTTATTCATACCAACGTTATTGGGACTTTTGTGCTTTTAGACGCTGCTCGTAATTATTATTCAAAATTGGCAGCAGATAAGAAAGCCACTTTTCGCTTTCATCATATTTCCACTGATGAGGTGTATGGCGATCTGCATGGCACCGATGATTTATTCACGGAAGAGACACCTTATGCACCGAGTAGTCCATATTCGGCATCAAAAGCATCCAGCGATCATCTGGTAAGAGCGTGGAATCGCACATATGGCCTGCCGACAGTGATAACGAACTGCTCAAATAACTATGGCCCTTACCATTTTCCAGAGAAGCTCATTCCACTAGTAATATTGAATGCGTTAGCTGGTAAACCTCTACCTGTGTATGGAGATGGATCACAAATCCGTGACTGGTTATATGTTGAAGATCATGCACGGGCGCTATACAAAGTAGCCACCGAGGGCAAAATCGGTGAAACCTATAATATTGGTGGTCATAACGAACGCAAAAACATTGACGTAGTTAAAACCATCTGTGCAATCCTCGATAAACTGATCGCGAATAAACCCAACGGTATTTCAAGCTTCGCTGATTTAATCACCTTCGTGACCGATCGTCCCGGTCACGACATGCGCTACGCTATTGACGCAACCAAGATCAAAAATGATCTCGGTTGGGTTCCAGAAGAAACCTTTGAAACCGGTATCGAGAAAACTGTGCATTGGTACCTCGATAATAAACAATGGTGGCAGCGTGTGTTGGATGGCTCTTACGCAGGCGAACGCTTAGGCTTAACGAACTGAGATTATAAATATGAAAGGAATTGTATTGGCTGGCGGGTCGGGAACACGTTTGTATCCTATCACCCAAGGTGTATCGAAACAGTTACTGCCTGTTTATGATAAGCCGATGATTTATTATCCGATCTCTGTGTTAATGTTAGCAGGCATCAGAGATATACTTCTAATAAGTACGCCTGAGGATATATCGGGTTTTCAGCGTTTGTTAGGTGATGGTTCCAGGTTTGGTATTTCCCTTTCCTATGCCATACAGCAATCTCCTGATGGTTTAGCTCAGGCTTTCTTAATAGGCGAGGCTTTCATCGGTGGGGACAAGTCGGCCCTGATACTTGGAGACAATATTTTCTTTGGTCAAAGTTTTGGTCAAAAACTCGAAGCCGCAGCTAATCTTGTCACTGGCGCAACAGTATTCGGTTATCAAGTTCAGGACCCTGAAAGATTTGGTGTTGTTGAATTTGATAAAAACTATAATGCCATGTCAATTGAAGAAAAACCTGTCCATCCAAAATCAAATTGGGCTGTGACAGGCTTATACTTCTATGACGAAAATGTTGTTGATTATGCTAAGGAAGTAAAACCCTCTGAGCGTGGAGAATTAGAGATTACTAGCATTAATCAAATGTACTTAGAACATGGAACCTTGAAAGTCGAATTATTGGGGCGTGGTTTCGCATGGCTTGATACTGGTACACATGAAAGTTTATTAGAAGCATCTCACTTCGTACATACTATTGAAAATAGACAAGGGCTTAAAGTCGCTTGTTTAGAAGAGATCGCATTTCGTAATGGTTGGCTTGGAATTGACGAGTTATTATCCCGAGCAGAAGAACTTAAAAAAACATCATACGGGAAATACTTACAGTTTTTGGCAAAAGGTAGATATTAATGAAAGTTCTGAATACAAAAATAGCCGATGTAAAAATAATTGAACCAAAAGTTTATGGTGATGAACGTGGTTTCTTTCTGGAAACCTATGAAAGACTTCGTTATAAAGAAATGTTAGAAACTGATTTGGAATTTGTCCAGGACAATCATTCTCGCTCACAAAAAAATGTTTTGCGCGGTTTACATTTTCAACGAATCAATCCGCAAGGGAAATTGGTTCGTGTCGTCAGCGGAAAAGTTTTTGACGTTGCTGTTGATATTCGTCCAGACTCGCCCACTTATGGTTTATGGGAAGGTGTCATTCTTTCGGAAGAAAATAAAAAACAATTTTGGATCCCGCCTGGTTTAGCACACGGCTTTGTTGTGCTTTCAGATTCTGCTGATTTTGAATACAAATGTACCGATTACTACAATCCTCGGCATGAGGCATGTCTTATCTGGAATGATAAAACAGTAAATATTGATTGGCCTATTGAAAACCCTATTTTGTCAGAAAAAGATAAAAACGGTATTAGTTTGGTGAATCTTTATAAATGAGATTGCTGCTTACGGGAGCAAAAGGGCAGTTAGGTCATAGTCTCACCCAGTATACTCCCGCTGGGTGGGAGACGCTTTTTGCCGATAAGGTTATGCTCGATATCACTCGTGAGAGCGATATTGAAAGAATAGTCTGTAATTTCAAGCCCACAATAATTATCAATGCTGCCGCTTATACCTTGGTCGATAATGCAGAAAACGAAAAAGAAAAAGCTTACTCAGTAAATGTTAATGGCGCGCGCTTGATGGCAAGAGCGGCGAAGCTATGTGGCGCTAGTTTTTTTCATATGTCTACTGATTATGTCTTCGATGGGCAATCATTTTTACCCTATAAAGAAACAGACGAATGCTGTCCTATTAATGTTTATGGTGATAGTAAAAGGAAAGGCGAAATCGCAGTTTTAGAAGAGAATGGTGATGCTATAGTTCTTCGTACTTCTTGGGTTTATAGTGAATATGGGCAAAACTTTCTTAAGACGATCAGTAATCTAATAGATCAAGAAAAAGAAATTAAAGTAGTTGCTGATCAGATTGGCTGTCCCACTTATGCAAACGATATCGCTAAGGTGTTATATCAACTCTCTTATATTAAAAACTTGCCTGGCGGTATTTATCACTATTCGGGAGATACTTCCTTAAGTTGGTATGATTTTTCCAAAATGATAGCCAGCGCAATGAACAAAAGAGATGCGATAATACAGAAGGTTTCATCGAATGAATTTCAAAGTGTAGCTAAAAGGCCACAATTTAGTGTAATGGATTGCACTAAAATATTAAACTTAGGTATTCAATTATCAAACCTGGAAAAAGGAGTTCAATTGGCAATTCATAATCTAGAACTTGTTGAGAGATAATGTATGAAGTTCTTTAGGGAAACAATAGCATTTCGAACAGTTTTATTGCAGTTGATTCATCAACAGATTACGCTGCGTTATCGTAGAACAGTATTTGGTTTTTTATGGACATTGTTGAATCCACTACTGAATATGGCAATCATAGCGGTAGTATTTTCAATGGTAATGAAGTTTCAAATCAATGATTATGCTATATTTCTTTTTTCTGGAATGATACCATGGGCAGTGTTTTCAAATTCACTTAATCAATCCTCCTCAGCTTTAATAGCAAATGAATCGCTTTTTAAAAAAATATATCTTCCTAAACAAATTTTTGTAATTGCTACAGTAACCACTACTCTAATCGACTCCTTTTTAAGTACTATATGCTTGTTTATAATAGCATTGTTTTTAGGTGCTAAGCTTACATCTTCATTATTGTTTTTGCCAATCTCACTTTTAGTTCTTACGATGTTTACCCTTGGGATATCTCTGATATTGTCTATATTGTCAGTATATTTCCGTGATATGCAATATTTAATCGGTGTCATATTACAAGCGCTATACTTCGCAACTCCTATTATTTACCCTATAACGGCTATTCCTGAAATGTTTCATGAAGTATTTACATGTAATCCACTTTACTACTTCTTAGAAATGTTTAGAAAGCCTATATATAATGGTGAATTGCCGAGTTTTGATAACTTTATGCTATGCATTAGTATAAGTATTATAACTTTATTTATAGGCGTATGGTTTTTTAACAAAAATAGTTCAAAAGTTATTTTTAGGCTTTAAAATGAATTCTAAAATCACTCTTAATAATGTGTCTCTTGTATTTGATCTTCATAAGAATAAACAGAGTTCATTAAAGGAAATGTTTGCTAATGCCTTTAAGGATAAATATCATGGCAGTACGACTGAAAATTTCACTGCAATCAATAATATAAGCTTAGAAATAAATCATGGGGATCGCATAGGTATCGTAGGGCATAATGGAGCAGGGAAAAGCAGTTTACTGAAGTTATTATGTAAGATCTATGAACCAACAAAAGGCTCGGTATCGATAAAAGGAAATGTAGCACCGCTTTTGGAAATTGGGGCAGGTTTTAATCCGGAATTAAGTGGGCGAGAAAATATTTATTTAAATGGCGCCATCCTTGGCTATAACAAAAAATATTTGAAAAGCATAGAAGAAGAGATTATCACTTTTTCGGAACTGGCAGAGTTCATCGATACTCCAGTAAAATATTACTCAACAGGTATGTATTTAAAATTAGCGTTTGCCATTTCTACAGCAGTGCAACCTGATATATTGATATTGGATGAATTGTTTGCTGGTGGCGATGCAGAATTTGTAAGTAAAGCTCAGGCGAGAATGAAGTCAATGATTGAGGATTCAAATATTATGGTTTTTGTATCCCATCAAACAGATCTTCTTCTTGAATTGTGTAACAGGGTCATTTGGCTTGATCATGGGAATTTGATTGCAGATGGTGAACCCCAAATTATTATCACAAGATATCTCAATAAGGAATTTCAATAAATGACTAAAAGGATCGCTTTTTATTTATTTTACGATCAGGATGGTATAGTTGATGATTACATACCATATAAGTTGTCTGCGCTACGTGAATTTGTAGATAAGATCGTTGTTATTTCTAACTCGTCATTAACATACGAAGGACGTAATAAGTTAGAAAAAGTAGCTGACCAAATATTTTGTCGAGAAAATATCGGTTTTGATGTATGGGGCTATAAGGAAGGCATGGAGCTGTATGGCTATCAGCAACTTGCTGAAGAATATGATGAATTAATTCTTTTAAATTATACTTTTTTTGGCCCAATATATCCTTTTGCAGAGCTTTTTGAAGCAGCCGGAAACTCTGATTGCGATTTTTGGGGCATCAGTGAGCATGACAAAATGGTACCTAACCCTTTCACGGGACATGGTGTACTGCCTAAACATATACAATCGCATTTTATTGCTGTAAAAAAGAAATTACTTTCATCGCCAGAGTTTTCTAATTATTGGCAAACAATGCCAATGATTAACAGTTATACGGAATCAATTTTACAGCATGAGTCCAGGTTTACTAAATATTTTGAAGATAAAGGTTTTAAATCCTACAGTTATTTGCCAGCTGAGCATTATCCCTCACCTTATGCAACTTTCATAGATATTAATAAAGCGCTGGAAAATAGATGTCCTATTCTTAAAAGAAGATTGTTTTTTCATGACCCGCTATGGTTGGATATAAACGCAATAGATTTAAACGCAGTATATTCAAAAATTCAAGATGGTGGATATTATGATGTCAATCTAATTAATGATAACATTTTAAGAACTGTTAAGCCCAGGACGCTATATACAAACTTGGAATTGTTGAAAATATTACCTACAGATGGCAAATTATATGAAATAAAAGATAAAAGAATTGCCGTAGTTGCGCATCTTTATTATCCGGAAATGTTTGCGGAGATTGAAAAACATATCAGAAACATTCCCGTTCCTTTTGATATATATATATCTACCGCAACAAAAGCCAATAAGGTTATTCTTGAAGAAGCCTTAAAGAATTTGGTTTTTATTAAAAAAAGTGAAGTCAGGGTAGTCGAAAAGAATCGCGGACGTGATATGTCTGCGCTGTTCATAACCTTTAAAGATATTTGCAAACCCGGAATCTACGACTATATATGCCGCTTACATTCAAAAAAATCTCCTCAAAATGGCGTTAACTCTGCTAACCATTTTAAGGAACATCTTTATGATAACTTGTTGGCAAGCCCAGAATATGTTAGTAATTTGATAAGCTTTATGGATAAGAATAAGATTGGGTTAGCAATGCCACCTGTAGTCCATATTTCATATCCTACACATGGTCACTCTTGGTTCTCGAATCGACCTAATTGCGAATATTGGGCAGATAAATTAAAAATTAAAATTCCGTTTGATGATAACACGCCCGTAGCGCCCTATGGCACTATGTTTTGGTTTAAGCCGGAGGCTTTAGAACCTATATTTAATTATCCATGGAAATGGGAAGATTTCAATGAAGAACCGGCGCATGTAGATGGTGGTCTGGCACATGTTCTCGAGCGCTTAATCGGTTATGCTACTGCCAGTTCAGGTTATTTCTACTATTGTTTTATGACGACGCGTTCAGCAGAAAAGAATTATTCTAAATTAGAATTCAAATATCAAAGTGTAATGTCTCAACTTCCAAATGGGGATGTAAGTTATCAAACAGCTAACCTCGCCAATATGCGCCTGAGATCATTGCATGGATGTATGGCAATGGCCGTAAGCATTCTCAAAGACAAAATTATGAGTCGGTATCCACGCGGTGGTAAACTTCTCAAATGGCCATATAAAGTAGCACTGAAACTCTATAAAATTGCTTATAAATGGAACCGTTGAAGATGAATAAAATTGCAGTTACTGGTGCCTCTGGATATATTGGTAAACATGTAGTCAAATCCATTATTGCAAATGGTCATCAACCAATAAGCGTTGTTTATCCAAATAAGTTTATTGAGAAAAATGAAAAATTGATAGATATGGATATTCTTTCTGCCACCAAAGAAGATGTTATAAATACATTTTCTAATATAGATGCGGTGATCCATCTTGCTTGGCAGTCGGGATTTAATCATCATGATGATTGCCATCTAAATAATGTAATTCATCATCTTAAATTCCTTGAATATCTCATGATGGCTGGCGTTAAGAATATTTCTGTTGCTGGAACTATGCATGAAATTGGTTATTATGTAGGTGAAATAGATAGTACAACGCCATGTAATCCTATTAATCCATATGGAATAGCAAAAAATTTTCTTCGTCAGGCAAGCTTATACCTAGCAGAGAGATACGATGTCAAAATTAAATGGCTTCGTATGTATTATATATTAGGAGATGATATAAATAGTAATTCTATATTTTCTAAAATCCTTAAAGCTGAGCAGGATCATAAAGAAACTTTTCCATTGAATAGTGGCGAAATGCTTTACGATTTCATTAATATTGATACTTTAGCACAACAAATTGTTGTAGCTGCTACTCAAGAAAAAGTTACGGGTGTAATTAATTGCTGTAGTGGCAAACCAATTAGTTTGAAAACTACCGTTGAGAAATTTATAAAAGATAATGATTTAAAAATCAAACCACAATACAATGTATTTCCTTCACGAGAATATGACTCACCGGCAGTGTGGGGTAGCTCCAGAATTATCAATGAATTAATGCATAATGTTTAATAATTCTATCAAAAATCACGGCATTGATGTTGCTGTCGTGATTGTTACTTTTAATCCAGAACTTGTTAAGTTAAAGTTGTTATTGGCTGCATTGAACAATAAATGCAATCAAATTTATCTTGTCGACAATAATAGTAATAATGTAGCTGAAATAATGCAAATTTCGGCAAGCCAGGATACGGTCACTCCCATATTTAATAAGACCAATTTAGGAATAGCTGCGGCCCAGAATCAAGGTATCAAATTATCAATAGCTTCGGGCTGTTCATTTACATTATTGTTTGATCAGGATAGCTTGCCTCAAGATGATTTTATTGAGAAATTGGTTTTTAGTTATTATCAGATCAATGAATTTAGAAAAGTAAGTGCAATTGGCCCTAATCTGTATGATTCACGATATGATTTCAATTATTCATTTGTAATATTGAATAAATACGGCTTCCGTAAAAAATTTGTGCCTGATGTTACACATAAGAGTCCAGTTCCAGTATCATGTCTAATTGCGTCTGGGATGCTTATCAATAATGCCAGCATTAGCACAATTGGTTTAATGAACGAGGAACTTTTTATCGATTATGTGGATACTGAGTGGTGTCTAAGAAGTAAATCACTAGGTTATGCTATTTTTATGGCTCCTAATGTTAAATTAGAACATGAAATTGGTGATGCTAACTTCAGTTTTTTAAGTTATCGAATACCCGTGCATTCACCATGGAGACGTTATTATCGAGTCCGAAATGGTTTTAGATTACTGGGAATGCATCATGTCCCATTATTAATGTCTCTAAGGGAAATACTTTTTTCTTTAATTCATCAGGCAATACTATTCTTGAACACCAAAGATAAAAGGTATTTGAATAATTACGTCAAATCAATTAGAGATGCCTTTAAAAAATCATGATTCATTTTATTTTAGTCAGTCATGGACATGATGATTATATTTTAAATCTACTAAAAGGCATAGGAGTCCTTAATTCGCAAGATTACAAATTTTATATCAAAGATAATCTCGGTTCATCAGCTCTAAAAAATTATTGCTTTGAAAGGGAAATACCCTACTTCTTCTCAGGTGTACCTAAGGGTTTTTCTGCTAATAATAATGAAATTGTTAATTATTTACGTAACAATAACTTTGTAAAGCAAGGCGATTATTATATTTTTCTGAACCCAGATGTCATCATTACTGAAAAATCAATAATGGAGCTTGTATATATACATAAGCAGAATAAATACGATTTGTTTAGTATAGATCTTTATACGGACGAAAAATATATTAATAGAGACCCTTCTATACGTTCGTTTCCTAAAATAGGTGATTTTATTTCTTCTTTTTTATTTAATGTCAATAAAAGTGTAGTGGATAGAAGCAAAATAACACAACCTACTAAAGTTGATTGGTTTGCTGGTTCATTTATTGCCATTAAATGTAATGTTTTTGAAGCGATAGGGGGTTTTGATGAATCATATTTTATGTACTGCGAAGATTTAGACCTTTGTTTGAGAGCGCACAAGAAAGGTTTCAAAGCATATTATTTGCCTAGCATTAAAGCGATACATTTTACGCAACATCAAAATAGAAATATTCTAAATAGACATTTAGTGTGGCATATTAAAAGCATATTCCTGTTATATTTTAAAAATTTTCGATACCTTAATAAATATTCCAGATAAAGCTCTTTTTATGAATTTCCGTTGATTACCGGGCGGGAAAATTATGATAATGTTAATGGTAACTTCGATGAATGTATCGAACGTAACCTAACAGGAGTAGATAATGACTAAGCAACAGATCGGTGTTGTTGGTATGGCCGTGATGGGGCGCAATCTGGCGCTCAACATCGAAAGCCGTGGCTATACCGTTTCCGTATTCAACCGTTCCCGTGAAAAAACGGAAGAAGTTATCGCTGAGAACCCTGGCAAGAACTTGGTTCCTTACTATACGGTGCAAGAATTTGTTGAGTCTCTTGAGACGCCCCGTCGCATCCTGTTAATGGTGAAAGCAGGCGCGGGTACTGATGCAGCCATCGATTCCCTGAAGCCTTATCTTGATAAAGGCGACATTATCATTGATGGCGGCAACACTTTCTTCCAGGACACTATTCGTCGCAACCGGGAACTCTCTGAAGAAGGCTTTAACTTTATCGGTACTGGCGTTTCAGGCGGTGAAGAGGGGGCGTTAAAAGGGCCTTCCATTATGCCTGGAGGTCAGAAGGAAGCGTACGAACTGGTCGCGCCAATTCTTAAGCAAATCGCAGCAGTGGCAGAAGGCGAGCCATGCGTGACCTATATCGGTCCGGATGGCGCAGGTCATTACGTTAAGATGGTTCACAACGGCATTGAATACGGCGATATGCAGCTTATTGCCGAAGCCTACTCTCTGCTGAAGCATGGCCTTAACCTTTCCAACGAAGAGCTGGCGAAGACCTTCTCTGAGTGGAACGAAGGCGAACTGAGCAGCTACCTGATTGATATCACTAAAGACATCTTCACTAAAAAAGATGAAGAAGGTAAATACCTGGTCGATGTCATTCTAGATGAAGCGGCAAACAAAGGCACCGGTAAATGGACCAGCCAGAGTTCTCTGGATCTGGGCGAACCGCTGTCCCTGATTACTGAGTCTGTCTTTGCGCGTTATATCTCTTCACTGAAAGAGCAGCGTGTGGCCGCTTCTAAAGTGCTGAGTGGCCCGCAGGCAAAACCTTTTGCTGGCGATAAAGCTGAATTTATCGAAAAAGTACGCCGCGCGCTGTATCTCGGTAAGATCGTCTCTTACGCTCAGGGTTTCTCTCAGCTGCGCGCAGCTTCGCAAGAGCACAACTGGAATCTGAACTACGGCGAAATCGCGAAGATCTTCCGCGCTGGTTGTATTATTCGCGCCCAGTTCCTGCAAAAAATCACCGATGCTTACGCAGAGAACCCCTCCATTGCTAACCTGCTACTGGCGCCTTACTTCACGAAAGCTGCTGATGAATACCAGCAGGCGCTGCGTGATGTGGTCTCCTATGCAGTACAGAACGGCATTCCTACGCCGACTTTCTCTGCTGCGATTGCGTATTACGACAGCTACCGTGCAGCGGTATTGCCTGCCAACCTGATCCAGGCACAGCGTGACTACTTCGGCGCGCATACTTATAAGCGTACCGATAAAGAAGGTGTGTTCCACACCGAGTGGATTTAATATAAACTACTTGGGAAATAGTTATGCTGGCAATAGGGCATCTATTGCCAGCAAGATATAGCTGTCTCTATCATATTCTTTGTGAAAGCATTTAGTTTATATCGTAAGATATTATGAGATTTGCTTGGTTGTGTATTTTTATTTTTTATAAATAATTTTTATCTTAATTGGGCAGGCTGGCTTTTTGGTTATAAGCCATAGCATTAAAAAGCCATGGCTTATAAAAATGATCAGGATTTTGTTATCTCAATAGCATTTTTCTAAAGGAATTCTCTAGTTTGGCTATGTAAGGTTTAATAATATAAGCTGATCCTAAACTTAAAATGCATATTGAGGAAAAAAAGTAAATTGCTTCTATAGCGCTCATTTGGCTGTAATTTAACTTCGCAAACAAAAAATAAATAATCTGGTGATGTAGCAGGAATGCAATAAAGGTCAATCCTGCAAGTTCATTGACAGGTGCAACCAATAATTTTACATCTTTCAAGAAGTTAAATAACATTGCCAGAATAGAGTACAGGCAACATCCAAAGATAAGCATATATAATTGAGAAGGAAGATTTTTAAAAAAAAGTGATCAATATAATAAAGGTGATGCATGAGATAATTCCACAATAAGTGAATCGCTTTTGAACAGGGTAAATAAAGCGAGAGAATAACATTCCAAACAAAAAATCTGGTAAACGCATTAGAGGGTTGCAATTTATATACACTTTAAATAGATTGTTGTAATTTACATAGAGCCCGACAAATATAAGCATAACTACTATAAACGTAATGATGGGGTTAAACCGAATACCTATTAATAAGAAGGGAAACAAAAGATAGGTGAGTAAAATATACCCAGTGTACCATTCGCCGACAAGGTAGTAATTGTGCATGCGATACAAGAAAAAACCATCAAGCCCAGTTATTGAAAGAACCATTTTCCAGTGTTCGTTATCACCGGATAGATGTCCATTGTTTAAAAATAAAAATAAGCGGTAATGACTCCAACTTATTGATAGTGTTTTATGTTCAGATAATGCCCGATGACTTTGTCATGCAGCTCCAC
>NZ_AWFX01000044.1:358-535 GCF_000463115.2 Franconibacter helveticus LMG 23732 | reverse complement strand
GAAGGTTCGACTCGAACGCAGTGAGAGAACGTTGCCGAAGGCAACGGCCCGAAGGGTGAGGAGCGCAGCTCCGAATAATCCTTCTTCTCAAGGCGATGTTTATAATATGTTTTACCCCGTGGTGGGGTTCCCGAGCGTACATAAGGGAGCTGACTGCAAATCTGCCGTCATCGACTC
>NZ_AWFX01000044.1:0-233 GCF_000463115.2 Franconibacter helveticus LMG 23732 | reverse complement strand
AGCGGCCAAAGGGAGCAGACTGTAAATCTGCCGTCATCGACTTCGAAGGTTCGAATCCTTCCCCCACCACCATCTTCAATCACAGCCATGTGGTGAAGTTAATAAGCAAGCAAGTTGCTTAGTATCCGAATAATATGAATACCCCTGGTGGGGTTCCCGAGCGGCCAAAGGGAGCAGACTGTAAATCTGCCGTCATCGACTTCGAAGGTTCGAATCCTTCCCCCACCACCATC
>NZ_AWFX01000043.1 GCF_000463115.2 Franconibacter helveticus LMG 23732 | reverse complement strand
GGACTTGAACCCCCACGTCCGTAAGGACACTAACACCTGAAGCTAGCGCGTCTACCAATTCCGCCACCTTCGCACTGTATTCTGAATCTGTGATATTGCCTCGTTGGTGCGAGGGGGGGGACTTGAACCCCCACGTCCGTAAGAACACTAACACCTGAAGCTAGCGCGTCTACCAATTCCGCCACCTTCGCCCGGTGAGAGCAATATCATGTGGTTTTTGGTGCGAGGGGGGGGACTTGAACCCCCACGTCCGTAAGGACACTAACACCTGAAGCTAGCGCGTCTACCAATT
>NZ_AWFX01000042.1:316341-485342 GCF_000463115.2 Franconibacter helveticus LMG 23732 | reverse complement strand
TGATAGAAACAGAAGCCACCGGAGCACCTCAAAAACACCATCATACACTAAATCAGTAAGTTGGCAGCATCACCGGCCCGATAATTGGGATTTGTTCATTGAGTTGTGCAGCAATAACTTATTACCTTCATAAAGCAAAGCCACTGAGTAAATTAGGTTGGTGTTGTATGTTGGTAAACATCGGTGTTTTCTTGTACCTGAACGATATCCTGTTCGTTGATATGATCCAGCGCATAGCTCAAACCGATGATGGTTATATAAGTGTGTTCGATGAAGAATTCACTTCGGAAGTTGCCCGTAATATTATTTGGGTGATTGTAAGTTATATCTTTGCATCTTCATTTGGTGGTTATCTGGGGGCGAAGAAGAAATATAAGATTGATTAAATTTTGTTTGTAAAGATACCCATCAGGAACATGTACGCTTCCCGGTATCGGTGCTGTTGTTCGAGTCGGTGCAAGTAATGGCGTTGTTCTTTAGTTAGGTGTGCCATGTTCGGCCTTCTGTTGTGATGTACGGATGTTGTTATTAGTATCTGTATTTATACGTTGTCCCATTTATAACCGTATATATGGGACACATGATAGAGCTTCAACCACTGTGCAAATTGTTGTCCCATTTATCACCGTATATATGGGACAACAATATTTTATGGATTAAACGTTCAGTTTTTGAACAATGCGATGAACTGTTGATCTGGGAATAGAAGTAAGGGCAGCGAGTTCCCTGATATTAGTTGTTCCTTTTTCCCACAGTCGGCTTATTGCATCTATCTGTTCCATATCGTAGAGGGATGGTCTGCCCCTGGTATTCCCTTTTGCTATCACTCCGAGTTGTAAAAGGGTATCTGAACAAATTACGGTCTGCCTTATCTCGTGAGTTCGCTGTGTATTCCTGTACACAACGACAACCACTGGCAACGGTGCTCTGCTAATCTTCCTTTGTACACCAGCAGGAGGAACGAATCGCATACCACGGTGACACCATCTGATTTCATGGGTGTAATCGTTCAGCATCACGTTCTTAATGAAGTATTTAGTCTGGGGCCGGGCAGGGATCACAAACACGGTTAAGTCTGGTTCATGTGCTTTTTGTAGGAATTCTTCCGCCATTGAAAACGGGGGATTGCAGAACGCAGCTTGTATCCCTTTCCACGATACACTGAGGCTATCCACGAAATAGTTATCGCATAACGTGTTCGTTTTGGTTGCGGCTAGATCATGGGTAAAGTTGAATTCATTAGTAAGGATTTTGAAAACCTTCGGTGGGGTTCGCCATTCATCACTACCGTTATGGTTAGCGCCGTGCCTGATGTATCTTGATAGATCGATCATTTTTTTGACTTAACTAGTATCCATTTTATTAACAATCTTTAAAATCATCAGACGTGATACGGCTAACCCAATCGAACAAAATTTGTACATGATTGCCGTTGGGCTTTATTAGACCTACCTGGCAAGCGTTAACACCGGTTGTCTTACCTTCGATAACGCGACCATCACCCATATAAACCCTTATGCCTACGCCCTGTTGAAAGCATTTATTACAGATCGAGAAGAAGTCTCTACGGGTAGGTTCGGTAACGGAAGCGTTGAACTGTTCTGGTTCAATCAGATAGGGTTTAACTTCTGAATCAGCGGGCAGTTCTTCTAACGATGCGATGTATTCCATTGAAATTTTTATCCGCTTCGTGCCTTTGGGTCTGCTTGAGGCGTAGATAACTTTCTCTTCAGGATAAAACTTTGCAACATAACCAATGATGGATTGTCCGTTGCAACTAACCACTTTGACCGGAACGTCATTAAATCGAAGAAACTGAAGTCTTCTGGACAAAAGGGAATAATCGCGGGGCCAAACTTCAGCCTCCCTTCCGTATGTGATGTCGTTGACCATTAAGCAATACCTACAACTAAATCATTACGATAAACAAAATTTACACATAAAAAAACCCCACCGAAGCGGGGTTTATCAACATTTTGCGGATTAACGCAGCAGGGACAGAACGTTCTGAGTCGTCTGGTTAGCTTGTGCCAGAACAGAAGTACCAGCCTGTTGCAGGATCTGTGCACGGGACATGTTGGATACTTCGGTCGCGTAATCAGCATCTTCGATACGGCTACGGGCAGAAGACAGGTTATTTACGGTGTTGCCCAAGTTGGTAATAGCGGAATCGAAACGGTTCTGTACCGCACCAAGGGAGCTACGCAGTTTGTCTACTTTAGCCAGAGCTTCATCCAGTTTAGCCAGTGGGTTAGTAGTGGCTAATGCTTTAAGATCGGCCACATTGATCTCACCGCCTTTGGTAGCAGTAGTAGTGCCGATAGTAGCTGAATAAATTTTGTCATCTTCGCGCATGATAGCCTGTGCAGAACCATCACTCTTAACTGCCCATTCAACTGCTTTACCATTCGGATCGGTAATAACAGCGGTATTACCCGTTCCGGGATTAACGTTGACAGCTAAATAAGTACCATCAGAGTTTTTAGCAGCGAACGCACCTGAAACTGCATTACCAGTGGTTGGGTCCATTACCTGATGAACTTCTAAGTTTTTACCACCGAAGTAAACAGACATAGGCGAGTCGTTATAAGCCAGCGCTTTGCCTACTTTACCCGCAGCCAGATCAACAGATTTGGCAACAGTACCATCAGCAACAAAGGCAGTTACACGACCACTAAAGTTCGCTAATTGAACATCTTTACTGTCCACTGTAACTTTTTCATATCCAGTGCCAGTTTGTTTTAACAGACTGAATGGCTGGCCTGCGGTACCACCATTCTGACCGACGAAGTAAGTCTGACCTTCAACCTGTACCTGGAACACTTTAGTACCAGCAGTACCGGTCGCATCAGTAGTATCAAATGTATCTGTTGCATTACCGCCAAAATAGGCTGCAACACCAGCAGTCTTAAAGGTAGCGCCAAAAGCGTCAACAGTACCTACTTTACCGTCAGCAGCATTAACCTGAGTCAGTGTTGGTGCGGCTTCACTTTTCAGTGCAACAGCAGAATTCATCGGTACTTTGCCCGGCGCTACACTGAAGCTATCCAGACCTAAAGTCTTAGCATCGATTTTATCCAATTTAATTTCGATGGTTTCACCATCGTTTGCACCAACCTGGATTTTCATCGTCTGGTCAGAAGCCAGAACTTTTACGCCGTTGAACTGAGTTTGTCCGGATACACGATCAATTTCACTTAGACGTTGCGTAATTTCGTCCTGAATAGAGCTTAAGTCGGAATCAGAGTTAGTGCCGTTGGTTGCCTGAACAGCCAACTCACGAACACGCTGCAAGTTGTTGTTAATTTCAGACAACGCGCCTTCAGTGGTCTGTGCAACGGAGATACCGTCGTTGGCATTGCGGGAAGCCTGAGTCAGACCTTTGATGTTGGAGGTGAAGCGGTTAGCAATCGCCTGGCCAGCGGCGTCGTCTTTTGCGCTGTTGATACGCAGACCGGAAGACAAACGCTCAATAGCGGAGCTAAGGGAAGACTGTGATTTGTTCAGGTTATTTTGGGTCAACAGCGACAGGCTGTTAGTGTTGATAACTTGTGCCATAAAATTTTCCTTTTGGGTTTATTACGCCAGGCGTGCCTGTGTCACTACAAGTTATCGTCAGGTCATTTATAAACTTTATAACTTTTTTATCGCATTATTTAATGTGTTGTTTTTATTGGCTATTTTGTTGATTGAGAAGTGGGGTGCGCTTATAACTCACTGTAAATTAAGGAATGTCATTAAGCGGTGGTTAGGGTCGTATATTGGCGTATACCAGATTTCAAGCACTGCCTATATTCACTTAAACATTAGCAATTACATACCGCATCTGGCATGAGGCGCATGTCATCGTCACGTGTGTTTTTAGATGAGGAATACAGGATAACCGAAAGGACGAAACAGTTGAGGGTAGAAGATGGGTTAAAAAAGCATCAATGAAGGCTATTGACCTTTAGTGTTGCCGATGGTGACGCCAAGCACCGCCATCATAGTGAAACCAAGCCCGGTCAACAGCGCGTGGATCAGATACAGCACCGGGGCGACAAACAGGAACAGGAACTCCAGCGGTTCGGTGGTGCCGCCAACAACGCAGGCGATCACGCCGGAGATAAGCAGCCCTTTAATTTTATGCCGGTTTTCAGGGCGGGCGCAGTGGTACATCGCCAGCGCCGCGCCCGGCAGCCCGCCCAGAAACGCGGGCATCTTGCCCTGAGAAAGAAAGCGCGTGGCGCTCTCAGCGAAGCCGTGCGTTTCCGGGCAGGTAAGCTGCGCCTGGAAAATGGTTAACGCGCCGCTTACGGGATGGCCGCAGACCTCCAGCGTGCCGCCCGCCTCGGTAAAGCGGATCAACCCCACAAGAATATGTTGCAGGCCAAACGGCAGCAGCAGCCGTTCGCCGGTGCCGAAAATCATCGGCGCAAAATCACCGGTGCTGTTGATGATATAGCCAAGCCCGTTAATCGCTTTAGCGAAGAAGGGCCAGATAAGCGGGATGACAAGCCCGACAAGCCCCATCACCAGGGTTGTGATAATAGGCACAAAGCGGGTGCCGCCAAAAAACGCCAGCGCGTCCGGCAGGCGAATGGTGTGAAAGCGCTCATGCAGTCGCCAGATAATCACGCCTGCTATCACCGCGCCGAGAATACCGGTATCGATAGACTGAATGCCCAGCACGTTCTGAATATTATTGGCTTTCAGCACGGCGGCGTCGGTTGTCGGCAGAATGCCTTTGGCCGCCAGCCAAAAGTTTACCGCCAGGTTCATGACCGCATAGCCCACAAAACCGGCAAACGCCGCAACGCCTTTGTTTTCGCGCGCCAGCCCGAGCGGGATCGCCAGACAGAACATCACCGGCAGGAAGCTGAAGGCGAAAGAGCCGACTTTGCTCATCCAGGTAAAAATAAGCTGCAACACCGGCTGACCGAGAAATGGCATCAGCGTAACGACATCCCGGCTGCTCAGCGAACTGCCGATGCCGAGCATAATGCCGCAGAAAGAGAGAAGCGCGACCGGCAACATAAAGGTTTTGCCCAGTTGCTGGAAGAACTCCCATAATGTGACCCGTTGTGAGGTATTCGCCGACATGAACGACTCCTTGTGCGCCCGAAAAGAGTGAATAAGTGACCACAGCGGCAAGGTAAATCGTTTTATCAAATTTTAATGCGCTTTACTTCACAGTTTTATTTGTGTTTCCGGCGATGATCATAAGAGGTTGATAAAACGTTTTACCGGATGCCTCAGTTAAGGGATGACGTTAATGACGCAGATGAAAAAGATAACCATCAATGACGTGGCGCTGGCGGCCGGGGTGTCAGTCAGTACGGTTTCGCTGGTGCTGAGCGGCAAAGGCCGTATATCGAGCGCGACAGGTCAGCGCGTGAATGAAGCGGTCGAGCAGCTTGGCTTTGTGCGCAACCGGCAGGCGGCGGCGCTGCGCGGCGGCCAGAGCGGGGTGATTGGTCTTATCGTGCGTGATTTAACGACCCCTTTTTACGCAGAGCTGACTGCCGGGCTAACAGAGGCGCTGGAGGCGGAAGGCCGAATGGTGTTTCTCACCCAGGGCGGACGCGACGGCGAACGTATGCGCCGCGGTTTTGAAGCGCTAATGAAGCAGGGCGTGGACGGGGTAGTGATTGCCGGCGCGGCGAGCGAGGGCGCTGAACTGCGCGACCAGGCGAACCGGCTTGGCGTTCCGCTGGTCTTCGCTTCCCGCGCCAGCTATCTGGACGAAGCGGATAACATCCGCCCCGATAACCATCTGGCGGCGCAGCGCTTAACCGAGCATTTGATCAAGCGCGGCCACCAGCGTATTGCGTGGCTTGGCGGGCGCAGTTCATCGCTCACGCGCGCCGAGCGGCTTGGCGGCTACTGCGCCACGCTGTTGCAATATGGCCTGCCTTTTCACAGCGAATGGGTGCTTGAGTGCGAGCCGAGCCAGAAGCAGGCGGCGGAGGCGATGAGCGCGCTGCTGCGCCATAATCCCACCATCACCGCAGTGCTATGCCATAACACAACCGTGGCGATGGGAGCCTGGTTCGGCCTGCTGCGCGCCGGACGTCAAAGCGGCGAAGGCAGCTTTGAGAGCTACTTTGACAGCAATGTCGCGCTGGCGGCGTTTGCCGAAGTGGCCGAAGAGGGGCTTGATGATATACCCGGCGCATTTGTTATTACCCCGGCCCGCGAAATGGGGCGCAGCGTGGCGGATCGCATTATGCAGCGTATTCAAAACGCGCAAGAGCCGGTTAAAAACCAGATAATCGCCCCGCGGCTGGTGGCGAAAAAATAAAAACGGCCTCTTGCGAGGCCGTCAGTATGTCAATATTTCTCTGGCAGATGTTTTATTCCTGTAAGCCGGCCGTTTTCCATCTCGATATAGCCTCCTTTTCTGAGTTCCGACAACACGCGCATTATACCGCTGCGGGAGAGGTTAGTTTTGTCCCGAATATAGCGTTCTACCGTAACGTCGTCGCGAACGGGCTGGGTTTCAGTCATCAGTTTCAATAACTGAAAACGAATTATCTCATAAGCCGTTGGGGCCGTAAGGTGCGTGCTATGAGAATAAAGCCAATTCAACTGATGCGCGATATGATGCGCTATCAGTTCCCAGAGGTTATTCGCCCGTATGATTTCATAGGCCTGCGCTTGCGTCAGGGTCGCGACCCGGGCGGCCCCGGTAGGCCGTAAATAAATATCCAGCGGCCCCGACAACAAGTTGGCCAGGCCGATAAGCGAAGGCGCCTCAAGGAAATCGATGGTCAAATCGTCATGAAGGCGATGAACAGAAACGCTGCCTTTCAGGATTACATAGCCAATTGGCTCGCCTTCCTTTTTAAAAATTAATTTATTTTTCTTATCAACATCAAAAGGCGTTACACATTGCGAGAACTGGCTCGCCAGATATTTTGCATAGGGCGAATTTGAAATAAAAATAACGGGATTGCTGTTAAACATCGTGGTATACCTCTTTTTAGTCAGGATTAACCCAGTAAAATCACAGGCAGCAACCTCGCTCAGTAATGATTGTTATAAGTGTAGATCAATATTTTAAAGGTAAATGATTTATCTGTAGCAAAATACCTCTGTCAATTTTGATATAACCGCCAGTGCGTAACTCCGACAAGATACGCATGATACCGCTGCGCGATAAAAAACAGCGGCTTTTAATATAATTAGCGGCGGTAATATTCAGGCGCACCGACTGCGGCTCGTTCATCAATTCCAGCAGCTGATCGCGAATTATGTCATACGACGACATTTTTGCGGTGCGTGCGCACTGGTCATAAAGCCTTGAACTTTCAAAGGCGAGCAGCCTGGACTGCGACTCCCAGAGCGCCTTCTCAGCGATAACCTCTACCGCTTTTTCCAGGCTCAGGCGGCTTAACAGACAGGGCTCTTCGCCGCGCAGGTAGACCGTATCCCGCAAAGAAAACTGATTGCTCAACCCAAAAACAAAAGGCGCGGCGTCTGTGCTCAGCACCAGGCCATCACCCTGGCGGTGTTGGGTTACCACGCCTTTGTGTAAAAGAAAGCACTGTTTCTCTGTTCCATTGGAATACTGTATGGTTTCACCTGTTTTTATTGAAAATAAAGATGAATAAGGAATTAAGTATTCAATTAAATTATTGATCTGCGTTACGGGCTTATTTGGGGGTGAAAGTGTCATACTGGACTTGTCGTCCGGGGCGGGGCTTATCGTCACTTTGCGTTTTCTCCTCTGGCTTTACTAATGAAATAAGTCTCTACAGCGCAATTATCTCACCTGGTGGCGCCAGCCTGAGAAATGGTTTTTGGGTCTAATCGTAGACCGGGAGAATAAGCCTGATTAAGAATTTGACTCGGCTATCTTATTAAAAAGTCTCAGTCCAGGAATAGACCGATAAATTATTTGAATTAAAGTTGGTCATTCGTTAGATTTGCGGCGGTAACACTTCCTGAACTTTATTACCCCTGGGGTGAAATGATTCGGTATTAACTTTTTCTTAATATCGTATTTAGGCTGGCAATATGCCAGGGCTAGAAGGTGAGTGTTAGCAGGACGAGTTATCTGGCGAGGCGACTTGCTAAGTCTTAAATAATTTAGGTTAACAGCTTAATTAAGCAGTTAATTTAAAAAGTGGAAAATAGCTATTAAGGAAAATTTAAATGAAAAAGATTGTGATTGCTGCTAGTTTCGCTGCGGTTGCCGCTATGTCTGCTTCTTCCGCCATGGCGCATGACGGAACCGTTAAATTTACGGGTGAAATCCTCGATCAGGCCTGTACCGTGAATATCGGTACGGATAACACCCTGACCGTTGATCTCGGCAAAGTGGCGAAAACGGCCTTTACTGGCGTGGGAACAGAAGCTTCCACCACCAAATTCACTATCAAGCTGAAAGACTGTCCTGCCTCTGCCACCTCAGCCAAAGTGAAATTTGACGGCGCCAACGATCCTTCAGACTCTTCTCTGCTGGCGCTGGACAATGTAACCGACGTAGCCAAAGGCGTGGCTATTAAGCTCATGACGGCAGATAAAGCCGCCCTGGGTTTAAACGAAGTGAATAGCTATAGCTACGCGCTCTCCAGCACCGTAGAAAACAACCTGGACTTCTACGCCGCTTACCGTTCAACGGCTGCCACGGTTGAAGCAGGTAAAGCCAACGCCGTCGCTAACTTCACCGTTAACTACAACTAATTTCTACGGGAAAAATCCGCAGAAAAACCCCGAAAAAATCGATGGGGCCTGTAACGGCCCCTTTTACAGAGGCACAAAAATGACATTTTATCGCAAAGCGTTATTCGCCACCCTGACCGTGGCATCGGCTATCAATGTCGCCCACGCTGGGGTGGTTATCGGCGGTACGCGCGTCATTTATGACGGTAACAAAAAAGAATCTTCTCTCAGCGTCAACAACCCGGACACTTCACCCTATTTAATCCAGTCGTGGGTGGAATCACCCAATGGGGGTGCTGAGAAAGCTCCTTTTATTATTACCCCTCCGCTCTACCGGCTGGATAAAGGCCAGCAGAACGTGATGCGTATTGTCCGCACGGGCAACCTGCCGGAAGATAAAGAGTCTATGTACTGGCTGAATATTAAATCTATTCCTTCTGCGGAGCGACGTGATAATACGCTGCAAATCGCCATCAAAACGCGAATTAAATTAATTTATCGCCCGTCCGCGTTAAAGAGTTCCTCTGCTGAAGAGCTGGCGGATAAATTACAGTGGCGCGCGGCGGGCAATGAACTTCAGGTAACCAACCCGAGCCAGTATTATATAAATTTCAATGAAATAAAGGTAAATGGCGCGGCGGTAGAAAACGCAACGTACGTAGCCCCTGGCGCCACGGCGCGTTTTAGCCTGCCTGCCAGCGTAAGCCACGGCAGCCTGACCTTTAAAGTAATTAACGATTATGGCGGCGTGGGCGAAGCACACAAGGGCACCATTTAATTCACGCCAGCCTGGACAGGGAAAATAAAAACTAAAGGGAACTCCTGGAGAGATTCATGCGTAATACAATCAGGGACGGCTGTTTTGAACCTGCTCGTCTGGCGGTATTTATCGCCCTGGCGCTGTCAGGCGTTATATCAACCGGGTATGCACGAGATTATTTTAACCCCGACCTGCTGGAATTAGATAACCCGGCAATGAAGGGCGCGGATCTCTCAAACTTTGAGTCCGGGTCTCAGGCGCCGGGGACATATCGTGTAGACGTTATTGTTAATCAGCAGACCGTCGATACGCGTGAAATTAAATTTATAGCGGTAAAAGATGCGAAGGGCGAAGACAAACTGGAGCCTTGCCTCCCGGTTGCGCTGCTGCAAAGTTACGGCGTAAAAACCACGCTTTTTCCAGAGTTGAAAGAAGAAGGCGAGTGCGCCCGGTTATCGGCGATCCCTAAGGCCTCGTCAGAGTTATTGTTCAACGTGCAAAAGCTGGTATTGAACATCCCGCAGGCGGCAATGTCGCCGCAGGCGCGTGATTATGTTGACCCGGCGCTGTGGGACGAAGGCATTCCGGCGCTGCTGCTTAATTACAGCCTGAGCGGCGCCAACAATTACGCGGATAAAGGCGGCAACAGCAACAACCAGTACGCCAACCTGCGCCCCGGCGTAAACCTCGGCGCCTGGCGACTGCGTAACTACACCACCTGGAGCCGCGACGACAATGGCCAGGATAAATGGGACACCGTTTATACCTACCTGCAACGCAATATCGTGCCGCTGAAAGCGCAACTGGTGGCGGGCGACAGCTCATCGCCGGCCGATGTTTTCGACAGCATCCCGTTTCGTGGTATGCAGCTTGCTTCAGACGACGACATGATGCCGGAATCTCTGCGCGGCTACGCGCCGGTGGTGCGCGGCGTGGCCCGCACTAACGCCCAGGTGGTGATCCGCCAGAACGGCTATGTCATCTACCAGAGCTACGTGTCGGCGGGCGCTTTTGAAATTACCGATATGTACTCCACCGGCGGCGCGGGCGATTTGCACGTCACGGTGAAAGAAGCGGACGGCAGCGAGCAAAACTTTGTGGTGCCGTTTGCCTCGCTGCCTGTGTTGCAGCGCGAGGGACGCCTGAAGTATGCCCTGACGGGCGGTCAGTACCGCTCTTACGACAGCAGCGTGGATAAAACGCCGTTCGCCCAGTTAACGGGCATCCTCGGTCTGCCGCGCGGCTTTACCTTATATGGCGGCTTTCAGGAGTCGAGCAAATACCAGGCGCTGGCAATGGGCGTTGGTAAAAACCTGGGCGCCGTCGGCGCGCTTTCCACCGACGTCATTCAGGCGTGGTCGCGCCTGAAAGATCAGGATAAGCGCAGCGGCCAGTCCTGGCGCATTCGCTACAGCAAAGATTTTGTTGAAACGGGCACCAACTTCGCCATCGCCGGTTACCGCTACTCCACGGCGGGCTACTATAGCATGCAGGAAGTGCTGGATTCGTATGGCGGCAACCCGGCGTACCTTGACCGGCGCCGCAATCGCGCGGAGCTGACGGTCAGCCAGTCGCTCGGCGGCGTGCTGGGATCCGTGTCGGCCAGTGCCGTGCGGGAAGATTACTGGGGCCAGGACAAAACCATGGCGTCGTATAACCTCGGTTATAACAACGCCTGGAAAGGCATCAGTTACGGCCTGACCTACACCTACAGCAAGAACGGCAGCGCCGGTAACTACAACAACCGGGTTAGCTACGATAAAGACCAGATTATTGCGTTTAACCTGAGCGTGCCGCTGGACCGCTTCCTCAGCAATACCTGGGCGAACTACAGCATGAACCACACCAAAAACAGCGGTACGACCCACACCGTCGGCATAAGCGGCATGGCGCTGGAAAACAACGCCCTGAGCTGGAACGCGCAGCAGGGCTACGGCAGCGACAACGTGGGTAATACCGGCAGCATGAATGCCGATTACAAAGGCACCTACGGCGAGGTCTCGGCGGGCTACAGCTACGATAACAGCGGCGAGCGCCTGAATTATGGCTTGCAGGGCGGCATTCTGGCCCATGAGAACGGCATTACGCTCTCTCAGCCGCTCAGCGAAACCAACGTGCTGGTTAAAGCGCCGGGGGCAAGCGGCGTCAGCATCCAGAACCAGACCGGGGCGAAGACGGACTTCCGGGGCTACACCCTGGTGAGCAACGTAACGCCGTACCGTAAGAACGACGTGGCGCTGAATACCGAAAGCCTGCCGGACGACGTGGACCTGGAGCTGACCACCCGCACAGTGGTGCCGACCCGCGGCGCGGTGGTGCGGGCAGACTACGTGGCGAACGTGGGTCTGCGGGTGCTGATGACGCTGACCCGGGCGAACGGCCAGCCGGTGCCGTTCGGGTCGACGGTGACGGTAGCGGGCCAGCATAACGCGGGCTTTATCGTCGGAGACGGCGGCCAGGTCTACCTGACCGGTCTGGCGCCTGCCGGGAACCTGACGGCGAAATGGGGCAACGCGGCGGGGGAAACCTGTACAGCGCAGTATTCGCTGCCGGAAAATAAACAGGCTTTAAATATATATTCGGTAGGGTGTAAATAACATGCCAGGCAAGAATAGATAGATTATGTTTTAGCTATTGTATTTATATCTCTCCAGACTCAGTAATGGAACTTTATGCTGATTGCAAGCGATGAATTTTTCTGATTTTGGTATCAGTACTAATATACGGCAATGTCAGCAAGTTCTTTTTCAGGGTATTTATTTAAACAAATATTTATGAAGGTTGCATTGTTATGAGATTTCTTTGGGCATTGTGTTTTGGGTTAATCTCATTACACAGCTATGCAGCATGTGATAAAGCAGGGTATCTTTCTACAACGCTTAATTTCGGTAAGGTTATTGTACAACGCGACACTCCTGTTGGTGCGGTGTTGGCTCAAGCAGATGCCGGCTTCCCGGCAGGAATAAAGTTACTTTCTTGCGACACTGCCGGATCCAGCCATTATTTAATGACCTATGGTGCAGCTATTCCCGGATATGATAAAACGTATGCAACAAATTTAGCTGGTATAGGAATCAAAATGTGGGATAGCGGTGGTGCATATGTTACGTCACCAGCTTCAACTTTAAATTGGACAGGCAATACGGGGGTTTACTCCGGGCGCACTTATACAGCTCAGTTAATTAAAGTTGGGGGGGTTACCTCAGGAGCTCTAAATGCTGGGCAAATATTTTATGCATACCCGGAACAAGATACGAGTGCCGTATATAGCGAAATTTTTATGAGTGGTACCAGCAGTATCGAGCAAGTGGCCTGCACCCTTAAAACGCCGTCATTAAATTTCCCCATTGGCGATATTCTGGCATCTCAATTTGGCACAACCGTCGGGACCATCCCTGCGGGCGGGCAAAATACCCAGAATCTGGGGCTGGACTGCGACGCCGAGGCCAATATTAACGTCAGCCTGAGCGGCACCCAGAACCCGGACGTTACCACCGACAGCGTGCTGGCGCTCACCGGGCAGGGAAACAGCGATGTGGCGAAAGGGGTTGGCGTACAGCTGCTGTATAACAACACGCCGCTGAAGCTGAATAATAATATCGTGCTGAAAAAATCCACCGGCGGACAGGAAACCTTTCCGATAGTGGCCCGTTATTACCAGACAAAAACATCGGTTACTACCGGTAAAGCCAATGCGTCCGCGACGCTGAATTTAACCTATCAATGATGTAAATGAAGGGAGTCAATAAAATGAACGCAAAATTAACCACCCTGGCAATGATTGCCGCCTTATTTTCCGTCAGCAGTTACGCCAGCGACCCGGTGACAATTAACGTAACGGGGAAAGTGGTGGCGTCGCCCTGTACTTTAGATACAGCCAATTCAACTCTGGATATTGATGTTGGTACTCAACAAACAACGACCTTAGCGGCGGCTGGAACGACTTTAGGCACCAAAGGTTTTAATATAGCACTGAAAGACTGCCCGGCCGGAACCACGAGTGTTACGGCAACGTTTACGGGTGTCGATGATCCCAGTGCAGCTCCGGGTTGGGGTTTTAAAAACGCGGGTACTGCAACTAACATCACTATTCAGTTAAAAAATGCTCTTGCCGGTGGCTGGGACGACCCTGTTTATACAATTAAGAGTGGTGGCACCTGGACAAAAGCAGTAGATACGACCACGAACAAAGTAGTCTATAACCTGGCGGCACGGGCTTATACCCCGACAGGTTCAGTAGCGCCAGGCACGGTCAGCGCCAGCATCGTCGTGGACTTTACTTACCAGTAATTTTCTGAAGTAAAGCCGGATGCCATAAAACTCCAGCTTTACTCAGCTATGAATGGATATCAGGAATAATTTCCTGGCATACAAATTATATTGCATGAATGGAGTCAATAAGCATGAATGCAAAATTAACCACCCTGGCAATTATTGCTGCCTTATTTTCCGTTAGCAGTTACGCCAGCGACCCGGTGACAATTAACGTAACGGGGAAAGTGGTGGCGTCGCCCTGTACTTTAGATACAGCCAATTCAACGCTGGATATTGATGTTGGTACTAAACAAACAACAGACTTAGCGGCGGCAGGAGCGCAATTGGGCGGCCAGGCGTTTAATATTGCGCTGAAAGACTGCCCGGCCGGAACCACAAGTGTTACGGCAACATTTACGGGTACTGATGATCCCAGTGCAGCCCCGGGTAATGGTTTTAAAAACGCGGGCACCGCAACTAACGTCACTATTCAGTTAAAAGATGGTCTTGCCGGTGGCTGGAACGACCCTAATTATACAATTAAGACTGGACGCACATGGACAAAAGCAGTTGATACGACTACGAACGCAGTATCATATTACCTGGCGGCACGGGCTTATACCCCGACAGGTTCAGTAGCGCCAGGCACGGTCAGCGCCAGCATCGTCGTGGATTTTACTTACCAGTAATTTCCTGAAGTAAAGCCGGATGCCATAAAACTCCAGCTTTACTCAGCTATGAATGAATATCAGGAATAATTTCCTGGCATATAAATTGCTTTGCATAAATGGAGTTAATAAACATGAATGTCAAATTAACCACCCTGGCAATAATTGCCGCGTTATTTTCCGTCAGCAGTTACGCCAGCGACCCGGTGACGGTTAACGTAACGGGTAAAGTGGTGGCATCGCCCTGTACCTTTGATACGGCTAATTCAACTTTGAATATTGATTTAGGTGAAAAAGGCGCGGCAGATCTGGCTAACCCAGCGTCGGCATTTACCGAAAAGCCTTTCAACTTAGTCATGAAAGACTGTCCGGCGGGAACCGCCAATGTTATAGCGACTTTCAGCGGTACTGATGCGGCAGATCTTACAAGCGGTAACGCGTTCAAAAATATGGGTACGGCAACCAATATGGTTATTCAGGTTAAACCGTTGGCTGGCGCATGGAATGCTGTTGCATTTAAAAGTGGCAGTACTATGACTTCAGCTGTAGATACGACTGCGAAAACAGCTACCTTTAATCTGACCACGCGTGCAGTAACCTGGACCGGTGGCGTCAACCCTGGAACCGTAAGCGCCAGTGTCGTTGCTGATTTTACCTATCAGTAACGCAGACCTTAAAGGCCGGGCGCACTAAACCGCGACCCGGCAATATAAGAAGGCGGGCAATACGGTTAACAGCGATATTGCCGGTAAACCAGAATGCGCGTCTTTATTATTGTTTACCCAACGAGCGACAGGGATGAAATATGCAAAAAGCCTATCTTTATACCGTGCTTATTCTGATGGCTGGCTGTTATTGCACCCAGGGCCGGGCGGATGCCACCATTAATATTGCCGGGAAGGTTGTCGCCAGCCCCTGCACCGTCGATACCGACACCGTCGATAAGCAGGTAGAGCTCGGCTCGTACTACCGTAGCCAGTTGATCAACGCCGGGCAGGCCACCGACTGGCGCGATTTCTCTCTGCTGCTGACCCAGTGCCCCGTCGGCACCACCTCCGCCACCGTGACCTTCAGCGGCACGGCGGACAGCGGCGACGCCACGGCGTTTATAAACAGCGGCAGTGCGGCCAACGTGGCGCTGCGCCTGACCAGCGCCGATCACGCCACAACTTACAGCGACGGCAGCACGCTTAAAGCGGATATCGACGCTTCCACAAAAAAAGCGACGTTTCCGCTTTCTGCGCGCATATTTACGCCAGCAGGCAATGCCGGTTCAGGCTCGTTTAATTCTGTTGTCAGCCTGGACTTCACCTGGCAGTAAAGGGTCGCGCCCATAAAAAAACGGCCTCTTGCGAGGCCGTTTTCTTTTTACTGCTTACTGCTGCGGTACGGTCGGCGCTGGCGCCGGTGCCGGAGAAGGTGTCGGCGCTGGTGCAGGAGCCGGTGCTGGTGCAGGCGCCGGTGCAGGCTGCTGGCCTGGCGTTAATGCCGGAGCAGGCGCGGGCGCAGGCGTTGGCGTTTGCTCAGGGGCGGGTGCGGGCACCGGGGCCGGTTCCGGCGCAAGACCTGGCAGAGCAGGCGCTACGTCGCCCGGCAGGCCGAACATGCCGACAAACTCTTCCAGCGGCATTTTCTGGCCGTTCAGGGTCACCTGGCCGTTCGCATATTGCAGGCTGGTGACGATGTTGTCATCTTCCATGGAGGTGATGCGGAACATCTGGCCCATCGCCGCCATGCCTTTCACCTGCTGGCTGGCGAGCTTCGCCGCATCGTCCTGCTGGTAGCCTTCAAGCTTCGCCACCTGGGTCATAAACTCCGTCGCCATGTCGGTCGGGATAACCAGCTTGCTTTCCATCGATTTCACCAGGCGGTCAACCTGCTGCGCCGCCGTAACCGGCGCAGCGGTAGCTGGCGCTGGCGTTTTGGCCGGATCTTTTAAGAAAAGCGACAGGTTAAAGGTGCTTTCGCCTTTAGCGTTTTTCCAGCTAAGCGGCGCGATGGTGATAACCGGCTCGCCTTTCAGCAGCACAGGCAGGTTAGCGAAGAAAATCTGCGTGGCGCGCTGTTGGTACAGTTCCGGATTATTCACGATTTCCGGCTGGCCGAGCAGCGCGCGGCTCTGTGCGTTGTACTGCTGGCTGAACTGATGCCAGGCGGCGCCGTCGATATTGCCGACCTTCATCGTCAGCTTCGCGCTGCCCAGATCCTGATTCTGGATCTTCAGGCTCTCCATCTGGTAGTCAATCTGGCTGTCGATATTCTTGCCGTCTTTCGCCACATCCGATTTACCGTTAAAGCTCAGGCCGTCCACGACCGCCAGCTCTTTGCCTTCAATGGCGATGGCGAGTTTATCAAGCGTCAGTTTTTGGCCGCCCACGCGCTCGCTGAAATCGGTCAGTTTGCTGGAGCCGTCGGTTTCCAGCCCGTTAAAGGTAAACTGCACGCGCTGGTTATATTCATTTACCGCGTTAATCAGGCCGCTTGCCGCTTTGCCTTTCAGGGTAAAGACATTGCCTTCGTGGTCCACATCCAGGGTGAAATCGCCGCCGCTGAAAGCCACTTTCTCGGTCGGGCTTTCGTAGTTCAGCGCGCTGAAGTTCAGGTCGGTAGAGGTGTCGCCGCTGTAGCCAACACGCGTCTGCGCGCGCGCAAAGGTCTCGCCTTTGGCGATATCAAACAGCGGCTTGGTCGTGGCGTTGTTAACCGGGGTGGAGACCACAGAGGCCATCGCCGGCAGGATATTAAACTTTTTCAGCTCGGCGAAAGGGAACGGACCGTGATCGATAACTTCGTCAAACACGACATTCTGCTCCGGTTTCAGCCAGGCGTTCTGCTGGTTAGCGGCGGGCTTCACCACCAGTTGCAGATGGCTGCGGAACAGCCCGCGCTGGTAATCCTGATAGCCCACTTCCAGCCCGGCTTCCGGCATGCTTTGCTGCAAGCGCGCGTTGGCTTCCTTCACCATGTCGTCGATGCGGTTTTCAATCTGCTTGCCGGTGTACCAGGCGGTGCCGGTCCAGACCACGCCGAGGGCGACAATCACCCCAACGGCGACCAGAGACTTTTTCATAGCAATTTATCCCTAAATGAGAAGCCAGGCGCAATACGCCTGGCCTGGTGTAAAGATTAGCTAAAGCTTAGCAATCCTTATCTAAAAGATCAGTAACTTAGTCGGGCTTATTATACACCCTCGCCAGACGGCCTACGCCGCTTGCCGCCACGGGCGACTCATCAGCCGCAATAAAAGCGGATTCGCCCGGCTTAAGCACCAGCCGCTCGTCGCCGCGACGCAGCACCGCTTCGCCTTCCACACAAAAGAGGATCGCCGCGCTTTGCTGGGCAAGCGGCGCTTCGTGGGTGCTGAGGTCATGCAAAGAAAACGCGAAATCCGCGACCGGGATAGGGAAGTCGAGGGCGTTTTCCTGCTTCACCGGCTGGGTTAGCAGCTCGCGCGCGGGTTTGCCGACAAACTTCACGTTCGCCACCAGTTCCGGGATATCAATATATTTCGGCGTCAGCCCGGCGCGCAGCACGTTGTCTGAATTCGCCATCACTTCCAGCGCCACGCCCTGTAGATAAGCGTGCGGGGTTTCGGCGAACAGGAACATCGCCTCGCCCGGGTTCAGCTTCACTACGTTGAGCAGCAACGGCGAGAAAAGCCCGCTGTCTTGCGGATAGAACTGCGCGATAAACCGAATGGTTTCCCACGGCTCGCCCTGCTGGCTGGCGACCGCCGCTTTCAGCACCGCCAGCGCGCGGGATTTTTCATCGCCCTGCATATTGAGCAGGCTGGCGAACAGCTCGCTTAAGCGCTCCGCATTCGGGTTTTCCAGAAAATGGGCGATGGCAGTATGCGCGCCCGCGACCGGTTGCAGCAAAGAGACAATCTCAGAAAACTCGCGGAAGGCGTTCATCGCCAGAAACGGGGTGAGGGCGAACACCAGCTCCGGCTTGTGGTTCGGGTCTTTGTAGTTGCGCTCGGCGGCGTCCAGCGGAATGCCTGCGGCGTTTTCGCGGGCGAACCCCGCTTCAGAGGCTTGCTTGTTCGGGTGAACCTGAATAGAGAGCGGCTGGTCGGCGCACAGCACCTTAAATAAAAACGGCAGCTCGCCAAAGCGCTCCGCTACCTTTTGCCCCAGCAACGCTGGCTTATTGGCTTCAATCACATCACGTAAACTGCGGGTACCGCCCGCTTCGTCCTGAATTTTCGAGCTGCTTTTCGGGTGCGCGCCCATCCACAGTTCCGCCATCGGCTGGTGTTGCGGATTGGCGATACCATAGAGATCCGTCAGCGCCGTTTTACTTCCCCAGGCATAGTTCTGCACTGAGTTGATGAGTTTTTTCATTCTTAAGCCCTGTAAGAAGGTAGAAAAAAGTGCAGGTATTAAAGCAATAAAAGCGATTCAAGTAACCCTGCCGGGTAAAAAGTCGTATTAGTCTCAGTTTTTGTTAAAAAATTGTGTACGATGGTGCCACTCGCTTTTTTGTCATCGCACATGACGTGCTGAACGAATAATTACTTAGCCAAAGCTGTAAGTGAGAGAGCAATGTCAAACAAACCTTTTGTGTTCCAGCCTCCTTTCCCGCTAAAAAAAGACGATACCGAGTACTACCTGCTGACCCGCGATCACGTTTCCGTCTCTGAGTTTGAAGGGCAGGAAGTGCTGAAAGTCGACCCGCAGGCGCTGACGCTGCTGGCGCAGCATGCCTTCCACGACGCCTCTTTTATGCTGCGCCCGGCGCACCAGCAGCAGGTTGCGGATATCCTTCGCGACCCGCAGGCCAGCGAAAACGATAAATATGTCGCCCTGCAATTCCTGCGCAACTCGGAAATCGCCGCGAAAGGCATTCTGCCGACCTGCCAGGATACCGGCACCGCCATCATCATGGGCAAAAAAGGCCAGCGCGTCTGGACCGGCGGCGGCGATGAAGCCGCGCTCGCCCGCGGCGTTTACAACACCTACACCGAAGATAACCTGCGCTACTCGCAAAACGCCGCGCTGGATATGTATAAAGAGGTGAATACCGGCACCAACCTGCCGGCGCAAATCGACCTCTACAGCGTGGACGGCGACGAATATAAATTCCTCTGTATCGCGAAAGGCGGCGGCTCCGCCAACAAAACTTACCTCTACCAGGAAACCAAAGCGCTGCTGAGCCCCGGCAAGCTGAAAAGCTATCTGGTGGAGAAAATGCGCAGCCTCGGCACGGCGGCATGCCCGCCTTATCACGTGGCGTTTGTTATTGGCGGCACCTCGGCGGAAGCGACCTTAAAAACCGTGAAGCTTGCCTCGACAAAATATTATGACGGCCTGCCGACGGAAGGTAACGAGTACGGCCAGGCGTTTCGTGACGTGCAGCTTGAGCAGGAGCTGCTGGAAGAGGCGCAAAACCTCGGCCTGGGCGCGCAGTTCGGCGGCAAATATTTCGCCCACGATATTCGCGTTATCCGCCTGCCGCGCCACGGCGCCTCCTGCCCGGTGGGGATGGGCGTCTCCTGCTCGGCTGACCGTAACATCAAAGCGAAAATCAACCGCGACGGCATCTGGATCGAGAAACTCGAAAGCAACCCCGGCAAATATATCCCGGAAGAACTGCGTCGCGCAGGCGAGGGCGAAGCGGTGCGGGTTGATCTCAACCGCCCGATGAGCGACATCTTAAAACAGCTTTCGCAGTATCCGGTTTCAACGCGCCTGTCGCTTTCCGGCACGATCATCGTGGCGCGCGACATCGCCCACGCGAAGCTAAAAGAGCGCATCGATAACGGCGAAGGGCTGCCGCAGTATGTGAAAGATCATCCCATCTACTATGCCGGGCCTGCCAAAACGCCGGAAGGGTATGCCTCCGGTTCGCTCGGCCCGACCACCGCCGGGCGTATGGATTCCTACGTCGATCTGCTGCAATCTCACGGCGGCAGCATGATCATGCTGGCGAAAGGCAACCGCAGCCAGCAGGTGACAGACGCCTGCCACAAACACGGCGGCTTTTATCTGGGCAGCATCGGCGGCCCGGCGGCGGTGCTGGCGCAAAGCAGCATCAAAAAGCTGGAGTGCATGGAATACCCCGAGCTTGGGATGGAAGCCATCTGGAAAATTGACGTGGAAGATTTCCCGGCGTTTATCCTGGTGGACGATAAAGGCAACGACTTCTTTAAACAGATCCAGGCCGGGCAGTGCTCCGCCTGCGTGAAGTAAGCTTAAGGCCGCCTGCGGGCGGCTTTTTTCTTTGCGCGTTTCGCTGAGCGCGCAAAGCTGAACTACCCTGTAACGCATTATCACGACAACAAGTTACCCGTGAGCAACGTCTGATCCTTTTACCTTCGCCCCTGCCTTGAAAGGCGGGGACGCCTCTTTTATGTGAATGGAGAAAGTCATGGCAACGCATCGCAGTGAAAAAGATTCCATGGGCGCAATCGACGTGCCGGCGGACAAACTCTGGGGCGCGCAAACACAGCGCTCGCTGGAGCATTTTCGTATCTCGACGGAGAAAATGCCGGTCGCGCTGATTCAGGCGCTGGCGCTGACCAAACGCGCAGCGGCGAAAGTGAACATGGATCTCGGCCTGCTGGCGCAAGAGCGCGGCAACGCCATTATCCAGGCGGCGGATGAAGTGCTGGAAGGCAAGCACCCGGACGAATTTCCTCTCGCCATCTGGCAGACCGGCTCCGGCACACAGACCAACATGAACATGAACGAAGTGCTGGCGAACCGGGCGAGCGAAATTCTCGGCGGCGAGCGCGGCATGGAACGTAAAGTTCACCCGAACGACGACGTCAACAAAAGCCAGAGTTCAAACGACGTTTTCCCGACGGCGATGCATGTGGCGGCGGTTATTGCGCTGCGCGAGCAGCTGATCCCACAGTTAAAAGTGCTGCATAAAACGCTGAGTGAGAAAGCAGACGCCTTTGGCGATATTGTGAAAATCGGCCGTACCCATTTGCAGGACGCCACGCCGCTGACGCTTGGCCAGGAGATCTCCGGTTGGGTGGCGATGCTTGAGCACAATCTCAGACACATCGACAACAGCCTGCCGCATCTGGCGGAGCTGGCGCTTGGCGGCACGGCAGTGGGCACCGGGCTTAACACGCACCCGGAATACGCCCAGCGGGTAGCGAAAGCGCTGGCTGAGATAACCAACCAGCCGTTCGTCACGGCGCCCAACAAATTTGAAGCGCTCGCCACCTGCGACGCGCTGGTGCATGCCCACGGCGCGCTGAAAGGGCTTGCCGCCTCGCTGATGAAAATCGCCAACGACGTGCGCTGGCTTGCCAGCGGCCCACGCTGCGGCATTGGCGAAATCACCATTCCGGAGAACGAACCCGGTTCTTCCATCATGCCCGGCAAGGTTAACCCGACCCAGTGCGAAGCGATGACCATGCTCTGCTGCCAGGTCATGGGCAACGACGTGGCGGTCAATATGGGCGGTGCTTCCGGCAACTTCGAGCTGAACGTCTTTCGCCCGATGGTCATCCATAACTTCCTGCAATCGGTGCGCCTGCTGGCGGACGGCATGGAGAGCTTTAACGAGCACTGCGCCGTAGGTATCGAACCTAACCGCGAGCGCATCAGCCAGCTGTTGAACGAGTCGCTGATGCTGGTGACGGCGCTCAACACCCATATCGGTTATGACAAAGCGGCGGAGATCGCCAAGAAAGCGCATAAAGAGGGGCTGACGCTGAAAGCCTCCGCGCTGAAGCTTGGGTATCTCAGCGAGGAGGAGTTCAATGAATGGGTGCGGCCTGAAGAGATGGTCGGCAGCATGAAGCGCTGATTAGCGCGCCCGGTAAAGGTGCAGGCGGGGGATAAGCAGCTCCAGCGGCTCCGCCTGCGGCTTGAAGCGATGACGCACGTTTTGCGCGTCATAGTTCAGCAGCTCGCCGATATCCGGCACGCTGCCGCCCCGTTCCTCATGGCACAGCACAATCAGCGGCGAAGGGCAGGCGTACTGCACCTGCCGCTGGTTATTCGCATACCAGACCCGCGCCACGGGCTGTACTTTCACCGGTCTTTTTATCTTAAGCCGCGCCTTTTCAGGCAGGGCGGCAATATCGTTATATTCCTGCGTCACTTTTTCATGCCACTGCTCGCGGCTCCAGGGCGCTACCGCGCGCGGCGACTTCAGGCTTTTTTCCAGCATCGACAGCACTTCGTCGCGCTTAAGGTTTTTGATGATGTGCTTGTTGGCCCAGCCAAAGCGCAGGGTGGCGGGGTTATCAAGCAGCGTAAGCTGGCGGTAAGCGTTAAGGGTAATCAACCCCGGCAGGTGACGGTGCACCCACTCAAAGCGCTGTACGGAAGGCAGCTCTGAATCCACCGTGATGATTTTTTCAAACTCCGCCTTGAGCTGATTAATTTGCTCCGCCTGCTGGTGCAGCGAGGCATGTTGGTTGTGATTTACGCTAAAGCAAACCGCGCCGGGCAGACGCACCGCCGCCTTGCTGCTGCGGTTTTCTGACTGCTGCTGGATAAACAGATGGGTAAAGTGGCGAAACGCCGCCTCCAGCGCCGCCTTGCCCACTTTCTGGGTCACGGCGATTTTCAGCAGCGGGTCATGTTCTTTGCCTTTTTCAATTTCCGGCAACTCAAAAACGCGGCCCGCCAGCAGGCGGCAGCCGCTTAAGCTTTCACGCAGGGTCGCCAGCGCGTGTTCCAGTTCGCGAAAAGTGGTGGTCAGGCGCTCAACCAGATCGTAACTTGCCATAACAGTCTCTCATTAGTTACAACATACTTTATATGTAGCACACTCTGGCCGGGTTTGACCACTGCGTGATTAAAAGTCATTCAGCGAAGGAAAGGCGGGTAGCGCTGCGTTTTCGCCTCCCTGCGATGCTGTGCCAGGGGGGCGAAAAGGTCATCTTTTGGTTCTGGGGGGGAAAGGAGCGAGGAAGCTTTTGGTTCTGCCGGGGAAAAGGGGCGAGGAAACGTTTGGTTCTGGCGGGGAAAAGGGGCAGGGAAACGTTTGGTTCTGCCGGGGAAAAGGGGCGAGGAAAGGTTTGGTTCTGCCAGGGAAAAGGGGTGAGGCAACGTTTGGTTCTGGCGGGGAAAGGGGCTGAGGAAAAGAAACGGGCGGCCCGGCGGCGGTGTTCGCCGGTGCGCCGCCCGCCGGGTTGCGCTGGCAGCAGGCGGTGTCAGTAAACAGGCGACGCAGGCGTGGGCTTTATACTCTCGCTTCTTTTTTGTCGGCTTCCGGCGCGGGCGCTTTCTCAAGCGGCCAGCAGAAGCGGAAACAGGCGCCGCCTAACGCGCTGGTGGTTACGCTCACCGAACCGCCCATGGCGGTCGCTACAGACTGCACAATCGCCAGACCCAGCCCACAGCCGCCGGTTGCCCGGTCGCGGCTTGGGTCGAGCCGGACAAACGGCTCGAATACTCGCGTGCGCTCTGTTTCCGGGATGCCCGGGCCATCGTCTTCCACGGTCATACAGGCGCGGCCATTATCCTGATGCAGGCTAATGTGCATGCGTTTTTCGCTATAACGCAGCCCGTTGTTGACCAGATTATCCAGCACCCGCTCCATAAGACGCACATCGACCAGCCCGTAATCCCCGGCGTCGCTAAGGTGAAGGGTGAGTTCGCGCTGCGGATGCATCTGGCGCGTCTCTTCCACCCGCTCAGCCAGCCAGCGCGGTAAATCGGGCTGGCTCAATTGCAGCTCCGTTTGCGGTCTGTCGAGGCGCGCATAAGTCAGCAGCTCCTGAATTAACGCTTCCAGTTGTCCAATGTCGCGATTAAGCGCCAGCGCCTCTTCTGCGCTCAGGTTATCGCTCATCTCCAGCCGGTAGCGCAGGCGCACCAGAGGCGTGCGCAGTTCATGGGCGATGCCGTCAATAAGCTGTTTTTTACTGGCTATCAGGGCGTTGATGTTATCCGCCATCTGATTGAAGGCGATGCCGAGCCGCGAAAAACTTGAGCCGCTCTCAAACTGGATCCGTTCGTTGAGATGACCTTCGCCCAGTCGCTGGGCCGCCGCTTCCAGGCGCAGCATGTCGCGCCAGTGCGGACGCATCCAGATAAACACCGGCAAAGCCAGCGAAATAGCGATAAAGGCGATAAGCGCGACGTCCAGCAGCCGCATCTGGTGTAAAAAAAAGAGATAGGGCACCGGCCCGACGGCCAGCACGTAGTGGCTTCGCGGGATGCGTTGCACAAAAGTGTACTCGTCATCCAGCGCCACAATCTCGCCTTCGCGCAGACGCTGTGTGGTGACGTCATCCAGATGAAACTTAGCGAGCGGCTCGATGCGCAGTTTAAAAGAGAGGTTCAAATCCAGCTCTTTAATGGTTTTGTTCCAGTCGCGCGGCGGAATTTCCCGCAGCTCGCTGCGCATAAGATAAAGCGAGCTTTTCATTAAGTCGTCCAGCGACTGTCGCCCGGCGCGTTCGGCGGTGAACTTATAGACCAGGCCCACCAGCAGGGTCATCACCAGAAAGCAGATGAACAGCAGCAGATAAAACTGGATAAACAATTTTCTCATGATGACTCCGAACCCTTCGCTAAGCGCTGACTAGTTTCCAGCCGTTGGGGCGAGAGGAAAATTGACCGCCAGATGATCAATAAACGCCCTGACGGCGGGCGGCAAACCGCGGCGGGTGGTAAAGACCAAATGCACAATGCCGCGCTGGCCCTGCCAGCCGCGATAAACCTGCTCCAGTTCACCGCGCTTAAGCTGCTCAGCGCAAACGTGATCGGGCAGCAGCGCAATACCCAGCCCCGCCATCGCCGCCGCGCGCACCGCGCCAAAATCGGCGCAGCTCATTCTCGGCTCATGGCGGATCAGGCAGCTTTTCCCCTGTTCATGCTCCAGCTGCCAGCTTATCTCGCCGGGCTCGTCGCTGGTGCCAAGCGTCGGCTGCAACGGCAGGGCGTCAATATTGCCGTCAAGCTGGCGGGCAAGCGCGGGGCTGGCGACGAGAATGCGGCGCGAATAGCCGAGCGATCGCATCACCAGCTCCGCGTCGCTGGTCAGCTCGGTGCGCACCCGCAGCGCGATATCAACCCGCTCGCGAATTAAATCCACCGCCCGGTCGATGGCGATAATTTGCAGCTTCACCTTCGGGTAGCGGTTCATAAACGCGGGCAGCACGGCGGAGATCACTTCCACCAGGCCTGTCGGACAGCTGAAGCGCACCAGGCCGTGCGGCTCCGCCTGCGCTTCGGCAATTAACGCCTGCGCTTTTTCCGCCTCCAGCAACATCGCCCGGCACTGGTCGTAAAAAGCCTGGCCTGTTTCGGTGACGCGAAAACGGCGGCTTGAGCGCTCAATCAGCCGCACGCCCAGTTGCGCCTCCAGCCCCGCCACGCGGCGGCTGAGCTTCGATTTAGGTTGCTTCAAAGCCCGGCCTGCCGCCGCGAACCCGCCGTGGGTCACGACTTCTGCGAAATAATAATAATCGTTAAGGTCAGTGCGCATTATCGTTCCTCATTCAGAACGCAGGGTGCCATTTTGTCTTGGTATTCAACACTTTGGGAAGCGCTTATTCTGCATCCCATTACGAATGACCCCCACACCCATTCACATGAGGAGATAAAAATGAGCCACAACTTCACCCGCAAAGTCGTTATCGTAACCGGCGGCACCAGCGGCATCGGCTTTGCCACCGCCAAAGCGTTCGCAGAGCAAGGCGCGTCAGTTTTCATCACCGGGCGTCGTCAGGCTGCGCTGGACGAGGCGGTGAGCCGCCTGGAAGGCGATGTTACCGGCATCCAGGGCGACATGAGTCAGCTTGCTGATATTGACCGCCTGTATGACGCCGTGCAGAAAAAGCACAGCCATATCGACGTTATTTTCGCTAACGCTGGCGGCGGCGAGTTTGCCGCGCTGGGTTCCATTACGGAAGCCCATTATCAGGAAACCTTTGATACTAACGTCAAAGGGGTGCTGTTTACGGTCCAGAAAGCGCTGCCGCTGCTGCGCGACGGCGGGTCGATTGTGCTGACGTCATCCACAACCAGCATTACCGGCACCCCGGCGTTCAGCGTCTATTCGGCGACGAAAGCCGCTGTACGCAGCTTTGCCCGTAACTGGATCCTCGATCTTAAAGAACGCCGTATCCGCGTTAACGCCATAAGCCCCGGCGTGACCGAAACCGCAGGGTTGAACGGGCTGTTCGGCGGCGGCGACCAGGCCGAAGGCGCTAAATCCTGGCTTGCTGAGCAGATCCCGGCAGGACGAGTCGGCCAGCCGGAAGAAATTGCCAGAGCGGTGCTGTTTCTGGCATCTGACGAGGCAAGCTTCGTTAACGGCGTTGAGCTGTTTGTGGATGGCGGCCACGCGCAAATCTGACCTAACCGCCGCTGTCGCGCCGCCGGGCGCGGCAGCGGTGTCAGGCTTCGCTTTCCCAGGCATGCGGCGCAAAAAGATAGCCTTTGTTGCGCACGGTTTTAATTCGAAACGGCTCGGTGGCGCTGTCGTTGAGCTTTTTGCGCAGTCGCGAAATAGCGACATCCACGCTGCGATCCATCCCGTCATAGCTCACGCCGCGCAGGTTTTTCAGCAGCGCATCGCGATCCATAATCTGTCCCGCATGGGTCGCCAGCTCCCACAGCAGGTCGAAGTCTGCCGTCGACAGGGCGATAATTTCGCTGCCGAGGGTAACCTGACGATTAATCGGATCGATGCAAAGCGTGCCGAAGCGCAGTGCTTTATGGGGCTTAAGGGCAGGCGTGTCGCGACCATGCGGCTGCGCCTGGCGCAAATGCAGACGCAGGCGCGCCAGCAGTACGGCGGGGGGAGTGGTTTTTAAAATGTAATCGCTCGCGCCCATCTCCAGCGACAGAATGTGGTTCATATCGCTGTCGAGGGAGGTAAGCAGAACCACAGGGCCTTGCCAGGCCGGGCGTAAATCCCGACAAAGCGTCATGCCGTCTTTGCCGGGCAGCATAATATCCAGCAACACCAGGTCCGGTTTTTCGCGGTGAATCACCTCTTCAGCGCGGTCGCCGCGGCTTTCCACTACCACAGTAATATCGTGCTTGCCCAGATAGGCGGCTATCAGCGCGCCCACTTCCGGGTCATCCTCAACAAAGACAATTTTAGCCATATACCGTTGCGTTTAGCGTAAAAGTCTTACCATACACCCGCGGCTGGCTGCGCTCCATCAACCGTTGATAAACGGCGCTTAGCGCAGCTGGCGTCCGCCATCCACTGCAAAGCTGCGGCCGGTAACAAAACAGCTGGTCAGCAAATAATCCAGCAGGTCGATTATCTCTTTTTCACCCGGCGCGATTTTCATGAGCGACTTGTTAAGCGCCCGCTGGCGGTATTCCGGGTCGTCATTTTCATTAAACAGGATCAGCGATGGCGCGATGGCGTTGACCTTAACTTCAGGCGCCAGCTTGCGGGCGAAGGAACGGGTGAGGTTATCCAGCGCCGCTTTGCTGGCGGCGTAAGCGATATGCTTTTCACTGCCTCGCTCCACCACGTAATCGGTGAAGTGGATGATATCCGCCGCCGCATGGCCCTGGCCGCGCAACAGGCCTTCCAGCGCAAAATTGAGCAGATAGGGAGCATGCACGTGGATCTGCATCATCTCATGCAACACTTTTTCCGGCGACGTGCCGGGCGATTCCGACTGCCACGCGCTGGCGTTGTGCAGCAGCGCGCGAATGCGATCGGTGCGCTGCTTCACGGCCTCGGCGAAAGCGAGAATGCCTTCATCGTTGCAAAAGTCGGCCTGAATGCAGACCGCGCCTGACTCTTCCAGCACGTCGATAGCCGCGTAGCGGGTACGGTAGCTGACGATGACATCATGATGTTGCGCCAGAAAATGGTGGGCCAGCGCAAGACCAATACGACGGCCCCCGCCGGTAATGACAATCGGACGATCCAATTTTTTGCCCATAAGCACTCCTCGTCAGCGACGACGATGGGGCGGCTACCCCATCAGCATCCATGTAGCCGGCAGCGCGGCGATTAACAACAGGCCAATAAGCACGCGCTCGTGAGATCGCAGCGCTACGTCATGCTGGTGCGTACGGCGGGCGTACAGAAAAACCAACAAACCAGGCGCGTAAAGCACAACCGAGAGCAGCAGGTGCATCGGACCTGAGGCATACAGCAACCATAAACCATAAATGGACGCTCCGACACCCGTAAGCCTGTGCAAAGGGCGTTTTGCTATTTTCACCAGATAAGCGCCTACCAGCAGATAGGGCACCAGGATCATCTCGGAAGCGATGGTCAGCAGCGTATTGTAATCCGAGCCGGTGGCCCAGATAAGCACCAGACAAACCTGCACGCTGGCGTTAGTCAGCCATAATGAAGCCGCCGGGGCGTTGTTGGCATTCTGGCGCAGCAGCGCTTTGGGAAAAGCGCGGTAGCGTGCTGCCAGCAGCGGCACTTCCGCCGCCATGATGGTCCAGCTCAGATAGGCGCCGCAGACCGAAACAATCAGGCCGGCGGCGATAATCACCTCGCCCCTGGGGCCCATCATCTCCACCAGCAAACCGGCCATTGAAGGGTTACGCATCTGCGCGAGTTCCGGGCGGGTTACCACGCCAAGCGACAGCAGCGTCACCAGCAGATAAACCGCCAGCGCAGCCAGCACCGCCAGCAGCGTCGCCATGCCGACATCGCTTTTGTTACGCGCCCGCGCAGAAACCACCACTGCGCCTTCCACGCCGATAAAGACCCAGAGCGTAATGAGCATGGTATTTTTCACCTGCTCCCACACCGGCACGCCCAGCGCTACGCCCTTAAAATCGAGGCTGAAAGTGGAAAGCTTAAAGCCAATGGCGGCGAGGATCACAAACAGTCCCAGCGGCAACAGTTTGGCCAGGGTGGCGGCCACGTTGATGCTTGCTGCGGTCTGCACGCCGCGCAGCACCAGCCAGTGAACAAACCACAACAGCACCGAAGCGCCGACAATAGATTGCCAGGTGTTGCCGTCGCCAAAAATCTTCAGCTCAGGCGTATCGGTAAAAAAGCTCAGCGCTGAAAACACAATCACCAGGTAAGAAACGTTGGCGATAACCGCACAGAGCCAGTAACCCCAGGCGGAGCAAAAACCGACCAGTTCGCCGAAGCCTTCCCGCGCGTAAGTAAAAATGCCGCCGTCGAGATCGGGGCGCAGACGAGTGAGGAAAAGCATCGCCAGCGCCAGCAGCAAAATGCCGACGCCCGTTATCGCCCAGCCCGTCAGCAGCGCGGCGGGCCCCGCCACGGCCGCCATATTTTGCGGCAGGCTAAAGACGCCCGCGCCCAGCATGGAGCTTAAAACGAGCGCGGTTAACGCGGCGAGACCAAGTTTTTTGTCCATAGGTATCCTGTAAAGAGAAGAGAAGGACCCAGAATAATTATTGTGCTAAAGCGCATAAAAATGGTGGATCACGCTAAGGCGCGCGATTTTACGGAGTCCAGGCAGGGCATGCAATGAGAGGGGCGCTAAAATATTCTGAAAGATAAAAAAAGACGGCCGGAGCCGTCTTTTCTGTGAAGCGGGACTTACTTGTAAAGGTCAGCGCTGATAGTCAGGTTGCCGCCTTTCTCTTCCCACTGACGGGTAATGTGGTAGTACTTCGCGCCTTTTTTCGCTGCGCGCTTCGCTACCTGATAGGAAATTTCCGTCATGCTGGAGTAGTGGCCGGTGAACTTGACGCTGTCAAAAGGCACCATTTGCGCCGCCGTAATTTTATTCACTTCCTGAATTTCTTTACCGTCCGGCAGGGTGACAGTGTAACGCCCGCCTTTACTGGCCTGCGTTTCAAAGAAGCGGCCGACTTCTGCGCTTGGCGCCGCGGTCGTGGCAACGCCTGGAATTTCCACTCTCTTCGCTTCTTCGCCGCCTTTGGCGAGCGCTGCGCGACCGGCATCGGAATCTGCCGGGATAGCGTCCGGGCTTTGCAACACGCGCTTCTTCGCATCCGCTTTATAGATGTACGCGGTGATAAGCTGGTTGCCGCCCTGGTTGGCATCTACCTGGCGCACGATATAAAACGACGCGGCCCCTTTGGCTTTCGCCGCTTTGGTAATCGCGTCATTCACTTCCGGCTGGCTGCGATAAAAACCCTGAACGGTTACGGTATCGTAAGGCTCAAGGGCGATAGCCTGATCTTTAGGCAGCTCCATCACGCCGTTAATCACGCGGTTTTGCGGCGCTTGCGCCTTTGGCGCGTTCTCATGATAAACATCCGCTACAACGCGCCAGTTGCCGCTGTTGCCGGTGTCGTTGGTATCAAGAATATAGAAAGAGGCGGCGCCCATTTTGTCTGCCCGGCGCGATACGGCATCAACCGCTTCGCCGATAGCGTTAAAACGACCGGTAATGACGATACGGTCGTAAGGCTTTACCGCGGCGGCCTGTTCCGGCGTCAACTCGGTAGCCGCCTGAGCGGTCAGCGTGGTAACGGAGAGCAGCGCGGACGCCAGAAAGGTGTACTTAAGCTTCATAAAAATAATCCTTCGCCATGCGCAAAAAAGGTACTCATACTGCCTGTGTACATTAACGGTTAGCCGCTGATTATTGCACTGAAAGGGTTTGGCTGTCTGCGCCATTTTTCACGCTCAGTGCGGCGTTTCGTTTAAGCGGGATAACTTTTAGTGATATGTGGAAAAAACAGGCGGCTGACCAGAAAAAATGATAAAGGTTATTACTTTTTAAGTTAAAAGGTTGTTAAAGAACGGATTCTGAGCGGAGGAGTATCATGTTTTACCGCTCGGCTTAAGCGTAATATCGGCCTTTCGGCGGTGATTTAAAGCAAAAATCCCTGTTATGGCCCGTCATCACTGCCTTTTCACGGATAACGCTAAAAATACCCTGAACCTGTTGTGGATCGGGGGCGCTAATTTCAGTAGGTTATAGAAAGTTTGTTACAGATTGATTTTCTGGCCGAAGCGGCATAGCCGTCTTCATTACGAAAACGAGTGGCAGACCATCATTCAAAACCGATGGAAGGGAATACTATGCGTATTGGTGTACCAAAAGAGCGGTTGGCCAATGAAACCCGCGTCGCAGCAACGCCTAAAACCGTGGAGCAGTTATTAAAACTGGGTTTTAGCGTCGCTGTTGAACATGACGCGGGTAAACTGGCGAGTTTCGACGATGACGCTTTTGCGCTGGCAGGCGCGGAGCTGGCAACGGGCGATACCGTGTGGCAATCGGACGTTATCCTTAAGGTCAACGCGCCGCTGGACGAGGAAATAGCGCTTTTGCGTCCCGGCACAACGCTTGTCAGCTTTATCTGGCCGGCGCAAAACCCGGCGCTGATGGAGCAGCTTGCCGCACGCGGCGTTACCGTGATGGCCATGGATGCGGTGCCGCGTATTTCGCGCGCGCAGTCGCTTGATGCCCTGAGCTCGATGGCGAACATCGCAGGCTATCGCGCGATTGTTGAAGCTGCACATGAGTTTGGCCGCTTCTTTACCGGCCAGATCACCGCTGCGGGCAAAGTGCCGCCGGCAAAAGTGATGGTGATTGGCGCGGGGGTAGCGGGCCTTGCGGCCATTGGCGCAGCCAACAGCCTCGGCGCCATTGTTCGCGCGTTCGATACTCGCCCGGAAGTGAAAGAGCAGGTGCAGAGTATGGGCGCCGAGTTCCTGGAGCTGGACTTCAAAGAAGAGGCGGGCAGCGGCGACGGTTATGCGAAAGTGATGTCCGAAGCCTTTATTAAAGCCGAAATGGCGCTGTTCGCCGCCCAGGCGAAAGAGGTGGATATCATCGTCACAACGGCGCTTATTCCAGGCAAACCGGCGCCGAAGCTCATTACCCGCGACATGGTCGATTCCATGAAGCCGGGCAGCGTGATAGTCGACCTGGCCGCGCAAAACGGCGGCAACTGCGAATACACCGTACCGAACGAAATCTTCGTGACCGCAAATGGCGTGAAAGTGATCGGCTATACCGATCTTCCGGGCCGCCTGCCGACGCAGTCTTCCCAGCTTTACGGCACCAACCTGGTCAACCTCCTTAAGCTGCTGTGCAAAGAGAAAGACGGCAACGTGATTGTCGATTTCGACGATGTGGTTGTGCGCGGCGTAACGGTCATCCGTGAAGGGGAAGTGACCTGGCCTGCGCCGCCGATTCAGGTTTCCGCGCAGCCCCAGGCGGCGGCGAAGCAGCCAGAACCGGTTGCCGAGCCGGCTAAACCCGCTTCGCCGTGGCGCAAATATGCGCTGATGGCGCTGGCTATCGTGCTGTTCGGCTGGCTGGCGGACGTGGCGCCGCGTGAGTTCCTCGGCCACTTCACCGTCTTTGCGCTGGCGTGCGTGGTGGGCTACTACGTGGTGTGGAACGTTTCTCATGCGCTGCATACGCCGCTGATGTCGGTGACTAACGCCATTTCAGGCATCATCGTCGTTGGGGCGCTGTTGCAGATTGGCGACGGCGGCTGGGTCAGCTTCTTCAGCTTCATCGCCGTGCTTATCGCCAGCATCAACATTTTTGGTGGTTTCACCGTCACTCAGCGCATGCTGAAAATGTTCCGGAAGAACTAAGGGGTAACATATGTCTGGAGGATTGGTTACCGCAGCATACATTGTTGCCGCGATCCTGTTTATTTTTAGCCTGGCGGGGCTGTCGAAGCATGAAACCTCACAGCAGGGCAACCGCTTCGGCATCGCCGGTATGGCGATTGCGCTTATCGCCACCATTCTTGGCCCGGATTCCGACCATGTGGTCTGGATAATCATCGCCATGGTGATTGGCGGCGCTATCGGCATGCATCTGGCGAAAAAAGTGGAAATGACCCAGATGCCGGAGCTGGTGGCGGTGCTGCACAGTTTCGTGGGTCTCGCCGCTGTGCTGGTAGGCTTTAACAGCTATCTGCACCACAATCCGGGGCTGGATCCGGTGCTGGTGAATATTCATCTGGCGGAAGTGTTCCTGGGCATCTTTATTGGCGCCGTCACCTTCACCGGCTCCATTGTGGCTTACGGCAAACTGTGCGGCAAAATGTCGTCCAAACCGCTGATGTTGCCGAACCGCCATAAGATGAACCTGGCGGCGCTGGTGGTCTCTTTCCTGCTGCTGGTCGTTTTTGTCCGTACCGAAAGCGTGGGCCTGCAAGTGCTGGCGCTGCTGGTAATGACGATTATCGCGCTGGCGTTCGGCTGGCACCTGGTGGCTTCTATCGGCGGCGCGGATATGCCGGTGGTGGTTTCCATGCTGAACTCCTATTCCGGCTGGGCGGCGGCGGCGGCGGGCTTTATGCTCAGCAACGACCTGCTTATTGTTACCGGCGCGCTGGTGGGGTCTTCGGGCGCCATTCTCTCTTACATTATGTGTAAGGCGATGAACCGCTCGTTTATCAGCGTGATCGCAGGCGGCTTCGGCTCCGACGGCGTGGCAAGCACCAGCAGCGAAGAAGTGGGCGAACACCGTGAAATCAGCGCGGAAGAGACGGCTGAGATGCTGAAAAGCTCCCATTCCGTGATTATCACGCCGGGCTACGGCATGGCAGTGGCGCAGGCGCAATATCCGGTGGCGGAAATCACCGAAAAACTGCGCGCGCGCGGCATTAACGTGCGCTTCGGCATTCACCCGGTTGCGGGGCGCCTGCCCGGGCATATGAACGTGCTGTTGGCTGAGGCGAAAGTGCCTTATGACATCGTGCTGGAAATGGACGAGATCAACGATGATTTCGCCGATACCGACACGGTGCTGGTGATTGGCGCAAACGACACGGTGAACCCGGCGGCGCAGGACGACCCGGGCAGCCCGATTGCCGGTATGCCGGTGCTGGAAGTGTGGAAGGCGCAGAACGTTATCGTCTTTAAGCGTTCCATGAATACCGGCTACGCAGGCGTTCAGAACCCGCTTTTCTTTAAAGAGAACACCCATATGCTGTTTGGCGACGCCAAAGCCAGCGTGGATGCGATCCTCAAAGCGCTGTAATCGCTTTCAACCTTAACCAAACCGCTCTTCGGAGCGGTTTTTTATTGCCTGACGCCAATAAAAAAGCCCGCCGTATAGCGGGCGGGCCTGTATGCAATGAAGAGGGCGTTAGTCGTCTTCGTCGTCGTCCATCTCAACGGGGGTCTGGTAATCGTCAGGCTTGATAACCAGCAGATCGCAACGCAGATGATCGATAACCTGTTCAGCGGTATTGCCGAGAAACGCAGCGGAAATCCCGGTGCGCCCGATGGTGCCCAGCACCACGATCCCCGCTTCAAGGTGTTCCGCCAGGTCAGGGATCACCTCTTCCGGCAGACCTTTTTCCACATGGGTCATCTTCTCGCTGATGCCGAATTTCTGGCGCAGCGCTTTCATCGCCAGCAAATGTTGACCGCGAATAGCGTCGTTATAGACGCTTGGATCGAAGTCGGGCAGTTCAATAGCGATATTAATCGGCGTGACCGGATAAGCGCCCACCAGATGCACCTCGGTATGGTTCACCTGCTCGGCCAGCTTGACGGTTTCGCGGATAAGCTTTTCATTAAGGGCGTTATGATAGGCTTCTTCGCTGGCAAGATTCACCGCCACCACCGCTTTGCCGCCTTCCGGCCACGGCTGGTCTTTTACCATCCAGACCGGGCAGGGGCATTTGCGTAGCAGATGCCAGTCGGTGGGCGTAAAAATAACGGATTCAAGTTTGTCGTGCTGGTGAGTCATTTTGAGCAGCAGATCGTGACCGCCGCTCACCACTTCCTGGATAATCGCTTCGAAAGGACGGTTGTGCCAGACCACTTTAATTTCAATGGGCACGCCCGCTTCAAGATAGTACTGCGCCTGCTCGCGGATCCACGCGGTGCGCTGGCTGATGACCCCCTGACGCATCGCCGTGCGCTCATCGGGAGACAGAAGGGTGGTCATTTCGTAGGAAAAATCATAGATCGGCAAAAAGGCTTTGATTCGGCCACCAATCCGTTGATGCAGATAAACTGCACGCCGCAGCGCCGGCTGGTCATCCTGATTAGGATCGATGGCCACCAGCATGTTTTGATACTTTGCCATACAGGTTCTCCTTACAACTGCTTAACCACAGTTTGTAAGAGAAAGAGTAACCCATATAAGTTGATTGAAACAGAGGGGAAACTATTGCCGGATCAATAAATCAGGAAATTCTATTGACCCGGCAAAAGAGAGAAATTACGCGACGTTACGGGACTGGCCCGCCAGTTCGGCAAGGATATCGCCATTCTCGATGGTGATGTATTTGCCTTTAACCGCCAGCATGCCGCTTTTCTGGAAACGGCCCAGCAGACGGGAGATGGTTTCCACCGTCAGGCCCAGATAGTTGCCGATGTCGCCGCGCGTCATGGTGAGGCGGAACTCACGCGGCGAGAAGCCGCGCTGGGCGAAGCGGCGGGAAAGATTATAGATAAAAGCCGCCAGGCGCTCTTCCGCATTCTTTTTAGAAAGCAGCAGGATCATATCCTGGTCGCCTTTAATTTCGCCGCTCATCAGACGCATCATCTGCTGGCGCAGGCTTGGCATTTTGCCGGAGAGATCGTCAAGTGTTTCAAACGGGATTTCGCACACCATGGACGTTTCCAGCGCCTGCGCAAAGCTCGGGTGATGCGCGGTGCCGATAGCGTCGAAGCCCACCAGATCCCCTGCCAGGTGAAAACCGGTAATTTGCTCGTCGCCCTGTTCGGTAATGGTGTAACTCTTTATGGTGCCGGAGCGGATAGCGTAAAGCGATTTCAGTTCGTCACCCGCCTTAAACAGCGTCTGGCCTTTCTGAATCGGTTTTTTACGCTCAATGATGTTATCAAGCTGGTCCAGCTCGTGCTCATTCAGCGTGAAAGGAATGCATAACTGGCTAATGCTGCAATCCTGGCAATGGATGGCACAACCGCCAGACTGAATGCGTCGAATAATTCGCTTTTCCGGGATCATAGGTCTGCTCAAGCCGTAATTGATATTGGTCAATTTTAACATCTTTTTGTCCATGACGTAAGTGTGGTGAAACGGCAATCAGATATTTATGAAACAAACCGTAAGTTTCGTTGCGTCATGTTGTTGATGTTTCAGTAGATGTATAGTTAGCAGGCGAATTATTTTATTAAAGCAGCAAAAATCCTTCATGACGCAACAGCCACTCTTTGCGTTGCACGCCGCCCGCATAACCGGTCAGCGCGCCGCTGCGTCCGATAACGCGATGGCAGGGCACAACAATGCTGACCGGGTTGGCGCCGTTAGCGGCGCCCACCGCGCGCGCGGCGCCAGCGCGGCCCAGCGCTTCGGCCAGCTGGCCGTAATGCATGACCTGGCCGCAGGGGATATCGCGCAGCCGCTTCCACACTTCACGTTGAAACGGCGTGCCCGCGGTGGCGGTAGGTAAGGTATCGATAACGCTCAGGTCGCCTGCAAAATAGTCGCGCAGCTTGTCGCTAAGCCCGCCGGGGTTTTCACATGGAACGCGTGTAAAGCCCTGCGAACCGTAATGAATCACCAGCAGTTGCTCCATGCGGTCGCTGTGTTCTTCCCACTCTACGGCGCGCAGGTTGAATTGCTCATCGCAAATCACCCACAGCGGGCCCAGCGGCGTGGCGATTTTGTCTTGCAGAAATGTCAGCATATTCCCCTCGCTATATCCCAGGCGCGGATCATCGCCTGGTCCAGTCATCAGACCGATAAAATATCACGCTACCGGCATCGTTAACCAGAAGGCCAGCAAAGGCGCGGACAGGGCAAACCCAGCGGCGCGCCCCGCTACCTGTGCCGCTCACCGGGGCGCCATCGCCCCAAATGCCGCCCATAAAAAATAGAGCCTGCCGACATCAGCCAGGCTCTACAGTACACACAGCAGTGCTTCCGGGACCTTGCCCCACATTGATTCCCTGAGTTGTGGGTAAAGTTATATATACCCGCTTTTCAGCCGGGGCGTGATGACCGTTAAGTGACGTCTTTCACAAATAGTTAACAATGATTTATCGCTCCCCTTTTTTTTCCTGTCGACTGGTCAAAACGTAGCCGGAAAAGTTGTCCTGGGAAGAATTTAGCTGGTTTTACATCCATAATTGTGGCTTCTTAGCGGTCCTCTTTTGCCGGGCGCGGCAGCGTTGAGCCGCGTGCGGGGGAGGGTTATAGTGTGAACCTTTGCGCAGTACCCGGAGGATTGACCGTGCAACCTGACGACAAATCGCTTTTTCTTGACGCCATGGAAGATGTCAAACCCCTGAAGAATTGTGAATCCACGCAGTGGGTTAAGCCGGTGAAAAACCGCGTCCCGCAGCGGCTCGATGCCCTGCAACTGGATAACTTCCTCACCACAGGCTTTCTTGACATTATCCCTCTCGCCGAGCCGCTGGAGTTTAAGCGCGAGGGGCTGCAAAACGGCGTGCTGGAGAAGCTGCGCCTTGGCAAATACAGTCAGCAGGCGAGCCTGAACCTGCTGCGCCAGCCGGTGGAACAGTGCCGCCAGCAGCTGTTTGCGTTTATCCAGCAGGCCCGCCGCGACGGCCTTCGCAATCTGCTTATCATTCATGGCAAGGGCCGTGAGGATAAATCGCACGCCAATATCGTTCGCAGCTATCTGGCCCGCTGGCTGACGGAGTTTGACGAAGTGCAGGCGTTTTGCACGGCGCTGCCGCACCACGGCGGCGCGGGCGCCTGTTACGTGGCGCTGAAAAAATCGGACGAGGCGAAGCAGGAAAACTGGGAACGCCACGCCAAACGCAGCCGTTAATCCAGCAGCAGCGCCAGTTCCCGGGCGGCGTTTTGCAGCTCTGGCAGCACGCGGGTTTGCAGCTCTTCAGCAGAAACCTGGCCCGCGTGCACGCCAACGTTCAGCGCCGCCTCCACCACCCCCTGCGGGTTAATGATCGGCACCGCAATTGACCGCAGCCCCATCTCCAGTTCCTGATCGTTAAGCGCATACCCCTGCTGGCGTACCCGCTTTAACTCTTCGCGCAGTTTCGCTACCGAATCCACCGTCTGCGGCGTATAGCGGATCATGGTAATGCGCCCAAGCAGCGCGTTCAGTTGCTCATCCGGCAAATAGCTCAACAGCACGCGCCCCATCGAGGTGGACCAGGCGGGCAAGCGGCTGCCGATATCCAAATCAATGGTCATGATGCGCGAACTGGAGGCGCGGGCGATGTAGAGAATGTCATCGCCATCCAGCGTGGCGATAGAACAGGATTCGTTCAGCATATCGCTGAGTTGCTTGAGCACCGGCTGGGCGGCGCGCGCCAGCGGCGTGGAGGCAAGGTAAGCGTGGCCGAGCGACAGAATACGCGGGCGCAGCTGGTAATTTTTGCCATCTTCCGCGTAAACGAACCCCAGTTTGCTCAGCGTGTAAAGACAGCGGCGCACCGCTGCGCGCGGAATGCCTGTTTTCTGGCTTATCTGCGAAATAGAAAGCAGCCGCCGCTGCGGCGTAAACGCCTGGATCACCTCAAGCCCTCGCGCCAGCGAGGCCATAAAATTCGGGTCGCCCTTAAACGGGTCCGCATCGCCGTTAAGGCGGTCGTCCGGATGTATCGCCATCATTTTTCTCCTGATTACGCGCTCGATCACACTCCAGGAACAAAGATAACGCATGTTCGATAATCGCACTATATTTCGATTATCGCCCTTGACCGGACTCGTTAGCAGCGTCACATTTTGTTCGAACAACGCATAACGGTGCGACTATCGCACATCAAGGAGCAGAGGATGATTGATAAAAGCGTGCCTTCGCTGGAAGAGGCGGTTGCCGGTATTGCGGACGGCGCCACCATCATGATTGGCGGCTTCGGCGCCGCCGGGCAGCCCACCGAGCTGATCGACGCCCTGATAGCCCAGGGGGCGGGCGACCTCACCATCATCAACAACAATGCCGGCAATGGCGAAGTGGGGCTGGCGGCGCTGCTGAAAGCGGGCCGGGTGCGCAAAATGATCTGCTCCTTCCCGCGCCAGGTGGACTCCCAAATCTTTGACGACCTCTACCGCCGGGGCAAAGTGGAGCTGGAGCTGGTGCCGCAGGGCAACCTGGCCGCGCGCATCCAGGCCGCGGGCGCCGGGCTTGGCGCTATTTTTACCCCGACCGGTTACGGCACGCCGCTTGCCGAGGGAAAAGAGACGCGTGAAATCAATGGCCGCCACTATGTCCTGGAGTACCCGCTAAAAGCCGACTTCGCGCTGATTAAAGCCTTCGAGGGCGACCGCTGGGGCAACCTGGTGTATCGCAAAGCGGCGCGTAACTTCGGGCCGATTATGGCGACTGCGGCCGCTACTACCATCGCTCAGGTCAGCCGTCTGGTGCCGCTCGGCGAGCTGGATCCGGAACACATTATTACCCCCGGTATTTTCGTGCAGCGCGTGGTGGCGCTGGAGCCTGCATCTGCGCTTTCGCAAAGCGCATAAGGAGCATTAATGAAACGTCTCACCCGTGACGAAATGGCGCAGCGCGTGGCGCGCGATATCCCGGAAGGGGCTTATGTGAACTTAGGGATCGGCCTGCCGACCCGTATCGCCAACTATCTGCCTGCCGATAAAGAAATCTTTCTGCACAGCGAAAACGGCCTGCTCGGCATGGGACCGAAACCCGCCGAGGGCGAAGAGGACCCGGATCTGATTAACGCCGGTAAAGAGTATGTGACGCTGCTGACCGGCGGCAGCTTTTTCCACCACGGCGATTCGTTCGCCATGATGCGCGGCGGGCATCTGGATATCTGTGTGCTGGGCGCTTATCAGGTATCCGCTTCCGGCGACCTTGCTAACTGGAGCACCGGCGCGCCGGACGCCATCCCCGCCGTGGGCGGCGCGATGGATCTCGCCATCGGCGCGCGCCAGGTTTTCGTGATGATGGAGCTGCTGACCCGCGAGGGAGAGAGCAAGCTGGTGGAAACCTGTACTTATCCGCTTACCGGCGTCGGCTGCGTCAGCCGCATTTATACCGACCTTGCGGTTATCGATATCACGGATAAAGGGCCGGTGGTGCGCGAGATCTTCAACGGCCTCTCTTTTGAAGAGCTGCAACGGCTGACGCCGGTGAAGCTCAGTTTCGGTCAACTGGCGCAGAGCGCGTAAGGAACTATGATGAGTCAGGCATTTATCTGCGATGCGGTTCGCACCCCTTTTGGCCGCTTTGGCGGCGCGCTGGCGGGCGTTCGCGCCGACGATCTGGCGGCCCTGCCGCTGAAAGCGCTGCTTGAGCGCAACCCGAACCTCGACCCGGCGCTGATTGACGATGTGATTTACGGCTGCGCCAACCAGGCGGGGGAAGACAACCGCAACGTGGCGCGCATGGCGCTGCTGCTGGCGGGCCTGCCGGAAACGGTGCCGGGCAGCACGGTCAACCGGCTCTGCGGCTCAAGCCTCGACGCCATCGGCGTGGCGGCGCGGGCGATTAAAAGCGGCGAGACGCGCCTGATGGTGGCGGGCGGCGTGGAGAGCATGTCCCGCGCGCCGTTTGTCATGGGTAAAGCGGAAAGCGCATACAGCCGCAGCATGTCGCTTGAAGATACCACCATCGGCTGGCGCTTCATCAACCCGCTGATGAAAGCGAGCTATGGCGTTGATACTATGCCGGAAACAGCGGAAAACGTCGCCGCGCAGTTTGGCGTCAGCCGGGAGGATCAGGATGCCTTCGCGTTACGCAGCCAGCTTCGTACCGCCCGCGCCCAGGAGATGGGGCTGTTTGACGACGAGCTTATCCCGGTCTTGATTCCGCAGCGTAAGGGCGAGCCGGTCAGCTTTACCCGCGATGAGCACCCGCGCGCCACCTCGCGTGAGGCGCTGGCGAAGCTTAAACCCGTGGTTCGCGCGGACGGTACGGTAACGGCAGGCAACGCCTCCGGCGTTAACGACGGCGCCTGCGCGCTGCTGCTGGCAAGCGAAGAGGCGATGCGAGCCCACGGGCTGGAGCCGCTGGCGCGCATCGTCGGCGTGGCGACAGCCGGTGTTCCACCGCGCATCATGGGCTTTGGCCCTGCGCCGGCGGTGCGCAAAGTGCTGGCGCAAACCGGTCTGACGCTTGATCAAATGGACGTTATCGAACTTAATGAAGCCTTTGCTGCTCAGGCGCTGGCGGTAACGCGCGACCTGGGCTTGCCGGATGACGCAGCGCATGTAAACCCGAACGGCGGCGCCATTGCGCTTGGCCATCCGCTTGGCGCCTCTGGCGGGCGCATCGCCATGACCGCCGCGTTGCAGCTTAAACGCACCGGCGGGCGCTACGCGTTGTGCACCATGTGTATTGGCGTGGGGCAGGGGATCGCGATGATTATCGAACGCGCATAAGGAGCAGAAATGAAACTTCTGACGCCGCTGCTGCGGCCTTCAGGGCTAACGCCGCTGTTCAGCGACGAAGCGACGCTGCAACGGATGCTGGATGTGGAGGCGGCGCTTGCGGGCGCGCAGGCCCAGTGCGGCATTGTGCCGCCGCACGCGGCGGCGGCGATAGCGCGGCATTGCGATGTAAAGCTGTTAGACGCCGCCGGGCTTGCGCACGCGGCGGCGGGGGCGGGCAATCTTGCTATTCCGCTGGTTAAGCAGCTTACCGCCCGCGTGAAGGCGGCGGATGAAGACGCTGCGCGCTACGTGCACTGGGGCGCCACCAGCCAGGACATTATCGACAGCGGTTTGATGCTGCAACTGCGCGACGCCTTCGACCAAACCCAGGTTTTGCTGAGCGATCTTCTTGCCGCGCTGGCGGCGCAAACGGAGCGCCACCAGCAGACGGTTATGGCAGGGCGAACCTGGCTGCAACATGCCTTGCCCACCACGTTCGGGCTAAAACTTGCCGGCACGCTGGATGCGCTGCTGCGCTGGCGCGTACGGCTGGATGAGCTTCGGCCCCGCGTACTGACGGTGCAGTTTGGCGGCGCGGCGGGCACCCTGGCCTCGCTGAACGAAAAGGGGCCGCAGGTGGCGCAGGCGCTGGCTTCGGCGCTTTCGCTCACGTTGCCCGACACGCCGTGGCACAGCCAGCGCGATCGTCTGCTGGAGGCAGGCAGCTGGTATGCGGGCGTAGCCGCCACGCTCGGCAAATTCGCCAGCGATTTCGCGCTGATGATGCAAACCGAAGTGGCGGAAACGGCAGAACCGGTTGCCGAAGGGCGCGGCGGCTCCTCCGCTATGCCGCACAAGCGCAACCCGGTCGCCTGCGCGGCGATCCTCACGGCTAACACGCGGCTGCCAGGCCTGATGGCGACACTTTACGCCAGCCAGCTTCAGCAGCATGAAAGGGCGCTCGGCGGCTGGCAGGCGGAATGGGAAACGCTGCCGGAAATCATCACCCTTGCAGGCGGCGTAATGCAGACAAGCCTTGAGCTTATCCGCGACATGCAGGTATTCCCGGAAAAAATGCGCGATAACCTGCAAATCACTCACGGGCTGGTGTTTGCCGAGCCGGTCACGCTCAAGCTTGCCGAACATATCGGCAAGCAGGCGGCGCACCAGCATATGGAGACGTTGTGTCACCGTTCGCTGGATGAGGGCGCGGCGCTGCAAACGCTGCTGGCTGACGATGCGCTGATCAGCCGTTATTTTACCGCCGCGAGCCTTGCGCAGTTGCTCTCGCCTGACCAGGCGACGGGCAGCGCGCCCGTGTTTGTCCGCCAGGTACTGGCGCGATACAAGGAAACATTATGACGATTCATTATCAGCTCGACGGGCCGGAAGGGGCGCCGCTGGTCGTCCTCTCTAATTCGCTTGGCACCACGCTTTCTTTATGGGAGCCGCAGCTGGCGGCGCTGGCTGCGCATTACCGCGTACTGCGCTACGACACGCACGGCCACGGGCGAACCGACAAACGCGGCAGCGTGACGTTGTCACAACTTGGCGCCGATGTTATTGCGCTTTTAGACAGGCTTTCTGTCGCCAAAGCCCACTTTTGCGGTATTTCCATGGGCGGGCTGACGGGCTTATGGCTGGCGCGCTTTGCGCCGGAGCGCTTTATTTCTGTCACCATCGCCAACAGCGCGGCGAAAATCGGCGAACAGGCGGGCTGGGACGCTCGCGCCCGCACCGTACGTGAAGAAGGCATGGAAGCCGTAGCCGCAAGCGCGGCGGAACGCTGGTTTAGCGAAGCGTTTCGCCATCAGTCGCCGCAGGTGGTGGCGCCGCTTATTCAACAGCTGTCGCAGATCAACCCCGAAGGTTACGCCGCCTGTTGCGAAGCCCTTGGCGGGGCGGACCTGCGCGCTGAAGTCAAAAACATGACGCTGCCGCTGCTGGTGCTTGCCGGTCAGCACGACCCGGTTACCACCGTTGCCGACGGAGAATTTATTCGCCAGCAGGCGCCGGATGCGCAGCTTACCGTCTTACCCGCTTCGCACTTATCGAATGTGGAAGCGCCGCAGGCGTTTAACGACGCGCTGCTCGCTTTTTTAGCAAGCCAGGAGGAACGTCATGCAGGATGAAGAACGCTATCAACAGGGCATGGAGGTGCGCCACGCGGTGCTTGGCGACGCGCATGTTGAGCGTACGCTTGAGAACCTGACGCCGCTTAACGACGAGTTTCAGAACTTCATCACCCGCTACGCCTGGGGTGAAATCTGGACGCGGCCAGCACTTGAGCGCCATACCCGCAGCATGATAACCATCGCCATGCTTATCGCGCTCAATCGCGAAGCGGAGCTGAAGATGCATCTGCGGGCGGCCTTTAATAACGGCGTTACGCGGGAAGAGCTTAAGGAGCTGATTATGCACTCTGCTCTCTATTGCGGCCTGCCTGCCGCTAACGCCACGATGCACCTGGCGCAGCAGGTTTTTGATGAGCAGGAGAGTCAGTAAAACGGTAAACACAACGCCCGGCGATAACCCGGGCGTTTTGCTTTTTCGGATCCTGCGGCCCGGAAGCTTCTGAATATCTATTTCAAATGAAGATGATTCGCCTTTTACTCATATGTTTCTTTAATTAAAGAATGCTAGCATGTTCTGTGACAGAGTTAACGAATCAATGAGGCAGTATGAAAATCAAGCTCATCGCGGTTGATATGGACGGCACCTTTCTGAACGACAAAAAAACCTATGATAAAGAAAGGTTTTTACAGCAGTACCGCGCGCTGAAAGAGAAGGATATTCATTTTGTGGTGGCGAGCGGTAACCAGTATTACCAGCTTATCTCTTTCTTCCCGGAAATTCGTGACGACATCTCCTTTGTGGCGGAAAACGGCGCGCTGGTTTACGACCAGGGCGAGCGCATTCACCACGGCGCGCTGACCCGTGAGCAGTACCATGCGGTGATCGACGCGCTGTCGGCCTTTGAAGGCATCAACTTTGTGGTTTGCGGCCTTGAAAGCGCTTATTACCAGGCAGGCGCGCCGGAGGCTTTCGTCAGCCTGATGTCGAAGCATTATCATCGCCTCAAGCCCGTGGACGATCTTTACGCTCTGGATGACGTGATATTTAAGTTTTCCCTGAACCTGCCGGATGCGGAAATCCCCGCGCTGGTAGAGAGCCTGCACCATACGCTGGATGGCGTGGTGAAGCCGGTAACCAGCGGCTACGGCTTTGTTGATTTGATTATCCCCGGCTCCCATAAAGCAAGCGGGCTGCTGCGTCTGATGAAGCGCTGGGGCGTAGAGAAAGAACAGTGCGTGGCGGTGGGCGATAGCGGCAACGATGTAGAGATGCTGCAACTCGTGGCCTACTCTTTCGCCATGGGCAACGCGGTAAGCGACGTAAAAGAAGTGGCGAAATACACCACCGGCTCCAATAACGACAGCGGGGCGTTACAGGTCATAGACGCGGTGCTGAAAGGCGAAGCGCCATTTAATGAGGCGTAACAGGCTGGCGCTGTGAGCCGGAAAGCCAGCTAACGGCGCACCCGTATGCAGGAAGGCGGCATCTTTAATCCCCGCCCGATCGTTAACTGCCGCGTATTCCCCTTCATAAAAAGCCAAAAAAGGCGGGTGAAGTTTCACCCGCCTGCACAGCGTTACTTAAACGCTGTGCGCTCTGAGCCACTGCTGCCCGAGCTGGTCCGCCACCAGCAGCGCGGCGTAAACCTGTTCAACCGTCACGCCGCCTGGCATATTGTGGATGGTTTCGCCTTCGGCGCAGGCCGCCTGCGCCACGAGGCGCATTTTCGCCGGTATCTCTTCTTTAATATCAAGCTGGGCAAGCGTAACCGGCAGGCCGACCGCGTGCGTCAGACGCAGTACTGTATTCAGTTCCTCCTGCGGCGCGTTTTCCAGCACCAGTTGCACCAGCGTGCCGAAGGCGACCTTCTCGCCGTGGTAATAATGATGCGCGTCAGGGATTGCCGTGAGGCCGTTATGCACCGCATGCGCCGCTGCAAGCCCGCCGCTTTCAAAGCCAACGCCGCTAAGAAAGGTGTTCGCTTCCACCACGCGTTCGAGCGCTTCTGTCACCACATGCTGGTTCGCGGCAAGCATCGCTTTTTCCCCTTCGGCCAGCAGCGTCTTATAACAAAGCTCCGCCAGCGCCAGGGCCGCCTGGGTGCTGCGCCCGCCCGCCATCGTGCCCGCGCCGCTGCGCGCGCAGGCGCGCGCTTCAAACCAGGTGGCGAGCGCGTCGCCTATGCCTGCCGCCAGCAGCCGCGCCGGGGCGCCTGCGACAATGCGGGTATCCACCACCACGATATTGGGGTTAGACGGCAGCAGCAGGTAGCGCTCAAATTCGCCGTTGTCGCTGTAGATAACCGAAAGGGCGCTGCATGGCGCATCGGTGGAAGCAATGGTGGGGGCAATCGCCACCGGCAGGTTCATAAAATGGGCCAGCGCTTTGGCGGTATCGAGGGTTTTACCACCGCCGATGCCAAGCACGGCGCCGCAACGCGCGGCTTCTGCCCGTTCGCGCAGGCGGTTTATCTCATTTTGCGAACATTCGCCGCCAAACGGCTCGATTTCCACTTTAACGCCTGCCCGGGCGAAGCTTTCGCGAAGCGATTCTTCCACCAGACCCAGCACAAATTTATCGCCCACCACCAGGCATGTGGACGCCAGCGGTTTGAGATATTCCCCCATGCGCGCCAGCACGCCTGCGCCCTGAATGTATTTGCCGGGTGACTGAATAATACGGTCCATAAACTGCCTCCTTACGTTATAAGTTCCAGTAACGAAACGGCTTTTAACGTTTCTTCCCTGAGTCTACCCGTGTGGGTAAGCGCTTTTTTTGCGCTACATCCAGCCAGGCCGAAAAATCAGCGGCAGACAGGCACGTCGCTCAGGCGGGTGGTCCAGGCAGGCGAAAGGTATTCGCGCTTCATTCCCCATTCCTGCCTGACGCCCTGGCCGGCAAACCAGAGGCGGTTTTTGCCTTGCTTGTTGAGGGTATCCATCACGTTCATCAGCGCTTCGCTGTTGGCTTTCGGCGCGTACGCGTCAAAAAGCGTAAGCTGCGCCACCCCCTGGCTAAAAAAGTCTCCCAGCATGACGCCTGCTTTCTGGTAGTGCAGTCCTTCGCGCCAGATAGACTCCAGGCAGCGGATGGCGGCGGCGATAATATCGCGGGTGTCATGGGTTGGCGTGGAGAGGGCGATGCCCGCGCGGTTGCTGTAGTAAGGCTCATGGTCGTCGTGCGGGCTGGTTTTCAGGAAGGCGGAAACGTAGCGGCAGTATTGCCTTTCGGCGCGCAGTTTCTCCGCGGCCCGCGCAGCCCAGGTGCAGATGCCTTCGCGCACCTGCTGATAATCGCTGACCTTTTGTCCAAACGAGCGGGAGCTAATTATCTCCTGCTTTGTGGCGGGCACCTCTTCAAAGGCCAGGCAGGACTCGCCCCGCAGTTCACGCACAGTGCGCTCCAGCACCACGCTGAAATTTTTGCGAATAAAGCCGATATCGCTTTGCGCCAGTTGCAGCGCGTTTTCAATACCCATGGCGTTAAGACGCGCCGAGAGACGCCGCCCCACGCCCCAGACTTTGCTTACGGGCAGCAGCGCCATCAGCTTGCGCTGGCGCAGCGGATTTGAGAGATCCACCACGCCGCCGGTTTTGGTCCAGGTTTTCGCCGCATGGTTAGCGAGCTTGGCGAGGGTTTTGGTCGGCGCGATGCCAACGCCTACGGTTAACCGGGTGCACTGATAAACCCGGTCGCGAATATAGCGGCCAAACGTCTCCAGCTCGCCGATGCCGCTTACGTCGGCAAAGGCTTCGTCGATGCTGTAGATATCCACACGCGGACAGATCGCTTCAAGCGTGGTCATTACCCGCTGGCTCATGTCGCCGTAAAGCGCATAGTTGCTGCTGAAAACGACCACCCCGGCGCGCTCCATCAGCGCCTTTTGCTGAAAATAGGGCGCGCCCATGGTAACGCCGAGTTTTTTCGCCTCCGCCGAGCGGGAAATAATGCAGCCGTCGTTGTTAGAGAGCACCACCACCGGCTTATTCAGCAGGTCGGGCCGCCAGAGCGTCTCGCAGCTGGCGTAAAAGCTGTTAACGTCAATGAGAGCGTACATGGGCTGGCCGCTGCCGTGTGGTACTCATAAGCGCGCCAGCGTTGGCGGCGGCGGCATCATCAGGCGCCGCCGGGCGGTGTTCCGCTGTCGGTAAAAAAAGATCGTTTGTCATCGCACCCTCCATAGAAAAATCGCAAATACTGTTTTTATATACAGTATTGGTAAAAGCCAATAACAATCAAGGCGCTTTACGGACTTTTTTAGCGGACGCTGCGGGCTGGCGAGAAAGAGACGCGTGCTGCGAGGACGGTGGCCCGTCGCCTGCGCAGCGGTGAAGAGAATAGTCAACCGCCCTGTGTGCGCGGAGGCGATGGTTTAATCACTTCATCAAGACAAAGCGGAAGCTCAATCGCTCTGTGCAAGCACGCGATACAGAGAAGGGGAAATAATTTTAATTTTCCGTTTTAACCGCCGGTCGCCATTTATAAAAATCATCGTGAAACAGATGTAGGGTTATTCAGACATAAACGCGCGCGTTAATTATTTCCTGTTCGCTAATTATAATGCCTGAAAGGTGTTTTATTATTTAAATAATGTCACTAAGTGGCAGGCCTGAATCAACATCCGGTTGATCTGCTAATAACAAATGTTAAGTGCAGGTTATCTAAAATGGCTAAATTGGTGATTAATTGTCGAAAATTTAAATTAAGTCACCATAGTTTATGTGAATGGATATAATTACGCTGATGTAGAATTGTTTCAGGTAATGACTTGATCAAGGCGTTTTTGCTTGTTAGCATATTAAAACTTTAGCTCCTGAATATATTAATTGAGGTTTTCCTCAAAGGCGTTTTGATTTATTTTTTGCCTGCCAGGAAGTGAACCAGATGAATATTAAATTATCCTCCCGCTGTATAGCATTTAGCTTTTTCCTACCCCTTTTGGCTAATATGGTGACGGTTTCTCCCGCCTGCGCTTCGCTGGTGCTTGACCAGAATCGGGTTATATTTCCGGCCTCGAAAACCCGCGTTGCTATTGTTAAGGTGGATAATCCAACCAACAGCGATTACTTAATGCAGAGCTGGGTGGAAGATAAAAACGGCAAACCCCAGGAAGCCATTTTTGTTGAACCGCCGCTGGCGAAGATTAAGGCTAACCATAAGGTGGCCCTGCGTTTAACAGCGATAAATCAGGATCTTGAGAAGAAAAACGAAGAGCAGCTTTACTGGCTCAACGTTAAGGAAATCCCCAAACTCGACAGCGCCAGCGGCAACCCTCGCCTGGCTATCGTTATGCGTACCCGCATAAAAGTGTTATATCGCCCCCAGACGGTAAAAGCGAATATGGAAAAAGCTTATACCCGGCTTGAATGGAAACGCACCGCCAGCGGCATCACTGTTCATAATCCTACGCCTTATTACATTACGTTTAATAAGGTCTGGGCGGGAAGCGATGAATCCAGAAGTTTTGATGTTGATATGATAGCGCCTCATGCCGATCTCATTATAAAAAGCGGCGCGGCTGCAAGCGCACGGCAGATCCATTTTAACATTATTAACGATTTCGGCGATACCTCCGAAACGGTCACCGCAACGGTGATATGAAACCCCCCTGGTATTAAATAAAGAAGGTAATAACAATGAAAAACCTGTCTAAAGTTTTGCTGGCATTATCTGTGGCAAGTGTATCTGCTGGCGTGCTTGCCGGTGAAAATGAATCTATCACGGTTCATTTTAACGGCGCAGTAACGCAGCCAACCTGCGCATTTACATCACCTGACCAATCGGTCAACCTGCAAGCGGTTAAAGCCAGCGAGCTTGAGAAATTAAATATTGGCCAGGCATCAGAAACTAACAGCAAGGATTTCCAGCTGCAACTGAATTGCGTCAGCAAAGCGGAAGCCGAGCATATTTCCATTACGCTCGCAGCGGAAACGGAAGGTGACAACAACATCATTAAAAATACCGCGAGTGAAAACGGCGTAGGGCTGGAATTATTCGACGAGCAGAATCAACTGCTGGCGTTGAATCGCGAACTGCCGCAGTCCAGCTATCTTGACCGCCTTAACCAGGGCTCAGATAACCTCAATTTCAGGGTTAAATATGCCCGTCTCGCTGATAACGTGAGCGGCGGCGAGGTTGCTGGCGACGCGGTCTTTACCGTGAATTATAAATAACCGTCCGGCCACCTTTTCGAAGGTGGCCGTTTTCGTTTCGGGCGGCGCTGGCTGCCTTGTGACCTTCCTGCCGAAAGACATGATGCGCAACATGCTGAAACCGTGCGGTTTTCTGCTTCTGGTGACGAGCTGTAACGCTTATTGCGAGGAGCAGTTTGATCTCTCCCTGCTGGAAAAAACCCCGGGCATCAGCGGCATCGACGCGTCTTATTTCAATGAAGGCAACGACCTGCTGCCGGGCGAATATAAATTGAAGGTGGTGGTCAATGGCGAAGCCATGGGCAGCGAGGCCATTACCGTTAGCGACTGGCAAGGAAAAGTTCAGCCGCTGTTTACCTGCGATCGCCTGACGTTGTGGGGCATCACCGCGCCGGAATGCCCGCCAGGCGGAGCGCCGTTAAGCCAGTTTATCACCCCGTCCAGCGTGGATATCGACCTTGGCGAGAACCTGTTAACCATTACGGTGCCGCAAAAATTCTGGGCCAAACCCAACCGGTATGACGTGGCGCGGCGCCAGGACTGGGACAACGGCATCAACGCCGCATTCAGCAACTATTCCGTGCAGTATGAAAATGAGCGGTTAAACCACGGCCCTAACCAGTCGGTAATGTACGGCACCTTTGAGAATGGGATGAACCTTGGCGGGTTCCAGTTTCGCAATAACGGCTTCTTAAGCTGGCAGGACGCCGGGAAGCCTGGCTATACCAGCAGCGCGAGCTACATCCGCCATGATATCGACAGCGTGCGCGGCACGCTGACGGCAGGGGATTTTTATACTTCGGGTATCTTTTTCTCCAGCCTGTCGCTGCGCGGGCTTTCGCTAACCTCCAACACCGGCATGTTTTCCGCCGCAGAGCGCAATTACGCGCCGGCCATTGTCGGCGTGGCGCAAAGCAACGCGACCGTGGTGGTCCGGCAAAAAGGCTATGTGATCGCCACGCGAAAAGTGACCCCTGGCCCGTTTACGCTTAAGGATATTCCCGCATCCGCCAGCGCTGGCGATATGCAGGTGACGGTCTATGAGGCCAACGGGGCGCAGCGCACCTTTTATCAGCCCTATAACAGCATCGATATGCTGGCGCCGGAAGGGGTCATCAAATATTACCTCTACGCCGGGAAAAACCGTCAGCAGGAGACAGACAAATCGACGCTGGTTGAGGGCGACGCCCAGTATGGCCTTAGCAACGCTTTTACCTTGCTGGGCGGGGCGCAGTACGCCGAAAACTATGCCAACCTGGCGGCGGGCGTCGGGGCAAACTTACGCTATCCGGGCGCTTTTTATGCGCTGCTTAACGGCAGCCGCCGCGCCGCCAGCGCGCATCAGACCGCCCGGCAGGGCGAGAAGATCAAGCTTGGCTACACAAAATACCTCGCGCAAACCCAAAGCTATCTGCTCGCCACGCTGGAACACAAGCTGTCGACGGGCTACCGGGAATTTGACGATGCGCGAAGCGATGCCGGCGGGACGCGCTACGGCAACTATAAAAACAAATACTCGTTGCAGTTCAGCCAGAATACGTCGGTGGGGAACGCGGTGCTGAACTATACCCGCCAGGAAAACTGGAACGGCGGCGCCAGCCATGCGCTGCGCGGCAGTCTGAATATTAACCTTTCCCGCTATACGCTTATCGCAAGCGTGGGGCGGCAGAAAAACGACGACGGCAGCCACGAAAAGATCGTCTCGCTTACGCTCTCTGTTCCGCTTAATGAAGAGATGAACCATTACGTTACGTTGAACCACAGCAACAGCGAGGGCCACAGCACAGACCAGATCGCCGCTTCCGGCTCCCTGCTTGAAGACCGCCAGCTTAGCTATAACCTCAACGCCACCACCACCCAGCGCAGCGACGCGCAGGAGGTTGACGCGTCTGTGGCTTACCTCAGCAGCCATGGCCTGGGGTCCGGCACGTTCAGGAGCAGCGACCAGGGGCAGCAGTTTTCCCTCGGCATGGAAGGGGGCGTAATAGCGCATCACCACGGCGTAACTTTCAGCCAGCGCCTGGGCAACAGCGCGGCGCTGATCCACACCGACAACGTGCAGGGGCTAAAAGTAGAAAACAACCAGAACGTCGAGACCGACGCCGCAGGCAACGCCATCGCGCCCAATCTGGTGCCTTATCACTATAACGAAGAGGCGCTGTTTAACGAGAGCAGCAATCTGGATATCAACGTCTCCAGCGACGTGGTCACTTCCGCGCCCCGCCAGGGGGCGATTGTTGAGATGAATTTCGCGGCCCGCTATCAACAGCGGCAGTTTGTGCGCGTGGTGGACGCGCAAAACAGGCCGCTGCCCTTCGGGACGGCGCTTTACGACAGCCGGGGCAACAACGTCGGCATGGTGTCGGAAAACGGGATCGCGCTGGCTGAAATAACAGAGCAAAACTTGCCGCTACAGACAAAAGGGGAAACCGTGAACCTACGGTGCGTTATAGAAAATCCACAACGTCAGAATGAAACGATCCGGAGGCTACAGTGCCAGTGAACCGAAACGGCCAGGCTGCGCTTTTGACGGCGCTTTCCCTTTTCGCAGTGGGGCTGGCGCACGCAGAAATTATCCCCCTGAAGGGTGGCGATATCCGCACAACCAGCGATGTCGCGAACGGCACCGTGCTCAAAACCCTGCCGGTTATGCTGCCAACCTTTCCCACGTCGCAAAGCAGCGGGTATGAAGTCATTTCGCCCTATGCGTTATGGGATGCCGGGCGGGGCATTTACCAGACCACCATACCGGGCATTGGCTTTAGCCTGTGCCAGCGGGAGGGCGAAGAGTGCCTGGTCGCTGGCGCAAACCGCGTTGAGCCGGGCGCGGGCTATAAGCTCAGGATCTATAAAACAGGCGAACTGAAAGGCGGGGATTACTCTCCCGGTACGCTGTTGATATTAAGCAACGACCAGCATAAGCGGCAGCTCAACCTGACGCATCTCGTGGTGCACAATATGGCCTGCGTGGCGACGAAAAAAAGGGTAACGGTGACGTTCCCCACCACGACGCTTTCTTACCGCAAAGAAAAACTGGCGCAGGCGGCCTTTATGCTGCCGGTGGTTTGCCATACCCCGCAGGATTACCGCAACGTGATGGTGAACTTTACCTACGGCGGCAAGCAGTATGACGACACCACGCTGCAAACAAACCTGGCGGGACTGGGGATACGGCTGTACGACGCCGCCGGAAACGCGGTGCGCTTTGGGCAGCCCGCGCCGACGCCGTCGCAAAGCATGGAGTTTGTCGCAAACCTGATACACCTTCCCGGCCAGAAGATGGCAGCTGGAGAGATAAACGTCAGCGCCACGGCGACCATCACCATGCGCTAGCGCAGCAGCATCAGCGGCAGGCGGCTGGTAAACAGCATCTGTGCGGCGTGGCGGCCAATAAAATAGCGTCGTCGCGGCGAATGGCCGTATGCGCCCATGATGGTCAGGTCGATGCGATGCGTTTCGGCATAACGGTGGAGCGATTCCGTGACGGAGGTTCCTTCCAGCATATGCGCCTGCACCCGGATCCCCGCCTTGCGCCAGACGTCATAGCCATTTTGCAGCGCCGTGGCGTTGCCGTTCACCATCACCAGATGGCACTCCATGCCGTAAAGCAGCGGGCTTGCGGTCAGGGTCGCCAGGTGTTTGCGGCACTCGTTGCTGGCGTCCCAGGCAAACATCGCGCGGCGAGGTTCTGTAAAGGGGCCTGCCGCCGCCAGCACGGCGCCCCGGTGCAGGCGAATCAGCGTCTCAACCGCGCTGCCGACCGGATTTAGCGCTTCTTCCTTGCCGAATACCATCAGGCGCACGTCGGCCATGCCTTCGAGCAGCGCGGCAGGCGAGCCTTGCTTTTGCAGCAGTTGCGCGCTTGCAAGACCACGCTGCCTGAGCCACGCGGCGCAGCCAGCCAGCCGCGCTTCACCCAGCGCCATGTCTAACCGCTGGCGTTCGTTTTCAACCTTTTCCAGCTGCTGGAGCAGCGAAGCCGCTGTTGCATCCATGAAGGCGCAGGGCGCGGGCGGGCGCGTTTCTGGCAGCATATGCAGCAGGGCGAGCGGCGCGCCAAGGGTTGTCGCCGCCCAGGCGCCATATTCGCAAACCGCGCGGTCGACGGGCGCGCCCTGTATGCACGCGACAACGGCGTTATTCACGCGCCTCTCCTTGCGTAAAATGCGCCAGCGCCTGGCGCAAGCCGCGCCGCGATAAATACCCTGCGATCGCAGGCTTGTTGACGGATGATTTCATTTCATCTCCTCATGCCAGTTATTGCCGCTTATTCTGACAATAGTATGGCCTGACACGGGGTTGTCGCGCATTTAAGGTAAAAAGAGCACGAAAATGGCCCTTAGCCGGTTTACCGCCACGAGGCGGTTAAAACCGGAAAAGCAAAACCCTGGCGATCCGCATCTATACTTGCTGAACGACTGACGCCCTGAACCGGAAAAACCATGACAGCCAACGACTCTGCGCCAGCCCCCATCTGCAAGCACGGCCTTATCGGCGACCTGCGCACCTGCGCGCTGGTGACGACCAAAGGCGCGATTGATTACTGGTGCTGGCCGGAGCTCGACAGCCCCTCGCTTTTTACCGCCCTGCTGGATGACGAACGTTCAGGCATTTTTACGCTGTCGCCGGAAGGCGAGGGCTGGCGCACGGTGCAGTTTTATCTGCCGGACAGTAATATCCTGCAAACCCGCTGGCTGGCGCAAAACGCCGTTATCGAGCTGAACGATTTCATGCCGATCACCGCGGATAATCAAACGCCGCCCTGCATTGTTCGCCGGGTGAAAGTGGTGCAGGGGGAAGCGACGCTGACGATGCTCTGCCGCCTGAAATTCGACTATGCGAGGGTAGAGCCGGATCTGCACGTCATGGAAAACACGGCGCTCTGGCAGGCGGAAGGCCAGCAAAGCGTCACGCTTAACGCCTCGGTGGCGCTACGCGGCGAGGCTAACGCGGTGCAGAGCCGCTTTACGCTGCAATGCGGCGAAGAGGCTTTTTTTATTATCGGCGGCGAAACGGCCACCGGACAGGGCCAGCAGGACGTGGAGCGGATGCAGCACGAGACGCTGGCATTCTGGCAGCAGTGGGTCGGTAAAAACAAATATCGCGGACGCTGGCGTGAGATGGTGATCCGCTCTTCGCTGGTGCTGAAGCTATTAAGCTCAAAGCGGCACGGCTCCGTCGCCGCTGCCGCCACCTTCAGCCTGCCGGAACTTATCGGCGGCGAGCGCAACTGGGACTACCGCGCCGGCTGGATAAGAGACGCGTCGTTTAGCTGTTACGCGTTTATCCGCCTTGGCTACATTGAAGAGGCGAAAGCGTTCGGCCACTGGGTGCGCACCTGCATGGAGAACAGCCAGTTTGAACCGCACAAGTTACAGGTTATGTACCGGCTGGACAGCGGCACAGATTTACAGGAATACGAACTGCCGCATTTGCAGGGGCATCTGGGGTCAACGCCGGTGCGCATCGGCAACGGCGCCTGGCAGCAGCGCCAGCTGGACATTTATGGCGAGCTGCTCGATACGCTGTATCTGACGACGAAATATGGCGACGGCATACCGCACCGCGGCTGGCAGCATGTGATCCGGCTTGTCGATCACGTTTGCGATATCTGGAACAGCCCCGACGCGGGGATCTGGGAGATGCGCGGCGAGCCGGAGCATTTTCTTTACTCAAGGCTTATGTGCTGGGTGGCGCTCGACAGAGCGCTGCGGCTGGGCGCCAGGCGCTCGCTGTCGATGCCTTATGATCGCTGGGAGCGTGTGCGCCAGGCTATCCGTGAAGATATCTGGGAAAACTTCTGGAACGCGCAGCTCGGTCACTTTACCTCGACCCGCCATGGCACCGACCTTGATGGCTCAATGCTGCTGATGCCGCTGTTTCGCTTCGTCAGCGCGAAAGATCCCGACTGGCTGGCAACGCTCGACGCCATTAAAAACAAGCTGGTGCGCGGCGGCATGGTGCGCCGCTATATCGCCAGCGAAACCCCGGCAGATTCCCTGCACGGCGAAGAGGGCTATTTTGTCGCCTGTTCGTTCTGGTATGTGGAGTGTCTTGCCCGCGCCGACCGGCTGGAGGAGGCGCGCATTGAATTTGAAAAGGTGCTCATCCACGCCAACCATCTGGGCTTATATGCCGAAGAGTTCGACCCGCTGGGCAATGCGCTGGGCAACTTTCCGCAGGCGCTTTCTCATCTGGCGCTTATCAGCGCGGCGTACTATCTGGATAAAAAAATGGCCGGAGACGAGCTAACCTGGCAGCCGTAGCAGGGGGCTGATGCGTCGCACTATGCGAGACACTATGCGACGCAACAGGATCAGAACACCAGTTGCACCTTGGCCGCCCGCGCTTTGTCAGAAGCAAGCTCCAGCGCGGCCGCCGCCTCATCCATGTTTAATGCCTCAGAGAGCAGCGGGAGCGGGTTAATTTTGCCGTTTTCCAGCCAGCGGACAGCGGTAGTAAATTCACTGGTGAAGCGAAACGAGCCACGCAGCTGGATTTCTTTCACCAGCAGGGGACCGACAGGGTAGTTAATCTCCGCCGCGCCCATGCCCAACTGCACGATAATTCCGCCCGGGCGCGTATAGCTCACCACGGAAGCGACCGCAGAGGTGGCGCCGGAAGCTTCAAAGCAAACGTCAAAGGCGCCGCCGTTCGCAGACCATTGCGCTGCGGCCTCCTCGTCGCGAGGGTCTTTCGCCGACGAGGCGCCCATCTTCACCGCCAGCGCGCGGCAGCGCTCGCTGATATCGGTCGCGACAACCTCGGTTGCGCCGCAAGCCAGCGCCGCTGCAATGACCAGGCAGCCAATCGGGCCTGCACCGGTAACCAGCACCCGCTTGCCGGTCAAATCGCCAGCCTGCCTGACAGCATGAAGGCAGACGGCGAGCGGTTCGGCGAACACGATAACTTCAGGGTTCGCCTCTGCGCAATAAGGTACGCATTGCGCCGGGTTGACCGCGACATACTGCGCGAAGCCGCCATTCACATGCGGATAAAACTGCGCGCTGCCCATAAACCGCATCGAGCGGCAAAGATTTTGCTTGCCACTGAGGCAGATTTCACATTGCTGACAGGGCTGCGAAGGATTAATCGCCACGCGTTGGCCTGGCGTCAGGCCGCTCCCATGCGGCGCTTGCTCAATGATTCCCACAAACTCGTGACCCAGCACCATCGGGGATTTCAGTACAGACATACCGGCCCGGCCATGCTGGAAATAGTGAATATCTGAACCACATATTCCGCCGCGTTCGACTTTGACCAGCGCCTGCGCCTCATCCCAGTTGATGGTGTAGTCTTCAAGACGCACGTCATGCGCCCCTGTAACCATAACGGCCTTAACAATTTTACTCTGCATGATCTCTCCCTACGCATTTGACGGAGTGTTAAATTTTTCCTTGCTGCCGTTTTCCTGCTCGTCGGCGGGCGGCGTGATGACCTCAATCCTGCCGACAAGAAACAGATAGGCGAGGAAGCCTGCGAGCGCGACGGCGGCGATATACCACATCGCATACTGAAAATTCTGGGTACGCTGCAAAATCACGCCAATAATGATGGGGCTGGCGATACCGGAGAGGTTGCCGAAAATGTTCAGGAAGCCGCCAATAGTGCCTATCAGGTGACGAGGAATAACATCGCTGCACACCACCCAGCCGAGATTTGAAAAAGCGTTAGCAAAAAAGGCGAGGGACAAAATGGCGATGGCGATAACCGGGCTTTCCTGAAAAAAGTTAACCAGGGCGATAGAGCAGGTCAGCAGCATGCCCGCCATGACCGGTAATTTACGGGCAAAGGTCCGGCTGTGGCCGCGCTTAAGCAACAGGTCGCTCAGGGTGCCGCCGCACAGCACGCCCGCCATTGCCATGAGATAAGGAAACATCGCGCCGATGCCTGCTTTATCAATCGAAAGATGAAGACCTTTTTCCAGATAAACGATAAACCACGTGAGGAAAAAATAGAGCGTGGAAGAGGCGGCGAACTGCGCGATGAAAAGGCCCCAGGTGGTGCGCTGGCGTAAAATGTAACGCACGGACGGCCAGTCGACGCGGCTGCGGCTGTCTTGCGCGGCCGAGCCATAGCCGCCGCCCTGTCGAATAAGCTCCAGCTCCGCCTGGTTAACGCGTTTACTCTGCTGCGGATCGCGATAGGCGATCAGCCAGTAAATACCAAACACGATACCTACCAGGCCCGAGAGATAGAACGACATCTCCCAACCCCATTTGCTGACGATAAATGACAGCGCGGGCGTAAGCAGCGCAAGCCCGATGTATTGCGCGCTGGAATAGGTCGCAGTGGCTCGCGCCCGCTCGTGATCGGGAAACCAGGTGGCGATGATTTTCGTATTAGATGGAAACGAAGGCGCTTCGGCAATGCCCACCAGCGCGCGGCAGGCCAGCAGCATCATAAAAGAGGCGGCCGCGGTGGTGAAAAAATGGTGTGAGGCAAGGCCCATCAGCAACGTGAAGAGGCTCCAGAGCACAATGGCGCTGCCGTAAAGCCAGCGGGAGCCGATTCGGTCGAGCAGGTAGCCTACCGGGATCTGGCTCATGGCGTAAAACCAGGTAAACATAGAAAACAGCAGGCCAAGCTGGGTTGCTGATAATGCAAACTCACCCTGGATATGCGACCCCGCCACGGAGAGGTTCGCCCGATCCATATAGTTAATTGCGGTAACCACGAACAACATGGCGAGGACTGAGAATCGGGTACGAGTTGGTTTTATGTTCATTCGTTGACCTTTTTCAGTAAGCCGGACATGGCGCACGGGCGCTTTGCGCGAAACGTTGCAGCCTGTGATTACAGGGTGGCGAGCCAGCCGCCATCGACATAAATCATCTGTCCGTTCACGTAGTCGGAGGCGCCGGAGGCCAGATAAACGGCTGTGCCGATAAGTTCTTCCGGTTTGCCCCAGCGGCCGGAAGGGTTGCTGTTGCGTACCCACTGGTCAAACGCTTCGTTCTCAACCAGCGCGGCATTCATGTCGGTGAGAATGTAGCCCGGACCAATACCGTTGGACTGGATGTTGTAAGCCGCCCATTCCGCCGCCATTGATTTGGTTAACAGCTTGATACCGCCTTTGGCCGCCGTGTAAGGCGCAACCGTCGCGCGCGCCGCCTCGCTGGTCAGCGACCCGATATTAATAATCTTGCCGCCGCGTTTACGATCGACCATTCGCCGCGCCGCCGCGCGCGCTACCAGAAAGGCGCTGGTGAGATTGACATCCAGAACGCGTTGCCAGTCGCTTAAGGCAAGTTCAAGCATGGGCTTGCGAAACTGAATGCCTGCATTGTTAATCACGATATCGACATGCACATTTTCCGCATCCAGTTGGCTGAATACGCGCTCGATAGCTTCTTCACTGGCAACATTAAAAAGAAAGCCGCGGGCGTTCAGACCCTGCGCGTTAAGTTTTTCCAGCGCGCTGTTCATATGCGGCTCGCTGGTGCCGTTCAGGATCACCGAGGCGCCAGCTTTAGCGAGGCCTTCTGCATAAGCAAAACCCAGGCCGCGCGTGGAGCCGGTAATCAGCGCCGTTTTACCCGTAAGATCAAAAAGGTTGTTCATCGCATCTCTCACGTAACATGACTAACAAGTGGTGCTCTTTGTTGTACTTGAGGATAAAACCGACAGCAATCGGGGAAAAAGAAAAATGGCGGATAACTCACAAATATTTAACAAAGTCACGCAGGGATGAAATGAGGGAATAATTTTATATTATTGATATTAAATAAAAATAATGAAAAATACCCATCGTATGTCGTTTTTGCCTTTAAATTTATCTTGTGATGGAAAGCCGGAAGCGTTAAAAATCCGAACATGTAGGACAAGTAAGGTGAAGGCTAAAGACGTGGCGCTGGAAAGTGTGCAAAAGCATAACATTGTCGATGTTATCTACGAGCAGATGAAAAAGAATATCCAGGAAGGGGTCTGGGAGCCCGGCTGTAAGCTGCCTTCCGAATCAGAATTGACGGCCACCTTTCAGGTGAGTCGCGTAAGCGTAAGAAGCGCCGTGCAGAAACTGCGCGACCTGGGCGTGGTGATTACGCACCAGGGGAAGGGGACTTTCGTCACCCGCGACGCAACGCGCTACGGCGTCTTTAACGACAACCAGCCCATCCTTCATCTTTCACAAGAAGAGTTTGATCATATGCGGGTGTTTCGCCAGACAGTGGAGTTTCGCTGCATGGAGCTCGCGGTGCAAAACGCCACCGAGGAAGATATTCAGGAGCTGGAAAAAGCGCTGAGCCGCATGCTGGTGAACAAGGATGACTATAAAAAATATTCGCTGGCGGATTACGACTTCCACCTGGCGATTGTAAAAGCGTCTCATAATTCAATCTTCATTCATGTTATGGAGTCGCTTAAAGGGATCTACGTTCACTATCTGGAAGAGTTAAACAGGGTATTAGGCATCACGCTTGAGAGCGTGGAGGCGCATATCAAGGTCTATATGGCGCTGAAGAACCGCGATGCTTCGCTTGCGACAGAAACCCTGAACGGCGCGATGACGCATAACGTTCATGCCATTAAAGACGTACGGCAAAACTGACCAGAGATAAAGGCCCGCAGGGCCTTTTTAAAGCATATAACATGTAGGACATCATACAAGATAGGTGGAGAACCTCATGAGCAACCTGAAAATAACGAACGTAAAAACCATCCTGACGGCGCCAGGCGGCATCGATCTGGTCGTGGTGAAAATCGAGACCAGCGAACCCGGGCTTTACGGTCTGGGCTGTGCGACGTTTACACAGCGTATTCATGCGGTTGCTGCCGCTATCGACAATTACATGAAACCCTTCCTGCTGGGCAAAGATCCCGCCCGCATCGAGGATATCTGGCAATCGGCGGCGGTTAGCGGTTACTGGCGCAACGGCCCTGTTATGAATAACGCGTTGTCGGGCGTGGATATGGCCCTGTGGGATCTTAAAGGCAAAGTGGCCGGTTTGCCGGTCTATGAACTGCTGGGCGGAAAATGCCGGGACGGGGTGGCGCTGTATCGCCACTGCGACGGCGCCGACGAAGTGGAAGTGGAAGATAATATTCTTGCCCGGATGGAAGAGGGCTATCAGTACGTACGCTGCCAGGTGGGTATGTATGGCGGCGCAGGCACCGACGACATGCGGCTCATTGGCGGCAAGCTGGCGAAAGCACGCAATATTCAACCTAAAGTGTCGCCGCGCAGCCAGACGCCTGGCGTATATTTTGACCCGGACGCCTACGCGCGCGCCGTGCCGCGGCTGTTCGATCACCTGCGCAATAAACTGGGTTTCGGGGTTGAATTTATTCACGACGTACATGAAAGAATCACGCCGATCGCCGCCATTCAGATGGCGAAATCGCTGGAGCCTTATCAACTCTTTTTCCTGGAAGATCCCGTGGCGCCGGAAAATATCGACTGGCTGAGCAAAATGCGCGCGCAGAGCAGCACGCCTGTCGCGATGGGTGAACTCTTCACACAGATAAACGAATGGAAACCGCTTATCCAGAACCAACTCATCGATTATATCCGCTGCCATGTCAGCACCATTGGCGGCATTACGCCTGCCAAAAAACTGGCGACCTTTGCCGAGCTTTACGGCGTGCGAACGGCGTGGCATGGCCCAGGCGATATTTCGCCAGTTGGCGTGGCCGCCAATCTGCATATCGATTTGAGCATCACCAACCTTGGCATTCAGGAATATACGCCGGTCAACGACGCGCTGAAGGAGGTTTTCCCTGGCTGCCCGGAGGTGGAAAGAGGCTACGCTTACCTGAGCGATCGTCCCGGACTGGGCGTCGACATCAATGAAAAAGAGGCGGCCAGATACCCGGTTTCCGGCGGCATACCGGAATGGACGAACGCACGCCTGCCGGACGGCACCGCCGCGCGGCCCTGATAAGCCATGTTAAACCAGCCTCTTGTATAACAGCGGCTGGTTAATTTTCCCCCGTTCCACTTTATTTATGCTGCCATCAGCCTACCCGGCGAGCTGTCGCCACGACATGTGGCCCTCAGCCACACCATGACGACGACATTATCGTTACCGGTTCGAAATTTTCAGGCGACAGTGTTTCGGTAAAAGAGCCGCATCCTGACGACTAAAGGCGTTGGCCGGAGATCAGATAAGCTCTGCGCTGAAACATCTTTATTCATCAGGGTAAGCCTGGCGGGTCTCCCCCATCATCAACTGCCGACAACTCTCTCTTACAAACTGCCGCAGCCAGCGGTGCGCCGGGTCCGCTTCCATTCGCGGGTGCCACATTTGCGAAATGGTTATCGGCGCGGTTTTTACCGGCAGCGCGAAAACGTGCAGGGTATCGTCAACAGCCGGGTTGAGAAGAAACGAGGCGGGAACCAGGGCGATATAATCGGTTTTGCGCGCCACCGCCAGCGCGGCGGGGAAACCCGGCACGATGGCGGCGATGTTACGGCTCAACCCCGCTTCGGCCAGCGACTCGTCCACCGGCCCCGCGGCGTGTCCGCGGCGCGAGGCGATCACATGCCCCCACAGGGTGTATTGCTCAATGCTTACGGTCTCTTGTCGCGCCAGCGGATGCGCGCGGCGCACTGCGCCGACAAAGCGGTCACGGAACAGCATCTGCATGCGGATCTCCGGCCCCATTTCCCCCGGCACGCCAATTTCAAGACAGACCCGGCCTTCGCGCAGCGGCTTGTCGGTCTTCTCAGGCTTGGGCGCAAAGCGCAGCACCACGCCGGGCGCTATTTTTGCCGCTTCGGCGATAAGCGTCGGGCCGAACGCTTCCACAAAACCGTCATTGGCGCGAAGCGTAAACACCTGCCTGTGGCTGGCGATATCCAGCGCAGGCGAGGCAGGGCGCAGCACCGCGCGGGCTTCCAGCACGGCGTCCTGCGCGCGTTCACGCAGGGCTTCGGCATAAGGCGTCAGCACCATGTTGCGGCCCGCGCGCACCAGCAGCGGGTCGCCGGTGGTTTCACGCAGGCGGCTCAGGGTGCGGCTCATGGCGGATGCGCTCAGCCGCAGGCGCCGCGCTGCCGCCGCCACGCTTTTTTCAGCGAGTAACACGTCAAGCGCGACCAGCAGGTTCAGGTCCGGTTCATTCATCGCGTTTTGTTTCCCTACGGAAAGAGTGAGAGAGGGCGTTTGCTGCATTGTATAACTGCAATGGCTGCGCCTTCCGCCCTATATGCTACTGCAAGTAGAGTAGACGCAAGCAAAAACAACAGCAGAGGATCTTATGGAATTGTTTACCGACCGGCCAGGGGATGAAGGATTGCCGGGCCGCGAGCGTGCGCTGGCGATGACCGCGGTAATGATAAGCACCACCATGGCGGTGTTTGATGGCGCTATGGTGAACATTGCGCTGCCGCAAATGGCGCAGGCGCTGAACGCGCCTGCCGCGCAAACGGTCTGGATCGCCAACGGCTATTTGCTTTCCGCCGCCATGACGCTGGCGATTTTCGCCGCCCTGGCGACGAGGCTTGGATTCCGGTCGCTTTTTGCCTTTGGCGTGGCGCTGTTTACGCTCGCCTCCCTCGGCTGCGCCTTGTCCTCTTCGTTAACGATGCTGGTGGCTATGCGCATTTTGCAGGGCATCGGCGGCGCCGCCACGCTCAGTATTGCGCCGGCTATTTTGCGCTCGGTGTTTCCCAACCGGCTGCTCGGGCGCATTCTCGGTCTGAATGCGTTGCTGATAGCAACCTGCACCGCCGTTGCGCCGGTGCTCGGCGGCGCGCTGTTGGCGTTGCTCGGCTGGCCCTGGCTGTTCGCTATTAACGTTATTCCGGGCATTATTGCGCTGGTTTTTGCCCTGCGCGTTATACCGGGTAAGCGCATCACGTCCGGCGGGCCGTTTGACGTTGCGGGCGCGCTCTATTCGGCAGCTCTGCTGGGGGCGGTGGTGATGGCGTCCGATGCGTTATCGCACCGGCAGGCGCTGCCCGTGGCGCTGGCTTACGGGCTGGCGGCGGTCGTGGCGGGGCTGGCTTTTGTGCGCCGACAACGCCGCGCGCCGCAACCGCTGCTGCCGCTGCAACTCTTCGCCTCTGCGCGTTTTTCCCTGGCGGCGCTTACCTCGCTGGCTTCGTTTGTCAGCCAGGGGATGACCTTTGTCGCGCTGCCGTTTCTGTTTCAGAACATCTACGGCTACAGCGCTTTTACCTCAGCGCTGCTTTTCACCGCCTGGCCCGTCGGCATTATCCTTGTGGCGCCCTGGGCCGGAAGACTTGCCGACCGCTACGCCCCGGCTGCTATCTCCACCGCCGGGCTGTGTCTGTTTGCCGTTGGGCTGTTTTTACTGGCGAGTTTGCCGGATAACGCCGCCAGCTGGGATATCAGCCTGCGTGGGCTGGTTTGTGGCCTGGGGTTCGGCGTTTTTCAGAGCCCGAATAACCGGGAGATGCTGGCAAACGCCTCGCGCGAACACAGCGGTTATGCTTCAGGTGTGCTGGCCATTATGCGCACCTTCGGCCAGTGCCTGGGCGCCGCGTTTGTGGGGGTTATCCTTGCGGCGTTTGCGCCTTCAGGGGCGATCGTTCAGGAAGAGCAGGGCGTGCGGATAGCGCTCTGGCTGGCGGTTGCGGCAACGCTTGTCGCGCTGGCGTTCAGCCTCAGCCGGATAAAGCGCAAAGCGGTCTAAAAACGGGAGAGGGCGGCTTCATCAGCAAGCCGGACGCCATGGCGCGCAAAGGGGTAAAGGCGCGCCTGACGCAACATTATGACGAGGATATAAAACGATATTTCACCTGAATGCTTCTACAGGTATGCTACTTTGTCGCCTGAACGAGGATCGCCTGGCAGAGACTCTTCAGACGCGCCGACGCAAGCATTCCCCTGACTCAGAGGTAGAAGATGAAATTTCCTGGTATCCCTGAAAACGAAGAAGAGCGTTTGAAATCGCTCTATATGATTGACCTGCTCGATACCAGGGATGACGAGCGTTTTGAGCGCCTGACGCGGGTGGCGAAAAGGCTGTTCCGGGTGCCGGTGGCGCTGATCAGTCTGCTCGACCGGGACCGCCAGTGGCTGCTGGCCTGCCAGGGGCTGAACACCCGTGAAACCACGCGCGATGTTTCGTTTTGCGGGCATGCGATATTGCAGGAAGGGCCGTTCATCGTGAACGACGCCCGCCTTGATGAACGCTTTCACGATAACCCGCTGGTGACCGGCGAGCCGTTTATCCGCTTTTACGCCGGGTATCCGGTGCGACTGCCGGATGGCGCGGTGGTAGGCACGCTCTGTCTTATCGACTCAACGCCGCGCGATTTCAGCGATGAGGACATCACCACGCTGAAAGATATGGCGTTTATTGTGGAAGATGAGTTTCACGTGATAAGCCTTGCGATGACCGACAGCCTGACCGGCATCCCTAACCGCCGCGGTTTCTTGCGCAGCGGCGAGAAGCGGTTCAACGCGTTTAAAGCGAATGCCGAACCTTTCAGCATCATCTATTTCGACCTGGATAAATTCAAACCCATCAACGACCTGTGGGGGCATGCCGAAGGCGACGAGGTGCTGAAAGTTTTCTCGGCCCAGTTGCGCCAGCATCTGGGGCCAAAAGATATCGCCGGGCGGCTTGGCGGCGATGAATTCGCCGTGTTTCTGACCCGCGAAAGCGACGCGCAGCCTTACCTGCACAAGCTGCGCGCAAGCATGGAGGCGCACAACCAGCGCGCCGGCAAACCTTACAACATCAATTACTCTTACGGCATACTCCACCGCGACTCAGGCAACTATGCTTCGCTGCTGGAGATGATCAAAGAGAGCGACAGCGTGATGTACTCTGAGAAGCGCAGAAAAAAGCTCGGTTAACCGCCAGCGGCGCGACAGTAAGCAAGGCAGCTTGCCTGGCTTGGCGCATTCATCACGGCGCGCCCGCAAGTGAAAGCGTTTGATGACGGGCTGGTTGAAGGCGTTAAACGTGAACACCGGCGTAAGCGGTAAAGAAAAATGACGCCTGTCGCCACGGTAAGGCAGACAAACGCTTTGCCCGCCCGCCGCTGCGGCCAGGAAAAGCATGCCAGTCAGGGCGTAGCCGTTTCAGCAGTCCAGGCGCGGACGCTTAGGTTTCACGGCCTTTTTTGCTATAACTGAGCCACGGATATACGCGAGTCATTCACAACAGACCCTTATCACTTAACGAGTCAGCCAGTACCCTTAACTTTATGCAATCCAGCGCCTCGCTTTCTTTTACGCATCGCCCTCTGGTTCCTGTCGCGCATGATTATGCGCATGGCGCCACGGAGCCCTGGCACCAGCATGACTGCGCCCAGCTTTTGCATATCCTGAGCGGGGTGGTGCGCGTTGATACGCAGAGCGGTTGCTGGGTGATCCCGCCCGGCCGGGGCGTCTGGCTGCCGGCGGGTACGCGCCACGCCTTGCGTATTACCGGTCAGGTGGCCGCCAGAACGCTGTTTATCGATCCGCTGGCACGGGCCGATCTTCCCGCTGTTTGCCAGATTGTGCAGATCTCCGCGCTGCTGCGCGAGCTTATCGTGGCCTCGCTTGCGCTTGCGGAACGCTATGCCAGCGGCAGTCGCGACGAGCGTATTTACGAGCTTATTCTGGATGAAATACGAGGAATGGCGGTGTTGCCGTTTGGTCTGGCCGATCCGCAAACGGCGATCCTGCGCGAGCTTTGCCAGACCATGCGGGCGCGGCCTGCTGAATCATGGTCCAGCCAGCGCGCCGCCCGGTTTGTTAATATGAGCGAGCGCACGTTAAACCGCCATTTTCAGCAGCAAACCGCGCTGACCTGGAACGAATGGACAAGGCGGGCAAGGCTGATGGAGGCGTTAATTCGTCTGGCGCAGGGGCAGCCAGTGCTGACGATTGCGCTGGAGCTGGGGTATGGCAGCCACAGCGCGTTCACCGCCATGTTTCGCCGGGTGATGGGCGTTTCACCCAGCGACTATTTTCACAACGATTAATCTTCCTGCCTGGCGGCGTTAAGCAGCGCCTGCAAAGAGGCGCGCGACACGTCGCTGTCGATGCCCACACCCCAGCGGGTGACGCCGTCGGCTGACTGGCAGCGAATATACGCCACGGAGCGGCTGTCGCTGCGCTCGCCAAGCGTATGCTCGTGATAGTCTTTTATTACCGGCGGCTGCCCCAGGAGCCGCGCCAGACCGCTGGCGGCGGCGGAAAGCAGGCCGTTGCCGTACCCGGCGATTTTCCTTGTTTCGCCCCTGACGGCCAGCGTCGCCTCAAGCTTAATCTGGCCGTTTTGCTGGCTTTCGCTTTTGTAGTCAAGAAGCGCAAGCGGCGGTTGGGGCACCAGCCCGTAGCGCGTGCGAAAAAGCTGCCACAGCGCATTCAGGGTCATTTCGCGACCGTGACTGTCCGTTTCCTGCTGCACATGCTGGCTGAAGTCCTGCTGTAAAGCGCGGGGCAACGTCAGGCCATGGTTTTGTTCAATAAGCCAGGCGCTGCCGCTTTTCCCGGACTGGCTGTTGACCCGGATGACGGCTTCATAGCTGCATCCGATATCCTGCGGATCGACGGGCAGATAAGGCATCTCCCAGCGGTCGCCCGCTTTACGGGCGTCAAAACCTTTTTTAATCGCATCCTGATGCGAGCCGGAAAACGCGGTATAGGCCAGACTACCCGCCCAGGGATGGCGCGGATGCACCGGCAGCTGGTTGCAGCTTTCGACCACCTCAACCACTTTAGGCATATCATGAAAGGCGAGGCCGGGGCTAATGCCCTGGCTGTACATATTCATCGCCAGCGTCACCAGGCACACATTTCCAGTACGTTCGCCGTTGCCGAATAAACAGCCCTCAACCCGGTCGGCGCCCGCCATTATCGCCAGCTCCGCGCAGGCTACGCCCGTTCCGCGATCGTTATGCGGATGAACGCTAATACACACCTCATTACGCCGGGTAAAATGGCGGCAGAAATACTCTATCTGGTCGGCGTAAACGTTGGGCGTGCTCACTTCCACCGTGGCGGGCAGGTTCACAATCATCGGGCGCGCCGCGCATGGCTCCCAGACATCCGCCACGGCTTCGCAGATCTCCAGCGCAAACGCCGGTTCGGTAAAGCAGAACGTTTCCGGCGAATACTCATACTGCCAGAAGGTTTGAGGATGCAGTTCGCACTGCTGGCGTATCAGCGCCGTGGCTTTTACCGCCAGGGCGACGACTTCCTGTTTTTCCATGCCGAACACCAGCCGCCTGAAGAGCGGCGCAGTGGCGTTATAAAGATGCAGGGTGGCGCGTTTCGCCCCGCGCAGCGACTCGAAAGTGCGCAGAATCAGATCTTCTCGCGCCTGAGTAAGCACCTGAAGGGTAACATCGTCAGGGATCGCTTTTTCCTCAATTAACTGACGGACAAAGTTGAAATCGGTTTGCGAAGCCGAGGGGAAGGCCACTTCAATTTCCTTAAAACCGCACTTGAGCAGTAAGTCCCAGAACAGGCGCTTGCGCTTGCCGTCCATCGGCTCAGCCAGCGCCTGGTTGCCATCGCGCAGATCGGTAGAAAGCCAGCGCGGCGCGCAAGTAATTTGCCTCTCCGGCCAGCTGCGGTCGGGCAGGCTGAGGGGAGGATAAGAACGGTATTTGTTTTCCGGATGGCTCAGCATGATTATCTCCTCTTAACGTCAGGCTATTTTGCTGGGCCGCCGCGCAACGCGCTTTATCGGGCTGGACAACAGATTGTTTAAACTGGACAACGTGACGCTCTGGATAACTCCATTAATTAACGTTTTAGTTACATTTTTGCTTATTATCGTTATGAATGTCGTCACAAAACCGAAAAGCTGTTACTCCTTACAACCGCTGGCTTAAGGCTGCGTCAGTCAACGTAAACAATTGTAGGCAAAGAGATTTACGCGAAGAAAGCAGTTATTAATGCAGCCTGCGCATGAGTCCATTGATTTATTGCACTTATTAACTGCGCAACGCTGGTCCAGTCTTCAGAGCAGGCGCAGCAAAAGCGTCATGAATAATGGAGACTCAAATGCAAACCGCTTCCTTACCTTTAACGTCACGGGCACGAGCCGGCGCTATTTTGCGCGTTACCTCCGGCAATTTTCTTGAGCAATTCGATTTCTTTCTGTTCGGCTTTTACGCCACCTACATTGCGCATACCTTCTTTCCCGCCAGCAGCGAGTTTGCTTCGCTGATGATGACGTTCGCGGTTTTCGGGGCGGGCTTTTTAATGCGTCCTGTCGGCGCAGTGATGCTGGGAGCGTACATTGACAAAGTGGGCAGACGTAAGGGGTTAATTGTCACCCTGTCGATTATGGCGACCGGCACGTTTCTTATCGTGCTGATCCCTTCGTATGCCAGCATCGGCCTCTGGGCGCCTTTACTGGTGCTGACCGGGCGCCTGTTGCAGGGGTTCTCCGCAGGCGCGGAACTGGGCGGCGTATCGGTTTATCTGGCGGAAATCGCCACGCCTGGGCGCAAAGGGTTCTACACCAGCTGGCAGTCTGGCAGCCAGCAGGTAGCGATTATGGTGGCGGCGGCGATGGGCTTCGCGCTTAACGCCCTGCTTGAAGAGACCGCCATTCGGGAATGGGGCTGGCGGATCCCGTTTCTTTTCGGCTGCCTGATTGTTCCGTTTATTTTTCTTCTTCGCCGCAAGCTGGAAGAAACCCAGGAATTCCGCGCGCGCAAAAGCCATCCAGGCATGGGGCAGGTGTTTACTACGCTGCTGAAAAACTGGCAGGTAGTGATTGCCGGCATGTTGATGGTGGCGATGACCACCACGGCGTTTTACCTGATAACAGTCTATGCGCCGACCTTCGGCAAAAAAGTGCTGATGCTCAGCGCCTCTGACAGCCTGCTGGTTACGCTGCTGGTCGCCGTTTCCAATTTCTTCTGGTTACCCGTGGGCGGCGCGTTGTCTGACCGCTTTGGCCGTAAACCGGTATTGGTGGCGATGACGCTGCTGGCGCTGGCCACCTCGTATCCGGCGCTGAGCTTGCTGGCAGGCGCGCCGGGCTTTTACATGATGCTGGGCGTGCTGCTGTGGCTTTCCTTTATCTACGGGCTGTATAACGGCGCGATGATCCCGGCGCTTACCGAAATTATGCCGGGCGAGGTGCGAGTGGCAGGGTTTTCGCTGGCCTACAGTCTCGCGACAGCGGTTTTCGGCGGGTTCACGCCAGTCATGTCTACCGCGCTGATTGAATACACAGGCGATAAAGCGTCGCCGGGCTACTGGATGAGTTTTGCCGCCCTCTGCGCATTGCTGGCGACGCTCTACTTATACCGCCATCGCGCCGCGCCGCTTCAGCACGCGCGCAAAACGTTCGGCTAAGGAGATAAACGTGAAATTTTGGCCTGCCTTCGCGTGTATTTTCGCCGTTGCCTGGAGCGCGGCGCTTGAGGCGAAAACGCTGACTGTTATGATCTCCGGCGGATTCAAAGCCGCCTGGGAAACCCTCGCCCCACGTTTTGCGGCGCGGGAAGGCATTACGCTATCGACCGTGTCCGGCCCCTCAATGGGGGATACCCCGCAGGCGATCCCGGCGAGGCTTGCGCGGGGAGAACAAGCCGATGTGGTGATTATGGTCGGCAGCGCGCTGCAAAAGCTGGAAGAGCAGGGCAAAACGTTGCCCGGTTCACGGGTTGAGCTGGCGGATTCCCGCATCGGCGCGGTGATAAAAAAGGGCACAAAGCCGGTCAGCATTAACACTGAAGATGCGCTACGCGCCGCATTGCTCAACGCCCGCTCGATAGCCTATTCCGACAGCGCCAGCGGCCGCTATGTCAGTGAGCACCTGTTCCGGCGGCTTGGGATCGAAAACCAGGTTAACGAAAAAGCGCATCGGGTGGACAGGATCCCGGTCGCCTCCGTGGTCGCCAAAGGGCAGTATGCCCTCGGCTTTCAGCAGGTTAGCGAGCTGTTGCCGGTGCCTGGCGCCACGTTCATTGGCGAGTTGCCTGAAAGCGTGCAGTACACTACCCGGTTTGCCGGCGCGGTGACGGCAACTTCGGATGAGCCTGAAAAAGCCGCCGCGCTGCTGCGCTATTTATCCTCGGCAGAAGTGCGAAAGGTGGTGCAGGCGACCGGGCTGCACGGGGTAGAGGCTAAGCAGGGCGTCAGAGCGCGCGATACTGTTCAATAATCATCGTTTCAAGCTCCTGCGCCACATGGGAGAGCACGCGGCCGTTTTTCCTGAGCAGGCCCACCGTTCGCGTAACCACCGGCTCGGTCAGCACCACTTTCGTCAGGGCGGAGTGTTCAGACTGCGGCATCGACATGGCAGGAACGGCGGCAATGCCCAGCCCCGCCTCAACCATGCCGAGCATGGTCGTCACATGACGGGTTTCGCAGATGCTGGGCCGCTCGGGCACCAGATGCTCGAGCGCGTGGTCAAGCAGGTTGCGGTTGCCTGACGTTTTATCAAGCCCCACCCAGGCATGAGTATAAAATTCACGCCAGGTCAGGCTTTTTTTCCCGGCGATGGGGTGCTCGCGCCGGCAGGCGGCGACGTAGTTATCGTTGCGCAGCGGCAGAAAGTCGATATCGGGCTGGGAGAGGGCGGAAAAGCTAATGCCGAAATCCGCCTGGCCGCCCACGACCGAGTCGTAAACGTTGCCTGCGCTGCTGTCGATAAGCTTGACGCGCACGCGAGGATAGCGGGCCTGGAAGCGGCTGATAATGTTCGGCATAAAATAGTACGCGGCAGACGGCACGCAGGCGACGGTAATCAGTCCGGTGCGGGCTAAGCTAACTTCGCTGAGATCCGCCATCACCGCTTCGAAATCCGCCAGCAACTGGCCGGAACGCTCGGCGAAAGCCTGTCCTTTAAGCGTCAGCGTGACGCGCCGGGTAGTGCGTTCAAAGAGCTTCAGCCCCAGCGCTGTCTCCAGCTTATCAATGCGTCGGCTGAGCGCGGGTTGCGAAAGGCAGATAGACTCCGCCGCCATACGGAAATTGCCATACTCCACCAGCGCCCGAAACGCGTAAAGATCGTTCAGGTCAACATTCACCGGCATAACACTGTCCTTATTGCTGTATAAACCTCGTTCTCCTTTCGCCGGCCCTCTCTGCGGGCGCGGCATAGCCTGTTATACCAGAGGAAGGGTTAAAAAGTTTTATGATTTAACGCCCTTGCTACATAAAAATAACAATTATGCCGAAGGCGCGACGCAGACAGGGGGGCATTCGCCGTTTTCGCTATAAAGCGGCGATAAAAGAAGCCCGGGCAGGGCGCCTCAGGCGTGTTATAAAGCGGTTGCTGTAAAGGGGAGGCGGATAATTTCCGCCTCCCGGATAAGCCTTATTTCTCGATAAACGCCAGCAGGTCGGCGTTCAGTACTTCCGCGTTAACGGTCAGCATCCCGTGAGAGAAACCCGGATAGGTTTTCAGGGTGCCGTTCTTCAGAAGCGTGATGGATTTATGCGCCGACGCGCCAATCGGCACAATCTGATCGTCATCGCCGTGCAGCACCAGCGTCGGCACTTCTATGGCTTTTAAATCGTCGCTCTGGTCGGTTTCCGAAAAGGCCTTTATCCCTTCATAATGCGCCTTCGCGCTGCCCATCATCCCCTGACGCCACCAGTTCTGAATAACCCCCTCCTGAGCGGTGGCGCCGTCCCGGTTGAAGCCGTAGAACGGGCCGGCAGGCACATCGCGGAAGAACTGCGCGCGGTTAGCCGCCAGCGCGGCGCGAAAACCATCAAACACCTCCAGCGGTAACCCCTCAGGATTCGCTTCGGTTTTAACCATCAGCGGCGGTACGGCGGAAACCAGTACGGCTTTAGCCACGCGGCCGGAAGGCTGACCAAATTTTGCGACGTAGCGCGCCACTTCGCCGCCGCCGGTGGAGTGGCCGATATGAATAACGTTTTTCAGATTCAGGGCTTCCACCACGGCAAAGGCATCCGCCGCGTAATGATCCATATCGTGGCCTTCCGGGACCTGGGCGGAGCGGCCATGACCGCGGCGGTCATGGGCCACAACCCGGTAGCCTTTGGCTACGAAAAAAAGCATCTGCGCATCCCAGTCGTCCGAAGAGAGCGGCCAGCCGTGATGGAACATAATGGGCTGCGCCTCTTTTGCGCCCCAGTCTTTATAAAAAATGTCAACGCCGTCTTGGGTGGTTATAAAGCTCATAAGGATACTCCTGACAGATGCTGATGCGTGTTTGGAATGACCTGCGTGAAACGTGCAGGCAAGAATATAAGTCTCGGTTGTTGCAAATAAATTATGTAGTAAGACGCTTCTAAATCAATTTGCGGATGAAAATTAAGGGGGTGCTGATGGGTGAAATGCCAACTTTCCGGGGATTGACATGTTATTCGCTCACGCATTGTTATTAGCTTTCTGGCTTATCTACCTGAGAAAGGCAAGCCGCTGCCTCTTTTTATATTACCGTCCTCATTTCGCCGTTCAGGCTTAATCTCTGGCTGTAGCAGAGACTGGCAGCCCGGGAGCCAGCCTTTTTCGTCAGAAAATCTTAACCGCAGCGCTTAGGTTTATTCCGTCTACTTTAAAGCAGAGATGAGGCGCGTTTAGCGGGGCTTCGTGGCTTCAACGTTTTCTCCATTTAACAGGTTGAAGCAGAAAGATAAATCTTATGTGACTCCCGAAAATTCACGTTAAAAACACTCCATTTAATGAACGACAGCACCAGTCCGTCAATGCGCTGAATTACTTTTTAAGGATTAACTTAATTATTTTCTTTGCCTGTTTAATATTGCGCAACAAACTGGTGGCTTATTCGCTGGGGCCGAAATAAATAAATTAATATTGCTTATATTCTGCAACAAAAGATTACCCGTAGTCATTAATCAGTATGAAGCCGATAATCAGGAGGATTATTCATGAAAAGTACTCAAGCGGTTTTTTTAAAAAATAAATATCGCCACCGGTTTGCGGCGGTTCCTCTGCGGGCGTCGCTAAAACGCCCGGCGACATTGCCTGTCATCCCGGGCTTACTGCTCGCCACCACCGGGCTTATGGCGCCAGGAAGCGTGCTTGCGCAAGAGACGCCCTGCGTCAGCGAATCGTCCGGGTTATGCGCAGAAAGTAAGACCTCTTATTCTGTCCGCGGCTCGCAGCTCTCTTCTTCATTGCCGTCTGACGGGGCTGCCAGCGACGTTGTGATTAATAACAACGACGAAGTTGTGTTGTCCGCTGACGACACTATCAGTACAGGCTGGGCTAATGTTAAAAGCCTGACCGTGGGCAGCACGACCGATGGCGCGCTCACGATCGATGGCCAGCAGATCCAGTCCTCCACTGGCTCCATTGGCCGGGGAAGCACCGGCTCGGTGCGGTTAACGAATGGCGCGAAATGGGTGGTAGGCACCGGCAACCTGGTGCTGGGCACCAACAATGGCGACGGTCGGTTGCTGGTGGAGAAGGGCAGCCAGATCAGCGGAATAAAAGAGTTTCGCATCGGCGAGTATAACGCCGGGGCGAAAGGAAAGGTCGTTATCGACGGTAACGGTTCTTCCGTCAGCACCGGCTGGGCAGTGGTGGGCGATCAGGGCGAAGGGACGCTTGATATTCTCAATGGCGGCCAGCTTTTCACCACGCAACACATGAATATCGGCTATATCGGGAAAACGAACCTGAATAACCTGAAAGGCAACGGCGTGGTAAACGTGGATGGCGCCGGTTCCCTTCTGGAAGTGGGAACCAGCCTGCTGCTGGGAGGACACCAGGCTGCCACGAACGATGCCAAAGGGATGCTGACCGTCAGCAACGGCGCCACCGTCACAGCCAGTAGCTATATCTGGGTCGGTATCGGCACGGGAAGCACCGGCGTGGTGAATATCGGCGCCAGGCAGGTCGAAGCGGCGCAGCAGGCGGGGTATATCGAAACGCCGTTGCTCTTTTTGGGCGACACGAAAAACCATGACGGCACCGCCTTGCTGAACTTTAACCACAACAGTGACGATTACGCCCTCAGCGCACGCATCTACGGCTACGGTGAGGTCAATCACGAAGGCCCTGGCACCACGCTGCTCAGCGGGGTCAACAATACCTGGACAGGTAACACCACCGTCAGTAACGGCACCCTTCGCGCCGGGAGCACGACCGCCTTTAGCGCTAACTCAGACTTTACGGTGGGCAGCGGGGGGACGCTCGATCTCAACGGTTATAGCCAGCAAATCAAGTCGCTGTCGCTTGCCGGGACGTTGAGCTTTGGCAGCCCGGACTCTGGCCGGGATGACCTGTCGCTTGCGGGCGGCGTGCTCACCGTAAGCGGGGATTATATCGGCGATAACGGCCTGCTTATCCTGAACGCCGCAGAAGATGAAGCGCAGCAGAAAGGGGTGGTTAACCAGCTGCATGTTAAGGGCGACACATCCGGCGCCACGCGAGTCAGGCTGAATGCGTTAGGGACTGCCAGCGTCAGCGATCTGAATGGCGCGCGGGTGGTGCAGGTTGACGGCGCGTCAGAGGGCGAATTTGTCGCAGACGGGCGCCTGGTGGCTGGCGCCTATGATTATGCGCTGCTTCGCGGCGCGCAGACGGAGGGGGCGGCGATCCCGGATTCGAATCACTGGTATTTAACCAACACCTGGACCCCTGAAGAAGAACCGCAGCCAGACGTCGATCCGCTGCCTCAACCGGCACAGGAACCGGAAGCAGACCCTGAGGATACACCTGCGCCCGCGGCGCAAGATCCCGAACAGCCTGACCCGCAGGTCGACCCGGATCCTGCGGCGAAGCCCGCCAGTCAGGCCGTGTATCGCCCGGAGGCGGGCGCTTATCTGGCTAACAAAATGGCGGCCAACACCCTGTTTTCAACCCGGTTGTACGATCGTCTGGGAGAGACAGAATATATTGATCCCCTTACTGGCGAAACGAAGGTAACCAGCCTGTGGCTGCGAAATGTCGGCGGTCACACCCGCTTTCGCGACAGCTCGGGTCAGTTGCGCACGCAGAGCAACCGCTATGTCGTCCAGCTGGGCGGCGACCTGGCGCAGTGGAGTTCAACCCTGGCGGACCGCTGGCACCTGGGGGTGATGGTCGGCTACGCCAACAGCCAGAGCAACACGCGTTCAAACGTCTCGCATTATCAGGCCGACGGTACGGTTTCCGGCTACAGTGCGGGCCTGTACGGCACCTGGTTTGCCGATGAAGCAGATAAAAGCGGCAGCTATGTGGATCTCTGGATGCTTTATAACTGGTTTGACAATACGGTCAAAGGCGAGCAGATAGCCGAGGAAAAATATCGCTCCCGTGGGGTCACCGCCTCTGTTGAAGTCGGCCATGCCTTTAAGCTGGCCGAAAAGCCAGGGCGCAGCTACTGGGTGCAACCTCAGGCGCAATTAACCTGGATGGGCGTTTCCGCCGACGAACACCGGGAAGCGAATGGCACCCGCATTCATAATGACGATAAAGGCAACCTGCAAAGCCGTCTGGGGGTGAAAGCGTATCTGCGCGGACACGCTCGGCGTGATGAAGGCACGGGGCGGCTGTTCCAGCCCTTCGTTGAGGCTAACTGGCTGCACAATACGCGAAACTATGCCATCTCAATGTCTGAAACACGCAGTGAAGTGGATGGCGCCAGAAACCTGGCGGAGCTCAGGGCGGGGGTAGAGGCCAAAGTGAACACCCGGCTGCATCTGTGGGGCAACGTGGGCCAGCAAATTGGCGATAACGGCTATAGCGATACGCAGGCCGTGCTGGGTCTGAAAGTGCTGTTCTGAGCCTGATGCCCTCCGCGTTCCGGCAACCATCGCGGGGGGCGTTTGCCCGGCCGTTATCATCGACAGCGCCGTGGCGTTTTCACTAAACGTGTTATTTCATATCTGGCAGCACTCTTTTACAGAGGACGCCGCGTCGCTAAAGAGAGTTACAACTGTCTTTTTTTCTACAGATTCAAAATAAATATGGATCAAATAAACCGCGTTAAATTTCAGGATAAATGTGGCCTGGTTTATCGCGGCGCAAAGCAAGGGTGAGCTTTGCGTTTTTATCCGTACATTGACGATTGGGTCTTTAATATGAATAAGCAGCCTTCTACATGGATTAGCAAGGGAAAGCAAAGTAACCATGGTTGTTTCTTAATACCGCAGGAGATTCGCCATCTGAGAAATTTACCGCTCTACAGAGCGGTGGCCTGGTGGGGGTTAATCAGAGGCAGCGAGTTTACCCGCACAGAGGTAAGCCAGGCCTTTCAGATAGATTTGCGACGCGCCAGCGATATCCTTCATTACATTTGCCATCGCTATGAAGGAAACGACATCACGTTTCAGCATCGCAAAATTCCTGCCCGGGGCGGCCACCACCTGCTGGTGCTGCGCATCCTGTCGGTTGAGCCAGCGCCGGTTACGGCTGCTGGCCAGGGTAAGCCTGGCGCGTAACCTCTGCGCAAACGATTACTTACGCTCACGCTATAAAAAAAAGCCCCTCGTTGAGGGGCTTTTTTTAATCGCAGGCGATCACACCATGGAGTAGAGCAGGGCGGAGAGCGTCGCCACGCCCGCGATGGCGATAATGGCGGTTTTCACGCCGCGCAGTTCGCGCAGTTCCGTGCGGGTATAAATAAGCCAGGCCGGGATAAGAAACAAAATAATGGCGATGAGCGGCCCGCAGAAAGTTTCAATCAGGGTAATCACATTCGGGTTAGCGTAAACGATGCCGAAGGTGAGGGCGAACATAATCAGATACGCCGCGCGTTTGCCGCCTGCGCCCTTCAGGCCGGAGGCTTCCGTTATCAGCTGGGCGAATGTTTCGGTAACTGAAAGGCCGACGCCGAGAAATGATTTGGTCATGCCGACAATAGCGATAAACGGCGCCAGCAGATACACCAGGCGTGAGCCTTCCGCCGACACCACCGACAGCACATTCAGGTTTTGCGCTTTGGCCTGGGCGAAGCTTTCATGGGGAATGCTCAGCACGCAGCTCAGCACAAAAAAGAGAATGCTGAAGAAAATGGCGCCATAGGCGATGCGAATAACAAACAGCGCTTTACGCTCGCCTTCCGCTTCCCGCTCGCGGTAATAGGAGGTGAGCGGAGAGACCATTGGCGCGCAGCAGAAAGAAAAGGTGATAAGCGGCAGCGTCAGCCAGATGCTCTTTAACGTTTCCGACAGCGGCGCCGCATGCGCTTTGGTCATAACGCCTGCAAGGTTCGCCATATTCCAGTGCGGAATTTGCAGCAGGGCGATGAGCAGAATCGAGGCGGCGAAAGGCAGCGCCAGCGCGCTCATGGTGCCCACCACTTTGTCGCGCCCTTTGCTCAGCACCGCGTAAATAGCGGCGACCACAATAAACGACAGCAGGCCGCGGGAAAGATGGCCGGTATGCAAATGGGCGCTGAGGTAATTATCCAGCGCGTTAACCAGCGCCACGCCGAAAACCAGCGTCACCGGGAAAAAAGCCAGGCAGTAAAAGAGCATGATCGCAAGCTCCCCTTTGCCTTTAAAAAAGGAGCCGAAAATCGGCAGCGAAGAGTCCGCCGTCGGCTGCTCTTTCATATAGACGCGGCACAGCATCAGGTGCGGCATCAGCGAGAGCGGCAGACCGGCCAGCAGCATCATCAGAAAAATCACCGGCCCCTGGGTGCCGATTTCTACCGGAAGAAATAACGTGCCTGCGCCTACGGCGGTGCCGTAAAGCCCCAGCGCCCAGACATTGTCCCGCCATTTCCAGCCCGGCTGGACTGCCTCTTCGCGCTTGCTTTGTGTTGCCGAAATCATAATTACGTCGCTTTCTGGTGTGGTTAAAGAATTGCTGTGACTTTTTCCGTACGAAGCGCTTGTTATGCCGCATCCGGATAGCTTCCATAGCACAGAAGCGGGGTAATCCGGCTTGGCAAATTTTAGTTAACTGTCATTGCCGTTACAGAAAGGGGCGCATTATAGGGGCATCGTCCCGGGTAAGTAAAATCTCAGAGCAAATAACGGCCCGGGCGCAACCGCTTTTTTTGAATATCAACTGGCGCGATCCAGGCGGATTTTGCGCAGCACAACGTAAAAAAATAAAAGAGTGCGTTTAAGAATTGAACAAACAGGATAGTGGGCCAGACATTACCGTCACGGTTATTTCATTCAGATAAGCAAAAATAGAGCGTTGCGAATTCAATAGTCTGGTTTGGTTAATTAACCAGGGCAAACGGCATTATGTGAATTCGCATCAGCAGACAAATAACGGGTTCACGCTCTTATTTTTTATCAGTTCATTAACATGAATGTAAGCGAGTTGTGTAAACGCGTTTTCTGAGCGGGGGTTCGTGTTTGGTTCCTTTTTCCCCGCCCGCCGCTTTGAGTTATTACCCGCTGTGCAACTGCCCCGGTTGCTCCTGCTGCGGCTTATATTCCCGCAAACCGTAAGGGCAGAGCGAAAAGAGGCATTTTTTATCTGCTGAACAGGGCCCTGTCGCGTCTTTTGAATTTCCGGGGCACCCGGTCTTCTGCAATAAATTCCGCCATATCTGCGGGTTATAAGGCGAGGCGTGAATAACCGTGATGTTGCGTGTTTTGCCGTTAACAACCAGACCCTGCGCCGCGGTTGTCAACGTATTGCCCTGCTGCAAAAAGTAGTCGCCTTTGCACCATAAGATAAGCTTCAGGCTCTTAGCCGTTTGGGCAATTGAGAAGAACGACCCCGTATCCGGACTTGCCAGAGTATCAACAATTTTCCAATCCATAACGCTCCTTTGTTTTTTTTGTTTAATTAAGTTGGTCAAAATGGCGCAAAAAAGCGAAACGGCTCAGCAGGAAGAGGGCGAAAAGCGGCTTTCGCTGCCGTGCTGTAGCGTTAAAAATTCGCGCTTAAAATTAACTTAGTTTAAATGTGTGGTTTTTCCATAAAACCATTGAAAGTTTATGCCTATCGTTACTATCGCCTTCAACATTGCAGAAGGGAGAGGGAAAGCGGGTGAAAACAGCCGGAGAAAAGTCACGACCGCCGCAGCTTTGCGCGCTTTACGCTACCCTTACTCTTAACCAAAGAGGAGAGAACGATGGCTGATGCAAAACTTATCGATACGCTACAGTTTGGTCCTGAAGGCGCGCCGACCCGCAAATATGAAATTTACGGCGATGACGAAAAGACGCCCGCTTACGCGCTGATTTATGAGCAAAACGGCGGCGACTGGCAGAAACAGAATGAAACGCTGAACTTTGCGGTGAAAGAGGAGCAGGAAGAAGCGAGCAGCACCATGGATTACGGCACCAGCGACAGCCTGCCGGAGCTGCGCGACCTGAAAGCCGAAGCCCGCGAACGCTGCGAACAGCACTGGCAAAAAAGCGGCGGTCAATAAAGCTTATGCCGGGACGCGATCCCGGCTCATCACGCTGATCCGCATGCCAGACAGGCCATTCGGGTTATTGCTGAGACATCATGAAACCATCTTCATGGCGACATCGATAATGGATAGCGTAATGGCGGATGCCGTTAACGCCACAATGCCATACGCCACTTTATTTAATTTCCTGAAGGTCCAGATAAATTTAATCAGCGCCATTACGCCTAAATAGATGCAAATAATATACATGACCACCAGATATAAACCGGTGATAAACCAGCCGGTAGCCTCAAATACCCCCTTAAGGGTATAGATGAGCACCGAAAGATAAAAAGCGGAAAGCGCCAGACCGCTCAGGAAGTCGTAAAAAACGAGATAAGTAATTTTTTCATCTCCAGGGGATAGCCCCAGAAAAGCGCTTAATTTTTCGTTGTTGATTTTACCCACATAATGACTGATTAAAGGGAGTAACATGACCATCAGAAGCATAAGGTTCATGAAAAAAATAACCAGATACGCTCTTTCATCCAGGTTGCATTCTGACCGCCATAGCGCCACCACGTTAACGTCTAAATAAACCAGCAACCCAAAGCACAATACCGAAACCAGATATTCTGAAAGCGTTCCCCATAGCCCTTTTTTTTGCATTTCTTTTTGCTCTTTTGGTTATATGAAAATGAGCCGGCTGGCCTGCCGGCGTTGTTAATTCCGGCCAGTTTAACAGCGTGCCTGGCAGAGAAAAGCCGCCTTTTTAAGGAGGCAGGGGCGCCCTTATGTTGCAACGCTCGCCTGGATAGTCTGTCGCTTTTATTCACGCCTCGTTTTGTCGCAGCCGCGTTTTTGCGGCCAGTGTGCGTGCCGTCGCGGCCTGACAACAACGCTTTTGACGATGTTTAAAAATTGTGATCAAAGCGACGACGGGGTTAAAAGTAATCGATTACTTTTACCGTGCAATGGTTTTGTAATCGATTACTTTCCTCTGTGAGGCTTTTATGGTGACTGCAACGCAAAGCACTAAAAACGCGGTGATGACCCATCGCATGCTGGTCCCGCAGTTGTCTTTAATGATGTTCATACAGTTTTTTATCTGGGGAAGCTGGTCCGTCACCCTGGGACTGGTCATGACTCAGCACAACATGTCGCTGCTGATTGGCGATGCGTTCTCCGCCGGGCCTATCGCCTCGATCCTTTCGCCTTTTGTACTGGGAATGCTGGTGGACCGCTTTTTCCCGTCGCAAAAAGTGCTGGCAGTGATGCACCTGATGGGCGCGGTGATTTTGTGGTTTGTGCCGCAGGCGATGGTCGCCCAGAACGGCGTGCTGCTGATAGCGCTGCTGTTTGGCTACACGCTCTGCTACATGCCGACGCTGGCGCTGACCAATAACATCGCCTTTCATAGCCTCGCGAACAGCGAGAAGAGCTTTCCGGTGGTGCGCGTGTTCGGCACCATCGGCTGGATCGCCGCAGGCGTGTTTATCGGCTTTACCGGCATTGCCGCAAGCGTGACCATTTTTTCGCTCGCCGCCGTCTGTTCCGTCATTCTCGCCATTTACAGCCTGACGCTGCCGCATACCCCCGCGCCGGCAAAAGGGCTGCCGTTTAAAGTGCGCGATATGTTTTGCGCCGACGCTTTCGCGCTGATGAAGATCCGCCACTTTTTCATCTTCGCGCTCTGCGCCACGCTCATTTCCGTTCCGCTGGGAACCTATTATGCCTTTACCGCTTCCTGGCTTGCCGATGCGGGCGTGGAGAATGTCAGCACGCTGATGTCCTTCGGCCAGATGTCGGAAATCTTCTTCATGCTGGTGATCCCGCTGCTGTTTCGCCGTCTCGGCGTGAAGTACATGCTGCTGATTGGCATGTTCGCCTGGTTTGTGCGCTATGCGCTGTTCGCCATGGGCATGGGTGATGAGACGCGCACGCTGATCCTGCTCGGCATCCTGCTGCACGGCATCTGTTACGACTTCTTCTTCGTGGTGGGCTTTATCTATACCGACCGCGTGGCGGGCGAGCAGGTTAAAGGCCAGGCGCAGAGCATGGTGGTGATGTTCACCTACGGCATCGGCATGCTGCTCGGCTCGCAAATTTCCGGCGCGCTCTACAACAATCTGGTGGCGGGGCAGGCGACCGCAGAAAACTGGGCGCTGTTCTGGTGGATCCCGGCGATTGCCGCCGCCGCTATCGCCGTTCTCTTCTTCTTTACCTTTAAATATCGGGATTGATCCTGCTTCAGGAGGTGGTTTTGAAAACAATAAAAGGACCGGGCATTTTTCTTGCGCAGTTTATTGGCGCGCAGGCGCCATTTACTACGCTTGAGGGGCTGGCGGCATGGGCGGCTGAACTCGGCTATAAAGCGTTGCAGCTTCCCTGCAACCACCCGGCTATTTTTGACCTGAGCCAGGCGGCAGCGAGCCAGACCTATTGTGATGAAGTGGCGGGTAAGCTTGCGCAGCATGGGCTTGTCATCAGTGAGCTCTCCACCCATCTGGAGGGGCAGCTGGTGGCGGTGCACCCGGCCCACGACATCGCCTTTGATAACTTTGCGCCGTCCGCGGTGCGGGGAAACAGCGCCAGCCGCACGCAGTGGGCTATCGGGCGGTTGCAAGAGGCGGCGGCGGCCTCGCAAAAGCTGGGGCTTCGGGCGCACGCGACCTTTTCCGGCTCGCTGGCCTGGCCTTACGTCTATCCCTGGCCGCCGCATAACCCGCAGTTGTTAAGCGAAGCCTTCGCCGAACTGGCCCGCCGCTGGCGGCCCATCCTCGACTGCTTTGACGAGCACGGCGTGGATCTTTGTTATGAAATTCATCCGGGGGAAGATTTACATGACGGCGTGACGTTTGAACGTTTCCTGGAAGGCGTTGCGCACCATCCGCGCGCCAGCATTCTGTTTGATCCCAGCCACTTACACTTGCAGCATATTGATTATTCGCAGTTTGTTGATATCTACCACCAGCGTATCAAGGCGTTTCACGTAAAGGATGCGGAATATCTGCCCAATGGCCGCAGCGGGGTCTATGGCGGCTATCAGCGCTGGATTGACCGGGCAGGCCGCTTTCGTTCGCCGGGCGACGGGCAGATTGATTTCAAAACCCTTTTCAGCAAGCTTGCGCAGTACGACTACGACGGCTGGGCGGTGCTGGAATGGGAGTGCTGCCTGAAAGATGCCGCCACCGGCGCGCGCGAAGGGGCGGAATTTATCCGCCGCCATATCATTCCCGTGGCCGATCGCGCCTTTGATGATTTTGCGGCGCAGGCAGGGGATGAAGAGCGGGTGCGCGCGCAGCTCGGGCTGGATAAAGGAGGCGTGAGATGATCAACGTCGGTATTATCGGCGCCGGTTTTATCGGCCCGGCGCATATTGAGGCGCTCCGCCGCCTCGGCAACGTCTCGGTGGTCGCCCTCTGCGATTCAAACCCGGCGAGCGCGCAGGCGCATGCGGCGCAGCTTCATGTTCCCCATGCCTACAGCGACGTGGCGGCGTTTCTGCAACATCCCGGACTGCATGCGGTGCATAACTGCACGCCAAACCATCTGCATGCGGCGATCAACCGCCAGATTATCCAGGCGGGTAAGCATGTTTTCTCGGAAAAACCGCTCTGCATTACCGTGGAAGAGGCGCAGGAGCTGGTGCAACTGGCCGAACTGGCGGGCGTGGCGCACGGCGTCAGCTTCGTCTACCGCCAGTTCGCCATGGTGCAGCAGGCGGCGAGCATGGTGCGAAACGGCGAAATTGGCCGCCTTTTCTCGGCGCAGGGCAGCTATTTACAGGACTGGATGCTGGAGGAAACGGACTACAACTGGCGGGTGGAAGCCGGCAAGGGCGGCGCGTCGCGCACCGTTGCGGATATCGGTTCGCACTGGTGCGACACCGTGCAGTTCATTACCGGGCGTAAAATTGTCGAGGTGATGGCGGACCTCGCTATCGTCTGGCCGACCCGCAAGAAAAACGCGCAGGCAACAACGACCTTCGGCGCAGGGCAGCAGGAAGCGCGCTATGAAGAAAAGCCAGTGACGACGGAAGATCTGGGCTTTGTGCTGTTGCGTTTTGACGATGGCACAAAAGGCAGCTTCAGCGTGTCGCAGGTGGCGGCGGGTCGCAAGAACCGTCTTAGCCTGGAGGTGAACGGCAGCGCAGCCTCGCTGGCATGGGACCAGGAAGTGCCGCAGCAGATGTGGGTGGGGCATCGCCATCAGCCCAACCAGCTTCTCTCTGACGATCCTGCTTTGCTGAACAAAGCGGTCGCGGCGCGGGCGCGCTTCCCGGGCGGCCATATCGAAGGCTGGCCGGATGCGTTTCGCGCCATGATGCAGGCTTTTTACCAGGCGGTAGAGGCAGGGCGGATGCCAGCCCGGGGCGAAGCGAACTTTGCGACGTTTCACGACGGGGCGCAGGTGATGGCGGTAGTGGAGGCGATTATGCGCAGCCATCAGCAGCAGCGCTGGGTGAAGGTCGCGTACTGAACGTCGGCCCGGCGCGCCTGGCCGCCGGGCTAACTTATTGTCGCGCCGTAATTTATGGTAGCCTGCTGACTTACTGATTTTCTCTGGAAGCATTACCACCATGTCCATTCAAAAGATCGCCCGGCTGGCGGGGGTTTCGGTCGCTACAGTGTCACGCGTTCTCAACAACAGCGACACCGTAAAGGAAAAGAACCGCGAGAAAGTCCTCCAGGCGATCAAAGCCAGTAACTATCAACCTAATCTGCTGGCCCGACAGCTCCGTACCGCGCGCAGTTCGATGGTGCTGGTGCTGGTTTCCGACATCACCAACCCCTTTTGCGCAGAGCTGGTGAAAGGGATTGAAGAGCAGGCGGAACAGCAGGGCTACCGCATCCTGCTGTGCAATTCCGGCTCCGATATCAAACGCTCCCGCTCCAGCCTGCAACTGCTCTCCGGGAAAATCGTCGACGGCGTTATCACCATGGACGCCTTTACCACCTTGCCTGAGCTGACCCAGTTAATTGGCGACACGCCTTGGGTACAGTGCGCTGAATACGCCGATGCGGGAGATATCTCCTGCGTCGGCATCAACGATATCGACGCCTCCCGCGAACTGGTGCGTTACCTGGTTGAAAGCGGGCGTCAGCGCGTTGCGCTTATTAATCACGATCTCAGCTACAAATATGCCCAGTTGCGCCAGCAAGGGTATCTGCGGGAGCTGGAAAACCATGGTCTGGCGTGGCAGGCGATAACCTATGCCAGCGCGCTGAGCTTCAGCGCCGGCAAGCAGGCGATGGAAAAACTTTTGCAGGCGCAGGCGCGCCCTGACGCGGTGTTTGCGGTTTCTGACACGCTGGCGGCGGGCGCCATGGCCGCGGTCCGGCAGGCGGGGCTTCGCGTGCCGCAGGATATCGCGGTGGCGGGTTTCGACGGCACGGAGCTTGCTGAAATGGTTTCGCCGCCGCTGACCACCATCGCCCAGCCATCACGCGATATTGGCCGTAAGGCGTTCAGCCTGCTGCTGCAAAAAATGGATAACCCGCACGCGCCGACAGAGCGGGTAATGATGGCGTGGCAGCTTATCGTGCGCGCCAGCACCTGACGCCGCTTCTCTTCCTTCAGCCAGTCTTAGACTGGCTTTTTTTGTGCCCGCTTATATTCAAACCGTCGTTTTACCAAATACAAAACGTATTGCCGCACAAATTGCTAACCCAACAGCAGAATTCCAATTTTAACTGATTTGTGATGGACGTATCATAGATACGTAAATTTTGTAAAATTTATGTAATTTTTTTCATTCATTAGGGAGAGGTATGATTAACAAAATTTCTGGCATCGCGATCGCCCTGGTCGGGCTCGCTTTGCTTTATATGGGAGGACAGCTCCTGCTCGCAGGCGGCAGCCCTTTCTATGCGCTGATGGCGGTGGGGCTGCTCATTACCGCCTTTTTACTGTTTAAAAACAAACGCAGCGCGCTCTCTTTTTATGCCGTGCTGATGTGGATTACGCTTGCCTGGATAATCTATGAAGCGGGTTTTGATAAGTGGCAGTGGATCCCGCGCGGCGACCTTTTCGGCGTCATCGGCCTGTGGCTCGCGCTCCCCTGGAGCGTGCGCGCGCTGACGAACCGCCAGCGCCGCTTCCATCCTTTCCTCGGCACTACCGTTGCGGTGATGATTGCGCTGGTAGCAGGGCTTTGCTTCTATGACCCTATCCCGCAGGAAGGCACTGTCGCCAATGAGAGAACGGCTTCTGCCGCCGACGTCGCCGGCAACGACTGGAGCGCCTACGGCGGCACCACCAACGGCCTGCGTTTCTCCTCTCTTAAGCAAATCACCCGCGATAACGTAAAAGATCTGGAGATCGCCTGGACTTACCACACCGGCGATTTACGAGAAGGCGACGATGCGACGGAGTACACCTTCGAAGCCACGCCGCTCAAAGCCAACGGCATGCTCTATTTCTGTACGCCGCATAACGAAGTGCACGCGCTCGACCCGGAAACGGGCAAGGTGAAGTGGAAGCACACGCCTGCCAAAGACCGCTCTTACCTGCAACAGCATCAGACCTGTCGCGGCGTGAGCTACTATGAAAGCGTCGCTGACGCTGCGGCGCAAAACGGCACGCAGCCGGCTATCTGCCGCAAGCGCATTTTTAACGCCACGACCGATGCGCAACTGGTGGCGCTGGATGCCGACACCGGCAAGCCGTGCGCCGATTTTGGCAATAACGGCGTGGTTGACCTGCATGCCAATATGGGCGACGTTCGTCCGCACGCGCTGATGCAAACCGCTGCGCCGCTGGTGGCCGGCAAGCTGGTTATCGTCGGCGGCTCGGTGATGGATAACGGCTTTAACAGCGGCAACCCGTCGGGCGTTATCCGCGCTTATGACGCGGTAACCGGCCGTCTGGTCTGGAATTTCGATCCGGCTAACCCGCAAGAGACCCAGCCTGTCGCCGCGGATAAAAACTACCCGTACGATACGCCTGTCGCCTGGGGCACCCTCAGCGCCGATCTGAAAAACGGCCTGGTTTATGTGCCGTTCGGCAACGCCTCGCCGGATGAGCTGGGCATAAAGCGCGACCCTGCCAGCAATACGGAAAAATTCCGCGATGCCCTCGTGGCGCTGGATCTCAACACGGGCGCTTTCAAATGGCGCTACCAGAGCTCCCGCCACGATCTGTGGGACCGCGATAACCCGTCTCAGCCTTCGCTGCTCGATATCGACTACCAGGGCAAAAAACAGCCTGTGGTGATCCTGCCGACCAAAACCGGCAACCTGTTTGTGCTTAACCGTCTGACTGGCGAGCCGGTCTACCCGGTAAATGAAGCCCCGGTATCCACCCAGGGCGGCGTGCCGGGCGAAAAATTCGCGCCGACGCAGCCGGTTTCCAGCCTGAACTTTATCCCGCAGCCGCTGACCGAAAAATCGATGTGGGGCATTACGCCGTTTGACCAGATGGCCTGCCGACTCGATTTTAAAAAGCTGCGCTACGACGGCAACCCGTGGACGCCTGCGACGGAGCAGGGCGCGATTATTTTCCCGGGCAATATCGGCGTCTTTAACTGGGGCTCTGTCGCCATTGACCCGGAGCGCCAGCTGCTTGTCGCTTCGCCGGTGCGTCTGGCTTACAAATACACGCTGATCAAACGCACGCCGCAAACGGCTACCGAGCGTATGTTCACCAAAGACGGCCAGCCTTACTGGAACGAAAACTTTAACGGCGATTACGCGATCCACATCCAGCAGCTTGCTTCAGGCTTAGGGATCCCGTGCATTGCACCGCCGTGGGGACGCCTGGCGGGCGTTGATCTGAAAACCGGTAAAACCGAGTGGCTGCGCCGCGTCGGTACCACCAAAAACCTTAATACCACGTTCCTGCCGGGCCGCTTCCCGATTGGCTTCCCGATGGGGATGGTAGCGCACGGCGGACCGCTGCTGACGGCGGGCGACCTGGTGTTCCACGGCGCGACGGCGGATAACTTCTTCCGCGCTTACGACAGCACCACCGGCGAATTGCTGTGGCAAACCGAGCTTTCCGCCGGGGCGCAGGCCACGCCGTCCACCTTTATGGGCAAAGACGGCAAGCAGTACGTGGTGATTGCCGCAGGCGGTCACGGTTCGCTTGGCACCAAAGCGGGCGACAGCGTTGTCGCTTTCCGGCTGAAATAACGGTTCACGTTGTAAAGGCGCCTGCGGGCGCCTTTTTTGTCGCCGTTAAAAACCTGCCGTCGCGCGTAAGCGCCAGGTGCCGGATCTCTGCCTGCCGGCATTGTGGTGGAAGATGGCGACGTCCGAACGGCGGCGGTCATAGGTAAAGCCTTTTTGCGCGGTCTCAGCCCCGCGCCGGTTGCGTTTTCGCATTGCCGCCACAGGAGACCGGCCCGGCCTGATTTTTCAGGCCTCAGTCTGTCGCTTCCGGCAGCAGCATGATCATTTTCAGCGTACGGTTGCTGGCAAGCTGCCAGCTAACCTGCCGATAAGCGACCCGTCCTTGCTGCTCATGCTGAAAAAGGCGTTCGCCGCCTTCACGCGCAATCACCTGCTGGCGCTGCCAGAAGCCGCGAAAGGTCGCGCTTTCCTGCGTCATCTGTTCTACGAAAAGGTTAAGCGCTTCATCATGCGGGTAGTGCATGGCGTCGGCCCGCAGTTCCGCGACGATGCGGCTGGCGCGCGTCTCCCAGTCCAGCACCAGCTGCTGCGCCAGCGGATGAAGAAACATAAACCGCATCATGTTCGGCTGCGCGTCTTTATCCAGCCAGCCGCTGAACAGCGCCTGCGCCTGCGGGTTCCACGCCAGCATATTCCAGGTTAAATCCAGCAGATAACAGGGGCCTGAAACCTGATTGACCGCCGCCAGCACCGCCTCTTCAACCAGCGGCACCGGCTCGTCGAGCGGGTCGTTTTGCAGCGCCAGGCGGAAAAGATAGTGCCTTTCGGCGGGTTTCATTTTCAGCGCCGTCGCAATGTTTGAAAGCGTCTGCGCGGAGACGGTGATATCCCGCCCTTGTTCAATCCAGGTATACCAGGTCGTGCTGATGCCGCTTAGCTGGGCCACTTCTTCACGGCGCAGGCCGCGGGTGCGGCGGCGAGCCGTAACGGGCATGCCGAGCAGCGCAGGCGGCGTATTTTCCCGCTGGGTGCGTAAAAAAGCGCCCAGCGCTTTTGGGCCGGAAAGCGGCGTGGTTTCCATGGTGGTACTCCCTGATACCAGTATAAGTAGCAATATTGTACCCGTATAAAGCGCGCAGTATAGTCCCTTCACTCCTCCGGTTTTTCTGACCATAAGGCGATAAAAATGACAGCAAACACACACGAAGCATTAGTTGGGGCGCAGTTTGGCGACCAGGCGCAGGCGTATCTGCAAAGCAGCGTGCATGCGCAGGGTAAAGATTTAACCCGGCTGGCCGCGTGGCTCGACGATAAGGCGCACGCCTCGCTGCTGGATATCGGCTGCGGCGCGGGCCATGCCAGTTTCGTCGCCGCGCCAAAGGTCGCTCACGTTACCGCTTACGATCTGTCAGACAAAATGCTGGCGGTAGTGCAGGCGGCGGCGCGCGAACGCGAACTTCATAATATTGACACCCGCCAGGGCCAGGCCGAGGCGCTGCCTTTTCCGGCGGCGAGTTTCGATGTGGTGATAAGCCGTTATTCCGCCCACCACTGGCACGATGTCGGCATGGCGCTGCGTGAAATAAAGCGTGTGCTGAAGCCCGGCGGCGAATTTATCCTGATGGATATCGCTTCGCCCGGCCAGCCGGTGCGCGATGTCTGGCTGCAAACCGTGGAAATGCTGCGCGACCCGTCCCATGTCCGCAACTACTCGCAGGGCGAATGGCTGCGGCTGGTCAACGAAGGGGGTATGACGGTGCAGGAAATGGCGGCTGACCGTCTTGAACTGGAATTCAGCAGCTGGGTGGCGAGGATGCGAACGCCTGCGCCCCTGGTGACGGCGATCCGCCTGTTGCAGCAGACCGTTTCCGACAGCGTGCGCGAGCACTTTAGCATTCAGCAAGATGGCTCGTTCACCACCGACACCCTGATGTTCCGGGCGCGGTAAAACGTCTCTTTTGCCAGCAAAGCCAGTCTGCGACTGGCTTTTGCATTATTTCACCGGGCGGATAACCGGAATGTGCGGCGCGGCGTCGGCAGGCAGGTGGCCCGTCAGGCGCGGATCTGCCTGCACTTCAACCTGAACGGCGTAAGGCCTGAAGCCGGAGCGGATATAAAAGCCAAGCGCAGAGGGGTGATCGAACGAGCAGGTATGCACCCAGAAGCGTTGAATGGGGCGCGACCAGGCAAGGTTTATGGCCTGGTTCATGACGGCGCGTCCCAGCCCTTTGCCTGTGGCCTCGGGCGTCAGCCCCAGAAACGACAGCTCGCATTGCCCCGGCTCGCTAAAATCCAGCTCCAGAATGCCCGCCTCCTGCTGGTTCGCTTTGATAACGTAGATGTCGACGCTTTCGCGGTTAAGAATGGCGCGCAGTTTTTCGTCGCTCATCAACAGGCGTGAATACCACAGCCAGGCGGAGCCGACCTTGCGAAACAGCGCGCGGTAGGCATGTAAATCGGGGTTTTGCAGCTTTTCCAGCGTCACGCCGGCTGGCAGCGCGGCGCCTTTTTTTTCCGGCTCGTTCAGCATTTCAAGGCAGGTGACTACGCTTGCAACATGGCCCGGCGCAACATCGGAATAACCAACCGGAAGGGTTCTGTCTGAAGAGGTCATGCGCTTTCCTTATTCATTCATTTTGCAGGGAATGGCGGTTTCTCGTTTTACGTTCCCTAAAACCTACTGTTGCCTTTGCGGCATGGCTACGTTTTTTTGCCGCGCCTTTTAAATACAGAACAATACGATGCCGGCGCGTGACCTCGCCGGATAGCTATCTGACCAGGCGGCGTAAAACCTGCTTCAGCCAGTCGGTGGCCTCGCGTTTGCCGCTGCGCAGGTGGGAGTAAATTTTTACTTCGAACGGCGGCACGGTAAAGGGCAGCGTAAACAGGGCGACGCCTGCCGCCTGCGCCAGCCGGGTGGCGGCGAAACGCGGCATCGCCATCAGCAAATCGCTCTGCGCGACGATAAACGGCCCGCTCAGCATAGAGGGCGTTTTCATCGTCACCTGGCGCGTATGGCCCAGACGTTCCAGCTGGAGATCCAGAATGCCCTGGCGCTCATTCCAGGGCGTGACCACCAGATGGCGGGCCGCCAGATAATCTTCCAGCGTCAGGCCGGTACGGCGGGGATGGCTGATAACAACATACTCATCCTCAAACCAGTCGATCGCCTCCAGATCCGGATGCGTAACCTCATCCGGCACGCTAAAGCCCAGCGCCAGATCGACTTCGCCAGCCAGCAGCTCGTTCAGCGCCGGGCTGTGCGGAAGATAGCGCAGCTCAAAGCGCACGCCGGGCGCGCTGCGCTCAATCTCTTTTATCAGCCCCGGAAAGATGCAAAAAGCCGTATAGTCCGTTATCGCTATCTGAAAACAGTAGTCGCTGGCGGAAGGGTCAAAAGCGGGCCGCGGCGAAAGCTGCTGGTTTAGCGCCGCAAGCGAAGAGGCGATGGCGGGCGCCAGCTCGCTGGCGTAGACGGTGGGGCACATCCGGTGGCCTTCGCGATAAAAAAGCGGGTCGTTAAAGGCGGCGCGCAGGCGTGAAAGCGCATGACTGAGCGCCGACGTGCTCATAAAGAGTTCATCCGCAGCCTGTTTTACGGAACGGTGGCGAAACACCGCCTCGAAAACAGGCAGCAGGTTAAGGTCAAGCTTTCGCAGCGCAGGATGCATAGCGTTCATCATTTGTTGAGTTAGTTGCACTTCATGCAGGACAAAATAGCGCTTATGCTTGTCAGCCTCAATCCAGTAACCACAGGAAAACCCATGACTATCCGCATTCGCGAAGCGCGCGATACTGACGCCGAAGTGATTTACAACATGATTTATGAACTGGCGGTTTATGAAAAAGCGCCGCAAGAGGTAGTGACTTCGCCGCAGGAGATCCGCGAGACGCTGTTTGGCGCAGAGAGTAAAACCGAAGCGCTTATCTGTGAAGCGGACGGCGTGACGATAGGTTATGCGGTGTTTTTTACCAGCTACTCCACCTGGCTTGGTCGTAACGGCATCTACCTGGAAGATCTTTATGTGTCGCCGGATGCGCGCGGGCAGGGCGCGGGCAAGGCGCTTATCAAACATATCGCGCAGCTGGCGGTACAGCGCCAGTGCGGACGCCTGGAGTGGAGCGTGCTTGACTGGAACCAGCCCGCTATCGACTTTTACCGCAGCATTGGCGCGCTTCCCCAGAGCGAATGGGTGCGCTATCGCCTTGACGGCGAGGCGTTGCTGAACTTCGCGGAGCGTTAATGACGCTGCCAGCCGGGGCGGATGTTTTACGGCGTCCCGGTTGGCGCGGCAATAAGAGGATCGCGTAGCGGCGGTTATTCACGGCAAACGCTTTATTTTACATTTCAGAAACATTAAAAGCGTTTAAGATGTCGCTTCAGCCAGCCTGCCCGAAAAACTCAGCGCCTGATAACACCTGCCTGTCGCGCTGAAACCAACAATGCGCAGTAAAGCGGCACGCGGTAATGGATCCCCTGCAAAAGAGATAAGGTCAATGGCTTCTTCAGAATGTAATGCCCGGACAACAGCAACCATCGCTCCCCCCGCCACGGATACCTCTAAATTTCTCGTCAATATTGTCGGCGCCGTCGCCCTGACGCACGCCTGCAATGACGTTATCCAGGCTACGTTGCCCTCGATATTCCCGATGCTTAAAGCGAGCTATGCCCTGTCTTATACGCAGATTGGCATGATTGCGCTGGTCTACCAGATAACCGCTTCGCTGCTCCAGCCGTGGGTCGGGTTGTATACCGATAAACACCCTAAACCTTTTTTGCTGCCGGCAGGCATGGGGGTGACGCTGCTGGGGATTGGCCTGTTAGCGATGGCGGGCAGTTACCCCATGCTGCTGCTGGCGGCGGCGCTGGTGGGCGTGGGATCGTCGACGTTTCACCCCGAGGCGTCCCGCGTGGCCAGAATGGCCTCCGGCGGACGATTCGGCACGGCGCAGTCCGCTTTCCAGGTGGGCGGCAATGCCGGAACGGCGTTCGGCCCGCTGATGGCGGCGCTTCTTATCCTGCCGCATGGCCAGCACTCGGTCGCCTGGCTTATGTTAATCGCTCTGCTGGCGATTTTTGTCCTTTCGCGCATCAGCCTGTGGACGGTGCGCCACGGCCATGCGCATAACAAAAGGCATAACCGCGTCACGGTGGAGCCTCTTTCCCGGGGGCGGGTAATCCTGGCGCTAAGCGTCGTGGGCGTGCTGCTGTTCGCTAAATTTACCTACATCGCCTCCATCAGCAACTACTACACTTTTTACCTTATGCAGCGCTTCCCGGTTTCGCTGAAAGAAGCGCAGCTTTGCCTCTTCGCCTTTCTGGCGGCGGTGGCGGTCGGGACGTTTATCGGCGGGCCAGTGGGCGATCGCATTGGCCGCAAAGCGGTGGTGTGGATCTCTTTTCTCGGCGTGATCCCCTTTGCGCTCGTTCTGCCGCACGTCGGTTTTTTCTGGACCGTGGCGCTGACGCTGGTGATTGGCGTCATCTTCTCGTCCGCCTTTGCCGCACTGGTTGTCTATGCTCAGGAGGTGGTGCCAGGGCGGACCGGCATGGTGTCGGGCATTATGTTCGGCACGATGTTCGGCGTAGGCGGCATTGCCGCCGCAGGGCTTGGCAAACTTGCGGATCTCTACGGCATTGTTTCGGTGTATAACGCCTGCGGTTTCCTTCCGCTGTTAGGGCTGGCAACGCTGCTGATGCCGCAAGTGAAACACAAACCTGATTAATCTTTCTGGCTCAGGCCTGCCGCTGGCAGGCCTGGTCACCAGGGTAATGCGCGCGCAGGCAGCCGTCAGGGCGGTTGTAAATAAACCCTGATACAGACAACGCGTTAACAGAAGTTACTCGTTACTTAAAAGAACAGGCGGAAATTAATTTACGGCTTTATTTTGTTGTTGCGCCGCGTGGTATTTCTCTTTAAATAACAGCTCCACTTCTTCCAGGCTTTTTCCTTTCGTTTCCGGCACGTAAAAGCTAAATAAAGTGAAAGCCACGCAGATGGCGGAAAATATCCAGAACGTTTGCGAGACGCCAAGGCCATTTAACATGGGTAAAGAGAGCAGGGCGATAACCAGATTGGTGGCGAAAATAACAAAAATGGAAAGGCTGGTGACTTTGGCTCGCGCTCTTAACGGCGAAATTTCAGAGATCATTAAAAAGCCAAGCATGCCTGGGCTAATGGCGTACATCACAATATAAAAAAGCAGTGAGGCCAGCGCGAGCCAGTTGCTGGCGGGGAATGCCGGAACGGAAAACAGCACCGCCAGAATAACCAGGCTTGCGGTTAAGCCAACGGCGCCAGCTATCAGCAGCGGCCGACGACCGACTTTGTCGACAATAAGCATACCCACAACGGTGAAAATAACGTTGGTCACGCCTAAGCCAAGGGTGCCCATCCAGGAGACCGACGAGGTAAACCCGCTGGACTGAAGGATTTGCGGCGCAAAATAGATGACCAGGTTTATACCGCAGGCGTTGGAAAAGAAGGCGACCAGCACGCCGATAATAATCATCGGGCGCACGTGTCCGCTCAGCAAATCGCGCCAGCGCATGGTCTGCTGTTCAATTTTGTCCAGGCGCTCTGTCTCCTGCATTTCCGCCTCAACATCTTCGCTTCCCCGGAGCTTTTTCAGCGTAACCAGCGCGGCATCCCGACGTTTGACGGCAATAAGCCAGCGGGGAGATTCCGTTACAAACAGCACGCCCACCGCCAGCATCACGCCGAAGATCCCGGCGATGCCGACCGGAAAGCGCCAGGCGCCGCTGCTTTCCGCGCCAGCGTTAACGCCATAGGCCAGCACAATCCCCACGGTAATCATCAGCTGGAAAGAGGTCACCAGCACGCCGCGGATCTTTGCAGGCGAAAGCTCGGCAATATAAACAGGCACAAGCACCGAAGAGGCCCCGACGCCTATCCCCTGAAGAATGCGCGCGGCGGTAAGCGCTTCAATGCTCTGGCTCAAGCCGGAACCGGCTGCGCCGACGGCAAAAAAGAGACCGGAAATAAACAGCACTGCCTTACGGCCATATTTATCGCCCAATGGGCCAGCGGCGAGCGCGCCGATCATCGCGCCAAATAAAGAGGTGCTGACCACCACCCCTTGCATAAGATCGTTTATGTGAAACGCTTTGCCGATATAAACAATAGCGCCGCCAATAATGCCCGTGTCATAACCAAAGATAATTCCGCCGACAGAAGAGATAAGCACGGAAAGCATGATAAAGAGGCTTGCTTTTATTTTTACAGGCTTGTCTGACGCATGTCTGTTTTGTGAAAGCACCATAATATTCACCTGCCATAAGTCATGTTGTGATGATTTAATTCAGTGACGGAATAACCGTCGCGCCCAGCGCGCCGGCAACGTCGCCTAATTCAGAAGGAACAATCGTTTTATTAATGGCATAGGCTTCTGAGCGGGTGAGCGCCTGCTCAAGGCCTTCTTTAAAGAGCGGGTAATAATGGGCGGCGCTGCCGCTGAGGATCGTCAGGTCCGGCCCGTACAGCGTTAATAAAGTGACCAGCCCCCGGCCAAGATAATTCCCGTAGCGGTGAAACAGGGCCGCCACGTCTTCCCGCTGGGCCGCCATTTCGCGATAAAAATCGCGATCCTGCTTTTCAAAAGCGATGCCCGGCAGCGCCTTTTCCAGGTTCTGTTGCAGCCAGCTTCGCGAGGCCAGCGTTTCCCAGCATCCGTGCAACCCGCAGTAGCAGGGCGCCGGGTTGCCGGAAATGGGAATATGGCCCGCTTCGGGATGCTGCCCGCTGCTGGTGCGAAACGGCTTGCCGTTTTCCAGCAGCGCGACGCCGATGCCCGTGCCAAGCGTCACCATCAACAGACGCTGACTGTTAATGCCCGCGCCGAAGTGATATTCGCCAAGCACGGCGGCAACGGCGTCGTTATCCATGCTGACTTTTACCCTGAGCTCCTCGCGCAGCATTTGCGCGAGCGGGAAAAAGGAAAAGCAGGCGAGCGTATCTTTATTGGTAATGACGCCCGCTTCGGTATCCACCGGCCCGCTGGCGCCAATCCCCAGGCTGACAAGCTCCATACCGGGCGGAATGAGTTCAAGCACATGGGAGGCCAGCGCTTTCGCGCGCTGGCTTTGTTCGATGCTGCTGAACAGTACGGTGGGAACCGTTCTGGAACTTACGATCCCGCTTTCACCGTGAATAAGGATACGGGTGCCTGTGCCCCCGAGATCGACGCCCGCTCTGACCGCTGAGGTTGTGGGATTCATACCGCCACCGTAATTTTTTGACCGTACAGGAAATGCCCCGGGATAAAGCCATTTTTTTCCGCCAGCGCCACCGTCAGGTGCTCAATGTAGATAAACCCGCACAGCAACTGGCCCAGCTCTTCGCCCTGCGGCACAGGCAACAGCGCCGAGCCGGCGTAAGGCGTTTGTCCAATGGTGACAACCTGGGTGCCGTTCGCCAGCATCTCGGCGGCGAGCTTTTCCAGCGTTTCATCGCCGGGTTTGCCAAGCAGCACCGCCAGCATGCCTTTGCCGGAGGTTTCCAGCGGGCCGTGGCGGAATTCGCCGCCGATAAACCCTTCGGCGCTGACTTTCGACGCTTCTTTGGTGATCAACGCGCCGGTAAGCGCGTTCGCGGCGTAAGCGCCCGTGCCGATGTAAGCAATACGGGGACGTTCGGCGGTAAAGAGCTGCCCGGCGATGCCCGCCACGCTGGCGCTTTCGCCCACCAGCGAGCGAATGCCCGCAAGCGCTGCCGCTGCTGCGCTGCACACTTGCGCTTCATCTTCGCCAAGCAGGCTGGCGAGCACGCGGTGACAGGCGATAAGCGTGTTGAGATAGCTTTTGGAGCTGACGGTCGCTTCATCGCCGCTCTCCAGCGTCACCAGCACGTCCGCTTTTGCAGCCAGCACGCTTTCCCGGTCGTTGGTCAGGCCAATCAGCGTGCGCGGACGGCGGCCTTTTTCCAGCAAAGCGACCACTTCTCCGCTCATGCCCGACTGGGAGGTCGCCCAGAGCAGGGTGTTCTCTGTGATAAGCCCCGGCATATCCAGCAGGCGACCGGCGTCCACCCGCCAGACAGGGTAGCCGCGGTTAGCCAGCGCGCGCTCAACCGGGATCAGCGCATAGTCCGATGAACCCATACCGGTCAGGATTATCCTGTCATAGCTGGCAAGCTGCACCGTGCGCAGCGTCGCGGGCAGCGGATTCGCAAGTTGCGCTTCAACGGCCTGCGGCTGCATGGCGATATCATTTTCATAGGGGGTAGACATAAAAACCTCTCAGTAACGTTAACAGTACGGTTACACCCTATATGCACGATATCGTGCAAGTCAATGCACGATATCGATTATTTGATAGGGTTAACTTATTGCTGGCCTGTGAGGTAAGTCATTAAAAGCCGGGTTAAAAGGGCGAGATGCCCGAATAATGTGTTAAAATCGACTGCACTTAATTGTGCGAGGGATGAAGAAATGCAGGCAAACGAGAGGCGGGAGAAGATCCTTTCCCTGCTCAGCTCCACCGGGTATCTGAATGCCAACCAGCTGGCGGAAGCCTTCGCGGTAGACAGTTCAACCATTCGTCGGGATTTAATTCACCTGGAAAAAACGCAGCAGATTATCAGAACCCATGGCGGCGTACTGCCTGCGCTCGTCACGCAAGAACAGGACACGCCTTACAGCATCCGTAAAAACCGGCATCATGAAGCGAAGGCGGCCATTGGCGCCTATGCCGCTTCGCTTATTGCCGACGGTGATTCGGTAATACTGGATAACGGCTCTACGGTTTATGAGCTTGCTGAAAAACTCACGACAAAAAAGAACCTGACGGTCATCACCAACGATCTGAACATTGCCATGCTGTTAAGCCAGTATCCGGCCATCAACCTGAATGTTACCGGCGGCGCGGTTGTCGGCAACTCCTACACCCTGGTTGGCCCGGATACCACGCGAAAGTTCAGCGAAGTTTACGCAGACTGGGCGTTTCTTGGCGCGGAAGGGGTGCATCCCGAGGCGGGCATCACTAACGTCAACGCCATCGAGCTGCCCACAAAAACGGCCATTCTTAAAGCCGCGAAAACGCGCGTTGTGCTGGCGGACTCCTCCAAGCTTGGTTATCGCGCGCTTTCGCATGTTTGCAGCATTGCGGAGATCGACTTGATTATCACCGACAAAAAGAAAAGCGAGAAAAGCGCGGCCGCTTACGGGGATAAGCTAAGGCTTGTGGATCTCTGAGCGGCGCAAGGCGCGCCGCCCGAAAGCTAGCGCGCCTGCACCGGGTTTTGCAGCGTCTGGATAACCGTGGTGACGACGCCGATAACTTCCACGTTGGCATGTTCATGCAGCGGGATCGGGGCATAGGCGGGGTTTTCCGGCCACAGGCGCGGGCGGGGCCAGAGCTGTAACCGCTTGACGGTGAACCCGTCATCCAGGCGGGCGACCACGATATCGCCATGGCGCGGTTGCAGGCTGAAATCCACCAGCAGCAGCGAGCCTTCCACAATGGCGGCGTCGCGCATGGAATCACCGGTCACCCGCAGCACATAGGTGGCGGAAGGGTGGGGAACCAGCTGGCGCACCAGGTCAATGGCGCCGTCCAGATAATCCTGCGCCGGGCTGGGGAAACCGGCGGAAATCCGTTCCAGATAAAACGGCAAATCAAGTGAAGCGGAGGCGTCAATCTTATACCAATCCATATTAACGGCCTGTTTATTTATACTGTATGTATATCCAGTATAATTAGCGCGGCGCAATTAGCAATGCCCGCCGCTTCGCTTTACAGGATTAGTCTGTTTAACTTCATGAATCTAAAAGTAAAAATTTATTCATAAAAAAACAAACCCCCGGCAATATTAATTTAGCGGTTATTTATTGGCCGCAGGGGGTGTATTTGGCGCGGCCTGGTTTGCTATTCAGCCCGCCGTTTTGCCTGCGGCGTTTTATTATCCAGGCGCGAAAATGATTAATATGGCTTCAGGTTTAACTTTATTGGCAGCGGCTTTGCGGCCGCAGGCGCGGCCGCTTCTCTTACGGAAGGCGCTATTTGTTTTCGTCTTCTTGCTTCATGCGCGCCCGAATGCCGCCCTCTATCATCGCTGTGCCTTCCATCGGTTCGTAAATGGCGCCTGTGCTGTTCGGCTGCGGCTGCGCTTTTGCTATTGAGCGGCGGGCGACGTTTGCCGACAACTTTTCCGTCGTATCGGGAAAGAGGTTATGCGAGAGTGTCGAGGCGTGGGCTTTCCAGCCTACCGGCATCTCTTCCTGCGGATTCAGGCAGGCTTCCACCAGCGCATCGATAACAATTTTCGGGTCATCCATCGCCGCCATGCGCGGCGCGTGGCCGGTATAGTTAGCCGCGTGCGTCCACCAGGGGGTGTCCACCGCCCAGGGCATCACCGTCGCCACTTTTATATCTTTAAAATCATTCAGTTGAAGCTCTTCGTTAAGCGTGCGGCTCAAACTCAGCACGGCGGCTTTGGAGGCGGCGTAAGAGGCCTGATAAGCGAGCGGCACCTCGCTGTCCACCGAACCGACGTTAATGAGCACGCCGAACCCCTGCGAAATAAAATGGTTGATGGCTTCATGAGCGCCATAAATAAGCCCTTTCAGGTTGACGTCAATAAGCCGCGCATGGTCCGCCACCGGGATCTGCCAGAAAAACCCCAGCGCGCCCACGCCGACGTTATTTATCCAGATATCAATATGGCCGAAGCGCTGAATGGCGCTGTCGGTGAGCATCGCCACTTGTTCCGGGTCGCTTATGTCTACCGCCACCGCCAGCGCTTTGCCGCCCGAGGCGGTAATATCAGCGGCGAGCGCCTCAAGCTCCGCTTTTCGGCGTGCGGCCAGCACCACGTTTGCGCCCATATCCGCAAGCTTTATCGCCGCGCCGCGCCCGAAGCCGCTGGACGCGCCGGTAATCACAATAGTGGCGTTCACCAGATTTTTTCTGACCATATACCAACCTCCGTAAAGGTAAACGTAATGAGGCGCGCGACAGCGTGCCCGAATCCTGTCTCATTGAGTTTAGTTGGCAGTCAGCACGGTGAGCAGCGCCTTAAGCAAAAAGTTGCGGCGTCTCACGGCGCCCGGCTTAAATAAAACGAACGGAAAACAGGCAGTCACGATAATAAAACTGGCCCGGCCTGGCGTGAAAAATAAACCTTGTTTTTAGAGGAAAAAACAAATTAATAATATTTCCGCAACAAAATAGCAGGCGGGTTCAGATAAAACGCTGGCGTAAAGAATTGCAAAATATTTGAATTTATTATTGCAGCGTGATATTAATTTTTACGTGTTTAACTACCGAGGGCAATTTTCATCCGCAACGACGAGAAGCAATACCGCGGATAAATTGAATCTATATGAGCAGGTCAATCAGGACGAACGCTTCGCTTTTCATCTCTTCACACTTCTTTTATCTCCTTAACGGCGAGCAGCACTGGCGCAGCGCGCTATAGTGCCATTTCTCTTGCGCCCACGCCCGTTGGCGATGTGGCTAACCGCTTAATTTTTTATCTATTTTGCTCTGCGGCGCAACGCTGCGGTAGCGTTTTATAAGCAGGAGAGAAATGATGTTTTACTGGATTTTATTAGCGCTGGCCATTGTTGCAGAAATAACCGGCACGCTGTCATTAAAATGGGCAAGTCAGGACGACTCCCTGGCAGGATTTATTTTGATGATGGTGATGATTTCCCTTTCTTATATTTTCCTTGCCTTTTCAGTGAAAAAAATCGCCCTTGGCGTGGCGTATGCCATGTGGGAAGGGGTTGGGATTATCTTAATAACGATTTTTAGCGTTCTGTTGTTTGATGAAACGTTGTCGGTCAGTAAAGTGGTCGGCCTTGCGATTTTAATCAGCGGGATTGTGCTGATTAAAACCGGCACCCTGAAGAACAAAACCACGGAGGTGCAGCATGGCGTTTGAATGGATCCATGCCGCCTGGCTGTTGCTGGCTATCGTGCTCGAAATCGTCGCCAATATCTGGCTTAAGCTTTCGGACGGCTTTCGCCGCCCCGTTTATGGCGTGCTGTCGCTGCTGGCGGTACTGTCTGCGTTTACCGCGCTGGGCCAGGCGGTTAAGGGGATAGAACTGTCGGTTGCCTACGCGCTGTGGGGGGGCTTCGGCATTGCCGCCACCGTGGCGGCGGGCTGGGTGCTGTTTGGCCAACGCCTTAACCATAAAGGCTGGGCCGGGCTCGTGCTGCTGCTGGTGGGCATGGTTGTAATAAAGCTCGCCTGATGTGATCGCCGTCAGAACTCCATGACGGCGAAACGTCTCGCTTGCGGATATATAGATTAGCTGGAGTGATGTTTTGCTAATGTATATCCATAAATTCCTAAAAAATTATCGGCAGCGAGAAAAATAAAACCGATGCATCAGCCGTTCCGGGGTCGTACTGTGCCCACCGCGTGGGCACTTTTCGTGATGATATTTCTGTCAGGCGTCGGGTTAATTTTTTCCGTAGTGACGCTGCTTTACCTCTCGCTTAACTTAATCAGCGCCAAAACCAACGAGATAGAAGAGCATCGCACCGCGCTGTCCGTCAGGGGCGCGATTCAGATCACGGCGAATAAAATGTCGGCGCTGGTAACGGACAATGCGGTCTGGGATGACGCCGTCAGGGAAGTTTATCGCCCAAAGCTTGATGAAAGCTGGCTTTTCAGCACGTGGGGAACGGGCTTTAAAATCGGCAACCTTTACGACGGCACCTTTATCCTTGATGAACATTTCCGCGTACGGTGGGGCGCGTTTAACGGCGTCGCCAGCGGTGATAAAACCCGTGATTTCTTCGGCCGGGGGCTGGATGCGCTTATCCGCCAGCATGCTGCTTCACTGCGTAACGACAAAGTGGTCTACGCCGGGCTGACGCGCACGCAGGAAGGGGTGGCGTTTGTGGCGATAGGCCTGGTGCGCCCGATGCGGGCGCCATTGCAGGCGCAGGGAGAGACCCGGCGCTATTTGCTGCTTACCCGCCACCTGACGCCGGGGCTGCTGCGTGAGCTTGGCGACACTTTCCAGGCGCCCGGGCTGGCTTTTACGCAACAGAAAATCTCGCCTGCCAGCGTGCCGCTGCAAAGCGCGGCGGGCGAAACCCTTGGCTATCTCAACTGGACCCCCTCGCAGTCGGGCGCGCAGGCCGCCAAAGCCTCTTCCGGCACCTTTATCCAGATAGTGGTGAGCGCCGTCGGGCTTATCCTGCTGTTTATTCTCTTTAGCTGCGTTGGGCTCTACCGGCTGGCGCGGGGTGAAAAAAGGGCGCGGGAAATCGCGCGGCTGGACTGGTTAAGCCGCCTGCCGAACCGTCGGGCGCTGATCGAACGGCTCGAACAAGGCAGCCAGCGCGCCGAGGGCGAAGTAAAGAGCGTCGTGTTTATCGATCTGGATGGTTTTAAGGATGTGAACGACATTTACGGCCACGATACCGGCGACCAGCTTATCGTTACGCTTGCCGCCGCCTTTCGCCAGAGCGTGCCATCCGGCGGCATGCTGGCGCGCATGGGCGGAGATGAGTTCGCTATGTTGCAGGAGGGCGAAGCGGCGCATGAAAAGGCGGTCGGCTGGGCGAACGGCATACTTGATTATCTGAGCGCGCCGGTGCAGGTAGGGGAGCGAGTTCTGCATATCAGCGCCAGTATCGGCATCGCTTCCGGCTCCTTGCAGGATTGCTCCAGCAAAGAGCTGTTCCGCCGTGCGGATATTGCCATGTATCACGCCAAGCTCAACGGCAAGGGGCGGTTGATGCATTATGACGGTGAGCTTAACCGGGTGCGGGAATTTCAGCTGCTTGTTGAGAATGATATCCGCAACGGGCTGGAGCGCGACGAATTTGAGGTCTGGTACCAGCCCATCGTCGATGCCGGCAGCGAGAAAATGGTAGGGGTTGAAGCGCTGCTGCGCTGGCCCCGTCGCCCGGCAGGCGCACTGGCGCCCGATACCTTTATCAGCATCGCGGAAACCAGCGGCCTGATCCATGCCCTGGGGCAGTTTGTCCTGCGCCGCGCCTGCCGCGATTTACAGCCGCTTTATGATCTGAAGCTTTCCGTGAATATTTCGCCCGCCCAGTTCCGCGACCCGGAGTTTGAAAACAAGGTGGCGAGAGGACTGCGGGAAAACCATTTTCCGGCGGCGCGTTTGCAGCTTGAGGTAACGGAAACTTACGTGCTGGAGAACCCGGAGCGAGCGGCGGCGGCCATTGCCAACCTGAAACATCTCGGCATGACGATTGCGCTGGACGATTTCGGCACCGGCTATTCCAGTATCGGTTACCTGCGGCGCTTCAATTTTGACACCATCAAAATCGATAAATCGCTGGCGGGCCGGGTAGACAGCGACCCGCAGGCCGCCGCGCTGGTGAGCGGCACCATCCGCATCGCCAGCGCCCTTGGCATGGCGGTGACCGCCGAAGGGGTGGAAAACGCCCGGCAAAAATGGCTGCTGCGCCAGGCTGGCTGCGACGCGTTGCAGGGCTACTATTTTAGCCAGCCGATGACGATAGACGATCTGCTGCGGCTTCGCCGGGAGCAGGGCGACAGGCCGCTAGTGGCTTGCGAGCGCCTCGAGCCGCTCGCGAAAACCTGTCACTGAAATCGCCCGGTTATCGGCGCGGTAGCGGTCTTTCGCCGCCGGCGCCGAGCTTTGCACGCCAATAAGCTGCCAGCCGTTGTCGGTGTTAAGCATCAGCGGCGAGCCGCTGTCGCCGGGCAGCGTATCGCACTGGTGAGACAGCACGCTGCGCTGCGCCCAGCCAGTGACCAGACAGTCGCGATGGCTGTAAAGCGTTTCCAGATGATCTTCCGGGTAGCCGGACTGCGTAACGCGACGTCCCATTTTGCGCAACGCTTCGGTCAGCGCCTCGCGATCGCCGGTGAACAGCGGCAGCGGCGTGATGGCGGAGGGCGGGTTGCGCAGCGCAATCAGGCCGAAATCGTCCGGCGCGGCGGAAGGCGGCACAATCCAGCCGTCGCCGTCCGCTTTCAGGCGACGCCCGAGGGACGATTCAACCCGTCCTTCGATATCGTGAATTTCATAGCGCCAGCCTCCTTTAAGCGAAACAAAGCGCAGCGCCACCGGGCGGTCCGCTTTGCCGCGGGGCGGCTTCAGCAGGCAATGACCCGCGGTAAGGGCAAGGTGCGGGGAGATAAGCGTGGCGGTGCACAGGTTGCCGCTCTCGGTTTCCAGCTGACCGATGGCATCCCAGGGCGCGTCGGTGGGGTTATCAACGCGTACGCGGTCGTCATGGCCAAAAAACAGCGTGGCTATCTCACTGGTCGCCTGTGGCGCTTCGCCGACATCCGCATGGGCAAAAAAGACCGGCAGAAAAAACGTTCCCAGCAATAAGACAACGGTTTTATGCATATCACTCTCTGGTGGGCAATTATGATTATAGAAGTAACCCTGCCCTGTAACTATAGACGGGACGCGGTGAAAGCGGGAACAAAATCAGCGCACTAGCCCCGCTTACAGATAAAAAACGCCAGCAATCACGCCGCAAAGAATAAGCAGAGTAAGAATGAGCTCAAACTGATAACGGCGCATGTTCCTGGCCTCTTAAAAAACGCGATAAACGCACAAGCCGGCGGTGGCAAAGAGTCTATCCGGCAACGCGCGCGGCTTCCGTGAGTCATTGGTATCGGCCTGTAACAAGATGTACAGCCGCAATGCGTTGAGCTTTCGCGGCTTTTATCCGTCGCGCAATGCGTTTATCATCCGGCGCGTTTAACGTAAAAGCGGCAGATGCCGAAAAAAGGTCAACACGCCTGAGGAGGCACATTTATGAACCAGGGTCCGCTTAACGAAAAAGAGCTGGAGTGGCTTGACGACGTGCTGGCGAAATACGGCAACGACGACTCGGTGCTGGACGTTTCGGAGCTCGACGGCATGCTGACGGCGCTGCTCTCCGGCCCGCGCGAAATTGAACCCGCTCAGTGGCTGACGGCGCTGTGGGGCGGAGAAAAGCAGATCCCGCGCTGGTCTTCAGAGCGCGAAATGACGCGCTTTATGAACCTAGTCTTCCAGCATATGAATGATATTGCCGACCGCTTAAACGACGCGCCGGATCAGTTTGAACCGCTGTTCGGCTACCGGGAAGAAAATGACCGGGAGTATGTGGTGGTGGAGGACTGGTGTTTCGGCTACATGCGCGGCGTGGCGCTGGACGACTGGTCAACGCTGGCGCCGGAAATGCAACCGGCGCTTGACGCAATCGCCCTGCATGGCCAGCAAGAGCATGTCCAGAAGCTTGAGCGGATGACGGAGCAGGAGTATGAGCAAAGCCAGCAGGCTATTCGCCCGGCGGCATTGCAGCTCTGCCAGTTCTGGCAGGCGCAGCCGGAACTGCGGCAAACGCCGGTAACCGCCGAACTGAAGCCAGGCCGTAACGATCCCTGCCCGTGCGGCAGCGGCAAAAAATATAAAAACTGCTGTTTGCATTAAGCCTGAGTGGGGCGGGCGCCGCCTGCCATAGCAGACGGCGCCGTATCCTTATAAATAACGCGCCTCTAAGTGCGCCCGGAAATAGCGTGCGCTCAACTCTTCACCCGTAGCGTGGGTAATAAGCTGCGAGGTGGAGAAGCGGCTGCCGTGCTGCCAGATATTCTGGCGCAGCCAGTCAAAAAGCGCGCTGAAATCGCCCTGCGCGATGTCGTCATTTAATTGCGGCAAGGCGGCGCGGGCGGCATGGAAAAGCTGCGCGGCATACATGGCGCCAAGCGTATAGGAAGGGAAGTAGCCGAAACCGCCGTCGGTCCAGTGGATATCCTGCATACAGCCGTCGCGGTAGTTGCCTTTCGTGGAAAGCCCCAGCCACGCCTGCATTTTCTCATCCCACAACGCCGGAATATCTTCCACTTCAATATCGCCGTCGATAAGCGCCCGCTCAATTTCATAGCGCAGCACGACATGCGCCGGGTAGCTCACCTCGTCGGCGTCCACGCGGATGTAACCTGGCTTCACGCGCTGGTTCCATGCCACATAATTCTCCGGCGCAAAGGCGGGCTGCTCGCCGAAACGTTGGGCGATCTGCGGCAACAGGCGCATAAGGAAAGCTTCGCTGCGGCCAAGCTGCATCTCAAAAAAGAGACTTTGCGATTCATGAATGGCGGTAGAGCGCGCCAGCTGCACCGGCTGGCCTGGCCATTCACGCGGCAGGTTTTGCTCGTAACGGGCGTGGCCGGTTTCGTGGATCACGCCAAACAGCGCGCTGAAAAGCTCATTTTCATTATATCGGGTGGTAATGCGCACATCTTCCGGCACGCCGCCGCAGAAAGGGTGCGCGCTGACGTCAAGACGCCCGCCGTTGAAATCAAATCCAAGCAGCTTCATCGCCTCCAGCCCCAGTTCGCGCTGGGTGGCGGTAGGGAAAGGGCCTTGCGGGGCGATAAGCGTGCGCTGCGCCTGTTTCTCCGTCGCTTTCGCAAGCAGATCCGGCAGCCAGCTTTTGAGGTCGGCGAACAGCACGTCGAGGCGCGCGCTGGTCATCTCCGGTTCGAAAATATCAAGCAGCGCGTCGTAGCGGGAGCAACCTTTCGCTTCGGCACGCAGCGTCGCCTCTTCACGGCTCAGCTTCACAACGTCTTTCAGGTTTTGCGAAAAGCCTTCCCAGTCGTTATTCGGGCGCTGGGTGCGCCAGGCGTGCTCGCAGCGACTCCCCGCCAGTGATTTCGCCTCCACCAGCGCTTCCGGCAGCAGCGAGGCCTGCTCGTAATGACGTTTAATCTCGCGCAGGTTGGCGCGTTCAACGTCATTAAGGTTCTCCTGTTCCGCGCCGGCAATCCACTGGCCGACGTTTTTATCGGTCAGGATCTGATGCTGAAGCACGCTCATTTCCGCCAGCGCTTCGCCGCGCGCCTGGCTGCCGCCTGGCGGCATCATCGCAAACATATCCCAGCTGGCGATGGACGAAAGATGAGAGAAGCGGGAAAGCCGCAGGAAGGTGCGGGTAAGTCGCTGATAATTTGTCAGTTCCATAAGGCCTCGTGGCAGGATGGGGAAACCATGAAAGTACCATTAACCCTGCGCAAACACGAGGCCCGGCGCCTGTTAGTGGACACGCCGGTGTAAACGTATGCCCACCGCCAGCGCCATTGCCAGCAGCAGGGCGATAAAGCCGCCCACGCCGTACCAGCCATAATGGTGCCAGAAGACGCCGCCCAGCGTGCCCGCGAGGCTTGAACCCAGGTAATAACTAAAAAGATAGAGCGAAGAGGCCTGGCCTCGGGCGCGCTTAGCGCGCGGGCCTATCCAGCTGCTGGCGACCGAGTGGGCGGCGAAAAAGCCCGCTGAAAAAAGCAGCATGCCCGCGAAGATCAGCCACAGCGAAGAGAACAGCGTCATCAGCAGCCCGCAGAGCATTACGCCGGTAAAGGCTATCATCACCGGGCCGCGGCCGAATTTCGCCGTCATTGCGCCCGCTTTTGGCGAACTCCAGGTGCCGGTGAGGTAGGCAACGGAAAGCAGCCCCACCATCGCCTGGCTCAGGTGCCATGGCGACAGCATCAGCCGGTAGCCAATGTAGTTGAAAAGGGTCACGAACGCGCCCATCAGCAAAAAACCTTCGGCGAACAGCAGCGGCAACCCTTCATCGCGCCAGTGCAGACGAAAGTGAATAAACAGCGTTTTAGGGCGCAGGGAGGCGGGGCGGAAATGGCGCGAAGCGGGGAGGATCTTCCAGAACATCAGCGCCGCCGCCAGCGCAAAGCAGCCGATGGCCGCCAGCGCCACGCGCCAGCCGAAAAAGTCCGTTACCACGCCGCTCAGCAGTCGGCCGCTCATGCCGCCGATGGAGTTGCCGCTGATATAAAGGCCCATCGAGAAAGCCACTACGCTTGGGTGTATTTCCTCAGAAAGGTAGGTCATGCCCACCGCCGCCACGCCGCTCAGCGACAGGCCAATCAGCGCGCGCATAATCAAAATACCGTGCCAGCTGGTCATCAGGGTAGAAAGCAGCGTGCAGCAGGAGGCCAGCAGCAGCGCCGTTACCATGACATTTTTGCGGCCAATGGCGTCAGACAGCGGGCCGGTAAAGAGCAGGCCGACCGCGAGCATGGCAGTGGAAATGGAAAGCGAAAGACTGCTTTGGGCAGGCGTTACGCCAAACTCATGCGACAGCACAGGCAACACAGGCTGAACGCAATAGAGCAGGGCGAAGGTAGCGAGTCCTGCGGAAAAGAGCGCAAGGGTGACGCGCATAAACAGCGGCGTGCCGCGTTTGATCCAGACGACCGGGGTTTTTACGACAGAGGCTTCAGCTTCAGCGGCGGTCAGTTCGCTGGCTGTGGATGTACGGCTCAAAGTGATTTCCTGAGGCTTTATCCCCACTGTTGCAGGCCGCGGGTATCGCCTTCATTTCAGAGTAGAAAATTGCCATTCTTCTGTCTAATATATTAATAATCTTAAATGATACTTTAAACATATGAATGTCGAACTGCGTCATTTGCGCTATTTCATCGCCGTGGCCGAAGAGCTGCATTTTGGTCGCGCCGCCGCCCGTCTTAATATCTCCCAGCCCCCTTTAAGCCAGCAAATTCAGCTGCTGGAGGCACAAATCGGCGCGAGATTGCTGGCGCGCACTAACCGGAGCGTCAGCCTGACGGCGGCAGGGCGGCAATTTCTTGCCGACAGCCGACAAATCTTAAGCCAGGTGGACGCCGCCGCCGTGCGCGCCGCGAGGCTGCATGCGGGCGAAACGGGCGAACTGCGCATCGGCTTTACCTCTTCCGCGCCGTTTATTCGCGCCATATCCGACAGCCTTTCGCTGTTTCGCAAGCGGTATCCGGACGTTCATCTGCAAACGCTGGAAATTAACACCCGGGCGCAAATAATGCCGCTTAATGAAGGGACGCTGGATATCGGCCTGATGCGCAACACGCCGTTGCCGGAAACGCTGGAGTGGCGGCTGATTTTGCGCGAGCCGCTGATGGCGATGCTGCATTGCGACCATCCGCTGGCCGCCCGCGAGCGGCTTTCCCTACGGGAGCTTGCAGATGAACCCTTTGTTTTTTTCGACCCGCACGTCGGGACCGGGCTTTATGACGACATCATCGGCCTGCTGCACCGTCACGGCGTAAAAGCGCAGATAACCCAGGAAGTGGGCGAGGCGATGACCATCATCGGGCTGGTGGCGGCGGGGCTTGGCGTGTCTATTCTGCCTGCTTCGTTCCAGCGGGTGCGGCTGGAGGAGATGCGCTGGGTGGCGATTGAGGAGCCGGACGCCGTTTCGGAAATGTGGCTGGTCTGGTCGAAGCACCATGAACGCAGCGCCGCCAGCGAGCGGTTTATCGCGCTGGTCAGCGAAGCGGCGTTAGCGCGTTAACGCCGCGTTACAGCGTGTAAAAATGTGCGGTAAATCACAAGCCTGGTGAAATATTTGACGATAGCTGTAGAAGTGCTTCACCATAGCCGAAGGTTTATTTCGCAGCGTGAAAATAAGGAAGCAAGACGTGGTTGCTGACAGCCAGCCGGGGCATATTGATCAAATAAAACAAACGAATGCAGGTGCGGTTTATCGTCTGATCGATCAGCTCGGCCCGGTGTCACGTATCGACCTTTCTCGCCTCGCGCAACTCGCGCCCGCCAGCATCACAAAAATCGTTCGTGAAATGCTCGAAGCGCATCTGGTGCAGGAGACGGAGATCCAGGAGCCGGGCAGCCGCGGGCGTCCGGCTGTGGGGCTGGCGGTGGAAACCGAAGCCTGGCACTACCTTTCTGTTCGTATCAACCGTGGGGAGATCAACCTCGCGCTGCGTGATTTAAGCAGCAAGCTGGTGGTGGAAGAGCAGCTTGACCTGGCTATCGTGGCGGAAAAACCGCTGCTTGAGCGCATTATCGAACATGTCGACACCTTTTTTATTCGTCATCAGCAGAAGCTGGAGCGCCTTACCGCCATCGCCATTACGCTGCCGGGCATCATTGATACGGAGAGCGGTCTGGTGCGGCAAATGCCTTTTTACGACATCACGGATATGCCGCTTGGCGAAGCGCTGGAAAACCACACCGGCGTGCCGGTTTTTATTCAACACGACATCAGCGCCTGGACCATGGCGGAGGCGCTTTTTGGCGCTTCCCGCGGCGCGCGGGATGTTATTCAGGTGGTTATCGACCACAACGTGGGGGCGGGCGTGATTACCGACGGCCGCTTGCTGCACGCGGGCAGCAGTTCGCTGGTGGAGATCGGCCACACGCAGGTCGACCCGTTCGGTAAGCGTTGCTACTGCGGCAATCATGGTTGCCTTGAAACCATCGCCAGCATTGACAGCGTGCTGGAGCTGGCGCAGCAGAGGATGAACCAGTCGATGGGCTCCATGCTGCACGGGCAGCCGCTTTCGGTGGAATCGCTGTGCGACGCAGCGCTGCGCGGCGATTTGCTGGCGCGCGACATCATTCTTGGCGTCGGCACCAATGTCGGCCGCATTCTGGCCATTATGGTTAACCTGTTTAACCCGCAGAAAATCCTGATAGGCTCGCCGCTCAACCGCGCAGCGGAGATCCTTTTCCCCGCCATCGCCGACTGCATTCGCCAGCAGGCGCTGCCTGCTTACAGTAATCGTATCGCGGTGGAAAGCACGCAGTTCTCTAACCGGGGCACCATGGCGGGCGCCGCGCTGGTGAAAGATGCGATGTATAACGGTTCGTTATTAATTCGCCTTCTCCAGGGGTAACAATTTTTACCTCATCCACCAAAAATTGCGCTATCTCAATCTGAGGCCAACCGTCTTATTTTACACTTTCACCGCTAAATTATTCTCGTTTGTATTTATCTGAGCATAACCGTGGAGTCAGTGATGCTTAAGCGTTTCTTTATAACCGGTACGGATACCTCTGTCGGGAAGACGGTGGTTTCGCGCGCGCTGCTACAGGCCCTGGCCGCCAGTGGTAAAAGCGTGGTGGGGTTTAAGCCTGTCGCTAAAAGCAGCAAAGAGACGCCAGAAGGATTACGCAACCGGGATGCCCTGGTGTTGCAAAGCGTCTCAACCCTCGATCTCCCTTATCACGCCATCAACCCCATCGCCCTGAGTGAAGACGAAAGCAGCGTGGCGCACAGCTGCCCTATTAATTACACCTTGCTCTCCGACGGCCTGGCGCGCCTGGCGATTCAGGCTGACCACGTGGTGGTGGAAGGCACCGGCGGCTGGCGCAGCCTGATGAACGATTTGCGCCCGCTTTCGGAATGGGTAGTGCAGGAACAACTGCCCGTGCTGATGGTGGTGGGCATTCAGGAAGGGTGCATCAACCATGCGTTACTCACTGCGCAGGCCATTACCAGCGACGGGTTGCCGCTCATCGGCTGGGTGGCGAACCGCATCAACCCGGGGCTTGCGCATTACGCGGAAATCATCGATGTGCTGAGCAAAAAATTACCCGGGCCGCTGGTGGGCGAACTGCCTTATCTGCCGCGCGCCGAGCAGCGCGAGCTGAGCCAGTATGTCGATATCTCCGCGCTGGGCCTGGAGGCTTGCGCGAAAGCGGTGTGAGACTGGCCCGACGCGTAAAGCAAAACGCCTCCCGTGGGAGGCGTTTTTTTACGCAGGCCAATCACGCGCCGGTAATATTGAGCGCCCGGCGGGTACGGCCGGAGCTTAAATAGTCGGCGATATAGTCCTGCGAGATCTCCCCGCTGTAACGGCCTTCTTCATCAACAATCGGCATCCAGACGGTGTTGTGCTCATAAAGTTTAGAAAGCACCACGCGCAGGTTGTCCTCGGCCTTGCCGGTGACGCGAAACGGATGCAGCAGGTCGGCGCATTCGCCTGTCGCGCCGCGCGCCTCGCGGCGTTTCACGAAGCCCAGCGGTTTTTCGTTTTCATCCACCACCGTAACCGAGCGCATGTCATTGTCATCCATCAGCGCGAAGGCTTCGGCAAGTGAAGTGGAGCGGCGCACGGTGATGGTCGGCTGCGCCTCGGTGACATCGCCCGCCTGCACCAGCAGCAGGCGCTTAAGCGTGCGGTCCTGGCCGACAAAAGAGCCGACAAACTCATCCGCCGGCTTCGCCAGCAGTTCATCGGGGCTGGCGCACTGGACGATACGCCCCTGGCGGAATACCGCGATGCGGTCGCCAAGCTTCAGCGCTTCGTCAATATCGTGGCTGACCAGCATGACGGTTTTTTTCAGCTGGCGCTGCATCTCCAGAAACTGGTTCTGGATCACCTCGCGGTTGATCGGGTCGACCGCGCCGAAAGGCTCATCCATCAGCAGCACCGGCGGATCCGCCGCCAGCGCGCGGATCACCCCGATGCGCTGCTGCTGGCCGCCGGACATTTCGCGCGGGTAACGGTTGAGAAAGCGCTTCGGATCCATCGCCACCATCGACATCAGCTCGGTGGCGCGTTCCTTGCATTTCACCTTGTCCCAGCCCAGCATGCGCGGCACCACAGTGATGTTCTCTTCTATCGTCATGTTCGGGAAGAGGCCAATCTGCTGGATGACGTAGCCGATGTTGCGGCGCAGCGTCACGGTATCCAGACCAGTAGTATCTTCGCCGTTGATAAGAATTTTGCCGCTGGTGGGCGCAATCAGGCGGTTAATCATTTTCAGCGTGGTGGTTTTGCCACAGCCGGAAGGGCCGAGCAGCACGCACATTTCGCCTTCAGGTACGTTCAGGTTAACGTGGTCGACCGCGTTGACGGTCTGTCCGTTCTTCTGCGTAAACTGTTTGGTGAGGTTTTCCAGTTTTATCATTATCGAATCCCCTTAGGCGTAAGCATTACTTGCAGGCGGTGCAGTAACCAGTCGAGCACAATCGCCAGCAGACAAATCATTAAAGCTCCGGCAATCAACATGCGGATATCGCTGCCGCCAATGCCGTTGAGCAGCAGCAGGCCCAGACCGCCTGCGCCAATCACGGCGGCGATGGCCATTACCCCGATATTCATTACCACGGCGGTGCGAATACCGCCGAAAATCACCGGCAGCGCCATCGGGATCTCCACCCAGCGCAGGCGTTGCCAGAAGGTCATGCCGATGCCCCGGCCCGCTTCCCGCAGCCCTGGCGGCAGGCTGTCGAGCGCGGTATGGGTGTTGCGCACAATCGGCAGCAGAGAATAAAGAAAGACGGCGGTAATGGCGGGCAGAGCGCCAATGCCCTGGCCTATCATCGAAAAGAGCGGGATCATCAACCCGAACAGGGCGATGGAAGGAATCGTCAGCACCAGCGTGGCGAGCCCCAGCACCGGGGTCGCCAGCCACTTATAGCGGACAATTAAAATGCCGAGCGGCACGCCGGTGACAATAGCGAGACCCACCGCCAGCAGCACCAGCCACAGGTGTTGCAGCGTCAGCGCGCCAAGGTAGCCGGCGTTATCAATCATGTAGTGAATCGTATCCATCGGCTCTCCTTAAAGCAGACCTTTGCTGCGCAGAAAGTCGCGGGCGACCTGCTGCGGCGTCTGGTGGTCAATATCCACCTTCGCATTGAGCGTGGTGATGGTGTCGTTGTCCAGCAGGCCGGAAAGGGTGTTAAGCGCCTCCTCAAGCCCCGGGTTTTCAGCAAGCGTATCCTGGCGCACCACAGGGGTGACGGCGTAGCTTGGGAAAAAGCCTTTATCATCCTCCAGCACTTTCAGGTCGAACCCTTTAACACGCCCGTCGGTTGCGTAAACCAGACCCGCATCCACGAAGCCGTCGCGAATGGCGTTATAGACCAGACCCGGATCCATCTGGCGGATCTGCGGGCGGTCCAGCGGCATGTTGTAAACCTGTTGTAACGGCTTCATGCCGTCGCTGCGCCCGGCGAATTCAAGATCCAGCGCCACACGCCAGTTATTGTCCGGGTCGGTCTTACGAATGTGCTCAATTTTTTCCACCAGCTGAGACAGGGTGGCGATATGCTCCGCCTCGGCGCGTTTGCGTTGCATGGCAAACGCGTAGGTGTTGTTCATCGCCGCGGGCTTAAGCCAGACCAGGCCAAGCTTCGCATCGAGCTTTTTCACGGTCGCGTAAGATTGCTCCGGCGTCATTCGCTCTTTAATGCGGTTGAAGATAATCAGCGAGGTGCCGGTGTATTCCCAGGTCATGTCGACCTGTTTGTTGATCATCGCGTTGCGGGAAATCACCGTTGCGATGTTGGTTTGCGGTTCAACCTGAAAACCTTTCTTTTGCAGGTATTGCACCGTCATGGCGGAAAGAATGTGCTGTTCGGTAAAGCTTTTTGTCGCCAGCACCAGCGGACGGGCGGACGCCGCGCTGCTAAAGAGCATGGTGGCCGCCAGCAGGGCGCACAAACGGGGGAATTTCATCTTAACGCTCCTTATTATCAGGCGGTGTGCGGGCTGAGCAGGCGGCCCAGCGCGGCCAGCGCCATATCCAGAATCAGGGCGAACAGGGCGGTGGCCGCCGCGCCGAGGATAAGCGTCGGGAAATCGTTCAGGTAGATGCCTGGAAAGATAAGTTCGCCGTAGCTGCTTGCGCCAATAAGAAAGGCGAGCGGGGCGGTGCCGACGTTAATGGCGGTGGCGATGCGCACGCCGGAAAGGATCACCGGCCAGGCATTAGGCAACTCGACTTGCAGCAGACGCTGGCGCTTTGTCATGCCGATGCCGTTGGCCGCCTCAATGAGCGACCCGGGTACGGCGCAAAGCCCCGCGTAGGTATTGCGCACGATGGGCAGCAGCGAGGCCAGGAACAGCGCGACGATAGCGGGCTTTTCGCCGATGCCGATAACCACCATCGCCAGCGCCAGCACAGCCAGCGGCGGCAGGGTATTGCCGACGTTAAAAATTTGCATCACATATTCCGCAGAGCGGCGTGCCGCAGGCCGGCTTAGCGCAATCCCGCTTGGAATACCCACCAGCAGCGCGAGCGCCATAGAACTAAAGACCAGTAGCAGATGCTGTTTACCCAGATAAAACAGATCTTCCTGGCGGGTTTTAATCACCTCCGGACCAATGCCCCAGACCAGTAATCCAACAGCGATAAGTAGCCCCGCAACAGCGAGAACCGTACGTTTAGCAAGTGAAGCCGTTTGCATGGCGCGCTCCCTAAAGGCTTATTTATGGCAAAGTGAACGTTGCCTGTTGTTATGCCGTGTTTCACGACGGTGTAAAGTGCTATAGCAACGGGGCGGGAAGGATTCCAGTCAGAGCGGGAGCGGTCCAGGCGCATATTCTTTATGGGAATAAAGGTTATGCCTTACGCCGTCTCGCTTATTTACCCGCAGGGAGAATTATCTTAAAAACGTTTTCCTAAAGTGACACCGTAACAACGACAAAAAAATCGTTTAGATAAGCGATGATAAAGTTGCGGAATAAATGTACAGGAGACAGATTGACGGGCGAATGAAGCAACCCTCTGGAAAGGCTTTCGTTTTCCTGGCGGACGCCGAATATGGTAGTTTCATTTCTCTTACCAATTCGGGCCGGGAAACAGGGCATGGGATTATTAATAAAAGCGGTGCTGGGCGCGGCGGTGGTCGTGCTTATCGGCATACTGGCGAAAACGAAAAATTACTATATCGCCGGATTGATTCCGCTCTTTCCTACCTTCGCGCTTATAGCGCATTACATTGTCGTGACCGAGCGCGGGGTTGAGGCGCTGCGCGCGACGGTGATTTTCGGTATGTGGTCGATTATTCCCTATTTTGTCTATCTGGCTTCGCTGTGGGTTTTCAGCGCAATGATGCGGGTGCCGCTGGCGCTGGGCGCTGCCGTCGCGCTCTGGTGCCTTAGCGCCTGGGTATTAATAGCGCTCTGGACGCGCTTTCATTGATGCGCAGCGAAAACGGCGGGTGGCGTTTATCCGGCATCGTTTAGCGTGCCGGTCCGCCGCCCGCCATGCGTTCAGCGATAAAGCTGCTTTTGCGCCACGGGCATCACTAACTGTTCGCGCCAGTAAGCCAGCGTCTGGCGGGTTAATCTGCCCAGCGAAACGTAAAAAGGGTGCCCGGCGTTTTCAGTGAACACCTCCAGGAAACGATCGGCCCAGGGCAGCAGATGCCACGCCAGCAGTTGCTCAAGCGCGCACGCTTTGCCCGATTCCGCAAGCCACGCGGCCATCAGCAACAGCATGCCGATATGATCTTCCGGCTCGCTGGCGGACGTTTCAAGGGTAATGGCGTTGTCGCGCATCCACTGGCGCAGCGCCAGCGTGGAATCGCCAAATAATACGCTTTCACGATCGAGCCAGACCGAACCCCAGGGCGGCGCGGGAAGCGCCCACGGCCCAATGAACAGCCGCTGCCAGGCCTGCTCCAGCGTCTCTTCGCCATCCGGCTCGCGAAACCCGGCCTGGGTTTGTTCATCTACAGGCAGGGTTTGCGGCCACTGGCCGCGCCACGCTTCCTCGCGAAGCGCCTTAACAAGCGGCGCGGCTTCCGGCGCGCATGGAGAATAGTAAAAAAGCGCGCCGAGCACGCGCGCGCAAAGGGCGATGTCGTTTAGCTTACTGGTCAATTTTAAAGTCCCTTAAGGCAGCGTAAGGGAAAGAAGAATACCGTTTTCGTCGGATGAGGCGTTATCAGCGGTCAAAGAAGGCGCAGTAAAAAGGGCGCTTATGCGCCCGTGGCGGATTATTGCGGTTCGCTGTGCGAGCCATCCTGCGCGGAGTCTGAAGCGGAAGAGGCATTAGCGCTGCTGGTGCGCGTATAAAGGATCTTTTGCGTATCATTAGCGCAGTGTCCGACCACCTGGGCGTCCGGCTTATCCGCCTGATCGTTGGGTACGATGGAAAGCGTAAAGCCCGACTCCGGCACGCCGTTGTTAAGAATACGCTGCTGGATCTCATCCCGCACACGTTCGCAGGAATTTTGCTGCGCCAGCGCAGGCACGGCGGCGAGAAGCAGAAAAGTGCTGACCAGTACAGGGCGTTTCATATTACGTTCCTTTTCTCCTGAACAGATAAACTAAGGATAGCAGACAGAACGTAAATCCTTGTATTAACATGTATGTAACACTAAGGACCTATGGACATTCGCGTGAAAAAAGCCCTGATGACGCTCCCAGCCCTCTGGCTGCTGGCAGGCTGCGACGGCGCATCCGCCCCGCAAGCCTTTACTCCAGAGATGGCGAGCTTTTCTAATGAATTTGATTTCGACCCGCTGCGCGGCCCGGTGAAAGATTTCAGCCAGACGCTGATGAATGAAAAAGGCGAGGTAGCGAAAAGGATAACCGGCACGGTCTCTGAGGAAGGCTGTTTTGATACGCTGGAATTTCATAATCTGGAAGATAACTCCGGCGCCGCGCTGGTGCTGAACGCGAATTTTTATCTGGATGCCGCTTCGCAGGAGAAACGGGTGAAATTACAGGGCAAATGCCAGCTGGCGGAACTGCCTGCGGCAGGGATTACCTACGACACCAACGACAGCGGTTTTGTTGTTAAAGCGCGGGGCAAAGACGCGACGATAGATTATCGCTACGACGCCGAAGGCTATCCGTTGGGTAAAGTCACGGTGGCGGGCCAGACGAAAATGACCGTGCTCGCCACCGTTGCCGACAATCGCAAAAAGCTGGATTACACGGCGGTCAGCACCCTTAACGATAAAACCCTGGGGCGCGTGAAGCAAAGTTGCGATTACGACAGGCATTTCAACCCGGTGAGCTGCAAGCTGGAGATAACGGACGAGAGCGCCAGCCCGCCGGTGCATCACAATTACACCATCAAAAACACCATTGATTATTATTGATACGGCTGGCTCTGCGTGCAGGCAGGCAGCAACAGGCTACCCGCCGCAATAACGCCGCCTTTACTGCGCGGTGGGTTTAAGCAGGCTGCTGCCAGGGGTTTTATGCTCCGCCAGATACTGATGCTGGAAGATACACATGCGGATGGTGGTGCGGTATTCGCCGTTGATAAAGAACTCGTCGATAAGCTCGCCTTCAACCTGAAAACCCAGCTTGCGATAAATATGAATCGCTTTCTCGTTTTCTTTATCGACGATTAAATAGAGCTTGTAGAGATTAAGCACCGTGAAACCGTAATCCATGGCAAGCTTCGCGGCGCGCGACGCCAGCCCCCGGCCCTGGTGATCGGGCGAGATAATTATCTGGAACTCAGCGCGGCGATGCACATGGTTAATCTCAACAAGTTCTACCAGGCCCGCTTTCTCGCCGTTGCATTCCACAACAAAACGTCTTTCGCTCTGATCGTGGATATGTTTGTCATACAGGTCAGAAAGCTCGACAAACGCTTCATACGGCTCTTCAAACCAGTAGCGCATAACGCTGGCGTTGTTATCAAGCTGGTGGACGAAACGAAGATCTTCGCGCTCAAGCGGGCGCAGTTTTACAGTCAGTTCAGACATGACAAATCCTTTGTAGCGAAGAAAAAGGCTTCCGGCGCGGAAGCCTTTGGAAGGAGCGGATTAGGGCGCGACGACGCGGCCGGTGCGGCGGTCAAGACAGCGCAGCGTGTTCGGCTCCCAGTAGGCGTTAAGGTTGGCGCTCTGTTCGCACTTATCGCGGCTGTCGAAAGCGACATCGGCTTTATCCCACTCTTTTTCGGCGCGGGTATTCACTTTATGGCGTAAAGAACGGGTGTCATTCCATTGCTCTTTGTCCATCGCGGCATTCTGGCGGCTTTGCGCGCTGTCACCGGACTCGATAATCAGCTTGCTGGTTTCCGCCTGCGCCGGTAACGCCAGGCTGAATGCGCCAGCGACCAGCGCCATCAGCAGGGTGTGGCGAAGGAGAGTTTTCATTGCGATTTCCTTTAATGTGAAGCAACACTTGCCGGTTAACCGACAGGCTTTACTATATCACCGCCTTTTTAGCGCGCACAGCGCACGACGATGCTCTAATTATCCACGATGGACCTCAATATGATCAAAACGACGCTGCTTTTTTTCGCCACTGCGCTTGCTGAAATCGTGGGCTGTTTTTTGCCCTGGCTGTGGCTGAAAAAAAACGGTACGCCGCTGCTTCTGGTGCCCGCGGCGCTGTCGCTTGCCCTGTTTGTCTGGCTGCTGACGCTGCATCCGGTAGCAAGCGGGCGCGTTTATGCGGCTTACGGCGGCGTTTATGTCATGACGGCGCTGCTGTGGTTGCGGGTGGTGGATGGCGTAAAGCTCAGCCTGTATGACTGGCTGGGCGCAGGCGTGGCACTCTGCGGCATGCTGATTATCGTGGCGGGCTGGGGGCGCGCCTGAGAATAACTCCCCGCAGCCGTTAACGGCATGACCGCCAGCCCGCCTTTTTACTTTGTGAGCCGGGGCGCATTTTTTTGCTTGTTCAACTTGTATGGTAGTTAGGTCAGTTGATTACTATGCATTCAGAAATGTACTGAATACGAAAAAAGAGAAGGATGTGTTCATGAGAATCAGCAAAGCGGAAGTCTTTGTCACCTGTCCGGGCCGAAACTTCGTTACCCTTAAAATCACCACGGAAGAGGGCCTGACCGGGCTTGGCGACGCCACCCTCAACGGGCGTGAGCTCTCTGTGGCGAGCTACCTGCGCGACCATCTCTGCCCGCAACTGGTCGGGCGCGATGCGCAGCGCATTGAGGATATCTGGCAGTTCTTTTACAAAGGCGCTTACTGGCGCCGCGGCCCGGTAACCATGTCGGCCATTTCCGCCATCGACATGGCGCTGTGGGATATCAAAGCCAAAGCCGCCGGTATGCCGCTTTACCAGCTGCTTGGCGGCGCTTCGCGCGAAGGGGTGATGGTGTACTGCCACACCACCGGCCACAGCATTGATGAAGTGCTTGACGACTACGCGCGCCATAAAGAGATGGGCTTTAAAGCGATTCGCGTGCAGTGCGGCGTACCGGGAATGAAAACCACTTACGGTATGGCGAAAGGCAAGGGGCAGGCTTATGAACCCGCCACCAAAGGCGAATGGCCGGAAGAGCAGCTGTGGTCTACGGAGAAATACCTCGATTTCACGCCAAAACTTTTTGACGCGGTGCGTAACAAGTTCGGTTATCACGAACATTTGCTGCACGACATGCATCACCGCCTGACGCCCATTGAGGCCGCGCGCTTTGGCAAAAGCATTGAAGACTATCGCCTGTTCTGGATGGAAGATCCGACGCCTGCGGAAAACCAAGCCTGCTTTCGCCTTATTCGTCAGCACACCGTCACGCCAATTGCGGTGGGAGAGGTGTTTAACAGTATCTGGGATTGCAAGCAGCTGATTGAAGAGCAGCTTATCGATTATATCCGCACCACCATAACGCACGCGGGCGGTATTACCGGCATGCGCCGCATCGCGGATTTCGCCTCGCTCTATCAGGTTCGCACCGGCTCCCACGGGCCGTCAGATTTGTCGCCCATCTGCCACGCCGCCGCGCTCCATTTCGACCTCTGGGTGCCTAATTTCGGCGTGCAGGAATATATGGGGTATTCGGAACAGATGCTGGAAGTTTTCCCGCACAGCTGGCGCTTTGACAACGGTTATATGCATCCGGGCGAAAAGCCGGGACTGGGCATCGAATTTGATGAAAAGCTGGCGGCGAAATACCCCTACGATCCGGCTTATTTACCGGTCGCCCGTCTTGAAGACGGTACGCTGTGGAACTGGTAAACCAATAAACCCTACATCCTGACATCATTTTGAATCTGACACAGGTAGAACATTATGGTTAGCACAACAGATATTAAGAATAATGTTGATAACACCCCAATAATAAAGCGGGTAGCTTCTGCCTCTGCCATAGGCACTGCCGCGGAATATTATGATTTTTTCGCCTATGGCACCGCGGCCGTGCTCTTTTTTGGCCATCTCTTTTTCCCGAGCAGCGATCCGCTTATTAGCACGCTCGCCGCATTCGCCACTTATGCGGTCGGTTTTTTAGCCCGTCCTCTGGGCGGGATCGTTTTTGGTCATATTGGCGATAAGGTCGGGCGTAAAAAAGCGCTGGTTATTACGATCCTGATCGTCGGGCTGGGCACATTCTGTATCGGCCTGTTGCCAACGTATGAAAAGATCGGCATCTGGGCGCCCGTATTATTAATTTTAATCAGGGTATTACAGGGGTTTGGCGTAGGCGGCGAGCAGGCGGGCGCGGTGCTCATGACGGCCGAATACTCCATGCCGGAGCGGCGCGGCTTCTTTTCAAGCTGGGTGCAGATTGGCGCGCCGGCAGGCTTTCTTTTACCCATGGCGCTGTTCGCCTTGTTGAACAGTTTTCTCTCGCCAGAGGCCATGATGGATTACGGCTGGCGCATACCGTTTTTACTCAGCGCGCTGCTGGTGATCGTTGGGTTGTTTATTCGGCTGCGCATTGATGAATCCCCCGTCTTTGCCCAGATAAGAGAAACCAAAGCAGCAGAATCGCGACCGGTTATTGAAGTCATCCGTAATTATCCCGGTATTGTGGTTAAAGGCGTCTGCGCAAAATTAATTGAAGCCTGCACGTTCGCCATGTTTACCGTTATCGTGCTGGCTTACGGCAAAGCAAATAACCTGGACGCCACGATTTTAATGGACAGCATGATCGTTGCGGTCCTGCTGGAAATTATCGCTATTCCGGCGATGGGCGCGTTAAGCGACAGAATAGGGCGCAAGCCTGTTTATATTGCTGGCGCGCTGCTTCAGGTCATCGCCATCATTCCTTTCTTTATGGCTATTAATCAGGATATTTACTGGCTGACGCAAATCGCGATGATTGTCGTTATTACGCTTGGGCATAGCATGTGTTATGCGCCGCAAGCGTCTTACTTTCCTGAACTCTTCCCGACCCATATTCGCTGTAGCGGCATTGCGCTTATCTGGCAAATCGGCTCGCTGGTGGGCAGCGGGGTGCTGGGCCTGATGGCGGTTAAAATCCTGCAAATGACCGGTGGGCATTACTACGGCATGGCGTCCTATGTGATTGTGCTGGGCATTATCTCCGTCATTGGCTTGCTCACCATGCCGGAAACCGCACCGAAGCGGCGCCATGGCGAATACCAGGGCTGGGGACACTAAGCGGGCCGTCAACCGCGCCGTCATCCGCTGCCGGGGTGCGCCCGCATCCCGGCAGCCAGCCAGACATGGCTCGCCCGTTAAACCAACACGTCATGTAAAAGCTGTCACACAACCTGTCAATGATGTTGTACCAATCGGGCAAAGATTAATACAAGTCAAAGTCTACAACCATACAAGATGTAATCTGACCCGGTCTTTTCATTCACCCTGGATCATAAAATGGAAAAGAGTCTCTTAACGGCAAAAGCCATTCTGCCTGCCTATAACCGCAACCGCTTAACTACCCGCATCGTTCACCTGGGCTTTGGCGCATTTCACCGCGCGCACCAGGGCGTGTACGCCGATATTCTTGCCGCCGAACACAATAGCGACTGGGGTTACTGCGAAATCAATCTGATTGGCGGCGAACAGCAGATTGACGACCTGAACCGTCAGGATCGCCTTTACACCGTGGCGGAGATGTCGGCAGAGGCATGGCGCGCCCGCGTAGTGGGCGTCGTAAAAGAAGCGCTCCATGCGCAGGTCGACGGATTTGAGCGCGTCATGGATGCGCTGTGTCAGCCGCAGGTGGCGATTGTCTCACTGACCATCACTGAAAAAGGCTATTGCCACTCGCCGGCAACGGGCGAACTGGCGCTGGATAACCCGTTTATCGTCGCTGACCTGCAAAACCCGCATCAGCCGAAATCGGCGCCGGGTGTTATTGTTGCGGCGCTGGCGAAGCGTAAAGCGGCAGGGCTTAACGCCTTCAGCGTGATGTCCTGCGATAACATGCCGGAAAACGGCCATGTCACCCGCAATGTCGTTCTGGCTTATGCCCGGGCGCTGGACGCAGAGTTAGCGCAGTGGATTGAGCAAAACGTGACTTTTCCGTCGACGATGGTAGACCGTATCGTTCCGGCGGTGACGGCGGAAACGCTGGATAAAATCGAGCGCATCACCGGCGTGCGCGACCCGGCAGGCGTCGCCTGTGAGCCGTTCCGCCAGTGGGTTATCGAAGATAATTTTGTCGCGGGCCGCCCGGAATGGGAAAAGGCGGGCGCAGAGCTGGTAAAAGATGTCGTGCCGTTTGAAGAGATGAAGCTGCGTATGCTTAACGGCAGCCACTCGTTCCTGGCCTATCTCGGCTACCTGGCCGGTTATCAACACATCAACGACTGTATGGAAGATGCGCATTTCCGCCGCGCTGCGCATGCGCTGATGCTGAATGAGCAGGCGCCGACGTTAAAAGTGCAGGGCGTCGATCTGGCGAATTATGCGAACCTGCTTATTGAGCGTTACAGCAACCCGGCGCTGCGCCACCGCACCTGGCAAATCGCGATGGACGGCAGTCAGAAGCTGCCGCAGCGCTGGCTGGACGCCATTCGCTGGCACCGGGCGAACGGCAGCCGTTATGAGCTGCTCACGCTGGGCGTGGCGGGCTGGATGCGCTATGTGGGCGGCGTGGACGAGCAGGGCGCTGCGATCGAAGTTTGCGACCCGCTGCTTGACTCTATTCAACACGCGGTGCGCGCCAGCGAAGAGGGCGATGCGCGGGTTAAAGCGCTGCTGGGGCTGAAAGCGATTTTTGGCGAAGACCTGGCGAAAGAGGCCGATTTTGTGGCGCAGGTGACGGAAGCTTACAAGCTGCTGCTGGCGAAAGGGGCGAAGGCGACAGTGGCGCAGTATGCGCAGCCGCGCGGCTGAAACCGTAAAATGCCGCCCCCGGGCGGCATTCACCACATTAATGTAAACCGAGACGAATCAGCTCAACGGGTTCGAATTTCCCCTCACACCCTTCCACTTCAACCGTTTTGCCACGCCGTACCTGTTCGGCATTCAGGCCTTCGCTGTGAATGGCGGTAATGACGCCGGTTTGGCCAGTACCGCTTACCATAACGCGGCTGCCAGTGGTGATAGGGTTGCGGTTACGATCGTATGTCATCATGGTGGTTTCTCCTCTGAATGAAAGTCAGCAATTCAGACGAGCCCCATTTTAAAAAGCGGACGACGAAAAACGTTAATCTCGATCAAAATCAACGTATTTGTGTGATGAATATCACGCGCGGTTTACTCTTCGCTGAACCAGTCGCGGTTTTCCTGGCGAATCAACTGTACCGACTCGCTAATTTCCTGCAAATGCACGCGCATGGCGTCGTCCGCGGCCTGCGGATCGCGTTTTTCCAGCGCATGAAAAATATCGGCATGCTGGCGCAGCAGCATTTCCGGCGGCGAGACGTGGTCAAGACTCATATAGCGCACGCGGTCGATGGTCGCTTTAATGTTTTCCACCGTATCCCAGGCGAGCTGGCAATCCGCCATCCGGGCGAGTTTCTGGTGGAACTCATCGTCGAGCTGGAAGAAGTCGTTAAGCTGTTTACGATCGATGGCGGTGCGCTGCTGGTTAAGGTTTTGTTCAAGCTGATAAAGATCGGCGTCGGTGATCATCGTTGCGGCCCGCTGAACCACGGCGCGTTCAATGGCCTGGCGGACAAAGCAGCCGTTGCGCACCTGCGCCAGTGAAATCTTGTTAACAAAACTGCCGCGCTGGGGGCGAATCTGGATCAGGCCGTTTTCCGCAAGCTTGATAAAGGCTTCACGCACCGGCTGGCGCGAGACATCAAAGCGTACCGAAACCTCTTTTTCAGACAGCGGCGTACCAGGGGGAATAAGGCAGTGGACAATATCGCGTCGCAGAATGCGATAAATCTGTTGGTTCACCGGTTGAGTCGGGTTGAGCGGGGTTTCAGCAGCCATCGATTTTTACTTTTATCAGCGGGTAACGGTTCAATCTACCATTTTTTTGTTACCCCGCCCATACCCGGCCAGCGCGGCCGGGCAGGAAGGCAAAATCAGGATTTGCGATGAACGCTAAGGCCGGCGTAAGTCTGGCTGACCGGCATCATCTCCAGCGTATTAATGTTCACGTGCGACGGCAGGGTAGCGACCCACCACACCGCTTCGGTCACATCTTCCGGCGTCAGCGCGTTGGTGTTTTCGTAGGTTTTACCCGCTTTATCATCGTCGCCCTTAAAGCGCACGTTCGAGAACTCTGTGCCGCCCACCAGGCCCGGCTCGATATCGGTCACACGCACCGCCGTGCCGTGCAGGTCGGTGCGCAGGTTCAGGCTGAACTGACGCACAAACGCTTTCGTCGCGCCATAAACGTTACCGCCCGCGTAAGGCCAGCTGCCTGCGGTTGAGCCGAGGTTAATAATATGGCCGCGGTTGCGTTCCACCATGCCTGGCAGCACGGCGCGGGTCATATAGACAAGCCCTTTATTATTGGTGTCGATCATTGTCTCCCAGTCTTCCACGCTCGCCTTGTGGGCAGGCTCCAGACCGAGCGCCAGGCCGGCATTGTTAACCAGCACGTCGATTTCACGCCATTCAAGGGGCAGGCTGCCCAGCATCTCTTTAATGGCGGCGCGGTTGCGAACATCAAGCTGCGCGGTATAGAGGTTATCGCCAAGCTCTTCTTTCAGTTCCTGAAGGCGCTCCTGGCGGCGCCCCGTGGCGATAACTTTATGACCATTTTGAATAAACCGACGGGTAATGCATTCGCCAAAACCTGCCGTCGCACCGGTAACCAGAATAATCATCTTGCTGTTCCTCAACGCTTTTTGTGTCGTATTACCTTAGCACGCGCATTCCGCTCCCGGTCAAGGAAGATTGTGGTAGCGCCGGTTTGCGTCTTGTTGGTGCAAATGAGCCGTTAAAGCGCAGGGTAATGGTGCAGCGATCTGCGGGAATGTTAAATCGAAATCGGTTGCTTTCTTTCGCAACCGTTTGCTAGGCCGTTACCGCGGGCTTTTGTTGCGCAACAAGTAACATTTTCATATAACTTATTGTAATTAAAGGTGAAATTAAAAAGTATAAACTGGCATCGTCTTTGCAAAGCTTCTTCATCACATCACCTGCAAAGCGCGCTCAGCGCGCATGATGAGGAATCGCCATGGCGACAACATGGACTACGGCCATTCGCGGCCATTTTTTTGATATCAGCGACGTAGCGGATAGCGCTGAAGAGATTGCGCAACGCGCCCGCAGCCTGGAAGACGGACTGCTGTTTCTTGATGGCGGGCGTATCGTCAGCCTGGTGCCCTGGGAAGAGGGATGCGCTCAGCTTCGCCATGAGAATGACTACCAGGATTACCGCGGCAAGCTCATCGTGCCCGGGTTTGTCGACAGCCATATCCACTATCCGCAAACCGAGATGATTGGCGCCTATGGCGAGCAGTTGCTGACATGGCTTGAAAACTACACCTTTCCGGTGGAAGGGCAGTACCACAGCCCCGATCACGCCGCGCGCATGTCGGCATTCTTTTTGAACCAGTTGCTGGCAAACGGCACGACAACCGCGCTGGTGTTCGGCACTGTGCATCCGCAATCGGTTGATGCCCTGTTCAGCGCGGCGCAGCAGCTGGAAATGCGCCTTATCGCCGGGAAGGTGATGATGGATCGCAACGCGCCGGACTATCTCACCGAAAGCGTAGAGCAAAGCGAGCAGCAGACGCGCGCGCTTATCGACCGCTGGCACAATCACGGCAGGCTGGGGTATGCGCTAACGCCGCGATTTGCCCCTACCTCCTCGCCCGCGCTGTTAGCCGCTGTACAAAAGCTTCGCGAAGCGTACCCCGATACCTGGGTGCATACGCATTTAAGTGAAAACCTGGATGAAGTCGCCTGGGTGCGGGCGCTGTGGCCGGAACATGAAACCTACCTGGATGTTTATCATCATTACCGGCTCACCGGGAAACGCAGCGTTTTTGCTCACGCCATTCATCTTCAGGAGCAGGAGTGGGAATGTTTGCATAAGACCGACTCTTCCGTGGCCTTTTGTCCTACCTCCAACCTCTTTTTAGGCAGCGGGCTGTTTCGTTTGCAGGCGTGCCGGCACAAGCGGGTGCGCATGGGCATTGGCACCGATGTGGGAGCAGGCACGACATTCAGCATGCTGCAAACGCTCGGCGAGGCGTACAAAGTGGCGCAACTGCAAAGCTATAAGCTTTGCGCCAGCGAAGCGTTTTATCACGCCACGCTCGGCGGCGCGCACGCGCTGGATCTGGATAAGCAGATCGGCAACTTCCAGCCGGGCAAAGAGGCGGATTTCGTGGTGCTGGACCCGGCAGTCACGCCGTTACAGACGCTGCGCTTCAACAACAGCCGGGACATTTACGAAAAGCTCTTTGTGCTGATGACGCTTGGCGACGATCGCAACATCTGGCGCACCTGGGTGAACGGTAAATGCGTCTGGCAGCGCGACGCGCTGGAGGTGGCGGCATGATCCGTTTTCTGCAAAACCAGACGTTGATCGCCCTGGAAGAGACCGACCCGAACACCACGGTGCTGAGCTGGCTGCGTGAAACCGCCCGGCGCACAGGCACCAAAGAGGGCTGCGCCTCGGGCGACTGCGGCGCCTGCACCGTCGTGCTTGGCCGCGTGGAGGCAGGACGAATGCGTTATGAAACCGCCAACAGCTGCCTGCTGCTGGTGAGCCAGCTCCATGGCAAGCAGTTGCTGACGGTGGAAGATCTGGCTCACAACGGCGTGCTGCATCCGGTGCAGCAGCACTTTGCGGATAATCACGCCTCGCAGTGCGGCTTCTGCACGCCGGGCTTTGTGATGTCGGCTTTCGCGCTGCAAAAATCGGCCGCAGAAGCCGATCGCCGTACGGTAGAGCGGCATCTTGGCGGCAACCTTTGCCGCTGCACCGGCTACCGACCGATTGTCGAGGCGGCGCAGCGCGCCTGTGAGCAAAATGAAGCCGACAGCTTCACAGAGCATGAAGCGCAAACCGTTGTACGCCTGGAGGAATTAGCTTCGCACGCCGCCGCCGGGCTGAACCAGCGTAACCGTGTTTTAATGCCGCAAACCCTGGACGAACTGGCGGCGCTCTATGCGCAGCATCCCCAGGCGCGGCTGCTGGCGGGCGGCACCGATCTGGCTCTCGCCATCACCCAGCAGCACCAGACGCTGCCGCTGCTGATCTCTCTGGGCGGGGTGGAGGCCCTCAGGCGCATCGAGGTCACTGACGAGACGCTGCGCATCGGCGCGGCGGCCAGCCTTAGCGCCTGCGGCGAGCGGCTTGAGTCGGTTATTCCCGCTTTCAGCCGGATGCTTGAGCGTTTCGCCTCGCAGCAGATCCGCAATCTGGGCACGCCTGGCGGCAATCTCGCGAATGCCTCGCCCATCGGCGACAGCGCGCCGCTGTTGCTGGCGCTGAATGCCACGCTGGCGTTGCGCTGCGGCGAAACCACGCGCCACCTGCCGCTGGACCAGTTCTTTCTGAGCTATCGCAAAACCGCGCTACAACCCGGCGAATTTATTGAAGCTATCATCATTCCGCTGGTGACAGTGTCACCTTCGTTTTCCGCGTGGAAGGTGGCGAAACGGCATGAAGATGATATTTCCACCGTCTCGGCGGCGTTCAATATTGCTGTGAAAGAGGGGGTGATCGCCGCCGCAAGCCTTGCCTTTGGCGGCATGGCGGCGGTGCCTGCCCGCGCAACCCATGCCGAACAGGCGCTCATCGGGCAACCTTTCACCGATGCGACGATAGAGGCCGCCGGGCGCGCGCTGAGTCTGGATTTCCAGCCATTAACTGATTTTCGCGGCAGCGGCGCCTACCGTCTGGCCGTCGCGCAGAACCTGCTTAAACGCTATTACCTGCAACAAACCCAATCCGCCCCGCTGGAGGTTTTCGACTATGTCCACTAATCCCGTAAAACTTTCAGAACAGGCTTTGCTGGAGCAGTTTCGGCGCGAACTCGCGGGCCGGGCCGGGCGCAGCCGCAAACATGAGAGCGCAGATAAACAGGTCGCCGGCCAGGCGGAGTTTATTGACGATAAGCTGGCGCCGCCTGGGCTGCTGCATCTTTGTCCTGTGCTGAGCCAGCATGCGCATGCGCGCATAGTGCGTGTGGATACCTCAGCCTGCTACGCCATTGCGGGCGTAACGCGCGTGTTTAGCTGGCAGGATGTGCCGGGGGAGCTGGATATCGGCCCGCTTGCCCCAGGCGACCCGTTATTCGCCCGGCATAAGGTGGAATATCATGGACAAGTAGTATTAATGGTCGCCGCTGAAACGCCACAGGCGGCAAGAGCAGCGGCGCAGGCGGCGGTCATTGAGTACGAACCGCTGGACGCGGTGCTGGATGTCGAAACGGCGCTGGCGCGGGAAAGTTACGTGGAAGCGCCCCATGTGCAGCAGCGCGGCGATGTCGACGGGGCGCTGAAAACGGCGCCGCGCCGCCTGCAAGGGCAGTTTCACATCGGCGGACAGGAGCATTTTTATCTGGAGGGGCAGATAGCCATGGCGCTGCCGGGTGAAGACAACGCCGTGCAGGTCTTTTCTTCTACCCAGCACCCAACGGAAGTGCAAAAGCTGGTGGCGTCGGTGCTGGGCGTGACCATGAACAAAGTCACGGTTGATATGCGGCGCATGGGCGGCGGCTTCGGCGGCAAAGAGACCCAGGCGGCGGGGATCGCCTGCCACGCGGCGCTGGCGGCAGCCTTAACCGGCAGACCCGCGAAGCTGCGTCTCGCCCGCCGCGACGACATGCGCATCACCGGCAAGCGCCATCCGTTTTTTGTTCGCTATGACGTGGGCTTTACCGACGAAGGGGTGTTGCACGGCGTCAAAATCGATCTTGCCGCCAACTGCGGCTATTCGCTCGATCTTTCCGGCTCTATCTGCGACCGGGCGATGTTTCATGCCGACAACGCCTATTACCTGGGCGATGCGCGGATAACCGGCTACCGCTGCAAAACCCATCTGGCGTCCAATACCGCTTATCGCGGCTTCGGCGGGCCGCAGGGCATGGTGGCGATTGAACAGATAATGGAGCGCATTGCCCGAGAACTGCGCCTCGACCCGCTGACAGTAAGGCTGCGCAACTATTACGCCGAAGGGCGTGACGTGACCCATTACGGCCAGAAGGTGCGGCAAAATCTGTTGCAGACTATCACTGACCAGCTTATGCGCTCCGCTGACTATGCCGCTCGCCGGGAAAAGATCGGGGCGTTCAACGCGCAAAACCCCGTGCTGAAACGCGGCCTGGCGCTTACGCCGGTTAAGTTCGGCATCTCGTTTACCTCAAGCTTTCTTAACCAGGCTGGCGCGCTGATCCTTATCTATACCGACGGCACGGTACAGCTCAACCACGGCGGCACCGAGATGGGCCAGGGGTTAAACACCAAAGTGGCGCAGGTGGTGGCGGACGTATTGCAATTGCCGCTTGAGAAGATCCAGGTAACCGCGACCAGCACCGGAAAAGTGCCTAATACGTCGCCGACGGCAGCCTCGTCGGGCGCCGATCTCAACGGCAAGGCGGCGGAGATTGCCGCGCAAACCCTGAAAACCCGGCTGGTGGAGATGCTCTGTCGCCTGCACAAATGTGAGCCGCAGGCGGTCAGTTTCAACAATGGCGTAGTGTGCGCGGCGGGACGTTATTTCAGCTTCGCAGACGTAGCGAACCTCGCCTGGCTTAACCAGGTGCCGCTCTCCGCCACCGGCTTTTACAAGGTGCCAGGCATTCACTATGACCGGGAAGCGGGGCGCGGCGAGCCGTTTTATTACTTCTCTTACGGCGCCGCCTGTTCCGAAGTGCTGATCGACACCCTGACCGGCGAGTACCGGCTGTTGCGCACCGATATCCTGCATGATGCAGGCAACTCGCTGAATCCGGCTATCGACACTGGACAAATCGAGGGGGGATTTGTCCAGGGCGCAGGCTGGCTCACCACAGAAGAGCTGGTCTGGGACAGCGCTGGCAGGCTGGTGACCGACAGCCCGATGAGCTACAAAATTCCGGCCATCAGCGATGTTCCCCCGGTGCTGAACGTTGAGCTGCTGAAGAACGCCGCCAACGCGCAGGAGACGGTTTATCGCTCAAAAGCGGTGGGCGAGCCGCCGTTTATGCTGGGCATTTCCGTCTGGTGCGCCTTACAGGACGCGATTTCCAGCGTCAGTAGTTACAACATACTTGGTGATATGAATACCCCCGCCACGCCGGAGCGGGTTTTTCTGGCTGTGCAGGCGCAAAAGAAGGAAGGGCATGATGCACTTTGACGACTGGCTGGCCGTTTTAACGGCGCTGCGGGATAAAAGAGAGCCGTGCATTCTGCTGACGCTGCTTGAGGAGAAAGGATCGGTGCCGCGCGCCAGCGGCACCAAAATGGTGGTCACTGCGCGGGAGACGTTTCTCACTATTGGCGGCGGCAACCTGGAGCATCAATGCATCCAGATTGCCCGCGACATGCTGGCGCAGCGTGAAACGCGCCCGCGCAGCGAGCCTTTTCAGCTTGGCGCCAGGGCGGGGCAATGCTGCGGCGGCATGCTCACCGCGCTGTTCGAACCGCTGCTGCGCCCGCAGCCCGAGGTGGTTGTTTTTGGCGCAGGCCACGTGGGCCGCGCGCTGGTCAATCTGCTTTCCACGCTGCCTTTACGCATAACCTGGGTGGATGAAAGGGAGGGCGAATTTAGCGATGTGCCCGCGGGCGTCGTCACTCAACATGCTGAAGAGCCGCTTGACGCCGTAGCGCAAAGTGCGCCAGGCGCCTTTTTCGTTGTGATGACCCATTCCCACCCGCGCGACCTGGAGCTGACCGAAGCCATACTCCGGCGCGGGGATGCGAAATATGTCGGGCTTATTGGCTCGCAGACCAAGCGCCAGCGTTTTGATTACCGTCTTAGCGGCAAGGGCATTAGCGAGGCGCAGCTTGCCCGCCTGCGTTGCCCGGCCGGGTTGCCGGATGTAAAAGGCAAGCTGCCTGCGGAGATAGCCGTCGCTATCGCCGGAGAAATCATTGCTGTTTATCAGGGGGATGCATAAGCTAGCTAAATCTCACTGCATAAACGGGAGTGAACCATGCTGGAGCAAAACCCTTTTCTGGAAACAAGCACGCTGCCTTATGAAGCGCCGCGTTTTGATGTGATAACCGATCAACACTATCGTCCGGCGTTCGACGAGGCGGTACGCCGCAAGCGCGAAGAGATAGCCGCTATCGCCGCTAACCCGCAAACGCCCACCTTTGAAAACACTTACCTGGCGCTGGAGAAAAGCGGCGCCATGCTCGGGCGCGTCACCAGCACCTTTTTCGCCATGACCTCGGCGCACACCAACGACTATCTGCAACAGCTGGATGAAGCGTTTTCCACTGAGCTTGCGGAACTGGCGGATGAGATCCATCTCAACGCTCAGCTTTTTTCACGTCTCGACGCGGTGTATCAACAGCGTCATGACATCGCGCTTGATGCGGAGTCGTTGCGCCTGGTGGAAGTTGTCTGGCAGCAGTTTATGCTGGCGGGCGCCACGCTTGGCGATGAACAAAAAGCGCAGCTGAAGGCGCTGAATAAAGAAGCGGCCCAGTTAACCAGCCAGTTCAACAACCGTCTGCTTGCTGCCACCAAAGCGGGCGGGCTGGTTGTGGATACTGTGCAGGCGCTGGCAGGGCTGAGCGAGGCGGAAATCGCCGCCGCCGCTGAAGCGGCAAAAGAGAAAGGGCTTCAGGGTAAATGGCTTCTTTCGCTGCTCAACACCACCCAACAGCCTGCGTTGCAGTCGCTAACGAACCGTGAAACGCGCGAAGCGCTGTTTAAAGCAGGCTGGACGCGCAGCGAAAAAAACGACGCCAACGACACCCGCGCCATCGTCATTCGCCTTGCCGAACTGCGCGCCGCGCAGGCGCAACTGCTGGGCTTTGACGATTTCGCCAGCTGGAAAATCGCCGATCAGATGGCCAGAACGCCGCAGGCGGCGCTGCGCTTCATGCGCGGCATCGTGCCGGCGGCAACGACGCGCGCCCGTCAGGAGCTGGCGGACATTCAGCAGGTTATCGACCAGCAACAGGGCGGTTTCCAGGTGCAGGCATGGGACTGGGCGTTTTACGCCGAGCAGGTGCGCCTTGCGAAATACGATCTCGATGAAGCGAAAATCAAGCCTTATTTTGAGCTGAACCGCGTGCTCACCGAAGGGGTTTTCCGCGCCGCAAGCGATCTCTTCGGCATCAGCTTCACCGAGCGTTTCGACATCCCGCCGTATCACCCGGACGTGCGCGTCTGGGAGATTTACGACCAGAGCGGCGAGGGGCTGGCGCTCTTTTACGGCGATTTCTTCGCCCGCGACAGCAAAAGCGGCGGGGCGTGGATGGGCAATTTTGTCGAGCAGTCTACGCTGTTCGCCACCCGGCCGGTTATCTACAACGTCTGCAACTATCAAAAACCGGCGCCGGGCCAGCCTGCGCTTATCTCCTGGGACGACGTTATCACGCTGTTCCATGAATTCGGCCATACGCTGCACGGGCTGTTTGCCCGCCAGCGCTACGCCACGCTTTCCGGCACCAATACGCCGCGCGATTTTGTCGAATTTCCGTCGCAGATAAACGAACACTGGGCAAGCCACCCGGACGTATTCGCCCGCTACGCCCGTCATCATCAGACCGGCGAGCCGATGCCGGAGGCGCTGCGGGAAAAACTTTTCCGCGCGGCGCAGTTCAACAAAGGCTACGACATGACCGAACTTCTGGCCGCCGCGCTGCTGGATATGCGCTGGCACGCCATGACGCCGCAGACCAACGTGGACGACGTGGCGACCTTTGAAGCCGCCGCGCTGGAACAAGAGCAGGTGGCGCTGCCTGCCGTGCCGCCGCGCTATCGCAGCAGCTATTTCGCCCATATTTTCGGCGGCGGTTACGCAGCGGGCTATTACGCCTATCTGTGGACGCAAATGCTGGCGGACGACGGTTACCAGTGGTTTGTGGAGCAGGGCGGGCTGACCCGTGAAAACGGTCAGCGTTTTCGTGAAGCGATCCTTTCACGGGGCAACAGCACCGATCTGGAAGCGCTTTATCGCGACTGGCGCGGTCACGACCCGCTTATCGAGCCGATGCTGAAAAATCGCGGGCTGAGCGACCAGTAGGAAAATAAGCCGGGCGATAAGCCCGGTTTTTACGCGGACGTTTTGCTACGCTTCTGGCTCAGGCTCTCTGGCGGTAAAACTTCAGACTCCTTTTTATCTCAAGGCGGCGGCGATGACCATGCTCTCCAGTGAAAGGCTACATACTTTGGCAACGCGCCCTGATGACAGCGAATCCGCTTCTTTGCCTTCACCGGCGGAATGGGCTGCCATGGCGTGTGAACTACTCGAAGCGCGTCAGAAAATAGCGGCGCTTGAGAAACAACTGATGCGGCCTGTTACGCTGCCTTTTACCAGCGCAAGCCCGGTGTGTGAAATTGAAGCGGGCTACGCAGCAGGGGTAAATGACTGTAAAACCGCTATTCGCGCAGCCGGTTTTTTCATTGAAGGGGATGACTAAGCGGGCAGGGCGTGCATAAAAACGGGTAGCTTTCGCTACCCGAGTGGCTGTTAGTCCGTCAGCGCTTCGTTACGTAAATGGTTTAAGTAGTAATCGTAACGCTTAAGGAACCAGGCTTTACCGTCTCTGTCCATATTCCCTGTTATGGCCTCCATGTCTACGCGTCTCCCTTGCGCGTGCATCTGGGCGAAGCTCAGCGCCAGAAAATCAAAGTTTTGCAATGACATCACATCTTGTTCTTTCACAGACTGCATACCTTCCTCCTTCGTTAAAATAGGGTGAAAAGGAAATATGCTGTTTGGACTAAGTATGGTTCATCAGAACAGATCCGGCTTACAGAATATGCTTAAGTTTCAGATAGTCAGCGAAGCGGTAAAGAAAATGACAGGGCCAGAAGAGGTTATCCCCTTGAGATTAATCCTGTTATCAGCGCAGCGGTAAACGGCTGAAAAACAGCGCCTGTCTGGTGGTCTATACTGTGTAAGCGGTTGCATTTTAATGAATAAAGGAATCTACACCGTACTGGCGCATTGATTCTGATGAATAACCAGACGAGGTCAAAATGAACATTGACGATCTAAAACGTCAGGCCGAGGAGGAAATCTCGGCGCTGATCGCTGACAAAATTGCTGAACTACGCAAGCATTCCGAAAAAGAGGTCTCCGAGATAGAGCTTATCCCCCGTGAGACAATGACTGGCCTTGCAGGTTATGACGTCCGGATAAAACTGATCTAGCCGTTACCCCTATCGCCTTTGACAAACGCCGCCTGCGGGTGGCTTTTACGCATTTGCTGCTCCGCGCGCAACGTTATTACCTGGCGGCAGTTGGCTTAATATAAATTTTAAGCATAACCGCCTGTTTTCGGGGGCGGTGGCTTTACCGACAGGCGATAAATCGTGATCTTTATCGTAATACGGAAGTATGAATCTTGTTCGGATTAATCTTATCTGAGATGATGCTTTCACCCCTTACAGAGCTAAGCCACTTAGGTGAGTGCCGGAGATAAGCGCCGGAGGGGGTAAAACCTGAAAACCCGCTGAATAGCGGGTTTTTTTATGGCCTGAAGCGGTATGCAAAAGCGCAGGAAAGCGCCGTTAAGAAAAGTCCCCGGAGCAGTGAAATCCGCCGGCTCCGGGGTATGCAAATGCAAAATCGCTACGAACGCCACTTTATCCTGCCGGCAGAATTAACCTATCCGCCAAAAGTATGAAAATGAAGCACATAAAGCAAAACCGGACATTTAGCCCGGTTTTTGCGCATTTACTTTCAGCAGGCATCGAGCGCGGTATCGCCTCTGGCCTTGTTGTGCCGAAAGTCGCTGTGCTAAGCGTGTAGTATCAAAGCCTTACAAGGCGCTTGCAGCGGCCTGGCGCATCATGCGATTGGCCTCGTCCCATTTGCGGGAGTTACGTTTAGTAATCGCTTCGCGCGCTGCGCGTCGGGCTTTATTCATCAGATGTTGGTTCACCATATTTCACCTCCACCATTGTCGGGATCCTGCCCGGATCCGCTGGTCACATTGCGTTAGTTCATCTTGTTTGCTGCCTGCTCTTCGTTTTGTAGAGATAAGTTTTGGTCAGAGATCACCGCTCTGCTTTAAGACTTTTGCCTAAAAACGCATCGGGCAGGTGACATTGAGACGCGTCTGTGGTTGGCCTGTACAGAGTCTGTTTTTTGGGCTACTCGCGAAAAGTCGCGCGTAAAACCAGCTTTTTCCCGGCTTTAAGAAAAAAGCATTCACACTTTTTTGTTACGAAATTTTTAAGCGCTTCGTTTTAAAAAAAATGGTTATCTATCAGCGATAAAACGCAAAAGCATAACGCCCTAAGGCGGCCGATGTGACCGCTTCGTTAATGAAAATAATTCTCATCTGGATTGATAATTCCCTGTCTGCTTTCCAGGCTTGTGGAGGTGTTTCTCAACCCTTAATCCCCACAGACAGGAGGTAGTATGTTTCATCACTCTTCGAAACTTCAGTATCCCGTTCGCGTGGAAAAGCCCGATCCGGAATTTGCGATGCTCTTACAACAGGCTATTGGCGGCGTGGAAGGTGAAATTCGCGTCGCGATGCAGTATTTCTTTCAGGCGATGGGCGCTCGTGGCGACGCTCGCATTAAAGACTTGCTGATCTCAACGGCTACTGAAGAGCTGGCGCACATCGAAATGCTGGGCCACGCCGTGGCGCTGAACCTGGAGGGCGCGCCGCTCTCTTATCAGGAAGCGTCGGCAAAAGACCCGGTCGTTAACGCCATTCTTGGGGGCATGAATCCTCGCCATGTTCTCTCCTCAGGCCTTGCCGCGCTGCCGGTAAATGCCAACGGCGTGCCGTTTGATATGAGCCATGTTTACGCTTCCGGCAACGTGGCGGCGGATATGCTGGCTAACGTCACGGCGGAAGCCACAGGCCGCGTGCTGGCTACCCGTCTTTACAACATGACGGAAGATAAAGGGATGAAAGATTTCCTCTCTTTTCTCATCGCCCGCGACACCATGCACCAGCAGCAATGGCTGGCTGTGATTGAAGATATGGGCGGGTTATCCGCGTCGCTGCCTATTCCTAACAGCTTCCCGCAGGAACAAGAGGCCAGCGAGCATTCCTACTACTGTCTGAATACGTCGCTGGATAAACCACTGCCGCAGGGTCGCTGGTGCGACGGGCCGGCGTTCGACGGCAAAGGGCAGTTCACCGCCAAAGAGCAGCCGGATCTGCTGGGCGAAGAGCCTGTTTTGGGTAAAGCCCGCCCGGGTTCAGGCGCGCAGGCTGAGCAGATTGGCACGGCGATGTCGTCTACTGCCAGCGCCGGCAACGGCTCTGTGTCCGGCTCATAAGGCGGCGATCCATGGGCCTTCTTTTTGTCGCCTCTGGCTCTGCCGCCAACGTTCCGGGTTTGTCCTACACTTAGGGAACATCGTACAGAGTCAGGAGAGGTTTATGGTTGAACGTGAAAACTCCCCGCAAGGAGAAAAAGAGAAGGCGCCTTCTGCCCCCGAGTCGGTCAAAAACACCCGCGATAACCCAGGGCAGGAGGGAGAGATCCCGCGTAAAAGGGACGACAGCGAAGATGATGAAGTCGACCCGTACAAACACGGTTGACGCTTGCCCCGTCACTGCCGGTGCGTGACGGGGGAACAGCCGGTAAACAGACCCTGCGGGGTCTTTTTTATTGGCTATTTCTTATGCGCGACGATAAACAGCCGGGGGAAGGCAAGCAATAAGCGTCCGTCGCGACGCGGCAGGTAATGCTGAGAAAGCAGCAAACGATAATGTTCGAGAAAGCGCTCTTCGCCTGTCTCGTCCAGCGCGTCGAGGAAAGGGCGCAAACCGGTTGAACGCAACCAGTCCACCACCGCGTCAACCGAAGGCAGCAGATGAAAATAGGTTGTGCGCCAGATATCCAGTTCGCACCCCGCCTGGCTTAGCAGATCGTAATAATTTTCTACCGTCAGCAGCGGTTCGCGCTCTTTTACCGTCATGCCCATCGTCTTCGCAACCGTGCGCATGGCGGCATGGGTTGGCTCCTCCCAGTTGTCCGGCATCTGCACCGCCAGCATGCCCTGCGGTGCCAGCAGGCTGGCGAGCCGGGGAAAGAGCGAAGGGTGATCGGGCAGCCATTGCAGCGAGGCGTTAGCGTAAATCAGGTCTGGCTCGCTTTGTGGCCGCCAAAGCGCTGCATCTTCTTCAATAAAATCGCAATCCGGCAGCGCGCGGCGGGCTTTTTCCAGCATAGCGGGCGACGTATCGATACCGGTTATCTTCGCCTGCGGCCAGGCCTTGCGCAGCAGTTCCGTGCTGTTGCCGGGGCCGCAGCCGAGATCGTAAACCTGGCGCACAGAAGCGCGGGAAGCGATGCGCGCCACCAGCTCCTGCGCCGGGCGGGTGCGCTCCGCGGAAAATTGGAGATAAAGCTCGGGGTTCCAGTCCTGCACAGGGGCCTCCGGTGAACGGGTGTTCAGTTCGTTTAACTGCGGTTAAGAATCGTTGTGTCAGAGTGACGCCACAGAGGTAACAAAGTCACCTCAAACCGTAGTCGATTCACACGGTAATAATAAATTTATCCATGCAAGCATTGCCGCCAGCCCCGCTGGCGGTTTTTTTTTGCGTTAACGGCCCGCGAACCGTTTACGGTAGCCCGCAGGCGAAAGGGCGAACTGACGCTGAAAATGGTAGCGCAGCGTGGTTGCGCTGCCGAATCCCACCTCGCCTGCGATCTGCTCCAGTGAAAAACGGGTCGTCTCCAGCAATTCCCGCGCCCGCAACAGCCTCTCGTTAAGCAGCCAGCGGCCGGGCGTGGTGCCGGTCGCTTCCTGGAAACGGCGTAAAAAAGTGCGCGGGCTCATACCCGCTTTTTCTGCAAGCGTCGCCACCGTGTGGTTATGCGCCAGTCGCTGATGCAAAAAATCAAACAGCAAACCGAGCCGCTGGCTTTCACGGGCGCGCGGCACGGGGCGTTCCACATGCTGCGTCTGACCGCCGTCGCGATGCGGCTGCACCACTAAACGCCGCGCCACGCTGTTGGCCGCTTCGCGGCCAAAATCACGCCGCACCAGATGCAAACAGAGATCGATGCCCGCTGCGCTGCCTGCGGAGGTCAGCAAGTTGCCCTGGTCGAGGTAAAGCACATCGGGCACCACATCCGTTTGCGGATAACGGCGCGACAGGGCGTCGAGATAGCGCCAGTGCGTGGTCGCCTTACGGCCGTTCAGCAATCCGCTCGCCGCCAGCACAAACACGCCGGAGCAAATCGAAATGATTCTGCATCCTCTTTCATGCGCGCGCCGGAGCGCTTCGCACAGCGCCTGCGGCACCGGGGCTTCACTGTCGCGCCAGCCGGGAATGACGATAGTGCCGGCGTTGTCCAGCAAAGGCAGCCCGCCATCGGCCATGATGCGCACGCCGCCCGTGGCGCGAAGCGGGCCTTCCTCAACGCTCGCGACGGCGAACTGATACCACTCAGGACCCATTTCCGGACGCGGCAGCCCGAAGATCTCTACGGCTACGCCAAATTCAAAAGTGCACAGACCGTCGTAGGCTAGCGCCACGACAAGCGAATTGGCTAAAGGCTGGTGCATGATTGTCAAAATCCTTGCGATTTCTGGCAGCGAGCAGGGCGGTCATCGTCGCGCCTGCGGGTTAATGTATTGTTAACACAAACCACAAGGAGCAGACAATGAGCTATGTCACCGAGTTTTCCGCCGCCCCGTCCGCGGTTGCCGAGGCCCACTTTTTAGCAAGATTAAGCGTTGAGACAGACTGCGCCGATGTGCATGCGGCGATGCGGCTGGGGGAGCAAGATTTTGTGCTGCTGCACGTCGTCGGCAGCCAGGAAACCTTTGCCCGTCGGCACATTCCCGGCGCGCAACATCTGCCCTGGAGCCAGATGACAGCGGAGCGCATGGCGCAGTGGCCGCAAGAGACATTGTTCGTGGTTTACTGCGCAGGCCCGCACTGTAACGGCGCAGACCGCGCCGCGCTGACGCTTGCGCGACTGGGTCTGCCGGTAAAGATTATGCTCGGCGGCCTCACTGGCTGGGCGGACGAAGGGTACGCTTTCGCCAGCGAAGAGAGAGCGTCAGCCTGCGTCTGAAATAGCGGTTGTCGCTTCGCTGACGGGCGCTTCGGCTTGCGCCGGAGCGCTAAAGCCGGCGCCGCCGGTGAAAAGCGGGCGTCCTTCACTCTGCCAGTGTTGAACCATCACCTGTTGCAGCGGGGTAAGCGGCGCATCGCTCCAGAGGAAATAGTGCTCAGCCTGAAGCTCGTCGAGATCGGGCTGGGCGACAGGTTCGGCAAGCAGATCGATACGAAACCCCTCCGCTGAAAAGCGAATCGCTTCCAGCCAGATATCCAGCGGGTCCGTCATACTTAGCGGGATCATCACCAGCGAATCTGCCGGGCGTTTACGCAGCCCCTGCAAAACAAAAGCCGCATATTCAATTAATTGGGTGTCAAAACGCGCGCGGCGGGTGAGCTGCGTCGCGTTGACGCCTTCGCGCAGCCAGAGGCGCAGCGGGCGGATCACGTTGTCCAGCAGCGCAGCGGCGGGTAACTCGCGACCAAAACGCCGCAACAGGGCGCGTAGCTTCGCGGTATCAGGATTTTCCAGCGCAGAAAGCAGCTTTTCCTGATAAAGCTCCCACTGGCTGCTGAGCGTGGCGTGTTCGCCTTTCAGCAGACGGGAGACTTCCGCCACCGGCACGCCTTCGTTAAGCCACTTCAGAATAAGCTGGATGCGCAGCAGATGACTGTAATCATAATAACGTTTCCCGCTGGCGTCCCGGGCGGGCTTAAGCAAGCCGTAACGCTGCCAGGCTCGCAAGTTAGGCATGGTAACACCGCACTGATCGGACAACATTTCTATAGTGAAATGCGACATGGCGATTCCTTATTACCGGAAAAATAACAGAAAAGTGTAATACCTTTTTCCCGTGAGGCCAGGAAAAAAGGGCGAGTGGAAAAGGTGGGACTGTTCAGGGAGGACAAGGCAAGCTATCACATAAAGGATAACTTGCTAACTGTTTTCACAAGCGATCAATAAACAATAATGATGAATTAAGTCAACAGATACCGTTTATCAGGGCGCATTTTGGTGGGTTTATGATCGTCATTAATCATTTCACGCAGGTCGATTTCAATGCCGTTGCAAAGCGCGTCGAGCGGCAAATCGTTATCTTCCATTCCAAAAGGATCTTCCAGCTCTTCCGCCAGCGTATCCAGCGAAAGAAAGGTATAGGAGATAAACACCGAAACGAACGGCGTCATGAAATGCAGGTCGGTGACCAGCGCGAAGGGAAGCAAAATACAGAAAAGGTAAACCGTGCGGTGCACAATCAGCGAGTAAGCGAAGGGGAGCGGCGTGTTGGCGATGCGCTCGCAGCCCGCCAGGATCCCTGAAAGCTCGTTGAGATGGTTATCCAGGCTCTGGTACAGAATATCCGACAGCGCGCCGCGGCTGCGCTGTGCGGCCAGCCATTCGCCCATCAGCAGAATAATGCGGTTGCAGGGGGAATGACTGTGCATCACGGCTTCCAGATCCGCTTTGCTGAGATAGCGATCCAGCACGTTATCCAGCTTTTTACGGCGCAGCGTCAGGCGCAGGCAGTGGCAAAAAGCGATTTGCAGGTTAACGAGATGGCGAATCTCCTGCGGGTGCGAAGCCAGCAGCGTGCGGGAAACGCGTAGCAGCGAACGGCTCTGGATAACCAGTTGTCCCCAGATAAGTCGCGCCTCGGTATAACGGGCGTAGCAGGCGCTGTTGCGAAAGCCGAGAAAGATAGCGATGGCCACGCCGAGAATGCTGAACGGCGCGATGGTCAGCTTAATGCCGAGCGCTTCATACCAGGGCAGAAAAAAGATAACGGTTACGGAGAGCGCGACATTCAGCAGCAGTCGCGTGGAAATTTTAGCCAGAACGGAACCATGCCAGACAAACAGACGGGTAAACCAGTGCTGGTGAGGACGAACAATCATAATGGTCACTGTGTTAACAAAAGCGCTACGCATTAAACGAGATAGCGCTTTTGCCTGCAACCCTGAAGAGTGAAGGGGTATTTCTGCAATCAGCCCACCGGAATAAACTTATCCTTCACCCTGTGAAGCCATTCGCGAGAGCGACGCAGCGAGCCGCCTTTTTTGAAAAGCAGGAAAATATCTTTACCAATAGCCATCACCATAAAACAGTCTTTGCGACGCAGCGCGGGGCAACAATACCATTTCTGTTTCATTAATCGCTCCTTTAACGGGAATTAACGTAACCAGATGACGTCCGCATTAATAATAGTCAGTAAGTGACGCGGTAGATAATTAAGATTTCCTTTTAGGAACATTCTTACGAATGGATGAAAATGGATAAAATCTCGTTATTTATCATCACGCGTGAGAAATGCACGGCTGGCAGTATTAGAGAAAAGTCCTGGAAAAAGTTTTCTCATGCTTATGTAACTTGCGAAACGGTGAAGCCACCCTATAGTTATTTCTGCGTTTCGCATTAGTGTTTACGCAATTTAATTCTGATGATCCAGGAGGAGATATTATGACTCAGCATCGTGGTGGTTCAGGTAATTTTGCGCAGGATCGTGAGCGTGCTTCCGCAGCGGGCCGTAAAGGCGGGCAGAACAGCGGCGGGAATTTCAAAAACGACCGTGAGCGCGCCGCCGAGGCAGGCCGCAAGGGCGGTAAGAACAGCAGCCGTTCTTCGTCCTGAGGCATAAGCCGGCAACGGCTTGCCTGACGTACCTCCGGTATGGGGTTGCCCATACCGGAGGCCGTTTGTTTTTCGCCGTACCTTACTGATTAAGACCGTAAAATGATGAAAACTTATTTGCCTCTGTGCGTCGCCTTAGCGTTATTTACCGCTCCGTTTCCTCTGCTTGCAGAAAAGCCAACGCCGCCTGGCGATAATAAAACCACGACAACCCAGGTGCTTGAAGGCGGCGCTGCATTATTACAAAGCAATACGCCACTAAAGGATTTCGATATTTATCTGGTGGGCTTTCACCCGATGAAAGACGATCCCGAAAACCAAATGGAAGCGCACCATTATTGTCATCAGGTCAATCAGGATTTCGCCCAGTGCGTCTTATTTGATGGCAATACTAAAAACGCCAATATGACCGGCGTGGAATATATTATCTCCGAAAAACTCTTTGCAACGCTTCCCCAGGAAGAGCGCCAGTACTGGCATCCTCATAATGGCGAAATTCTCAGCGGCCAGCTGATTGCGCCAGGCATTCCGAAAGTGGCTGAGCACCGGCTGATGAAAGATAAAATGAACAGTTACGGTAAGACCTGGCATGTGTGGCATACCGGCGGGCCGGGTGAACAGGGCGCCACGTTGCCGCTGGGCCCGCCGATGCTCGCGTGGTCGTTCAACCGCGACGGTGAGGCAAAACCGGAACTGGTCAGCGAGCGCGATAAAAAGCTTAACGTTAATACCGATGAAATTCGTCAGTCGCGCCAGGATTTGCAGGCCGACGCCAGGCCGCAGAGCGGCGTGGATGCCCTTAACGGCAAGTTTAAGCGCCCGTCGCAGCCGATTCCCGGCGTCACCGACAGCGACGCCAAACCGAATCCTTAATTTCTCTCGTTATATGCCTGACTTTTTTCCCCACTTCGGTGGGGATTTTTTTTAAATGAATTTTTTTCAACACAGATGAAATTTCCTCGTTTGCTCATGCGCGCTTCTCATGTCATTATTTGGACATATAGCCGTCCAGATGTCTAAAAGTTCACCCAGATAACTATCACCTTGCGCAATTAAGTCAGCAAGGGTCAGGAGAAAAACATGCAACGTCAACACGCCCCGTTTCGCGCCGATGTAGTCGGCAGTTTTCTGCGCCCGGACGCCATTAAGCAGGCGCGCCAGCAGTTTGCCGCAGGCCAGATAGACGCCGCTGCGCTGCGCAAAGCAGAAGACGAGGCCATTCGCGAGAGCGTCGCGCAGCAGTGCGCCTGCGGCCTGCATGTCGTGACCGACGGCGAATTCCGCCGCGCCTGGTGGCACATGGACTTTTTCGCTGCCTTGCAGGGCGTAGAGCTTTATGAAGTGGATCAGGGGATCCAGTTCAACGGCATCCAGACCAAAGCGCAGAGCGTTCGCGTGGTGGGTAAGGTCGGTTTTGGCGATCACCCGATGCTGGAAGATTTTCGTTATCTGAAGAGCGTAAGCGGTAACGCCGAGCCGAAAATGACCATTCCCAGCCCAAGCGTGCTGCATTTTCGCGGCGGCGCCAAAGCTATCGACCGCACGGTCTACCCTGATCTGAACGACTATTTTGACGATCTCGCCACCACCTGGCGCGACGCCATCCGCGCTTTCTATGACGCAGGCTGCCGTTATCTGCAACTGGACGATACCGTGTGGGCCTATCTTTGCTCTGATGAACAGCGCGCAAAAGTGCGTGAGCGCGGCGAAGATCCGGATGAGCTGATGAAGATTTACGCCCGCGTGCTGAACAAAGCGCTGGAAGGCAAGCCGGACGATCTGACCATCGGCCTGCACGTTTGCCGCGGCAACTTCCGTTCAAGCTGGATCTCCGAAGGCGGTTATGAGCCGGTAGCCGAAGTGCTGTTCGGCACCGTAAATATCGACGCCTTTTTCCTGGAGTATGATAACGACCGCTCCGGTGACTTTGCGCCGCTGCGCTTTATTCGTCCGGGCAAGCAGCAGGTGGTGCTGGGCCTTATCACCACCAAAAACGGCGAACTGGAAAACCCGGAGCTGGTGAAAGCGCGTCTTAAAGAAGCCGCGCAGTATGTCGACATTAACCAGCTTTGCCTCAGCCCGCAGTGCGGTTTCGCCTCCACCGAAGAGGGCAACAGCCTGAGCGAAGCGCAACAGTGGGATAAAGTGCGCCTCGTTACCGGTATTGCCAACGAGGTCTGGTAACAATAACGTTTCCCTCCTGCAAAGGAGGAGATATTCCCGGTTTGCAGAGCGGATGGCGAAAGCTGTCCGCTTTTTTTATGGTCAGGAAAAAGGGGAAGGGGCGTTAAACGTGATTATGGCGGGCGCGTTATCAATAGCAAATAGCTGTTACGTTACCCTCAGACCATCATTTTTAATTATCTTTTCACGCGCTGCACATTTATGAAGCGGCTTTGCACCATAGCGGAGAACCATTGCTGTTATTTACGCTTTGTAATAAAGGTGAACCGTCCTTGTTGAATTAAATTTATAATATCCAATTGATATTAAAGGAATTATAAATAGTGGCATCCTAATTGCTAACGCTATTCCATCTTGTATACCAGATGGGATGCCAGCAAATGACGACCGCGCAACCGCTTTTTATGCCATTAACCCTGAGTGAATGGCGCAGGGAGTTTCTTCAGGATCCAAAACGGATCGCCGATATTTATGCCGCGTTCAGCGACGCCCCGGAAAATAACGATCCGGCGTGGATCTTCAAAGCCAGCCGGGCGCTTATCGCCAGCCAAATCGAGCCGCTGTTAACGGCGCTGGCGTCGGGTGAAAAAACGCTGGACGACTTTCCGCTCTTTGGCGTGCCTTTCGCGGTGAAAGACAATATCGACGTGGTCGGCATGCCCACCAGCGCCGCGTGTCCCGCCTTTGCTTACTCGCCGGAACGGGACGCTACCGTCGTGGCGAAGCTCAAAGCCGCAGGCGCCGTTGTCATTGGCAAAACCAATCTTGATCAGTTCGCCACCGGGCTTGTCGGCACCCGTTCGCCTTATGGCGCGGTGCCGAACACCTTCAACCCCGATTATGTCAGCGGCGGCTCCAGCTCCGGATCCGCTTCCGTGGTTGCGCGCGGGCTTGCTGCGTTTGCGCTCGGCACAGATACCGCCGGTTCCGGGCGCGTGCCCGCAGGCTTTAACAATATTGTCGGGCTGAAGCCCACCAAAGGCTGGCTTTCCACCCACGGCGTGGTGCCCGCCTGCCGTTTGAACGACTGCGTATCCGTTTTTGCCCTGACGGTTGAAGATGCGTATACCGTGGCGCGCATCGCAGGCGGATATGACGAACAGGACGCCTATTCCCGCCATAACCCCCGCACGGCGCCTGCTCGCTTCGCTCCCGCGCCGCGTCTGGCCGTGCCGGACGTGCTGGAATTTTATGGCGACAAGAAGAGCCAGGCGGCGTTTGAGAAAAGCCTGGCGCGCCTGGAAGCGCTCGGCGCGCAACTGGTGCCCATTGATTTTTCTGCGTTTCGCGCGCTGGCGGAGCAGCTTTACGCAGGCGCCTGGGTCGCCGAGCGTACCGTGGCGGTGGGCGCTGTGCTGCAAAGCCAGCCCGAGGCGATGGACCCGACGGTGCGCGGCATAGTCGAAAGCGGGGTGCGCTTTAGCGCCTGCGATGCCTGGCGGGCGGAATATGCCCGTGCGGAGCTGGCGCGCCATATCCAGACGCAGCTTGCCGGGTTTGATGCGCTGGTAGTGCCCACGTCGCCCACGATTCACACCCTGGAAGAGATGAAAGCGGAGCCGGTGCGCTATAACTCGCATTTCGGCTATTACACCAACTTCACCAATCTGGCCGATCTCTGCGCGCTGGCGCTGCCTGCGGATTTTCGCGACGACGGCCTGCCGGCGGGCATTACCCTGATTGCCCCGGCATGGCGCGATGGCGCGCTCGCCCGCTTCGGCGCGCTCTGGCAACAGGCCGTCACGCTGCCGCTCGGCGCGACGAACAAGGCGCTGCCCGCACCGCAGCCCGCGTTGCGCAGCGAAGAACACGTTCGCCTGGCGGTGGTCGGCGCGCACCTGCGCGGCATGCCGCTGAATTTCCAGCTCACCACCCGCGATGCGGTGTTTGTCGAGGAGACCACGACAGACGCCCGCTACCGCCTTTTTGCCCTTGCCAATACCACACCGCCGAAACCGGGCCTGGCGCGCATGGCGGAAGGCGCGCCGATTGCAGTGGAGCTGTGGGACATTCCGCTCGCCCGCTTTGGCGAATTTGTGGCGGAAATTCCTGCGCCGCTCGGTATCGGCACGCTTACGCTTGCCGACGGCCGTCAGGTGAAAGGATTTATTTGCGAGCCGCAGGCACTTGCGGACGCGACGGATATCACCTCCTGGGGCGGCTGGAAAGCCTGGCTCGCCCGCCATCAGACCGCCTGAGGAGTGCGCCATGTTTACCACGGTATTGATTGCTAACCGCGGCGAAATCGCCTGTCGCGCCATTCGCACCCTGAAAAAAATGGGCATAAAAAGCGTTGCGGTCTACTCCGACGCCGATCGCAACGCCCGGCACGTAAGCGATGCAGACTGCGCCATTGCGCTTGGCGGCGAGAAGGCGAGCGAAAGCTATCTTGATGTCGATAAAATCCTCAGCGCCGCGCAGGCGAGCGGGGCGCAGGCAATTTTCCCCGGTTATGGTTTTCTCTCGGAGCGGGCGGAGTTCGCCGCCGCGTGTGAAGCCGCGGGGATTGTGTTTATCGGCCCGACGTCGCGGCAAATTAGTGATTTCGGCCTCAAGCACAGCGCCAGGGCGCTTGCCGCCGCCGCGGGCGTGCCCATGACCCCGGGCACCGGCCTGTTGCGTACGCTGGAAGAGGCCTGCGCCGCGGCGCAGGAGATAGGCTACCCGGTGATGCTGAAAACCACCGCGGGCGGCGGCGGCATCGGCCTGACCCGCTGCGCGGACGAAACGGCGCTGCGCGAGGCCTGGGAGAGCGTTAAACGGCAGGGGCAGCAGTTTTTCAGCGACGACGGCGTCTTTCTTGAACGGTTTGTCGACCGCGCCCGTCACCTTGAGGTGCAAATCTTAGGCGACGGCAAAGGCCGCGTGGCGGCCCTTGGCGAGCGCGACTGCTCGCTCCAGCGCCGCAACCAGAAAGTGGTGGAAGAGACGCCGGCGCCCAGCCTGCCGCAGGCGACGCGCGAGGCGCTGCATGCGGCGGCGGTTGCGCTGGGTGAATCGGTCAGCTACCGCAGCGCAGGCACCGTTGAGTTTATCTACGACGCCGCTTGCGACCAGTTCTGGTTTCTGGAGGTCAACACCCGCTTGCAGGTTGAACATCCGGTAACCGAGTGCGTCACAGGCCTTGATCTGATCGAATGCATGATCGCCGTGGCGGCGGGCGAGCCGCTGGACTGGTCAGCCCTCGCCCGCAAGCCGCAGGGCGCGGCTATTGAGGTGCGCCTGTATGCGGAAGATCCGCTGAAAAACTTCCAGCCGAGCCCTGGCGTATTAACCGATGTTTATTTTCCGGCGGATGTGCGGGTGGACGGCTGGGTCTCGACGGGCGCAGAAGTGAGCGCATTTTACGACCCGATGATCGCCAAAATCATCGTGCACGGCGAAACCCGCCAGCAGGCGCTGGAAAAACTCACTATCGCCCTTAACGCCACCCGTTTGCACGGTATCGCCACCAACCTCGACTACCTGCGCCAGATAGTGAAGCTGCCGGAATTTACCGCTGGCGTCATGTGGACGCGGCTGCTGGACGACGTACGCTACGAAGCGCACGCCATTGAAGTGCTGGCGCCGGGAACATGGAGCAGCGTGCAGGATTATCCGGGGCGCACCGGCTACTGGGATATCGGCGTGCCGCCTTCCGGGCCGATGGATGATTTCGCCTTCCGGCTCGCTAACCGTATCGTCGGCAATCATCCGACGGCAGCGGGGCTGGAGTTCACCCTCCAGGGGCCGACGCTGCGTTTTCACAGCGCGGCGACTATCGCGCTGACCGGCGCAGACTGCCCGGCGACGCTTGACGATGAGCCGGTAGCCTTGTGGCAACCGGTAGTGGTGAAAGCGGGGCAGACGCTGAAGCTCGGCCGCGCCCGCGCGGGGTGTCGCACCTACCTTGCCGTGCGTAACGGCATTGACGTGCCGGTTTATCTGGGCAGCCGCTCGACCTTCGCGCTGGGGCAGTTTGGCGGCCATGCCGGACGCACGCTGAAGGTAGCGGATATTCTGGCGATTTCGCGCCCGGAGCTTGCCGCCTGCACCACGCCGCCGCCCATCGCGCTGCCGCAAACGCCGGAACCGGCGCTGTTGCCGCGCTATGGCGATGTATGGGAAATAGGCGTGCTTTACGGGCCGCATGGCGCGCCGGATTTCTTTACCCCGGAATCGATGAACGCCTTCTTCGACGCCGAATGGCAGGTGCATTACAACTCTAACCGGCTGGGCGTGCGGCTTTCAGGACCGAAGCCAGCGTGGACAAGAGCCAACGGCGGCGAGGCGGGGCTGCATCCTTCGAACGTACACGACTGCGAATACGCCATTGGGGCTATCAATTTCACCGGCGATTTCCCGGTCATTCTTACCCGCGATGGCCCAAGCCTCGGCGGTTTCGTCTGCCCGGTGACTATCGCGAAAGCGGAACTGTGGAAAGTAGGCCAGGTGAAGCCGGGCGATCGTATCCGCTTTCATCCCATCAGTTTTGAACACGCCCAGTCGCTGGAGATAGCCCAGCAGGTGGCTGTGACCAACCTGTGCGCGGTCAATGCACTGCCGGACGTGCGCGCAAGCATTGCGCCATCCGCCACCTCAAGCGCGGCGATTTTAGCCGAGACGCCGGCGCGCAACGGCTTGCCCGCCGCCGTATGGCGACAGGCGGGCGATAACTACATTCTGGTTGAGTATGGCGACAACGTAATGGATCTGGCGCTGCGCCTGCGGGTACACCTGCTGATGCAGGCGATCCGCGCAAGCGGCGTGGTGGGCGTGGAGGAGCTTTCGCCGGGCGTGCGCTCGTTGCAGGTGCGCTACGACAGCCAGCGTATCTCGCAGCGCCAGCTGATGGCGCTGCTGCTCAGCCTGGACAAAGAGCCTGGCGACGTCAGCGAGTTAAAAATTCCGTCACGCATTGTCCATCTGCCGATGGCGTTTGAAGACAGCGCGACGCTCGCCGCGGTGGAGCGTTATCAGCAAACGGTCAGGAACGAAGCGCCCTGGCTGCCGAACAATGTCGACTTTATCTGCCGGGCCAACGGACTTGCCAGCCGTGACGACGTGCAGCGCATTATTTTCGATGCCAGCTACTTAATCCTTGGGCTGGGCGACGTTTATCTCGGCGCCCCTTGCGCGGTGCCCGTTGACCCGCGCCACCGCCTGCTCAGTTCAAAATATAACCCGGCGCGCACCTGGACTGCCGAAGGCACCGTTGGTATCGGCGGCATGTACATGTGCATTTACGGCATGGACTCGCCCGGCGGCTATCAGCTGGTGGGGCGAACGCTGCCTATCTGGAACAAGTTCCTGAAGAACGCGCAGTTTGGCGAAGAGCCCTGGCTGTTGAAGTTTTTCGACCAGGTGCGTTTTTACCCGGTAAGCGAAGCGGAGTTAACCGACTTGCGCGACGCTTTCCGCGAAGGGCGCGCCCATATCCGCATTGAAGAGAGCGAGTTTGATTTCGCCGCCTACAACCGCTTCCTGACGGAAAACGCCGGGGATATCGCTGCATTCCGTGAGCGCCAGCAGGCGGCCTTCAGCGCCGAAGTCACGCGCTGGCAGGCGCAGGAAAACACGGCGGCAGAGCAGACGCAGCCGGTGGCCATACAGGAGCAGGAGGAGCAGAGCGGCCAGCTGGTAAGCGCCGACCTCAACGGCAATATCTGGAAAATCCTTGTCGAACCGGGCCAGCGCGTGCGCCAGGGCGAACCGCTGGTCGTGGTGGAGGCAATGAAAATGGAGCTGATGGTGCATGCGCCCAGCGACGGTGTGGTGTCGCGCATCAGTTGCCAGCAGGGGCGGCCCGTTTCACCCGGCGACGCGCTGCTGTGGCTGGGCTGACGGAGAAGATGCCGATGCAGGCAGGCTGGCAAAGGCCAGAACCTCGCGGCAAGCGCCGCGAGGAAGGCCAGGGCGAACGCATTTACCGGCTGCTCAAGCAGGAGATTTTCGATTTCCAGCTGCTGCCGGGGGACCGCTTCAGTGAAAACGACCTTGCGGCGCGCATGGGCGCGAGCCGCACGCCGGTGCGCCAGGCGCTGCATTTGCTGGAGCAGGAAGGGTATCTCGATGTTCAGCCACGCAGCGGCTGGCAGGTGCGGCATGTCGATTTCGACCATCTGGAAGCGCTTTACGACCTGCGCGTGGTGCTGGAGCTGGAAGCGGTGAAACGGCTTTGCGCGTTGCCGACGGATGTGCGCCCGCTGCCGCTGCAAATGCTCAGGCACTTTTGGGTCGACAGCCCGCCGCTTACCGACGGGGCGACGGTGGCAAGCCATGACGAGCAGTTTCACATGACGCTGGTCGACACCGCCGGCAACCCGGAAATGGCGCGGGTGCATCGCGACGTTACCGAGAAAATTCGCATTGTACGCCGCATGGATTTCACCGAAGCGGCGCGCATCAGCGCTACCTACGCCGAGCATGGGCAGATCCTGCTCGCCATTCTTAACCACAACCTGAAGGAGGCCTGCGCCCGGCTGCACGACCACATTGCCCAAAGCCAGAAAGAGGTTCGAAAAATTACGCTCCACGCCCTGCACCAGGCGCGGCGGGAGACGCGAGATTAATCGTACACACAGCACACCTTATCAGGAGACATCGTTATGCATCGTCGTACTTTGTTAAAAGCTTTTGCCCTTTCCGCATCGGTGGTCAGCATGGGGTTCGCCTTCAGCGCGCAGGCCGCAGAGACCATTAAAGTCGGCATTATGCATTCGCTTTCCGGCACCATGGCCATTTCTGAAACGCCGCTGAAAGACGTGGCGCTGATGACCATTGATGAAATCAACGCCAAAGGCGGGGTGCTTGGCAAAAAGCTGGAGCCGGTGGTGGTGGACCCGGCCTCCAACTGGCCGCTGTTTGCTGAAAAAGCCCGCCAGTTATTAACCCAGGATAAAGTCGCCGCCGTCTTTGGCTGCTGGACATCGGTTTCGCGTAAGTCGGTTTTACCGGTGTTTGAAGAGCTGAACGGTTTGCTCTTCTACCCGGTGCAGTACGAGGGCGAAGAGATGTCGCCGAATGTCTTTTACACTGGCGCCGCGCCGAACCAGCAGGCCATTCCGGCAGTGGAATACCTGATGAGCGAAGATGGCGGAGCCGCAAAACGCTTCTTCCTGCTGGGAACCGATTACGTCTACCCGCGCACCACCAACAAGATCCTGCGCGCCTTCCTGCATTCCAAAGGCGTCCAGGATAAAGATATCGAAGAGGTCTACACGCCGTTTGGCTACAGCGACTACCAGACCATCGTCGCCAATATTAAAAAGTTCTCCGCCGGCGGTAAAACGGCAGTGGTCTCTACCATCAACGGCGACTCTAACGTGCCTTTTTACAAGGAGCTGGCAAACCAGGGGCTGAAAGCGACCGACGTGCCGGTCGTGGCGTTCTCGGTGGGCGAAGAGGAGCTGCGCGGCATTGACGCGAAACCGCTGGTGGGCAACCTCGCCGCCTGGAACTACTTTGAGTCTGTCGACAACACCGCTAACCAGAAGTTTGTCGCTGATTACAAAGCCTACGCCAAAGCGCACAAGCTGCCGAATGCCGACACGGTGGTCACCAACGACCCGATGGAAGCCACTTATGTCGGCATCCATATGTGGGCGCAGGCGGTAGAAAAAGCAGGCACCACCGACGTGGATAAAGTACGCGCCGCAATGGCCGGGCAATCTTTCAACGCGCCGTCTGGCTTTACGCTCACCATGGACGCCACGAACCACCATCTGCATAAGCCGGTGATGATCGGCGAAATTGAAAGCAACGGTCAGTTTAACGTGGTGTGGCAGACCGATGCTCCGGTCCGCGCCCAGCCCTGGAGCCCGTATATTGCGGGCAATGATAAAAAACCGGACCAGCCGGTTAAGACCGCCAGCAATTAATTTCCCGCTTAAAGCTGGCGGCGCTCGCCTTTCACCTTAGGCCTCTCCTCATCAGGAGGAGAGGCCCGGCGAACGCCAAAGCGTCTGCATCGCTCATCACGTTTTCTTCCTCTGTTTTTCAGGGAAGGCCGGGGGTAAGGCGGCGCATAAACATGGGCTCACAAGGAGACCGCAATGACATTCACACGCTGGCTGATAATGGTCGTCTCGCTGCTGCTGCCTTGTCTGGCTGGCGCCACGGACGCGGATACTTTCGCCGCCGCCAGCCGCGCTCAGCAGACAGCCTTGCTCGAGCGCTGGGCCGCGGCGCCAGACCCGGCGCGTATTCCTTTGCTGAATGCGCTCTCACGGGAGAGCGTGGTGCTGGATGCGGATAAACACCCTTTCGCGGATGATGGCGCAGCGCTGCATCCGCTTGGCGAGGCGCAAAGCCCGCAGGGCGAAACCCGAAAACTGCGCTTAACGAACCGCCTGCGCAATCTGGTCGCGGGCGCGCTCGCCACCCATCGGCTGGTGAGTGACAACGTCACGCAAAGATGGCAGGCGGCGCGGGCGTTATCACACGACGCCACGCCTGACATGCTGCCGCTGCTCTCTGCGCGCTTCAACGCAGAAACCGACGAGAAGGTGAAAGCTGCGCTGGCGGGCGCGCTCGCTACTTTACAGCTCGCCAGCCCCGACGCGGCGGTGCGCCTCAGGGCCGTCACCTTGCTCGGCACGGCGTCGGAGCCGGAAACCCAGGCGCGGCTGCAACCTTTTACGCAAGCCAGCCATGAGCCGGATGCGCGGGTGCGCGAAGCGGCGGCGGAGAGCCTGAGAAACATTGAGCGGCGTCTGTGGCTGGGCGAGCTGCTCGGCCAGGCGTTTATGGGCGTTTCCCTCGGCTCCATCCTGCTGCTGGCGGCGCTGGGCCTTGCCATCACTTACGGCCTGCTTGGGGTCATCAACATGGCCCATGGCGAAATGCTGATGCTTGGCGCTTACGCCACCTGGCTTGTGCAGAACGCTTTTGCGCAATTCGCGCCGCAATGGCTTTTCCTTTATCCCGTTTTTGCCTTGCCGGTCGCCTTTCTGGCGACCGCCGGGGTGGGAATGGCGCTTGAGCGCACCGTCATCCGCCATCTTTATGGCCGCCCGCTGGAGACGCTGCTCGCCACCTGGGGCATCAGCCTGATGCTTATTCAACTGGTGCGTATGGCTTTTGGCGCGCAAAACGTGGAGGTGGCGAACCCGGCGTGGCTTTCCGGCGGCGTGCAGGTGCTGCCAAACCTTATCCTGCCGTGGAACCGCGTGGCGGTGATCGGTTTCGTGCTGTTGGTGCTCTTTTTTACCTGGCTCATTCTTAATAAAACGCGCCTCGGCATGAACGTGCGGGCGGTGACGCAAAACCGCGCGATGGCCGCCTGCTGCGGCGTGCCCACCGGAAGGGTGGATATGCTGGCTTTTGGGCTGGGGTCCGGCATCGCGGGACTTGGCGGCGTGGCGCTGTCGCAGCTTGGCAACGTGGGGCCGGAGCTGGGCCAGGGCTACATCATCGACTCCTTTCTGGTGGTGGTGTTGGGCGGCGTGGGCCAGCTTGCCGGCAGCGTGGCGGCGGCCTTTGGGCTTGGCATTTTCAATAAAATCCTCGAACCGCAGACCGGCGCCGTGCTCGGCAAGATCCTGATCCTGGTGCTGATTGTGCTGTTTATCCAGAAACGCCCGCAGGGGTTGTTCGCCCTTAAAGGGAGGGTCATCGACTAATGAGCCAGCCATTAACCCTGACGCTTGCGCGCAAGGCGCCGCGTCTTAGCCTCTGGCTTGGCGGCGCGCTGCTGGCGGCGATGCTGTTGCTGCCGTTTCTGGCGCTGCTGCCTGCAAGCCATCCGCTCAGCCTTTCCACTTATACGCTGACGCTGCTTGGCAAAATGCTCTGCTATGCCACCGTGGCGGTGGCGCTGGACCTGGTCTGGGGCTACGCCGGGATGCTCTCCCTCGGCCACGGGCTTTTCTTCGCGCTGGGCGGCTACGCGATGGGCATGTATTTAATGCGCCAGGCGGCGGGCGACGGCCTGCCCGCCTTTATGTCTTTTCTCTCGTGGAGCGAGCTGCCCTGGTTCTGGTGGGGAACGCAGCATTTCGCCTGGGCGATGGCGCTGGTGGTGATGATCCCCGGCGGCCTGGCGCTGCTCTTTGGCTGGTTCGCCTTCCGTTCCAAAATCAAAGGCGTTTACTTCTCGATAATGACCCAGGCGCTGACCTTCGCGGGCATGCTGTTGTTCTTTCGTAATGAAACCGGCTTTGGCGGCAACAACGGCTTTACCGGCTTCACGACGCTGCTTGGCTTTTCAGTGACCGCCACCGGCACCCGCATCGCGCTTTTTATCGCGACGGTGTTGCTGCTGCTGTTAAGCCTGGCCGTGGGACTGGCGCTGGCGCGCAGCAAGTTTGGCCGGGTGCTGACGGCGGTGCGCGATGCGGAAAACCGGCTAATGTTCTGCGGCTACGACCCGCGCGGCTTTAAGCTGCTGGTCTGGACGCTCTCTGCCGTGCTCTGCGGGCTGGCGGGCGCGCTCTATGTGCCGCAGGTCGGCATCATCAACCCCGGCGAGATGTCGCCCACTAACTCAATCGAAGCCGCTATCTGGGTGGCCCTGGGCGGGCGCGGCTCGCTGGTGGGGCCGGTTATCGGCGCGCTGGCGGTCAACGGCGCGAAAAGCGTCTTCACCGTGCTGATGCCCGAATACTGGCAGCTTTTTCTCGGGCTGATTTTTATTCTCGTCACGCTCTTTCTGCCGCGCGGCGTGATTGGCCTGTTACGCAAAGGAGAGAAATAATGCAGCCGGACGAAGGGCTTTTTACCCGACAGCACCTGACGGACCGCTATCGCGAGCAAACCGACCCGGTGCTTCAGCTTGAAAACATCAACGTCAACTTTGACGGTTTTCAGGCGCTCACTAACTTAACGCTCAATATTGGCGTGGGCGAACTGCGCTGCGTTATCGGCCCGAACGGGGCGGGAAAAACCACGCTGATGGATGTCATTACCGGTAAAACGCGGCCGCAGAGCGGCAGGGCGATTTACGATCAGTCCAGCGATTTAACGCGGCTCGACCCGATAACCATCGCGCAAAAAGGGATAGGCCGGAAGTTTCAGAAGCCGACGGTGTTTGAAGCGCTGACGGTATTTGAAAACCTGGAGATTGCGCAAAAGGGCGACAAGTCAGTGTGGGCAAGCCTGCGGGCAAAACTGAGCGGCGAGCAGCGCGATGGCATAGACAGCCTGCTCGCCACGCTTCGCCTGGGGGCGGAGCGGCACCGCCAGGCGGGCGCGCTTTCCCACGGGCAAAAGCAGTTTCTGGAGATCGGCATGCTGCTTATTCAGGAGCCGCACCTGTTGCTGCTGGACGAACCCGCCGCAGGCATGACCGACGCCGAGACGGAGTATACCGCCGAGCTGTTCCGCGAGCTTGCCGGTAAACATTCGCTGATGGTAGTGGAGCACGATATGGGGTTTGTCGAGACCATTGCCGACCGGGTGACGGTGCTGCATCAGGGCCAGGTGCTGGCGGAAGGATCGCTTAACGACGTGCAGGAAAACGAACAGGTGATTGAGGTTTATCTCGGACGCTAAGGGGCCGCCATGTTAGAAGTTAACGAACTGAACCAGTATTACGGCGGCAGCCATATTCTGCGCGGCGTGTCGTTTGAAGCGCGCATTGGCGAAGTGACCTGCCTGCTTGGTCGCAACGGCGTGGGTAAAAGCACGCTGCTGAAATGTCTGATGGGGCTTATTCCGGCGCGCTCCGGCGCGGTGAACTGGCAGGGTAAAACTATTACCCGCGATAAACCGCACCAGCGCGTGCAGGCGGGCATCGCTTACGTGCCGCAGGGGCGCGAGATTTTCCCGCGCCTGACGGTAGAAGAAAATTTGCTGATGGGGCTTTCGCGATTTAGCAGCGCCCAGGCGAAAGCGGTGCCGGAGGAGATTTACGCGCTTTTCCCGGTGCTCAAAGAGATGAAGCAGCGCCGTGGCGGCGATCTCTCCGGCGGACAACAACAGCAGCTTGCTATTGGCCGCGCGCTCGCCTGCCGGCCGCAACTGCTGATCCTGGACGAGCCAACCGAGGGCATCCAGCCGTCGGTGATTAAAGAGATCGGCGCGGTTATCCACCAGCTCGCCTCGCGCGGCGATATGGCCATTCTGCTGGTGGAGCAGTTTTACGACTTCGCCGCCGGTCTTGCGGATAATTATCTGGTGATGTCCCGCGGCGCGATCGTTCAGCGCGGGCAAGGCGCAAATATGGAAGCTGAAGGCGTAAGAAGGCTGGTGGCGATTTGAGAAAATGCCCCTTATGGGGCATTTTCGATTTCTATAAGTCTGCCATTTTTTTTAATATAGGCTGCGTTTTCAAAACTGAATCTGACGTCACCGTTACGATCACGATTAACAGTCATGAGTATATTTTTATCAATGCAATTATAAGGCGGTTTTATATCGTCGAAGCAAAGCCGGTCTTCTCTCGCCAGTTGCTGATAGCCTTTACCAAACGCGTAAATGGTAAAATAATCAGGCCCACCCGCTCCGTGCTCAGGAATGTTATATTTTTTTAATATGCTTTCATTATTATTTTCCCACCATTCAATACGGGCTGCTTTAGAAAAAGGAAAATGGTCAACCACTATTTCCGCCGTCCAGGTATTGTGGTGCGCATCAATGACCTGGACTTGCCGATGATTACTCCAGTAATAAATGCTGACGATAAGCAATCCTGTTATTAATGATATAAGCATTCCCTTTTTCATTAACGGCTTCCTCCCATTTCTATTTCTATATAAATCCATTAATAACAATAAATTACACCAATGCGATCGTTCAAGATAAATGTTTTATACATAGTGAAGGCGCCATCAGGCGCCTCAAAATAGACATTAATTAAGTAAAAATCGGTATTAATCAGCCCGCCTGCATCGCCTCAACCGGTTTTACGCGCATGCCTTTTAACATCATCAGGTATGCCACCCATGAGCAAACCATCAGGGCTACAAACAGCGACCAGGCCGGGAAGGTTGTCAGCATAACGCCGGTAAAAAGCGGGTTAAACGCCGCGCCCAGCCAGCCGAGTGACTGCACGGAAAAGTAGCCTGCTTTCAGTCCGGGCGGCGCGATATTATCGATAAGCATATATTCGCCCGGAACATAAATTACCTCGCCGATGGTAAACACCGCTGCCGCCAGCCCCCACATCCAGAGCGACGTGCCGGAAAAAAGAAACCCGGCCAGACCCAGCATGAAGCAGAGCGTGCCGTAAAACATCAACCGGCGAATGTTGTCGGCGCGGATGCGTTTGCCAACCATATATTGCAGCGAAACCACCAGTATCGCATTCACCGGCAACACGACCGCCACCACCTCCTGAGCGAGCGCGCTGTCGGAAAAAGTTAAAACATACTGAGAAATACAAATGGCGAAGGAACCGGCGACCAGCGAACCCAGAAACGCCGAGCCGGTAAACCACAGCAGCCGCTGGTCACGCCAGAGCAACGAAAGCGGCGGCGCGGCGGCGGATGTCGGGTTGGCGCCCGCCATCGCCGAGACGCGAAGCACAAAGAACAGAATCATCAGCAACGCCATCGTGGCGGTAAACGCCGCCAGCCAGAAAGGCATATTCAGCCCGTAAAGCACAAGCCAGGTAGCGAGCGGCGGGCCGATAGTCCAGCCGATATTCACAAAGGTGTAGTTGAGGGAAAAGATGCGCGCCCGGACGCCAACGCCCAGCGTGTCGGAGAAATAGCTTTTCAGCACGGTGGAAAAAACAGAATAGGCGCAGTTAATAACGGCGAAGAGCAGCACCACCAGCGTGGCGTTATTAACCAGCGGGATCGCGGCGAAGCCCGCAATGAATATCGCGATGGCGATCAGCATATAGCGTTTTTTATCGAAGCGGTCCGCCAGCACGCCGAAGCCCAGGCTGAACAGGACGCCCATGGTCATGGCGAGGGTCAGCGCCGCGCCCACGCCGTCGACAGACATCTGATAGGCCTTTGACAGATAAATCGCCATAAAAGGCAGCGTGGCGCCGCGTCCTGTCGTCAGTAACAGCGAGGAGGCCAGCAGCGTGGCGGTCGATCTTTTTGTTTTCGATAGCATTTTCTTATCTTTTTTGCGTGACGGGGAGGGAACGGCATGAGCCATGATTCGCTTTTTTAAGCAATAACACGCACCCTCCGGGCTTGTACACCCCTGAACAAGTTTCGCAGCTTCTTTTTCGCCCCCATAATTTAGTGATCTGTCTCTCATCATCCGATTCCGGTATGGTGAAGTATTAACAAAATTTTAATAAAGACAGGGGCAGGGTATGACGCGTAAAGACGGGCTGCTGGCGCTGCTGGTGGTGGTGGCATGGGGGTTGAATTTCGTTGTAATAAAAGTCGGGCTACACGCGATGCCGCCGTTGTTGCTGGCAGGGCTGCGCTTTTTGCTGGTGGCGTTCCCTGCGCTGCTGTTCGTGTCGCGCCCGAAAGTGCCGCTTTCGCTGCTGCTGGGGTATGGCCTGACTATCAGCTTCGGGCAGTTCGCCTTTCTCTTTTGCGCCATTCGTTTTGGTATGCCTGCCGGGCTGGCGTCGCTGGTGTTACAGGCGCAGGCCTTCCTCACCATTCTTCTTGGCGCCTTTGTCTTTAAAGAGCGTTTGCAATTTAAGCAGGTAGCCGGCATTACGCTTGCGGTGTTTGGCGTACTGGTGCTGGTTGAAGGCAGCCTGAGCGGCCAGCATGTGGCGCTGTTCGGTTTTATGCTGACGCTCGCCGCCGCGCTGAGCTGGGCGTTCGGCAATATTTTTAATAAGAAGATCATGCAGTTGCAGCAGCCGCCGGCGATCATGTCGCTGGTGGTCTGGAGCGCGCTGGTGCCCGTGGTGCCGTTTTTTGTCGCCAGCCTGATTTTCGACGGCCCGGCGGCAATACTGCAAAGCCTGGTCTCAATCGATATCACCACGGTGCTGTCGCTGGTTTATCTGGCGTTCGTCGCCACTATTATCGGCTACGGGATTTGGGGAACGCTGCTCGGGCGTTATGAAACCTGGCGCGTGGCGCCGCTCTCTCTGCTGGTGCCGGTGGTAGGGCTTGCCAGCGCGGCATTGCTGCTTGGCGAAACGCTGAGCCTGGTGCAGTTGCTTGGCGCGGTGCTGATTATGGCGGGGCTGTATATTAACGTGTTCGGTTTTCGCGTGCGGCGAGCGGCGCGGGCATAACGCAAAAAAAGCCCGGCGACAGCCGGGCAAACGTTTTAGCGAGAGGCGTTGTAATAAGGAACGCCTAACTCGTCGGATTTATCGCTTCCGGCGCCGCGGTGGTTAAAGTCGAAAGGCGACTGATTCGCAGCACCAGGCAGGACCATCGCGTCGCGGTCCGTTTTATGGCTCAGCGCGGCGGTTTGATCCGCCATGGCGCCGCCAGACGCCAGCGCCAGCAAAAACAGAGTAGCGCTTGCAATACGTTTCATGATTTCCTCGGTTACGTCTTTTCAGACGGCGATGATAAAAACGGCAGGCTCGCGCCTGTCGCTGTTAATGATTTAGCGGATGCAGATACTTCGCTTCGCCCGGCATGTTAGTCACGCGATACTTATGCGGCGGCACGGAGAAATAGTTTTTGAACGTCCGGGTGAGCGTCTGCTGCGACTCAAACCCATAGCGTTCCGCCAGATAGAGTATCGGCTCGTTGCTCTGCTTGAGCTTACGGGCGATTTCCGTCAGTTTACGGTTGCGAATGTACTGACCGAGCGAATGGCCGGTCTCTTTCTTAAACATTCTTTGCAGGTGCCATTTGGAATAGCCAGAGCGCTGGGAGACTTTCTCCAGCGACAGCGGGGTTTCCAGATTCTCTTCGATCCAGTCCAAAATGCTATGAATAGTAATGGCATCATTATTGCGTCTGGACATCGTCATACCTCTTTTTTGTTAAGGCAGTACCTTTTTGAGCAGGTATTCAAGGGTTGCCACTTCTTCTGCCGTCAGGTTTTTTGTTAATTCTTGATGCAGGTTTTGCCCAACCAGCTGATGACAAGTCTCGCACAGCGATGCGCCTTCTGGCGTAAGCTTAATCAGCACGCCACGCTTGTCATTCGGGTTGGGCAGGCGCTCAATCCAGCCCTTGCATGCCAGGCGGTCCAGCATGCGGGTAAGCGCCCCTAAGTCTACGGATAACACTTTTTTTAGCTCTACCGGCGTGATGCACACTTCGCAGCGAATGGAGCACAGCACCTTAAACTGCGTGGCGGTGACATCCAGCGGAGAGAGATAATCGTTGAGCAAGCGATCCTTCTTTTGATTCACCATGTGAATCAGACGCCCAAGAGGGATAATGTCGTTAAACAGATCGCCGGTGTTTTTCACGATAGTTGCTCAGGCAAGTAGATTAGTCACGGCAGATATTATTGCCCAGGCAAGCATAAGTCAAATGAATGAATTTGCCGATCACACGATCTGCTAAAACGAGTCAATTTATCGCCGTTTCATGACCGTGAGATGGCACGGTTAAAGCCTTAATGACTGAAAAAATGGGCTTTAATTGGTTTCCTGTATCGCTCTGATAGTTTTTTCCAGTGAATTAAACTGGCGGTTGAGAGGCAGTCACCGCCGGGCGGTTAACCGATAAGAGGAAATAACCATGGTGGACTTATTCAAAGCGCTGGGCCTCGGTCTGGTGGTGCTTTTACCGCTGGCCAACCCGCTGACAACAGTGGCATTGTTTCTCGGGCTTGCCGGTAATATGAGCCGTGATGATCGCAACCGCGAAGCGAAAATGGCCGCCCTCTATGTATTCATCATAATGATGGTTGCGTGGTATGCCGGGCAGCTGGTGATGGACACGTTCGGAATTTCGATTCCCGGTTTACGCATTGCCGGCGGCTTGATTGTGGCGTTTATTGGCTTTCGCATGCTTTTTCCGCCGCAGAAAGGGCATGCCGCGCCGGAAGTGCAGAGTAAAACCGAGGAGCTGGCCCGCGAGCCGGAAGCGAGCATCGCGTTTGTGCCGCTGGCGATGCCCAGCACCGCCGGGCCGGGCACCATTGCGATGATCATCAGCTCCGCCTCAACGGTGCGCCACGGCGAAGGTTTTCCCGCCTGGGTGATTAGCGTGGCGCCGCCGCTGATATTTCTGCTGGTCAGTCTCATCCTGTGGGTCAGCCTGCGAAGCTCCGGCGGCGTGATGCGGCTGGTGGGCAAGGGCGGCATAGAAGCGATTTCCCGGCTGATGGGCTTTTTGCTGGTCTGCATGGGCGTGCAATTCATTATTAACGGCGTGCTGGAGATCATCTCCACCTACCCGTAAGAAGGAGCAGGGATGCGAGCGGTTATCGTTGCTTTTATCGCGCTGGTGATCCTGACGGGGTGCCAGCAGCGCAGCGGGCCGCAGGCGCCGCTCGGACAAGACAGCTTCAGGCGCTACCAGCAGGAGACCCGCGACTGGGTAGCGGCCAGGCGCGCTTTCCAGACGCTGGATAAAAACCAGGAGCTTGCTTGGAATACGCCGCAGGAGTGGCGGCCCGCCGCCGCCAGGCCTGAAAAGGGCATATTGCTCATTCACGGGCTTGGCGATTCCCCCGGCTCGTTCAGCGATATCGGCCCGGCGCTGGCGCGAAAGGGTTTTCTGGTTCGCACCCTGTTACTGCCGGGCCACGGCACGCGCCCTGGCGATTTGCTTTATGTCTCGGTTGACGCATGGCGACGCGTGGTACAGGAGCAGGCGGCGATCCTGGCCCGCGACGCCGGTAAGCTTTACATTGGCGGCTTCTCCACTGGCGGCAATCTGGCGCTGGAATACGCCATGACGCACCCGGACGTTCAGGGAGTGGCGCTCTTTTCACCGGCGATAAAATCCAGCACCCGCTACGATTTCCTCGCGCCTTTCGCCGCCTTGTTCCGCGACTGGCTGCGCCCGCCGGGCAAGGTTTTTCCACAGCAGATCGCCACCCGCTATCTGCGCGTGCCGACCAACGGTTTCGCGCAGTTTTATCACACCAGCGCCGCCGTGCAGCGTTTGTTAAACGAGCAAACCTGGAACCGGCCGGTAGTAATGGTGCTTGCGGAACATGACTCGGTGCTGGATACCGGCTGGATTGTCGACAATTTCGATAAGCGTTTTACTCATCCTGCCAGCCGCGTTATCTGGTACGGCTCGCCGCGCCGCGAAGTGGCAGGCGTTTCCCGCGTGCTGGTGAAGCCGGACTTTATGCCCGAAGCGCGCATCAGCCAGTTTTCCCATATGTCGGTATTGTTCGCCCCGGACAACCCTTATTACGGGCGCGAAGGCAAAGAGATAATTTGCGCTAATGGCCAGGGAGAGGCAGAGGCGCAGCGCTGTTTAAAAGGCGAAACGGTCTGGTATTCGGACTGGGGATATCGTGAGGAAGGAAAAGTGCACGCCCGCCTGACATGGAACCCGTGGTTCTTCTGGCAGGAGGGCGTAGTCAGCGAGGTGCTGAACGCAGGCTGATCAGCTCGCGCTGTGGCTGTGCTGCGGCGCTTCTTCCAGTGCCACCGGCCAGCGGCGGAAAATCACCACCGCCCAGACCAGCGCCGCCAGCGCCGGAATGGCGCCCACATACCCGACTGAAGACATCGAGAGATGCAGGCTCACCTGGTTGCCCAACAGCGCGCCCGCGCCGATGCCGATGTTAAAGATACCTGAAAAGAGCGACATCGCGACGTCGGTAGAGTCCGGCGCCAGCGCCAGCACTTTTACCTGCATGCCAAGGCCAATCAGCATAATCGCGATCCCCCAGAAGGCGCTCAGCACCGTCAGGTTTACCGCGCTGGTGGCCGCAGGCAACAGCAGCAACAGGCAGATAACCAGCACGCCGATGGCGCTGCTGATGAGCGTGGAGGCATGCAGGTTGCCAAGCTTGCCGAAAATCACGCTGCCGATAATCCCTGCGCTGCCGAGCACCAGCAGCAGGAAAGTGGCGAAGTTCTCGCTCAGCCCGGCAATGTTCTGCACAAACGGCTCAATATAGCTGTAGGCGGTGAAGTGCGCCGTCACCACCACGGCAGTAAGCACATAGATGCAGATCAACGCCGGACGGCGGAACAGCACCGGCAGGCTTTTCAGCGAACCGGAATGCTCGCTCGGCATTTTCGGCAATAGCTTCATCAGGCAGACCATGGTGACAAGCGCGCCAAGACCGATGGCGAAGAAGGTGGTGCGCCAGCCGAAATACTGTCCGATGATGCGCCCGAGCGGCAACCCCAGCACCGAGGCCAGCGCTGTACCGGTAGCTATCAGGCTCAGCGCCTGGGCACGCTTGCCCGCCGGCGCCAGCCGAATGGCGAGCGACGCGGTAATCGACCAGAAAATAGCGTGCGCGAAGGCGATGCCGATACGGCTAATCACCAGCACCGTGAAGTTCCAGGCGAGGAACGACAGCAGGTGGCTTGCGACAAAGACCGCAAACAGCGCAAGCAGTAGCTTGCGGCGCTCGACCTGGCTTGTCAGCAGCATAAACGGCAGCGACATCAACGCCACCACCCACGCATAGATGGTCAGCATGATGCCCGCCTGCGCGGACTCCATGCCGAAGCTGTGCGCAATGTCAGAGAGCAGACCCACTGGCACAAACTCGGTGGTGTTGAAGATAAAAGCCGCGACAGCGAGCGTAACCACGCGCAGCCACGCGGTTTTGCGTGAAACTGTGTTGTTCATCGTCATAGGAAATATCGCGCTGGTTGAAGTTAACAAAGAAGAGGAAGCGATCTTAAAACCTTCGTGGCGGGCAATACAATGTTTTTGTGACTCAGGTCTCAATTTTTTACCCTGGGCGAAGCGGCGCCGAACGGCGTTTCGCTGCTGGATCCAGGAGACCCAAGAATCTTTTGCCATGCGCCGGGCGGCGTGTCATGTTCAGTGGGCAACGAGAATAACAACAGGAGAAGACTATGCAGGCAATTGACTTTTATATGGTGGACGCGTTCAGCCAGAAAACCTTTGGCGGCAACGCCGCCGCGGTCTGTCCGCTGGTGGAATGGCTGCCGGATGAAACGCTACTGGCGATGGCGCAGCAGCACAACCAGTCGGAAACCGCTTTTTTTGTGCGTACCGACGACGGCTTTGAACTGCGCTGGTTCACCACCCGCTATGAAATTAACCTTTGCGGCCACGCCACGCTTGCCGCCGCGCACGTCATTTTCGAGCACCTTGACTACCCGCACACAGAGATTCGTTTCTCCACCCGTTTTGTGGGCGAGCTGAAGGTCACGCGCAACGGTGAATGGCTGACGCTCGATTTTCCTGCCTGGGAGACGCAGCCTGTCGTTGCGCCGCCGCCGCTGCTGCTTGATTCCCTTGGCATCAGCGAATACGAAGAGGTGCGGCTCGGACGCGACTATCTGGTGGTGTTGAAAGAGGAGGCGCAGGTGCGCGACCTTCGCCCGGACATTCACGCCATGTTGCCGCTCAATAAAATGGTCTGCGTCACGGCGCGCAGCGAACAGTATGATTTCGTCAGCCGCTTTTTTTGCCCGGGCGAAGCGGTGGCGGAGGATCCGGTAACCGGCTCCGCCCACAGCATGCTCATTCCTTACTGGGGAGCAAAGCTTGGCAAAACCACCATGCTGGCGAAGCAGGTTTCCGCACGCGGCGGCGAACTGCGCTGCCAGTGGAACGCAGAGCGCGTGCTGATAGGCGGCCAGGCGGCAACCTATCTTATCGGCAAGGTAATGTTGCGCTAAACAAAAGGCCCCGCGCCGTGGCGGGGCCTTTCTTCAGGGCAGGCGGGCGATATTCGCTTTGATGACATCCACCGAATGACGAAACTTTTCTTCTTCATCCGCAGCAAGCTTCAGCTCAATGATTTGCTGAACGCCGCTCTGCGCCAGCACCGCAGGCACGCCGGTTGCGACCTCGTCCACGCCATATTCCCCCTGTAACACGCACGAGACGGCCAGCGCCCGGTGGCTGCCGGTGAAAATATTACGGCAAATTTCCGCAATGGTGCCGGCGATGCCGAACTCGGTACAGCCTTTACGGGCGTATATCTCAAAGCCTTTACGGCGCACGTAATCCGCCAGCGCCGCTTTATCCAGCTCCGTGCCGGTTTTGCGGCGATAAACATCCGCGATGGGCGAGCCATACACGGAAGAGTGGCTCCAGACCGGGAACTGCGAGTCGCCATGCTCGCCGAGAATAAAAGCGTCGATAGACTGCGGGCCTATTTCCAGCGTTTCGGCAAGGGTGCGGCGCAGGCGGGTGGTATCGAGCCAGACGCCGGTGCCCAGCACCTGGCCGCGCGGCAACCCGGAGAGTTTCCATACCTGCCAGGTGATGATATCGCAGGGGTTGGTGGCGATAAGAAAAATGCCGTTGAAGCCGTTTTCCATCATGGGCGGCACAATGTTTTTTATGATGCGCGCGGTGTTAGTCAGTTCATCAAGCCGCGTCTGGCCAGGCTTGAGCGGCCCGCCGGAAACCGTGATGACGGCGATATCCACATCCTGGCAATCGCTGGCGTCGCGGGTGGAAACCGTGATCATGCCGGGCATGTAGGCGGCGGCATCGCTTAAATCCTGGCGGTGGCCTTCAACCCGCTCTTTGTCGAGGTCGACGAGGATCAGCTCCTCGCAGATAGTCTGGTTAAGTAAAGCCCAGGCGGCGGCGGTGCCGACATTGCCCGCGCCGATAATCATTACTTTACGGGGTTTTGTGTTCATGGCAGTTCCTGATCAGGTGGCGTTTCCGCTTAGAGTAACGCTTACGCCAGCGCAGGAAAAACGCGGATTGCGCCTTGCGGGAAAAGATAAGAAAACGCTATGTCCGGGCCGTTGCCGCAAGGGGAGAGATGTTCGTAATCTGTTGAAAAAAAGGAGATCCCATGTACCGCATTCATCATGCAGACCCGTCACACTCTGAAAGCCTGGCGCTTATCGCCGCCCTGGACGCCTGGCAAACAGAGCTTTATCCGGCCGAAAGCAACCATCTGACCGATCTCAGCGCAGAAGAGTCCCGCATTTTTATGCTGATCCGCACACCGCAGGGCGATGCGGTAGGGTGCGGGGCGGTGGTCATCGCACCGGCTGGGTTTGGCGAAATCAAACGGGTTTACATCGACCCCCGCCATCGGGGGCAGCGGCTGGGCGAGAAACTGCTCGCGGCGCTTGAGCAAGAAGCGGCGGCGCAGGGTTGCCATACGCTGCGTCTGGAGACGGGCATCAGGCAGCCCGCCGCTATCATGCTTTATCGCCGCTGCGGTTATGTGCTGACAGACGCCTTCGCCCCTTATCAGCCCGACCCGCTGAGCCTGTTTATGCGCAAAACGCTTAATCACAACGAGGCAGCAGCGCTGTAAACGCCTCCAGTTGGCGGGTTTTGGCGCCGCGCCGCCAGATAAGCCAGGTGTTGATCCAGCGCCATTTCTCGCCAAGCGGCCATGCCTGCACCTGGTGGCTGCCTGGCATGCTTTCCAGCATCCGGCGCGGCATCATCGCCAGACCCGCGCCTGCGATGACGCAGGCCAGCATGCCGTGGTAAGACTCCATCTCATGAATTTTGCCAGGCATGGCGTGATCTGCCTGAAACCAGCTTTCGAAATGGCGGCGGTAAGAGCAGTTCGCGCGAAAGGCGTAAATGCTCGCGCCGTTTACCTGTTGCGCCCGCGTGACGGCGTCGTGACCGGCGTGGGCGACAATCATCATCTCCTCGCGGTAGACCGGCATTCCCTCAAGGCTCGGGTGCGCTACCGGGCCATCGACAAACGCGGCGCTCAGGGTTCCCTCCAGCACGCCGTCAATCATGGTGCCGGAAGGGCCGGTGGCGAGATCAAACTGTATTTTCGGGTAGCGCTGGTTAAATTCAGCCAGCACTTCGGGAATGCGCACCGCCGCCGTGCTTTCCAGCGAACCAAGAGAGAAGATGCCCTGGGGTTCGTCGCCGGAAACCACCTCGCGCGCCTCGGCCACCAGCTCAAGAATGCGTTTGCTGTAGGCCAGAAAACTGTGTCCGGCGGGCGCAAGACGCAGGCGCTGGTTCTCGCGGATAAACAGCTCAACGCCTAAATCCTCTTCCAGCTGGCGAATGCGGGTAGTGAGGTTGGATGGCACGCGATGCACCCGCTGGGCAGCGGCAGTGATGCTGCCAGCTTCGGCGACGGCGTTAAACATCTCAAGCTGCGTAAGGTCCATGGTGTTCTCGTTTTGTGAAAGGGGTGGTTAATATTATTCACTTTTCAGAAATAACGGAAGCGGTCAGGATATAACCACACCGATGATAAAAACGAGGTACCTATGACCATTTCACCTGCAACCCATGCGATTTCCGTTAACCCGGCCACCGGCGAGACCCTGGCGGCTTATCCGTTCGCAACCGCTGAACATGTTGAACACGCCATTGCCCGCGTGGCGGAAGCCGGGCGCTACTGGCGCACCGTAAGCGTTGAGCACCGCGCGCAAAAACTGCGCGATCTGGGCGCTGCGCTGCGCGCCCGCGCTGAAGAGATGGCGCAGATGATCACCGCCGAGATGGGCAAACCGCTTGCCCAGGCGCGGGGCGAAGTGGCGAAGTCCGCAGGCCTGTGTGACTGGTATGCTGATAACGGCCCGGCGATGCTGGTCGCTGAACCGACGCAGGTTGAGAACAACAAGGCTGTTATCGAGTACCGTCCGCTGGGGCCGGTGCTGGCGGTTATGCCCTGGAACTTCCCGCTGTGGCAGGTGATGCGCGGCGCGGTGCCGATTATTCTCGCAGGCAATACTTACCTGCTGAAGCATGCGCCAAACGTAATGGGCTGCGCGGCGCTGATTGGCGAAATTTTTGAAGACGCGGGTCTGCCGGATGGCGTGTTTGAATATGTGAACGCCACCAATGAAGGGGTAAGTACGGCGATTAACGATAGCCGTATCGCCGCCGTGACGGTGACAGGCAGCGTTCGCGCTGGCGCAGCGATTGGCGCGCAGGCGGGCGCGGCGCTGAAAAAATGCGTGCTGGAGCTTGGCGGCTCCGACCCCTTTATCGTGCTCAATGACGCCGACCTGGATGAAGCGGTAAAAGCGGCGGTAGCAGGGCGCTACCAGAACACCGGGCAGGTGTGCGCTGCGGCTAAGCGTTTCATTGTTGAAGCGGGCATTGCCGACGCGTTCACGCAAAAATTTGTCGCTGCGGCGCAGGCGCTGGTAATGGGCGCGCCGACGGATGAGAAGACCTACCTTGGCCCGATGGCGCGTTTCGATCTGCGCGACGAGCTGGACCAGCAGGTGCAGGCAACGCTTAAAGAAGGCGCCACCTTGCTGCTGGGCGGCGAGAAAGTGGCGGGCGCAGGCAATTACTACGCGCCTACGGTGCTTGCGAACGTTACGCCAGAGATGACGGCGTTTCGCCAGGAGATGTTTGGCCCGGTTGCGGCGATTACCGTTGCCCGCGATGCGGAGCATGCGCTGGCGCTGGCTAACGACAGCGACTTTGGGCTTTCCGCTACGATCTATAGCGCTGATGAAGCCAGAGCGCTGGAGCTGGCTGCGAAGCTTGAGTGCGGCGGGGTATTTATCAATGGCTATAGCGCCAGCGACGCCCGCGTGGCCTTTGGCGGCGTGAAGAAAAGCGGCTTTGGCCGTGAGCTTTCGCACTTCGGCCTGCATGAGTTTTGTAATGTGCAGACGGTGTGGAAGGATCGGCGTTAAGTGTTTGTTCCGTTCGCCGGAGTGGCTGTTGATTAAGTCTATGTGAGGGTGGTGAAGGGTTCCGTTCGCCGTGGCGGTTGCTGTTCGGCTCTATATGAGGGTGGTGAAAGGTTCCGTTCGCTAAGGCGTTGTTTTTATATGTACCCTTCCT
>NZ_AWFX01000042.1:315938-316331 GCF_000463115.2 Franconibacter helveticus LMG 23732 | reverse complement strand
CATCTGGCTTCGGGTCGGTCCTGACGGTGCTTATTCGGCCCATCCATGGGCCTCACCCCTTCGGGGCCAACGCTTTGCGTTGTTCAAAAACGCTCCCGGCGTTTTTGTCCCTGCACCGACATGACCTCACGCCGGTTCCCTCCGGCGTGCCCCGGCCAGGTGCCAGCCCGTAAGGCGATTTTGAGGCCGGACCAAAACCCTCGCTGTAACGTGAGTGTGTTGTCCTTTCTGGAAATATGAAGGGGTGGTGAAAGGTTCCGTTCGCCATGGCGTTGTCTTTATATGTAATCACCTCTCACGCGAACGTGCCAGGGGGCTTCGCCGCCAGCCCCCTGGCAACCCCGGCTCCCGGCACGCAAAATCGACCCCTCCGGGGCAGACCTTCCGGCCTGT
>NZ_AWFX01000042.1:259983-315928 GCF_000463115.2 Franconibacter helveticus LMG 23732 | reverse complement strand
GTGGAGCTGCATGACAAAGTCATCGGGCATTATCTGAACATAAAACACTATCAATAAGTTGGAGTCATTACCCAATTATCGTTGGAGGGTGATCAAATCGTTCCTGATGCTCTATGAGAAACTTATCACGGTCGATCATAATTTCAATATGTGAATGCATTACTAATCCTTCGGACTCTAACAATTGTGAGTTCGTTACGGTGGTTGAATCGACATAAATACGTCCTTTAGTCCAAGCCGTATCTTTTTTAATTACTAATTTCTGTGTTCGTTCATCACGATACGTAATAAAAAAGTAATTATGTGCAGTATCAATACGCTCACAATCAATACGTTTGATTACAGTCTTGATGCTTGCGCGTATTTCAAGTCGGTCGGTATTTTTTGTATCGTTAATATCAAGCAGTTTGAATTTATCCCATCCGGCTGTGTTCATTTTGACCATTTGATCATCATGAATTTGTTTCTGTTTGAGATATTCAGCCTTCTGGCTTTCCAACTGATCGATAATCTCAGTTAGCTTGTTGATCATCGCTGGTGATTTCGCGGAACCAATCGCAACCATATAGTTCGCGATCTGTTCATTGATATCCGCTATCAGGTTTTCAACCCCTGATTGAACTGGTGCTGACTCAACGAACACCCGATCCGCTAACAACTGCAACAAGGCAAGTTCTAACGTCCTTGCTCGAAATCCCCACTTGGAACACTTCCGGTGTGAATCTCTCGATGAACACACGTACCTGTAAGCAAAAGGCTGGTTCTTCACCGTGGATTTCATCTTGAACATATGACAACCACAATGTTTACAATAAAGAATACCGATACCAGACAACAAAGGGATCTCTGGGTTAGCCTCCTTCAACGGGGCGAACGACTTGTTGCCGATCTGGAACTTCAACCGCTCGTATTCGTCCTTTGTCACAATCGCCGGGTAATAATCATCAAGGGTGAACGATTCACCGTTAACGTTAATCACCTTCTGACCGTGGATCGCTGGCTCGATGATCCTTGATGCATGTTGCATGTTCCACTTACCCCGTGAACGTCCTTCGGTTGGGGCTGGGTGGTTCTCTTGCAGGTAAGCCAGAATCAACCGGTTCGAATAACCTTTCTGTTTAAGCTCGATCAGCTTTTGGGCTATAGGGTAATAAACCGGATGCGGTTTAACGAAACCAGACGAGGAATCGATCCACCACTTATCCTGACCCATTTCCTTAATCGCTACGACCGGATCCCCCGGTTGCCGCTGCTGATGGCGCTTAATCTTGCGTAACGCACTACCAATAGTAAGTTGTGATTTCCTTTCAGATTCTTCGTTAGCCCTGCTGAACAGCATCACCGAAAACATCAGTTGCTGTAGGGTGTCATTAGTTACATTGGTTTCCCGATAAACCTGTTCATCGGAACCCGTTACAACTACGATCCCTTTCAGCAATAAGCTGGTGAATATGTTAACTGCTCTCGTTGCGTTAGCACGAGAGAAACGGTCTAACGATTCGATCAACAGGTATGAACCACGGGGGATTTTGCCGGAATCAACATGCTTTATAAATTCTGATAAAGCCCCTTCTGTTGCGTTTTTACCCTTAAACGCAGAAACCCCGAAATCGTTATATTCTTCAAAGATCTCCAGATTGTGCTCAATAGCAACTTTTTTCACAAGTTTTTCAATACTTGCTTTCTGGCGCTCTATCGATGACCCTTTTGCTTGCCGCTCCGAACTGAATCGAACGTAACTGTACAATCTCGGTTTTATCATATTCAAAACCTGTTAAGAATTACCATAAAACTATCGAAATGGGGTTAAACCGTTCCCTAAAATGATGAAATTCCGATCAATTCTCCAGCTTCAATATCCACGATTTGCTCTGGATATTTTCGCTTTAACATATTAAACAATTCAATCGAAATGTATGGATTCATCCCAACCCAAACCAATTCATCTTTCCAGTAACACGCGTGTTGCGGCTTTATTTTCACGATGGAAACAAACCCGTTTCCACACGGTGATATCAACAGCAGACTGGATCACGATGCACAGGTCAGAAGTACGCGTGAAATATCCGTGTACTTCGGTAGTTGCGCGTTTAACGTTGAACCCGCTAGCAACCAGTTCGGAAAGCGTGGCAAAGAATTTGGCTTTGATCATTTCGTTTAAACCTTTGATTAATATACAATTCAGGGGTGAGGTTAGTTACTTCCCTGTTGATGAGGGTCAATATACCTAAGTGAATACCGATGGCAATATCATCGACTTCGTGGTCTTCGGCATGCTGCACGGCCTCGCGACGAAATGGTATATGGTGCCAGTGGTGGCAGCCATCTGGTTTGCCGGGTACTACGCTATTTTCCGCTTCGCCATTACCCGCTGGAATATCAAAACCCCGGGACGCGATGTGGATACCGCGCCGGCGGCGGAAAAAGTGGCAGGCGCAGTGGGGAAATCGGGTTACAACGTGCCGGCTATTCTCGCCGCGCTTGGCGGCGCGGATAACATCGTCACGCTGGATAACTGCATTACTCGCCTGCGTTTGTCGGTGAAGGATATGTCGCTGGTCGACAGCGCCGCGCTGAAAGCCAACCGCGCCATCGGCGTGGTGCAGCTTAATCAGCATAACTTGCAGGTGGTGATCGGCCCGCAAGTGCAGTCGGTCAAGGATGAGATGGCGAGCCTGATGAACACCGTTCAGGCCTGAAAACTGGCGGCGCGGCTTCAGGCTGCGCCGCTATCAAGAGGTTATATGTTTGATTTCTCGAAAACTGTAGACAGGCACGGCACCTGGTGCACGCAGTGGGATTATGTCGCCGACCGTTTCGGCGCGCCCGACCTGCTCCCCTTCACCATTTCCGATATGGATTTCCCCACAGCCCCCTGCGTGCTGGAGGCGCTGGCGCAGCGGCTAAACCATGGCGTGCTCGGTTACAGCCGCTGGAAAAATGACGATTTTTTGCATGCGGTTACACACTGGTATCAGACTCGCTTTCACTGCCGGATGGACGCGCAAACGCTGGTCTACGGCCCTTCCGTCATTTATATGGTTTCGCAACTTATTCGCCAGTGGTCGGCGCCAGGCGAAGGGGTGCTGATTCACACGCCAGCCTATGACGCTTTTTATAAAGCCATTGCCGGTAATGAACGGCAGGTGCTGGGCGTTCCGCTGCATTATCTTAATGGTGAATGGCAATACGATGAGCAGCAGTTCGAAGCGCAGCTCGCAAGACCCGACTGCAAAATTCTGCTGCTGTGCAGCCCACACAATCCGACAGGCAAAGTCTGGCGCCGCGAGGAGCTACAGCGGATGGCGGCGATGTGCGAACGGCACGGCGTGCGCGTGATAAGCGACGAAATCCATATGGATATGGTCTGGGGAACGGCTGTGCATACGCCCTGGAGCGAAACGGGCGGTAAAAACTGGGCGCTTTTAACCTCCGCGTCCAAGAGCTTTAACATTCCCGCCCTGACCGGCGCTTATGGTTTTATTGCGGATGCGCGCGAAAGAGAACTGTATCTCGCCGCGCTTAAAGGCCGCGACGGCCTTTCATCCCCTGCCGTGCTGGCGCTGGTGGCCCATATTGCCGCCTACCGCGACGGCGCGCCCTGGCTGGATGCGCTTCGCGATTACCTGGAGAGCAACTTACGTTTTGTGGCGCAAGAGCTTAACGGCGCGTTTGCGCAACTCAACTGGCAGCCGCCTGAGGCCACTTATCTCGCCTGGCTCGACCTTCGTTCGCTGGCGCTTGACGATGAGGCGTTACAAAAGTCGCTGATTGAACAAGAGAAAGTGGCCATCATGCCCGGCTATACCTATGGCGACGAAGGCAGGGGCTATGTGCGTCTGAACGTGGGCTGCCCGCGTGCGAAGGTTGAGGATGGCGTTAAGCGCCTGATCCGCGCGATTAATCGCCAGTTATAGACACTTACTGTGCTTTCTTGCCCTGATTTGTTGCGCAACGTAGCTTTCAGGGCGTGATTATTTTTATAATGCTCTGCACTTTATTCTAAAAAAAGAGTGCCATCATGATTGATACCCGCCTCCCGCTGACCGATCTCCACCGCCACCTCGATGGCAATATTCGCGCGCAGACCATCCTTGAGCTGGGCCGCCAGTTTAGCCTCAAACTGCCTGGCGATACGCTTGAAACGCTGCGCCCGCATGTGCAAATCACCAAAAATGAACCTGACCTGGTAAGCTTTCTCGCCAAACTGGACTGGGGCGTTAAAGTGCTTGGCTCGCTGGAAGCCTGCCGCCGCGTGGCGTATGAAAATGTGGAAGACGCAGCGCGCAACGGCCTGCATTACGTCGAGCTGCGTTTTTCGCCAGGCTATATGGCGATGAACCATAACCTGCCGATCGCCGGCGTAGTGGAAGCGGTCGTTGACGGCGTGCGCCAGGGCTGCCGGGATTTCGGCGTTGAGGCGCGGCTGATCGGCATTCTGAGCCGTACTTTTGGCGAAGAAGCCTGCGTGGCGGAACTCGAAGGGCTGCTTGCCCACCGCGACCATATCACTGCGCTCGATTTAGCTGGCGACGAAATCGGCTTTCCGGGCAGCCTTTTTTTAAGCCACTTCAACCGCGGCCGCGACGCGGGCTGGCGTATCACGGTGCATGCGGGCGAAGCAGCAGGCGCCGAGAGCATCTGGCAGGCCATTCGCGAACTGGGCGCAGAGCGTATCGGCCATGGCGTTAAGGCAGTGGAAGATCCGGCGCTGATGGATTTTCTGGCGGAACAAGGCATAGGTATTGAATCCTGCCTCACGTCGAACATTCAGACCAGCACGGTCGCCTCGCTGGCGAGCCACCCGCTCAGGCGTTTCCTGGAGCATGGTATTCTTGCCACGATTAATACCGACGATCCGGGCGTTCAGGGCGTGGATATCGGCCATGAATATACCGTCGCCGCTCCTGCCGCCGGGCTGAGCGCCGCGCAAATCCGCACGGCGCAGGAAAATGGCCTGAAGATCGCCTTCCTCTCGGCGCAGGAAAAGCAGGCGCTGATCGATAAAGTCCGCGCGGCGTAAACTCGCCCTAAAACCCACGGGGCGCGTAAGCCAGCGTCTCTGATATAAAAAAACGCGCCGTTGCTGGCGCGTTTTTATTTACAGCTATTACAGGCAACGGCGTGTCAGGCAAGCGAAAGCGTGGAGCGATGTTTTGCCGACTCGATGCCCAGCTCCAGCAACTCCATGATCTGGATAGCCTGCCGGGCTGGCACCGGGTTTTCGCCCTGCCCGTTTAAGGCGTCGCGCACCCCGGCATAGTAAGCCGGATAGTTTCCCGGTACGGTCAGCAGAGTTTGTTCGTCCAGCTCTTCACCGCGCGCCACCGTCAACACGCCATCGCGCATATCGTAGCCCCAGTCCGCCTGCGGAGGGCGCTCCCCCGCTTTGAGCCGGTCTTCTTGCGGATCGAGGCCAAATTTCACATAGCTGCCCCGCGCGCCGTGAACGATATAACGGGCCGACTCCGCCGCCGCCAGCATAGTGCCATGCAGCACGACCCGGCGCTGCGGATAAGAAAGAATGGCGTGGAAATAGTCGGTGGTCTGCGCGCCAGGGCGCAACTGCGCCAGGTCTACCGTCATGCTGACCGGCAGACCGAAAAGGTTTACCGCCTGATCAAGCAGGTGCGGCCCAAGATCATACCAGATGCCGCTGCCCGGCCCCGCCTGCTCGCGCCAGCGGTCGCGCACCTGAGGACGGTAACGGTCAAAGTGAGATTCAAAGTAAGCCACTTCGCCGAGCGTGCCGTCGGCAATCAGCTGTTTGAGCGTCAGGAAGTCGCTGTCCCAGCGGCGATTGTGGAAAACCGACAACAGCAGCCCCAGGCTTTTCGCCAGCGCATCCAGCTCGCGCGCTTGTGACAACGTCACGGTAAAGGGTTTATCGACCACGACGTGCTTTCCCGCCTCCAGCGCCGCTTTCGCCAGCGGAAAGTGGGTGTCATTGGGGGTAGGAATAACAATCAGGTCAATGTGAGGATCGTTGAAAAGCTGTTTGGGTTCTGCAACCACCGGCACTGAAGGCCAGTCTGCATGAACTTTTGCGGCATCGCTGCTGGAAATTCCCGCAAGCGTCATGCCGGGCGTACCGGCGATCAACGGCGCATGAAACGTTTTACTGGCGTAGCCGTAACCCAGTAATCCGACCCGAATAGTGTCGCTCATCTCTTTTCCTCTGCGTAATGGACAAGCTATTTCACCTCAAACGCCAGTCCGCGACAACACGATATTAAAGTGTTGACCTGCTCGCTTTTTTTCGCCACTAAACCGGCCCTTACAGGGAAAAGTGACCCTGCTCGCAATTCTGAAACCGGTTTCGGAAACCGGTTGCAGCGCTGTTCGCCTCCTGTCTACACTACCTTTACTCTCACCCCTCAAGGAGCGAAACAATGTCTCAATTTCCTGAACATTTTCTCTGGGGCGCCGCTACGGCGGCCTATCAGGTCGAAGGCGGATTCGATGCCGACGGCAAAGGTCCGTCCATCTGGGACGTTTTCGCCCATCAGCCCGGCACCACTTATCAGGGCACTAATGGCGACGTGGCGGTAGATCACTACCACCGTTTTCGCGAAGACGTAGCGCTGATGGCGGAGATGGGCATGCAAAGCTACCGCTTTTCTATCTCCTGGCCCCGCCTGCTGCCGAAGGGCCGCGGCGAAGTGAACGAAGCAGGCGTCGCCTTTTACAGCGACCTTATTGACGCTCTGCTCGAACACAATATCGAGCCGATGATCACGCTCTATCACTGGGATCTGCCGCAGGCGCTACAGGATGAAGGCGGCTGGGAAATGCGCTCTACCGCCGAGGCGTTTGTGGAATATGCCCGCCTTTGCTACGAGCGCTACGGCTCGCGCGTCAAGCTGTGGGCGACCTTTAACGAAACCATCGTGTTTATTGGTCATGGTTATATCACCGGCAGCCATCCGCCGTCGGTGAACGACCCCGCTCGCGCTATTCAGGCCTGCCACCATGTCTTTGTGGCGCATGCGCTGGCGGTGAAGGCATTTCGCGAAAGCGGCATCAACGGCCAGATTGGTTTCGTCAACGTGCTGCAACCCCATACGCCACTGACCGACTCAGCGGAAGATAAAGCCGCTGCCGCGCTGGCTGACGGCATTTATACTCACTGGCTTTATGATCCGGTGCTTAAAGGCGAGTACCCGGCGGAACTGGTCAGCAAAACACAGGCGCTGTGGGGCGTGCCGCGCTTCGCGCCGGGCGACGATAGCCTGCTTAAAGAGAATATCGGCGACTTTATCGGTCTTAACTACTACCGCCGCGAAACCGTCGCGGCGAATCATCAAGACACGCATCTGCAAGCCAACCACAGCGGCGAGCGCAACAGCGGTCACGAGTTCGGCTTTAAAGGGCTGTTTAAATTCGTACGCAATCCCACTGGCGTTTACACCGACTGGGACTGGGAAATCTGGCCGCAGGGCTTAACCGACGGCATTATGCAAATTAAAGCCCGCTACGGCGACGTGCCCATTTATATAACGGAAAACGGGCTTGGCGCCAAAGACCCCATTATTGATGGTGAAATCGTTGACGATGCGCGAATTGATTATTTGCGTATGCACGTCGATGCAATGGAAGAAGCGATGCGCCAGGGCGCGGATGTACGCGGCTATTACCCCTGGTCGTTTATTGATTTATTAAGCTGGCTGAACGGTTATCAAAAACAATATGGATTCGTCTATGTCGATCATCAGGCGAATCTTAACCGTAAACGTAAAAAGAGTTTCTACTGGTATCAGAAGCTTATTGCCAGCCGCGGCGAACAGCGTTAATCTTGCACCCCGTCAGGCGCCACCCGGCGCCTGCACTCTTTGAATGAAAGAATAATCTTAAATGTCGCTTCCGGCGTTTAAGAATTCTGCGCCTCAGTTTGTTTCCATTTATTATTTATCCGGTCTTAGCGGCCCGGTTTACTACGCTTTTTTTTATTTCTGTTACGCGGATACTTTTAAAGATGACAGTTCAGGACTACTTATTAAAATTTCGTAAAATCAGCTCGCTCGAAAGTCTGGAAAAACTGTTCGACCACCTCAATTATACCCTTACCGATAATCAGGAGATGATTAACATGTACCGGGCGGCAGATCACCGGCGCGCCGAACTGGTCTCCGGAGGTCGTCTGTTTGACCTGGGCCAGGTGCCGAAATCGGTCTGGCGCTATGTGCAATAATCACTGCGGGTAGCATTCGGAACAAAAATCCTTATAATTCTGGCACTGTAAATTGCTTGTTGTCATTCATTGGCTCAATACATAACCCGGGAGGTAACATGACCGCCACGCCTGCAATGCGCATCGGAGGCTGGTTACTGGCGCCTCTCGCCTGGCTATTGATGACGCTGCTTAGCACTACGCTCGCGGTAGCCTTTTACCTTCTGGCTGTCGCTTCGCCGCAAACGCACCAGGCGTTAGGCGCGCAAAGCGCTTCGACGGTCGCCCTGTGGTACGCCTCGCTTGTTTTCGCGCTGGCGATGTGGGGCTACACCCTGTGGCTGGCGGTAATGTTTTTTAAACGCCGCGTCGGGGTGCCGAAGCATTACATTATCTGGTTGTTGCTTACCGTTCTGCTGGCCATCAAAACGTTCGCTTTTGCGCCGGTGAGCGATGAGCTGGCATTGCGCCAATTGCTGTTACCGCTGCTGGCGGCAGCTTTGCTGGTGCCTTATTTCAAGCGTTCGAAGCGCGTGAAGCAGACCTTCGTTAACGCTAAATAACCTTACATATTCTCAGTTGTCGCTCCCGGCGCATTGCCTGATAATGAGCGGCTTTTTTCGTATCAGGTCGAATAATGTCTGACTACTTACTCTTATTTGTCGGAACCGTGCTGGTAAATAACTTCGTGCTGGTGAAGTTTCTCGGCTTATGCCCTTTTATGGGGGTATCTAAAAAGCTGGAATCGGCTATCGGCATGGGGATGGCGACCACTTTCGTTATGACGCTTGCCACCATCTTCTCGTGGCTTATCGACCACCTGATTCTGGTGCCGCTGGAGCTGGTCTATCTGCGCACGATGGCCTTTATTCTGGTTATCGCCGTGGTGGTGCAATTCACCGAAATGGTGGTGCGTAAAACCAGCCCGGCGCTCTATCGCCTGCTGGGCATCTATCTGCCGCTTATCACCACCAACTGCGCGGTGCTGGGCGTGGCGCTGCTGAGCATCAATCTTAATCATAACTTCCTGCAATCCGCGCTGTATGGCTTTTCGGCCGCGGTGGGTTTCTCGCTGGTTATGGTGCTGTTTGCCGCCATTCGCGAGCGCCTGGTGGTCGCCGATGTGCCGCTGCCGTTTCGCGGCAACGCCATCGCGCTGGTCACCGCCGGGCTGATGTCGCTGGCGTTTATGGGCTTTAGCGGGCTGGTGAAGTTCTGATGAATATGATTGTCATTGCCGTAATCGCCCTCACCCTGCTGGCGCTGGTTTTCGGCATGCTGCTGGGCTACGCGTCGCGTCGCTTCGCCGCCGAAGAAGACCCGGTGGTGGATCAGGTGGACGATCTCTTGCCTCAGAGCCAGTGCGGCCAGTGCGGCTACCCGGGGTGTCGCCCCTATGCCGAGGCGGTGGCGAACAATGGCGAAAACATCAACCGCTGCGCGCCAGGCGGCGAGGCGGTGATGCTGAAAATCGCCACGCTTCTGAACGTCGAGCCTCAGCCTTGCGACGGTGACGGTGATGCCGCCGCGCCGGAACCGGTGCGTATGCTGGCAGTCATTGACGAGCCGAATTGCATCGGCTGCACCAAGTGTATTCAGGCCTGCCCGGTGGACGCCATCGTCGGCGCAACCCGCGCCATGCACACCGTAGTAAGCGATCTCTGCACCGGCTGCAATCTGTGTGTTGATCCCTGCCCGACTCAATGTATCGAAATGCGCCCGGTCGCCCCAACGCCGGACAGCTGGAAATGGACTTTAGAGACGATTCCGGTGCGCATGATCCCAGTGGAAAACCATGCTTAAGTTATTTTCTGCTTTCCGAAAAGAGAAAATCTGGGACTTCGACGGCGGCATTCATCCGCCCGAGATGAAAACCCAGTCTAACGGCACGCCGCTGCGCCATGTGCCGCTGCCAGGCCGTTTTATCATTCCGCTCAAGCAGCATATCGGCGCGGAAGGCGAACTGTGCGTTAAAGCGGGCGATACCGTGCTTCGCGGTCAGCCCCTGACTCGCGGGCGCGGGCGCATGCTGCCCGTTCACGCGCCGACCTCCGGCACCGTGGTCGCCATTGCCCCGCACTCCACCGCGCACCCTTCCGCCCTGGCGGAGCTGAGCGTTATCATCGAGCCAGACGGCAAAGATGAATGGATTGCCCGGGAAGGCTGGGCCGATTACCAGAACCGCAGCCGCGAAGAGCTTATTACGCGCATTCATCAGTTCGGCGTCGCCGGTCTTGGCGGTGCTGGCTTCCCCACCGGCGCTAAGTTGCAGGGCGGCGGCGATAAAATCGACACGCTGATTATCAATGCGGCGGAGTGCGAACCTTATATTACGGCGGACGATCGCCTGATGCAGGAATGCGCCGCGCAGATTATCGATGGCGTGCGCATCCTGATGCATATTCTGCAACCGCGGGAAGTGCTGATCGGCATCGAAGATAATAAGCCGCAGGCCATCTCCATGATGCGTGCGGTGCTCTCAGGCGAGCACCAGATCCGCCTGCGCGTGATCCCAACGAAATACCCTTCCGGCGGCGCGAAACAGCTTACGCAAATCCTCACCGGCAAACAGGTGCCGCATGGCGGCCGCTCATCTGATATCGGCGTTCTGATGCAGAACGTCGGTACAGCCTATGCGGTTAAACGCGCCGTGATCGATGGCGAACCGCTGACGGAGCGTGTAGTCACGCTGACCGGCGAAGCGGTCTCCCGCCCTGGTAACGTCTGGGCGCGCCTTGGCACGCCGGTAAGCCATCTGCTGGAGTTCGGCGGTTTTATCCCCACGTCCGGGCAACTGGTGATTATGGGCGGCCCGCTGATGGGCTTTACGCTCCCCTTCCTCGACGTCCCGGTAGTGAAAATCACTAACTGCCTGCTGGCGCCGTCTGCAACGGAGATGGGCGAGCAGCAGGAAGAGCAGCACTGCATTCGTTGCAGTGCCTGCGCCGACGCCTGCCCGGCAGATTTGCTGCCGCAACAGCTTTACTGGTTCAGCAAAGGACAGCAGCACGATAAAGCCACGGCGCATAATCTTGCCGACTGCATCGAGTGCGGCGCCTGCGCTTACGTCTGCCCAAGCAATATTCCGCTGGTGCAATATTTCCGTCAGGAAAAAGCGGAAATTCGCGCTATTGCTGAAGAAGAGCGCCGCGCCGCGCAGGCGAAAGCCCGCTTTGAAGCGCGTCAGGCGCGCCTGGAGCGTGAAAAAGCCGCCCGGCTTGAGCGCCATAAGCAGTCTGCCGTACAGCCGACAGGCGAAAACAAAGAGGCCGTGGCCGCAGCGCTTGCGCGGGTTCGCGCCCGTAAAACCGGCGCGGACGAACCGGTTATTGTGCAGGCAGGCGCTAAACCGGATAACAGCGCGGTGATAGCGGAACGGGAAGCGCGCAAGGCGCAGGCTCGCGCCCGCCAGGCGGAGAAAGTTCAGGCGGAAATGGCGGCTAACAGCTCCGTTCCTGCCACCGAGGCCACAGAGCCGGAAGTAATAGCCGACCCGCGCAAAGCCGCGGTTGAGGCCGCCATTGCCCGGGCGAAAGCCCGCAAGGCGGCGACGGCTGAAACCGAAGCCGAAGCGCCGACAGCGGCAGACACCGCGCCGCCAGACCCGCGTAAAGCGGCGGTTGAAGCCGCTATTGCCCGGGCGAAAGCACGCAAGGCGGCGCAAGCGACGGCTGAAACCGAAGCGTTGACAGCGGCCGAAGCCGAAGCGCCGACAGCGGCAGACACCGCGCCCGTAGACCCGCGCAAAGCGGCGGTTGAGGCCGCTATTGCCCGTGCAAAAGCCCGCAAGGCGGCGCAAGCGACGGCTGAAACCGAAGCCGAAGCGCCGACAGCGGCAGAAGCCGCGCCCGTAGACCCGCGCAAAGCGGCGGTTGAAGACGCCATCGCCCGCGCGAAAGCGCGCAAGGCGGCGCAAGCGACGGCTGAAACCGAAGCCGAAGCGCCGACAGCGGCAGAAACCGCGCCCGTCGACCCACGTAAAGCGGCGGTTGAAGCCGCCATCGCCCGGGCGAAAGCGCGCAAGGCGGCGCAGCAGGCTGAGGTGCAGACGGTAGAAACTGACATTGCAGCGGCAGTGAAAGAAGCGGCGCCGCAGGCGCCCGTCGACCCACGTAAAGCGGCGGTTGAAGCCGCCATCGCCCGTGCGAAAGCGCGCAAGGCGGCGCAGCAGGCTGAGGTGCAGACGGTAGAAACTGACATTGCAGCGGCGGTGAAAGAAGCGGCGCCGCAGGCGCCCGTCGACCCGCGCAAAGCGGCGGTTGAAGCTGCCATCGCCCGGGCGAAAGCACGCAAGGCGGCGCAAGCAGAGGCGCAAAACGACGCTTGCAATGCCGCTAATGAAGAAGAAGCAGAAGATCCCCGTAAAGTTGCTGCTGCGATTGCCCGGGTACAGGCTCGCAAAGCTGCTCAGCAGGTTGTAAACGAGGAATAAATGGTTTTCAGAATCGCAAGTTCGCCCTATACGCACAATCAGCGCCAGACGTCGCGCATTATGCTGCTCGTGACGCTCGCTGCCGTGCCGGGCATCGCCGTCCAGACTTATTTTTTTGGCTACGGCACGCTTATTCAGGTATTGCTGGCGATAGCAAGCGCCCTGCTTGCCGAGGCGCTGGTGCTGCGTTTGCGCAAAATATCGGTGAAAGCCATTCTCAGCGATAACTCGGCGCTGCTCACCGGCCTGCTGCTCGGCATCAGCATTCCGCCGCTCGCGCCCTGGTGGCTGGTGGCGCTTGGGACGATTTTCGCCATTATTATCGCCAAGCAGCTTTATGGCGGCCTGGGGCATAACCCTTTTAACCCGGCGATGATTGGCTACGTAGTGCTGCTTATCTCCTTCCCGGTACAGATGACCAACTGGCTGCCGCCGCAGCAGATTGCCGCCACTATTCCGGGATTAACAGACGCGTTGCAGGTGATTTTTCATGGCGCGACGGCAAGCGGCGACACCATGGCGCAACTGCGCCTTGGCGTGGATGGCGTAAGCCAGGCAACACCGCTGGATACATTCAAAACCGGACTGCACGCCGGCCATCCGGCTGCGGAGTTGCTGCAACAGCCCATTTATGGCGCCACACTCGCCGGGCTTGGCTGGCAGTGGGTCAACCTGGCTTATCTGGCAGGCGGCCTTTTCCTGCTCTGGCGCGGCACGATCCGCTGGCATATTCCGGTGAGCTTTATCGCCACGCTGCTGGTGTGCTCAACGCTCGGCTGGTGGCTGGCGCCGGAAAAATTCCTTTCGCCAGTTCTGCACCTGCTTTCAGGCGCGACCATGCTGGGGGCGTTTTTCATTCTTACTGACCCGGTGACAGCCTCCACCACCAACAAAGGCCGTCTGGTCTTCGGCGCGCTCGCCGGTCTGCTGGTATGGCTTATCCGCAGCTTTGGCGGCTACCCGGATGGCGTAGCTTTCGCTGTGTTGCTGGCGAATATTACCGTGCCACTTATCGATTATTACACCCGCCCGCGGGTCTACGGTCATCGTTAAGGAGTTCCTGTGCTTAAGACAATACAAAAACATGGAACGACCCTGGCGGTGTTCGCCGCGTTAACCACAGGCTTAACGGCTATGGTTAATGCGCTGACGAAAACGACCATTGACGACCAGGCGGCGTTGCAGCAAAAACAGCTGTTCGACCAGGTGATACCTGCCGAACTTTACGACAACGATCTGCAAAAGAGCTGTTTTATCGTCACCTCTGCGGCTCTGGGCGCAGGCAACAGGCAGCTATGGGTTGCCCGTAAAGGCGACACGCCTGTCGCGGTGGTGATGCAGGCAACCGCGCCCGACGGTTACTCGGGGGCTATCCAGCTGCTGGTGGGCGCCGATTTCCACGGCAAAGTACTGGGCACGCGCGTGACTGAACACCACGAAACGCCAGGACTTGGCGATAAAATTGAAACCCGCATTAGCGACTGGATCACCTCTTTTGCCGGAAAAACTATCCAGGGCAGCGACGATGCGAACTGGGCGGTAAAAAAAGATGGCGGTCAGTTTGACCAGTTCACCGGCGCCACCATTACTCCCCGCGCCGTAGTAAATGCCGTTAAACGCGCAGGGCTTTATGCCGAAACGCTGCCGTCGCAGCTCAGCGCCCTTCCTTCCTGTGGAGAAAGCGATGAATGACGTAAAATCGATTCTGGTCAACGGCCTGTGGAAAAACAACTCGGCGCTGGTGCAGCTTTTAGGGATGTGCCCGCTGCTGGCGGTGACCTCCACGGCGACCAACGCGCTGGGCCTTGGTCTTGCGACAACGCTTGTGCTGACGCTGACTAACGCTTCGATTTCCGCGTTCCGTAAATGGATGCCTGCTGAAATTCGTATTCCTATTTACGTGATGATAATCGCCGCCGTGGTCAGCATCGTGCAGATGCTGATAAACGCTTACGCGTTCGGTCTGTATCAGTCTCTGGGCATCTTTATTCCACTCATCGTAACCAACTGTATCGTGGTGGGTCGCGCAGAGGCTTTCGCCGCCAAAAACGGCCCGCTGCTGTCGGCGCTGGACGGTTTCGCCATCGGCATGGGCGCCACCGGCGCGATGTTCGTGCTTGGTTCAATGCGTGAAATACTCGGCAACGGCACGCTCTTTGATGGCGCGGATGCGCTGCTGGGCGGCTGGGCGAAAGTATTGCGCGTAGAGGTGTTTCACACCGATACGCCGTTCCTGCTGGCCATGCTGCCGCCGGGGGCATTTATCGGTCTTGGCATGATGCTCGCCGTTAAATATCTGATCGACGAAAAAATGAAGAAGCGTCGTGCGGCGCAGGCGCAAACCGTCGTGATGGCGGGCAAAACGGAAAAAGCCTGATGAACAAAGCGAAACGCATAGAAATACTTTCACGCTTGCGCGCTAACGATCCGCATCCTACCACCGAGCTGAACTTTACTTCGCCTTTCGAACTGCTGATTGCCGTGTTGCTTTCCGCGCAGGCGACAGACGTCAGCGTCAACAAAGCCACCGCCAGGCTCTACCCTGTGGCTAACACGCCGCAGGCGATGCTGGCGCTCGGTGTGGATGGCGTTAAGGAATACATTAAGACCATTGGGCTGTTTAACAGCAAAGCGGAAAACGTCATTAAGACCTGCCGCATTTTGCTTGAGCAGCATGGCGGCGAAGTGCCGGAAGATCGCGCCGCGCTGGAAGCGTTGCCGGGCGTGGGGCGTAAAACGGCGAATGTGGTGCTTAATACCGCTTTCGGCTGGCCTACCATTGCCGTGGATACGCATATTTTCCGTGTCTGTAACCGTACTCAGTTTGCGCCAGGGAAAAATGTCGAGCAGGTAGAAGAGAAGCTGCTGAAGGTGGTTCCGGCTGAGTTCAAGGTGGATTGTCACCACTGGCTTATCTTGCATGGCCGTTACACCTGTATCGCCCGTAAACCCCGCTGCGGTTCTTGCCTGATAGAAGATCTTTGTGAATACAAAGAGAAAGTTTACGCCTGACCTCGCCCCTCTCTTTTACTGCGCCGTTTGCTGTTATTTAAACGCCCGCGTTACAGCGTATTAGCCTTCATTTTCGCATTGCGTCGCCGGTTAAATCCGGCGACAAACCACTTCGCCAGGTTAAATGTTTTTTTTCGACAGGAAATTTCTATAACTTTGTGACACAAATCACATCGATAACATGTCGTTAATTTCATGTTGTAAAAATGAATAAAAATCCGCGCAACCTCAGGAAAGACGCCTGTTTAAGCCGAACAAATATCGGAATTATCGCTCATGCCAGGTCACATCCGCTGGCTTGCGGGCAAATCAGCAGAATATATAACTTAATGACCACAAAAAATGGCTTTGATCAGATAAAATACCTGTTATTAAGGTTAACAAAAAATTTAACGCTAGTTCCTGTTTCGTTTTTACAGGGTTTATCCTGGCTGGGTTAAATGTAACGGATTATTACAAAGGTATTGCCTGACAGCCCAGGATAGTGAACATTACCCGCCGTTTCTCACCCTAATAAAAATAAAGCGCAGGCTGCTCCAGCCATGCGCCGGCCAGACTCCCGTTACTACGGGACGTAAAAAAAGAGGTATATGTGTCGACTGCAAACAATAAACCAGCAGAAAGCGTCAGCTTAAACGCTTTCAAACAACCGAAATCGTTCTATCTCATTTTCTCTATCGAATTATGGGAGCGTTTTGGTTACTACGGCCTGCAAGGGATCATGGCCGTGTACCTGGTCAAACAGCTGGGTATGTCCGAAGCGGATTCCATCACTCTGTTCTCCTCATTCAGCGCACTGGTTTACGGCCTGGTCGCCATCGGCGGCTGGCTTGGCGATAAAGTGCTGGGCACCAAGCGCGTTATTTTCCTGGGCGCCACGGTGCTGGCGATTGGCTATGCGCTGGTGGCCTGGTCCGGGCACGACGCCGCTATCGTTTATATGGGGATGGCAACCATCGCCGTAGGTAATGGCCTGTTTAAAGCTAACCCTTCTTCGCTGCTTTCGACTTGCTATTCAAAAGACGACCCGCGTCTCGACGGCGCTTTCACCATGTATTACATGGCGATCAACATCGGTTCGTTCTTCTCCATGCTGGCGACGCCGTGGCTTGCGGCGAAATTCGGCTGGAGCGTAGCGTTCGCGCTGAGCGTAGTGGGTATGGTTATTACTATCATCAACTTCGCTTTCTGCCGTCACTGGGTAAAAGATTACGGTTCCAAACCCGATTTCCAGCCGTTGCAGTTTGGTAAGCTTTTCGCCACCATCGCAGGCGTTGTGGTGCTGGTCGCCATCGCCACGTGGCTGCTGCATAACCAGGGGATCGCACGTATCGCGCTGGGCGTGATTGCGCTGGGCATCGTGATTATTTTCGGTAAAGAAGCCTTTGCCATGCACGGCGCGGCGCGTCGTAAAATGATCGTCGCGTTTATCCTGATGCTGGAAGCGGTTGTCTTCTTCGTGCTTTACAGCCAGATGCCAACTTCGCTTAACTTCTTCGCCATTCGCAACGTTGAACATTCCATTCTGGGCATCGCGTTCGAACCGGAGCAGTATCAGGCGCTGAACCCGTTCTGGATTATGATCGGCAGCCCGATTCTTGCGGCTATCTATAACAAGATGGGCGACCGCCTGCCGATGCCGCATAAATTCGCCATCGGCATGGTGCTCTGCTCTGGCGCGTTCCTCGTGCTGCCGCTGGGTGCGAAGTTTGCAAGCGATGCGGGCATCGTCTCTGTTAACTGGCTTATCCTGAGCTACGCCCTGCAAAGTATCGGCGAGCTGATGATCTCCGGTCTGGGCCTTGCCATGGTCGCGCAACTGGTACCGCAGCGCCTGATGGGCTTCATCATGGGCAGCTGGTTCCTGACGACCGCGGGCGCGGCCATCATCGCCGGTAAAGTAGCAAACCTGATGGCGGTGCCGGAGAACGTAACCGACCCGCTGATGTCACTGGAAGTTTATGGCCGCGTCTTTATGCAGATTGGTATCGCAACAGCCGTTATCGCTGTGCTGATGCTGCTGACCGCGCCGAAACTGAACCGTATGACGCAGGATGATGACAAAGCGGCGAAAGCGTCTAAAACCGCAACGGCGTAATGTCTTATAGCGAAACAATTTTCAGCCGCTAACCTTTGGGTTAGCGGCTTTTTTTTTGCCCGAACGGGCACTACCATACTGTGATAAATCATCGCTAACGAGGAGCGACTCATGAAGCTGTTTTACAAAGCAGGCGCCTGTTCCCTTTCGCCCCATATTGTTTTACGCGAATCGGGTCTTGATTTTACGCTGGTGAAAGTGGACCTGGCGGCGAAAAAAACCGAAAGCGGGGATGACTACCTCGCCATTAACCCAAAGGGGCAAGTACCGGCGTTACAGCTTGATGACGGTTCGCTGCTGACGGAAGGCGTGGCGATTGTGCAATACCTGGCGGATAAAGTGCCGGACCGCCAGTTGCTGGCCCCGGCTGGCAGCATGACACGCTATCACACGCTGGAATGGCTTAACTACATCGCTACCGAGCTGCATAAGGGCTTTTCTCCGCTCTTTCGCCCTGACACGCCGGAAGCGTACAAGCAAACGGCACGCGGCCTGTTAGAGAAGAAATTGCAGTACGTTAATGACGAGCTGACGGATAAACAGTGGCTGATGGGGCTGCGCTTCAGCGTGGCGGACGCTTATCTCTTTACCGTGCTGCGTTGGGGTAAAGCGATTAAGCTCAACTTCGACGGGCTGGATAACATTGAACACTATCTGGCGCGGATGCAGGCGCGACCGGCTGTAGCGGCAGCGCTGGCGGCGGAGGGGCTGTAAACTGTCCGCTCTCCTGACGCCAGGAGAGCGGTTCATTGTTAAAGCGCGACAGCGGTAAAGTAATGCTCCGGCTTAGCGATGCCTTCCTGGGCGGCAACAACCTGCAATTCGTACTCGCCCATCTTTTTCGTCATTATCATGATTTCATAAACCGCCGCCGTGACATGCTCCAGCGCGTCGCGGTGCGTCGCGCCCTGTAACAGTTTCACCAACAGCAGACCGCTGGTTACGTCACCCACGCCCACAGGCTGGCGCTCGCCAAAATCCACCAGCGGACGGCTGATATGCCAGGCTTCGTCCTGCGTGACCAGCAACATTTCAAAACGATCTTTATGGTAACCCGCGCGCGCCAGATGTTTGACCAGCACCACTTTTGGCCCCAGCGCAATCAGCTCGCGTGACGTTGTCACCGCTTCTTCCACTGTGTTTACCGCGTGTCCGCTCAGCAGCTCAAGCTCAATCAGGTTCGGCGCGATAATATCGCTGGCTGGCAGCGCATGGCGCGCATGAAATTCCGCAACGCCCGGCGCCACGATGCAGCCTTTCTCCGGATGCCCCATGACCGGGTCGCAGAAGTAGAGCGCCTGAGGGTTTGCCTTTTTCACTTCGCGCACGATGCCCAGGATATGCTCGCCCTGCTCCGCAGAACCCAGATAACCGCTCAGCACTGCGTCGCAGCGGTGTAGCTGCCCAATGGCGGCGATGCCCTGCACAATTTCAGTCAGGTGTGCGGGCGGCATCACCGCGCCGGTCCATTGTCCATATTGCGTGTGATTGGAAAACTGAACGGTATTGAGCGGCCAGACGTTGGCGCCGAGACGCCGCATGGGAAATTCAGCCGCGCTGTTGCCGGCGTGACCAAACACCACATGAGACTGGATAGCGAGGATGTTTTTCATGTTGCTTCCGGATGAATTGCAGGTGATGACATAAAAATAAAGGGCGTGGTTTCCCACGCCCTTACTTGCTGAGTGTTACTTCCAGCAAACGAGGCAGTAATTCTTTTTACCGCGACGCAGCAGCGTGTAGCGACCGAAGAGGCGGTCTGCATCGCTGAAGGTGTATTCCGGGTCTGACTGTTTTTCGCCGTTAATGGTGACCGCATTAGAGGCGATAGTCTTACGGGCCTGGCCGCGGGAGGGTTGCAGCTCGGAATCCACCAGCGCTTGCTGAAGATCGGCGCCTTTTTCCATTTCGACCATCGGCACGCCATCCTGCGCAAGCTGTTCGAAATCCGCTTCGCTCAGGTCGCTCAGGGTGCCGTTGAAAAGGCTGGCTGTGATGCGCTTCGCCGCCACCAGCCCCTCTTCCCCGTGAACCAGACGCGTGACTTCCTCCGCCAGCACATACTGCGCGCGCGGCGCTTTGCCGCTGTTCTTGTCTTCCTCTTCCAGCGCATTGATCTCTTCAATGCTCATAAAGGTGAAGAATTTCAGGAAGCGGTAAACATCGGCGTCTGCGGTGTTGATCCAGAACTGATAGAACTTGTACGGACTGGTTTTCTTAGGATCGAGCCATACCGCGCCGCCTTCGGTTTTACCGAATTTAGTGCCGTCTGATTTCGTGATGAGCGGAACGGTCAGGCCGAACACCTGGTTCTGATGCAGACGACGCGTCAGATCGATGCCGGAGGTGATATTGCCCCACTGATCCGACCCGCCGATTTGCAGCGCAACGCCATGCAGTTTGTTCAGGCAGGCAAAATCGTAACCCTGCAACAGGTTGTACGAAAACTCGGTAAAGGAGATGCCCACGTCGTCACGGTTCAGGCGCTGCTTCACCGCTTCTTTGTTGATCATCTGGTTAACAGAGAAGTGTTTACCGATATCACGCAGGAACGTCAGCACGTTCATGCTGCCGAACCAGTCGTAGTTGTTGGCGGCGATAGCGGCGTTTTCACCGCAATCGAAGTCGAGGAAAGGCGCAACCTGACGGCGAATTTTATCCACCCACTCCTGCACCGTATCTTCCGTATTAAGCTTACGTTCGGTCGCTTTGAAGCTTGGGTCGCCAATAAGCCCCGTAGCGCCGCCGACCAGAGCGACCGGCTTATGCCCTGCCATCTGAAAACGTTTCAGGCACAACAGGGGAACCAGATGGCCCAGATGCAAGCTGTCAGCGGTGGGATCGAAGCCGCAATAAAGGGCGATTGGCCCCTGCGCCAAACGCTGCGCTAACGCTTCTTCATCCGTCACCTGAGCCACAAGGCCCCGCTCCTGCAATTGCTTGATCAAATTGCTGCTTGCCATCAATTTCTCCATCTCTTTACGACTGCACCTTTGCCGGTACACGGCTTTCGCCTGCTGGCGAATACGTTAAAAATTCAGGGAGGCATAGAATAAAGCGCTGTGCCCGGTTGCGCCAGCGCTTCGCACAAGAAAATCCCTTACTCAGGGGGCAAGACGATCGATTTTCCAGCCCGCGCCTTCGCGCTGGTATAAAAAGCGGTCATGCAGGCGGTGTTCGCCGCCCTGCCAGAACTCCATCTGCTCGATGGAAACGCGAAATCCGCCCCAGAAACTCGGCAGCGGGATCTCCCCCTGCTGGAATTTCTGTTTAAGCTCCAGGAACTTGCTCTCCAGCACGCCGCGCGCGGAAATGCGGCTCGACTGTTTCGAGACCCAGGCGCCAATCTGGCTGTCGCGGGGGCGGCTGTGGAAATATTTCACCACCTCAAGCGTAGAGAGACGCTCCGCTTTTCCCGTCACCATGACCTGGCGCTCCAGCATGTGCCAGGGGAACAGCAGATTCACGCGGGGGTTGTTTTCAATATGATGGGCTTTACGGCTGCCGAGATTGGTGTAGAAAACCAGGCCTTTTTCGTCGTAATGCTTAAGCAGGACAATGCGCTGATAAGGCTGACCGTTTTCATCAACGGTTGCGACCACCATGGCGGTTGGGTCGGCGAGCTGCGCTTCGCATGCCTGCGAAAGCCAGCGTTCGAACAGGGGAAGCGGTTGTTCAGGAAGATCGCGACGGCGTAATCCGCCTTTGGTGTATTCACGGCGCAGATGCGCGATCTTTTGCAGAGAATCGTTATCAGACATGGCGTTAGCTAGCGTAATCGTTGGGTGGAGCTATTGTGCGCTCCACCCGGTGAAATCTCAACGCTGGCGATTTTGCAATTGACAGTTATTAAGCACAATGCGGTCTTTTTCGTAAACGTTCGCCGTGTCGCCTTTCGACCAGAAAACATAAATGCCGTCTGTGTAGCGCGCGCCGGACGCCGAAAGCCCCTGTTTCAGCCGCAGCGGTTTGTCGTTATAGATAAAGCTGACTTCCTGGCGCGTATTATTAAGCGAAACCGTCAGCGGTTTTTCATCGCACTGATACTCAAGCTTATCCGTATGCATGCGCTCCATCATCGTGCCGTAGTAGCTACAGCCTGCAAGAAGCGAGGGAAGTAAAACAATAAGCAGTTTTTTCATGGGGCTATCCTGATGACTTTCTTTTACTTTAAGGAGACGGCGTTCATCCTGTTTCAAAGAAAGTCTATCGGCTTCGCCCCCTGGCGAAAGTCGGCTAAATCCGATTCTGGATCGGATTTGCCGGGAAAATAGCGCCCAGCACGCTTGGCTGCGAAGCGCCCGTTACCGAGGGAAGATTGCCCGGCATGCCTGAAAGCGTGCGAAACGCAAGCCAGGCGAACGCCAGCGCTTCCATATCATCGCCGCTAATGCCCATCTCATCAGTGGTGGAGACTTCAATGCCCGGCAACAGTCCGGCCAGCCGGTTCATTAGCAGCGGATTGCGCCCGCCGCCGCCGCAGACCAGCAGCCTCTCGCCGCCGCCGCTTAACAGCACCTGTTCAGCGACAGTCGTCGCCGTCAGCTCAGCAAGCGTCGCCTGCACATCCTGCGCCGCAAGGCCCGGAAAGCGCGACAGCTGCCGCTCAAGCCAGCCGTAATTGAAATATTCCCGCCCGGTGCTTTTAGGCGCTGGCAAGGCGAAGTAAGGGTCGCAGAGCATATGCTGAAGCAGCGGGAGGATCACTTTGCCGCTGCTCGCCCACTGGGCGCCTTTATCATAGGCTTGCCCGCGCTGGCGCCAGATCCAGGCGTCCATCAACATGTTGCCCGGGCCGGTATCGTAGCCGCGAACGGGCTGATCGGGGAAAAGCAGCGAGAGGTTGGCGATGCCGCCGATATTAAGCACCATACGGCGCTCGGCCGGGTGCGCGAGCAATGCGTGATGGAAAGCAGGCACCAGCGGCGCGCCCTGCCCGCCCAGCGCCATGTCGCGGCGGCGGAAATCGCCGACGACGGTGACGCCGGTACGCGCCACAATCTGATTATTATCCCCTATTTGCAGAGTATGCGGCGCTTCGCCGCCAGGCTCATGCCACACGGTCTGCCCGTGACAGCCGATAGCCATCACCTCTTCGGGTTTGAGCTTTTCCTGCTTCATCAGCGCCAGTACCGCGTCGGCGAAAAGCTGGCCGAGTCGCGCGTCAAGCTGCCCCAGTTGCGAAAGCGTCAGGCTCTGGCCCTGACAGATGGCAAGCACCTCCTGCTTAAGCTTCAGCGGGATAGGCCAGCTGAGGCTAGCCTGCTGCGCGACCATTCGCTCATCAATCGCCGCCAACACTACATCCACTCCGTCCAGGCTGGTGCCAGACATTACGCCAATATAGCGCCCCGATTTCATAGGCTTTCCTTACTGGTTGACGGGTTAACCGACATTCACGGTCATTGTTCTGCGTTAATGATAATTATTAACAAATCTGGCGCAATAAAAACCGACACGGTTTTAAAGGCATTTACCCTGCGTTAAACCAGGTACTTTTACTATTTTTACATGGGAATGCATGAACAATGTGAAACGCTGTCGTTTAATGCCATATAATTTAACTATCATGGATGCTCACAGGAGCATTGATTGTAAACAGGAGATTTGCATGATTTCACGTGTGCTGGTTGTCTCGCTGGCCGGGTTAACGCTGGCGGGTTGTGTCAATAACGATAGTCTTTCCGGCGATGTTTATACCGCTTCTGAAGCCAAGCAGGTGCAGAACGTCACCTATGGCACGATCGTTAACGTCCGTCCGGTGAAGATTCAGGGCGGTGACGATAACAACGTGATCGGCGCACTGGGCGGTGCGGTATTGGGCGGCTTCCTTGGCAATACCGTCGGCGGCGGCACCGGTCGTTCGCTTGCCACCGCGGCAGGCGCTGTCGCAGGCGGCGTGGCAGGCCAGGGCGTACAGGGCGCAATGAACAAAACGCAGGGCGTTGAGCTGGAAATCCGTAAGGATGACGGCAACACCATTATGGTGGTTCAGAAACAGGGCAACACCCGCTTCTCTGCCGGCCAGCGCGTGGTACTGGCAAGCAACGGCAGCCAGGTTACCGTTTCACCCCGCTAAAATAAAAAAGCGACCTGCCTCCAGGTCGCTTTTTTCATACTAAACGCAACGTTAGCCTCGTTCCTGGAGATCGTTGATATTCTTCTCCAGACGATTAATCAGATTCAGCAGCGTAGTAAGTTCGGTTTCACTGATCCCCGAGAGGATCTCTCCACGCGTTTTACGAATCACATCTTCCATTTGCGTGATAATCGGTCGCGCTTTTTCCGTAAGCTTAATGCGTTTAGCGCGCCTGTCGCTTGCACAGGTATGGCGTGAAATCAGCCCTTTTTCTTCAAGCTGATCGAGTGTTCGCACCAGCGACGGCTGTTCAATGCCGATCGCTTTCGCGAGCTGTATTTGCGACTGGTCAGGCGGCAGTTCGTGAATATTATGCAGCGTAACCCAGTGCGTTTGCGTCAGTTCCAGAGGTTTCAGGCGATGGTCAATCAGAGCACGCCAGATGCGCACTAGCCGTGCCAGATCAGAACCTAATGGCGATTCCAATTTCATCTCCTTATAATTAGCTTGCTAAGTTATTGTAGTGATTTTAGACTAGTTTGCAGCATTTAAATAACTAAAACAAATGTCTTACTTTTGCGACTATCTCAGCGGTAATTATACTCATTCTATCTCAGGTAACCGAAGCCGCCATATTTTGCTGCTAAAGGATTAATCATCATGCCATGGTCTTTTTCCGCTTCAGGCATGCCGCTCCAGGACCTTGTAGCAGGCGCCTCAGTCTATTTTCCCCCTCTGTTTAAGGCGGTGATCCTCGGCTTTTTTATCTGGCTGGCTCTTCATCGCCTTCTACGCGACTGGATGTATTCCGGAGAAATTTGGCACCCCACGTTGCTGGATTTGTCGCTTTTTGCTCTGTGCGTCAGCCTTGGGCTGCTGATTTTAATAATGTGGTAAGCCATGCGACTGAAAACACTGAAATATTTTTCCACCCTGATTATTTTCGCCGTCGCACTGGTCGTGGGCTGGCTGATGTGGACTTATTACATGCAGTCGCCCTGGACGCGCGATGGCAAAGTACGCGCGGAGCAGGTCAATATCACGCCGCAAGTTTCCGGGACGCTGACTCGCCTTAACGTGCGTGATAACCAGCGGGTGAAAGCGGGCAGCGTGCTGTTTACGCTGGACGAGACGCCTTATCGCATTGCGGTTTTAAACGCCCAGGCGCAGCTTGCGCGCGCTTCATCGGATGTCGCGAAAGCCAATGCCGATGTCGCGAAAGCGAATAATGAGGCGAACCGCCGCCGTCATCTGCCGCGTAACTATATCTCCGCTGAAGACCTGGATACGGCGAATATCAGCGTGGAAGCGGCGCAGGCGAGCCTCGCGGCGGCAAAAGCGGACCTCAAAGCGGCGCAAGCCGCGCTTGAACAAGCCCAGTGGCAGCTTTCGCAAACCACAGTAAAAGCGCCGGTAGATGGCTGGATAACGAATCTTTCCAGCCGCGTCGGCAATTACGCCACCGCCGGGCAACCTGTTTTCGCGCTTATCGACAGCCACTCGTTTTATGTGGTGGGCTATTTTGAAGAGACCAAGCTTCGTCATATTCGCCCCGGCCTTGCCGCAAAAGTGACGCTTTACAGCGGTCATCAACAACTCACGGGGAAAGTGGACAGCATCGGACGCGCCATTTATGACCAGAGCGTGGAGAGCGACAGTGGGCTGGTGGCGGATATCAAACCTAACGTGCCCTGGGTGCGCCTGGCGCAGCGCGTGCCGGTGCGTATAGCGCTCGATCCGCTGGCGCAAGATATTACGCTCGTTTCGGGCACCACCTGCACCGTTTCGCTTGGCCCGTAGCATCATGAAAGCCGACTGGCTCGCATGGCGAAACACGCCCTGGGGAAAAGCCAACCCCGGACAATGGCGCTATGCGCTGCGTAACAGCATCGCCATGTGCCTGGCGCTAACCATCGCGTATTGTCTTGAGCTGGATGAACCCTACTGGGCGATGACGTCCGCCGCCGTCGTGAGCTTTCCTACCGTCGGCAGCGTTATCAGTAAAAGTCTGGGCCGCATTGCAGGCAGCCTGCTTGGCGCCTGCGCTTCGCTTATCATTGCCGGCCACACGCTGAATGACCCCTGGTTTTTTACCTTCGCCATGGCTGCCTGGCTTGCGCTTTGCACCTGGGCCGCCAGCCAGTTTATGAATAATGCGGCTTACGCTTTCCAGCTTGCCGGCTATACCGCCGCGATTATCGCTTTCCCACTAGTGAACACCGTTGAGACCACAGAACTGTGGGATATTGCCCAGGCGCGGGTTTGCGAAGTTATCGTCGGTATTTTATGCGGCGGTTTCATGATGATGGTATTGCCGGGCAACTCCGATGGCTCAACGCTGTTAAACGCGCTGAAAACGATGCAAACCCGGCTGCTGGAACACGCAAGCCTGTTGTGGCAACAGGAAACAACAGACACCATACGCACCGCGCATGAGGGTTTGATTGGACAAATCCTTACGCTGAATGTGCTGCGTATCCAGGCCTTCTGGAGTCATTACCGTTTCCGTCGGCATAACACGCTGCTTAATTACTTACTGCACCAGCAGTTACGGCTTACCAGCCTTATTTCCGGCTTGCGCAGGCTTTTGCTTAACTGGCCGGACGTTCCCCCTACGCTCTGGTCGCACTTACAGGCGCTGCTACAGGAACTGGCGCACCCACAGGCGACCCGGTACAGCGTTGCGAAAATCCTGGCGCAGCTTTACCCCACCCGCGCCGATGATTTTCGTCATCACGCCTTCTGGCAGCGTCTGCGTGATTTTTGCTGGGTTTATCTCGACAGCGCGCGCTGGCTGCACGAAGTGGAAGACGGCACGCCGCAACGCGCCATTTCGCCACCCGCAGCGCCCGCTTTTACACGCCACGCGGATAACCGGGAAGCGCTCTGGAGCGCGCTGCGAACGTTTTGCATCATTACGCTTATAGGCGCATGGTGTATCAGCACGCAATGGGAAGCCGGCAGCGGCGCGCTGACGCTTGCGGCTATCAGCAGCGTACTCTATTCCGCCTCGCCCTCGCCTTACAATTCGCTGACTCTGCTGCTGCGCACGCTGGTGCTGCTTTCGCTGTTCAGCTTCGCGGTGAAATTCGGCCTGATGGTGCAGATAACGGACTTGTGGCAGTTTTTGCTTTTTCTGCTGCCGCTGTTGACGACCATGCAATTAATGAAGTTACAACAGCCGAAGCTTGCCGGGCTGTGGGGACAGTTGATTGTCTTTATGGGCTCGTTTATCGCCGTCACCAATCCGCCGGTTTATGATTTTGCGGATTTCCTGAATGATAATCTGGCGAAAATTGCCGGCGTGGCACTCTGCTGGGCCGCTTTCGCTGTGCTGCGTCCGGGTTCCGACCAGCGTAAAGGCCGCCGCCATATTCGATCGCTACGGCGAGGATTTATCGATCAGCTTAGCCAGCATCCGTATCACAGCGAAAATGCGTTTGAATCGCTGGTTTATCACCACATCAGCCAGCTCAGCAACAGTAAAGAAGAGAGCGCGCGGCGTTGGCTGTTGCGTTGGGGCGTGGTCTTGCTGAACTGCTCTCATGTCGTCTGGCAGTTACGCGAGTGGGAAGCGCGATCGGATCCGTTAACGCTCGTGCGCGATAACTGCATCGCTACGCTAAGAGAGGTCATGAGCGAAAGAGGCGTTCAGCAACGGCCGCTGGCGGCCGCGCTGAACGAGCTGGAGCGGGTTTACACTACGCTTGCAAGGCATCATCAACCCGATGCGCGGCGTCTGGCGCAGCTTATCTGGCGGCTATGGTGCTCGCTTTCGCAACTTGAACAAGCGCCGCCACCGGGCAACCCCGGCGACAGCGCAACCCGTCTTACTTAATCACGCCGCAGGCGTAGCGCTCTCCGCCGCCGCCAAGGGGTTTTGGATGATCGGACATGTTATCGCCGCCCACATGAACCATCAGCGCTTTACCTTTCACCTCATCAAGGGATTTCAGACGCGGTGCGGTAACCGGCTCGGTGGCTTTGCCATCGTTATTAACCTGCAAAGTGGGTAAATCGCCGAGGTGGCCTGGCCCTTCCGGCCCAAGATGTTTGCCGGTATTTTGCGGATCGTAATGCCCGCCCGCCGCTTGCGCGGCTACGGGTTTACCGTCTTTCATCGCCGGTTCGCAGCTGCCTTTGGCATGAATATGAAAACCATGATCGCCGGGCGGCAGCGCCTTGAGATCGGGGGCAAACTCAAGCCCTTTGTCGGTTTCGCTGATTTTTACCGTACCAATGGATTGGCCAATTCCCTGATCGGTGACGAGGTGCATTTCCACTTCTTCACTGGCCGCCTGCGCCGCGCCGCAGGCGAGCAGTGCCAACATTGCCAGACTAAAACGCTTCATGTTGCCTCCTGATGGTTTTCCTCGGTGGTAAGTCTATACCAGCAGAGAAGATTTCACCGGGAAGCAACCACTTTCAGCTTTACGGCACGTCGTAACCGAGCGCCGCTTTACGAATGCGGAACCACTGCTGTCGCGACATTTCAAGAGAAAGTGAAGGAAGCGCAGCGCGTACGCGTTCGATTTTACCGGAACCGATAATAGGCAACGGCTGCGACGGCAGGCGCATCACCCATGCGTAGACGACCTGTTCAATCGTTTCTGCGCCCACTTCCTGCGCCACCTTTTGCAACTCATCACGCAGCGGCTGGAAAGCCTCATCGTTAAACAACCGCCCGCCGCCAAGGCAGGACCAGGCCATCGGACGAATACGCAGCTGCTGGAGTTGATCCAGCGTACCGTCCAGCAGCAGCGGCTGGTGAACCGGCGAAATTTCCACCTGATTCGTGGCAAGCGTGAACGGCAAGCGGGATTGCAACAGCATGAACTGCGCAGGCGTAAAATTGGATACGCCAAAATGGCGCACTTTTCCGCTCTGGTGCAGCGCAAGGAAGGCTTCCGCCACGTCATCGGCATCCATAAGAGGGTCAGGACGGTGTATCAGAAGAAGATCGATGGCATCGGTCGCCAGATTTTTCAGCGAGGTTTCCGCGCTACGCACGATATGTTCGCGGCTGGTAATGTAATGCCCGATAGCGTTTTCTTCTTTTGCCGTGGTCGCAATCCCGCATTTAGTGACGATTTCCATACGCTGGCGCAAATGCGGCGCAAGACGCAGCGCTTCGCCAAAGGCCGCTTCGCACTGGTAGCCGCCATAAATATCGGCATGGTCGACGGTGGTGATGCCCATATCCAGATGTTCTTCAATAAAGCTCACCAGTTCGCGGGCAGACATATTCCAGTCCATTAACCGCCAGTAACCCATAACCAGACGGGAAAACTCCGGCCCCTGCGGCGCGAGGGTAATACGTTGAACCATCTCTTGTTCCTCGGAATAAGATAAACACTGCGCCGGAGTATACGACAGCTACGTGATTAAAACAGTGAAGGTTGCTGGGGTTCATCGGGCGGTTCGGTTTTCGCGGCGCGCAGCTTGCGCAGCATCCGCTGGCGGCAGAGACGCAGCACCTCTTGCTTTTGCGGGTCGCTCATATTTTGCCAGTTAAAGCGCTCATCCCGGCTACGCATGCAGCCGCGGCAAAATCCGCGCTCGTCGCTCTGGCAAATACCGCGACAAGGACTGGGGACGGGAAAAAACTCAAGCTGCTCGGCCACAACAACTCCTGTTTAACAAAGTAATTACAATTGAAGCCTGTCTTTAGAACGCTTGCAAGCCTGAGGCAGACAAACTGCGTCTTTGCGCAAAGGCCGGTTTAACGACGCCATTAGATGTGACAACGTCACTTACAGCCTGCTTTTTTAAAAGTGAACTTGCATTAGACCAACTGGTCTAGTACCGTAATAGCCATGAAACAGCATGACACCGATACCCGCGAACATCTCCTTGCCACCGGCCAGCAGCTCTGCCTGCAACGCGGCTTTACCGGCATGGGGCTGAGCGAGCTGCTAAAAACCGCAGGCGTGCCGAAAGGGTCGTTTTATCACTACTTTCGCTCTAAAGAGGCGTTTGGGGTGGCGATGCTGGAACGGCACTATCTCCATTACCACGAGCGGCTGCGCCAGCACTTTGAGCGTGCCGATCGGACGTGCCGCGAAAAGATAATCGACTGGTATCAGGAAACGCTGCAACAGTACCGCAGCCAGGGCACCATCAGCGGTTGCCTGACAGTCAAACTGTCAGCCGAAGTGTGCGATCTTTCTGAAGATATGCGCGGCGCGCTTGATAAAGGCGCGGCAAGTATCATCGCCCTGCTCGCCCGGACGCTTGAGCGCGGCGTTGCGGAAAAAAGTCTGCAATGCGCAGGCGACGCAAACACCCAGGCGCAGGTGTTATATGTGCTGTGGCTTGGCGCCAGTTTGCAGGCCAAAATTTCCCGCAGCGGCGCGCCGCTGGAAAGCACGTTAAAACATGTAGAACAGATTCTCTGAGCGCCCGCTCCGGCAGGCGCTTTTTATTTCCCTTGTTACTAGACGACCGGTCTACTCAGGAGACATTATGCCGTCAGAAAAACTCTTCACCCCGCTGAAAGTGGGTCCTGTTACCGTACCAAACCGCGTATTTATGGCGCCGCTTACGCGCCTGCGCAGCATTGAGCCGGGCGACATTCCAACGGCCATGATGGTGGAATATTACCGTCAGCGCGCGAGCTCCGGCCTTATCATCAGCGAAGCCACGCAAATTTCCGCCCAGGCGAAAGGCTATGCGGGCGCGCCAGGCTTGCACAGCGATGAGCAAGTTGCCGCATGGAAAAAAATCACTGCCGCCGTGCATGAAAACGCGGGCCATATCGCCGTACAGCTCTGGCACACGGGCCGTATCTCTCACAGCAGCCTGCAACCTGGCGGCGAAGCGCCGGTCGCGCCTTCGGCTATTAACGCTGGCACCCGTACTTCCCTGCGTGATGAAAACGGGAAAGCGATTCGTGTGGACACCACTACGCCGCGCGCGCTGGAAACAGATGAGATCCCGGGTATTGTTGACGACTTTCGTAAAGCGGTAGGCAACGCGCGCGACGCTGGCTTCGACCTGGTCGAGCTGCATTCCGCGCACGGCTATCTGCTGCACCAGTTCCTTTCCCCGAGCGCCAACCAGCGTACCGATCAGTACGGCGGCAGCGTGGAAAACCGCGCGCGTCTGGTGCTGGAAGTGATTGATGCAGTCAGCAAAGAGTGGAGCGCCGATCGCATCGGCATTCGCGTCTCCCCGATTGGCACCTTCCAGAATGTCGATAACGGCCCGAATGAAGAAGAAGATGCGCTGTATCTGATTGATGAGCTCAACAAGCGCGGCATCGCCTATCTGCATATGTCCGAGCCTGACTGGGCGGGCGGAGTGCCTTACACCGACAAATTCCGCCAGAAAGTGCGTGCGCGTTTCGATGGCGTGATTATCGGCGCGGGCGCCTATACCCGTGAGAAAGCGGAGGCGCTGATTGAGAAAGGATTGATTGATGCTGTGGCTTTCGGTCGTGACTACATCGCCAACCCGGACCTGGTAGAACGCCTGCGTAAAAAAGCAGAACTGAACCCGCAGCGCCCGGAATCGTTCTATGGCGGCGGCGCGGAAGGCTACATCGACTATCCTACCCTGTAATCCCTTCATTGATAGCGGCGGCCTTTCGCCGCTATACTCACAACAGCGTTTTAACAAACCGCGACTTACATTTCATAGATTTAAGAGGACATTATGCGCTTACTTCACACTATGCTGCGCGTCGGCGACCTGCAACGTTCTATCGAATTTTATACCAACGTGCTGGGCATGAAACTGCTGCGCACCAGCGAAAACCCGGAATACAAATACTCTCTGGCCTTTGTCGGTTACGGACCTGAAAGCGAAGAAGCGGTTATTGAACTGACCTATAACTGGGGCGTGGAAAGCTATGAGCTCGGCACCGCTTACGGCCATATCGCCATTAGCGTAGACAACGCCGCGCAAGCGTGTGAGCGTATTCGCAATAACGGCGGCAACGTCACCCGCGAAGCGGGCCCGGTTAAAGGCGGCACCACGGTTATCGCTTTTGTTGAAGATCCGGACGGCTACAAAATTGAGCTGATTGAAGAAAAAGATGCCGGTCGCGGTCTCGGCAACTGATTTTCGCGGCGGGCCATCGCGCCCGCCCTGCTGCATCCTGTCCTGAAATTTGCCATAATACGCGCTGCTTTAACTCCTCCAGATATGAGACCCTGATGTCCGATACCCCGCAACTTGCTGGTCTGTGCGACCGCTTTCGTGGCTTTTATCCCGTCGTCATTGATGTGGAGACCGCCGGATTTAACGCCAAAACCGATGCGCTGCTGGAGATTGCCGCCGTCACGCTGAAAATGGACGAAGAAGGCTGGCTGTCGCCGGATGAGACGCTTCATTTTCATGTTGAACCCTTCGAAGGGGCGATTTTGCAGCCGGAAGCGCTGGCCTTTAACGGTATCGACCCGCATAACCCGTTGCGCGGCGCGGTAAGCGAATATGAAGCGCTGCACGCTATCTTTAAAATGGTCCGCAAGGGCATGAAAGAGAGCGACTGCAACCGGGCAATCATGGTGGCCCATAACGCCACATTCGATCACAGCTTTATGATGGCGGCGGCGCAGCGCGCCTCTCTCAAGCGCAACCCTTTCCATCCTTTTGTCACTTTTGATACCGCGGCATTAAGCGGCCTGGCGCTGGGGCAAACCGTGCTGGCTAAAGCCTGCGCCGCAGCAGGCCTCGCTTTCGATACCGCCCAGGCGCACTCCGCACTTTACGATACCGAGCAAACGGCGCTGCTGTTTTGCGAAATCGTCAATCGCTGGAAGCGATTAGGCGGATGGCCCGTGCCTGCGCCTGAACCCGCGGCATAAAAAAAGCGACCCAATGGGTCGCTTTTTTATTACGCCAGGCTTATTCCGCGTCTGGCGTTTCGGATTTGTACTTCTCTGCGGTTTCTTTGATCAGCTGTTGCAGCTCGCCGCGCTGGTACATTTCGATAACGATATCGCAGCCGCCGACCAGTTCGCCATCAACCCACAGCTGCGGGAACGTCGGCCAGTTAGCGTATTTCGGCAATTCAGCGCGAATATCCGGGTTTTGCAGGATATCGACATACGCGAAACGCTCGCCGCACGCGGAAAGCGCCTGTACTGCCTGAGCGGAAAAACCGCAGCTCGGCAGCTTCGGCGAACCTTTCATATAAAGAAGAATCGGGTTTTCGGCGATCTGGCGCTGAATTTTTTCAAGGGTTGTGCTCATTGTCTTGCTTCCTCAAGCTTCTTAACGGCAGGAGCTTTTCTTTATAACGGCTGCACGCGACAGGTTGCGCTGGCCGCTATGCCCATGGCCGGGGTTAAACATTCATTAAGAATAACACTTTTATAGGGGCGATCGGCAGACATTCTTTTGCATCAGCGTGCTTAACGTACCGTCAGCGAGACGGGGGAAGCCAGAAAATGTGCATTTTTTTTGCGCTTGATAACGAAACGTATCGATGACGGTGAAATGACTATTAACTTTTGTCATTTTTTTAGATTAGAATCGGCTGGTTTTTGGAAAATCATACGCGGGCACGATTGCCGCCATCATCAGGGGAATGCTCAGTGGCGCGGATTAATAAAATCACTCTCACGCTCTGTGCTTTATTTTTTACCAGTCTGACATTAAGCCCATTGACGCACGCTTCAGAAAACGCGCGTCCGTCGGCTATTCAAAAGGCGCACAGCGAAAAAACCAAGAAAAAAAGCAGCCAGACGAAAACCACCAGTAAAAAAAGCAAATCCTCCGGCAAAAGTTCAACAAAGCGCGTCGCCTCTTCCAGTAAAAAAGCCAAAGCCACTGCCTCTGGTAAAACACTCGCCCGTCGCGGCAAACTCTCCTCTTCCGATGCACTGCTCAAAGGCAAAAAGCTTCAGACGCTGGCCTACACCGAGCAGTGCACCAAACGCAAAGGGCATAAAAAACGCTGCGTGAAGGTGAAAGCGGAGCAGCCCACCACCATCGCTGCCGCGCATAAGTTACGCGTGCAGAAAGCGCAAAAAACCGCGCTCAACAAACTGATGGATCAGATTGGCAAGCCGTATCGCTGGGGCGGCAGTTCGCCGCGTACCGGCTTCGACTGTAGCGGGCTGGTCTATTACGCCTATAAAGATTTAGTGAAGTTCCGTATTCCGCGTACGGCTAACGAGATGTATCACCTGCGCGACGCGGCGCCGGTTGACCGTGGCGAACTGGAGAGCGGCGATCTGGTCTTTTTCCGCACCCAGGGACGCGGCACCGCCGATCACGTCGGCGTTTATGTGGGCAACGGCAAGTTTATCCAGTCGCCTCGCAGCGGTCAGGATATTCAGATTACCTCGCTGAGCGAAGATTACTGGCAGCGTCATTATGTTGGTGCTCGCCGGGTGATGACGCCGCGCACCATCCGCTGAATCCGCGAAAAAAAAGGGAAGCCTCCGCTTCCCTTTTTTATTTATTCCGCCACGCAGGCTTTTTGCCCGCCACGCCGGGAAGAGAAGAGCACTAGTAGCAAACCGAGCGCGGCAATCATCGCACCCATCACCGGCACAAAACTGTAGCCCAGCCCCGCCTGGATCACCGCGCCGCCTGCCGCTGCGCCCAGGGCATTACCGAGGTTGAACGCGCCGATATTCACAGAAGAGGAAAGCCCCGGCGCTTCGCTCGCCACACGCATTACCCGCATTTGTAACGGCGGCACCACCGCAAATGTGGCCGCGCCCCAAATCACCATACTCACCGCTGCGCCGATTTCACTGCGCGCCAGTAAGGGAATCGAGGCCATAATAACGATCAGCAGCAACAGGAAGCCTTTAAGCGTACCGTTAACCGAACGGTCCGCCAGACGGCCGCCGAGATAGTTGCCAATAGAAAAGCCGACGCCAATCAGCACCAGCATGCCGGTGGTAAATGCCGGGGTGGCGTCTGTGATTTTATGCAGCACAGGAGCGATATAGGTATAAAGCGTAAACATCGCGCCGGCGCCAAGCACTGTAGTCAACAATGCGCTCACCACCTGCGGTCGCATCAGCACCGCCAGTTCGCTTTTCACGTCTGGCCGCTCGCCCGCGCTGCCTTTCGGCAAGGAGAAAAAGAGACTTATCATCGAGACGACGCCAAGCCCGGCGGTCGCCAGGAATGACATGCGCCAGCCGATGACTTCCCCAAGCCATGTCGCTGCCGGGACGCCGCCAATGTTGGCGATGGTCAGCCCCATAAACATGGTTGCCACGGCGCTCGCCTGCTTGTGTTTCGGCACCACGCTTGCCGCAACCACCGAGCCGAGACCGAAAAAGGCGCCGTGGTTAAGGCTGGTAAGAATACGCGAAGCCAGTAACGTGCCGTAGTCCGGCGAAATGGCGGAAAGCACATTACCGACGGTAAAAATCGCCATCAGAAAAATCAGCGCGTTGCGGCGCGAGCGGTGCGACAGCAGCAGCGTCATCAGCGGCGCGCCAACCATCACCCCAATCGCATAAGCGCTGATCAACATCCCGGCGGCAGGGATAGAAACATCGACGCCCTTCGCAATGACCGGCAGCAAGCCCATGGGCGAAAACTCAGTCGTGCCGATGCCAAAAGCGCCAATAGCCAGCGCCAGTAAAGGAAAATTAACTCTCATGCAAAACTCCAGACAAAACGAGAGAGCGTCAGCGGCTGTTGCGCAACTGACAAGACGGGAATGCCAGACAGCATGGCAGATATAACGTTGGGACAGAAGTCACAATACTCGCAAAAGATAATTGCGGTTTTGTTAAGAGTGTAGCTTTTTTGTTATTTGCTAATCATTACCCGAACGGGCAATAAAAGAAAGGGCAATGCGGGGATTTATAAGGAAAAATGGCGGGAGAGGGAAAATTTACCCTCTCCGGAAAGGCGAATTAGTGCATAACAGCGGTCAGTGCGGAAGCCACAATTAATCCCAGCACAATGACGGTGGTGACGAGCGAAAATTTCAGTTCGGTACTCATTTGTTCTCCTTTTAACCCTACAAAAAGCGGGTGCGCTTCATTTTTGCATAGTCACGCTTAAAAATCCTCTTTGTTTTAGACCGATATGCGTTTTCCCTCTTCCCCTTTTGCGCAAGATCGGCCAAAATTCCCGGCTAATTTACTTTGTACCGGCCATTAACCCCCTCTCTTTCCAGCCGAACTGGCTTTTCCCGGCCTGACGCAACGTTTTTGTTGCCACCAGGGGTTAGCAAAGGCAAACGTTTAACCATCGTTTATTCAGGAAGTTAGGGCATGGTCTGGAGTGACAACTAATGGCAACAATTAAAGACGTCGCGAAGCGAGCAAACGTTTCCACTACAACCGTATCACATGTAATTAACAAAACCCGTTTTGTTGCGGAAGAGACGCGCAACGCGGTATGGGCTGCAATCAAAGAGTTGCATTATTCGCCAAGCGCAGTGGCGCGCAGCCTGAAGGTTAACCACACCAAATCTATCGGCCTGCTGGCTACCAGCAGCGAAGCGCCCTATTTCGCTGAAATTATCGAAGCGGTGGAGAACAGCTGTTTTGCCAAAGGCTATACGCTTATTCTGGGCAATGCGCATAACAACCTCGAAAAGCAGCGCGCTTACCTGTCGATGATGGCGCAAAAACGCGTCGATGGTTTGCTGGTAATGTGTTCAGAATACCCGCAGTCGCTGCTCAGCATGCTGGAAGAGTACCGCCATATTCCGATGGTGGTGATGGACTGGGGCGAGGCGAAAGCGGACTTTACCGACTCGGTGGTCGATAACGCCTTCCAGGGCGGTTACATCGCCGGGCGTTATTTGATTGAACGCGGTCATCGTGAAATCGGCGTTATCCCGGGGCCGCTGGAGCGCAACACCGGCGCGGGCCGTCTGGCCGGTTTTATGAAAGCGCTGAAAGAAGCGATGATCTCCATGCCGGAAAACTGGGTTGTACAGGGCGATTTCGAGCCGGAATCGGGCTATCGCGCAATGCAGCAAATGCTTTCGCAGCCTCACCGCCCTACCGCGGTTTTCTGCGGCGGCGATATTATGGCGATGGGCGCTATCTGCGCTGCGGATGAAATGGGCCTGCGCGTGCCGCACGACATTTCCATTATCGGTTACGACAACGTGCGCAACGCCCGCTATTTCAGCCCGGCGCTGACCACCATTCACCAGCCTAAAGAGACGCTCGGACAGACGGCGTTTAATATGCTGCTCGACCGTATCGTCAACAAACGCGAAGAGTCGCAAACCATCGAGGTGCATCCGCGCCTTATTGAGCGACGCTCCGTGGCGGACGGCCCGTTCCGCGACTACCGCCGCTAATCCTCCGGGGGCCGGTCAGTCCGGCTCCCGCAACCATTCCCGGTTAAGCGTTTCACTGTCTCCCAGATAATCCAGCAGCCATTGCAGCGCCGGCGAAGCGTCGTTTTGCCGCCACGTCAGGCAACAAGCGGCATCGGGAAAAGGATTATCAAGCTCAAGCGCCACCCATTCGCCGCGCTTGAGCCAGGGACGGGCAAAATGCGCGGGCACCATACCGACGCAAAGCCCCGCGCTCAGGCAATCCGCTGCTGAAGGCCAGTCCGGAACGATAACCCGCCTCTGGTTGTCCAGAAGCCAGGTAATGCGCTTGGGCAACGAGCGAGACGTGTCTTCAAGCACCAGCGAAGGCCATTCGCGCAAGGTGTCGTCGCTGAGCGGTCTCTTCTGTTGCGCAAGCGGATGTTTGCTCGCTACCACGCAGCGCCAGCTCAGCATACCCATATCGCGAAAAGCGTAGCGTCCGCCTACCGGTATCGCCTGCGTTGCGCCAATCGCCGCTTCTACCCGTTCATCCGCCAGCGCATCCCACACGCCGTTAAACACTTCCTGTGAAATTTTTAGTTCGACATCATTAAAGTGCCGGTAGAAGTCCAGCACCAGCTGTCGGGCGCGTTCGGGTCGAACGATATTATCCACGGCGATGGAGAGCTGCCCGCGCCAGCCGTTCGCTATCTGCTGACATTGTTGTCGGGTGATCATCATTTGTTTGATAACAGATCGGCCCTCTTTCAAAAACCAGGCGCCGGCTGGGGTAAGCACCACATCGCGGTGACGGCGCTCGAAAAGCGGGACCGCCAGCCACTCTTCCAGTTGCCGCACCGTATAGCTGACGGCCGAGGGCACACGGTGCAACTCCTGCGCCGCTGCGCTGAAACTTCCGCTGCGCGCCACCGCATCGACCACTTCCAGAGAGTATTCAGACCACATTTTCTGCCTGCAAAATATTTGAATGCAATCACCAAATATTAGCGTTTCACATTGCCCGTTGCACTCTTTACACTCGCGACCTCAGTTTATTGTCATAAGAGGAACTTATGCAGCCCTCAAAACTTTTTCTTGCCTGGCTCGCTGGTCTTAGCGTGCTCGGCTTCCTGGCAACGGATATGTATCTGCCTGCTTTTGCCGCCATCCAGCAGGATCTGCAAACGCAAGCGGCCTCGGTGAGCGCTTCGCTGAGCCTGTTTTTAGCAGGTTTTGCCGTCGCGCAGTTGCTCTGGGGACCGCTTTCGGATCGCTTCGGTCGTCGCCCGGTGCTGCTGGCAGGTCTGGCGCTTTTCGCTGTCGGCTCTCTTGGCATGCTGTGGGTGGAAAATGCGGCGGCGCTGCTGGCGCTGCGCTTTGTGCAGGCGGTCGGGGTTTGCGCCGCAACGGTTATCTGGCAGGCGCTGGTGACTGATTACTATCCCGCGCATCGCGTTAACCGCGTTTTCGCCACCATTATGCCGCTGGTCGGGCTCTCTCCTGCGCTGGCGCCGCTGCTGGGCAGCTGGTTGTTGAACCACTTCGAATGGCGTTCAATTTTTGTGGTGCTGTTCGCTGTGACCGTATTGCTGATGCTGCCGGCGTTGCGCCTGCGCCCCCCCGTAAAATCAGCTGCCGGGCAAAAAGCGGACAAAATCAGCTTCGGCGTACTGCTGCGCTCATCCGCCTGGCGCGGTAATGTGATGATTTATGCCGCCTGCTCCGCCAGCTTTTTCGCCTGGCTGACCGGCTCACCCTTTATTCTTAGTGAAATGGGCTATGGCCCTGCTGTAATTGGGTTAAGTTATGTGCCGCAGACTATCGCTTTTCTGGCTGGCGGCTATGGCTGCCGCGCCGCGCTACAGCGCGTTGAGGGCGCGCGGCTGCTGCCATGGCTGTTGATAACGTTCGCGCTGAGCGTGGCGGCGACCTGGGCGGTGGGACTTTACAGCCACGTTACGCTGACGATGCTGCTCATCCCCTTCTGCCTGATGGCGATGGCGAACGGGGCTATCTATCCCATTGTTGTCGCGGCGGCGTTGCAGCCGTTCCCTCAGGCCACAGGGCGTGCGGCGGCGTTACAAAATACGCTACAGCTGGGCCTGTGTTTTATCGCCAGTTTGCTGGTTTCGTGGCTTGTCGCCGCGCCGCTGCTTTCCACCACCAGCGTCATGCTGGGCACCGTTTTACTGGTGGGCTGGGGCTACAAAATGCGCGGTCAGGCGGCTGGTGAAGCGGAACGGCAACAGGCGCATGCATCATAACGCGCTCGATAGTGTCATTGTTATGTAATTAGGTCGCTAACAATATTCGGTTGAATCATCAAATATTGCCGCCTATACTGATTCGCGGCTTTGCAATAAATCTCATAAATATTATGCAGTAACGGGAGCCGGAGCGCTCCCGTTTCGCTATGGAAGGCTTTTCTGGCAAGGGTATCCTCCCTTCCTCTGTTCTACGTCGGATATCAGGCGCGCGGATCCCTCCGCGAGATTTCTCACAAGCCCCAAATTGCGTCTACGCTGTTTGGAGGTTCTGATCACACAGGTGATGGAGAAGCTATGAGTTCATCGTGTATAGAAGAAGTCAGCATCCGGGACAACGAGTGGTTTCGCATTGCAAGCGAAATGCTTAGCCGGGCTGGTATAACCATTAACGGCACGGCACCCTCTGATATACAGGTTAACAACCCCAATTTCTTTAAACGCGTTTTGCAGGAGGGCTCGCTGGGCCTTGGCGAAAGCTATATGGACGGCTGGTGGGAGTGCGAAAGGCTCGACCAGTTTTTCACTAAAGTGCTGCGCGCCGGGCTGGAAAATCAGCTGCCGCGCCACTTTAAGGACACACTGCGCATTCTCGGCGCCCGGCTTGTTAATCTGCAATCAAAAAAACGTGCGTGGATCGTTGGTAAAGAGCACTACGATCTCGGCAACGATCTTTTCACCCGCATGCTCGACCCGCATATGCAATATTCCTGCGGCTACTGGAAAGAGGCGGATAACCTGGATGACGCCCAGACGCATAAGCTGAAGCTGATTTGCGATAAGTTGCAGTTAGCGCCGGGCATGCGTTTGCTGGATATTGGCTGCGGCTGGGGCGGGCTGGCGGAATTTGCCGCGCGAAATTACGGCGTTTCTGTGGTGGGCGTGACCATCTCAGCAGAACAGCAGAAAATGGCGCAGGCGCGCTGCCAGGGGCTCGATGTCACCATCCTGTTGCAGGATTATCGCGACCTGAACGACGCCTTCGATCGCATTGTTTCCGTGGGTATGTTCGAGCATGTCGGGCCGAAGAACTACGCAACCTATTTTGACGTAGCCGATCGCAACCTCAAGCCGGACGGCATTTTCCTGTTGCACACCATCGGTTCGCGTAAAACGGATAATAACGTCGACCCGTGGATCGATAAATATATCTTCCCGAACGGCTGTTTACCTTCGGTGCGGCAAATTGCTGACGCCAGCGAGCCTCACTTTGTGATGGAAGACTGGCACAATTTCGGCGCCGATTACGATAAAACGTTGATGGCCTGGCATGAGCGCTTCCTTAACACCTGGCCGGAAATTGCCGATAACTATTCTGAACGTTTTAAGCGCATGTTTGTTTACTATCTGAATGCCTGCGCTGGCGCTTTTCGCGCACGCGATATTCAACTCTGGCAGGTTGTTTTCAGCCGGGGCGTTGAAAACGGACTTCGCGTTCCCCGCTAAAAAATAAACCCCGGCGGAACCGGGGTTTATTTTTATTCAGTTTTTACTTATTTGTTTTCTTCACTCGGTAACTGCGCCGCGATTGCCGCTTCGCGGGTCGCCAGCACACGCTCGACCGTATCAACAACAGCCTGAGTCTGCGGATCGATTTCAATATTTACCCGCTGCCCCAGCTTTTTAGCGCCAAGCGTGGTGCGTTGCAGCGTTTCCGGAATTAAATAAACGCAGAACCGGGTGGCTGTTACTTCCCCTACCGTCAGGCTAATGCCGTCTACGCCGATAAAGCCTTTGTGCAGAATATACTTCATCAGCGTCGGGTCCTGTAATTTGAACCAGATCTGGCGGTTATTTTCTGAGGTCAGGATCTTAGCGACTTCCGCCGTGGTCATAATATGCCCGGACATAAGATGGCCGCCGATTTCATCGCTGAATTTCGCGGCTCGCTCAAGGTTCACCACATCGCCTTCCTGTAAATCACCCAGGTTGGTAATACGCAGCGTTTCTTTCATTAAGTCGAAGCTGACGCGGTTGCCGTTTATTTCCGTGACGGTCAGGCAGCAGCCGTTGTGCGCCACCGACGCGCCAGTTTCAAGGCCAGGAACGAGCGCCTCCGGCATTTCCACAATATGCGTGCGAAAGTTCGGTTTTTCATCAATGGCAACCACTTTACCGGTGCCCTGCACAATGCCTGTAAACATATTAACCACTCCTGAATTCGATAAAAACGGCGGCCTTTCGCCACCCGCTGCATAATGTGCACAATAACAGTTGGAAATTGCCGTTGCCAGCCTCGGCCGGGAATAGCGCATTATTTCACTGGCTTAATAGTGAACTCCCGCTACAATAGTCTGACTCATTCCCCTGCAATTTCTTCCTGCTGCCAGTTAAGGCGGCTTTTTTGTCTTTCAAATAACAACAATATACAGGTGTTCACGTGCAGAAGTATTTCATCGAAGCGCGTCAGTTATTAGCACTGGCAATCCCGGTGATCCTTGCGCAAATCGCCCAGACGGCGATGGGATTTGTCGATACGGTGATGGCGGGCGGCTACAGCGCCACCGACATGGCCGCCGTCGCTATTGGTACCTCTATCTGGTTGCCAGCCATTCTTTTTGGTCACGGCCTGCTGCTGGCGCTGACGCCGACGGTTGCGCAACTTAACGGTTCGGGCCGCCGCGAGCGCATCGCCCACCAGGTGCGTCAGGGCTTCTGGCTTGCCGGCATGGTCTCTGTGCTGGTGATGGTCGTGCTGTGGAACGCGGGCTATATCATTCATTCAATGCATAATATTGACCCGCAGCTGGCGGATAAAGCGGTGGGATATCTGCGGGCGTTACTGTGGGGAGCGCCAGGCTACCTTTTCTTTCAGGTGGCGCGCAACCAGTGCGAGGGGCTGGCGAGAACCAAACCCGGCATGGTGATGGGGTTTATCGGCCTGCTGGTTAACATTCCGGTGAACTATATCTTTATCTATGGCCATTTTGGCATGCCGGAACTGGGCGGTATCGGCTGCGGCGTGGCGACGGCCTCAGTGTACTGGGTGATGTTTTTCAGCATGCTTTTTTATGTCAAACGCGCTCACGCGATGCGCGATATTCAACATGCGCAGCATTTTGGTAAGCCAGACTGGGCGGTGATAAAACGTCTGACCCAGCTCGGACTGCCCATCGCGCTGGCGCTCTTTTTCGAAGTCACCCTCTTTGCTGTTGTGGCGCTGCTGGTCTCCCCGCTCGGCATTGTCGATGTGGCGGGACACCAGATTGCCCTTAATTTCAGCTCGCTGATGTTCGTTTTACCGATGTCGCTGGCGGCGGCTGTTACTATTCGCGTGGGCTATCGCTTAGGCCAGGGCTCGACGCTGGACGCGCAAACCTCTGCGTGGACCGGTATTGCCGTGGGCGTCTGTATGGCGGTGATCACGGCTATCTTTACCGTGGTGATGCGCAAACATATTGCCCTGCTCTATAACGACAACCCTGAAGTAGTGGCGCTGGCCTCATTCCTGATGTTGCTGGCGGCGGTGTACCAGATTTCCGACTCTATTCAGGTGATCGGCAGCGGCGTGCTGAGGGGTTATAAAGATACGCGTTCCATTTTCTTTATCACCTTTATCGCCTACTGGGTGCTGGGGTTGCCGAGCGGCTACATTCTGGCGTTAACGGACTGGGTTGTAGAACCGATGGGGCCTGCGGGCTTCTGGACCGGTTTTATCATCGGCCTGACGAGCGCGGCCATTATGATGTTGTGGCGAATGCGTTATCTACAGCATCAGCCTTCCTCGGTGATCCTGCACCGCGCGGCGAGATAACGGTACTGATGACGGGCAGCCGGGTTGCCCGTCAGTCAGCAACAGGTAGCCCATTTTTCGCAGGCGTGACTATAAAAAGGGGCGAAGCGCTATGCTCGCCTCTTTAACCAATCCTTTAGCCGCCATAATCCGATCGCTTTCTCGCCATTCTGCGCACTTACGCGGCAATCGCGCTAAATCTCCTGAAAAATTACCCTTTTGCTCTTGCCAGCCGCCGGGCCTGCCGTTAATATTCGTCCCCGCTGTCACACAGTAATGCGTTCATAGCTCAGTTGGTTAGAGCACCACCTTGACATGGTGGGGGTCGTTGGTTCGAGTCCAATTGAACGCACCATCTCTTTAGTGCGTCCGTAGCTCAGTTGGTTAGAGCACCACCTTGACATGGTGGGGGTCGGTGGTTCGAGTCCACTCGGACGCACCAAATCACAGGTAGTACTCTCTGCTTTCTCTCGCCATATTTCTGTTTTTCACTCAAACCTGTGCATTCAGTTCCTCCGTTCCCTGTCGGTCACAAGATGCCTGTAAGCTTGCGGTTTTGCGGCAATAAAAAACCCGGCGCAGTGGCCGGGCTAAACGAGAACCTTACTTGCTTTGTTCCACTACATAGCGCGTTGCGGCAAAGCGGTTAAGGATAAGGTGCACCAGAAAAACCATCGTCAGGGTTATCAGCAGCGAGACCGTCACAGAGCTGATGCGATACAGATCGCTGAACACCAGGTCTTTATCCGGATGCATATTCTGGCCGAACATAATGCCCAGCGTGGTAATGCAGGAAAACCCAACGCCCGCGCCCACTTTTTCCATCACGTGCAGACGGGCGCTGAACGCAAAACCCAGCGCGATAAGCGGCATCATCAACAGCATATGGCTGCTGTGGTCGTACAGCACCAGTTGCACCACCAGAATATAAAGGCACCCCAGCACCACCCCCACTACGCGCCAGATTGAGCTTAGCACCGCGCCGCGGTAGCTCATTGGAAAGAGAATGAGGATGCCCGCCATGAGCGCCGAAAGCGAATCGCTCAGGTCGCACATCTGAAATACGACAAAATTGAGCGTCGCCACCGTACCGGAAAGCAGCGACTCATGGCGCACCCGGGCCGCATCTTTTTCTATTAGCGGCGGGCGGCCTCGCGGCTCAACATCCGACAGCAAATAATGCATCAGTGCGCTCAGGCAAACCGCCAGCACGCTGGCTTCCATGTTCGAAAACAGCAAGGTATGCCAGTCGTTGGTCGGGTAGCTCATAAAGTTAAGCATTGTGCTCTGGCACACGACGCCCATCGAGCCGAAAAGAAACAACGGCCCTTTGCTCATGAAACGAAAGCGCATAACGTAAAGCGCAAAGACAACGCCCGTCATGATTAGCGGCCACTGCGAAAGCCAACCGATAATCAGCACCATCTCCACGCAATTAATGGCCGCGCTGAAGATAAACTGCTTCGCTACGTGGCGGTTAAATACCGGCACCAGCGAGAGCAGCATGATCGGATAGACCACAAAAAAGACGCCATACTGCACGTTATAAAAGCTCGACAGACTCAGCGCCATTACGCCCGCCACAACAATGCGCAGCGTCTGGCGAAAATCATTGGCCGTAAAAACAATATTGTCGTGAGGGGTAAAAACCCGCGCCAGCGTATTAATAGACATAATGCAGCAGGCTCACCAGACGGATTTGCAGCCCGGAGAAGAAACGGGCAAACGGCCCTTCGCTGTTATAGAGCTGAACCGTGGCGCGCGCGCCAGTGGGCAGAGATTTCGGCAGCGGTTCATCAAGCGCCACATGAATGCGCATGCGCTGCGCGTCGCGCACCCAGCGGTTAGAGACTTCCGGCTGCGAAAGCTGGCCGTTGACCGCCTCCTGCCCGGCTAAAATCCCGGCGTCGTGGCTGACAACATGTGCGTGAAACACATGGCCCGGCAGCGCATCGAATACCACGGCGGCATCGGTGCCATTGGTCGTATGGCGCAGGCTTTTTTCACGGAAGTCGGCCACGATATCCGTTTGGTTGCTGACCAGCGCCAGCGCGGGCGAGCCGGCGGAGGCGTACCAGCCCGGGCTTAGCTGCACGTTACTGACCGTGCCGTCGGCTTCGGCGCGGATCTTCGTCCAGCCGAGGTTAAGCTGCGCTTCCTCCAGCTGATTACGGTATTTTTGCAGAGTCACGTTGCGGCTGTCGTCACGCTCGCCGCGCTCAATCGTCAGCTCACGGATCTTCGCCGCCAGCTCCTGTACCGCCTGCTCGCTGGTCTGCCAGGTAGTACGGGTTTTGTCGAGATCCTGTTGCGAGACGTTTTGCTGGCCGCTTAAGCGCAGGTAGCGGTCAAAGGTCACTTTGTCGTTATGCGCGGTAAGCTGCGCGGTTTTGAGGCTCGCCTGCGCGGCTAAAATTTGCGCGTCCAGCTGCTGGTTGGTCAGTTGCGCCTGCTGCAAAGCGATTTGCGCGCCCTGCACCTGGTTAAGAAAAGGCGCCGGATCCAGTTCGAACAGCAAATCGCCTTTCTTCACCGCGCTGTTGTTATGCACATGCACAGCGGCAACATAGCCCGATACACGTGAAGAGACAGGCGTCACTACCCGCATCACTGTTGAATCCGGCGTGAGCGGGATCCAGATATCCGCCAGGATAAAATAGACAAACATCAGTAAAAAAGTGGCAATACTCACCCTTACCCAGCGGGCAAATTTTTGTTCCGGAGTCATCATGGTTGTTTAATTGTTATGGTTGTCTTCTTCGCGAATCGTCCGCAGATTGCGCGCGATGTGATTTAAGGTTTCGCTGAACGTTTCCATATCCAGCGCGGGGATGTTTTGCGACACGCGAGCCTGATAGGTTTCAATAACCTGGTTAAGCCTGGCCAGCACGACTTCCCCTTCCGGAGTCAGCGTCAGCAGGCGGCAGCGCTTGTCGTAAGGCGATGTGTTGCGCAGCAGGTACCCCTGATTTTCCAGCTGAGTCAGGGTGCGCATCAGCGGCGGCAATTCAATGCCCTGCACGGCCGCCAGTTCGCTTACCGAGACGTTATTACCCAACTGATAAAGCTGCATCAGCACCGTCCAGCTCGACTGCGTCAGGCCGGTGTCGGTAATGGCATGATCGATGGTGGCGCGCCACTGGCGCACAATCATCGCCATACGCATGCCCATCGGCCTGCTGGCGAAGCGTTCGTCTTCAGTCATGGTTTTCCCTCCGGTAAGCGGGCAGGAAACATAAAGCTTATCAGGGTAAGTATCAAGAAACGCCAGCGATAAAAGCATGGATTGTAAAAAGGCAGGCGGAATTTTCAGGCAGGCGGAAGAGAAAATCCCCCTCGCGGGGGATTTTATGGTGAAGCGTTACCCGAGCGCGGTTTCCCGCAGGCGGGTTTTCAGCTTGTTGTACTCGTCAATCACATACTGTTCGGCGCTTCGCTGGTCGGCTATCGCCTCCACCCGCACGGCGCAGTACTTGTACTCCGGGGTTTTAGTGATCGGGCTTAAATTCTCCGCCACCAGCTCGTTGCAGGCGCCAATCCACCACTGGTAGGTCATGTAAACCGCGCCTTTATTAGGCCGGTCGCTGACCTGCGCGCGGGTAATGACTTTGCCCTTGCGCGACACCACCCACACCAGCGCCTCATCCTCAATGCCCAGACGCTTCGCGTCGGCGGTGTTGATCTGCGCATAGCCCGGTTCATCGGCGAGCGCAGCCAGCGCCGCACAGTTGCCCGTCATCGAGCGGCAGGAATAGTGCCCGACTTCGCGCACCGTGGAGAGCACCAGCGGGTACTCTTCCGTCACCCGGTCAATGGGCGGCGCCCAGTCGCAGGTGAAGAATTGCCCAAGGCCGTTCGGGGTCGAGAATTCCTTTTCAAACAGGAAATCCGTTCCCTGGTCCGCCTGCGACTCATCGCGACAAGGCCACTGAATATAGCCAAGCTCCCCCATTTTTTCGTAAGTGGCGCCGTAGAAATCGGGACAAAGATGACGCAGCTCGTCCCAGATCGCCTGCGTATTGTCGTAATGCATCGGGTAGCCCATGCGGGTGGCGATTTCGCTTATGATCTGCCAGTCAGTCTTGAGATCCCACTTCGGCTCCACCGCTTTAAAGAAACGCTGGAAGCCGCGATCCGCCGCCGTATAAACCCCTTCATGCTCGCCCCAGGAGGTGGAAGGCAGAATAACGTCCGCCGCCGACGCGGTTTTGGTCATAAAGATATCCTGCACGATAACCAGCTCCAGCGCGTCAAAGGCGTTGCGCACCGCCGAAAGCTCGGCATCGGTTTGCAGCGGATCTTCGCCCATGATGTAAGCGGCGCGCACTTCGCCGTGCGCCACCCGGTGCGGCAGTTCGCTGATGCGATAGCCGGTATGGGCAGGCAACGACGCCACGCCCCAGGCCTTCGCGAATTTCTCGCGATGCTCAGGCACGTTGACATACTGGTAGCCCGGGTAGGTGTCCGGCAATGCGCCCATGTCGCACGCGCCCTGGACGTTGTTCTGGCCGCGCACCGGGTTTACCCCCGCGCTCGATTTGCCAAGATTGCCGGTGAGCAGCGCAAGGCTTGTCAACGAGCGCACCGTCTCCACCCCCTGGTAGAACTGGGTTACGCCCATGCCCCAGAGGATTGCCGCGCTCTTCGCCTGCGCGTACAGCCGCGCCGCCTGGCGAATTTGCGCCGCGCTAACGCCGGTGATGCTCTCAACGGATTCCGGCGTATAGCCTTCAACGATTTTGCAATACTCCTCAAACCCTTCCGTACGCGAAGCGACAAAGGCGTGGTCGTAGAGATCTTCTTCCACAATCACATGGCCCATGGCATTTAACAGCGCGATGTTCGACCCGTTGTTAAGCGCCAGATGCATATCCGCAATGCGCGCGGTCTCAATTTTGCGCGGGTCGCAAACAATAATCTTCGCGCCGTTTTTCTTCGCTTTAATTACGCGATTGGCGACGATAGGGTGCGAATCCGCCGGGTTGTAACCAAAAACAAAAACTAAATCGGTATTTTCAATGCCAACGATGGAGTTGCTCATGGCGCCGTTACCGACCGACTGGTGCAGACCTGCAACCGAGGGGCCGTGTCAGACGCGCGCGCAACAATCGACGTTATTGGTGCCGATCACCGCGCGGGCAAATTTTTGCATGACATAGTTGGTTTCATTGCCGGTGCCGCGCGACGACCCGGTGGTCATGATCGCGTCCGGGCCATATTTCGCTTTGATAGCGCCGAGCTTTTCCGCCACGTAATTAAGCGCTTCATCCCAGCTCACCGCTTCCAGCTTGCCGCCGCGCTGGCGACGGATCATCGGCGTTTTCAGGCGCGGGGTGAGGATCTGGGTATCGTTAATAAAATCCCAGCCGTAATACCCTTTCAGGCATAAATCCCCCTGATTGGTTTTGCCCATTGCCGCTTGCGCCTTAACGACTTTGCCGTTTTCGACGATCAGGTTGATTTTGCAACCCGACGCGCAATAGGGGCAAACCGTGACGACTTTCTTCATCCGTAGTGCTCCTGTTAACTAACTACTCTGCGGGCCTGTCGACCCGCTTATCAGAATGCGTTAATGCAGAAACCATGCCAGCTCCCGGTAAGCCTGAATCATGCGGCTGGCAGGCTTAAACGGCTGTCGGCTGCGCGCGTTTCGTCAAAAGTGACGTGTCGAAGCCTTAACTGACCACCAGGGCGTCGTAGCCTTTCAGGCGATAATTAACAAACGACAGCAGCCAGCAGAGAAGAAACAGTCCGACGACGACAAACCCCGCGTCGCCGAGGTTGTCGTTCACCCCTTCCACCCAGCGCCACAGACCGCCGGAAAGCGAAAACTTGTCCATCAGCAGCCCCAGCGCTTCCAGTCCGCCGATAAACAGCGCCACCACCACCGACGTGCCGGTAATCGTCATGTTGTAATAGAGCTTGCGCTGCGGCTTATTGAAGGCCCAGCCGTAAGCGCCGACCATAATAAAATTGTCGAGGGTGTCGATAAGCGCCATGCCGCTGGTAAAGAGCGCAGGGAACACCAGGATCGACCATATCGACATCCCGTGAGTGGCGCTGGCGGCGGAGATGCCCAGCACGCCGATTTCCGTTGCGGTGTCGAACCCAAGCCCGAACAAAAAGCCCACCAGATACATATGCCAGCTTTTGCCAACCAGACGAAAAACCGAACGGAACAGCCAGCTCATGGCGCCGCCGCCTGTCGCCGCGTCATCGTTTTTATCCAGCGCCTCGCCGCGTTTGAGCCTGCGGAAATTGCGCCAGACGCCGCGCAAAATAATGAAATTCGCCAGCGCCATCGCCAGCAGAAACAGAGCGGAAACCGCCGTGCCGATGGTGCCGCCTGCATCGTGAAACCAGGCCAGATCCTCTTTTATGGCGGCGGCCGTCGCAGCGATGGCGATGGAAGCCAGCACCACGATGCTGGAATGGCCGAGCGAGAACCAGGCGCCCACTCCAAATGGCCGCTGGCCCCGCTGCATCATTTTGCGGGTCACGTTATCGATCGCGGCGATATGATCGGCATCTACCGCGTGGCGCAGGCCGTAGCACCAGGCGAGCAGACTGGCCGCCATCAGCGCCGGGCTCTGGTGAAACGCCAAAAACGCCCAGCCCCAGGCGGCGAGGTTGGCGAAAATCAGCGCGCTGAATAGCGCAAGCGCGCGGGGGTTACTGCTTAACAGTGTTCTGAACATCGAAGCTATCCTGTGAGTTAAGAAAAGGCGGCGGCGGCAATCACCGCCTGGCCGAAAGCTATCGCGCCGTCGCCGGCAGGCAGCGTATGCGGCAACAGCAGCGTAAAATCGTGCAGGTAATGGCGCAGGCGCGCGCGCAGCAGCTGGTTGTGCAGCACGCCGCCGCCGCAGGCGATAACGGAAATGTTTTGCGCCTGCGCATGGTGGCGGGCAAGCGCGGCCAGCCCCTGCGCCAGCGCGTCATGAAACGCCCAGGCGCGCGCCGAAGCGGGCGCCCTGAAGCGCAACCACTGCGCCCAGAAAGCGGCCATGTCCGGCTTCCCGTCGCGCAGCGGCAGCGTCACCGGGTGCGCGACCGCGCCGCCCTGCTCCGCCAGCGCTTCAAGCCGACAGGCGGCTTCGCCTTCATAGCTTTGCGCCTCCTCCACACAACCCAGCGCAGCGGCGACAGCGTCGAATAACCGTCCGGCGGAAGAGGCAAGCGGCGCGTTCACCCCGCGCGCGACCGCGCGCGCCAGCGGCTGCCAGGGCTTATTCAGCACTGCCGCGGCTTCCGGCAAACTCTGCCAGCCGGGCGCGAAAGCAAGAAACTGCGCCAGCAGGTTGCGCCAGGGCTGGCGAGCCGCAAGGTCGCCCCCCGGCAGCGCGACGGCGGGCAGGCCGCCCAGCCGCTGGCACTGGCGGTAATCCGCCTGCAAGCACTCCCCGCCCCACAACTCGCCATTCGTCCCCATGCCGATGCCGTCCAGCGCAAGCCCGATAACCGGCCCGCCGTTCAGCGGCCAGCGGTGTTCCGCAAGGCAGGCGGCAATATGGGCGTGGTGATGCAGAACTCGCGTCACGGGTAGCGCCATGGTTTCGGCAAGCTGCGTGGTGCGATACCCCGGGTGCGCGTCGGCGATAATGCGCTGCGGGTGAAAATCATAGATGTCGCTCAACGTGCGCAGCGCCTGACGCCACTGCGCTTCAACGCCCTCTTCGCGCAGATCCCCCAGATGCTGGCTGAGCACCGCTTCGCCGCCGCGCACCAGGCAAAAGGTGTTTTTCAGATCCGCTCCCAGGCAGAGCAGCGGCGGCGCAGCGCCAAATCCCGGCGGCAGCGCCATGGCGTCGGGCACAAAGCCCCTGGCGCGGCGCAGCATTTCGCCGTCAGCGCGCATCACCGAGTCATCCATCCGCTGGAGAATGTCGCGGTTATGCAGTAAAAAGCCGTCCGCTATTGTCGCCAGTTCGGCAAGCGCCTGTTCATTGCTCAGCGCGGGCGGCAAGCCGTTGAGGTTGCCGGATGTCATCACCAGCGGGCGCGCCGTCGCCTGCATCAACAGGTGTTGCAGCGGGTTAGCGGGCAGCATCACCCCCACCTCGCTCAGCCCCGGCGCAATGGCGTCGCACAGGGCAGGCAAACCGCGTTTGCGCGCCAGCACGATGGGGGCGCTGGTCGCGCCAAGCCGCGCGCTAAGCGCAGGTGCCAGGCCGGCGGCGTCCGGCAGCATCACCGCCAGCGGCTTTGTCGGGCGGCGCTTGCGCTCGCGCAGTCGCGCCACCGCCTGCGGGTTTTGCGCGTCGCAGGCAAGATGAAAACCGCCAATGCCCTTTATGGCGACAATCTTTCCGGCTTTTAGCATCGCGACGGCGGCCTGCAACGCAGCCTCTTTTACCGCGCGCTCTTCACCTGCCTGCCAGGCAAGCTGCGGCCCGCACTGCGGGCAGGCCACCGGCTGGGCGTGAAAACGCCGGTCAGCCGGGTCGATGTACTCGCTGCGGCAATCAGGGCAAAGGGAAAAGCCCGCCATGGCGGTAAGCGGGCGGTCATAGGGCATGGCGCGAATAATGGTAAAGCGCGGTCCGCAGTGGGTGCAGTTAAGAAACGGGTAACGGTAGCGCCGGTCAGAAGGATCATTCAGCTCGCGCAGGCAGTCAGGACAGGTCGCCGCGTCAGGCACGATATGCGTTTGCATCGCGCCCCCCGCGCTCGGGCGGATCGTGAAGCCCTGCGGCGGTTGCGGCCAGTGGAAAGCGCGCGCCTGCACGCTGTCGATGCGCGCCAGCGGCGGACAGTGGGCGAAAAGCGCGGCGATAAACGCCCCCTCTTTCCCTGCAAGGCGCACCTCAACGCCCGCGGCATCGTTGCAGACATCGCCCGTCAGGTTAAGCTTGCGGGCAAGTTGCCAGACAAAGGGCCGGAACCCGACCCCCTGCACCCTGCCCTGAATATGTAAACTTGTGCCGTTGCTGTTCATTTTGTCGTCAAAAAAAGGCGCGGACCAACGCGGCCCGCGCTATCAGGAAACACTTACGCGCCGATGGTCTCCCGCAGGCGGGTTTTCATGCCGCTGTAAGTGGTTTGCACAAAACTTTCCGCGTCGCGCTGGTCGGCGATGGCCTCTACCTTCACCGCGCAGTATTTGGTTTCCGGCGTGCCGGAGATGGGGTCAAGATTGTCCTGCGTCAGCTCGTTGCAGGCGCCAATCCACCACTGGTAGGTCATGTAAACCGCGCCGGGGTTAATGCGTTCGTTCAGTTCCGCACGGCTTATCACTTTCCCGCGCCGCGAACTGACCCACACCAGTTGGCGATCCTGCACGCCGAGCTTTTCCGCGTCCTGCGGGTGCATCTGCACGAAGCCGGGTTCGTCGGCCAGCGTTTGCAGCGCCGCGCAGTTGCCGGTCATCGAGCGGCAGGAGTAGTGGCCTACTTCGCGCACCGTGCAAAGCACCAGCGGGTAAGCGCTGTCAGGCCGCTCGGCGGGCGCGCGCCATGGAGCGGCAAAGAGCTGGCCTTTGCCGTCTGGCGTGGCGAAGCGGTTGTCCTGGTAAAGATAAGGGGTGCCGGGGTGGTCAAGGGTCGGGCACGGCCACTGCACATGGCCCATCTCGCCCATTTTTTCCCAGGTTGCGCCGTAAAAAAGCGGGCACAGTTCGCGCATCTCATCCCAGATCTGCTGGTTTGAGTCGTACTGCATCGGGTAGCCCATCGCGCTGGCGATAAGGCTGATTATCTCCCAGTCGCGCTTCACATCGCCCTTTGCCTCCACCGCCTTTTCAAAACGCTGAAAGCCGCGGTCGGCGCAGGTAAAGACGCCGCCATGCTCGCCCCAGGCGGTAGCGGGCAGCAAGACGTCCGCCGCTTCCGCGGTTTTGGTCATAAAGATGTCCTGCACCACCACGAAGTCGAGCGCTGCGAAGCCCTCGCGCACCAGGCTGAGATCCGCTTCGGTCTGTAGCGGATCTTCTCCCATGATGTAATACGCTTTCACTTTGCCCTGTAGCGCCAGATGCGGCACTTCGGTAATACGCACGCCGATTTGGTCATCCATGGCGGCAGGATCAATGCCCCAGGCGCGGGCGAATTTTTCCCGCGTTTGCGGGTCGGTCACTTTCTGGTAGCCCGGGAAGAAATCGGGCAGCACGCCCATGTCGCAGGCGCCCTGCACGTTGTTCTGGCCGCGCACCGGGCCGACGCCGACATGCTCGCGCCCGAGGTTGCCGGTCAGCAGAGCAAGGCTTGCCAGCCCTTTTACCACATCAACCGCCTGGCCGAACTGGGTTACCCCCATGCCCCACATGATGGTGGCGGAAGGCGCGGCGGCATACGTTCGCATCGCCTGGCGGATCTGCCGGGCATCCAGCCCGGTAAGGTGCGCTACCGCTTCCGGCGCGTAGTCTTTCACCGCCTCGCGGTACGCTTCCAGCCCTTCGGCGTAGCGCGCCACATATTCTTTGTCGTACAGCTCTTCTTCCAGCAGCACATAGCCAAAGGCGTTGACCAGCGCCATATTGCTGCCGTTTTTTAGCTGCAAATGCTGGTCGGCAATGCGTGCGGTCTCGATTTTGCGCGGGTCGCAAACAATGATTTTTGCCCCGTTCTGTTTCGCTTTCAGCACCCGGCGCGCCACAATCGGGTGGGAATCGGCGCAGTTGTAGCCAAACACCAGCAAGCATTTTGAGTTTTCGATATCGCTGATGGAGTTGCTCATGGCGCCGTTGCCCAGCGTCGCCTGTAGCCCGGCCACCGAAGGGCCGTGGCAGACGCGGGCGCAGCAGTCGACGTTATTGGTGTTAATCACCGCGCGGGCAAACTTTTGCATTACGTAGTTAGTTTCGTTGCCGGTGCCGCGTGACGAGCCAGTGGTCATAATGGCGCCCGGGCCATATTCCGCTTTGATCTCCGCAAGGCGCTTCGCGGTGTAGTGAATCGCCTCATCCCAGGAGACAGGTTGCAGCTTGCCGCCTTTTTCATAGCGGATCATTGGCCGGGTCAGCCGCGGCGTCAGCAGCCGGGTATCGTTGAGGAAATCCCATCCGTAATACCCTTTAAGGCAGAGCTGGTTTTCATTGGTGACGCCTGGCGCGGCTTCAGCGCGCACGATTTTGTTGCCGTCAACGACAAGTTTCAGTTTGCAGCCCGCACCGCAGTACGGACAAACGCTGGTGATTTTTTTCATCAGTAACAGACCTGTTAAAAGGTGAAAGTCAGCGGCTTAGAAAGCCAGGTGATTGAAGCCATCCAGCGCGGCGCGGCGGCGGCGCTCGGCGCTGAGTTGCGCGAGCTTATTGCGATCGACGCAGAGAATGGCGTTGGTTGGGCAGGCCTGAATGCAGGCGGGGCCCTCTTCCCGGTGATGGCACAGGTCGCATTTATTGGCTTCCGCTTTTTCCGCCAGCACCTTCACGCCCGCGCCGCTGTTGCGCACCACGGGGCGAACCACCACCTCCATCGCGCCATACGGGCAGGCGACGACGCAGGTTTTGCAGCCGATACAGCGCTGCTGGTGAACGTGAACGAAATCGTCGTCGCGGCTGATGGCGCCGTTGGGGCAGACGTTGGCGCAAGGGGCGTCCTCGCACTGTCGGCACATCGTGGCGGTAGAGACATTCACGCCTTTAATAACGTGAATGCGCGGCAGGAAGGTTTGCGGCGTGAGCGCGGCGCAGCTCTGTTCCGGCTGATGAGAGACGACGCACGCCACCTCGCAGGTGCGGCATCCAATACACTTACTTGAATCAGCAATGATGAAGCGGTTCATCATAGTCTCCGGCTGTGGATTAACGCTTGCAGGTATACATAATCCATGCCAGTTTTTAATTAACTGATATATATAGATATTCAGGAGGCGGGGTAATTATTGATGCGTGTCATCGACACTTATGACGAGGAAAATGACGGCGGGCAGGCAACAAAAAAGCGGGCTCTGAGACCCGCTTCGACGTTTTTTACTCTACGTTACGCCCACATTTCTGCTTCTGCCTGGGCGGCTTTCATTGCCTTCATCTGCCCCTGCGTGCGGTAGAAATTGTAGCGTTCTATAAACCAGGCGGATTGCTCCTTGCTCATATTTCCGGTGACGGCGCGAATATCAATGTGTCGTCCTTGTCCGTTCATACGGGCAAAACTGCTAGCCAGAAAATCAAAGTTGGTTAACGAATAGATATCTTGTCTGTTCATCAGTTTCTCCCTCCACTCCTTCAACTGTATACGAAGCGCGCGGCGTCTTTTTTTATTCGGACAATTCCTGGTCAGGTGTGGCAGTTTCGGACACTTCTGCGAGGCGCGCCATCGCACAAAAGTGTGGCCGTGATGAAAGGGGTGAGTCAGCGGAGCCGCGGTTTTGGGCTGGCAGGCGCTGCCCGGGTACGTTCGCCGGAGCGGCTGTTGGTTGGAGTTATGTGAGGAGGTGAAAGGTTCCGTTCGCCGTGGGGGCTGCTGTTCGGCTCTATATGAGGGTGGTGAAAGGTTCCGTTCGCCATGGCGTTGTCTTTATATGTCAGCTTTTCTCACGCGAACGTGCCAGGGGGCTTCGCCGCCAGCCCCCTGGCAACCCCGGCTCCCGGCTCGCAAAATCGCCCGCTGAAGCGGGAAACCTCATCTTTTCCCCGCTGGCTTCGGGTCGGGCATGACGGCACGTCCCTGTGCCGACATGCCCTCGCACCGGGTCCAGCCGGTGCGCCCCGGCCACCGTGAAAAAGCTGAGGCGATTTTGAGGCCGGACCCAAATTTCGCTGCGATGTGCGTGTTTTACTTAACCTGAAGTTCTGGCTGGAAAGGTGAAGGGTTGGTGGATTGTTCCGTTCGCCGTGGGGCTGCTGTTCGGCTCTATATGAGGGTGGAGAAAGGTTCCGTTCGCTAAGGCGTTGTTTTTATATGTACCCTTCCTTCAGGCGAACGTGTTAAGGGGGCTCGCCGCCGCCCCCTTAACAATCCCGGCTCCCGGCTCGCAAAATCGACCCCTCCGGGGCAGACCTTCCGGCTTGG
>NZ_AWFX01000042.1:114455-259973 GCF_000463115.2 Franconibacter helveticus LMG 23732 | reverse complement strand
ACCGACATGACCTCACGCCGGTTCCCTCCGGCGTGCCCCGGCCATCTGCCAGCCCGGAAGGCGATTTTGAGGCCAGATAAACGTCACCGCTGACAGGTCGATGACAACAGGAATGCATATGTCGCTGTAAAAGGGTTTGTGTCTAGCCTGTTTTACAGTTCCCTCTGCAAAGAACACTTCTCCCTGAGCAAAAGCCACTTTCAGGCCCATTAAGACACGAACATTCCAGCGAAATTTGGGTCCGGCCTCAAAATCGCCTCAGCTTTTACACGGTGGCCGGGGCGCACCGGCTGGACCCGGTGCGAGGGCATGTCGGCACAGGGATGTGCCGTCATGCCCGACCCGAAGCCAGCGGGGAAAAGATGAGGTTTCCCGCTTCAGCGGGCGATTTTGCGAGCCGGGAGCCGGGATTGTTAAGGGGGCGGCGGCGAGCCCCCTTAACACGTTCGCGTGAAAGAAGGGTACATATGAAAACGCCGCCCCGGCGAACGGAACCTTTCACCTGCCTTACATAGACCCAGCCAACAACAGCTCCGGCTCACGTAACCCTCCACCACCTAAACAGCAGCCTCCTTGGCGAACGGAGCAATTCACCGCTCACCCTACAAAGCCACCAGAGCAGGTGGCGCTGCCCCCCTTGTCACATTCGCGTGAGAAAAGCTGACATATAAAAACGCCGCCCCGGCGAACGGAACCTTTCACAACCCTCACATAAACCCAAACATAAACCTAAACAGCCGCCGCTCCGGCTCACGGAGCCATTCACCGCTCACCCTTCAACGCCACCAGAGCAGGTGACGCTGCCCCCCTTGTCACATTTCCGCCATATTTCTGTCATTCATGCTTTGTAGACTCGCCGCTGTTGAGGCTGTTTACCGAAGAAAAACATGAACCTAAGTGAAATTTTCAACGCCGCGCGCCGGCGTCTGCCGCAAAAGCAATTTGGCCTGCTGGCAGGGATCCTTTGCGTTATCGCGCTTTTCTCCGCACTGCAAATTCTCTCCACCATTATGCTTTCCTCTTTACTGCGTGATACGCAGCACAGCGTTCAGAGCCGTGAGCAGCAGCAACAGCGGCAGCTCAATATGGATGACGCCCGCGTCACGCTGCTGATGGCAAGCGATCTGCTAAATCGCGCCGGTATCTATTTCATGCAGGATAAAGAAACCGGCTCGGTAGGCAGCTGGAACAGCCTGATGGATGAAGCGCAGGCGGCGCTCAAACGCTCGCACCAGGCCTTCGAGCGCTACAGCGCGCTTGCCCCTGAAAAAGATGACCCGCTGAAAGGCAGCTACCAGAACTTTTACAGCGCGCTTAAAGAGCAGGCGGACGGGCTGGTGCAGACTAACAGCATCGATGCTTTTTTCGCCGTGCCTGTGCAGGCCTTCCAGGCAGACTTTAATGATAACTTCGCGACCTGGCAGAAGGGCAACCAGCAGCGCGCCGATGCCGACAGCCGGGCGTTAATGGCAGGCCTGTCCCGCGCGCAGACGTTGTTTATCGGCGTACTGATTGTCTTGCTGGTTATCGCGGTTGCGGTCTGGCGCAGCGTTGCGCGCTGGGTGATTGCGCCGCTGCGCCAGCTTATCAATCACATTAATGTGCTGGCGGCAGGCGATCTTTCCCAGGCGCCGCCGCAGCGCAGACAGCTAAACCGTGAAGTGAATGAGCTCACCCGCAGTATCAGCGCCATGCAGCAGGGCTTGCAGCAGCTGGTGAACGAAGTCCGCGACGCCACCGGCGCCATGGTGACCAATATTAACCGCCTGGCGCAGGGCAATGAGCAGCTTTCCAGCCAGTCCGATTTGCAGGCGGATGAGTTGCGTAAAGTGACCTCGCATATTGAAACGCTCGAAGCGCACGTCGGGGAAAACAGCGAGTATGCAAAAGCGGCTAATCAGCGTGCCGACGAGGCGCGGAAGATTGCCGCTGGCGGCGACCAGATGATGCAGACGGTAAACCACTCTATGCAGGATATTGTCTCCCGTTCAGCGGAAATGCGCGGCATTGTGGCGCTTATCGACAACGTCGCCTTTCAGACCAATATCCTGGCGCTTAACGCCGCCATTGAAGCGGCTCACGCCGGGAATCATGGACGCGGTTTCGCGGTAGTGGCGAAAGAGGTGGGTTTGCTGGCCCGTAAGAGCAGCCAGTCTACGCACACCATCCAGCAGCTCATTCACCATTCGCTTTCCGGCATCGAAGAAGGCTCGCAGGCGGTGGCGCGGCTTGAGGAGAACCTGCGTCAGGTGATGTCGCTGGTCAGCCATCTTACCGGCCTGCTTAGCGAAATCTCCCATGCGACGGTACACCAGGGAGAGAGTATTCATCTGGTGACGCACCGCATTGGCGCGCTTAACCAGGTAGCGGAAAAGACCGGGGCGCTGGTGCAACAGACCACCCGCGCTTCACAGCGGCTCAGCAATGAGTCGCAGCGGCTTACCGATGCGGTGGCGCGCTTTCGCCTGCCAGCCTGACGGCGTATACTCCCGGCCGGTTTTCTTCATCCTCCGGGAGTGTGCTGTGGCGTTAATGCTTGATGATGCTTTACTGGGGTCCATTCTCGACCAGGTGCGGCCGCTGGCCCGCCAGGGAAAGGTGGCGGACTATATTCCCGCGCTTGCGGAAGTACCAGGCGACAAGCTCGGCATTGTGGTCTGTACCGTAAACGGCGAGTGTTACGCCGCAGGCGACGCGCATGAGCGCTTTTCCATTCAGTCTGTCTCTAAAGTCTTAAGCCTGGTGCTGGCGATGGGCCGCTATGAAGAAGCGGAGCTGTGGCAGCGCGTGGGTAAAGATCCTTCCGGACAACCGTTCAATTCGCTGGTGCAGCTGGAGCTTGAGCAGGGTAAGCCGCGCAACCCCTTTATTAACGCCGGCGCGCTGGTGATTTGCGATATGCTGCAAACGCGCCTTAGCGCCCCCAGACAACGTATGCTGGAGTGGGTGCGTCAGCTTTCCGGGGTGGAAGATATCAGCTATGACGCTCGCGTGGCGCGCTCGGAGTTCGAACACTCCGCCCGTAACGCCGCCATTGCCTGGCTTATGAAGTCTTTCGGCAACTTCCATAATGATGTGATAACCGTTTTACAGAACTACTTTCACTACTGTGCGCTGAAAATGAGCTGCGCGGAGCTGGCGAAAACCTTTTTGTTTCTGGCGAGACAAGGAAGGGCGCCGCATCTGGCGGAGCCGGTTATCTCGCCGTTGCAGACGCGTCAGGTCAATGCGCTGATGGCCACCAGCGGCATGTATGAAAATTCCGGCGAGTTTGCCTGGCGGGTAGGGATGCCGGGCAAATCAGGCGTCGGCGGCGGTATTGTGGCGGTAGTGCCGCATGAGATGTCGATTGCCGTCTGGAGCCCGGCGCTGGATAACGCCGGAAATTCCCTTGCGGGGGTGGCGGCGCTGGAGATCCTGGCGCAGAAAATCGGCCGCTCGGTTTATTAATCGTTTTGATGAAAAACAGGTAAGACGTTATGCAACCTGGCGATGACCTTTTCGCCCGCCTGAAACGCTCTTCTTTTCGCAGCCGCTTTCATCTCGGCGCGAAAGAGCGTCAGTACTGTTGGGATAAAGGGCCGGAAACCATAGACAGCCACGCGGCGGACTTTATCGCCAAGCGCCTCGCGCCCGCACAACCCCCTAATGACGGTAAGCAGACGCCGATGCGCGGCCATCCGGTGTTTATCGCCCAGCATGCCACCGCCACGTGCTGTCGCGGCTGCCTCGCGAAATGGCATGCCATTCCTGCGGGCGTTACGCTGAGTGAGCAGCAGCAACGTTACATCGTGGCGGTAATCCACCGTTGGCTGGTGGAAGAGATGAATAAGCCGCGTTAAGCGAAATGTCCATTTATGAACATGATGTAGATTCGTGTTAAGCTGGCAATACTTTTTGTCACGCCGGACATTGCCGCGGGTAATGTCTGTTTTAAGCGAATCGTTATGGCTAACCCGGCTGCGCTGTTCTGTTTCCGCGAAGATAAGACGCTCTCCAATGCGCTGGGCATCTTTATCCTTACCACGCTTTTTTACACCTTCGGCGCCTCCTTGCGCCTGGTGGATGAGTTGTCGCTGTTCTGGCCGCTGAACGGCATTATGGCTGGCATTTTCGCCCGCCATGCGTTTCTCAATAAACCGCTTTATTACGCCATCTGCTATGTGGCGATGCTGGCCTATGATGCGCTAACCACAAGCTGGGGCCTGGCGTCGCTTGCCATTAATTTTTCAAACATGGTGTTTATCGTTACGGTGGCCATGCTGGTGCTGCGCAATGATGTGGGCAGACCGCAGTTTCCGCAGGCGCTGTTCGCCCTCAGGCTCTTTGGCTATTGCCTGATAGCTGCGCTGCTTTGCGCGCTTTGCGGCGCCGTAGGGTCGGTAGGGATTGACAGAAGAGCGCTGATGCCGCTGTTCGCCGACTGGTTTAGCGAGCAGTTTTCCACCGGCGTGCTGCTGGTGCCCTGGATCCTGACGATGGGATGGCCGCGCATTCAGCGTCGTCTTACTAAAGAAGATCTCTGGCCGCTGCTGGCGGTCGTGGTTTCGCTTGGCGCTTCTGTGCTGGTGGGCGGGGCGGGGAGTCTTACGTTTCCGCTTACCGGGCTTATCTGGTGCGCGTTACGTTACTCGTTCGCCACCAGCGCCTTTATTACCTTTTGCACCGGGGTCGCGGAAATTGTGCTGGTGGCCTATGGCATCATCGATATGAACGCCGCTTCGCCGCTTGGCACCAACCAGATGTTCTCCACCCGACTCGGTATTGCAACGCTTGCGATTTGCCCGCTGATTGTCGGGGCGAGCGTGACGGCGTTTAACGCCATTATGCAGCAGGTTTCCAGAAGGGCGGATTACGATCACCTCACCGGCGTGCATTCCCGCTCCGGGCTGTACGAAGCGCTGAACCGCCACACCAGCCCGCCGTCCTCGCTGTGCGTTTTACTTATCGATATTGATTACTTCAAAAGCATCAATGACAGCTACGGCCATGAGTGCGGCGATGCGGCGCTGGCTGCTTTCGGCGAGCGTTTACAGGGGCTTGTCGGCATTAATGGCCTGGTTGCGCGTATGGGCGGCGAGGAGTTTGTGGTGATAAGGCCGGGCATAACCTTCAATGAAGGGCTGCGCTTTGCCGAAACGCTGCGCACAACGCTTGCCGCTCAGCCCTTTTGTTGGCAGGAGCACGCGCTACATCTGACGGTGAGCATCGGTATGGGGTTTGACGCCGCGCCCAAAGAGACCATGCGGGAAACGTTTGACATGCTTATGCGTGAGGCCGACCGCTTTCTTTATGCCTCAAAACGCGAAGGCCGCAACCGGACCTCGTATCGTCTGCATGGCGAAGCGGGTTAGCAGGCGCCAGCTTGTGACAACGTCACGTGATTTCGCACTACCAATATTAGGAGGTTTTTGCGCTGCACGTTTAAAAGGCGCGTAAATCATTAAGCTGGTTGATTAAATCCCTTGCTACTCATTTTGACGGTTTATAAGATGGCGGGGATTTTTCACCGGAACCCCTGCATGTTACGCTTCCCTGAGCCATCGAAAAGCAGCCAACCTCTTACTGGCCTCAGGTTTGCCAGGCGTATGTATTTTATGCGCATGCTGGGCACCTTTCTCTGCTTTCTGCCTATTCTTTCCGTGCTGCTTGAGCAACAGCGTGCGACATACTGGCTGGCGCTACTCGGCATTAACGCGTTTATCTGGCCGACCGCCGCTTATCTGCGCGCCGCGCGCTCTGTTACCCCGAAGAAGCGAGAGCATCAGCATCTGGTGCTGGACGCTGCCGCTGGCGGGTTCTGGATCGCGGTAACAGGGCTTTGCGCGTTGCCGAGCGTGGTGATAGCGACCATCCTTGTGTGCGACAGGCTTTCTGCGGGCGGTCTGAAACTGATGCGAAAAGCTTTGCTGGCGCTTATCGCCGGCTTTCTGGTGACCTGGCTTGCGCAGGGCATGCCGTTCCATCCGCAGGTAAGCGAGACCACCCTTTACGCCACGCTGCCGCTTATCGCGATTTATATTCTGGCCTTAAGCTTGTTGTCTCATTCCATTTCCCGTCAGCTCAGCCGCAAGACACGCGAGCTTGAGCGCATCGCCATGACCGATCCTTTTCTCGATATCGCCAACCGCAGGCTACTGGAGCTGCGTATTCATACAGAGCTGGATAAGCTGACCGCCAGTTGCCATAGTTCGGCGCTGATGTTTATCGATATCGACAATTTTAAAGAGGCGAACGATCGGTACGGCCATAAGGCAGGCGATACGCTGCTGGTGGCGGTTTCCGCTATTTTGCGCCAGGTTACCCGGCATAACGGCACCCCCGCGCGGCTTGGCGGCGACGAGTTTGTGGTTTTGCTGCCCAATACCTCGGTAGAAGAGGCCAGCGCGGTTGCGCGCCAGATTATGGACGAGGCGGCGCAGGTGCGCGTGTTTCCCGATAACGCCCTCAACTGTACGCTCAGCATCGGTATTGCCTGCGCCACCGCGCAAATGGCATCCGTAAACGACTGGCTTAAGGCCGCCGATGACGCGCTTTATAATGCCAAGCGAGACGGGAAAAACCGGATATTTGCGTATTGACGGCGCAGCGGGGCTACCAACCAGTCTCCGTTACGCTATGCTCTAATTCTGACTTGCCATACAGGTAATGTAATGAAAACAGTCAAAACCCCGCCTAATGAAACCGAGCGCCTGGCTTCGCTGAAAGCGTCCGGCCTGCTGGATACCGGCCCCGCCGAACGGTTTGATCGTCTGACGCGCCTGGCTAAACATCTTTTTGATGTGCCTGTCGCGCTATTAAGCCTGGTGGATGAAAACCGCCTGTGGCTTAAAGCCTGCGATGGTCTCGACGCCGCGCACAGGGAGATGCCTCGCGATACCTCATTCTGCACCCATACGCTGTTGCAGGACTCGCCGCTTATCGTTCCCGATACGCATGACGATACGCGTTTTCAGACGATCCCGCTGGTGGCGAACGCGCCGCATATCCGTTTTTATATCGGCTACCCGGTCAGGCTGCCGGATGGCGGGCAGGCGGGGGCGTTTTGTCTGATGGACACCGAGCCGCGTGAACTCACCCCGCAGCAGATTTCACTGCTGGGCGACTTCGCCGCTATCGTCGAGGATGAATTCGCGTTGCTCAATGCCGCCACGCATGATGAGCTGACCGGCCAGCTTAACCCGCGCGGCTTTCACTCGCTGGCGGCCTATGCGCTTTCGGCTCACCGTCGTCGTGGCGAATTTATGACGCTTGGCTTCATCACGCTCGACAATTATCAGGATATTGTCGCAGGCGCGGGTCAGGAGGCAGGCGACAACGCGCTGCGCGATCTTACCCGCGTGCTGAAAGGCGCTTTTCGCGACAGCGACCTGCTTGCGCGTCTCGATCACAATCAGTTTGTTATCCTGTTTGCGGATACCGATGAAAAAGGCGCGTGGATAGCGATGCAGTATCTGGCGGAGCGGGTGGAGGAATTCAACAGCCGCGCCCGGCGCGATGGCTCACTGGCCGTTTCCTGGGGCGTCGCCCAGCATGACGAGGCGAATGGCTCGCTTGAACAACTGATAAAGACGGCGGATAAGCGCGCCTACAGCGCAAAGCCGTTGGGTAAACGGGCAGACCGTTAAATTTATGCCGCTTCGGCGGGTCATCACTTTTTCCTCTGACCCGCCACGTTGTGTTATCGCATTGTTAACGTCATGATATTTCCTTTGTTGAGACATCGACTTAAGGAGAACTTCATGGCGTTGCCATTTCACGTTTCTGTTATGAGCGCTGCGTCGCTTGCAAATCATATCGATGAACTTGCGGATGTGCTGGTGGACTGTGTGCAGGGCGGCGCATCGGTCAGCTTTATGCTGCCGTTCGCGCATAGCCAGGCGCGGGATTTCTGGCACGGCGTGGCGCAAAGCGCGGCGCATGAAGAACGCGTTGTGATTGTCGCGCAGGACGAAGCGGGGCGCATTGTCGGCACCGTTCAACTTATTACCGCGCAACCGGATAACCAGCCGCACCGGGCAGATGTCTCGAAGCTTCTGGTGCATCGGTCGGCGCGTCGCGGCGGCGTGGCGCGTGAATTGATGTCTTTACTGGAAACAGAAGCGCTGAAACGCGGCAAAAACGTGTTGGTTCTGGATACCGCTACCGGCAGCGATGCAGAGCGCTTTTATCAACGAAATGAATGGCAGCGCGCTGGCGAAATTCCGCGATACGCCCTTAATCCCGATGGAAGTTATTGCGCAACCACCTATTTTTTTAAGCAACTATAAAAAATTTTAATATGTCGGCCCAACTTGATCAAAACGGGGTTTCATAAAAAAAGTTTCTGCTACGGTGAGCAGGCAGTGCGAAAACAGGTTGTCTGATAATAATCCACCAAGGAACTTATTGTGAAAACATTGAATCGTCGTGATTTTCCCGGTGCTCACTATCCGGACCGCATCATTCAGTTTGGTGAAGGGAATTTCCTGCGCGCTTTTGTCGACTGGCAAATCGATCTCCTCAATGAGCACACGGACCTGGATGCCGGTGTGGTTGTGGTGCGTCCTATTGACAGCACGTTCCCGCCGTCACTGAGCACCCAGGATGGGCTCTACACCACTATCATTCGGGGCCTGAATGAGAAAGGGGAAGCAGTAAGCGACGCACGGTTGATTCGTTCAGTTAACCGTGAAATCAGCGTTTATAGCCAATACGATGAGTTTCTGAAACTGGCGCATAATCCCGATATCCGCTTTGTTTTTTCCAATACCACCGAAGCGGGCATTAGCTTCCATGCGGGCGATAAATTCGAAGACGCGCCGGCAGTAAGTTATCCGGCTAAGCTGACGCGCCTGCTGTTTGAACGCTACACGCATTTCAGCGGCGCGCAGGATAAGGGCTGGGTGCTGATCCCCTGCGAGCTGATTGATTACAATGGCGACGCGCTGCGCGAGTTGGTTCTGCGTTACGCGCAGGAGTGGGCGTTACCGCAAGCCTTCATTACCTGGCTGGACAGCGCCAATACCTTCTGCTCTACGCTGGTCGACCGCATCGTTACCGGATATCCGCGTGATGAAGTGGCGGAGCTTGAGGCGAAACTGGGCTATCACGACGCCTTCCTTGATACGGCTGAACATTTTTATCTGTTCGTCATCCAGGGGCCGCAGTGGCTGGCGCAGGCGTTGCGCCTGGATAAACTGCCGCTGAATGTGTTGATCGTTGACGATATCAAGCCCTATAAAGCGCGTAAGGTCGCTATCCTTAACGGCGCCCATACCGCGCTGGTGCCGGTCGCTTTTCAGGCGGGCCTGAACACGGTAGGCGAGGCGATGGACGACGCGCAGGTATGCGCTTTCGTGGAAAAGGCGATTCATGAAGAGATTATCCCGGTGCTGGATCTGCCGCGCGAGGAGCTGGAATCTTTTGCCAACGCCGTGGTGAGCCGTTTTCGTAACCCATACATCAAACATCAGTTACTTTCTATTGCGCTCAACGGCATGACCAAATTCCGCACCCGCATTTTGCCGCAGTTGCTGGCGGGGCAGGAGGCGAACGGTAAGCTTCCGGCGCGTTTAACCTTTGCGCTGGCGGCGCTCATCGCGTTTTATCGTGGCGAACGTAACGGTGAAAGCTACCCGTTACAGGACGACGCGCACTGGCTGGAGCGCTATCAGCAGCTGTGGGCGAAGCAGCGCGATAAGCAACTCTCTGTGCGTGAACTGGTTGAAATCGTGCTTGGCGACGCAGACCACTGGGAGCAGGACCTCACTCAGGTTAACGGCCTGGTTGAGCAAGTCACCCATGACCTGCAAGCCATCCTCGATAAAGGGATGCGTGAAGCCGTTAAACCGCTCTGCTAATTTCTCCGTCGTTCAACAACAAGCCCGGCCATGCGCCGGGTTTTTATTGTCCTTGCCTCATTAGTTACAACATACAATATGTGGTTTTAAAATAGAGAACATGAACCTCAGCTTCATCATCGCCTGGTAGTATAAAAATGGCGCTTCCTGTCTTTCAGGCTTACCGCACTGAAACAGGTGGGCGGTCATAAATTTAAGAACAGGGCTAATACTTTGGTTATTTGCTTGCAGCCGACTCGGTCAGCGCGGATGAGGCGGTCATTACCGTTTTCAGGGGATGGCGCGTAACAAACCCGAGGTGAAAAATAGCCGCGCGAAGCAGGGAATCATGGCATGAACTTTCAGGCCTTCCTGTGCCTCCGCTACGTTGCGATGAGCCGAAAGCGGTCTTTATTCGGCTCAGATTATGAGCCGATAATAGAGAGGATTCGGCTCACGGTCAAACTCGCAGAAGCGAAACGAAAACCCGCTGCTTTTGCCGAAACTCTCTACACTGAAAGCGCGAACACCAAAATCGCCAGTCAGGAGAACCGCATGTTTTTCTCGCTTTCACGTCTTTCACGTTATGTTGGCTTTGCGCTGGGCGTTGCCTGCGCCGCAGGTACGCAGGCGGCTGAATTTAATAACCTTTATGTTTTTGGCGACAGCCTGAGCGATACCGGCAATAACGGGCGCTACACCTGGAACAGCAACGAAAATCCGCTATACGACGAAATACTCAGCCAGCGTTATGGGCTGTCACTCGCGCCATCCGACAGCGGGGGGTACAACTATGCGGCGGGCAGCGCCGTCGCCGTACCGGCTATCAACCCGCAGGACAATACGCAGGATCAGGTACAACGCTATCTTGCCCGGGTAAACGGCGCAGCGGACGGCAACGGACTTTATATTCACTGGGTGGGCGGGAATGATTTAGCCGCTGCCGCGCTGGATCCGCTCCAGGCGGCCGCGATAGCAGGGAACAGCGCTCAGGCGGCGGCAGGACAAGTGCAAACGTTGCTGAACGCCGGGGCAGGAACCGTCATTGTGCCTACCGTTCCCGATGTCAGCGCAACGCCAACCATGATGGAAGCGGTGATCGCCGTCGGCCTGGCGCCGGTGGCGGCTTCGGCTTTACAGGCGGCATATGCTTCGCTTAACAGCGCGCAGACGCCGGATCTCGCGTCTCGTCAGCAGGCCATTCGCCAGGCGCTGGCCGCCGCGGCAACGACCGCCAGCCCGCTGCCGGTTGTGCAGCAGGCAATCGCCGCGCAGCTGATTGCCGCTTATGACACGCTCGCGGCACAGGTTTCGCAGCTCACCACGCTCTACAACCGCACAGAAGAACAATTACTGGCGCAACAGGGAGGAAATATCGTCTGGGCGGACGTGAATGGCATTTTCAATGAGATCCTCGCGAACCCGACGCAGTTCGGTATCACTAACACAGCCGGCATGGCGTGCCCGCCGGGCCTTTCTTCCGCTGACTGTACCTCGCAAAGTCCGGGTTTCAACGCCAGCCAGTCCTGGCTGTTTGCCGATCACCTGCATCCTTCGCCGCAAGTCCATGCGCTGATTGCCGATTATATTCAGTCGATCGTTGACGCGCCGGCACAGGTCGCCACGCTGAATAAAGGCACGCTTGCCGCCGTGCAGGATAGCCGGGCAACGCTCGACAGCCGTTATAACCAGCTGCGCAATGGTGCAAAAGAGGCGGGGAGTCTGGGCGTGTTCGGCGGCTACAGCGGGCAATACCGAAAATACGCTGATAACGCCGCGGGCGGAGATGGCCGTGCGAATACCAATAATCTGACGCTCGGCGTTGATTATCAACTTACCGATAACTGGCTGGTAGGCGGGCTGATTGCCGGCTCGCTCGATAAACACTATCCTACAGACCGCTTCCAGTACGATGCCGACGCATTCCAGGTTGGATTATTCAGCGCCCTGGAATACGGTCCCGCCTGGCTTAGCGCCGATGTCCATTATCTGACGGCTGATTACAACGACATCCAACGACAGGTAGAGCTTGGCCCGTTAACGCGCACTGAAAAGGGCGATACCAGCGCGAAGCTCTGGGGGGCGCGCCTGACCGCTGGCTTTGATATTCCCGTCACCACAGAAGTGACTACCGGGCCGACTCTGCAATACGCCTGGGATTACAGCCATGTTGACGGTTATCGCGAACAGGGCGACGACAGCACCGCGATGCGCTATCGCGATCAAAACTATCATTCGCAGGTTGGCAGCGCGGGCTGGCGTATTGATGGCCGCTTCGGCGTGGTGAAACCCTGGGCAGAAGTGAATTATCGTCATCAGTTCGGCGACGATGTCTGGACAGGTCAGGGCGGACTTAAAAACACCTCGCTGACCTTCAGCCGCGATGGCGCAAAAGAGGATACTAACTGGGTGGATACAACACTGGGCGCAAGCCTGGCGCTGAACGAGCAGCTATCCGCCTTTGCTGCGGTGTCGCAAACCGGCGGCTTAAGCAGCGGAGAGCAAACCCGCTATAACGTCGGTATTAGCGCGTCGTTTTAATAAAAAAGGGCTGGCAGCTTCAGCCACCAGCCCTTAACGCTTTCTGTTAGTGCGGTTTACGGCTCGCCGTAAAGGCTTATCAACCGGCGCGTTACGCCGTTAGTCCAGCCAAAACCGTCCTGCAACGGATACTCGCCACCGCCACCCGGTTTCGGTGAATAGTCAGCGATGTGATATTTCTCGATAAGCTTGTTCTCTTCCATGTAAACGCGTTTAACGGTGCGCATCCAGTTGTGGGCGATGATGTCAGCCAGCGTATCTTCACCGTAGGTTTTCAGCCCCTGAATGGCCATCCACTGGAGAGGCGCCCAGCCGTTGGGTTTATCCCACTGCTGCTCGCTTTCAACGTCCGTCGCCAGAATACCCCCTGGCGTTAACAGTCGTTCGCGAACGTTCACCGCAATTTTCTGCGCCTGTTCATGCGTCGCCATACCCACATAAAGCGGTACCACGCAGGCGGCGGAGAACGAGGCCAGACATTCCCGACGCCAGTCGTAGTCGCGGAACGTGCCGGTGATCTCATCCCATAAATAGCGGTTCATGGCGGCACGGCGGGCAAACGCTTTTTCGCGGTACGTAGCCGCCATCTCAGCATCTTTCTTCAGCCCGGCAATGTTTGAAATCGCCGTCTCCAGCTTATAGAGAAACGCATTGAGATCGACCGGAATAAAATGAGTAGTGCGAATGCTTGCCAGACGGTCCGCGTCACGCAACCAGCGGGTAGAGTAGTCCCAGCCGGAAGCCGCGCCGGCACGCAAGTCACGGTAAACCTCGCTTGCCGGGCGGCCGGAAAGCTTGGCGGTTTCAACATCTTCATACCAGGATTCGTCACGCGGCGTGTCGCGGTCGTCCCAGTAGCGGTTCAGCAACGCGCCATCCGGCATGCGCACCGCGTGGCGGTAAGCCTGGTTAGGTTCCAGGCTATCGGCGCCATCCATCCAGAACGCATATTCCATTAACAGATGATCAAGGTAGCGACGCGCGCCGCGTACGCCATCTTCCTCAAACAGCTCAACCATCAGCGCAAACACCGGCGGCTGGGAGCGGCTGAGGTAGTAAGTGCGGTTGCCATTCGGGATATGACCGTAATTTTCAATCATCCACGCGAAGTTATCCGCCATGCAGCGCAGCAAATCATTGCGGCCGCTTTCGGCCAGCCCCAGCATGGTGTAGTAGGAGTCCCAGTAATAGGTCTCCTGAAATCGCCCCCCCGGTACGATATAGGCCTGGGGCAGCGGCAGCAGCGATGAAAACTCAATGTGCTCCTGCGGCTCGCGGGTCAGAACCGGCCAAAGGCTATCGATATGATCCTTCAGGCTGCGGTTCGGGTCAGCGACATACTCTTTGCTGTAGTCCTTCGGCAGCCAGAAGTGGTCATGCACGAACGTTTTCAAATCGAAACCCGGATAACGTTTCGCCCGACGATAGTTAAGCAGGATCGCAAGCGGCGTCATTTTCGGCGCACAGTCGGGAAACGTTTTACTGTCGGGAAAGATGCGCGCCGACTGGACATGTTCAAAAAGCTCCAGATAGCGATCGGCCGGGGTCAGCGCATCGGAAGCAGGCATGCCTTCAATGGTTTCGGGCAGCGGTTCCGCTTCGACCATCTCATCCAGCTTGAGCTCACAAGGATCGAGCTCGTACCGAACTTCTTCGTCGTAAGCTTCTGATTCCGGAACTGTGAGTCGAGATGTCTGATTAAGCATACTAATAAAAACCTCCAGAGTCGCTTTCGGTTTAAGCGTTACTCTTTAGTCTAGCAAAATGGATTTGTCGGGCCGGGAAGCGGCAAAGAATCAGGGCGCAAAAGCCGGCTTTACTGGTGCGTCATCAATAAAAAAGGGCCGTAATTCAGTGAATTCCGCCACTTTACTGCCGCATGGGGAAATAATCTGATAATCGACCCTGGCTCGCCCGGCCTGTCGGGCGTTTCAAGAATGGGATAATTGTAACGCCGTTGACTGGTGGAAAATCAAGCGACTTTTTCTACAAACACTTATAAATTCGTAAAATTAGTTCGTTAGCATGAAACATTACGTTACCGGAAATAAGCGCTGCTGCGCGTTAGCAGCAGAAATCGCCAACAGAAACAGGCAGTTCCTTTCTATACTTGGCTACAGATTTCACCGTACTGGGAATATCCCTTTCAGGAGGTAATAAATGAGTCACCTGTTTTCCGAAGGCCGCCTCGGTGAGCTGACATTAACTAACCGCATTATTATCGCGCCGATGTGTCAGTACTCGGCAACAGACGGCGCGCCTTCAGACTGGCATAGCGTGCACCTGGGGACGCTGGCGCAATCCGGCGCCGGGCTGCTGATTGTCGAAGCCACGTCGGTTACGCCGGAAGGGCGCATCTCTCCCGGGGATTTAGGGATCTGGAGCGACGAACTGGGCGATGCGCTGCAAAAAGAAGTGGAAAAAATTCGCCACTGGTCGCCCATCAAGCTTGGCATTCAGTTAGGGCACGCGGGACGTAAAGCGTCCGTTAGCGCGCCGTGGCAGGGCGGTAAGTCGCTGGCTAACGATGAAGGCGGCTGGGACACTCTCGCGCCTTCCGCGCTGGCTTTCGGCGAAGAGAAAACGCCAAAAGCCATGAGCGCTGAAGATATTACGCGTATCAAACAGGCTTTTGTTGATGCCGCGCGCCGGTCGCAAAAAGCGGGTTTCGATCTTATCGAGCTGCACGCCGCACACGGTTATTTGCTGCATCAGTTCCTCTCGCCGCTTGCCAACCAGCGTAGCGACGAGTACGGCGGAAGCCTTGAAAACCGCATGCGTCTGGTACTGGAGATCTTCGACGACGTGAAAGCCGCTGTTTCACTGCCAGTAGGCGTGCGTATTTCCGCTACCGACTGGGCGGAAGGCGGCTGGGACATCGAAGGTTCCATACAGCTTGCGAAAGCGCTGGAAGCGCGCGGTTGTGTTTACATTCATGTCTCCAGCGGCGGTCTGACGCCTGCGCAGAAAATACCGGTCAGCCCGAACTATCAGGTGCCTTTCGCTCAGCAGATCCAGCATCAGGTCGCCATTCCGGTCATCGCTGTCGGCCTTATCACCGAGCCGGAGCAGGCGGAAGCGATCATCGCCACCGGGCAGGCGGAGTTTATCGCGCTGGCGCGCGGCATACTCTTTAATCCGCGCTGGCCATGGCACGCCGCAGCGAAACTTGGCGATAAAATTGCTGTATCGCCGCAGTACCAGCGCAGCGAGCCGCATCATCTTCGCGGACTATTCTCAGTCTGAGCCTTCTGGCGCTAAGAGGCTGAATTCTTTCCTATACTGAAAACTTGCAGTTAACAGAGAGGAGAAAACGATGACGATTCATAAGAAAGGCCAGGCACACTGGGAAGGCGACATCAAACGCGGCAAAGGCACCGTTTCAACCGAGAGCGGCGCGCTTAATCAGCAGCCTTACGGCTTTAATACGCGTTTTGAAGGCGCCCCGGGCACTAACCCGGAAGAGCTCATCGGCGCGGCGCACGCTGCCTGCTTCTCTATGGCGCTGTCGTTAATGCTGGGCGAAGAAGGCTATACGCCGGAAAGCATCGATACCACCGCAGACGTGTCGCTGGATAAATCAGAAGGCGGTTTCGCCATCACCAAAATTGCCCTTAACAGCACGGTAAAACTGTCGGGCGTTGAAGAAGCGGCTTTTGACAAAATTATCCAAAAAGCGAAAGCGGGTTGCCCGGTTTCCCAGGTGTTGAATGCGGAAATCACGCTGGATTATCAGCTTAACTGATCGTGTTGCTGAAGATTAAAGGCTCGCCAGACGGCGGGCCTTTTCTTTTTTCCGCGAATGCCCGTGTACGTCTGCGAGAAAAAGGCGACTTTCGCGAACGGATCTCTTATGGTGTGGGCAAAATTTTCAGGCTGAGGGATGACCTTCACATGCATGCATCAAAAGATCCTTTACACGGCGTGACGCTGGAAGCGCTGGTCACGGCGTTAGTTAACCGCTACGGCTGGGAAGAGCTGGCCCGGCGCATCAACATTAATTGTTTTAAAAACGATCCGAGCGTGAAATCAAGCCTCAAATTCTTACGCCGCACGCCCTGGGCGCGCAAAGAAGTGGAAGCGCTCTATATTGATATGCTGGATGAAAAAGAGGATGCGCCGCCGGAAAACGGCCCGTGGAGCCACTGGCGAAGCAAGAAGGGTGACGAATAAAGAAAAAGCCTCGCCAACACGCGAGGCTTTTTTATGCCGTGGTCAGATAGACGTGCGGCGGTAGTTGCGGTATTCCGGCAGCCAGAAATTGTCTTCAATGGCCTGTTCGAGCGCCTCGGCGGACACTTCCACCGCCACGCCTTGCTCCTGCGCCATTTTGCCTACGGCAAACGCGATGGCGCGCGAAACATTCTGGATCTCCGACAGGGGCGGCAGTACCAGACCGTAACCGGTATTCACCAGCGGCGAATGCTGCGCCAGGGTTTCGCTCGCCGCCATCAGCATTTCGTCCGTAATGCGCGACGCGCCGGAAGCGATCACCCCAAGACCAATGCCCGGGAAAATATAGGCGTTGTTGCACTGCGCGATGGGGAAGGTTTTATCTTTCCACACCACAGGCGCGAACGGGCTGCCGGTCGCCACCAGCGCATTGCCGTCGGTCCAGTGGATGATGTCGTGAGGCGTAGCTTCCACACGGGAAGTGGGGTTGGAAAGCGGCATCACGATCGGGCGAGGGCAGTGTTTATGCATCTCGCGAATAATCTCTTCAGTAAAGAGGCCCGTTTGCCCTGAAACGCCGATAAGGATATCGGGCTTAACGTTGCGCACCACATCAAGCAGGGAGATCGCGTCGCTTTCGGTCTGCCAGCCTTGCAGATTTTCACGTTTCTGCACGAGTTTGGTCTGGAACGGCAGCAGGTTCGGCATGTTATCCGTCAGCAGGCCGAAGCGGTCGACCATAAAGACTTTCTGGCGCGCCTGCGCTTCGGTCAGCCCTTCGCGCTGGGTCTGCGCGATTATCTGTTCGGCAATGCCGCAGCCAGCGGAGCCTGCGCCTAAAAAGACAATTTTTTGCTCGCTGAGCTGGCTGCCCGCGGCGCGGCTGGCGGCAATCAGCGTCCCGACGGTGACAGCGGCGGTGCCCTGTATGTCGTCGTTAAAGGAGCAGATTTCATTGCGGTAACGCTGGAGCAGCGGCGTGGCGTTCTTCTGGGCGAAGTCTTCAAATTGCAGCAGCACGTTCGGCCAGCGGTGCTTCACTGCCTGGATAAACTCATCCACAAACGCGTAATACTCTTCATCGGTAATACGCGGGTGGCGCCAGCCCATATAGAGCGGGTCATTGAGCAGTTGCTGGTTATTGGTGCCAACATCCAGCACCACTGGCAGCGTATAGGCCGGGCTGATGCCGCCGCAGGCGGTGTAGAGCGAGAGTTTGCCGATAGGAATGCCCATGCCGCCGATACCCTGATCGCCCAGACCCAGAATGCGCTCGCCGTCGGTCACCACGATAACCTTGATATTGTGGTTCGGCACATTTTGCAGAATGTCGTCCATATACTGGCGGTTCGGCCAGGAGATAAAAACCCCGCGCGCGCGGCGGTAGATTTCCGAGAAGCGCTCACAGGCCAGACCTACCGTCGGGGTATAGATGACCGGCATCATTTCGTCTAAGTGGTTTTCTACCAGGCGATAGAAGAGCGTTTCGTTGGTGTCCTGAATGTTGCGCAGGTAGATGTGCTTATCAATATCGGTTTTGAACTCCTGATATTGCCGCCATGCGCGTTCCGCTTGCTCATCGATGGTTTCCACAACTTCTGGCAGCAATCCGATAAGGTTAAAGTTGGCGCGCTCTTCCATACTAAAGGCGCTGCCCTTGTTCAGACGGGGGAACTCCAGTAACACCGGGCCGGCATAGGGAATATACAGGGAGCGATTTTTTTTCTGCTTCATATCCATTTGGCTTACTCAGTTTTATTTTTTACTGCGCTGACACCGCCTGCACGTAACTGTCCGGGCTGTGATCGCACTCGTTACACCACGTCCGCCTATGGTATTGCACAACGCCATGGCAATCGACATAAAATCGATACATATAAGTAATGAGTTCTCTTTAATTCATTGAAAACAGGTGCGACTGACCATGCATTACGACGCGGTGCTCGACTTTTGGTTTGAACAAATACCGGAATCAAAGTGGTTCAAAAGGGATGACGCGCTTGATAAGCAGATCCGCCAAACTTTCAGCACAACGTGGGAGGCGGCCCGTTGCGGCGAGCTTTTTCACTGGCGCGAAAACAGCAAAGGGCGGCTGGCTGAGATAATCGTGCTCGACCAGTTTTCGCGTAATCTGCACCGCGAAAGCGCGCTGGCTTATGCGCAGGATGGCATGGCGCTGGTTTTGTCGCAGGAAATCCTGCAACAACCAGACTGGACGCGACTTAACACCAAAGAGAAAGCCTTCAGCCTGATGCCATGGATGCACTCTGAATCGCCGGTTATTCACAACCAGGGGATAAAGCACTTCGAAGCGCTGGGCGAACCCGGCTTCACTGACTCGGCATACAGACACAAAGCAGTGATAGACCGTTTTGGCCGTTATCCCCATCGCAACCAGGATCTGGCGCGTCAGAGCAGTGAAGACGAGCAGGCTTTTTTACGCGAAGGCAAAGGGCGCTTTTAATCAGCGGGCGAACCGGCGTGAAAAAACCACGCAAAGCATTACGCCAAGCGTCACCGCAACCATGTTTGCGCTGACGTGCTCACCCAGCAACGCAGCGGAAATCCACAGGCCGAAAAGGGGTTGCAGCAGTTGTAATTGACCCACGGCGGCAATACCGCCCTGGGCCAGCCCTTTGTACCAGAAGATAACCCAATCAGCATGCTGAACAGGGCGACGTAGCCCAGGGCAAGCCACGCAGAGAGGCTGACGGCGGCGAAACTGGCGGGCCGGGTAAACAGCGCAAGCGAGAGCATGAGCGGCAAAGCTAAAAGCAAGGCCCAGCTGATGGTTTGCCAGCCGCCAAGGGTGCGAGTCAGCCGGGCGCCTTCAGCATAACCCAGGCCGCAAACGAGAATAGCCGCCAGCATATAAAGGTCGCCACTGTTGAGCTGCGAGAACCCCTTCGCCAGCGCAAAGCCCATAACCAGCAGGCTACCGGCAAAAGAAAAAAGCCAGAACAGCGCCCGCGGTTTTTCGCCCGCCCGCAGCACGCCGAACAGCGCCGTTGATAAGGGCAAAAGGCCCAGAAAAACAATGGAATGCGCAGAGGTTATATGACGAAGGGCGAGGGCGGTCAGCAGCGGAAAGCCCACCACCACGCCGAAGGCGACAATACCAAGCGAAAATAACTGATTCTTCTGTGGCCGCGTGCTCTTAAGCAGCGTAATGAAAGCCAGCGCCAGCATGCCCGCGATCGAAGCCCGGGCTACGGTCAGAAAAAACGGATCGAAATTCATCACCGCAATACGGGTTGCCGGAAGCGAACCGCTAAAAATCACGACGCCAGCAAACCCATTTACCCAGCCGCTGACAACAGTTTTAGAACGTTGCATAAACTGAACCTTAACAGAATGATTGACGAGCCAAACCTTAAGACGCACATTCAGGACAATCAAATTATTGTCATAGATACAGCGATGAAAGCACGCTATAAAACCGTGGTTGATGAACTGGCCCGGGCGATCCGCGCCAGTGAGCTGGCGCCAGGTAGCCGGTTGCCAACGCACCGTGAGCTTGCGGCGCGGCACGGCATTTCGCTCGCCACCGCGACGCGGGTTTATGCCGAGTTGGAAGCCATGGGGCTGGTCAGCGGCGAAACGGGGCGGGGTACGTTTGTCCGCGAATGGGCGCTGCCCGCCGGTATAGGGGTCGATCAACATGCTGTCGCCTCGGATGTGCTCGATCTCAATTTTAACTATCCGGCATTGCCCGAACAGGCGGAACTGCTGAGAAACGGCCTCAAGCAACTGGCGACTACTGGCGATATCGAATCGCTGCTGCGCTACCAGCCGCACGCCGGCAGAACGGCCGATCGTCAGGCTTTTGCCGCTTACCTCAATGGCAAAGGCGTGGCGTGCGACGAAGAAGAGGTGTTGATTGTCAACGGCGCGCAGCATGGTCTTGCCGTTACGCTTATGGGTTTGTTACAGCCTGGCGATGTTATCGCGGTGGATGCGTTAACGTATCCCGGCTTTAAAGTTCTGGCGCAGCAGATGCACCTTGAACTACTGGCTATTCCGGAATCTGCCGCAGCGATGGACCTGGACGTGCTGGAAAAGCGCTGTCGGTTACGCCGGGTAAAGGCGGTATATACCATGCCGACGCTGCATAATCCGATGGGCCGGGTGATGAACGAGGCATGGCGCAGAAGGCTTGCGGAGATAGCCCGGCGGTACGAATTGCTGATCATAGAAGATGCCGCTTATGCCTGGCTTGTTGAGCACGCGCCAAAACCGCTGAGGCACTATGCGCCTGAGCATACGGTCTATGTCTCGGGCTTCTCGAAAAATATTGCTGCCGGGCTGCGGGTTGGCATGGTGGTCTCGCCGCGCAAAAAAAGAGCGCAGACAGAACGCGCTATTCGCGCGACGACATGGAACACGCCCGCCATCCTGACATCGCTGGTTTGCAGCTGGCTACAGGACGGTACGGTGTTAACGCTTGAAGCGTTAAAAAGGGTGGATGCGCAAAACCGACAGGCTCTGGCGCGTGAAGTATTTCATGGCGCAGGCTGGCAGGCGCACCCGAATGCTTACTTTGGCTGGATTGCGCTTGATGAAAACATTCGCGCAGAGAGCGTGGTGAGCGCGCTGCTGAAAGAGCGCATTTCCGTTTCCACAGCCGAACCGTTTTGCACATCGCTTTATATTCCGCACGCCATTCGCCTGGCGCTGGGCTCCGTCAGTATGGCTAACCTGGAAACGGGGCTGAAAAAAGTAAGAGACGTGATTGAGTATTTCACCGATCTGTAAAGTCGCTTTAGGGCAATGTGAGCCGGGGTGTTGATGATGAGCAACCTGAACAGCTCGCTTTGACGTATGCGCGTGAAACAGATGGGCAGTTGCGAGTTGCGTGAAAGAAGCGAGCAGTCAAAAGAGCCGAAGGCGATTTGCCGCAAACTGAACGGAATGGTCAGCGCCGGGAATGACCAAAGCCGGGAATGGCCAAAGCCGTGCTTCAGGGGCCTGGCTAACCGGGCAAGCAGGATGCGTCAGTAAACCAGACGCCAGCAGGCTGATCGACATAACTGGCATTTTACACAAGCGCAGATTGTCTCAGGCCAGAACGCTGGATTCTGCCCTGAATGCCGTTGGTACGCATAATGTATATTATGTTAAATTGGATAAGCATGAACACACACCTACGTTACCTGCTCTATATCAATGGCTTATAGCTTTATGGGCGCTGAAATCATCCAACGGTTTTATTAGCTTTGAATCAGCGTTGCAGGAACCTTTCGACGGTTATAGCCAGACCCCTCTTCTGGCTATACGACATGATGGCTGCCAACAAACTGATTTAGCCTGCCGGCAAACGCTACACTCCCGCGCACCGTTTTGCTGCCTCCGGTTACAGGCTGTCGCGGATTTTTATCAACCTTTTTACATATTCATTATTGCTATCTTTTTGCGATATTTCTTTGTTTATCAAAAAGACAAAGTTTTCATTGAATGCATCGCTAAGCTGCGGATCGGCGCCTTTTTCTAATAACAGTTCAATGTGGTCGATTTTACTTGTATACAGAGCGTTAATTAACAGAGTGCGATCCATTGCCCCCCTTGCGTTGATATCTGCTCCGTACTCAAGCATGACCTTCAAAGTGTCAGTATTTTTTGCTTTTAACGTTTCAAATACGATGGGCTTCTTAAAGGTTCTATCTCTGGCATCTGGAGATAGCCCTCCATCCAGCATCGCTTTTATCCAGACGCCTTTGTCTCCCTGGAGGACAAACTCAGCAGGACTGCTCCCGCCTTCCGTTCTTGGTTGTAAAGGGTCTGCACCTGCTTTAACCAGGTCCGTTATTATTTTGAGCCTTTCCGGGGTGGCATTATCATAGGCTGAACTCAGCACTGACCAGAAAAGTAGCGTCATTTCCTCTTTCGCAGGGTGATTCAGTTCTTCTGTGTTGACTGATGACAGTCTCTCTTTGAGCTTCACTTCATTGCCGTCATAAATCAGTTGAGCAATTTCCAGCTGTTTGCCGTCAAAAAAATCCTGCGGTTCATATGACATGTTCTTTTTACACCCCTGCATCATGAATATAGTCAATACTAATTGCAGCACCATTATAAGCTTGCTCATATTCCATCCTGGATGAAGACGCTATCCCCCCTCCCGTATGACAGGCGCTGGAAGGGCTTACTATCCGGGGAAATTCGTCAGGTGAGAGTAAATCAGCATCGATATACAGCGGTTTCAATCTGGAAAGCATAACGTCCCTTTATAGCCGTTGTAATCTGCCCCATTATTACACATCACTGAAAACAGGCAATCTCCGGGATGTGATTGAAGATCCCTGCGCTTGCTGCCCCCTATTCTCGCTTCAAACACGCCTTCCCTGTTTGGTGGTATCGCTGGCTGCTGAGATAATTTTATCGATTCGTTCTGAAAGCCGCCTCGCTTAGCTCATACGTTGCAACTGGCGGACGATGCCAGGCGAGCAGAAAAACGCAGCCTGACAGTGAGGCCAGTGCTTAAGCTGCTGTTTAATTTGAACGATTTGCCTCGCTTCCGGCCTGCTAAAAGAAACTATTTTTTCGCTACTAAAAAAGTATGGCTTTTTAGCGTAATGCATCTGTTTAAACGCGACATGTTAGATGCACTCGCTATCTTTCAAGTGATAATCAAATTTTTAATCTGTTTACCTGTTATTTTTCGAATTTAAATGAACCAGGATAATTCTTAAAAAGCACGCTTTATTGCCGGTCAAACTTGCGCTAATCCACATTGACTATAAGGTTATAGATAATTACTTTCCGTTAGCGAGGAGTAAAACCACCAGCAAACAAATTAATGAATTAATTAAATAAGACTACCTGCCGTTTAAATTGAGGCACCGTTTCACCTCCTGTTTCAATCGGATAAAAATATCAAACCTGATGCTTAATAAAGGGGGATCTCACCCTCGGAGCGGCATCGCTATAATAAATATGGATAAAGTTAATGAGCAGAGACATATTAAGAAGAAAGAGCCTCGCGATACATATTTCCTGCGCCTTATTGCCGGTATCAGTGTTTGCTGCTGACCTGGAGATTTCAGAAAGCGAAAAAGTATCGGCTATATGGTCTTTTAATTCACCTACCTACTCCCCTGCATCCACCATTAAAACCAACGATGGCAATATCATTGTTAAGGGTGGTTTGAATATTGACAGCAGCGATATTTCCTCTCAACTCGCAAAATACATTATCTATACGCAAGGGCCTGGGATTGATCTTGGGATGGGCTCAATAATAACTGCCAACAACAGCGCGAACATCATCAACGCTGAAGGAGGTGGCGCGGTTAGCGGTAAGGATCTGGCGATAATCGGGCTTGATAGCGGCTATGACGGCGTAATGGCTAAAATGTTCGGCATCAATACTATCGCGCCAGCAGAGAACACGGGGGGAAAGTTTATTGATTTGTCCGGGAAAACCCAGCTTACGCTTAACAATTTTACAGGCGATGTCGTCGGCATATCGGCAAACTGCAACGCAACCGCGGAATGCCATGCAGGCCAGGCTAGCAATATACAGCTTGAAGATCTTGGCCTTAATGTTTCCTCAAATAATAACGCGACAGGTATTGAGGCGAATAATCAAACTATCTCCATGAATGAATCATCAATCGTGGTGGATAGCGAAGGAGTAAATGCGTCAATCAGTGGCCTGGTTGCGAATAATGGCATAATACGCGCCAGCGATTACACGGATCTGACCGTTTCAGGTAATGGCGCATTAAACGCTGTTTCGGCAAGCGGCAGCCTGGCAAATATTGATTTACAGGGCGGAACCGCCATCACGTTATATCGCTATCAGAATAGCCTCTACGGCGCGAATGGCATTGTTGCTGATGATGGCGCCCGGATTAACCTGAGTGATAGCTGGTTAACGCTTTATGCTGACAGCCGCGTTGACGACACCGATCGTTTCCTGACTGCGCAGAATAATTCCGCCGACACCGCTTCACGCATTGTGGTTAACGGCGCGTTTAAAGCCGCCGTTGACAGTACCGCTGAAAAGCCCTCCTCGATTATCTACGTTGGTGCTGAAGGGAACAGTACGATTGATTTCGAAGGCGATGTGACGTTGGGCGATTTGCGTAACGCCGACAACGCGACGGCTTTCCTTGCGCGGGAAAGTGGGCAGATAACCATGACAGATCGCAAGGTAACGGCGTGGGGTAATATTATTTCTGACAATGGCGCTATCCGCTTACGCTCGTCTGACAACTCGTATCTCTACAGCACCATCTCTACCGCGAATAACGGCACCGTCGATCTTTCATTAAACGGTACGGGCACGCTCTGGGATATGACCGGCAACTCCACCCTCTCTAACCTTGAGTTGAATAACGGGAAAATTAACTTTTTAAATGATTCCGGAACTGCCTTTAAAACGCTGACGGTGGAAGGCAACTACAGCGGCAATGGCGGCACGCTGGTCATGAATGTCACTTTAAACGCCGACAACGATTCTCCGGCAGATCGGATGATTGTGAAAGGCGACACCAGCGGCAGCACAATTATTCACTTTAATAATATTTATGGTCACGGCGCCCATACCGACAGGGGAATCGAATTAATTACGGTGGCCGGTTCGTCAGAGGGGCAATTCTCGACGGACAGACGTATCGGCATAGGGCTGTATGACTATGCGCTGGTGCAAAAAGATAAAAACTGGTACCTGAGCAACAACGTGGAGGATGTGGGAACGGGAACCGACGTTACCGATCCGCCAGCATCCGAAACGCAAACCGATGATAATTCGAACGGTAACGGCAATAGCGATACGCCAGGCGATTCAGCGAATGGTTCAGATGAGCAAGCCGTCAACGGCGGCAATGAATCAAACAGCGCCAGTGAAGCGCCAACGCCAGGCAATACGGCTGACGAACCCGTGCAAGAAAACGTCAGTGGCGGCGAAACGAATAACGGTAACGGCAGCGCAGGCGGAAATGCGATCACAGGCAGGAGTGATTACGCCCGGGTCTACCGGCCGGAAAGCGGCAGCTATATCGCCAACATCGCAGCAGCCAACACCCTCTTCTCTACGCGTCTGCACGATCGCCAGGGAGAGCATGATTATATCGATGCCGTAACCGGCGAACGCCACAGCACAACGATGTGGATGCGTCATTCCGGCACCCATCATCGCTTTGAAGAAGCTGGCGGTCAGCTGATCAGCCGCAGCAACAGCTACACGGTGCAGCTGGGCGGCGACGTTGCGCGCTGGAGCACAACGGATACCGATAGCCTGCGTCTGGGCGTCATGGCGGGCTACGGTAATAACAAGAGTAAGACCCGCTCAGAAATCACAAACTATACCTCCCGTGGCGAAGTGAAGGGTTACAGCGCCGGTCTTTACGCAACATGGTTCGCCAACGACGCGACGCGTACAGGCGCCTGGGTCGACAGCTGGATTTTATACAACTGGTTTGACAACGACGTCTCCGGGCATCAGATGCGCGCCGAGTCCTATAAATCACGCGGCGTCACCGCCTCGCTGGAGGCAGGTTATTCGCTGCCTGTCGGCGCTTCGGAAAAATTTAGCTACTGGCTGGAGCCTCGCGGCCAGGTGGTGATGATGAATGTGAAAGCGGACTCCCTGAAAGAAGAACAAGGAACCCGCGTAAGCAGTACCGGCGATGGCAACGTGATGTCTCAGTTAGGGGTTCGCGCCTGGATGAAAGGCAATACCGCAAACGGCATGCCTGACGCTTTCCGCCCCTATATCGAAACGAACTGGGTGCACAACACCCGCGCCTTTGGCGTGACGATGAACGGTGAAAACAACACCATGATCTGCAGCAAAAACAGTGTTGAAGCGCGGGTTGGCGCCGAGGGGCAGATTACCGGGCAACTGGCGTTATGGGCGAATGTGGGGCATAAGGTCGGGCAGCATAAGTACAGCGAAACGGGCGGATCGCTGGGTATAAAATATCAGTTCTGATTGTCGCGCCCTTTTCATCTGAACCGGCACCTGAATGTACTCAGGTGCCGGTTTTTGCTTAGCTTCCTTTTTACTTCCCGGCGCGTGGTTTATGCCGGGTGCTCCTGGTGTAAACCTTCTCGTGTTATCTGCGCGGACGCTGGTCGCTGGTAACGGTAAGCGGTTGCGTGCGACGGCCTACCATCCCCATAACGCCTGCCAGCACCGCCTCGATAATCATCATGAAGAATGCAAACCAGGCCGCTTTCGCTGTCGCTGCGGCGGCTTTTTCTGCCACCTCACGGCTTTTCTGTTCGGCTTGCTGTTTCAGCTCTTCATATTTCGCGCGAGCAGCCTGATAGTTTTGCTCGGTCTGCGTGACGATTTGCTCCGCCTCCGCGTCGCTTTTACCGGTACGGGCCTGAATGATGTTTTTCAGCGCTTCGCGATCGGCTGCCTGAAATGTCGCCTGGTTCCTTTCCACCAGCCCTTTAAAGAAACTGGCTAAATCGGCATTGCCGGCATTAGCCTGGTTGCCGGGGGCGTTCGGCGCTGGCTGTTGCGGCTGATTCGCTGCACCAGCGACCTGGTTCTGGGCATTATTGACCTCTCCCTGCGCCTGGTTTTGCAGCGCTTCCGGTTGTAACTCCGGTTTGCCCGTCTGCCTCAGGGTCGTTTCAAGCTCGTTTTGCAGGTCGTCCAGGTTGATATTGTTTTCGGCAAGCTGATTTTTGGCCATCTGAACCGCCTGCGGCGCCATAGCCTTAACGCCGCTGCCTACCGCCTGGAGTCCGGTGCCGAGCACGTTCATGGTGCCGGTAACAGCGCTACTGGCAAGCGTTATCAAAAGCCAGGTAAAAAAGAGCGTATTAACGCCGAACATTAATAAGCCATGCAGCGCGCCTTCCCGTTGCGCGAGCCTGCCGCTTACGTAGCCGCCAACGGCGATGGCGATAAGCATGCTTACCCCGCCCCATATCGCCGCGCCCATGCCGATGCCCTCAACCGGGTTTTGTTCCTCCATAGGATCAATGGTGGTGGTGCCGATCGCCGTACCCAGAATAGCGAGTAACAGATAAATAACGACAGAAACAATCACACCGGCAAAAACCGCGCTCCAGGAAATACGTTTTAACGGAACGCCGTAATTATCCACGCGATAGTCGCCGTCGGTTTCTCTGGCTGAATGCGTATGCTTATCGAACATAATGACTCTCCACTTCTTTACGCACGACGTTAAAAACCGCCCGCGATTCGTTAATTAAAGAAGAGCAACCCTATTCAATAGTAGTCCTAATAAAATGATAAGCGAGGCATGGCTCGCGCTTCGTATTTCACGGCAAGGGTTTAGATAGCGGGCTTATTTTTCCGGCGGGTAGCGCTTATGAAATTTAGATGTTTATTTTCATGGGGTTAAATTAATAAAATTGTGGGTTTCCATTATTTCTACTGGATCTGTGGCATTTCTGGAAAGTTAATCTGTTTGCAGCTGAATGGGTATTTTAAAATAAGGTTAACCCGGTAGCAGAAAATAAAAAACCTGCGTTTAAATCTTGATGAAAAAATGCCGGGAAAGCGGTGGCAGCGTTACCCGGCAGAGAAGATATGTAAACGACTTATGGCCTTCTGAAGAGCGCAATGCTGCGCCCTTCCAGCTCAAAGTCTTTTTCTTTACTGATGACAATACCCGGTTTGGCATTATCGGAGGTGCTCAGTTCCAGCACCCACCCGCCTTCGCCAAACTGCGGGATCTGGAACGGCACATTGCCCTCAAACGGATTTATCAGCATCAGCACGTCGTGCCAGATCCCCTCTTCCGTTTGCAGATCCGGACGACCGATATAGACCCCAAGCGTAGAGCCTTCGTCCCACTGTTCCGGCTGCTGGTAACCGCCGCCTGCGTTAAACCATTCAATCACCATGCCGTCGCGCCAGTTTTCGCGGCGCAGCAGCGGCTGTTCGGCGCGTAACTTAATCACGTGGCGGGTAAATTCACGCAGCGTATCGGCAGTTTCCGGCAGGTTTTCCCAGTGGATCCAGGAAATTTCGCTGTCCTGACAATAGCCGTTGTTGTTGCCAAGCTGGCTGCGGCCAAATTCATCGCCTGCCAGCAGCATCGGGGTGCCGTGAGAGAAAAAGAGCGTGGCGAGAAAGTTGCGTTTTTGCCGCTCGCGCACCGCGTTAATGCCTTCGTCTTCCGTCGGGCCTTCGGCGCCATAGTTGTAAGAGCGGTTATCGTTGTGACCGTCGTTATTGTCCTCGCCGTTGGCTTCATTGTGCTTTTCGTTGTAGGAGACCAGGTCGTTCAGGGTAAAGCCGTCATGGGCGGTAATAAAGTTGACGCTGGCCCATGGACGGCGCCCGCGCTGGTCGTAGAGATCGCCTGAGCCGAGCAGTCGCGCGGCAAAGTCAGAAGAGACATTATCGCCCTTCCAGTATTCACGCACCGTATCGCGGTATTTGTCATTCCACTCTGCCCAGCCCGGCGGGAAACCGCCTACCTGGTAGCCGCCCGGGCCAATATCCCAGGGTTCGCCAATCAGCTTCACGCGGGAAAGCACAGGATCCTGCGTCACGGCGTCGAAAAAGCCGCCGCGCTGGTCAAACCCTTCCGGCTCGCGGCCCAGAATGGTGCCAAGGTCGAAACGGAAACCGTCGACATGCATCGACTCTGCCCAGTAACGGAGCGAATCCATCACCATTTGCAATACGCGCGGATGGGAAGTATTTACCGTGTTGCCTGTGCCGGTGTCGTTAATGTAATAACGGTGCTGGTCAGGCATGGTGCGATAATAGGAAAAGTTGTCGATGCCCTTAAACGACAGCGTCGGGCCAAGTTCATTGCCTTCCGCCGTGTGGTTATACACCACGTCAAGGATCACCTCGATGCCTGCGTCGTGGTACGCCCGCACCATATCCCGAAAACCCTGGATCCCCCGCGGGCCAAAGTAACGGGAAGCCGGAGCGAAAAAGCCGAGCGTGTTATAGCCCCAGAAATTTTTCAGCCCCTTATCAAGCAGGTGCTGGTCGTCCGGAAACCAGTGCACCGGCAGCAGTTCGACAGAGGTGATCCCCAGGCTTTTAATGTAATCCACGGAGGCTTTGTGCCCCATCCCCTCAAAAGTGCCGCGCAGTTCGGGCGGAATGGCCGGGTTAAGCTGAGTAAAGCCCTTTACGTGCGTCTCATAAACCACCGTGTGAGGCCAGGCGATGGACGGACGGTTCTGGTCCTGCCAGTCGAACTCCTCCGGGTCGATAACCTTACATTTCGGCGTAAACGGCGCGCTGTCGCGGCTGTCGAAAGTCAGGTCTTTATCTTCATGCAGCAGTTCATAGGCAAAATGCGCTTCGTTCCACTCGATATCGCCGACCAGCTCGCGGGCGTAAGGGTCGATAAGCAATTTATTCGGGTTAAAGCGATGGCCGTTTTCCGGGTCGTACGGGCCATGCACGCGAAAACCGTAAAGCGCGCCGGGCTTCAGCCCCGGCACATACCCGTGCCACACTTCATGGGTAAATTCAGGCAAATCGAGCCTGGCAATTTCGGTTTTACCGTCCGGCGCGTAAAGGCAAAGCTCCACGCGCTCCGCATGCGCTGAAAAAAGCGCGAAATTCACGCCCTCGCCATCGTAGTTGGCGCCGAGACGATGACTATACCCTGCCGTAATTTCAAAAGGCTTACCGTTTGACATGCATTCTTCTCCATCGAATGTACAGTGTTTTCATGTACAACAGCGATACATGACATTTTTTTATAACTACAAAATCAACGTGTTATCAAAATGGCAGATGAGTAACCGTTAAAGGTTTGCACATCTATCCGATCGGTTACGGCAACCTCTTTACCGCTGAGAATGTCGCGGTAACGGCGGTTTGCGAGCGCGGCGGGCAGCGCGATTTCCGTGTCGACCCACAGCTCCGCATGCGGCGCGGCAAGGCTGCCCTCAAGCACGCCAAGCACCAGGCGGGGCGCAATCACAATCACCGCCTCGTCGCCTTGCGTGCGGGCGAAAGCGATGACGTTCTCCGCCCGTGCGCCGGTAGCGGAAAGCGGCAGATAGTCGCCCCGGCGGAACAGCGCCGGATTTTGCAGGCGCAAATGCAGCGCTTTCGCAATCACATGTTGCTTAAACTGGCCGCTCAGCCAGGCTTCTTCGGTAACGGGCGCCCCTTTTTCGTCGTCATCCAGCCAGCGCGTAAGCGCCTGAAAATCAGGCTCGCGTCGGTTATCCGGGTCAACCAGGCTGAAGTTCAGCCCTTCGCTGCCCTGGTAAATATCCGGTACGCCCGGCGCGGTGAGCTTCACCATGGTTTGCGTCAGGCTGTTGACCAGCCCGGCATGCACAATAGGCTGTAACGAACGGGTGAAGTCTTGCAAAAAGTCCTGGTTGGCTGGCGACAGCAAATGACGGGCGTATTCAAGTACGGCATTTTCATAGGCGTCGTTGGTATCCACCCAGTCGGTGCGCAGTTTCGCCTCGCGCAGCGCTTTTTCCACAAACGGCAGAAACCGCTCTTCAAGGGCATTAAGCCCCGCTTCGTCGTCCGGCTGAAGCGTCGTTGGCCAGACGCCCGCCAGCGCCTGGTAGAGCATCCAGGTGTCCACCCCTTTCGGCGCCGTGCCGTCGTTGAGAAAGACCACTTTGGTCTGGTTCATCTGCCGCCAGCGGGCGACGCACTCCGCCCATAATTCAGGCGCTTCCGTCAGGGTATAGAGCCGCGCTCTGGCATCCTCGCCGCGTTTGGTGTCATGGGTTGAGGTGCCGGAAAGCGCATCAGGCTGGTGGGCAAGCCGGGTTGTCATCTCGTCATGAAAGCGTTTCACCGAGAAAGTTCGCGGCAGCGGTTCGGCGCCCACTTCGTTCAGCGCCAGCTCCATGTGCTGGCGGAAAAAGAGCGTGTCTTCCACCGACTTCGCCATCAGCGGGCCGGTAAGCTGCTGAAAGCGCGTGCGGAAAGTGGCGGCGCTGTCTGCCGCCGTTGCGGCCACCTCGCCTTTAAAAATGCGGGCGATGAAATCGAGCGCGCCGGGATCGGGAGCATGCTCGCTGGCCTTCACCTTATTCACCACTTTTTGCAGCATGGCGACGCCTTCCGGCGGCAGCCCGTCAACGGTGCCGTAGGTGCGGTAAACCGGGAAAGCCACCAGCAGTTCGCGCAGCGCCGCACGCACGGGCTGCTCTTCCATCGGCACGCTCTCGGTCTGGCCGATGGTGAGCGCAAGCTTAAGCAGCGTGGTAAATTCCCCTTCAAAATTACGATCGGCCATCAGCAGCTTGGCATCCCGCAACTCGGCCTTCATGTTAACCGGGTTGCCGACCACCTCTTCATAAGCCTTGCGCAGCGCGCCCAGCTTGTCGCCGTCTACCAGCACGTCGGAAAGCGCGGCGATAAATTCATAGCCGGTGGTGCCTGAAATAGGCCAGTCCGCCGGGATTTGCTCGCCTTCGCCGAGGATTTTTTCCACCGTGATGTAACATTCAGCGCCCGCCTCCTGGCGCAGCTGCTCCAGATAACCTTTTGGATCGGCAAGACCGTCTACGTGATCCACACGCAGCCCGTCGACCAGGCCAGAGTGTACTAATTCAAGGATCAGCCGGTGGGCATCGTCAAAGACCGCTTTGTCTTCCACCCGCACGCCCGCAAGGCCGGTGATTTCAAAAAAGCGGCGATAGGAAAGCTCGCGCGGCGCATCGCGCCAGGACATCAGCCGGTAGGGCTGCTGCTCATGCAACTGCGCAAGCTGCGCCTTATCGGTTATCGCCAGCACCGCCTCTTCGCGTCCTTGCCAGCTTTCGGGCGTGAGCGGGTAGAAACTTTCGTAATAGGCGAAGGCGGGTTTGCCGGTTTTCGGGTCGCGCTTAACGGCGATTTCGCCGTTTTCCAGCACCGCCTCAAAAGTATCGCCAAGAAACGGCAGCGTCAGACGACGCGTCCAGTCGATGTCAAAATGCCGGGCGTAGCGGCTCTGCTGGCCGTGCTCAATCACATCGCACCACCAGGGGTTTTCCAGCGAGGCGGCCATATGGTTTGGCACAATGTCGAGAATAAGACCCAGCCCCGCCGCTTTCAGCGCCTGCGCCATGCGGTCAAACCCCTCGCGACCGCCGATAGCGGGGTCGATTTCATTGGCATCGGTCACGTCATAGCCGTGAGTGGAGCCGGAGGTGGCGGTAAAAATGGGTGAAGCGTAAAGGTGGCTGATGCCAAGACGCTTAATGTAAGGCACCAGCGCGGCGGCGCGATCGAACGTCATGCCGTTGCGAAACTGTATACGGTAAGTTGAGGTTGGGATCATGCTGCGTCTCCCGAAGCAAGGCGGACAATAATCGAATTCTGCGGCAGTTCGCTGGCGGTAGCCTGCCAGCTAAAGATCGTTTCGCCAGGCAAATCGGGCAGCGGTTGCGTCTGCTCGCCAATGTTCATCGCCAGAGAGAGCGTACCGGTCGGGAAAACCCAGCTTACCGCCACGAAACCTTCCTCCGTTTTTAGCACCTTGCCGCTATGGCCGCCCGCCCTGGCCAGCAGCGGCACGACATGCTGATGGCGTCGCACCAGCAACTGGCGGGTAAACTCAAGCCACGCTTTCCCGTGCGCGCTGACCGGTTTATCCCAGTCGAGTTTCGAGGCCGTGAAGGTGCTTTGCGCATTAGGATCCGGCACGCTTTCGCCTTCAAAATCGCCGTGGCCTGCAAACTCCTTCGCCCGCCCTTCGCGCACCGCGCGGGCAAGGTCGCCGTGAAAATCGGTAAAGAACAAAAACGGCCTGGTCTCGCCATACTCCTCGCCCATAAAGAGCAGCGGTATATGCGGCGAGAAAAGCAACATGGCGAGCAGCACCCGCGTGCGGTCTTCGCCTGCCAGAGAAATCAGCCTCTCTCCCTGGGCGCGGTTGCCTGTCTGGTCGTGATTCTGGATAAAGTCGACAAACGCCACCGGCGGCTGCCCGGCGCTGTTCACGCCGCGCGGTTCGCCGGTCTGGGGAGAGACTTCGCCCTGATAAGCAAACCCTTCCGTCAGAATGCGGGCCAGCAGCTTTTCCGTCTCTGTGGCAAAATCCTGGTAATAGGCCTGCGTCTCGCCAGTGGCGAGCACATGCACAGCATTATGGAAATCGTCGTTCCATTCGCCGGTGAACAGCGGCACAGCGCCATGCTCGTCACGCGGGTGCAGGAAGGTCACGTTGCGACTGTCTTCCGTCGTCAGGTGAATGTAGCGATTGGGGGCCGCGGCGCGGATGCGTTCGGCAATTTCAACCAGAATATGTTTTTCTGAAGTGTCCTGGATCTGGTCAATGGCGTCGAAACGCAGGCCATCCAGGAAATACTCTTTCAGCCAGTAGAACGGCGCTTCGGCCATATAGCGGCGCACGGCATCCACATCGTAGGCAATGCCTGGCCCCCAGGGGGTCATGCGCTCTTTATGGAAAAACGCCGGCGCCAGCAGCGGCAGGTAGTTGCCCTCCGGGCCGAAGTGGTTAAGCACGATATCCAGCACCACCGAAAGCCCGTAGCCGTGGGCGGCATCAACGAAAGCTTTAAAATCATCCGGCGTGCCGTAGGCGGAGTGCGGCGCGTAAAGCAGCACGCCGTCATAGCCCCAGCCGCGATTGCCGCCGAACTGCGAAAGCGGCAGCACTTCAATCATGGTGACGCCAAGCTCCGCCAGGTAAGGCAATTTCGCCATGGCGGCTTTGAAGGTGCCTTCCGGCGTAAAGGTGCCGATGTGCATCTCATAAACCACCGTCTCTTCCCACGGGCGCCCTTTCCACTGGCGGTTTTGCCATTCATAGCGTGTGGGATCGATAACCAGCGATGGGCCATTCACATCGGCTTTCTGCGCGCGGGAGGCGGGGTCTGGCACGGCCATGCCGTCGGCGAGAACGTAATGGTACTCTGAACCCGGCTCAACATGGCTTACCTGTAGTTCAAACCAGCCTTCGTCGCTTCGGCGCATAATGTGGTCCACGCCTGCCAGCCTGAGCGTGACGCGCTCCTGGCCCGGCGCCCACAGGCGGAAGTTAACGACTCCCTCGGCCACATAGTCGGCCCCCCAACTCTTAAGGAATGATCTGGACTCCATTCAGTGCCTCGTTTAACCCAAAAGTGAGCAATGCACGACATTCGCGGCTGCGCAGATGCCGAGCTCCAGTAGCGTAAACGCGTAGCGCGATCCGGATACCGTAACGGGGCGGCGTCCCCTGGGTTGCCTTATAAGGAAGCGGTTCCCTGAAGAGGTGGGTAAAGCAGTGCCCGACTGTCCGGATCCAGGCAGCATACGAAAATCAATCATAGACCATGACGGCCGGATTGGCGGGGCGCAGAGGGTTTTTAACGAGGGGCGGGCAACCAGTCCGGCAACGCGGCGTCGGTTGCCCCGGCGGAAATCAACTGCCGCGATAGGTGGAGTAGCCGTACTGGCTCAGCAGCAGCGGAATATGGTAGTGCTCCTGCGGGTTGTCGATATGGAACATGACCGGAATTTCCGGGAAGAAACTTTGCTGCTGGTGAGACGCAAACCAGGCGCCGGTTTCAAACACGACGCGAAAATCGCCGCTGGCGGCGGGCTTGTTCGGCCACAGCGCCTTAATTCGCCCTTCGTTGTCCGTGGTGGCATGGTTGAGCTGCACCCATTTGCCGTCGGTTTTCTGCTCAAGCGTCACCCCTACGCCTGCGGCGGGTTTGCCGGTCTGCTCGTTCAGCACGTGTACGCTCAGCGGGTTAACGGGCGCGGCGGCAAACGCCTGCGAAGCGCCAGTCAGGATCAGGGCGGCGCTCATCGCCGTCAGGGTTTTCATGTTCATCGCATTCTCCTTTGTGGTTGATGAACGCTATCCTCGCCCACGTGCGGCCTGAAATAGCTGACCGGCATATTACAATGTTGTCATCCTGACAGTTAACGCTGTCGCTCTTGCCGGTAACTCTGTCAAAATTACCGCATGAAAATTTTACTGATTGAAGATAACGAGAAAACGCAGGCCTGGCTGGTGAAAGGGCTGCGTGAGGCGGGACTGATAGTGGACGCGGTCGCGGACGGCCGCGACGGTCTGCATCTGGCGCTGGAGCAGGAATACGCGCTGATTGTTCTTGATATCATGCTGCCAGGCATGGACGGCTGGCAGGTGTTGCGCACCCTCAGAACGGCCAAAGCGACGCCGGTGCTTTGCCTCACCGCGCGCGACGCGGTCAGCGACCGGGTAAAAGGACTGGAGCTCGGCGCGGATGATTACCTGGTTAAGCCTTTCTCCTTCGCCGAGCTGCTGGCCCGCGTGCGCGCGCAGTTGCGCCGTCATCCTGGCGCATCGACGCTTTTGCAGGTGGCGGATCTGCAACTCGACGCGGTGCGCCACCAGGTCAGGCGCGGCGGTCAGGAGATAGCCCTCACCCCGCAGGAGTTCTCGTTGCTCTGGTTTCTGGCGAGCCGCGCTGGCGAGATCCTGCCGCGCACGCTGATAGCAAGCGAAGTCTGGGGCATTAATTTCGACAGCGAGACGAACGTGGTGGATGTGGCCATTCGTCGCCTGCGGCGAAAAATTGACGACCCCTTCCCCCTGAAGCTTGTGGAAACCGTGCGCGGCATGGGGTACCGGCTGAACAGGGCGGAAAGCTAAAATGCGCCGTCCTTCTCTTACGCTGCGCCTTACCCTCGCCTTTACGCTGCTGGTTGCGCTGTGCAGCGCGCTGGTGAGCGTGTCGCTTTATCGCGCCCTTGCCGGCGAACTGGTGTGGCGTGACAACCAGACGCTGCTCAACCGCGGCGCGCAGCTACGCCAGCTGCTGCTGGACGGCGCCGAGCCGCGCTCCCTGCCCCTCTACTTCAACCGGATGATGGACACCCGGCAGGATATTCTGCGCATCAGCCGCCCTGACGGCCGGGTGATTGTCGATATTAACCAGGCGAAAATCGCCGTGCCGACGATAGCGCCCTCGGCGCCAGGCGCCGCTTTATCGGAGGCCGCGCTCCAGACGTGGCTAACGCCGCAGGGCGTGACGGCCACAGGCATGGCGCTGACCGGACGCGACGCGCAGGGGCCGGTTGTCATTATGGTCGCGAGGGTAGCCGCTGAGCGTGAGCAGGTACTGGAAGCCTGGCGGCGTAAAAGCTTTTACATCAGCCTTGGCGCGATGCTGCTGGCGGTGATAGCCAGCCCGCTGCTTATCCGCCGGAGCCTGGGCGCCATACGAAAACTGAGTCGGCAGACGGCGCAAACCCACAGCCTGGCGCTGGAGCCTTTGCCGCTCAATACCCTGCCCGCTGAACTTCTGCCGCTGGGGCGCTCGCTCAATATCATGCGCCAGCGGCTGGCGGAAGATTTCACTCGTCTGACCCAGTTCGCCGACGACCTCGCCCATGAACTTCGCACGCCGGTGAATATTCTGCTGGGGCAAAATCAGGTGATGCTGCAACAATCGCGCAGCACAAACGAGTATGAAGCGCTGCTGGCGGGCAACATTGAAGAGCTGGAGCAGATGACCCGGCTTATCGAAAACATTCTTTTTCTGTCGCGCGCCGACCACCGCAACGTGGCGCTGGAGAAGCGCCCGCTCGACGCAGCGGCGTTTATTCAGGCCACCGTCGATTTTCTGGAGCCGCTGGCGGAAGAAAATCATCTTCGTTTTGCAACCCAGGCGCAGGGCGAACTGTTTGCTGACCGCCTGTTGCTGCAACGCACTCTGACCAATTTGCTGACCAATGCGCTGCGACACACCGAGCCAGGAGGGCAGATAAAGATTTCGGTTCACCACGAAGAAACGACATCAACGCTGACGGTGGCGAACCCCGGCGAGCCGATAAGCGAGCCGCAAAACCTGTTCCGCCGTTTCTGGCGGGCGGACAACGCGCGCCATACGCCAGGCGCGGGGCTGGGCCTGGCTATCTCACAGGCCATCGTGAAGCTGCACGGCGGCGAGCTGGTTTACCGTCATCAGCAAGGCTGGAACTGTTTTATCGTCATGCTGCCTGCGGTTTCAACCACGGCGAAGAGCTAAAAACCGGGCGCGGCGTTGGCTTCGCGGCGGCGCGAACGCCCTTTACCACCCGCGCCCGGTTTTTAAGCCTGCTGGCGGCCCGGCTTTAGCGCTAAAGCTCTTCTCGCCATTTCACAATCAGGCTTTTCACGCGATGATAAGCGCCCGTTCAGGCCAGATGATGAGGATAAAATGAACGAACATATCGCCAGCGTGCCTTTAGAAAAGGCGTACCGCTTGATTAACCACGGGCCGACGGCGCTGGTTTCCGCTCGCGCTAACGGCGTTGAGAATGTGATGTCCGCCGCGTGGGTCTGCGGGCTTGACTTCCAGCCGCCCAAAATCACCGCGGTGATCGACAAAATTGCGAAAACGCGTTCGCTTATTGAGCAGAGCGGCCTGTTTGTCATTCAGGTGCCGACAGCCGCGCAGATTGAACTGACCCATTATCTGGGCACCCATACCCTGGCGCAGGAGCCGGATAAGCTACAGCGTGCGGGCGTTGAACTCTTCTCTCTGCCGGGCGTGGACGCGCCGCTGGTGGCGGGCTGCGCCGCGTGGCTGGTTTGTCGGCTCATTCCCGAACCGCATAACCAGCAGCAGTACGATCTTTTTATCGGCGAAGTGATCGCTGCCTGGGCCGACAGCCGCGTTTTTCAGGACGGGCACTGGCATTTCGAGCAGGCGCCCGCACAGCTTCGCAGCCTGCATTACGTTGCAGGCGGCCAGTTTTACGCCACGGGCAAAGCGCTGAATGTGAAAACCGACCTCTGACCTTAAGGCGGGCAAACCGGCCCGCTTTACACGCTTTTACCTCCGCGCCCTTCGCTTTGCTCTACAGTATGACGTTGATTGTCTTAACTTCAGGAGACCGTTATGTCTGTACGCCGTCTGACTTGCGCCGCCTCGCTGTTGGCGATGTCGTTTTCCGTGCTCGCCGCCGAACCGAAATATGGCCCGCAGCTGGAAGGGTTTGATTACGCCTGGCCTGCGGAGCGTTTTACCTTTACTTCCCAGAACCAGCAGCTGGAGATGGCCTATATTGATGTCCGGCCAGCAAAAGCCAATGGCCGCACGGTGGTGCTGATGCACGGCAAAAATTTCTGTGCCGGTACCTGGGAAGAGACTATTCGTGCCCTGAGCGGCGCGGGCTATCGCGTTATCGCGCCGGATCAGGTTGGTTTTTGCAAATCCACGAAACCGCAAAGCTACCAGTACAGCTTCCAGCAGCTTGCCGCCAATACCCACGCCCTGCTCGAAAAGCTCGGTATCGCTAAAGCTACTGTGATCGGCCACTCTACCGGCGGCATGCTCGCCACCCGCTACGCCCTGCTTTACCCGGACCAGGTCGAACAACTGGTGATGGTTAACCCCATCGGACTTGAAGACTGGAAGCGCAAAGGCGTGCCTTATCTGAGCGTCGATCAATGGTATCAGCGGGAGCTGAAAACCAGCGCGCAGAGCATCCGCAAATATGAGCAAAATACCTATTACGCCGGGCAGTGGAAGCCGGAATATGACCGCTGGGTTAACATGCTGGCCGGGTTAAACAACGGCGACGGGAAGAAACAGGTGGCGTGGAACTCCGCGCTGCTCTACGACATGATCTACACCCAGCCGGTGGTCTATGAGTTCGACGCGCTGAAAATGCCGACCTTGCTGATGATAGGCACTAAAGACAATACCGCGATCGGTAAAGACGCCGCGCCGCCGGAGGTGCAAAAAACGCTGGGCAATTATGCGGTGCTGGGCAAAGAGACGGCGAAGCGCATTGCGAACGCCACGCTTGTTGAGTTTGACGACATGGGCCACGCGCCGCAAATCCAGGATCCGGATCGCTTTCACAAAGCGTTGCTTGAAGGCTTAAGCGCGCTGAAATAACAAAGGGGCCGCAAGGCCCCCTTTTTTTAACGTTGACGGCCAGCGCGCTAGCGCTGCTGCGAGATCCAGACCAGCATTTTCAGGCTGGCGGAGTAGTAATCATCCTGAGCGGTGATTTGCGGCTCGCCCTGCGGCTGCCCGCTGACCAAATCCCGCACCGCCAGCAAACCGCCCTGCATGTTGTAAGGCGCTCGCTCATTGGTGGTGACGTTCACCCAGGCTGGCGTCTGGTTACGGTCGAACTTCTGCCACCAGGCGCGCCACGGTGTAAGCAGCGGGCTGGTGGCGTTATACCAGCTTACATAAAGCGGAATACGGATGGCGTCGTAGCTTGAACGCGGCGCCCACTCTTTTGCGGGCGCCATTGTGCCGTCGGCGGCGAGCGTTACCCAGTCGGTTGGCAGTTTTGAATCGCCCCAGCCCATCTTGCCGAGCAGCTTCTGCCCGTCCTGAATCAGGTTGCGCCAGATGACCAGATGGCTGCGGTCAGCAAAGGCCTGCCATGCCGGGAAGATAAAATAGGAAGGATTGACAATGACCGAGCTGTTGCGGTTAAAGCCGTTAGCCCCCGGCATCATCACGTCATAACCGGCAAAGTTAACCACGTTATGCTCGACCACGGCTTTCGCGATGGCATCGGAAGCGGCGCTGTAGCGCGGATCATGCCAGCGCTGGTCTGCCTTCAGCAACGCCCAGGCGATAAGCACGTCGCCGTCGGAGGCGTTGTTTTTATCCGCTACCGGATCAGGCGCAACCGGGTTGTAGCGCCAGTAAAACAGGCCATTGCTGTTGTTTTTCAGGTTTTTTTCAGTCCATTTCCACATGCTGTCAAAGCTGGCGCGGTCGTTATTCGCCACCGCCATCAGCATGGCGAAACCCTGGCCTTCAGTATGTGAAACGTTGTTGTTGCCGGTATCGACTATACGGCCATCGGCCATCAGGAAACGGCTCTTGTAGCTGTCCCAGGCGCCGGCGGCGTGGACAATCGGTACGCAAAGCAGGCTGGCGATAACCATCGCCCCTGCGAAAAGTTGTTTGACCATGAACGTTCTCACTGAGGATTGTAATAACGGAACTGCACATCCGAAACGGAAAAGGCGCGATGGCGCTTCACCACAAGCTTCGCGTCGCCGCCCTGCGCAAGCAGCCAGCGACCGTATAGCCCTTCCAGGACGGCGCATAATGCATTGCACCAGCGCGTTTGCCCGGCGACGTCGCGGTAGACCGGGAGCGCCTGATGGCGCAACAGCATGCCGTCGTCGCTCGCGCTGATATCCACGACGCCCCAGCCGAAGGCGGCGAATTTTGCGTTCATCGCCGCTTCCAGCTCGCCTACCGTCTCAGATACAGGCAGCGGAAAGCGATCCGCCAGCGTCTCGCCCATCTGCATCAGAAAAGGCTGGCTTTCCGTTTCGCCCACGTTGCTGACCATGCCGTCCACCATAATGGTCAGCAAATCAAACCAGCCGGGCGGCGTTTGCTGCTGCTGAAAATAAGCCATCAGGACGGAATTGCTGGTATCAAGTGCCATAATCAGTGGTTCCCTAACATATAACGGAAGTAAAGCCCTGCTGTGCTTTCGTTGTAATCGCCAAAGGTGTCGTAGCCTACCTGGCCGCCAATGGTCATTTGTTTATTGACGTTGTAATCTGCCGCAGCGCGGAAGGTATAACCAATACCGTTTTCCGAGCTGCTCTTATAATGCGCCTCTTTGGTGAAGCCATCGTCAGCGAGCGTCTCCAGCGCGGACTGCCAGCCCGATTTCGTCGGGAAGTAATCGCTGCTGTCCTGAGTATAGGACTGATACCCCACCGACCCGCCGAGGCTGAGCTTCCAGTTATCAAACTTCTGCGTGTAGTCCACCGGCAATGAAACGCTGACGTAGTTTTGCGGGCTGAAATAGCCGCCCTGACCGAACGTAAAATGGCTCAGGTTTTTCGAGTAATCCATCCACGAGGTATTCAGGCCGGTTTTAAGCTCGCGGTAATCATCGTGATAAGGACGCAGATAAACGCCCGCGCTGGCGTTCATGCTGGTATTGCTGGCCACGTTTTCGCCTAAATAGCTGTAGCCGCCGCCGCTGATGTAAAAGCCCGCGTCGCCGTCATCGTAGCTCAGCATGGCGCTGCCGCCATTTTTGGTGACGCGCCCCCAGGTTTTGCCGGAATAGCTGTCTTTCAGCCCAACATAGGAAAGCAGGCTGTCAGTCAGCGCGCGGCGCTCGCCGGTGAGGATAAGCGTCAGGTAGTCGGTAAGCTTAGGCGACCATTTCACCCCGCCGACCAGGGTGCTGAGATCCTGGCCAAGCGGCGTGGTGCCGATATCGAGCTTATACTCTTTCCCGCTCAGCGCCATATTCAGCTCCACGCCGTCGGCGCGTTGCGAATCGGTTGAAACATCGCCCGGGTCATTAACGTTAGGTTTCTGGCCGGAGGCTATCAGGTAAGACTGCGCATCCTGGCTTAACCCTTCTGCAAAGGCCGCCAGGTTTGCCATGCCTGCCGACCCGGTCGGGTTATAGTCATTCAGATCCACATTCGAGAGATCCACCGGCTATCTCTACGGCGCCCGGGTTGGCGGCAATGTATTGCGCAAGCTGCTCTGCGTTCATGGAGGCGGTCGCTGCGCGGATCGCGTTTTGCTGGTTAACGATGGTGGTCGCCAGGTTTGTCACCCCGTTTGACAGCGGGTTTGAACCGTAGCGGCGCCATGCGTCGCCGCCCGCGCTGCCTGCGTTAAGCGTAATGGGCGTGGCGGTAAACTCAAAACGCGACTCGCCAAACGGCGAGCTTGACCACGTCAGCGGCGCTTTCGCTTCGGTCAGCTTGCTGAGACCCGACTCGCCGTCGCGCCCGCGAACCTGCACGCCGCCCTGCAACCAGGTGCCGGTCTGGTCGTCCATCGTCTGCATCATCTCATCGATCTGGCGCAGCGTGCGGCTTTGCGCGGTATCCACCGGCAGATCGGTGCGGTAGGTTCCCGGCAGCGAACCCGCCGGGTCAACCGTTGCCGGGGCCACCTGCCAGGGCATCGCCCGGCCATAGAGTGAAGGCGAAGGCGCGCGGGCGGCGGTGCGGCTGTTTTTCGTAAAGGGGTTATCAGACGCCAGCAAGCCGCCGACCACCGGCGTACCGCTGCTGCCTTCCTGTAAGCCCAGCAGCCTGCCGCGCGCGCTGCGCAGATAGGTCATCGCCTGCTGGTGATTGCCCTGCGCCTCTTCCACCCGCGCCAGCAACAGCAGCCTGTCAGGGGAATTATCGTTGCGCAAACCGGCGGCAAGGGAGCGTGCCTTGTTAACGTCATCCTGGGCCAGCGCGACATCAATAGCGCCGGCACGCGCCGCCTGGTCCGGCGTGTCGCGGGTCATCAGATAGTCATAAACCACGCCCGCTTCTTTATTCATCTTGCCGCTCTGGTAGAGGCGGCCCATAGCGAACATCAGGTCAGTGTTCTGCGGGTCGTTTTGCAGCGCGCCGATGAGCTTATCGTAAGCAGCGGCATAGTTGCCCTGCTCGCGCAGGCGATCGGCCTCGTTGATCACATAGCCGTTACGCAGGCCTGCAAGCTGGGTTGGCGTACTGCTCGCCTGCACCTGCGGGTTAGAAAGAATAGTCTGGGCTTCGCTGGTCAGCCCCGCCTGGTTGAGCACCGCCACCTGGTCGGCGTAATCGCCCGCGTTGCCTTTAACGCCCTGGCGCTGGTTCTCGCGCACCACGGCGACGGCGCCGGCAACATCACCGCTTTGCGCCAGCAAGCGCGCCAGCTTACCGGCATCCGCCGGGCTTTGCGGCGGCGTGGCGGCAAGCGCTTTAAGAGTGTTGGCGGCGGCGATGGCGTTGCCCTGCGCCAGATAACGCTCGGCTGTCGTCATCTGCAAATTGTAATTAACCCGCTGCGCCAGTTCGCGCATGTCGCGGTTGCGGCTTGCGGCAGGAATGCGGGAAAGCAGCTGTTGCGCCTGTTGCCAGCCGCCGTTTTCGCTTGAAAACAGCGCGGCGGAATATAGCTCGCTGTTGCTGGCGCCGGGGCGAAACGCCGGCGCCATTACCGCAGAGGCTTCGCTTTCATTACCGTTTTTTTGTAACAGGCGCGCCAGGTCAAGACGCAGCCACGGATCGTTCGGCAAACGCGTGACACCGTCACGCAAAATAGAAATCGCCTGCGCGGTATTGCCGTTTGCCGCCGCCTGCTGTGCCTGGCGGCGTACAGGGTCGCCAGGCAACCCGCTTACGGTGCGCGGTTGCAGACGCGCCTGCAAGCCTGACGGCAATGTTCTCAGTACGGTTTGCGCTTCGGCGGTTTTGTTCTGATCGCGCAGCACGTAATAGAGATTTTCGCGCGCGGCGGCGTTGTCCGGCTGGTCGTTCAGCACCGAGCGCAGCGTCTGTTCGGCCTGCGCGTAATCTTTGTTATGACGCAGCACGTCGGCGCGAAAAAGCTTCGCCGCCGTGCCGCGTTCGCCGCTTGCCTGCGCCAGCGGCGCTGAAAGCGCCAGCGCCTGGCTGACGTTACCCGCTTTCAGCGCCTGCTGCGCCTGGGCGAGCTGGCCGTAGAATGCCGCGTCTTCGGCCTGCGCTTTGCGCTCTGCCGAGGCGTCGCCGCCAAGCGACGCCGCACGGTTAAGGTATTGCGCCGCCGCCTGGTAGTCGCCGCTGCGCTGGGCGATGTAACCCATCCCGGCGAGCGCATCGGCATCTTCCGGGTTGGTCTGTAAAACTTGCTCAAACTGGCGACGGGCATTATCCAGATTGCCGGTGTTCAGCGCGGTATAGCCTTCGCCTTTTGCCGCGCCGCCGATATTTTTACGGTAATAAGCCTGCACGTCGTTATCCTGCGGATGACGTTGCAGCCAGGTTTCATAGTAGCGCTCGTCGCCCTGCTGCGGGCCGAGCCAGAGCAGCGCCTGGCGCAGGCCGCTGTCCGCCTCTTTATTGCTGGCGGCCATCGGCTCAAGCATTTCAATCCCTTCCCGGCGCGTCTCCTCCCGCCAGGTCAGCACTTTGCCGAGCGCCACGCGCGCGCCGTTATCCTGCGGGTTTTGCGCGACAAAGTTGCGCAGCTCGCTCACTGCCTGCGGGTAAAGCGCTTTATCGCCCGCCATCGTCAGGTAATATTCCGGCGCAAGGCTCGCCGGCGGCGTATCGCCGTTAAACAGGGTGCGCCAGGTGGCAAGCGCGCCTGGCACATTGCCGCTGCGCGCCTGCTGGCGAGCGAGGTTGAGCTGGCCCTGGGGCACCTGCGTCAGCTGCTTCGCATTCTCAAGCGACTGTAATTTCGGATCGTTGGGCGAAACCTTCGCCAGCCGGGCGCGCCAGCTGGCGGATGATTTCATGTCGCCGCTTTGCTGAGACCAGAGCGCCATCAGATAAAGCGCCTCGGTGTTATCAGGGTCGACCATCAACACTTTTTGCAGCGAGCCCATCGCCAGCTGATCGTTGGATTTATCATGCCAGTAATTGGCCTGGTCGAAGAGCGCCTTCAGCGCGGCGTCATTGGCGGGCGCGGCCTGCGCGGCGCCAAGCGTGCCCAGCGCCAGCGCGCTGGTCAGGCAAAACGTCGAAATGCGGCGGCCCTTTTTACGTGTCAATTTAGTCTGCGCTTTCATTTTTTATTATCCGGATTCAGGCGTTTTCTTGCGCGCCGTTTCATGAGGGCGTTCAGCGCAAGACCCGCCAGAATGGCGAAGCCCAGGCCGAGGACCGCAAGCAGCCCCGAGTGCTGATTGGCGTACCACACTATCATCATATGGGCAGGCATCTGGCCGCTTGGGAACTGCGGCCCGACGCGGAAACTGCGTACCCCGTTTTCATTCGTGATAATCGCCACGTCGCCGCGAATGGCGGCGTTAATGCGAGCGGAAGCCAGGTCGTCATGCAGGCGCGCGAGCTGGTCGTCGCTGCTGCCGACAGCCATCACCACGACACGGTCTTCATTCCATGGCGAGCGGAAACTGACAAACCCGCGCCAGGCTTCATTTGAGGTGAAGTAGCGGTCGGCTTCCAGGTTATCGGCGTTCCAGTCGCCCAGCAGCCAGCGCTGCGCCTTCTGCCATGTGGTCGGGGTGCGCACGCCAAAGCTTCTGTCTTCCGTGACAAACGGCGAGCCGTTTAACACGGTGCGGTTGAAGGCGTTCTGCTCCACGCCGCTGACGACCAGCACATCGCGGCCGCGCAGCGCTTCGAGATCGGCGCCGCCTGCCGGCACACCGAGAACCATGCGGTTGTGGTTGAGCGAGGTGCCCGTCGCGTTGCCGGAGCGCGCCGCCAGATCCAGCATCGTCGCCATTTGCGTTTCCGACGGGTTTTCCGGCAGCAACAGCACGGTTTGCGAGTAATCCGCCAGCCGCGAGAACGGGAACGAGGCGCCGACAAAATAAGAGAGATTGGGCAGCAACGCGAAGTGGCGCGTGTGGCTTAAATCTATCGTCGAGCTGTCGTCAATCGTGCTCTTGATATTGTTGTTAAGCAGCACGCTGCATGGCGCGCTCTCTTTCGGCGTAATTTTGAAATAGAGCTGTAACTGGTTGTCGCCATAAATCATGTATGGCTCAAGCGGCATATTGTAATGCTCCTGGCGCGCGTCGCCGCCAAGGCGGTGCCAGAGCTGTTCAAGGATGCCCTGCTTGTTCACCGGCAGGTTGTGCAGAAAAGTGTTGTTAAGCGTCATGCTCAAAAACGAGTTTTCTTCGTCGATCCAGGATTCAGAAGGAAAACGGTAATTAATGCGCAGCGGAATGGTTTCGCCATCCCATAAGAAGAGATCGGGCGCGGCGCGAAACGCCACGCGCAGCGGTTCGTGCCAGATACCGGTGGTCGTCAGGCTTTGATCTTTGCGGATGAGTTCGGAAAGCTTGACCGGCCGGTCGGTGGTTATCCAGCGCGGCGCATCGTAAGGCTGACTGGCCGGAATGGCTGCTGGCGTGACGGTGTCACTTGCGGTTTGCGGGGCAAACTCGCCCCGTGTTATGCGCCAGGCGGCGCTACGCAGCGCCGTTTCGTCATTGCCAACGATAAGCAGCAGCTTATAAACCGGGTTCGCCGGGTTATCGATGATTTGTATGGTGGGTTTATCCGCCTGCGGCAGACGAAGCCCGCCGATTTGCTCACCCGGACGGCCAATCAGAATGCCGTTTTTCTCCGGCAAGCGATCATGCAGGGCGTTAAAGTTAATGCCGCGGTAGTCTGCCTGAATGCCGAACCACGACGCGACCAGCGCCGCGGCGCTGAGGCCTTCTGGCGACAGTTTCGCCGGAAAAGCGAACACGATAGAAGCCGGCGTCATTTGCATATCGTCAAAGAAAGGCCGCGGCAAATGGCTCAGATCCGCGCCGATATTCAACTGCTGGCCTTCTAGGTCAAAGCGTGAATCAGGCAGAACGGTGACGCGGTATTTATCGGTGAGATCGCGCTGGCAGAGCTGGGCGTCGCCGTCGATGATTTTAAAGCTGATGTTATTGCTCGACACCATCAGCGCGGCGGGCACATCAAGCTGGAAACGCGATACGTCGGTCTGCGCCGCGCCCAGGGGAACCGTGCCCAGCGGCTGACCGTTCAGCATCAGTTGCATGGTGGCGTTGCGCGCCGCCATCGCAGGCGAAACGCGCAGGTTCAGCGAAAGCTGCGCATTGGTGATAACCTGGTCGGCGGGCAGCGTAAAGGTAATGCCGCCCTGCAACTGGCCGCCGCTCAGCGATATTCCCTGCGGCTGGCCCATCTGCGCGACGGTAATGCTGGATACCGCCGTCGGCACGAAAGCGGCTGCCTCTGCGGCTGGCGCCTCGGCGGGTTGCGGCGTTAACGTCGTTTCCGGTGTCGTTTCCGGTGTCGGTTCGGAGGTGGTTACGTTTTCGGTTAGCGGCGCTGCGCCAGATTGCATCTCGTTAGCGGCCGCCGCCTCAGAGGCCGATTGCGCCGCTTCGGCTTCTGCCGCCGCCGCTTGCGGCGTTGGCACCGGCAGATCAAAAGGCAGCGTTCCAGGCGCCGCAGGCTCTTCACTGTGCAGCGGCGCGGCGAACAGCGCGCCGATGAAAATCGCAAGCGTTAGTCGTTTCATGCTGCGCGATTCTCCTGAGCGGCCGTGCGGCGGTTTTTGCGGCGCTGCGTCCAGCTGAGCCAGAAAAGTTCAAACACGCTGCGCAGAATGGTTAACAGCGAGCGGAACGGGTTGTCCTGCGGCTTCGGCGGGTTAATCCACGCATCGGCGCGGGCCAGCACCACGCGAACCAGCTCGCGTCGGCGCGCCAGCGGGATCTCTTCAAACATCAGGCGAATACTGCTTTCATCCGCAGTCACGGTCGTGACCGGAATGGTAATGGCTTCCGACTGCAACAACAGCTCCACTTCTTCTATTTCATCCTTAAGGTGACGGTCGTCCGGCGCGGCGATACGGCAACCGCCCATAGAGAGATCCTGCGTCGTCGCGCGCGACACAATGCCGCTGGCGTAGTGGATCAGCACCGGAATTTCCACGTCGATACGAATGGTTTTACGCACCTGACGCGTTTCACGGGCGACAGCAATGGCGCCAAGCAGGAAAATAAGGCAGTAAACGCCCCAGCCCACGTTCAGGGCGATAACCCACGGGTCGACGCCGAAATAGTCGTGCGCGCAGGCGCGAACGATGCCCGCGATAATACCGGCGGTCAGCAGAATGGCGACAATCAGATGCGGGCGCACGACCCGGAAGTCAAAATAGCCGACATCCAGCAGCGCGCCTTTATCGGTTACGTTGAACTTGCCGCGTTTCGGGAACAGCATCGTCACCGCTGTCGGCAGCGCGATATGGAACGCCAGCACCAGGTCATAAATTTCGCCCCAGAAGCTATAGCGATAGCGGCCGTTCAGCCGCGAGTTGACATAAATCGCCAGGAACAAGTGCGGCAGCGCGTAGGCGAAAATCAGGCTCGCAGAAGAGTGAATAATGTTGAGGTTAAACAGCAGATAGGCCAGCGGCGCGGTCACAAACGCGATGCGCGGCAGCGCAAACTGGTAATAGAGCATTGCGCTAAGGTAACAAAGGCGCTGCTGAAGCTTCAGGCCGCGGCCGAAAAGCGGGTTATCCATGCGGAATATTTGCGTCATGCCGCGCGCCCAGCGGGTTCGCTGGATAACGTGCAACACCAGACGTTCGGTGGCAAGCCCCGCCGCCAGCGGAATATCCAGAAACGCGGAGTTCCAGCCGCGACGCTGCATTTTCAGCGCCGTGTGCGCATCTTCGGTTACGGTTTCAACCGCGAAACCGCCAATCTCTTCCAGCGCGGAGCGGCGAATCACGGCGCAGGAGCCGCAGAAAAAGGTGGCGTTCCAGTTATCGTTGCCCTGCTGGATCGGGCCGTAAAAAAGCATCCCTTCGTTAGGAATGTTGCGCCCGACCGACAGGTTACGTTCAAACGGGTCGGGAGAATAAAAGTAGTGCGGCGTCTGGATAAGCGCGAGCTTCGGATCCTGTAAAAACGCGCCGACGGTCGCTTGCAGGAAGATGCGGGTGGCGACGTGGTCGCAGTCAAACACGCAGATAAGCTCGCCTTGCGTTATCTTCATTGCGTGGTTGAGGTTGCCCGCCTTCGCATGCGAGTTGTCATTACGGGTGATGTAGCCCACGCCGACATCCGCGGCGAAAACGGCAAATTCCCGGCGCTTGCCGTCATCAAGAATATAGATTTTGACTTTATCGCGCGGGTAATCGATGCACTGCGCCGCTAGTACGGTATCAAGAAAGCGAAGCGGTATCAGCCATAAGGGGAATAAGGTGGAGATCCGCAAGGCGCGACATGGCTTTCAGCGCAGGCGACGGGCCAGGCGGGAAATCGGCGATCACAATCAGCCCCGGGTAGTTGAGCAACGAACTCAGGCCGCGCGTCAGGAAGTGTTCGTCATGCGTCAGGCGCTCTTCGAACGCCACGCGCTGCGGCTCGGTAGCCTCGCCGTAAGGCAGAACAAAAAGATTGCCGCCGGTGGTCAGCACAAACTGGCTCCAGTCCGCGGTTTCCGTCGCTTTCGCCACGAAGCCGCGGGTGTCGGAAAGCGGCACGCCAAAGTGCAGGCGCAGCGCGTTTTGTACATCGAAGTCGATAGCCAGCACCTTACTGCCGGCACGGGAGAACGCATAGGCCAGGTTAGCGGTCAGCGTGGTCTTGCCCACGCCGCCTTTGGGAGAACAGACGCAAATTAACGGCATGAAGCAATCCTTTCAAACAAGCCCTGTAGGGGCTGATCTTTTTCTTCGCTGCGCGGCGCTTCCGGCGCTTTCGGCGCGAACAGCTGAGCATAATTCACCGCTTCGGCGGTTTTCGGGGCCACCTGCGCCACGGCAGGCGCCGTGGGTTTTACCGCGACAGGCGCAGGCGCGTTAACCGGAGGCTGCGCAGCGGCATAAACCGGCGCGCTGGCGGCGGGCGGCTCCGGCGCAAAGACAACAGGCGCAGGCGGTTCGGCAATGTGTTGGGGCGCGGCGGTAGGAAGCTGTTGCGCGACTTCGCGAAGCAGCGCGGGCGCGGTGGAATCGACATTAACAGGGGCTGAAACAGCGGGCGCCGCTGTGGCGGCAGCGGCAGGCGCGGCAGCCTTGAACGCGCCCGGGGCGACCGCTTCAACGCCGCGGGAGACATGGCCTGCGCCGGAAAGCGCCGGGTTTTCCTCCTGCGGCGCGAGCTGGTTTAAAATGGCCCAGTTTCCCTGCTCATGGGCGTGACGTTGAGCAGACATATCTTTAAAAGCGATAGTCTGCGTCTGCGTTTTATCCTTGAAACGCTGCAAGTCATCATAATGCGTCATCTATAGATTATCCGCTCTCACATAATGCTGATAGTAAGGATAAATTAACATCCTGAAAATTAAACCTAAAGCCAGACGCGCTCTGTTTTTTATTGTGGGCGTAATGGCCTTCTGTTTGTAGTGAGATCCGGGAACAGCCTGGCCGGGCATCAGGCCGCTGCTGGCGAAGCGAAGCAGCCTTTAACATGAGTAAAGCCGCACCGGCGGTAAAACTCCAGGATACTGAAACATAAATTAAGACTTTCCTCAAAATAATTTTAGCGAAGCCTTACCTTTTCATTAACGCCAACATAATAAGCAATGGCTTATCCCTATAGAAACGCTTCCTTTATCTTTTTTCTCATATAATCACGCAGCTTATTTAAATCTAACTTGATGGAGGCGGAATTTGCTGGATATATAAGCAAGGCTTAATTTAGTTTAAGTCGCTCTTCGTTTACTCGCGCATTTTTCCCCTTTCTTTACTGTCTCCCGGCGCGCGCAGGCTCGCCTGCTTTTCTCTTTGCGGCGCGTGGCGCGTCAAATCGTTCAAATCGTGATCTTTTTCGCTTTTTAGGAATTTACCGTGGTAAGCCGTAGACAGGCCAAAAAGAGCGTCTTATGGTTATATTGAATAATAAATCGGTAGCGAATATATATTCAAAGAGGAAACAAAAAATGAGACCGACCCTCTGCAAAACCGCCCTGCTTGCTTCATTCATCGCCCTGTCCACGCCGCTTTATGCCGCGGATAACGGGCTTATCGCCATTATTACGCCGTCGCACGACAACCCGTTTTTTAAAGCGGAAGCGGACGGCGCGGCCGCAAAAGCGAAGGAACTCGGATACACGACGCTGGTCGCTTCGCATGACGACGATGTGAACAAACAGAACCAGCTTATTGAGACGGCCATCGCCCGCAAGGCCAAAGCCATCATTCTTGATAACGCAGGCGCCGATGCCACCGTCGGCCCGCTGGAGAAAGCCAAAGCGGCAGGCGTTCCTGCGTTTCTTATCGACCGCGAAATCAATAAAACCGGCGTCGCCGTGGCGCAGATTGTTTCCAATAACTATCAGGGCGCGCAGCTCGGCGCGGAGAAGTTCGCAAAACTGCTTAACGGTAAAGGCAAGTATGTCGAACTGCTGGGACGCCAGTCTGACACAAACGCTCATGTGCGCTCGCAGGGTTATCACGATGTGCTGGACGATTACGGCGATATGCAAATGGTGGCGCAGCAAACCGCCAACTGGAGCCAGACCGAAGCCTTCAACCGCATGGAGGCAATCTTACAGACCAACCCGGAGATCGCCGGGGTGATTTCCGGCAACGACACCATGGCGCTTGGCGCCGAGGCGGCCCTTAAGGCGGCAGGCAAAACCCATGTCGTCGTGGTGGGCTTTGACGGCAGCGATTACGTGCGCGATTCCATCATCAATAAAGGCAACATCAAAGCCACGGTGCTTCAGCCCGGCTGGCAACAGGCGCAAATGGCGGTTGAACAGGCGGATTACTTCCTGAAAAACGGCAAAGCGCAAAAAGAGGAAAAACAGCTTATGGACTGCGTACTGATTGACGAGTCCAATGCCAGCAAGCTGAAAGTTTTCAATCTGAGCAAATAAGCGGAGGCGTTATGCGCTTAAAACAATGGGGTGTCGGAATGGTATGTTGCGCCGCCCTGTTGCTTACGGCCTGCCGGGTGGTGGATCTCGACGAGAACGGTAAACCGATTATTCCCGCCGATCCCAATGCCAGAGTGAGTTTTGAGAACCAGACGCCACAGCAGATCGCGCAACAAACCTGGAATGAACGCGTACAGACCGCAGCGCAGAGCCATGCGCTGGACGCATCCACCCTCGCCTCACAGGTGAAAAGCCTGCCCCCGGGCAAGAGCGAAAGCGTCTTTGTGCGGCTAAGCGGCAAAGTTGAACGTGTTGAAATCAGCAGCGAACGCGAGAAAAAGCTGGTGATAAGGGTCAACGGCGCGCCGCTGACGGTTCAAACCGGCCCGGTTATACGAGGCAACGCCATTCGCGACGCCGCCGGCTTTAAGTTTGAAGACTTCACCAACCAGGTGCAGTTCGCCCAGCTTTCACGCGCCTATAACCGCGAAGCGGCAAAACATCTGCCGCCAGTGGACGAGAGCTGGACGGGCAAGCCGGTTACGCTGCTTGCCGCTCTGACGCTAAAAGAGGGCGAAATGACGGATGCGGCGGCGCTGGATCTTAAACAGGAGGCGCAATAATGAGCGAACCACGGCAGGACGAGATTATCTTGCGCGCTCGCGGCATTTCAATGCTGTTTCCTGGCACGGTTGCGCTCGACAACGTGGACTACAACGTCTGGCGCGGCAAGGTAAATGTGATTATTGGCGAAAACGGCGCCGGCAAATCGACGCTGATGAAAATACTCGCGGGCGTACAACAACCGAGCCTTGGCGAAATGGTGTTAAACGGCGAAACAGTGCGCTTTACCAGCACGCGGGACGCGGCGCGTCACGGCATCGGCATGGTGCATCAGGAGCTCAACCTGTTTGAAAATTTAAGCGTAGCGGAGAACATCTTCCTGGGGCGCGAGCTACAGCGCGGCGTTGCGCCCATTAACGAAGCGGAGCAGGAAAAACGTACCGCTGACTTATTGAAACGGCTCGACCAGCCGGTTTCGCCCCGCGAACCGGTCGGTAATCTTAAAGTCGGCCAGCAGCAGCTGGTGGAGATAGCCAAAGCGCTGGCCGAAAACGCCGATATCCTGATCCTCGATGAACCGACCTCCGCGCTCAGTAAAACCGAGGTGGATATTCTCTTTCGCGTGATCCGCGAGCTGACCCGCCAGGGCGTCTCCATTATCTATATCTCTCACCGTCTTGAAGAGCTGATGGCCATTGGCGATGTCATTACTATTTTGCGCGACGGTAAATTTCAGGCCGAAGCCAGGGTGGCGGATATCGACGTGCCCTGGATAGTGCGCGAAATGCTGGGCAGCGACCCGGTTTCCACCTTTCTCACGCCGGGGCGCACTTTCGGCGCGCCGGTACTGGAGGTGGAGCATATTGACTGCGTGAATGCCGCGGGGGTAAGCGTGGTCAATGACGTGAGCTTTAACGTTCATGCCGGGGAAATCGTCGGTATTTACGGGCTTATGGGCGCCGGGCGTACCGAACTGTTTGAATGCCTACTCGGCACCGAGCGCAACTACCTGGGTAAGATCTGGCTCGACAGCAAGCCAGTGCCGCCGCGGCTTACCCCTGCCGAGCGTATCCGCATGGGGATGAGCCTGGTGCCGGAAGACCGCAAGCGCACCGGCATTTTCCCGGTCTCCTCGGTTGCCGGTAATCTGACCATCGCCAGCCTCTGGCGACGTTTGCAACGCGGGTTTGCTATTGCGCGCAAAGAAGAGGAAGCGGTAGTCGCAACCACCATTGGCCACCTCTCGATAAAGGTTTCTTCGCCACAAGTGGAGATCCAGGCGCTGAGCGGCGGCAATCAGCAAAAAGTGGTGATTGGCCGCTCGCTGCTGACCAATCCAAAAGTGCTGTTCCTGGATGAGCCAACCCGCGGTATCGACGTTGGCGCAAAAGCCGACGTTTTTCGCATGATGGTCAAGCTCTCTGAACAGGGCATCGCTGTTGTGTTCTCCACCTCCGATTTAAAAGAGATTATGGCGGTTTCAGACCGGATCCTGGTGATGTCCGGCGGCAAACTGACGGCTGATATTCCACGTGAGCAGGCCGAGGAGTCGGCGCTGGTTACGGCAAGTGCTCAGGGGTTCTGATATGAAGACGACCGATTCCGCGGCTTTCGCGCCGCGCCCTTCCGCCTGGACAGGATCAAAAGAAAGCGTTTTGTTGCTGCTGCTGAAACTGCGCACCTTTATTGCGCTGTTTCTGATTGTCGGCTTTTTTACCGTGATGGTGCCGGGCTTTTTGTCGGCGGGCAGCATGGTCATCATGATTAAACACATTGCCATAAACGCTTTTCTGGCGCTGGGCATTACTTTTGTGATCATCACGGCGGGTATCGATCTCTCTATTGGCGCGACGCTCGGCCTGTGCGGCATGATTGCCGGCTGGCTTATCACCAAAGGCATCGTGCTGCCGATGTTCGGCATCGCTATTTTTCCGAGCGTATGGGTGATAGTGCCGCTGGTGCTGTTGATTGGCGGACTTATCGGCGCGGTGAATGGCTGGATAATCACCCGCTATAACGTCGCGCCTTTTATCTGCACCCTCGGCACCATGTATGTGCTGCGCGGCGCGGCCATGCTGACGTCGGGCGGCGAAACCTTTCCCGGCCTTTCCGGCAACCCGCAGCTTGGCAACACAGGCTTTGACGAAATTGGCTCAGGCACCCTGCTCGGCATCCCCTGGGCTATCTGGATGATGATTGTGCTGGCGCTGGCTATCGCTTACGTCGCGCGCCGCCTGCCTTTTGGCCGTCATGTGTATGCTATTGGCGATAACGAACGCGCGGCGGAGCTTTCCGGCGTGAAAGTTAAACAAGTGAAAGTGTGGGTATATACCCTTTCCGGCTTTTGTGCGGCGATTGCGGGCATTGTGGTTTCGGCGCAACTGGTGGCGAGCCACCCGGCGAACGGCACCGCGTTCGAAATGAATGCGATAGCCGCCGTGGTGCTGGGCGGCACCTCGCTTGCCGGCGGGCGCGGCACGATTCTGGGCACGCTTATCGGCGCTTTTGTTATCGGCTTTCTGGCGGATGGCCTGGTGATGATGGGCGTAAGCGAGTTCTGGCAAATGGTCATTAAAGGCATCGTGATTATCGTCGCGGTGATCATCGACCAGTTGCAGAACCGGATGCAGCAGAAGGCGGCAGTTACCGCGCAGAAAGCGGCGATGGAAGGCCACAGATAAAATCCTTCCCGCTTAGCGGCGGGAAATCCTGGAGCGTTATTTTCAGCCGGAGAAACTATGGCCGCAGACAAAGACGTCATTATCGCCCTGGACGAAGGCACCACGAACGCCAAAGCTATCGCCCTGGATGGCGAAGGCAACATCCTTGCCCGCTTTTCAACACCGCTGACGCTGCAAACGCCGCGCGAAGGCTGGGTTGAGCAGTCTGGCGACATGCTGCTGTCAGCCTCTGTAACGGTGCTTGAGCAGGCCATCCGCGCCGTTGGCGCGCAGCGCATCGCGGGGCTTGCCATCAGTAACCAGCGGGAAACCGCGATTGGCTGGTATCGTCAGAGCGGCAAAACCCTGGGCCCGGCTATTAGCTGGCAGTGTTCGCGCACAGCGCCCTTTTGCGAGACGTTGCGCCAGCAGGGCGAGCGCCATGCGGTCCAGGCGCTCACCGGCTTGCCCATCGCCCCGCTCTTTTCGGGCAGTAAAATGCGCTGGCTGCTCGACAGCGTGCCGGAAGGCCGTGCGCTGGCGCAGCGCGGCGAGATCTGCCTTGGCACTATCGACAGCTGGCTGTTATGGAACCTCACCGCAGGAGAAGCCTTTTGCTGCGACGAGTCTAATGCCTCACGCACGCAGCTGTTTAACATTCATGAAGGTCGCTGGGATGAACGCCTGCTGCAACTTTTCGGCATTCCTCTGGCCGCGTTGCCGCAGGTATGCCCGACCAGTCATCGCTTCGGCCGCACAAAAGGCGTTGCCGGCATTCCCGACGGTATTCCGGTTCTGGCAATGGCAGGCGATTCCCATGCGGCGTTGTTCGGGCATGCGCTGGGTAAGCCGGGCTGCGTGAAAGCCACTTACGGAACAGGCTCTTCTGTTATGGCGCCGGTTTCTGTTGCGCAGGCGGAAATGACGACCCTTGCCACAACGGTGGCCTGGCATGACGGCGATAAGCGGGTATACGGACTTGAAGGAAATATTCCCCATACCGGCGATGCAGTGGCATGGCTGACCGACTGCACCGGGCTTGGCGAACTGGCGCCGGAAGCGCTCGCCGCTGCGCTTAATACCCTGCCTGCCAGCGTAGATTCCACCCTTGGCGTCTACTTTGTGCCTGCCCTTACCGGGCTTGGCGCCCCCTGGTGGGATGAACGCGCGCGAGGCAGCATCAGCGGCTTAAGCCGCGGCGTGAAGCGGGCGCATCTGGTGCGCGCCGCGCTGGAAGCCATTGCTTACCAGATTGCCGATGTGGTACTTGCCATGCGCCAGCACGCCGATTTCGAGCTTTCCGCCCTGATGGTGGATGGCGGGCCGACCCGCAACGACTGGCTGATGCAGTATCAGGCCGATCTGCTGGGCTGCACGGTAATGCGCAGCGACGTTGCGGAGCTTTCCGCCGTGGGCGCGGCGATTTTCGCCCGTAAAGCGCTGCATCCCGGGCGCTACGAGGAGCTGACGCGCTTTACCGCGCGCCACACCGCTTTTACGCCAGATATGGCGCGCCACGGGCGATTGCAAAAACGCTGGCAGGAGTGGCAGGCGGCAGTCGCGAAGGTGCGTAACGAGCAACACGGCTAATGGCTTTCTTCAGGCCAGGCGAAGCTTTTGTTACCGCTTCGCCCGCCTTTTGTTCCTTGCCAGGCAATAGACAGCGCTGACGCTGACTACTGTTTTTCATAAAAACATTAAGTATGTTGTAACTAAAGTAAGGGTAAAATAAAAGCGGACCGCTGTCCGCCTGCATTTATGCTTCGTTTTGTACGAGGCTCCTGGCTGTCGGGTAATCGGTTATCAGCACATCGATATAGTTCCCCACCAGCGCGCCGCGAATGGCGTTACGTTTTTCTTCGCCCCCTGCCAGCGCGATAACGTGCTTACAGTCGCGTATCTGCTGTAATTCCATGCCGATAACCGGATCTTCTTCCTGGCTCAGCACCGGCTTTCCCTGCGCGTCGTAATAATGCAGGCAAATATCCCCTACCGCTCCGCGCTTCGATAACAGCCTGAGCATCTCTTCGTGATAATAGTTGCCGGAATTTTTCAGCAGTTGCGAAGGCTCCAGCTCGCCAATGCCGACAATCGCCACATCCACATCGGCGAAGCGAGAAACCGCATCAGCGACTTCGGGGCTTTCAACCAGCCGCCTCTTCTCTTCCACCGAGCGCTCAATGCTCTGGGAAGGCAGCAGCCAGGCGGGACAATCCAGATGCGCCGCTAACTGTTGCGTAAGAATGGTCGCCTGAACGTTGCCGTTCGGCCCCACGCCGCCTAAAAGCTGGATAACGCCGCGGGCGCGAATGTTCTGCGGGTGCATCTCATCCACCATGCAGCGGATGGTGCTGCTCCAGGAAGAGATGCCAACAATATCTTCCGGTCGCAGGCGTGTTTCTACATAGTGCGCGGCCGCGCTGCCGATGGCATGTTTAATCTGCGCGTTACTCGGGTTGTCTCCCACATCCACAACGATAGCCTGGCGGATGCCGTACTGCTGCTCCAGCGCCTTTTCCAGCGAAACGAAAATATTGCCGGGTTGCACCACGGTGATTTTAACCAGCCCCTCTTTCTGGCAGCGGGTAAGCGCGCGGGAAACAAAAGATTGCGAAAGGTGCAGCAGCGCAGCGATATCCGACTGTTTCTTCCCTTCGGTGTAGTAAAGCGTGGCTATCTTAACCAGTAAACGCTGCTCATCCTGTTTTGACATAGTCTGCCCCTTGATTTGACGTCATTTATTTTTATTCATGCCTGAATAGATAACAAGGCAAGGTTGCGCTGCGCCAGCGGATGAATGTGAGCCTGGTCGCTTTTTCTCAAAATTGCCTCTTAAGGCATAGACAAAAGCGGCAGCCGGGCATATTTTTGAACTGTGAATATAAAATCATATATGAATATATATTCACAGCAGCAAACAAACAGTAAATGCATTACCTGAACCGGTAAAAGTCGCCCGTGGTTGTGACAACCGCCCGGCGCCCTTTTACGCCCCACCTGAATATATATTCAATGTGGATTTTAAATTCAAGTGCAGTAGACATGAGGTGCGTTATGAATCCTTTTATGCTCACGGTCGCTGAGCTGGAGAAGAAAGCCCGCGCGGTTCGTCGCCGCATTATCGTTCTGAACGCGGAAAGCCCGGCGGGCGGACACACCGGCGCGGATCTGTCGCAGGTGGAAATCCTCACCGCCCTTTACTTCCGCATCCTTAACTGCGCGCCCGACAGCATGGCGAGCGATGAGCGGGACATTTACATTCAGTCGAAAGGCCATGCCGTAGGCGGATATTACTGCGTGCTGGCAGAAGCGGGGTTTATTCCGGTTGAATGGCTGTCTACCTATCAACACGCCGATTCCCACCTCCCCGGCCACCCGGTGCGCCACAAAACGCCGGGCATAGAGCTGAATACCGGCGCGCTGGGTCATGGCCTGCCGGTCGCCGTCGGCATCGCGCTTGCCGCGAAGCGCAATCATAGCCAGCGCCGTGTTTTCGTGGTCACCGGCGATGGCGAACTGGCGGAAGGCAGCAACTGGGAAGCCGCGCTGGTCGCCGCCCATTATCAGCTCGATAACCTCATCATCATCAACGACAAAAACAGTCTGCAACTGGCCGGGCCGACGAAAGCGATCATGAACACCGACCCGCTGGACGCCAAATGGCGCGCTTTTGGGCTTGAGGTGACGGAATGCAACGGCAACAGCATGCAGGAAGTGGTTGATACGCTTGAAAATCTGAAGCCCAACGGCAAACCCCAGGTCATCATCGCGCATACCACAAAAGGCGCTGGCGTCTCTTTTATTCAGGGGCGTGCGGAATGGCACCACCGCGTGCCGAAAGAGCAAGAGATCGAACTGGCGCTGGAGGAACTGAAAGATGAGTAACAGCGAACATCTCGCAACGGTAATGGTTAATGCGTTTATTGACGCCGTCGAGCGCGGCGTTGACCTGGTGCCTGTCGTGGCGGACTCCACCTCGACGGCGAAAATCTCGCCTTTTATCCAGAAATTTCCCGACCGGCTGGTGAATGTCGGCATCGCCGAACAGACGCTGGTAGGCGCGGCGGCCGGGCTTGCCATCGGCGGTAAAATCGCCGTGACCTGCAACGCCGCGCCGTTTTTGATTTCACGCGCTAATGAGCAGATAAAAGTCGATGTTTGCTACAACAATACTAACGTCAAGCTGTTTGGTCTGAACGCCGGCGCCAGCTACGGGCCGCTCGCCAGTACCCATCACAGCATTGACGATATCGCCATCATGCGCGGCTTCGGCAACATCGAAATTTACGCGCCTTCCTGCCCGCTGGAATGCCGCCAGATAATTGATTACGCCCTTGATCACGACGGGCCGGTTTACATTCGTCTCGATGGCAAAGCGCTTCCCGTGTTGCATGACGAACATTACCGCTTCGAACCCGGAAAAATCGACGTGCTGCGCGAGGGAGAAGATATTGCCCTGGTGGCCATGGGTTCAACGGTGCACGAAATTGTCGATGCCGCCGCACACCTGGCGGATAAGGGTATTGAAGCGGCGGTAATCAGTGTACCGTCAATTCGTCCCTGCGATACGCAGCAGTTACTGGCGGCGCTTAAGCGCAGCAAGGCGGTGATTAGCGTTGAAGAGCACAACGTTAATGGCGGCGTTGGCAGCCTGGTGGCGGAGGTGCTGGCGGAAGCAGGTTGCGCTATCCCGCTGCGCAGGCTCGGCATTGCCGATGGCGATTACGCCATCGCCGCCGATCGCGCCTCGACGCGCAAGCGCCATGAGATCGACGCAGCAAGCGTGGCGCGTCACGCCGAACGGCTGTGCGCGAAGGCAGAACAAGAATAACAAAACAGTACAACGCGTAACCCTTTACTGGAGCAGCATTATGACCCGTATCCCCCAACAACTGACCATGGGCATTATTATCGGCAACCGCGGTTTCTTCCCAAGTTATCTGGTCGCGCAAGCCCGCCAGCAGGCGGTCACCCTCTTCGACCGGCTGGGCATCAACACCATTATGGTGGATGAAAACGAGACAGAGCTTGGCGGCGTAGAGACGCGCCAGGAAGCAAAGATATGCGCCGAACGCTTTCGCCAGCACCGCGACAGTATTCACGGCATCGTGGTGCTGCTGCCAAACTTCGGCGATGAAAAAGCGGTGGCGGAAGCCATTCGCCTTTCCGGCCTGAACGTGCCGGTGCTGGTACAGGCAGAAGAAGACAACCTCGACAAAAGGGGCCTCGCCACCCGCCGCGACAGCTTCTGCGGCAAAATTTCGCTCTGTAATAACCTTCGCCAGTACGGCATTCCTTTCACTCTTACCACGCAGCACGTTTGCGCGCTAACGGGCGACGCGTTTGAAAAAGATCTCAAGCGTTTTGCGCAGCTCTGCCGGGTCGTGAAAGCGATGCGCAGCGTTCGGGTTGGCGCCATTGGCGCGCGCCCTGCGGGCTTTAACACGGTGCGCTACAGTGAAAAGCTGCTGGAAAGAATGGGCGTGGCGGTCGAAACGCTCGATCTCTCTGAGGTGTTTACCCGCGTCAGGCTACTGCGCGATGACGATATCCGGGTGGAAGAAAAGCGCCGCGTACTGGTCGATAACGCCGACGCGAGCGCCATTCCAGCGGAAAAACTGGTGACGATGGCGAAGCTTTTTGTAGTGATAAGCGAATGGGTGATCGCCAACGATATCGACACCACCGCCATCCAGTGCTGGACCTCGCTCCAGGAGAATCTTGGCATTAACGTCTGCTCGATTATGAGCGTGATGTCGGGGCAACTGATGCCCAGCGCCTGCGAAGTTGACGTTATGGGCGCGCTTTCCATGTACGCGCTGGCGAGCTGTTCGCTCAGCCCCGCCTCTATTGCCGACTGGAACAATAACTTTGGCGACGAGCGCGACAAATGCGTGCTGTTCCACTGCGGCAACTTCCCGAGCGCCAGCCTGGAAAGCCCGGCGATGGGCACAGCGGATATTATCGGCACCACCGTCGGCAAAGAGAACACCTGCGGCGCGGTGCATGGCCGTCTTAAAAGCGGGCCGATGACGTACTTTCGCCTGAGCACCGACGATTTAACCGGTGAGATACGCGCGTATGTGGGTGAAGGACAATCGGTGGACGATCCGCTTGATACCGTAGGTTGCCGCGCAGTGGTGCAGGTGCCGCAGCTGGAGGGGCTGCTGGCGTGGATCTGCAACAACGGCTTCGAACACCATGTGGCGATGAACCACTCCGCCACAGCGAAGGTGCTGCATGAAGCCTTCACCCGTTATCTGGGCATTACCACCTATTATCATCAGCCAGCCAGCGCCTGATGCCATTTCGCCGGATACCGCATGGAAGCGTGACCGGCTTGCAGGGTGGGTTCCACCACTGAAGCAGACTTGCTCCCGCCCGCGGACGGGAGCTTTTTTATCAGAAGTCGTAGCTCATCGAGACTTTCAGCGTACGCGGCGCGCCCTGGTAGATATAGAAGCCGTTGCTTTCCACATTCGACCAGTATTTCTCGTTGGTAACGTTATCCAGCCCAACCCGCCACACCATTTCGTTTTGATCCTGGTTCAGACGCATTTTGTAGCGCATTCCCAGGTCCAGCGTAGTAAAGCTGTCGAGTTTTTTGGTATTGGCGGCATTCACATACTGCGACCCGCTGTGGTTGAGGCTGGCGGTCGCCGTTAACCCTTCCACCGGCTTGATATCGTACTCCGCCCCCAGCGCGGCGATGAAGTTCGGCACGCCGACGGCGTCATTGCCGTCGTTCAGGCCGTCTTTGGTTTTAGTCAGCTCCGGCTCAAGCCAGGTGGCGCTGCCGTTCAGGCGTACACCCGCCACAGGCTCGCCGAAAAGATTAAGCTCAATCCCGCGGTTACGCTGCTCGCCGTCCAGCGCGTAGATTTTGGTCACGCTGTCCTGGAAGGCCGAAGGCTGCTTGATTTCAAACAGCGCCAGCGACCCGCCGACGCGCCCGAAATCCACCTTCACGCCCACTTCGTTTTGTTTTGAATGGATGACGCCTGTGCTATGGCCATAGTTGGCGGCGCCCTGCGGCGCGCTGCTGCCTGGCTGCAACGCCTCGGTATGGTTCGCATAGAGCGACACCGTCTGCCACGGCTTATAGACAATGCCGTACGTCGGCATCCAGCGGTCTTCATTAAAGCGTGAATCTTGCTTTTCCGCGCCCGTATTGTTGTCGTAACTGCGCACCACCACTTTTTGATAACGCGCGCCCAGGGTGAGCTGCACGGTATCCTCCAGCACGCCGAGGGTATCGCTCAGCAGCCAGCCCTGACTGCGGGTGCGCCCCGTGGTCAGCGGGTCGTAATATTCGCCGGCGAAAGTGGCGTTAGCAGGCTTGTTGACCGGGTTGGTGTCGTAAATATTGGTGGTGGGGTTCACTTTCGATGAGCGCCAGGCGATTTTGTCCCGGTGCGTCATCGCAGAGTAACCCACGTTGGTTTTATGGCTGATAAAGCCCGTATCGAAGCGACCACGAATGCCCGCCATACCGCTGAAATTATCAATAATGCGGTTGGTGTCGAGGCGGCTGATGGTGGCGTCGCCGTCGGCGTTGGTGATTTTCGGTACGCCATAAAGACCGATTTCATGAGAGTGCTGGCCGCCGACACCGGCATACGCCGTCCAGCCGTCAACAAGATCATATTCCGCGCGCGCCAGAGCGAATTCGCTTTCGATGTCGCTGAACGCCCACTGCTGGCTGTAGTTATGGGTGGCGTCCGGCACTTCAGGAATGAAGTTTACGCCGCTCACGTTCACCCCCAGGCGGCCGCCGTGAAAGGTTTGCTTCTGATAACCCATGTCCAGCGAGGTGCGCAGGCGATCGCCGCGGTAGTCAAGACCCAGCGAAGCCTGCGTCGTGCGGCGGTGTTCGCCGTGAACGGCGGTATCGCCTTCGCGGTGCACAAGGTTAACCCGCGCGCCGAACTGGTTGTTGTCGCCAAAGCGACGGCCCGCGTCCACCGAGCCGCCAACCTGAGAAGAAGAGGTGTAATCCACGCCGACGCGGGTCAGCGGCAAATCATCGGCATGCTTCGGCTCAAGGTTAATCATGCCGCCCACGCCCGATGACGCCGCGCCGTTGACCAGCGAATTGGCCCCTTTGAACACCTCCACCCGCTCGATCATCGACAGGCCCACCACCTGGCGCGGCAACACGCCTGCCAGACCGCCAATGGTGATATCGTCGCCGTTAAGCTGGAACCCGCGAATACGGTAGGTTTCCTGGAAGTTGCCGAAGCCTTGTACGTTCTGCACGCTGGCGTCGTTACGCACCACATCGGCAATGCTTTTCGCCTGCTGATCTTCAATCAGCTTCGAGGTGTAACTGATGACGTTGAAAGGCACATCCATGGCGTTTTGCTCGCCAAGCATTCCCAGGCGGCCGCCGTGCGCCACCTGACCGTCAAGATAAGCCGGAACCGGGGTGTCGCCGCCCGGCGTAAAGTCATTCTGCGGGGCGGCCTGCACCACCACCGTATCTTCCTGATTAGCCGGTTCATCCGTGGCGGCAGCGGCATGCGCTACCTGGGTTGCCGCGCCGACAGCCAGCGCCAGCAGCGTTTTACGTAACGGTGTGCTTTTCATTTCTGGTGTTTACCTTGCTGTAAAATGCGCAATAAAAGGCCCGTTGCCGGGCCGAAAAAGTTAAAGCGAAATACGAACGACGCTGTCCAGACCTTTCGTGGAGTGGTCTTTGTTAAACGGCTGTTTTACGGTGACATAAAGCGTCTGGCCGTCGGCGGAAAGCAGCAGGCTGTTGGGGTTCGGTTTGAGATCCCAGCTCTGCTTAACCTTATAGGTGGTGGCGTCAAGACTCAGCAGCTTGCCGGATTCACGCTGGGTGAGATAAAGCTCGTTGCGTTTCGCGTTGAACTTCACCGCCAGCGAGTCGCCGAGGTCGAGCTGTTTAATGATGCTGCCGCTGCGGATATCCAGCACCAGCGTGGTTTTCGCTCTGGAATTATCGGTAACGAACAGGCGGCCGGTCGCCGGGTCTTCCGCCATGTTGAGCAGCAGGGCCTCTTTGTCACCAAGCGGCTTCCAGCGTTTTTCGATGCGGTTGTTGCGCGGGTTAATCACCAGAATTTCGCCGCCACCGTTTGCCGCGTACAGACGCCTGGTGGTTGCAGAGAAGTGCAGGCCGGTGACCCATTTGCCTGCGTTTTTAATACGCGCTTTAAGCTTCAGCGTTTCGGCATCCACCACCCAGATAACCGCCGGGTCGCCTACGCCGCCGACGTAAAGCAGCCCGTCGTGCCAGATGATTTCGCGCGCGCCATAGGGAAAGCCTTTCTCGTTGCGCTCGCTAAACAGCAGACGACCTTTCACTTTGCCGCTGGCGGTATCAATGGCGCTGATGCCGCCATCGAGCGAGTTGGTAACAAACAGCGTTTTGCCTTCAGGATCCTGCGTCGCGCCAAAGTTTTTCAAATCGGTATGCGCTTCACCCAGCGTGTTTAAGGTCTTCGGATCCAGCTTATAAACCACTCCGCCCTGCACATCCTTGAACGATTGCGCGGTCGCCACGTAAATCGCGTGATTCGCCGGGTTTTCCACCAGCTCATAAACGCCATTAGCCAGTTCGCGTTGCTTCAGGTTGGCGTTCTGCGGCGCGTTAACCGCAGGGGCGGCGGCAGCTTGCGGTTGGGATGGCTTTTGCGCAGCGCAGCCGCCGAGCGTAAAGAGAGCCAGCAGCGCCAGAGCGCAGGGTTTCATGGTCATGACACGTCTTTCCTTTTTTAAAAGCGGCACGGGGTGCCATCTGCGCCGCCACTGGCGCGGCGATCGTTATTTTTTAGCGTGTTACAGCAGCGGAAATGAAACCGCTTCCATAGAAAATGAGAATCATACGCATAATCATTAACTATTAAAAGCGTAAAAAATGCAGGGGAAAATCAGGCGCGCAACGAAGATATATCTTAAAAACCGCCTGGCTTATCCACGCCCTTGCTGAGGCTTTCTATACTCTTGCGTCGGAGGAAATCATGAAACGACTCTTTTTATCGCTTTTTACCAGCCCGGAAAAACTGCTACAGGTTATCAGTCACGAAGAGATTCAGGACTCCATTGACGACGGGGATCGCATCCTGATTGACGAAGACGGCAACGCGTCGGTGAATATTCATTGCAAGGCGGTACAGGAAGATTTTGCCCGCCATATCGAAGCACTAAAGCGAGCCTGAGATGGGAACAGCAATTTTTATGGTGTTAATGGTGTGCGGTTACTGGTACACCAGCCGGGATCTCTCTACCCGGTTTCAGTTCAAACGCACGTCCGGCTGGGACGTCTACTTTCTGGTGGCGCTGAACGGCTGTATTTTCGTTCTGCAAGGCATTCTCGCTACCGCCATCCTCTGGCTACTGCTGCTGTTGACGTCGCTCACCATGAACGAGCTCCCTCAGTGGTTTGGCCCGGGCGAGTATCGCTACCACATGACATTTATGAACTGGAGCTTTCTTGGCATCCAGGCGCCCGTGGTGGTTATGCTCGCCTTCGCTATTCTCTTCTGCCTCTACCGCTCTAACTGGGCGCGCAGCGCAAGGCTCGACAGCGCCGCGCGACGGGAGCTTTACAAGCATCTTTCCCGGGCGAACGGCGTGGAAGGGCTGCTGTATCAGTGCATGGAGCAAGGAGAGCTGGCATGGGTGACGATGAAATCGCAGCGGATCTACATCGGCATGATCCATACCGCCACCTTCGACCGGGAAGACGCCAATAACATCGTTTTGATTCCGATGCTGAGCGGCTACCGCGATCACCAGACGCTGGATTTGCGCGTTGAACATAACTACAGCGCCTGGTATGCGCGCCATAACATCTCGCTGACTTCTGAGCCGCGCACCGCGCTCGATTTCCGCAAGGTGATTTTGCTCGACCAGATCGAAAGCCTCTCCTTATTTGAGCCTTCACAGACCTTCTCGTTCGCCATGCGCCAGGAGCAAGAGGACCCCAAAGCCTGACCCTACCTCGGGCGAGCAAACCCGCTCGCCCGTGACTACCGCACTCTCTCCACCGCCGCCGCGTTTATACTGCCTTTACCTTCCTGCCCACGCTTTTTATGCTTTTTTTACGACGTCATGGCGCAAAAAAAGCCAGACTAGCCTTACCGCCGAAAGGCATCACCAAAGACCCTGCTATGACGACAAAAATCGTGCGAGGCCGGTTCAAAAAACCTGCCGCCACCCGTGCCTCTACACCGGAGCCCGCCATGTTTTCGATGCTGTTTCACGCCGACTTGCTGGCGCAGCGCTACGCGCCTGCCGCCATGACTTTCGCGCAAGAGGCCCGGGCTTATCTGCGGGAACATCCCCAAACCGAGGCTATCGACATTTATCTTTATGACTGCCACGGCAGGCCGCGCGGTAAGAAAATTGGCGTGGACGCGCTGCTGTCTCTTGAGGAAGGGTGTTATTTCCCGCTCTCGCTTTACGCCACGGAATTAGAAGGCCAGATTGCCCACGTCGCCAACGATACGCTTTCCACTACCGAGCCGGATCGCCTTTGCCTGCCGGTGCCGGGCACATTAAAGCCTTGCGCCAAAGACCCGGCGCGTTACGCGCAGTTGCAGATGACCATGCGCGAGCCGGACGGCGCGCCCTGTCCGCTTGAGCCGCGCGTGATCCTGCAAAAGATGCTGGCGACCTTTCACCAGCGCGGCCTTTACCCGGTTATCGCGCCGGAAATGGAGTTCTACCTTAGCGAAACGCCGGAAGAAGCGGCCGCGAGCGGCTGCCCGTTTTTGAATATTGACGGCGCGCCCGCCGCCGCTGCGCTGCTTGCCGAGATAGAACATCACGCCGGACTACAGGAGCGCGGGCTGACAGGCATCGTTGCCGAGGCGGGCAGCGGGCAGTATGAGCTGAACTTTCGTCATACGGATAATCTCCTCGCCGCCTGCGATAACCTGCTCGCCATGAAGCGGCTCATTCGCCAGCTTGCGCAAGCGCGCCACCATAGCGCGACATTTATGGCGAAACCCCATAGCGACAAAGCGGGCAGCGGCATGCATTTTCACATCAGCCTGAACAACGCGCAGGGCGCTAATCTTTTCGCCGGCGCCCCCGATGCGTTGCCAGAAATCATGCAGCACGCCATGGCGGGACTGCTGGCGCTGATGCCCGCTTCGCTTGCCCTGCTGGCGCCGAATGTCAACGCCTGGCGAAGGTTACGACCCTTGCTGGCCGCGCCCCGATTTTCAGGCTGGGGGCATAACAATCGCGCCACGGCTATCCGCATTCCCTGCGCATCGGCTAAAGCGCAGCGGTTCGAATACCGTCTGGCCGGCTCCGACGCTAACCCGTATCTGGCGGTGGCCGCGCTGCTCGCCGCTATGCTTTACGGAATGGATAAAATGCCGGGCCTGCCGCCTGCCGACGCCAGCCCGCCGCCCCTGCCTGCGAACCAGCACCACGCACTGACGCTCTTCGCGCTTTCCCCCTGGCTGCGTGAACAGCTTGGCGAGGAGTTCACCCGCCTGTGGCTTATCAGCAAGCAAGAAGAGCTGGCGCGCTTTGAGCATCAGGTCACCGAAGCGGAAAAAGCCTGGCAACTTTAACGCCGCATCTATCCATCAGGAGAAGCTATGTCCCGACTCATCATGGCGAGCAACCAGTGCGACGTCATAAGCCATTCGCCCCTGCGCCCGCTTAGCGAAACGCTGTTTGGGGTGGCGAAACAAAAAAATGCCCTCTGGCTGGGATGGAGCGGCGAAATCAGTAAAGACGACAAACGCAGCATCCGCCAGCGCGAACTGGCGGAGTGCGAACTCTGTAGCTGGAGCCTTACGGCTGAGGAATATGGCGATTACTATCACGGCTATGTGCATAAACAGCTGTGGCCGGTTTTCCATAACCGCCCGGATCTCGCGGTTTTCCAGTCCGGCGCGTTTGAAGCTTACCGGCGCTATAACGAAAGGGTGGCTGAACAAATAGCCGATCATCTTTGCCCTGACGATAGCGTCTGGGTGCATGATTATCATCTGATGGGGGTGGCGAGGAACCTGAAAGAAGCCGGGTACTTAAACCGCTGCGGCTTTTTTTTGCATCACGCTTTTCCGCCGGGGGAGATCTTCCGCGCCCTGCCAGAGCATGACTGGCTGATGCAGTCGTTGTTTTATTATGACCTGGTGGGCTTTCAGTCGCGCAACGACGCCAGCCACTTCGTCACCTGGATCTCCCGGCGTTACCGCACGGAAAAAGTCTCTGAAACGCTTTTTCGTGTCAACGGCCATCTGCTGCGGGTGGGCGTGTTTCCCTGTGGCGTCGCCGCTTCGCCGCCGCCTGCCGGGGTGCGAAAGGAACGGCCGCGGTGGGTGGTCAGCACCGATGTCATCAGCGACGCCAGCGGCATCGCCTGGCGTCTTGCCGCGCTGCGTCAGCTGCTTGAGCAACACCCTCAGTATCTGCATGACGTCACGCTGGTTCAGGTTTCGGACCCGTCCCGGGCGTCGCCCTGCTTTACGCCAGGCTTGCGCCACCAGCTCGAACGACTCTGCGGCGAACTGAACGGCAGCTATGGCGATTTCGACTGGTCGCCGGTGAACTATTTGCATAACGACACGCCGGAAACGGCGCGCCGCGAATCGCTTTACAGCCAGTCCTGCATCGGGTTGTTTACCCCGTTCTGCGAAGGGATGTCGCTTGAGGCGAAAAAATATGTGCTGGCGCAAGACCCGGCGGACCCCGGGGTGCTTATCCTTTCGCACTTTACCGGCGCGGCGGAGCAGCTTCACGACGCGCTGCTCGTCAACCCCTATGACGCAGGCGAACTCAGCGAAGCACTGCACTGCGCGCTTTCAATGCCGCTTGCGGAGCGTAAAAGGCGCCATCAACAGCTGCGCCAGCAAATATGCCATTACAACCATCACTGGTGGGCCAGCGGGTTTCTTAACGCGCTGGAGGCCGACACCGAAACGGTGCCGGATCCTTTTTTCTTGCCCGCGCACCGCCTGTTCGCCTCGCCTGGCCGTTACTGATGTTCCCTGTCTGTATCGCTTTCTGAACAACCCGGCGACAACGCCGGGCTACCCGTTTCGTTTCCCGCCGCCGCGCAATTTTTCATCACAGTTTATCCACAGGCGCTTTTACCAACACTTTATCCACAGTCCGGGCTGTTATCTTAAAGATCCGGTGGGCTACTTTTTAACCGCTTAAACGGCGTTTTGGATCTGTTTAGATCCTCTGCTGCCGCAGATGGCTTGCGCTGTGGGGGAATACGATCGTGTTGGATTCACAGAATCGAAAATCCGTGCGTGGGTTGTGTAAATAGCGTGGTTAATTTAACGAAGCGCTAAGCCTGCATAACGACTGGTGAATTTAACGAAGCGACAGCCCGGCGCAGGTTACAGGATTTATCTTTTCTGTTCCAGTTGGTTCACAAAAATAGCTGTAAAGATGAAATTACACTGCTTGTAACTGCTGTTTGACGCAGCGGCGCTAATCCCTTACCCTTCGCGCCATTATTTTTTGTGAATGTTATTTCAGAGGAAAGCGTGAAGAACCGCACTCTTGGCAGTGTTTTCATCGTGGCGGGCACCACCATCGGCGCAGGGATGCTGGCTATGCCGCTTGCCAGCGCAGGCGTGGGCATGGGCGTTACGTTATTGTTGCTGATCGGCATGTGGGCGCTGATGTGCTACACCGCCCTGCTGCTGGTGGAAGTGTATCAGCACGTCCCGGCGGATACCGGCCTTGGCACGCTGGCGCGCCGTTACCTGGGACGGCCCGGCCAGTGGCTCGCCGGCTTTAGCATGCTGTTTTTGATGTATGCCCTGACGGCGGCCTACATCAGCGGCGCGGGCGAACTGCTGGCGGCGAGTCTCAGCGACTGGTTTGATCTCGCGCTTACCCCCTCTTCCGGCGTGCTGCTGTTTACGCTGGTTGCCGGCGGCATAGTTTGCATTGGCACCGCCATGGTCGACATGTTCAACCGCCTGCTGTTCAGCGCCAAAATAGTGCTTCTCATCGTTATGCTGGCGCTGCTGATGCCGCACGTTCATCAGGCGAATCTGCTGTCGATGCCGCTTTCCCAGGGGCTTGCCTTTTCTGCCATTCCGGTGATTTTTACCTCTTTTGGCTTTCACGGCAGCGTGCCGAGCATCGTCAGCTACCTGAACGGCGATATTCGCAAACTGCGCCTGGTGTTTATTACCGGCAGCGCCATTCCGCTTGTCGCCTATATTTTCTGGCAGCTGGCGACGCTTGGCGCTATCGACGCCGCCACCTTTAACCAGCTGCTGGCGAACCACGCCGGGCTGAACGGCCTGTTGCAGGCGGTGCGCCAGGTCGTCGCTTCACCGCACGTTGAGCTGGCGGTGCATCTGTTTGCGGATCTGGCGCTGGCGACCTCGTTTCTTGGCGTCTCTCTCGGGCTGTTTGATTATCTGAGCGATATGTTCCAGCGCAGTCGTAAAGCCAGCGGTCGTCTGCAAAGCGGACTTATCACGTTTCTCCCGCCGCTCGCTTTCGCGCTTTTCTATCCGCAGGGCTTTGTGATGGCGCTCGGCTACGCAGGGGTGGCGCTGGCGATTCTGGCGTTAATTATTCCGGCGCTGCTGGTGTGGAAAAGCCGCCAGCAGACGGCCGTTTCCTCATGGCGGGTTGCGGGCGGCAGGCCGTTGTTGCTGCTGGTTGTCGCCTGCGGCGTGGGGGTCATCGCCATTCAGGCGCTGATGGCTTTTGGTCTGTTGCCTGAGGTGGGATAAAGCAATACCGCTTTGCAGGTTATCGCGGGTGGCGCGCTGTCCACCCGCCGGTTGTCGCGTTGCGCCTGCCGTCAGGCTCCCTCTCCCCTCCCCTGCCGCGCTGTCAGTTTATTCCATGCCGGAAGCCGGTTAGCCGCTCGCCGCCAGCTGTGGAACAGCGCCATGCTTAAGCCAAAGATCAGGCCGGCAAAAAGCGCGTGAGAAAGCAGAACAGGCATGATAATTGGCGAGGCGCGCCAGACCGTGAGCGTCATTATCAGCGTCCAGGTCAGCCCAAAAGTGACGCCGAAAAAGGTCACGTTCAGCCAGAAAGGCGCAAAAGGCGGCGGCGGAATGTGGACGCCGCATTTCCACAGTAAGCGATACAGCGGCGGCGCATAATGACTGCGCCACATCTTTTTCTTCTCCATTATCGCAAGCGACAGCGCGAGCTTTTCCTCAAAGGTCATGGTCCCTCCTTCCCTGCAAAAGCCGCGAGCATGAAGCAAGACGCGAGGAGCAGCAAGCCGCCTGAATTAAGGGGAGAACCCGGCTGACGCGCAGCCGGGTTGGGCGTCAGCCGCCCGCCGCGCTGACGCGCCAGACAATGTTTCCGGCGTCATCGGCGATTATCAGCCCGCCGCTGCTGTCCATCGCCAGCCCCACCGGCAGCCCGCGCACCTCTTTCTCATCGTCGGAAAGAAAACCGGAGACCACGGTTTTCGGCACGCCTGACGGCATGCCGTCGCGAAACGCCACCCAGATAACGCGATAGCCGTTAAGCGGTTTGCGGTTCCAGCTGCCATGCTCGCTGATAAACGCGCCGTTTTCATAGCCCGGCAGCCCGTTGGTGCCGGAAAACGCCAGGCCCAGCGGCGCCACGTGAGAGCCGATGGCGTAATCAGGCTTAATCGCTTTCTCCACCATATCGGGGCGCGGCGGCTGCGCACGTTCATCGACATGCTGGCCGAAATAGCTCCAGGGCCAGCCGTAGAAACCATGCTCCTGCACTGAAGTGATATAGTCCGGCACCAAATCCGAACCGATTTCGTCGCGCTCATTGACTATCGCCCAGAGCTTGCCGGTTTGCGGCTCCCACTGTAGCCCGGTCGGGTTACGCAGGCCGCTGGCGTAAATACGGCTTGCGCCGGTGGCGGCATCCACCTCCAGCACCGCCGCGCGGCGATACTCGGCGCCAATGCCGTTTTCGGTGATATTGCTGTTAGAGCCTACGCCCACATAGAGCTTGCTGCCGTCAGGGCTTGCCAGCAGGGATTTGGTCCAGTGATGGTTAATCGGCCCGCCGGGCAGTTCGGTGAGCAGCGTGCCCGGTGCGGTAATGCGCGTCTGGCCGGTCTGGTACGGGAATGTCATCAGGCTGTCGGCATTCGCCACATACAGGGTGTTGCCGATAAGCTGCACGCCGAAAGGCGAATGCAGATGCTCAAGAAAGAGATGCTTTTCCCAGCCGCCTGCCGTCGGGCGCAGCAGCGTAATGCTGTCGCCCCCTTCGCCCCCTTTGCCGGAGGATTTCTGCACAATGCCCATGATAAGCGATTTCGGGAAGCCGATGGGTTTGCCCTTCGGCGCGTTCGCTTCCACCACCAGCACGTCATTATTCGGCAGCATATAAACCTGGCGCGGGTGCTTCAGCCCTTCGGCAATCTTTTCTATTTTCAGCCCTTCGGCAACCTTCGGCATTTCACCCTGCTTCCACGGCACCCCTTTTGGCACCTGCATCGGCGGCATCAGGAAGTTTTTCGCTTCCGGCAGCTCCGGGTTCGGGCCGGTCTGTTTCGCCGGGTCAATGGAAGCATCATCATTACAGCCCGCCAGAAGCAGCGCGGACAGCACAGCAATCGCTAACGCTTTCATCGTTGCTCCTTATGCGCGGGTGCGCAGCGCCAGTTGGATGTTGGCGATGCTGATAAGCAGCACCACCAGCGTGGAAAGAATAACGCCTGCCGGCACCACCGCCCAGGCGTCCCGGCTATGAATAAAGGCATTCAGAATGGCAAGCAGAATGGCGAGCAGGTTAAGCCAGAAATCCAGGCGGTAGGCGCGCACATAAGCGCCGTGGCGGCCCCACCAGGTGTGCACGAGATTGATAAGCCGGGGAAGAATGGCGATAAGCAGGCCAAAAAGGATCAGCCAGCTGGCGCCCTGGGTCCAGAAGACCTGAAAGGTTTTGATATAAAGGATATCGAAGATCCAGGCGGCGGCGAAGAAGCCCAGCGGCAGCGGGTTGAGCAACTCATAAAACGCCAGCGCAAGCGCTGAACGGCGTGGCGGTGCGTCTCTTTCCATATCAGGCTCCAGTCGGATAAAGGACAGCCGTTGCGCCGCCAGCAAGATCCGGGGCCACGCAACCGCAAAGGTGCCTGAAATAGCGTAGTTAAATTTTTACCGACCGTTAGCCTGTTAAGCGAAATTAGTGTTTGAATACCACGTTTTTCTGCTGCGCTTTCATCTCCCGCAACGCTCTTTCCGCCTCCGTCGTTTTAATCAGCCAGAGCCGGGTGAAGCCTTGCAGGTTGCCATAGGTATAGTTGAAGTTTTCGCTGTTAAGCGCTTTAGTGACCGTGAGCAGCCGTTCGCCGTCGCGACGCCGGGTTTTATGAAAGGCAACGAAAATGCCTTCGTCATGAAGCCGCGCCAGCACTTCACGGGCAATCATATCCGCGCTCAGATCGTTGTCGGCTACCTGAAAGAAAAAGACCACGACCTTGACCATACCGAAAGAGGCAGACTCCAGGCTCTGGTAAAGCAGGTTGGTGGCATAAAGCGGGTCGCCGCTCAGGGCGTTATGGATACGCTCAATAATGACTTCAGCGCGGCTACGGCTCATCTTCGCTTCCTTTTTTCTTTATTTTACTCGCATTCATACCTCCGCGGCACGTGTTCGTTCAGACCACGGCCCCGGTAACAGGCTAAAAGGAAGTAAAGCACCGAAACATAGCCTCGCGCTTTAAGACATTCGGCTGATTTAGCAACAAAAACCAGCGGCAGGCAAAAAAAGAGCGCGAATACGCCCCCGCGGGGGCGCGATGGGATCACGCCATTTCGCGGCAGGCCTGCGCGCAGCGCTCGCAGGCGTCGGCACAGCGCTGGCAGTGGTCCATCTGGTGCTGGCGACAGGTTTTGCCGCACTCTTCGCAAATCTCGGCGCAAAGCTGGCACACCGATTTCGCCCAGGCGCTGCCCATCGCCATAAATTGCGCGGCCAGACGACACATATTGGCGCACTGCATATCAAGACGAATACAGTCGCGCATCATCCCCGGGTCTTCCTCTTTCAGGCAGGATGAAGCGCAGTAATCGCAGGCGGCGGCGCAGTCATAACAGGCTTCGATACAGCTCGCATAGTTTAAGGGCATCTTTTCCTCCTTTGCGTTGTACGTGTCCCTAAGCCTGGTTGTCATTGCAGGAATATGCCACCCGCCTGCGTCGTTATGAAAAAGCGTTATAAGCAGACGTTATCTATTTCCTTAGCCTGCGCTGACTCACTGTGGTGACTGCAAGGAAGCCATATCAATCACAAAGCGATACTTCACATCGCTTTTTTGCATGCGCTCCCAGGCTTCGTTGATCTCCTGGATACCAATCACCTCTACGTCCGCCGTCACGCCGTGCTGCGCGCAAAAATCGAGCATCTCCTGCGTTTCGGCAATGCCGCCAATGGCGGAACCGGCGACCGAACGGCGCCCCATGATCATCGGCACGGTGTTCGGCACGGGGTTAATGTTGCCGAGCAGGCCGACAAACACCAGCGTGCCGTCGAGCTGGAGCGTTGGCATGTAGGGGTTGATATCGTGTTCATAGGGCACCGTGTCGATAATCAACTCAAATGCGCCCTTAACCTGCTCCATTTGCGCCGGGTCGGTGGAAAGCACCACGTTGTGGGCGCCCAGACGGCGGGCGTCCTCTTCCTTGCCTGGCGAGCGGGTAAAAAGCGTCACTTCCGCGCCCAGCGCCCGCGCCAGCTTAAGCGCCATATGGCCAAGCCCGCCAAGCCCGATCACCGCCACCTTACTCCCCTCGCCCACGTTCCAGTGCCGTAGCGGCGACCAGGTAGTGATGCCCGCGCACAGCAGCGGCGCGGCGGACTCCAGCGCCAGCCCTTGCGGCACGCGCAGCACAAACGCCTCGGATGTGACAATCGCCTGTGAATAGCCGCCGTAGGTAGGCTGGCCGTCGTGCCGGTCCACGCCGTTATAGGTCTGCACGCACCCTTCTTCGCAATATTGCTCCAGCCCCTCACGACACGGATGACATTCGCGACAGGAATCGACCATGCAGCCGACGGCGGCGATGTCGCCCGGCTTAAAGCGGGTGACGTCACTGCCCACCGAGGCTACCCGGCCAATAATTTCATGGCCCGGCACAAGGGGATACTGGCTAAAGCCCCAGTCGTCGCGCGCCTGGTGTAAATCGGAGTGGCACACGCCGCAATACAAAATTTCCAGCACCACATCATCGGGGCGCGGCGTGCGACGGTTAAATTCGAACGGCGCCAGCGGCGTGGAAGAGGATTGCGCAGCGTATCCAAGCACTTTCATGGTCATGAGGATCTCCGGAAATAACAGGGGGTGACTATTTCTTATACTGTGAGTCGCTCACTTTTTCCATCCACTCTACCGGGCTGCCGTCCTGCGCTTCGGCGATAGCGATATGCGTCATCGCCGTGTCGGGCGTCGCGCCATGCCAGTGTTTTACTTCAGGCGGGATCCAGACAATATCGCCCTGGTTCATCTCTACAATCTCTTCACCCCATTTTTGCAACCAGCCGCGGCCCTGAGTGATGATTAGCGTCTGTCCCAACGGATGAGTATGCCAGGCGGTGCGCGCGCCGGGCTCGAAGGTCACCGTTGCGCCGCCAACGCGGGCCGGTTCAGTTGCCTGAAAGGGGGAATCGATACGTACCCGGCCGGTAAACCACTGCTCCGGTCCCTGCGCCGAAGGCTGAGAACCGCTGCGAATTATCTTCATTTTTTGCTCCTCACATGTTGAAACCGCTATCTACCTTAACAAAGCCAGGCGGGCGCGATTAGAGCAATTAATCAGCATGCGCTTATGAGCCATATTTATTAATACGGTGCGATTCTGTGCCGCCAGGCCTCCATGAAAACCATGCTTAAAGGGAAGAAACGACCTTATCGCCTTTACCGTGGCGGCGCGCGAGCATCGTTTTACCCGCGCGGCGGCTCGCTTCATGTGGCTTACCACACGGAGGGCGTGACGGTGTCATCTTTCACCCTCACGCCCGGTGAATCATTCCGCTTTCGGGAAATCCACCACCGTGTCGTTCACGCGATTAATCATATTGGTAAAAAGGATCGCGCTGATGGCGCTGATAATCTCCACCACCTGCTGGTCGTTAAAGCCCTCTGCGCGCAAGGCTTCCACTTGCTGGGCAGGCAGCGTGCCGCGAGTGGTGACCACGGTGCGGGCGAAACGGGTCAGCGCGTTGAAGCGGCTGTCGTCGGCATAATCCGCCGCGCGCAGCGCTTTGATCTGCTCTGGCGTGAAGCCCGCTTTTTTCGCCATCAGGCTGTGCGCCGCGAGGCAGTAGTCACAGCCGGTCGCCTCGCTCACTGCGAGGTTAATCGCCTCCAGCTCTCTGGCGTTCAGCGCCCCTTTGCGCAGCGCGGCATTGTGCTGCAACGCCTGGGAAAGCACTTCCGGCGAGTTAGCGCCGATAGCGACATAAGCGTTCGGCACTTTGCCCATTGCCGATTTGATGGCGCCGAAAAGCTGCGCGGTTCTGCCAGTTGCCTGTTCCGGATTGATGGTTTGTAAACGGCTCATGATATGCTCCTGTTAAGTTGTTGGTTTCCGCCCTGTTGGCGATGGCTGTAGATTACCCCTGCCGTTCCCGCGCATCTGCCGCCCATCGTCTTAGCTTTTTGTCTTATCGTCTCAGGAAGGATTATGGATACGCTCAGTCAGCTCATTGCGCTGCTCGCGCCGCAAGGTTCGGTGGATCTGCATTGCCGCTTCGCCGGCCGCTGGGAGGCGGATCACCCGCAAACCCCCGCAGGCGTTATGCCCTGGCACGCCATTCTGTCAGGAGAAGCCAGGCTTGAGACAGGCGGACAGGCAACCCTGGTAAAAGCGGGCGACATTCTGTTGCTGCCTTACGGCGCGCCGCATTTGCTGAGCAGCCTTGAACAGGCGGGGCAGCCTGTGGCGAAAACCCGTCGCCACAACGGCACGCTGACGGAAGTGGTAACGCAGGGTAAAGGCGGCGAGCTGACGCTGCTTTGCGGAGAGTTTCACTTTGGCGTCAACGGCGCGCTGCTGTTCGACGGCGCGAGCGGCGTGGTGAAAGTGGAAACCGCCGCGCGCGACGATTGCCGTTCGCTGCGCGCGCTGCTGGCGATGCTGGGAGAAGAGAGCTTAAGCGGCAAACCGGGCGCCAGCGCCATCGTGCGCGAGCTTACCGCCACGTTTTTGACGCTGTTGCTGCGCGCGCTGTTGCACGACAGCGCGCCTGGCATGCTGGCGCTGCTGGCGGACAAACGCCTCGCGCCCGCCGTCGCGGCCGTGTTCAGCGACCCCGCCGCCCCCTGGACGCTGGAATTGCTGGCGGAGCGCTGCTTTCTCTCACGCGCCACCTTCGCCCGCCACTTCGCCAGCCGTTACGCTGTCACGCCGCAGGCCTGGCTGACCCAGGTGCGAATGGCGCTGGCGGCGCGGCTGCTGGCTGGCGGCGAAATGGCGGTGGGCCGGGTGGCGGAAGCCTGCGGTTATCAGACGCAGGCCGCTTTCACTCGCGCATTCAAAAACTGCCATGGCGTTACCCCCGGGCAGTTCCGCCAGCGAGATGAAGCGGCATAACGCTCAGCCCTCTTTCGCCGCCTCTTCCCGCAGCCAGTTTTGCAGCAGCCTGCCGGCTTCAGACATTTCGCTGTCGGCGCGCACGCAGAGGTAGTAGTCGCGCCCGTCATCCACCGTCTCATTGAACACCTTCACCAGTTCCCCGCTTTGCAGGTACGGGGCGATAAGCGGTTCGCGCATCAGCGCGCAGCCCATGCCCGCCTGCACTGCGGCAAGCGTCAGCAGACCATCTTCAAACATTGGCCCGCTGTAGCGAAACGGCTTGCGCACCCCCTGCTGCTCGAACCATTGCGCCCAGGTGCTTCGCTCCTCATCATGCAGCAGCGGCATCTGCGCCAGCTGCTGCGGCGTATCGATGTGTCCGTGCAGGCGCAAAAACTCGCGGCTGCATACCGGCGCCATTCGCCCGGAGATAAGTTTCTCTGTCTGGTAGCCTGTCCATTGCCCTTTGCCAAAGCGAATCGACATATCAGACGCATCGCTCAGGTAGTTGCGGTGGTTGGCGTAAAGCACATTGATTTCCGTTTGCGAGTTGGCGCGCATAAAGCGCGGCAGCCTTGGAATAAACCAGCCCATGCCGAACAGCGGGATCAGGCTGATGGTCACCTGCCGCGACTGGGATTGATCCAGCAAATGCTCCGTGGCCCGCCGCAGCACGGAAAACGCCGAACGGATCGAACGGTAATAGTCTCGTCCTTCCGGGCTTAGCACCAGCCGCCGCCCCTGACGGTTGGTTAACGGCACCTGCAAATAACTTTCCAGCACCCGCAGCTGGTGGCTCACGGCAGAGGGCGAAATCGACAGCTCCTGCGCCGCCGCCGTCACGCTGCCGTGGCGGGCGATGGCCTCAAAAGCGCGCACCGCCCGCAGCGGCGGGTCATTCGGCAGGCTGCTTTCACCTGCGGCAGGCAACGCCAACTGTTCTGTTTTTCTCATATGTTGATCTGTTTGCTGTGAAAAACGATCGGGATGATTTTTAAAATCACATCATTTCAATGAGTTAGTCAACAGCGGATTTATCATAAGAAATAAACATTGAGTATTTTACAAAGATATCAGCCTGTTGGATGGTAGTGCCGCAACGTGACCTGCTGGAATAGCACTGTGGATACACTCCTGCAACAACTGATAAACGGCGTGATGCTTGGCAGCATCTACGCGCTAATCGCGCTCGGCTATACCATGGTGTATGGCATTTTGCGCATTATTAACTTCGCCCATGGCGACATTCTTATGGTCGGCGCGCTGACCACCCTTTCGGCATTGAATGCGCTGAACGCGCATTTCCCCGGGCTGCCTCTTCTGCTGCAACTGCTCGCCGCGCTGGTCGTGGCGATGGCGGTCTGCGCGCTGCTGGCGATGGCGGTGGAGCGCTTCGCCTATCGCCGCCTGCGCAACGCGCCGCGTCTGGCGCCGCTGATTAGCGGCATCGGCGTTTCGGTGCTGTTGCAGACCGTCGCCATGCTTATCTGGTCGCGCAATCCGCTGATGTTCCCACAGATCCTGCCGATGGACGCCATCGCGGTTACGGCAGGCGACGCCGGACATCCGCCGGCTATCGTTACGGTGACCGGCATTGTCACCGTTGGGCTGGCGCTGGCGGTGATGGGCGGGCTGTGGCTGCTGGTGGAATACAGCCGCCTGGGGCGCGGCATGCGCGCCGTGGCGGAAAACCCGCAGGTGGCGCGCCTGATGGGCGTTAACCCTGACCAGATAATCACCCTCACCTTCGCCATTGGCGGCGCGTTTGCCGCCCTCGCTGGCGTGATGATGGCGAGCAACTACGGCAGCGCGGGCTTTTCCATGGGCTTTTTGCCGGGGATCAAAGCCTTCACCGCCGCCGTGCTGGGCGGTATCGGCAACCTGCGCGGCGCGATGGTGGGCGGCATTCTGCTTGGTCTTATCGAATCTCTTGGCGCGGGATACCTGAGCGAGCTGACCGGCGGCGTCTTCGGCAGCAACTATCAGGATGTGTTCGCTTTTCTGGTGCTGATTCTGGTGCTGGTGTTCCGCCCGGCAGGTCTGCTTGGCGAGCGCGTGGCGCAGCGGGCTTAAGGAATAATCATGACTGACACAACGCTGCACACCTCCCTTCCCGTTAAGCGCGTCTGGCCTGGCATGGCGCTGTTTATCGCCGCGCTGATTATCGCGCCGTGGCTTGCGGGCGCCGTCGGCGGCAACTACTGGGTGCGGGTGTTCGATTTCGCGCTGCTTTATATCATGCTGGCGCTGGGGCTGAATATCGTGGTGGGCTTCACGGGCCTGCTTGATATGGGCTTTATCGCCTTTTACGCCGTGGGCGCTTACCTGACAGCGCTTCTGGCGTCGCCGCATCTGACCGAGGCGTTCCCGGCGCTGCTGGCCTGGTTCCCGGACGGGCTGCACGCCTCTGTTGCGCTGCTGCTGCCGCTGGCGGCGCTGGTGGCGGCCATTTGCGGCATTCTGCTCGGCGCGCCGACGCTTCGGCTGCGCGGCGATTATCTGGCTATCGTTACCCTCGGCTTTGGCGAAATCATTCGCGTGCTGATGCGCAACCTGGACCGCCCGGTCAACATTACTAACGGCGCGAAGGGCATTTCCGGCGTTGATACGCTCTCGCTGTTCGGCCTGAAATTCAGCGGCATGCACAGCTGGTTTGGCGTGAAGTTCTCGTCGCTTTACCTTTGGTACTACCTCTTTGCCGTCATTATCGTCGCCATTATTTTTCTCTGCGTACGCTTGCAGGATTCCCGCGTCGGCCGCGCCTGGCACGCCATTCGTGAAGATGAAGACGTGGCGCGGGCGATGGGCATCAACGTACGTAACTTCAAGCTGCTTGCTTTCGCCCTGGGCGCCTCTTTTGGCGGCGTGGCGGGGGCGCTGTTCGCTTCGTTCCAGGGGTTCGTCTCGCCGGAATCGTTCACGCTTCAGGAGTCTATCGTGGTGCTGGCGATGGTGGTGCTGGGCGGCATGGGCCACATCCCGGGGGTGATCCTTGGCGCGGTGCTGCTCTGCGCCCTGCCGGAATTTTTACGTAGCCAGGCGGCGCCCGTGCAGCAGGCGCTTTTTGGCGCCGTGATTGTCGACCCGGAAGTGCTGCGCCAGCTCTTTTATGGTCTGGCCCTGGTGCTGGTCATGCTCTATCGCCCGGGCGGACTGTGGCCTGCCGGAAAGGAGAAACAGGTATGACATTGCTTAGCGTACAGCGACTTAGCAAACGCTTCGGCGGCGTGGTGGCGGTAAACGACGTTTCCCTCACCGTGAATGCCGGGGAGATCTACGGTCTGATAGGCCCGAACGGCGCGGGTAAAACCACCTGCTTTAATCTGATCACCGGGCTTTACCGCGCCGATAGCGGCGAGTTCAGCCTCGACGGCCAGCCTTATTCGCCGCAAGCCATTGAGAAAGTCACGCAAGCGGGCATTGCGCGCACCTTCCAGAACCTGCGTTTGTTTAACGAAATGAGCGTGCTGGAAAACGTCATGGTCGGCCGCCATGTGCGCACCCGCAACGGCGTCTGGGCCGCGATCGCCCGCCACGCCCGCGCCCGCAAGGAAGAGGCGGAAACCCGCGAGCAGGCCTGGCGCTGGCTGGAGTATGTCGGCATCAGCAAATTCGCGCACTACCGCGCAAGCGATCTGGCCTACGGCCACCAGCGGCGGCTGGAAATCGCCCGCGCGCTGGCCACAGACCCGAAGCTGCTGGCGCTGGACGAACCGGCGGCAGGCATGAACGGCGCGGAAAAAGTGGCGCTCCAGGGGCTGCTTGAACGCATCCGCGATGACGGCAAAACCGTGTTAATCATCGAGCATGACGTCAAGCTCATCATGAGCGCGTGCGACCGCCTGACCGTGCTGGACTACGGCCGGGTGCTTGCTGAAGGCGACCCGCAAACGGTGCGCCGTCACCCTGAAGTTATTCGCGCTTATCTGGGAGGCGCCGCCGATGTCTGAAACTTTACTTTCCGTTGAAAACCTGGATGTCCACTACGGCGGCATTCAGGCGGTGCGCCAGATCGGTTTTTCGCTCAGGGCTGGCGAGCAGGCGACGCTCATTGGCGCCAACGGCGCTGGAAAAAGCTCCACCGTCCGCGCCATTACCGGCCTGCAACCCTTTAGCGGCGAAATCCGCTATCAGGGGCGGTCCATTAAAAAGCGTAGCCCGGAAGCGCTGCTGCGCGACGGCATTGTGATGGTGCCGGAAGGCCGCGGCATTTTTCATCGCCTTACCGTGATGGAAAACCTGCGCATGGGCGCGTGGCTCAGGCGTGACAACGTCACGGTCGCGCGGGAAATCGACGACATCTTCCAGCAATTCCCCCGCCTCGCGGAGCGTCAGAACCAGCTGGCGGGCCTGCTTTCCGGCGGCGAGCAGCAGCTGCTGGCGCTTAATCGCGCGCTACTCAGCAAGCCGCGCCTGCTGATCCTCGACGAACCCTCAATGGGCCTGGCTCCCGTTATGGTCGAACAGGTTTTCAGCGTTATTTCACGGCTTCGCGCAGCGCAGGTCACGCTGCTGCTGATAGAACAAAACGCCAGGCTGGCGCTGCAAGTGACCGACCACGCGTGGGTCATGGACAGCGGCAATCTGGTACACAGCGGCCCCTCTGCGGCGCTGCTCAATGACGACGCTATTCAACACATTTATCTGGGCGAAGCGCCCGTTTAACCAACACCAGGGAAATTCTATGCACACCATGAAAACAAGAGCACTGCACACCGCCCTTCTGCTTACCGGTCTTTTCTCCTGCGCGTCCGGTTTCGCCGCGCAGAGCGAAACCGTGGTTATCGGTCTCGCCGGCCCGCTGACCGGCCCTTCCGCCCGTATCGGCAAAGATCTGGAAAACGGCGCGCAGCTCGCCATTGACGACATCAACAAACAGCACCTGACCATCGGCGGCAAAGCGGTGACGTTTAAGCTGGAATCAGAAGACGATCAGTCCGACCCGCGCACAGCGGTCGCGGTAGCGCAGCGTCTGGTGGATAACGGCGTGGCGGGGGTGGTGGGCCACTGGAACACCGGCACCAGCATTCCGGCGGCGCGCATTTATCATGACGCGGGCATTGCGCAGGTCGCCCCGGTCGCCACCGGCCACGCTTACACTAAGCAGGGTTTCGACACCAGTTTTCGCGTGATGGGCCACGATGACGACGGCGGCAACTATGCCGGCCAGTACGCCGTGCAACAGCTGAAAGCCAAACGCATTGCGGTAATCGATGACCGCACCGCATTCGGCCAGGGGCTGGCGGATGAATTTATCAGGTCGCTGGAAAGCCAGGGCGTTAAGACCATCGATCGCCAGTACGTGGATGAAAAAACCGTGGATTTCAGCGCCGTGCTGACCGCCATTCGCAGCAAAAACCCGGACCTGATTTTCTTTGGCGGCGTGGACAGCCAGGCCGCCCCGCTCGCCCGCCGCATTAAGCAGCTCGGCATTAACGCCACCCTGATGGGCGCAGGCGGCTTCGTCAGCCAGACCTTCCTGAAGCTCGCGCAAAAAGAGGGCGAAGGCGTGGTGGCGCTGGAGCCAGGCCTGCCGGTAGAGCAGATGCCCGGGGGCAAAGCGTTTGCCGACGCATACCAGGCGCGCTGGGGTCACAGCATTGAGCTGCACGCGCCGTTCGCCTACGACGCCACCCGCGTGCTGGTCGCCGCCATGCAAAAAGCCGATTCCGTCGAGGCCAGCGATTACCTGCCCGCCCTGCGCGCCATTAACTACAGCGGCGTAACCGGCAGCATCGCTTTCGATAAAGAAGGCAATCTGAAAAACCCGAGCTTCACCGTCTACAAAGTGGTGGATGGCAAGTGGCAGCCGCAGACCGTACTGGGCGGCGCGAAGCAGTAACTGAGTGAGGCAATGTGATGAGCTGTGACAATAACAATATGGGCATTCTGGCCCGCCGCCGCATCGAAGCGGAAATTATCAAACCCATTTACGACGTGATGGCGCGCGAAATAGGCAAAGCGCGCGCGCAGGCCATTATCGGCGAAGCCATCGAGCAAGCGGCTATTCAGGCCGGGCGCGACTTCGCCGCCGCAGAGCCGCAGGGAGCGAACCTGCAAAGCTTCGTCGCCCTGCAATACCTGTGGGAAAAAGATAACGCGCTGGATGTGAAAGTGATCGACAGCGACGAGCAGCAATATAACTACGACGTGACGCGCTGCCGCTACGCCGAGATGTACCACGAGATGGGGCTTGGCGAGATAGGCCACTTACTTTCCTGCGCCCGCGACGACAAGTTTATTGTCGGCTACGCGCCGGAGGTTGAGCTGGAACGCACCACCACCATTATGTCTGGCGCCCCGCGTTGCGATTTTCGCTATCACGTCAAAAAACAGGACAAAGCATGAGCAAGCCGCTACAGGTTAACGGCAAACGGCTGTGGCGCACGCTTGAGGAGATGGCGCAGTTCGGCGCCACCCCTCGCGGCGGCGTCACGCGCCTGACGCTGAGCGAGGAGGATCGCCAGGCGCGCGACACGCTGCGTGCCTGGGCGCTGGAGGCGGGGTTCACCTGTGAAGTGGATCGCCTCGGCAATATGTTTATTCGCCGCGCCGGACGCAACCCCGCGCTGGCGCCAGTGATGACCGGCTCCCACGGCGACTCCCAACCGCTCGGCGGCAACTATGACGGCATATACGGCGTGCTGGCAGGCTTAGAGGCGCTGCGCACGCTTAACGATCTGCACATAGACACTGAACGCGACCTGCTGCTGGTGAACTGGACTAACGAAGAAGGCGCGCGCTTCGCGCCGGCGATGCTCGCCTCCGGCGTCTGGACGGGCGTGTTTAGCGAGGCGTTCGCGCGCTCCCGCGAAGATAAAAACGGCGTAACGCTGGAGCACGCGCTACAGGCCATCGGCTACGCTGGCGAAAAGCCCTGCGCGGCGTTTCCGGTTCACGCCTGCTTTGAAGCGCATATCGAGCAAGGCCCGCAACTGGAGGCGGAAGCGATTGATATCGGGGTGGTTCACGCCGCTGCCGGGCAGCGCTGGTACGAGGTGGATATTCAGGGCTTCGCCGCCCATGCCGGCACGACGCCCATGGCGCATCGTCGCGACGCGCTGTGCGGTTTTGCTGAGCTGGCGCTGGCGGTTGAACAAATCGGCTTTGATTTTTCGCCAGATGGCCGCGCCACTATCGGCATGGCGCAGGTCACGCCCAATTCGCGCAACGTCGTTCCCGGCGCGCTGTTTTGCAGCGTAGAGTTCCGCCACCCGCAGCAGGAAGCGCTGTCAGAGATGGAAACCGCACTGGAAGCCGCCGTTGAGAAGCTTGCCGAGCGGTTGCTGGAAGTGAAACTGAAGCGGATCTTTGACTATGCGCCGGTGCATTTCGACGAGCGTTGCATTGCGCACGTTGAGCGGGCGGCAGAAGCGCTTGGCTGCTCCCATACGCGAATGGTTTCCGGCGCGGGGCACGACGCCTGTTACGTTAACCGGGTGGCGCCGACCAGCATGATCTTTATTCCCTGCGTGAAAGGCATCAGTCACAACGAAGAAGAGGCGATTTTGCCGCAGTGGGCTGAAAACGGCGCCAGCGTGCTGTTGAATGCGCTGCTGAGCGCAGCCCAGGAAGGATAATTCTCTTACTTCCACGCGAACGCGCCAGGGGGCTTTATACCGGCCCCCTGCGCCGCTACTGGCTTTCTGCCTCTTCTTGCGCCAGCAGCTTGTCCATCATGTTGCTAAAGGCGTCGCGCGTCACGCCGTGGCGTGGGTGATCGAGCCGGATGTTGAAGCGCTGTTGCAGGCTGTCGTAAAGCGCGTCGTTATCCTTAAGCGCCTCCTGGCGCGGCGGCTTCAGATGCAGCGTCTGGCGACGGTTAACCAGCGTCAGACGACAGTCATCCAGCGGATGCAGCGCCGCCAGTAAATGGTGGCGGAAATGCGAGTCCGGCCAGTGGGCGATAAAGTGGTTCGCCATCAGGTAATCCGCGGGGTACTGCTTTTCCAGATCGAACCGGTACAGCGGCTGGAAATGGTCGTGCTGGCGAAGCAGCAGCAAAAATTCATTCTGCTTTTTCTCCAGCCGGTAAAGCCCCTGCGCGCTCGCCTGCTCCGCGCCATCTTTAAGCGGCAGCGGCACGCTTAGCGTCAGGCCGCCAAAACCCACGTCGGCAATCCATGTCGCCTCTTCACATTGCACCATAACCAGCCGGTGCGTGCGCGGCGGCATTTCATCGGGTTTCGCCACCAGCACGCGCGCCGCCAGGTTATGCGTCTCAAAACCAATGTCGTTCAGCGCGCGGGTGAAAAGCGCATTGTGCTCAAAGCAGTAGCCTCCCCGCCCCGCCGTGACCAGCTTGTCGAAGATGCTGTCGTCATCAAGCAGGATCTCGCGGTTCAGCAACACATCAAGATTCTCAAAGGCTATAGCTGCAATATGACGGCGGTGCAGCGACTGAAACGTAGAAAAATCCGCGCGCGCCTCGCGGTTGAAGCCAATTCGTGCCAGATACTCGTTAAGCGAAAAAGCCATAGCCGTTTTCCTTGCAGGGGTCTTCCTTCTTTATAGCTCTTTTCGCGCAGGCGAGATGTCGGATCGTGCCTTGCCAGGCAAGCAAAAGCATCGCCTGCTGATATTACCGTTCGAAATTATGCAGAGCGGGTTACCTTTTCCTTTTAAATTCAGCTTATAAAGAAATTATTACCGCCTCGCTTGTCAGATATTAATCTGTAAACTAAGGAGAGAGAAAACGAGCTAATTTATTTAAGCGAAGCGGCAAGGAATATAATAAAAAAACCACCCGTAAAGATGATGGAAAAATGAACTGCGCCGCCAGTGGAATATATTAAAAAGCCGGGCGCAATCTTATCGATTCGCTTATCCAGGACAAATCTTAAAATCCATTATTCTTATTTTTGCCCGGCCGAAGCGAAATTCTCTGCTAACCTTATAAAGCTAAAGCAATTTGCAAATCTGGCTTTTACATTTTTGTAACGTGACTACCGATTCATATAACTATTTATTCCGGAAGAGGTAAATTATGGCGACATCCTACGAAGAAAACTATCACGACTGGCTGCGCGACGCTCATGCCATGGAAGAACAGGCTGAAAAGATGCTACAGGCTCAGGCCTCTCGTCTTGAGCACTATCCGGATCTGAAAGCGCGCATTGAGCAGCATATTGAAGAAACCCGTCAGCAGCAGAAATTGCTCGACTCAGTCTTCGAAACCCACAACATTTCCCGCTCCGTGTTGAAAGACACCGTGAGCAAAGTGACCGCGATGGGTCAGGCGATGGGCGGCATGTTCGCCTCTGACGAAGTGGTGAAAGGCGCTATCAGCGGCTACGTGTTCGAACAATTCGAAATCGCGTGCTACACCTCGCTGATTGCCGCAGCGAAAGCGGCTGGCGATGAACAAGGCGCGGCAATTTTTGAACAGATCCGCGAGCAGGAAATTGCCATGGCGAAATGGTGTATCGACCATCTGCCGGATGTAACTCAGCAATACCTGACCCGCGCCGCTGCCCCTGGCGTGGAAGCTAAAAAATAACGTTTATTCAAATTAACCTGCCAGCAATGGCAGGTTCTTTTCTGATATTGTGAGCAGGAGAAATTTATGTTCCGTCATGTTAAGCAACTGCAATATACGGTTCGCGTAGCCGAACCAAATCCAGGTCTTGCGAATTTACTGCTGGAGCAATTCGGCGGTCCGCAGGGTGAATTAGCTGCCGCCTGCCGTTATTTCACGCAAGGTTTAGGTGATGAAGATCCAGCACGCAAAGAAATGCTGATGGATATTGCCACTGAAGAATTAAGCCACCTGGAAATAATCGGCTCGCTGGTCGGCATGCTCAATAAAGGCGCAAAAGGCGATCTCGCCGAAGGCGTTGAACAAGAAGCGGAACTTTATCGTTCTCTTACCGGTCACGGCAACGATAGCCACACCACCGCCCTGCTGTATGGCGGCGGCCCGGCGCTGACTAACTCCGCGGGCGTGCCGTGGACCGCAGCGTACATCGACACCATTGGCGAAATCACCGCTGACCTGCGCTCTAACATCGCCGCCGAAGCGCGTGCGAAAATCATCTATGAACGCCTGATTAACGTAACGGACGATCCGGGCGTTAAAGATGCGCTGGGCTTCCTGATGACCCGTGAAGTCGCCCACCAGATCTCCTTTGAGAAAGCGCTTTACTCCATTCGCAATAACTTCCCGCCGGGCAAACTGCCGCCGGTGGAACAGTACGCGAACGTTTACTACAACATGTCGAAAGGCGACGACCTGCGCGGCAGCTGGAACAGCGACGAAAACTTCGAGTATGTTGCGGATCCGCAACCCGCGGTTGACGGCGGCGACGGCCTGGCGGATGTGCAACTGCCTTCCGATCAGCAGGCGACCGTGCTTTCCATGGCGCAGCGTACGCAATCTAACCCGGATATCGACCCGGTAACCGGCGCGGAAATGGGTGCCTCCGTGCCGCCTGTGGAGCGGCCGGTGAAAGGCAAACCCGGTAAAAAATAAGATGCCGCACTAAAAAAAGCCCTGCCATCGAGCAGGGCTTTTTTCATTAGTATTTACCGGAAAAATTAGCGCTGATGCGCTGGTGCAGATAATCCTTTGCGGTTATCGGCGGGTATTTTTTCCCCGGCCCTTCAATCACCACATCTTCATTCGCCTGGCAGAAAAAGGCCAGGCTGTAGCGGTCTCCCACATGCTCGCCGGGCAACGGGCTGCGTACCCGGTGAAAATTAGACGGAAGCTGGTCGTCGCTCCAGCGCATCAGCATATCGCCAATGTTGCAGGTAATAAGGTCGGCGAGCGGCTCGATACTGGTCCACTCCTGCTCTTCCATCTCTTTACCCGGACAGACCTGCAACCCGCCCTGGCCTTCGCGTTGAAACAGCAGCGTCAGGCAGTCGAAATCAGTATGCGCTCCCGCCCGCCATGGCCCCTGCGCTTCGCCTTTCAGCGCGAAGTAATGCAGCATACGTAGCGTGCTTTGATAGGTCGGCTGCGCCGGATCGTGCGCTTTGGCGAAAAAATCCTCCTCAAAGCCCAGCTTCCAGGCGAAGCACGAGAGGATCTGCATGCCTACCTGCCAGCACTGCTGTTCGAATCCCAGCATCGCCTCGCGAAAGCCTGGCAGTTCCGTTTCGGCGGGCCACAGACCTGCCATGCGCGGACGGGTTATCTGGTACGACTCTTTTTCATCCGGCGTGCCGGTGGAGGGACGAATTTGCGCGCGCTTTTCCCACCCCGCGTTGCGGTTGAGCGGGTACTGCGCTTTCACATCATCCGCCAGCGCGAAAAAGTGTTCGGCGCGTGCAAAGGCCTGATTAATGGCGTCCGGGGCAATGCCATGGCCGGAAACCTGGAAGAAGCCGATATCGACTGCCGCGCTCCAGAGCGCCTGGGCGATCTCCTCTTTACGGTTTGCGAAATCAGAAATATCAATGATGCGCACCTCGCGGCTGGTCTCTTTGCCGGTTGCGCCCATGCGGGATTCTTTGGTCAGTTCATGCAGGGAAAATGCTGCGTTAGCGATTGTCATGGTTCACCCTTCTCTGTTTGCTGAACGGGTGGCCCGCCGTCTGCGCCGGGCCACGTCACGGGCGCAGAACGTGAAACGCCCTGCGCCATGAGCAATGACCCGCCATCGTTAACGCCATGGCTGAACGCTTCTACTCGCTTTCCCTTAAGCAAGCGGCGTACCAGAAAGCGCGCTGCGCATAAAACCCCGGCAGCATAAGCCTTTAGCGCGGCGCGGCGTCTCAGCATTCCGGCATAACGCAGAGGCAACGTTCCGCCAGTGGGCAAAAAATTCACAAATGCTTCACAACTGTGCAGCACGTTTTGCTTTTCTCGCGTTTGCGACGTCTATTCCCGCCAAAGCACGCCCTCTGGCCGCCTCGCTCGCGGCTGGCACAACCTTTGCAAAACAGCCAGCAGAGTATAAGCGGTTAGCGCGCAGGCACAGCCTCGCGTGGGACATTGCTCTACAGCGCAACGCTGTTCCTCGTCAGGGGACGACGCCACCTGGCGTCGGGAGAACCGCTCACCCCTGATGCAGACCAATCTGACGCTTATTCGGGGGTTTTATGACATCTCGCACCGCTTTTACCGTCGCGCTTTCCGCGTTGCTGCTGAGCAGCGCCGCACATGCCGCAGACAAACTTATTCTGCAAACCACCTGGGTGGCCCAGGCTGAACAGGGCGGCTATTACCAGGCCGTGGCGGAAGGCATCTATAAAAAATATGGGCTGGATGTGGAGGTGCGCTCCGGCGGCCCGCAGCTTAACAACATGACGCTGCTGCTGGCGAAACGCGCGGACGTCATCGTCAGCTACGATTTGCAGGTGCTGAAAGGCATTGAGCAAAACTTCCCGCTAAAAGCCATCGCCGCGCCGTTTCAGTTCGACCCGCAGGGCATGCTGACCCACAGCAATGTGTCCGATCTCGCCGGGCTGAAAGGCAAAACGGTGCTGGTCTCCGCCAGCGGCCAGGCCTCGTGGTGGCCCTGGCTTAAAGCGAAATACCAGCTCAGCGACAGCCAGGTGCGCCCTTACACCTTCAACATGCAGCCTTTCCTTGCCGACAAAAACACGGCGCAGCAGGCTTACGCCACCTCGGAAGTGCAGCAGGCGAAGCAGGCGCAGCCGGACAGCCGCTTCTTCCTTTTTGCCGAGCACGGCTACCCTGCCTATGGCGGCATTCTCGTTACGCGAAACGATCTGCTGGCGGAAAAACCGGATGTACTGAAACGCTTTGTAGAAGCCTCAATGGAAGGCTGGCAGCGCTACCTGGCGGACCCGACGGCGGGCAACCGGCTTATCAAACAGGAAAACCCGCAGATGAGCGACGCGGTGCTGGCGTTCGGCGTTGCGCAGCTTAAAGCGCTGCATCTGATAGACGGCGGCGACGCGGCGCAAAAAGGGCTTGGCGTGATGACCGATCCGCGCTGGAAAGCGACGCGCGATTTTATGGTCAGCGCGGGCCTGCTCAATGCCGCCACTGACTACAAAGCCGCCTTCACCACGCAGTTTTACCCTAAAGCCGCCATGTAAGAGCGGCACGCACTGGAGCGCATGTATGAGTACTGTACTGTCGTTTGACGCCGCCCCTGCGGCGCAGGAAACCGCCGATCCGCGTTTTTTAATGGCGCGCGGCGTGGAGAAAGTTTACCCCAACGGCACGCTGGCCTTGCAGCGGCTGAATCTGGATATCGCGCGCGGTGAAATTGTCTCGCTGCTTGGCCCTTCCGGCTGCGGCAAAAGCACGCTGCTGAAAATGTTCGCCGCGCTGGAAGGCCCTACGGCGGGCCAGGTGCGCTGGAACGGCAAAGCGGAGATGGCGGCGGAATGCCGCATGGCGATGGTCTTTCAGGAAGCGACGCTGATGCCCTGGGCGACGGTGGAAGAAAACGTCCGCCTGCCGCTTTCTCTGCGCGGCATAAGTAAAAAGGCGAGCGCGCCGCAGGTGATGCAGGCGCTGCTGGCGGTGGGGTTGGAGAATTTTTTGCACGCCATGCCGCGCGAGCTTTCCGGCGGCATGCAGATGCGCGTGTCGCTCGCCCGGGCGCTGGTCACCGAGCCGGATCTGCTGTTAATGGACGAGCCGTTCGGCGCGCTCGACGAGTTCACCCGCCATAAGCTCGACAGCGATATTCGCAAACTCTGGGCGAAGCGCGGGCTGACGGTGGTGTTCGTGACCCACAGCATTTACGAGGCGGTTTATCTCTCCTCCAGGGTCATTGTTATGGGCGCGCGGCCGGGGCGCGTGGTGGCGGATGTCGCTATCGACGGCCCGCAGGAGCGCGATAAGGGTTTTCGCACCTCCGAGGCGTTTATTCGCCAGTGCGCGGCGCTTTCCGCGCTGCTGGAAAAAGCGAGCGCAGGAGCTGACCATGACTAAACCGCTGATGTCTTATCCCCAGGCGCAGCGCGCCGTCTGGCCGCTGGTCTCCGCCCTGGCCCTGCTGCTGCTCTGGGAGCTGCTGTTTCGCCAGTTCGCGGTGCCGGTCTATCTGGCGCCGAAGCCGAGCGATATTTTCTCAACGCTTGTCAGCCAGCGGGAGGCGCTGTTCGCCAGCCTGTTTACCACCCTGAAAGTGACCGTGCTGGCGTTCCTGCTGGCGGTGGCCATCGGCACCCTTATCGCCTTTCTCTTTGTGCAGAGCCGGATTATTGAATCCTGCCTGATGCCGTGGGCCATCTTATTTCAGGTGACGCCCGTGGTGGCTATCGCCCCGCTGGTGATCATCTGGATCCACAACACCACGCTTGCGCTGGTGGTCTGCGCCATGCTGGTGGCGGTTTTTCCGGTGTTGACGAACACCACGCTTGGCCTGCGCAGCGTGAATCCCGGGTTGCTGAACCTGTTTCGCATTAATCAGGCTTCACGCTGGCAGATCCTGCTGCGCCTGCGGCTGCCTAACGCTCTGCCGTACTTTTTCAGCGGGCTGCGTATTTCAAGCGGCCTGGCGCTTATCGGCGCCGTGGTGGCGGAATTTGTCGCCGGCACCGGCGGCAGCGGCGCGGGCCTTGCGTGGCAGATTTTGCAGGCGGGCTTTCAGCTCAACCTGCCGCTGATGTTCGCCGCCCTCTTTCTGATTACCTGTAGCGGGCTGGCGCTCTTTGGCCTGATGTCGCTGCTAAGCCATCTCTTTTTACGCCGCTGGCACGACAGCGCGCTGGCATAAGGAACCTTTATGAGCGCCATACTGATAAAAAACTGCGCCGCTATTCTCACCGGCCAGCGCCACGCCCCGCGAAGCGCGGCGCGGGATATTCGACTGCGCGACGGGTTGATTAGTGAAATGGGCGAACTTGCGCCCGCGCCTGATGAGCAGATTATTGACGCCCGCGATTGCGTGGCGTATCCCGCCTGGGTGAATACCCACCATCACTTGTTTCAGTCGTTGCTCAAAGGCGAGCCGCAGGGGCTGAACCAGAGCCTTTCCGCCTGGCTTGCCGCCACGCCCTACCGTTTTCGCGGCGCTTTTGACGAGCAGACGTTTCGCATCGCCGCCCGCATTGGGCTGGTTGAGCTGCTGCGCTCGGGCTGCGGCACGGTGGCGGATCACCATTATCTTTACTGGCCCGATATGCCGTTTGACGGCGCGGCTATTTTATTTGAAGAAGCTGAAGCGCTCGGCATGCGTTTTGTACTTTGCCGGGGCGGCGCCACGCAAACCCGCGGGCTTGAGGCTGATTTACCTACCGCCCTGCGCCCGGAAAAATTTGACGCCTGGATGGCGGATGTTGAGCGCCTCACCGCGAAATACCATCAGCCGGGCGCGCTTGCCTGGCGGCAGGTGGTCATGGCGCCCACCACCACCCTGCACTCCACCACCCCGCAGGAGCTTCGGGAAAGCGCCAGGCTTGCGCGAAGCCTGGGCATTCGCCTGCACAGCCACCTGAGCGAGACGGTGGATTATCTTGACGCCGCACGGGCGAAGTTCAACATGACGCCGCTGCAATTTTGCGCCGAACAGGAGTGGATTGGCGAAGATGTCTGGTTCGCCCATCTGGTGAAATTATTGCCCGAAGAGATCCAGTTGCTCGGCGCGGCGGGCAGCGGCATCGCCCACTGTCCGCAAAGCAACGGGCGGCTCGGCAGCGGCATTGCCGACCTGGCGGCGCTGGAAGCGGCAGGCGTGAAAGTGTCGATAGGCGTGGATGGCGCGGCCTCCAACGAGGCGGCGGACATGCAGAGCGAAACTCACGCGGCCTGGCTTTTACAGCGTGCACGCAAAGGAATGCTGGCGAAGCCGCGCTATGAAGGCGGCGAGTTTGAAGGCGGCGGCGCAGCCGCGACCATTGAAGAGGTGGTGCGCTGGGGCACGGCGGGCGGCGCGCAGGTGCTCGGCTTAACCGGTTTGGGCACGCTCGCCCCCGGCCAGGCGGCGGATATTGCGCTCTACCGGCTGGACGACCCGCGCTATTTCGGCCTGCACGATATCGCCATCGGCCCGGTAGCCTGCGGCGGTCGCGCATACCTGAAAGCGTTGCTGGTGGGGGGACGCGTGGCGGTGGAAGAAGACCGCATCCCCGGCCTCGACCTCGCGGCGCTGGGCCGTCAGGCGCAGGAGGCGGTCTTTACCCTGCAACGGCGGGCCGGGGTGCGGTGAGCTATTTTAAACCGAGCCGCTTCGCCAGCCGGTGCAGGTTCGCCACGTCAGTCTCCAGCGCCCTGGCGCTGGCCGCCCAGTTGTGATGGTGCTGATTAAGCGTTTCGCGGATGAGCCGCCGCTGGAACGCTTCCGTAGCGGCGCGCAGGTTTTGCTGTGCGACCGGCCCGGCAGGCGGCGCGGCGACAGGCGTTTCGCGCCCGGCGGTTTTCAGCGCGAAGTGGTGCGCTTCCAGCACCACTTCCGGCGTTCCCTGGGCGGCGCGGGCGAAGATAGCGGCGCGATGGATGGCATGCTCCAGCTCGCGCACATTGCCCGGCCAGCGGTAAGCGCGCAAATGGGCGATCGCCCCCGGGCTTAACACCAGCCGGGAAAGACCGAGGCGCGCCCGGCACTGCTCGCAGAAAAAGCCTGCCAGCAGCACGGTATCTTCTGCGCGCTCGCGCAGCGGCGGCACCACCAGCGGAAAGACGCTCAGGCGATGGTAAAGGTCGGCGCGAAAACGCCCTTCCACCACTTCGGTTTTGAGATCGCGGTTGGTGGCCGCCAGCACCCGCACATTCACCCGCAGGCTGCTATCGTCGCCCACGCGCTGGATATCGCCATATTGCAGGACGCGCAGCAGCTTGGCCTGTAACGGCAGCGAAAGCTCGCCAATTTCATCCAGAAACAGCGTGCCGTTATCGGCCATTTCAAATTTGCCGCTGCGGTTGCTGATGGCCCCGGTAAATGCCCCTTTCACATGACCGAACAGTTCGCTTTCCGCCACCGTTTCCGGCAGCGCGGCGCAGTTCAGGTAGACCAGCGGATTCGCGGCGCGCGGCGAACCTTCGTGTATAGCGCGGGCCACCAGCTCTTTGCCGGTGCCGGTTTCGCCGCTTATCAGCACGTTTAAATCGGAGGGCGCGACAATGGCTATCGCCTGCTTTAGCTCCTGCATCGGCGGCGATTCGCCGATCATCTCACCTGCGCTGCCTTCGGCTGCGGCCGCGCGCTGCGGCGCGATAAGCGGGCTCTGGTGCTCAAGCTGCTCAATCAACAACGCATTATTCAGCGCGCCCGCCGCCAGCACCGCCAGCAGCCGCAGCTCTTCATCGCTGAAATTATCGAACTGGTAAGGATCCATGCCGTCGAGGGTCAGCGCGCCAATCAGCGTCTGCCCGGCAAAAAGCGGCAGGCCGACGCAGGCGTGGACTTTTAACTGCTCGTGGCCCGGGATAAGCCCGTCGTACGGGTCCGGCAAGGCGCTGTCCGCCGGAAAGCGGACAATGTCGCCCGCGCGGGCGATGGCTTCCAGCCGCGGATGTTCAGCAATGGCGAAGCGCCGGCCGGGCACATCCGGCGACAGGCCGTCGGTGGCCAGCGGACGAAACGCTCCCTGCTCATAGCGCAGCAGCGCTGAGGCGTCGCAGCGCAGTACCTGGCGAAGCGTGGTGATAAGCCGCTGGAAGCGGTCCTGATGGCTGATGCCGCTTTGCAGCTCAATGGCGATAGTGGCGAGAAGGTTGACCGAGAGGCTCATGAAGGTGCTCCTTTGTGGTCGCAGAGACCACAAAGGATGCCACAGCAGAAGGCAGTCGCATAGTCAAAAGGACAATCCTCACCCTGATGAATACCCGCCTGCCTCTTGCGGATCACATACTGTAACCCGGTTTTTTGGCGAGTTTATCCAGATTCGGGGCAATCTCTTTGTCCCACACCTGCGCTTTCCAGTTGTCCGGCTCGACTTCTTCCAGCGCCACGGAAACGGAACTCGCTTTGCTTTGCAGATGCTTAACGATAACGTCGCTCAGCTCGTCGGCCAGCGCCTGCTGCGCCTCTTCGGTTAATCCGCGCGGAAAAAATTTTACGTCAACGTGCGGCATGGTTTGCTCCTTACTCATAAACGGGAGGTTCAGCCTGCGTTATCCCGCCTTGATTTACAAGAGCTTGTTGGCCTTCAGCACCGTTTCCAGCTCCACGCGCCCGCATACGTTATCCGCCATGGCGTTAAGTTTCGGCGTATTGGCGGCGAACCATTCTCGCCCTGGCCCCCAGCAGCGCAGCACCGGCCAGTAGGCATCCAGCAGGGTTATCTCTTCGCCGAAAGTATAAGGCCCTTCGCCCAGCTCCTGCTCAAGCCACTGGTAGTACGTTTTGCGCAGCCGTTGCGCGTTCGCCTTAAGTTGCGCCTGCTGTTCGTCCACCAGGCGTTCCGGGTAGTCGGCGAGCGTAAAGGTGGGATATACGTTCGCCACCAGCCAGACCAGCAGCCGCCAGAACCTGTCGCGGGCAGGCGTGCCGGGCCGGGGGGCGAACTGGGGATGACGGTCAAGCAGCATTAGCGCAATGGCGGCGCTTTCGGTCATGATGCTCTCATCTTCCAGCACCAGCGTCGGCACCTGGCAAAGCGGGTTGATGGCGATAAGCTTTTCCTGCTGCGGACCGGGCTGGTCAAAGCCCTCGACATTAACAAAATCGTAAGGCTCGCGGGTCATCGCCAACATCACTTCGCTGATAGCCGACCCGAATCCTGGCACACCATAGAGCGTAAGCATTGTCACCTCCTCAGTTTCAGATAAGTGTAGAAGCTGACGCCGCCTGGCGGTAACCGCTTAAGGTTTTCCTAATTTTGCTCTGGCACTCTGGGCGCCTTAATTGTTATCAGGCCTGCGCTATGCCACTGCTGAATGAAAAAAGACCGACGCTCGGTCGGCTCGCTTTTCTGGCGATTTTTTCGCTTTATATCTCACTTTTTCTGAACATCGCATTCTACCGCCAGGTGCTGAAAGCGATGCCGATCGTCACGGTTCACGAAGCGCTGGTGTTGCTTTCCATGCCGGTCGTGGCCTTTAGCGTCATCTTTATTGTGACGACGATAGCCTCTTTCTTCCGGCTGTCACGGGTGGTTCTCGCCGTGTTTATTCTTGTTTCGGCGTCGGTGCAGTATTTCATCATGAACTACGGCATCATCATGGACCGCAACATGATAGCCAATATTCTGGATACCACTGGCGCGGAAAGTTTCGCTCTGCTCACGCCCGAGCTGGCGCTGACGCTGCTGCTGACCGGCGCAGGCGCCGTGGCGGTGATGTTCTGGATCCGCATTCGTCCGGCCGCTTCGCGCTGGAAAGGCGTGCTGTGGCGTCTTGTCAGCATGCTGGGCTGTTGCGCGGCTATCGTCATCGTGGCGCTGCTGTTTTATAAAGATTACGCTTCGCTGTTTCGCAATAACCGGGAGCTGGTGAAAACCTTAAGCCCCTCCAGCAGCATCGCGGCAGGCTGGTCTTATTATTCCCACCACAGGCTGGCGAACCTGCCGCTGGTGCGTATCGGCGAAGATGCCCATTTGCTTGCCAGCCATCAGACCGGCAAGCCAAACCTCACCATTTTGATCGTCGGCGAAACGTCGCGCGCGGATAACTTCTCGCTGGAAGGCTATGGCCGCCAGACCAACCCGAAGCTTGCGAAAGATGAGGTTATCTGGTTCCCGCACACTGCCTCCTGCGGCACCGCAACGGCGGTTTCCGTGCCCTGCATGTTTTCCAATATGCCACGTTCGCATTACGACGAGGCGCTGGCGAGCCACCAGGAAGGGTTGCTGGATATTTTGCAGCGTGCGGGCTTGCAGGTGCTGTGGAATGAAAACGACGGCGGCTGCAAAGGCGCCTGCGACCGGGTGCCGCACCAGGACATGACCGCGCTCAATCTGCCGGGCATGTGCCAGGAGGGCGAATGTTACGATGAGGTGCTCTTTCACGGGCTTGAGGAGTACATTCAGAAGCTCAGGGGCAACGGCATCATCGTGCTGCATACCATTGGCAGCCACGGCCCGACCTACTATCACCGTTATCCGCCGCAGTTTCGGATCTTTACGCCCACCTGCGAGACGAATGAAATCCAGAGCTGTTCACAGCAGCAGTTGATTAACACCTACGACAACACGCTGTTATACGTGGACTATATTGTCGATAAAGCGATTACCATGCTGAAGGCGCACCAGGATAAATTTACCACCAGCCTGGTTTATCTCTCCGATCACGGCGAGTCGCTGGGGGAAAACGGCGAGTATCTTCACGGGCTGCCTTACGCCATCGCCCCGGAGCAGCAAAAACATGTGCCGATGCTGTTATGGTTATCGCCGGAATATCAACAGCGGTACGGTGTGGATGCGGGATGTCTGACCCATCTCGCGGCATCGAACCCTTTTTCTCAGGATAATCTTTTCTCCACCGTGCTTGGCATAACCGGCACGCAGACCCGCGAATACAAACCGGGCGATGACATCCTCACGGCATGCCGGAGCAAAACGTAATGAAAATTTTAGTTGTGGAAGACGACGCCCTGCTACTGGAGGGCCTCCTGCTGGCGCTGGAAGGCGAAGGCTATGTTTGTGACGGCGTCACTTCCGCCAAAGCCGCGCAGGCGCACCTGGCCTGCGGGTTATACAGCCTGATTGTGTTAGATCTCGGCCTGCCGGATGAAGACGGGCTGCATTTTTTGACGCGGCTGCGGCGAGAAAAAAACCGCCAGCCGGTGCTTATCCTGACCGCCCGCGATACGGTCAGCGAACGCATTGCCGGGCTTGATGCGGGCGCGGATGACTATCTCGTCAAGCCTTTCGCGCTTGATGAACTGCTGGCGCGCATTCGCGCCATTATTCGCCGCCATCTCAACCAGGCGGATAACCAGTTGCAGGTGGGCGAGCTGGCGCTGGATATGGCCCATCGCCAGATCCGCCTTGCGGGAGAACCGCTGGAGTTAACGCCCAAGGAGTACGCCATTCTCTCAAGGCTGATGCTGAAAGCGGGCCAGCCGGTACACCGCGAAATGCTTTATCAGGATATCTATAACTGGGAGACGGAGCCTTCCACCAACACCCTGGAAGTGCATATCCATAACCTGCGGGACAAAATCGGCAAATCCGCCATTCGCACCGTGCGCGGCTTTGGCTACACCCTGACCAAAACGGACGACGCGCCCGAATGACGCTGCGCAAACGCCTTAGCCGCAACAGCAAAAGCCTGAGCTTTCGCCTGCTGTTAGCCATCGGCCTGATTCTCTTCTTTTGCCAGGCCATCAGCGTGCTGTGGCTGTGGCATGAAAGCAAAGAGCAAATCCAGCTGCTGGTGGATGCCGCCATGCACAGCCATAACAACCACCGGCATATTGAGCGGGAGATCCGCGAGGCGATAGCGAGCCTGGCGGTGCCGAGCCTGGTGATTATCGGGCTGGCGCTGGTGCTCTGTTTACAGGCGGTAAAGTGGATAACCCGCCCGCTTCGCAAGCTGCAAAACCACCTTGAGCACCGCACCGAAGATAACCTCGAGCCAATTCAGTACCACAGTTCCGTGCAGGAGATAGACGCGGTTACCCACGCCATTAATCAGTTGCTCTCCCGCCTGACCGCGAGCCTTGAGCGCGAAAGGCTTTTCACCGCCGACGTGGCGCACGAGCTGCGCACGCCGCTGGCCGGGCTGCGCCTGCATCTTGAATTACTAGAGCGCAACAGCCATGTCCAGGTACAACCGCTCATCTCCCGCCTTGACCAGATGACCAGCAGCGTGGTGCAACTGCTGCAACTGGCGCGCGCCGGGCAATCTTTCACATCCGGCAACTATCAGGATGTCTCGCTGATTGAAAATGTCGTGCTGGCGACGGAAAACGAACTGCGCATGATGCTGGCCCAGCGCGATCAAACGCTGCGCCTGCGGCTACCCGAGGAGGTCCACGTACGCGGCGACACCACCCTTTTGCAGGTATTGCTGCGAAACCTGGTGGAAAACGCCCACCGCTACAGCCCGGCAGGCAGCGTGATAACCGTCAGCGTGGCGGCGCACCCTGCGGCTGCGCTTACGGTTGAAGACGAAGGGCCAGGCGTGGACGAAAGCAAAATCGGCGAGCTGAGCAAAGCCTTTGTGCGCATGGACCGCCGCTACGGCGGCATCGGTCTTGGGCTGAATATCGTGAGTCGCATTGTTCAGCTGCACAAGGGCGAATTTATTCTCGAAAACCGCACGCCGGAGCCGGGAAGCCGCGCCACGGTGCGGTTTTCTGACGAGCACTAAAGCGCGTTATAACGCCTGTTTTTCGCTGAGGCTTTGCAAAAACGCCTCGCTCTGCGCAGGGGAGCGCAGATGCACAAACCGGATATGGCGCCATGCCGGGTTTTGCATGTCGGCGAGGTAGCGGATCCGGTTGCTGCGCCAGGTTTTCAGCGTCCACAGCAGAATGGAGTCGCGGCTGAAAAAGCTTTGCCGAAAGCTTTCGCGGTTGCCGGTCCCCGGCCACAGCTCGCTTTTATGCCAGGCGCGCGTAAAAGCGCGGCGTATGGCCTGGCTCAGGGTGCGCGTGAAGGAATAATCAAGCCAGATAACGCACTCAACCTCCTGCCATTTCACTGGTTTTGTACGGTTGTAATTGCCGTCCAGCACCCATCCATGAGGATGGGAAGCCAGTTGCTTGCGGATCTTTTCCATAAACTCGTCATCCGGCGTGCCCTGCCAGTTCGCCCGCCAGTAAAGCGCATCCAGCTGGATATAAGGCAGCGAAAGCTGTTGCGCCAGACGGCGCGCGAAGGTGCTTTTGCCGCTGCCGCTGGTGCCTACCACATTAATTTTCACTTGTCTGCCCTCAGTTTGGGTGTTTCTTAGCGCCATGCGAGCCGCTATGTTATTGGCACTGGCAGAAAAAAACAGTCATTACTGCGTTGTTCACCATTTTCAGGGGGGTCAGCATGTTTTCAGGTTTAAGCGCTTTTCCTTTAACGCCGATGCGGGGCGAGCGTCCCGATGAGCAAGGTTTTATCAGGCTGGTGACGCGTCTGGCTGAGGCCGGGGTGCAAAGCATTGGCGCGCTGGGCTCGACAGGCAATTATGCCTACCTGACGCTGGATGAGCGGCTGCGCCTGACAAGGCTCGCGGTAGAACATGCCGCAGGCGTGCCGGTGATGGTAAGCGTGGGCGCCGTGCGCACCCGCGACGTGCTGACGCTGGCTGAAGGGGCGCAGCAGGCCGGAGTCAGCGCCCTGCTGCTGGCGCCGGTTTCTTACCAGCCGCTGACGCAAGATGAAGTGTTCAGCCTTTACCAGACGGTTGCGCAAAACAGCGATGTGCCGCTGTGCGTTTACGATAACGCCGCCACCACCCATTTTACGTTCACCGACGCGCTTTATTCGCGCCTCGCCGCGCTGCCTGCGATCGGCTCAATCAAGCTGCCCGGCGCGCCGCTTGCCGCGCCGGATGGCCGCGAACGGGTAGCCGCCCTGCGCGCCGCGCTGCCGCAAAGCGTGAAGCTCGGCGTGAGCGGCGATATGTTCGCACAGGCTGGCATGAGCGCAGGCTGCGATCTCTGGTATTCCGTAGTGGGCGGGTTGTATCCGCGCCTGGCGCTGCGCCTTATGCGCCATGCGCAGGAAGCCTCGGCGCAAAGCGCTGCATTTTTTGAAAGCCTGGCGCCGCTGTGGGCGCTCTTCAGTCGCCACGGCAGCCTGCGGGTGATCGCCGCCCTGGCGGTACTCTCTGGCCTGCTTGACGAGCCGCCGCTGCCCGCGCCGTTGAAAATGCTGCCAGCGCAGGAGCAGGAGGCGCTGCGCGCGCTGTTGCCGGTGCTTGACTCCTGGGAAACCGCGTAAGCCCGGGGTTGAATATGCCAGCAGGCGCGCTTGCCTGCCCCCTTCTTTTCACATTTATTGCGGCTTGCCGCCGCCATCCTGAAACCGTATGGCATCGCGCTGTAAAAATCGGGTAGGCTTGCACGGTCTATTTTACAAGCGGCTTGTGGACAGGCCGCCCATTAACCGGGAACAGAAAATGACGCTAGATGAAATCATCCGCACCCGCTTTACCAGCAAAGCCTATGACGAAACGCGCAAGCTCACTGCCGAACAGCAGCAGCAACTGCTTGACGTACTGCGCTACAGCCCCTCTTCCGTCAACTCCCAGCCCTGGCACTTTTTCGCCGTGACCAGTGATGAAGGGAAAGCCCGCCTGCTGCCTGCCGTAGCGGAAGCCAACGCCGGGAAAATCGAGAAAGCGGCGATGGTGGTGGTCTTCGCCATTCATGAGCGCATTACCGATGAACACTTGCAGGCTCTGCTTGATAAAGAGCAGCAGGATGGACGGTTTATCAGCGAAGAGATGCGTCAGGGCCAGGACAAGGGCCGCCGCTATTTTGTCGACCTGAACAGCGCATCGGTGGAAGACCAGCAGGCGTGGATGGCGCGCCAGGCTTATATTTCGCTTGGTTTCTTCCTGCTCGGCGCCGCAAGCCTTGGGCTTGACGCCACGCCGATAGAAGGCTTTTCGCCGGAAAAAATGGACGAGGCGCTGGCGCTGACGGACAAAGGGCTGAAAAGCGTTGTCATGGCGACGGTGGGCTATCACAGCGAAGCCGACTTCAACGCCGCGCTGCCGAAATCCCGTCTTGACGCCGAACAGGTTATTACCCTGCTCTGACCTTCCCGGGGCCGCGTCGCAGGCGGCCCCTTTCCGCGCTTTCTTCTTCCTCGTGTACTGGCACGCTGAAACGTGTCCGGGGCGGCTTCACACCCTCACTGGTATGTTTTGCTTAGGCCTGAGTTTGCAGGTAGGATGCTGCGCCATGTTTCGCTTTTAACGCATAGCTATTCACTATAAAAGCGGACATTTCCCGTACAGAAGACCAGCAAAAGCAAACGATTGGTCAGCAACGGGCTTTCCCAGTTAGCAGACAGGATGACAGGAAAACAATGAAGACAACGAAGCAAAGCGCGGCCGATCATCAGGCCGCGAAACGTCGCTGGTTGAACTCCCACGAGGAGGGATATCGCAAAGCGATGAGCAACCGTCACGTACAGATGATAGCCATCGGCGGCGCCATTGGTACGGGGCTCTTTTTAGGCGCGGGCGGGCGGCTCCAGGCGGCGGGTCCGTCGCTGGCTATCGTCTATCTGGTGTGCGGTATTTTTTCTTTCTTTATTCTGCGCGCGCTGGGCGAACTGGTGCTGCATCGCCCGTCGAGCGGCAGCTTCGTCTCTTACGCCCGTGAGTTTCTCGGCGAAAAGGCCGCCTACGTGGCGGGCTGGATGTACTTTGTAAACTGGGCGATGACCGGCATTGTGGATATCACCGCTGTCGCGCTTTATATGCACTACTGGGGCGCGTTTGGCGATGTGCCGCAGTGGGTCTTTGCGCTGGGCGCGCTGGCGATTGTCGGCACCATGAACATGATCGGCGTGAAATGGTTTGCCGAAATGGAGTTCTGGTTTGCGCTGCTTAAAGTGCTGGCTATTGTGCTTTTTCTGGTGGTGGGCACCATTTTCCTCGGTACCGGCAAACCGCTGGACGGCGGCGCGACGGGCTTTCATCTGATACCCGATAACGGCGGTTTCTTCCCGCACGGCCTGCTGCCGGCGCTGGTGCTGGTTCAGGGCGTCGTGTTCGCCTTCGCCTCTATCGAGCTGGTGGGTACGGCGGCGGGCGAATGTAAAGATCCGGAAACCATGGTGCCGAAGGCTATCAACAGCGTTATCTGGCGTATCGGCCTGTTTTATGTCGGGTCGGTGATCCTGCTGGTGCTGCTGCTGCCGTGGAACGCTTATCAGGCGGGGCAAAGCCCGTTCGTCACCTTCTTCTCAAAACTTGGCGTGCCTTACATCGGCAGCATTATGAACATCGTGGTGCTGACTGCGGCGCTCTCAAGCCTGAACTCCGGCCTTTACTCCACGGGACGCATCCTGCGCTCAATGTCGATGGGCGGCTCTGCGCCGAAGTTTATGTCGAAGATGAGCAAGCACCAGGTGCCGTTCGCCGGGATTCTGGTCACGATGGCCGTCTACGTGGTAGGCGTGTTCCTGAACTATCTGGTGCCGTCCCAGGTGTTCGAGATTGTGCTGAACTTCGCCTCTTTGGGCATTATCGCCTCGTGGGCGTTTATTGTGGTTTGCCAGCTGCGTCTGCGTAAAGCCATTAAAGAAGGCAAAGCGGCAGACATTCACTTTAAACTGCCGGGCGCGCCGTTCACCTCCTGGCTGACGCTGCTGTTCCTGCTGGCGGTGCTGGTGCTGATGGCGTTCGACTACCCGAACGGGACTTACACCATCGCCTCAATTCCGCTAATCGCCCTGCTGCTGGTTCTCGGCTGGTTCGGCGTGCGCAAGCGCGTCAATGAGATCCACAGCGCCGCGCCGCAAAATCCCGATGCCGTAGAAACAGTGACGCTGAAAGAAGAGCATTCGCGCTAAGCGCTTAGCCATGCTGCAAAAAACCGCCCCCCGGGCGGTTTTTTTATGCGCAGCGTAGAAAAACGGGTGACGTTTCACTGCTGAATGCTTTCTCTCCCTACGCCTTCTCTCTCTCTCCGCCTGGGCGTTTCTGCCCTTCGCCAAAACGAAAAAGCTTTCCCTCTTCCTGCATTAGCAAAGCAAAAAAAAGCATTTATCCATTACGACTAACTTATTCCAATAAACACTTTTGCTTTTTCTTATCACGCCTGCACGATTAAGCCATCGATATAGACAAAATCCTTTATTTATCACTTACGGGAATAACCATGAAAATAACGAAAACAACAGGCGCCATTGCGCTGGCGCTGTTATTCGCCACGGGCGCGGCGCAGGCTGAAGGAGAAATCAGCATCGCGCAGCAGTTCGGTATTGGTTATTTAATTCTGGATGTCGTACGCGACCAGCAATTAATTGAAAAACAGGGCAAGAAACAAGGGCTGGATATAAAGGTGGACTGGCGAACCCTTTCCGGCGCAACGGCGATGAACGAAGCGCTGCTGTCCGGCGCGCTGGATGTCGCCTCGGCGGGCGTGCCGCCGCTGCTCACACTCTGGGATCGCACCAAAGGCCGACAGAATGTCAAAGCCATCGCCTCGCTCGGCTCCATGCCCAATTATCTGCTCAGCAATAACCCGGCGGTAAAAAGCATTAAGGATTTAAGCGATAAAGACCGCATCGCGGTGCCGGCGGCAGGCGTCGGCTTCCAGTCCCGCACACTGCAAATTGAAACCGCGAAACTTTTCGGCGACGCTGACTACAAGCGCTTCGATAAAATCAGCGTCAGCCTGCCGCACCCGGACGCCAGCGCGGCGCTTATTGCCGGCGGTTCAGAAATCTCCACCCACTTTTCCAGCCCGCCATTCCAGTACCAGGCGCTGGAACATAAAAACGTGCATAAAATTTTAAGCTCTTACGACGTGCTGGGCGGCCAGGCCACCTTCAACGTGCTTTACACCACGCAAAAGTTTCACGACGAAAACCCTAAAACCTATCGCGCTTTTTATGACGCGCTGGCCGAAGCCGCGCAGATTATTAATGCGGATAAAAACAAAGCCGCTGAAACCTATATTCGGGTAGAAAAATCGCGCCTGCCTTTGCCGCTGGTACAGAAGATTGTTAATGACCCGGAAATTAGCTTTACGATTTCTCCGGAGCGCACCTTTATTTATGCCGATAAGCTCCACCAGCTTGGGGTAATTAAAAATAAAGCCGACTCCTGGAAAGCTTATTTCTTTAACGAAGCCTGGCAGAATCCGGGCAGCTAATTCACCTGTAAGGATAGCCTTATGACAACGACATTCGACGCTCCCGTACGCCCGCAGGATTTTGTGGTTAGCCCGTTTGAAAATCTGGGTGCGGAAATAACCGGCCTTGATTTAAGCCAGCCGCTGAACGAAGCGGATTTCGCCCGGGTAAAGCAGGCGCATCTTGATCACCATCTGGTGGTCTTTCGCAACCAGCGCATTACTGCGCAACAGCAGGTAGATTTCAGCCGCCGCTTCGGCCCGCTGCAAATCCATGTGCTGAAACAGTTTTTATTAAAGGATCACCCGGAGATCCTGATTGTTTCCAATATCGTTGAAAATGGTCAACCGATTGGCCTCGGCGATGCCGGGAAATACTGGCACTCCGACCTCTCTTATAAAGCACTGCCAAGCCTCGGCTCCATGCTTTATGCCCAGGAGTTACCGGAAGAAGGCGGCGATACGCTGTTCGCCGATATGCATAAAGCCTGGGAGACGCTGCCGGTTGAGCTGAAAAAAGCGGTGGAAGGCCGACGGGCGGTGCATTCCTATACGGCCACCTACAGTAAACCGAAATTCGGCACGCAGTGGCGACCGCAACTCACTGAACAGCAACTGGCGGAGGTAAAAGCGGTTTCGCACCCGGTGGTGCGCACCCACCCGGAGAACGGACGCAAAGCGCTGTTCGTAAGCGAGGGGTTCACCACCCACATTGAAGGTCTGCCGGAAGAAGAAAGCCGCGAGATTTTACAGGCGCTTTATGACCACAGCATCAGGCCGGAGCACCTTTATCGCCACCGCTGGCAGTATGGCGACATGGTGTTCTGGGATAACCGCTCGCTTATTCATCTTGCCACCGGCTGCCCGGAACACCTGCGCCGCAAGCTTTATCGCACCACCATCGAAGGCGACGCGCCGTACTGAAGGAGGCAACATGATCCAACCCCGCCCGAACGGGCCGCTGCTGACCGTTAAAAATGTCGATCTGGAGTACCGCACCCGGCAAAGCCGCGTGCGCGCCACGCATCAGGTGAGCTTCGACGTCTGGCGCGACGACCGGTTTATTCTGCTGGGGCCGTCGGGCTGCGGGAAATCGAGCCTGCTGAAAGCCGTCGGCGGCTTTATGGCGCCGGTAAGCGGCGAGATCACGCTTGAAGGTGACAACGTCACGCAGCCAGGGCCGGAACGCATGATGGTGTTCCAGGAGTTTGACCAGTTGCCGCCCTGGAAAACCGTGGTTGAAAACGTCATGTTTCCGCTGGTTGCCAGCCGCAAGGCGAGCAAAGCCGAGGCGCGGGAGCGCGCGCTGCACTATCTGGACAAAGTGGGGCTTTCGAAGTTTGCCGATGCCCTGCCGCATATGCTCTCCGGCGGCATGAAACAGCGGGTGGCGATAGCCAGAGCGCTGGCGATGAAGCCGAAAGTGCTGCTGATGGATGAGCCGTTCGCCGCACTCGACGCGCTGACCCGGCGAAAGATGCAGGAAGAACTGCTGACGCTGTGGGACGAAGCGCGCTTTACGCTTCTGTTCGTCACCCATTCCATTGAAGAGGCGCTGGTGGTCGGCAGCCGCATCCTGGTGCTTTCGCCGCACCCCGGTCAGGTGCGCGCCGAACTCAACTGCCATCAGTTCGGCATGGCCGATTTCGCAAGCCCGGCGTTTCAGCACGCCGCCCAGCAGATCCACGATCTGCTTTTCCCGTCTGCGGTCACGCCGCAGGCGCCTTCTTCACCCAAGGAGCCAGCTTATGTCGCAACAGCCGCCCGTCCGTCCCGAGTATCAGCGTGAGCTAACCGCGCCAGGGGCGCTGTCGCTGGATGTGCCGCTGCCGCTTACCACGCGGCTATGGAACCAGACCTGGCTTCGCAAAACGGTCATCGTTTTTCTGCTGCTGGCGGTATGGGAAGCCGTGGCGCGGCTGCAAAACAACGATCTGATGCTGCCGGGCGTGGTGCAGACGCTGCGCGCCTGGGCGGAGGATATGCACAGCGGCGAGCTGCCGGCGAAAATCGTGAACTCGCTCGGCACGCTGCTTAAAGGCTATCTTATCGGCAGCGTGCTGGCGTTGCTCTTTAGCGCGCTCGCCATCTCTACCCGTCTGGGGCGCGACCTGCTAAGCACGCTGACGGCGATGCTCAATCCGCTGCCTGCTATCGCCCTGCTGCCGCTGGCGCTGCTCTGGTTCGGTCTTGGCAAAGCGAGCCTGATTTTCGTGCTGGTGCACTCGGTAATGTGGCCGATTGCGCTCAACACCTGGTCTGGCTTTACCAGCGTGCCGGAAACGCTGCGCATGGCCGGGCGCAACTACGGCTTAAGCGGCCCGCGGCTGGTGCTCAATATCCTTATTCCCGCCTCGCTGCCGTCGATTATCTCCGGGCTGAAAATTGGCTGGGCTTTCGCCTGGCGCACGCTGATTGCCGCAGAGCTGGTGTTTGGCGCCTCAAGCGGCGACGGCGGGCTGGGCTGGTATATATTCCAGAACCGCAATGAGCTTTTTACCGACCGCGTTTTCGCCGGTCTCGGCACGGTGATTGTCATCGGTTTGCTGGTGGAAGGCCTGGTATTCGCCACCCTTGAGAAAGCCACGGTGAAGCGCTGGGGCATGCAGCGCTAGCTCGCCACCCGCATTCCTTTGCGCCGCCGCCAGATTTTGGCCAGCGCCCGCCGGGCGGTGTTAATCCACCCCGTCGGGCGCGGGTCCGCCAGCATGCTGAGGGCGCGGGCGTAATCCAGCACCAGCCCTGGCGTCCAGGCCATGGTCTGGCCGCGCTTGCGAATTTGCAGCGCCACCCACAGCTCCGGCGTTGTCATCAGCTTCCCGAAGGCGACCCAGAAGCCTTTGCGTTGCCAGAGCCGACCCACGCACCCTTCCAGCGCCGCCTCCAGCCCTTTCGCCACGCTGCTGGAGCAGTTGCGGTGGGTTAAATTGTAAGTGCTGTCTTGTCGGTAATGCTGCCAGAAGCGCTCAAGACGCGCCGGGCTGTAGTTGCGAATGCGGACCTGGCGCGTGAAGGGGCACCATTGCGCCGCCTCGCTTTCGTAGTCGCTGAGAAACCGCCCGGCGACGTTGTTCTCTCGCGTAGCGCGCAACAGGCGGGTGAACTCATCCGGCGAGCGGTCAATCTCCTGCGCCGGGTAAAGGCTGATATAGACCCCTTCAGGCGAGGCCAGCGCGGCGTGGCCGGTAGAAATAACCCCTTTTTCGTCCACCGCGGCGATGTATCGGCTGATAACCGGGCGCTGTCGCGCGCTGCCTGACGCCGTGCCGGTGGGAGTCCAGACATGCACCGTTAGCGCCGGTTCATCCGGCGCAGGCGGCCCCTCCCACTGGGTAATTAACGGCGCGCCAGGAATGCCCGCCTGCGCCGCCGGGTCGTCCAGCGCCGGGTTGCGCTTCGCCCGTTTCGCCCGTCGCGCCAGCAGCATCAGATTCCAGCCGGTAAACGCCAGCCCCAGCCCCAGGCAGTACGGCACCACACCCTGATAATGGGTCGGCCAGGGTTGATAAAAGAAGATGGCGATAAACACTTCCACCACGCCGCCGAACAGCGCCAGCCGCCAGTTGGGGTAGCGCACCACAATGGCCGAGGCGATTTGCAGCGCCCCATCCGCCAGAAATAGCGTGCCGAACAGCAAAGAAAGCACCAGATCGCCATGATGGTTGCCTGCCAGTATCAACAGCGACGAGATAACAAAAGCCGCCCCTTTTACATAGCGCAGACGTTTCTGCCCGCCGATGCCGCTGCCTGCGACCATTAACGTCGCGCAGCCTTCCACCAGCAACAAAAACGCAAAAGGCTCGATGGGAAAATAGAGCACGCCGTCCAGCGCATCGATAAAAATCACCGTGCCGGCAAGCAGCGTAAAAGCGCCGAACCGGCGCAGGCCGCGCCAGTGGGTACGCAAGAAATCAACGCCAAGCAGGATCAAAATCAACCGGACCATCGCGCCCTCCCTTTTGTTATGCAGGGCCACCGATTTGGATTTTTCAAGCGTAGCTCAGGCCGTGCGCCTTCGCTGCCTTGTTAGCAGCGCAAGTCGCTGCTAAGCGTTATAGAAACAGCGGGAGAAAAATATGGGCGACGCATGGCGTGGAAAAGCCGTGGTGATAACCACGGTTATGGTGTTCGGCCTGACTTATGGCCTGACCGCGCCGCTGGTCTCTCTGCGCCTGAGCGCGGCGGGTTACGGCGAAGCGCTGATTGGCCTGAATGCGGCGATGCACGCCGCAGGCGTGTTCGCCATCGCGCCCATGCTGCCAGGACTTTGCCGCCGTTTTTCGCCGTGGGCGCTGATGCTGTTTTCGCTGGCAGCGATTTTCCTTACCCTCTGCCTGTTTGCTTTTTTGCCGCTGGCAAGCTGGTTTGCGCTGCGTCTGCTGCTGGGCGTTTTTAGTGAAATCATTCTGGTGGTGACCGAAACCTGGCTTAACCATGCCAGCGTGGAAAGCGCGCGGGCTAAAACCATGGCGTGGTATGTGGCGAGCCTGTCGCTTGGGTTTGCGCTCGGGCCGTTTTTCCTGCTGGCGGGCCATGGCGAAGCCCCCTTTTTCTACGGCGCGCTGCTGGCGCTGGCGGCGGGGGCGATTCTCCTCGCTCATCGCAAAAAGCAAGCGCCGCTGGCGCAGGAAAAAACAGCCCCCTTCTGGCGCTATCTGGCGCTTGCGCCAGTGGCCATGGCCGCCACCATGCTGAATGCTGCGCTGGAAGCGGCGGGCATGAACCTGCTGGTCATTTATGCGGTGAATCTTGGCTGGAGTGAAAATCTCGCCGCTCTGCTGCTTAGCGTGCTGATGACTGGCGCTATTGTGCTGCAACTGCCGGTGGGCTGGCTGGCGGACCGCGTTGATCGCAGGCGGCTGGTCGTAATATTTGCCGCAGCCTCAACTTTCGGCGCGCTAATCTGGCCGTGGGCGCTTGCCTTCGCGCCGCTGGCATGGGGGGTGATGTTCTTCTGGGGCGGCCTGTTTGTTGGGATCTACACGCTGGTGATAATCCAGGTTGGCGAACGCTTTTCCGGCGCGCAACTGGCCGGTGTTTACGCCGCTATGTCGATAATGTGGGCGGCGGGCGCGCTGCTCGGCCCTTCCCTCGGCGGGCTGGCGATGAGCGTTGGCCGTGACGGTTTGCCATGGCTCGCGGCGACGCTCTGCGGCATGTTTACGCTTTATGCGTGGCGGGGAAACCGGGGCGACGCCTGACCGCTGACTCCCAAAGGGGCTAAGGCGTTAACCAGCGGGCAGCGCTTCGCTACCCGCTTCGTATTGCGGCGCGCGCTCAGGTCGCCTGCTGCGCGTTACAGCGCAATGCGCACCACATCGTCGGGGCTGGCGGCCTCTTTCTGGCGGCTCGACGCCTGCTTCACGCTCACATACAGCGTTTTACCGTCGGCAGAAAGCGCCAGGCTGTTCGGGTGAGTCGGCGTCTCAACGGTTTTGACTACTTTGTAACTCTTCGCATCAATGATGCTCACGCTGCCTGCTTCACGGTGGGTGACGTAAATCTCATTGCGAGCCGGGTTGAACAGCACAGCCAGTGATTTCGGCGCGTCGATTTTATGCGTCACGTTGCCATTGTTTGTATCCACCACCAGCACCTGCGCCTGTTTTGAGTCGGTGACAAATGCGCGATGGTTGGCGGTATCCAGCGCCAGGTTGAGGTACATATGCTCGCCCTCTTCCTGCAATTTCTTACGGGAAACTACGCTGTTATTCGCGGTGTCGATGGTGATGAACTCGCCGTCGGCGTTAGTGGTGTAGAGGCGTTTCGCTGCGGCATCGAGCGCCAGGCCGGTATTCATTTTACCAAGGCCGGTAATGGTGGCGCGAAGCTTCAGCGTTTCGCCGTCCACGACCCAGACCACGCTCTCTTTGCCAAGACCGCCAATGTAAACGGTGTTGGTCGCTTCATCGACCGCCAGCTCGCGCGGCTGGAGCGGGCGCGCGGTTTCAGAACGCTTTGTCGGGTCCAGCACCAGGCGGCCTTTCACTTCCGCCGTTTTGGCGTCGATAGCCGTCACTGCGCTGTTTACGGTATTGCCGAAGTAAAGCGTATTGGTTTTGGTGTTGATGGCGGCGCCGAACGGTTTCACGTCGTTATGAATAACTTGCGTGATTTCAAGCGTGGTCGGATCCAGACGGTAGACCACGCCGCCTTTATCGAGCGTCCGGCTCTGGGACGTGGCGAGATAAAGCGCCTGCTCTGTCGGGCTGTAAGCCATTTCATAGGCGCCTTTGCCTACCGGCTTGCGCAGCAGTTCCTGTGCCGCCTGGCTTGAGAAAGCGGTAAACGTGGTGGCGAACAGCAGCGCGCCCAGCAGCGCACGCGGCGCGGACAGATGAGGTAATTGCATAAAGACTCCCTTTTAAAACATGCGGTAATGGTTACGTCACATTGCTTCCGTTAAGGACAGCCGGGGTACCTGCCGCCGGCCTGTTTTGTTGAGAATAATAATCATTATTTCACGAAAAAGGGATCTTTTTCTCTGCGAAGGGCAAACGCCGGAGAAAGCGCGGGTAACCATGGCTGTTGCCGCAGTTTCGGCTACACTTTGCCTGGCTGCGCATTACTGTTAACGATATGTGCCGTTTGGGTTTTCAAAAATTTACATAAAGTTTAACATAGCGCCGAATGTTCCATCTGGTTCGTATGCGAACCCCTAACCCGGTTTGATGAATGAAAATCTCCCGTGCCGCGAAAGCGCCTCTGTGGCTGCTGCCCGCCGTATTCTCCCCCTGCTTTATCGCCAGCGCCGCTGCGGCCGATGAGCAGACGATGGTTGTTACCGCTACCCCTGGCACCGTTTCCGAACTGGATACGCCTGCCGCGGTGAGCGTGGTGAATGGCGAAGATCTGCGCCACGCCGCGCCGCGCGTCAACCTCTCAGAAAACCTCGGCAGCGTGCCGGGCCTGCAAATCCAGAATCGCCAGAACTATGCGCAGGATTTACAGCTTTCGATGCGCGGGTTTGGCTCCCGTTCCACCTACGGCGTACGCGGCATTCGCATGTACGTTGACGGTATTCCGGCAACCATGCCGGACGGCCAGGGTTACACCTCTAACTTTGATTTAAACAGCGTCGACAGCGTGGAAGTGCTGCGCGGCCCCTTCTCGGCGCTCTACGGCAACGCCTCGGGCGGCGTGATTAATGTCAAAACCGAGACCGGCGCCCAGCCGCCGAAAATTGAAGCCGGTACGTATTACGGCAGCTACGGCAGCGTGCGTTACGGCCTGAAGGCCACTGGCGCCACAGGCGACGGCACCCAGGCGGGCGACGTGGATTACTCCGTTTCCACCACCCGCTTCACCACCCACGGCTACCGCGACCACAGCGGCGCGCGTAAAAACCTCGCTAACGCGAAGCTTGGCGTGCGTCTGGATGACGCGAGCAAGCTGTCGCTGATTTTCAACAGCGTGGATATTAAAGCCAACGATCCGGGCGGCCTGGACCGTGACGAGTGGCGGGACAATCCGCGCCAGTCGCCGCGCGGCGACCAGTACAACACGCGCAAAAACACGAAGCAGACCCAGGCGGGCCTGCGCTATGAGCGCGCGCTGACGGCGAATGACGATCTCAGCGTCATGGCTTACGCTGGCGAGCGCGAAACCGTGCAGTATCAGTCTATCCCCCGTGCGCCGCAGCTTAACGCGACGCACCCGGGCGGCGTTATCGACCTCACCCGCCATTATCAGGGCATCGACAGCCGCTGGACCCACCGCGGCGACCTGGGCGCCGTGCCGTTCAGCTTCACCACCGGGCTTAACTACGAAAACCTTATCGAGAAGCGCAAAGGCTTTGAAAACTTCTCGATGGTGAACGGCGCGCCGGTTTACGGCGAAAAGGGAAATCTGCGCCGCGACGAACGCAACCTGATGTGGAACGTAGACCCTTATCTGCAAACCACCTGGCAGCTTACCGACAAGCTGAGCCTGGATGCGGGCGTGCGCTACAGCAATATCTGGTTCGACTCTAACGACCACTACGTTAATGCCCGCAATGGCGACGACAGCGGCGAGGCGAACTACCACAAATGGCTGCCGGCAGGCTCGCTGAAGTATGCGGTCACCGAGGCGTGGAATGTCTATGTGTCCGCCGGTCGCGGCTTTGAAACGCCGACCATTAACGAGCTTTCTTACCGGGCGGGCGGCATCAACGGCCTGAACCTGGATCTGAAGCCTTCGACCAGCGATACCGTAGAGATCGGCAGTAAAACGCGTATCGGCAACGGCCTGGTGACCGCCGCACTGTTCCAGACCGACACCGATAACGAGATCGTGACCGACACCAGCAGCGGCGGGCGCACCACCTACAAAAACGCCGGTAAAACCCGTCGTCAGGGGGTGGAGCTGGGTGTGGATCAGCAGTTTGGCGACGCGTGGAAGCTGAAAGCGGCGTGGACTTACCTTAACGCCACCTACCGCACCGACGTTTGCAACGGCGACGTCAACTGCAACGGCAACCGCATGCCGGGCATCGCCCGCAACATGGTTTACGCCTCTATGGGCTATGAGCCGGAAACCGGCTGGTACGCGGGCGGCGACGTGCGCTACATGAGCAGCATTATGGCCGACGACGAGAACACTGCTAAGGCGCCTTCCTATACCACCGTTGGCCTGAACACCGGCTATAAAGTGAAACAAGGCAACTGGATGCTGGATGTGTTTGGCCGCGTCGACAACCTGTTTGACCGGGATTATGTCGGCTCTGTTATCGTTAACGAAGGCAATGGCCGTTACTACGAACCCGCGCCGGGCCGTAACTACGGCGTAGGCGCGGCAGTGACCTACAGCTTCGAATAACCCACCGAAAACCCTCAGAGGCGGTATGGCGCTTGCGCCTGCCGCCTCGCTTTACGGCCCTTGCCGTCACGCCTGCCAGCGCAGCGGCTTTGCTGATGGGTCAGGCGGTTTTGCTGTTAGCCTTCTCGCTTAACGCCTCTGCCAGCTTGCTGTAAATCATCTCTGGCTCTTTGCCCAGCCCAATATGCTTGCTGGACAACACCGTCATCATTTCTTTGATTCTGTCGACTTTGCCTTCCGACGCTTCCATTATGGCGGCCTGGGTATCATAAAGCTCCGCCAGACGGGCGTAATACCGTAAGAACCCCACCATGATTTGCAGGATATAGGCAATAAAACCCACGGCTCCTGCGGCGATGAGCAACGCGCTTATCATGTTCGACCAGGTGTTGTCGGTCTTGATAACCGGACGGCTGTTCAGCGACTGGGCAATTTTCACATAATTATCAACGAGCTTATCAAGCTGCTCCATGGCCTGTTTACGCTGCGCGTCCGTGAGCGAGGCGTTAGCGCCGCCGGGCTTTGTCTTTTCGCTGGTAATTTGCGGCTCTGCGCCGTTTTTTATCGCGCCGCGCTTTTCTTCCCCGGCGACGGGCGACAGCAATTGCGCCTGCCTGCTAATGGCAGTAATCAACGCCGCATTATCGGTGTAGCTGCCCGTTGCCGGCGCGACGGGCGCAAACGGCAGCTGCGTAATGCCGGGGGCGTTTAAGAGACGCAGAGAAATAATGGCGATAAGCGCAAAGGCTGCCAACACCAACGCCGTCATTAACGTATTCCTGATACCTCTGGCCTTTTTTGATTGCTTCTTCAGCGAGGCAACCATGTCAGTTACCGCCTGGCTCGATAACGCATCCATAATGCATCCTTACCTGATTGTTTTTCATAATGAATCTGCTCTACGGCAGTTCATGCTGTCAGGTCAATTAACGACCGGCAAGCTCTGACGATAAAACAGCAAAGGTTAAGTCCAAAACCGCAATCTACAGGCAGAGCATCGCGTCAACAACTGCCAACTTTTGCCTGTAAAGCTCGCTCACCCTTGCCGGTTGTTATCGCCGCAGACCTCAAACAGCACCTCCCTCAGCCAGCGGTGCGCCGGATGATGGTGCGTGCGCTCATGCCAGGCGGCCACTTTGGTGAAACCGGGAATAGCAAGCGGCGGCGCGAAGGTCAGCAGCGCATCTTCTTCGCGAATGAGCCTGCGCGGCACCACCGCCAGCAGATCGGTCTCTTTCAGCAAAGCCACCAGAAACAAAAAGCTGTCTACCGAGAGGCTGACCCTGCGCGTGAGGTTTTGCGCCGCCAGCGCCCGGTCCGTTACGCCGCTAAACGGATCGCCGGAATAAGAGACCAGCGCCTGGTCAAGCTCGCAGAAACGCGCAAGGCTCAGCGGCTCGCCCGCCGCCGGATGGCGGGCACGCATAGCGCAAACATACTCTTCGTCATAAAGCCGGCGGGCATGCAGCTCTTCCGGCACGGTTTGCGTGGTGAGTATCGCAAGATCGATTTCCCCTTTTTCCAGCAGCTGGCGCACGTTCGCTTCGTCTATCCCCCGCACCGCAAGCCGCATGGCGGGCGCCCGCCTGCGCAGTTCGCGGATGAAAGGGTCGACAATGGCGCGCAGCGCATAATCCGTAGCGGCAATCGTGACGGTGAGCGTCGAGGTGGCCGGTTCGAAGCGCTCCGGCTGCATCAGCGTCTGGATATCATGCAGGATACGCTTGACCGGCTGCGCCAGCTCCAGCGCGCGGGGAGTGGGAATGACGCCGCGCTGCGAGCGGACAAACAGCGGGTCATTAAAGCTTTCGCGAAGCCGGGTCAACATGGCGCTGACCGCCGGTTGCGTTAGCGAAAGCCGCTCTGCGGCGCGCGTGACGTTGCGCTCATCCAGCAGCGCGTCCAGGGTTTTCAGCAGGTTAAGATCAAGATGATGAAGTTCGCGCATGGCTCGCCCTGAGAAATAAATTTCATTTATACCAGTTATTAAAACATGCGATTGGTTTTATATCACGGCGATTTTTAAGATGGCGGCATTGAGCAAACAGGAGAAAAAAAGATGAACAGCATTATCTGGCCGGAAAAATATACCCCGGCGACCACTGACAATTTTGTTTCCAACGAAGTGATTGTGGCGGGCCTGACGGCGAAAGAGGTCTGGACTTACCTCACCGACACCAACTGGTGGCCAGGCTATTACGAAAACGTCTCTGACATCCGTTTTTACGACGCAACCGGCCCGCAGCTTGCAGCAAACAGCCGCTTTCGCTTCACCACCTTTAGCTTCCCGGTAGAGGCGCAGGTCACTGAATTTGTGCCGCCAGCGGAGGGCCAACCCGCCCGTCTCGCCTGGCGCGGCTGGGTGGATGGCGATGAGCAGAGCGCGCTGGACGTGCTGCACGCCTGGCTGATTGAAGACTTATCCGGCGGGCGCGTGCGCATTCTTACCCAGGAGAGCCAGCTCGGCAAACCGGCGCAGCAGCTGGCGGCCACCACGCCGAACCCCATGCTTAACGCTCATCAGGCCTGGCTTGATGGCCTCGCGAAAACCGCGCTGGCGCAAAAAGCTGAACGGGCATAAAAACCGCACAGCAACGTTTTACAGGGTGGCCGAAAAGCGCCACCCGCTTTACTCATCACCGTTAATAACGGATCTCCGCCGTTTCGCGCAGCGCCTGCGCAGTCGCCGCTGGCAAACCGAAAAATTCGAGGTACGCGGGGATCATCTCAAACAGCATGTCCACTCCCTGCTGAGTGACGCAGCCCTGCTCGCGGGCGGCCTGCAAAAACGGCGTAACGGCGCTTTTCATCACCACTTCCCCCACAAAACAGCCCGGCGCAAGGCGTGAAACGTCCAGCGGCAGCGGGTCTCCCTGCTGCATGCCGAGCGGCGTGGCGTTGACCACAATGTCGTGCCCCTGCGGATCGCGCTCGCCCGTGGCGAGCTGAAGCTGCGGATAATGTTGCTGCAACCGCGCCGCCAGCGCCTCGCTGCTCTCCCTTCGGGTATCGTACAGCGTCAGGGAAGCGACGCCCGCCGCCGCCAGCGATGCGCTAATGGCGCAGCCCACGCCGCCGCACCCCACCACCAGCGCGCGCTTGCCCTCAGCCGCCTGTCCACGTTGGCGCATGCCGCGCACAAAGCCTTCGCCGTCGAACATGTCGCCTTCCAGCTCCCCCGCCTCGTTCACGCGCACCGCGTTACAGGCGCCCGCTATCCGGGCGGTCGGGCTAAGCCGGTCAACCAGTTCCGTGGTAGCGACCTTGTGCGGCATGGTAATGAGCGCGCCTATCACGTTGGTGGTGCGAAAAAGCGAGCGCAGCAGGTCGGCAAACGCCTGTGGCTTTACGCCTATCGGCATCACTTTGATATCCAGACCGTTGGCGGCAAACCAGGGGTTATAAATCATCGGCGCTTTAAAGCTTTCGGTAGGAAAGCCCAGATGCGCGATCAGGCGGGTATGTCCACTTATCATAAGAGTCCTTATGCGGCGACGCCGTTGCGCCGCCGCCCTGCGTTAGTCCAGCTCGATGCGTTTTACATCGCCAAGAATAAAGAGGTAAGAAATAACGCCCAGCAGCGCTGCGCCGCCGACATAAATCAGCGCGTAAAAGAAGTTGCCGGTCCCGGCGACAATAAAGCCGATCACCAGCGGCGTGACGACAGAGGCCATGTTGGTACAGAAGTTAAACAGGCCGCCCGTTAACCCGGCGAGGTTTTTCGGCGCCATATCAGAGACCAGCGTCCAGCCCAGCCCCACCATGCCCTGGCCGAAAAAGGCGAGCGACATAATGGCGATCACCCCTTCGTTGGTAGACATCCAGTTCGCCAGAATGATGGTGCTGGCGAGCAGCAGCCCGCCGACAATCGGCAGCTTGCGCGCAATATTGGCGGAGCCGGTCGCTTTCAGCAGTTTGTCGGAGAGAAAACCGCCCGCCATGACCCCAACCGCGGCGGCAAGGAACGGCATAATGGCGAAGAAGCCCACCTTCAGCCACGGCATCTGCCGTTCGACGGCGAGGTAAGTGGGAAACCAGGTCAGGAAAAAGACCAGCGTGGTGTTGCCGGCGAACTGGCCGATGCCTGCGCCGATCATCTGGCGGCACTTCACCAGTTTGCCAACATTGGCCCAGCTAAAATGCATTTTCGCTTCCGGCTGGGCGGCGCCGTTTTGCAGGCCGATGTAGTCAAGCTCCGCTTTGTTCGCGCGGCGGGAATCTTCCGGCTCGTGATAGCCAATCCACCACACGGCTGCGAAAAGAATGCCCGCCACGCCGGTGGTGATAAACAGCGCCCGCCAGCCGAAGCTTTCCATTATCCAGAACAGCAGCGGCGCAAAGGCCGCCAGCCCGACATACTCGCCTACGGTATAGACCGCCGTGGCGCGGGCGCGCTCGTGCTGCGGAAACCATTTCCCCACCACCCGGCTGTTGACCGGAAAACAGGGCGCTTCGCTGACGCCAAGCCCCAGCCGACAGAGCAGCAGGGTTTTCAGGCCAATCGTCATGCCGTGCAGCAGGGTAAAGACCGACCAGAAAACCAGCGAAAGCGCGTAGGTAATTTTGTTGCCGAAGCGGTCGAGGAACAGGCCGCCGGGGATCTGCATGACGGCATAAGTCCAGGCGAAGGCGGAAAAAACAATGCCCATGGTGGCGGCATTGATGCCGAGATCACGGCTCACCTCCGGCGCGGCGATGCCAAGCACGGTACGGTCGAGATAATTGATCATCGTCCCTATGGCCAGCAGGGTGAGTATAACCAGCCGGGTACGGGTGCGCTTCACGCTTCCCGCCCGCGGGGCGGCGATGTCGCCCGGTTGCAACGTTGTCATGTTGTTATCCTTTTTATGCAGGTACAGAGTTATAGTTATGCGATGTTCTGTGTCTCGCCCGCCCTGAACCCAATGGTCCACGGCGGGTAATGCTACTGATGTGTTTGCATGGCGGCAAGCCGGACGGCCGCATTGCTGGCGCCGTATTGCTGGTAATCCCCCTTACGCTCCACTATCTCAAAGAAAAAACGCCCTTCCCGGAACGGCGGCGTATAGATATGCAAAAACGCGTTGCCGCTGTCGTCGCGCTCGTAAAGCGCCTGAAGCGACGACAGCGTCGCCAGCAGCCCGCCGCATTCGCCATAGCGCGCCAGCAGGTCGTCGTAATAGTTTCCCGGCACCGGCAGCGGCCGCATCCCCTGCGCCTGCAACCGCGCGGCGGCGCTTAACAGGTCGGCGGTGGCGAACGCCACATGCTGTAAGCCGCTGCCCTGATAACGGGCCACAGAACGGGCAATCTGCGTGTCGCGGCTCTGCGACATGTTCAGCGGCAGACGAACCGTGCGGCACGGGCTGTGCAGCACCTGGCTGCGCACCAGGCCGTAGGGATCCGGCAGGCTGTATTCACTGTCGAGTTCAAAACCAAAGACCGAGCGAAAGAACATCACCCAGTTGTCGCGGCTGCCTTCCGGCAGGCCGAGCGCCAGATGGTCGATGCCGGTATAATCGCTGTTCGGCGTGGCTTGCAGATGAAAATCGGCGCGCCAGCCCTCTTCGCCTGCCGATTCAATCAGGTAGATAAGGCTGCCGTCCGGCGCGCAGATGGCGGGCAACTCTCGCTCGTCCGGGCCGTGCGCTTCCTGCCAGAGCGGATAACCGTAATCCTGCGCCCGCTGTAATAACTGCGCCGCCCCTTTTACCCGCCAGGCCTGGGCGCAAAGTGAAACGCCGTGGCGCTGGTAGAAATTGTCCGCCCAGCTATGGGGCTGATGGTTAAGAATGACGTTGGCGCCGCCGTTGCGCCAGAGTTCCACTTTCTTCGAGCGGTGCTGGCCTGCCCGGGCAAAACCCAGCGGACGCAGCGCATCGCCAAGGGCGACGGCGTCTTCATCGCTGGCGGCGAACTCAATAAACTCCACGCCGTCATAGCGGGCGAGCGGCGCCGACGCAAACAGCGGCGCGTCGCTGTCCGGCAGATGCTTGCGGGTCTGCTCCTCCAGCCAGAGCAGCGAACGGTAGCCGTCTTTTGCTGTCGGCGCCGTGGGGAAGGCGCGAAAGCCGTCGTTGAAAATCTCAAGCGACCAGGGGCCGCGGTAACCTTTGGCAGTAAGATCGCGGGCGAACTCTTCCAGCGGCAGCTCGCCCTGCCCCGGAAAGCAGCGGAAGTGGCGGCTCCACTCCAGCACATCCATCTTCATAACGGGGGCGTCGGCAAGCTGCAAAAAGGTGATCTTCTCAACCGGGATATCCTCCATCGCGCCGAGCCTGTCGCCGCGCGCAAGAATATGAAAGCTGTCGAGCACGATGCCGAGCGCCGGGTTATCGACCGCCTTTACCCGCGCCCAGGCGTCGCGAAAACGGTTTACATGGGCGCCCCAGGCCAGCGCTTCATAGCCCACTTCAATTTCAAACTGCTGCGCCAGCTCCGCCATTTGCGCCAGATCGCTCACCTGCAAATCAAAATTGGAGGAGGCGTGCGGCGAAACGTTGCTGCAAAGCAGCATTTTGTCGCAGCCCAGTTGCTGCATCAGGTCAAACTTGCGGCGCGCCCGTTCCATGTTGGCGGCGAACTGCTGGCGCGACATGCCTTCGAAATCGCGAAACGGCTGAAAAAGGGTAATCGCCAGCTCCAGATCGGCGCACATCCGGCGCACGTCGGCAGGGCTGCCGGGGTAATAAAGTAAGTCGTTTTCGAAAATTTCAACGCCGTCGAACCCGGCGGCGGCAATGGCATTCAGTTTTTCCGGCAGGGTGCCGGAGACCGAAACGGTCGCAATTGAACGTTGCATTTTTATCTCTCACAGCTTTCAGGGTGTGATCAGAATTGTATCAACTGGTTCATTATGCAAATCAAAAGTTAAATAAATGTGATTTGATATGCCGTTTTTCTGTACAGTTATGTCTCCACATGGTGTACAGCGCACGAACTGCCCGTGTAAAACGCGGAGAAAAACACCGGACTTTTCCTGGCTTCGCCGTCTGGTTCCCGCTACCGCCTATACTCAACAGTGATTTTTCATTGTCGAAAAGGAGCCGCCTATGGGCCGCGTCTGGCATCAGAACGCCGTGATTTACCAAATCGATCCCAGCCGTTTTTACGACAGCAATGGCGATGGCTGGGGCGACCTTCGCGGCATCATCCAGAAACTGGATTACATCGCCTCGCTTGGCGTAACGGCGCTGTGGCTTACCCCTTTTTATCGCTCCCCGCGGCGGGACAATGGCTATGACGTGGAAGATCACCTTTCCATCGACCCCCGCCTCGGCGAGCCGGAAGATATCGACTGGCTGCTGGCGGAGGCGCGCAAGCGCGATATCCGGGTGATCATTGAACTGGTGGCGCAGCACACTGCCGATACCCACTACTGGTTTCAGGAAGCGCGCAAAAACGCGCAGGGGCCGTATCGCGACTATTATCTCTGGTCGAAAAACGGCGGGCCGGACGAACCGAAACCGATGTTCCCAACCGTTGAGCCGCACATCTGGCGCTGGGATGACGAGGCGCAGAGCCACTATCGCCACCTGTTTTATCACCATGAGCCGGACCTGAACCTGGCTAACCCCCGCGTGCTGCATGAGGTTGACCGCATTCTGGCGCACTGGGTGGATAAAGGCGTGGCGGGCTTTCGCATCGACGCCGCCTCGCACATGGTCGAACAGGCGGGCAACGGCGATAAAGCGCAGGGTTACCGCTTTTTTAACCACGTTCATGACCTGCTGGCGCGCCACCATCCGCAGCTGATGCTGCTGGGGGAAGTGGATGTTAACGTTGATGAATTTAAAGATTATTTCGGCGACGGCGATCGCCTGACCACCCTGCTGAACTTCTGGATCAACAAGAATATCTTCCTGGCGCTGGCGCGGGAAAACGCCGGGCCGCTGGTGGCCGCGCTCAACGAGCTGCCCCTGCCGCCCGAGCACGGCGGCTACTGCTTCTGGCTGCGCAACCATGACGAACTCGATATGGAAGATTTGAGCGAAGAAGACTTTACCTTCGTGATGAATAAGTACGCGCCAGACGAAAACATGCGTATTTACGGGCGCGGCATCCGCCGCCGTCTCGCGCCAATGCTGGAGGGCGACGAGCGCCACCAGGCGCTGGCGCACGCCCTGCTCTTTTCGCTGCCCGGCACACCTGCCCTGCGTTACGGCGCGGAAATTGGCATGGGGGATAACCTTAACCAGCCGGAGCGCGAAGCGGTACGCTCGCCGATGCAGTGGCGTAACGCGCCGGGCGCCGGTTTTTCCACGGCCAACCCGGCCGATTTTGTCTCGCCGTTGATTGCGAGCGGCCCCTACGGCTACCAGAAGATTAACGTGGAAGAACAGCTGGGGCGGGAAGATTCTCTGCTGCACCGCATCCGGCGCATCGCCGAAACCTGGCGTACGCTGCCGGAGGTGTGCTATCACCACTTCCAGCCGTTCACCGTGCCGCAGCAAAGCGTTTTCGCCGCCCGCTATCAGGGGGAAGGCTACGCGACGCTGATGTTCGCCAACCTATCGCCGCAGCCGGTTAACGTTAATTCAGGCGAGTTAGATCTGGACGGCGCAGTGGAGATCCTGGCGGATGAGCCGTATCCGCCAGTTTCGCGAGAGCTTGCGCTTAACGGTTACGGCTATCGCTGGCTGCGGCTACGCTCGCTAACGGCGTCGGCGGCATAAACCGCGCAACGCCAGGCCGACCAGCGCGACAGCCGCCACGCCCATGACTCGCGAGTCAACCGACACGGCTTTTTCTCGCGCGATACGATCGAAGCGCCCGCGCGCCTGATGGCCGCTTTCCAGCGGGCGAAACAGATAGTCGTCGCGCATGGGCGCTTCAACTTCATCGGTAAGCTGGCCCTGCCATGTGTTTCTCGCCATGTAGCGGTCCAGCAGCCCCGGGAAAAACATATTCCCCACCACCGACATAATCGTGCTTTTGCCAAGCCACACTTCGCGGGGCGTCATGCGCGCCACGGCGGCGTTATAAATCGCTTTTGCCGCCACTTCCGGCTGGTAGACCGGCTCCACAGGCTGCATGCGATGATGAAACTTATTGCGCGCCCAATTGAACTGCGTGGTATTCACCGCCGGGAGCTGCACCATCGTCACTTTTACGCCGCTTTTCTGATGCAGCAGTTCGCAGCGCAGCGAATCCGTAAAGGCGCGCACCGCCGCTTTTGCGCCGCAATAGGCGGATTGCAGCGGAATGGAGCGCAGCGCCAGCGCGGAACCTACCTGCACAATGATGCCGCTGTTGCGCTCCTGCATATAGCGCAGCGCCGCGCGCGTGCCGTTAACGGTGCCGAGATAAGTGACTTCCGTTACGCGGCGGTATTCGTCAGCGCTCATCTCTTCAACCGGCGCCAGCACGGTGGTCATCGCGCAGTTGATCCAGACGGCGACCGGCCCAAGCTGCTCTTCTATTTTTTGGGCGGCGTTGCTTACCTGTTGAGGGTCGGCCACGTCGGCGCTGATGCCGATAACGTTTCCGCCGTGGCGCTCAAGCTCCTTTACCGTATCCGCAATCCCCTGTTCGCCGCGGGCGATAACGGCAACGTCATAGCCCGAGGCCGCAAAATAGTTTGCTGTGGCGCGTCCGACACCAGAACTTCCGCCGGTCACGACAGCGACAAAGGCGTTTTTTGTCATGTCGTTATCCTGTTTCAATGAAGGTAACCAAAGCGTAGTACAGGCGGGGCGTTCACGCTCCGGGCAACCACCAGGTAAAAGCGAAAAACGCAAAAGAAAACGCCCGGCGAACCGGGCGTCAGGGAAGCTTTCTTCAGAATGTGGTCCAGCCGTCATCCAGCGTCACGCCGCGTTTTGGCGCAGGCGCGCTGGCAACCGGGCGGTTTTGCGCTGCCGCGGCGCGGGTGGGTTTGCCTGGCGCATCCTGTTCGGCCAGGCGGAACGTGGCCACCAGCTGCGACAGCAGGCTCGCCTGCTCTTCCAGCGCCTGGGCGGACGTGGACGACGCCATAACCAGCTGCGCGTTCTGCTGGGTCGTGGCGTCCAGTTCGCTCACGGCGCGTGAGATCTGCTCAATGCCGCGGCTCTGCTCTTCGGAGGCGGAAGAGATTTCGCCCATGATGTCGTTGACGCGGGTGACGGAACTCACCACCTGCTCAATCGTCTCGCCCGCCCTCGCCGCACGTTCGCTGCCGGTCTGGATGCGGTTGACCGATTCATTGATCAAGTGCGCGATATCTTTCGCCGCCTGGGAGCTGCGGCTGGCGAGGCTTCGCACTTCGCTTGCCACCACCGCAAAGCCGCGGCCCTGCTCGCCCGCCCGCGCCGCTTCCACCGCCGCGTTGAGCGCCAGGATATTGGTCTGGAAGGCGATGCTGTTAATCACGGCGGTAATATCAGCGATTTTCTGCGAACTGGCGGAGATTTCGCCCATGGTTTTCACCACGTCGCGCACCACTTCCCCGCCCTGGCTTGCGGTTTGCGACGCTTCGGCGGCGATTTTACTGGCGTGGCGCGCGTTGTCGGCGTTGTTTTTCACCGTTGCGGTTAACTGCTCCATGCTGGCGGCAGTCTGCACCACCGCCGCCGCCTGCTGCTCGGTGCGTGAAGAGAGGTCGCTGTTGCCGGTGGCGATGTCGCTTGCGGCATGGGAAACGCGGGAGACGCTCTGGCGCACGTCGCCAATGATCGCCCGCAGCCGTGCGTTCATGCCGCCCATCGCGCCGGTAAGCTGACCCAGTTCGTCACTGCGATCCGCTTTAATTTCCGAGCTGAGATCGCCGCTGGCGATACGCTCCGCCAGCGCCAGGTTATGGGTCAGCGGACGGGTTATCTGGCGGGTAATGTAAAACGCCACCAGCAGGCCGAACAGCACGGCCAGCGCGCCGATAATAATAGCCGCCGTCGACGAGTTATACGCCAGTTCGTCATTCTGCGTTTTCACCAGCGCGATTAGCTGGCGAATGGAGGCGCTGCTCTGATCGCCGGCGATTTTCACGCTATCTTCCGCCGCTTTTAACTGATTCCAGCTGGCGTAATAGCTTTTGCTGAGATCGCGATAGCGCGTGGTGTCGCTCCACAATGCCTGGAAAGGGGCCTGCAACGCGGGGTCAAGCTCGCTCATCAACGCGTTAAGCTGCGTTTGCGCCGCGCTGTAGCGCTGGTCGAGCGCCTGTTGCGCCGCGTCGTTGCCGCTAAGGCGCAGCGCCCAGGCGTGATCGCGCACGCTGCTGATGGCGAACAACAGGTCATAGATTTTATAGGCCTGCTCCGGGTCTGAAACGGGCGTGCGGATAAGCTCGCCGAAGCGTTGCGCCTCTTCTTTCGCCGACATCGCATCAAGCGACGCGCGCAGACTCGTCATCTGTTGCGTGGCCGTTCCCATCGCCGCGATGCTGTCGCTAAAGCCCGCCAGCGCGCGATCGATATCATTAATGATGTTTTTCTCGCTGCCCGCCCAGGTGAGCGCCTGCGCCTGCGCCGTCAGTTCCCGGGCGTGTTGCACATACTTCACCATGGTTTCACGGGCTTTATCGTCGCCGCTGTAGAAATATTTCAGGCGGTTAATTTTTGCCTGAAACACTTCGATATTGATGTCGTAAACCAGATTGGTTTTTTGATAAACGTCGCGGATAGCCATAAAGCGAACCACGCTCAGCGCCGTCGCCAGCGCGACCAGCAGCAACACCAGGCCGAAGCCCAGCGAGAGCTTGCGCGAGATGCGCATATTTCGTAATCGGGGTACCAGACCAGTCATCCTGCCTCTCCTTGTTATTGTGCTGGCGCTTTTTAGCGCCTGAAGAGGTTATCGGTTGCGTGGCTGATTTATTGAGTGACTTTCATTCAAAACGGTGAAAAAAGGACCTTTCGCCCGATAGCCTCGGCAGAAGCCGCCGGGGAAAGGCCCTTACGCCTGCGCGCACAGTTCGTTCCAGTAGCGCAGCCGGATCCCGCGTCGCAACGCGCTATCGGTTGCGATACCAGACCGGATCGATATTGCCGAAATCAATGCCATAGAGATGCCCCGCAGGGATAAAAGATTCCAGCATGCGAGTGCTGTCGTTAAGGGGGCGCGACAGCGTTAACGCCCGGGCGGCCCGGCGGATACGCGTTGTCAGCCTGCGCGACGTGTGTCGGGATAATAAAAGCATCGCCTCCTCCTGTTACGGGTGAATACAGCACCAGTTAAGCGTCGGGGAGGCGCGAAGGGAAACAATCATTTCAGCAGTGGTTAGCAACAAAATCGCTAACCGCCGCGACAGTCAGGCGAAGTACTGTTTTTTCAGGATAACGGTCGCGTCGTCGATAGCGTAATGAATCGCCTGCACGCTGCGCTCCACATCGCCCTGCTCCAGCGCGACCAGCAAGTCTTCGTAGTCGTGATGCTTTTTCACATAGTCCGGCGACTCGGGGTAGAGAAAGTTAAAGCAGGGGCCGATACGCACCCACAGTTGTTCAATAAGATTAAGCAGCGTGGGCATCTCAGCATAAGAGTAAAGCTGAAAACGCAGCAGGTGGTTAGTGTGCAGCGCCTCTTCCACATTGCCGGCGAGCTTGGCGGAATGAAAACGCTGATAAACCTCGCGAAGCGCAGCGAGCTGCCCGCGGGTGAGGCGCGGGAGAGCCGCTTCAACCGCCATGCCTTCCAGGTTTTTGCGGATCTGGCTTATCTCTTCGTAACGCTCAACGCTCATTTCCGGCACCAGAAACGCCTGCGCAGGCGTGGCGTTTAGCGCGCCGCAGGAGACCAGCCGCAGCAAGGCTTCGCGCACGGGGGTGATACTGGTCCCGAGCTGGTCGGCTATTTCTTTGGTCACAAGCCGCGCGCCGGGGCGTAAGCTGCCGACAATCAGCGCGTTTTTAAGTTTAACTTCAACTTGCATCGTGAGGCTCATGCGCTGCGCTTTTTCCAGATCAAGCATGTTTATTTCCTATCAAAATTTTACTTGTTATTGCAGGTGAGTAACCGTCTTACCTGAGATATAACCAGCACGACAGAGTCTGGTCAGACCTGGCGCAATATGACCGCACGATTGCACAGCATAATCATTCAAAAATAAAGGGTTGCTGTGGACCGCACGCAACGCGCGACTGTCCAGTAAAGCTGTTTGTTTATTATTTTGCCGTTATGGTTGTTATCCGGTTTATTTCACTGCCGTTATTATGCGTAGCGGGCTTATCCAGGCCGGGGCTACGCCAACAGGCGATATGAACAGCGCGATGACACCAAAGCCGGGCCGACACTCGTCTCATTCAGTTGCCTTATTGTCATTTACTTCGCTTGCTGTTCAGGCTCACTCGTTACGCCAGTTTATGTAAGTAAAGTCGTTGTTACAGAAATTGCACGAAAACCTGCAATTCCGGGCATTTATAGGAAAAAACCGTATCCGCCAGCGGCTAAAACGCCACAATCACAACGCTATTCCCCTGCCTGAAATGACCGGTTGCGTCGGGATAAGCGCGGCATACATAAGCCGGAATGATGAAATCAAATTTGACCCCCAGCGCTGACAACAATACCTTTACAACCTTATGCGGTTCGCAAATGGATGCGGTTAACCTGGCGCAGGACTCTACAGGCAATATAAAACCGCCGATTTCGGCTGGTGACATGCGTCGCCAGCCGCGCTGATGCTTAGCGTCAGCCTTTTACTGTGAACAATTTTGTACCGAACCCGAGGATCCGTTTATGACCGGCCTGCCCCATCACACTCTTGATCTCACCCTTGAACTGCTTGAAAGCCTCACGCCCTGGCGCAGCGTTGCCGCTGAGCCGGTTCAGCAGCGCGAGCTGGCCGCCTGGCTTGAGCAGTGGTTGATTGATGAGCTGGAGGCGCAGGTTGTGCTGCCGGTCGCAGGGCAGTCGCCTGCCGCGCCGCCGCTGGTGCATGTTCGCATTGACGCTGGCGCGTCGCAGACGGTGGCGCTCTATAACCGCTATGACGTTCTGCCGGCCTCAGAAGATGGCTGGGAGGTTGATCCTTTCCTGGGCGGCGTTCGTCACTGGCCGCAGTGGGGCGATGTCTTTATCGCCCGCGGCGCGCAAAAGCACAAAGGCCCGCTGGCCGGCATGCTGCTGGCGGTGCGCGATCTCCAGGCGAGCGGCTTATTATCGGTGAATCTGGAGATTATCCTGGAAGGCGAACAGGCCTGCGGCAGCGCCGTGTTGCGCCAGTATCTCGCGCAGACCCCCTCTCCTGTTCCACCGGCCGAAGCGGTGCTTTTCCCCGCTTTCTGCGAGCAGGAAGATGGCGCGCCGCGGCTCTGCCTGGGCTACACCGGTATGACGCAGGGACGCGTGCGCGTGAAGGGCGGCTCGCAGGCGCCGACAGACGCAAGCTATGCCGCCTGGGTCGCCAACCCCGCCTGGCGACTCGTTGAGGCGCTGAACGCCATCGCCCCGGCGCAGGCCAATGGCGTGCTGGAAACGCGGCCGCTGGATGTGGAAGCCGCCGAATGGCTTGATGAACTGGCGCAGCAATTCACGCCTGACGAGACACTCGCGCCATCATTGAAAACGACCTCTTACGAGGCGCTGGCGCACCTGCTCGGCAGTTCGGTGCTGGCGGTAAGCGAGCTAAACACCTCCTCCGGCGCGCCTGGCGTTATATCGCCTGAAGCCTGGGCGGAATTTACCCTCACCACGCCGCCCGGCAGCGATCCGCAGGCTTTGCTGGCGCGTCTGCGCGAGCGGCTGGCGCAGCCGGACCTCGCGGGCGCGGAGCTGGAAGCCAGAGAAAGCTATCCGGGCGCGCGCTTTAGCGCGCAGGCGCCGGGCGTAATGGAGCTGTTGATGAGCTATCAGCAGCAGCAGGCCCGCGCCCAAATCTGGCCCTGGTCGCCGGAATGTGCGCCCGCCAGCGCTTTCTCGCGCGTTGCGCCAGCTTTTGTGATGGGGGGTCTTGGTTTCGGCGGCAACGCCTGCGGCGCCAGTGAATTTATTACCCTCAAAGGCCTTGCGCGCTTTCAGCGTTCGCTGCGGGACTGGCTGCTCTGTTTCTGAACGCAGAGGTGAAGAAAAAGGTGGCGGGAACCGCCACCCGAAGGGTTACTCCTCGCCGGTAAGGCGAACCACCAGCTTACCGAAGTTTTTTCCTTCCAGCAGGCCGATAAACGCCTGCGGCGCGTTTTCCAGGCCGTCCACCACCTGCTCGCGATAATGGATTTTGCCCTCTTTCACCCAGGGCTCCATGGCGCGGCGAAACTCTTCGATGCGATGGCCGTAATCCTGGTTAATGATAAAGCCCTGCATACGGATGCGTTTTTTCAAAATGGTGCCCATCAGCAGCGGCAGGCGGTCCGGGCCTTGCGGCAGGTCGGTGGCGTTATAACCTGAAACCAGGCCGCAGACCGGCACGCGGGCGGCGGTGTTAAGCAGCGGCAGCACAGCGTCGAACACCTGGCCGCCGACGTTTTCGTAATAAACGTCAATGCCGTCCGGGCACGCCGCTTTTAACTTTTCGGCAAAGTCGCTGGCGCGATGGTCGATACAGGCGTCAAAGCCCAGTTTTTCCACCGCGTGGCGGCACTTCTCTTCGCCCCCCGCTACGCCGACCACCCGGCAACCTTTGAGTTTGCCAATCTGCCCGACGGTTGCGCCCACCGGGCCGGTTGCGGCGGCGACCACCAGCGTTTCGCCCTGCTTCGGATTGCCGATATCCAGCAGGCCCATGTAAGCCGTAAAGCCCGGCATGCCCAGCACGCCAAGATACCAGGAGGGATGCGCCGGCTGTTTGCCAAGGGGCGAAAGCTCTTTACCGCTGGCGATGCAGTAATCTTGCCAGCCGCCATACCCCACCACCCAGTCGCCCTCGGCGAAATCGGGATGCAGCGATTTTTCCACCCGGGAAATGGTGCCGCCCACCATCACTTCGCCAATCTGCACCGGCGGCGCATAAGAAGGCTCGTCGCTCATGCGTCCGCGCATATAAGGGTCGAGCGAAAGGTAAACGTTGCGCAGCAGCACCTGCCCTTCGCCAGGCTCCGCAACGGTGTCTTCTTCCAGACGGAAATTTTCTGCGACCGGCGCGCCATGCGGACGGGAAGCCAGCACCCAGCGGCGGTTTTGTTGTTGAGTCATAACGTTCTCCTGATGACAAAGCCTGTCCCAATAGTAGAACATCCTCACGGACCGGCGTTATTAAGCCGCACAACAAGGTAAACGCAGGGCGTTTCGCTCTCGTTGATAAAGTGGCAGTCGTTTGGCGGCCCCAGTTCAAGGCAATCCCCCGCCTGCATGTGATGCCGCGTTTCGCCTTCCACAAACACCAGCTCGCCGGACTGCACCCAGATAAGCTGGCGCGCATTAAGATAAGCCGAGGCGGGCATCGGAATATCGCTGCCTGCGGGCAGCTCGACCTGCACCAGATCGAGCGGCAGATCGGATCGCGGCGAGACGTGGCGGCGCAGATAATGGCTTTGCGGGTCGCGCCATACCGGCTGCTCGTGAAAGCGCAGCAGCCTGCCTTCCTGCATCTCTGCCCGGGCGATGAGCGTAGACATGCTAAGGCCGAACGCGCCGGAAAGCCGCCCCAGCAGCGTGGCGGTAGGGCTGCTGTCCCCGCGCTCGATTTTATGGATCATGGCGCGCGAAACCCCTGCCCGCTCGGCCAGTTCATTTTGCGACCAGCCGCGCGACTCGCGTTCCGTACGAATGCGCTCACCCAGTCGTTGACTTAATGTGTCGATGATATTATTCATAGTTGACCATTATAGTTTACAACCGCCGGGGTTCAACCATGCTAATCCGCCACGCTCGCGCAGAAGACTGCGCCGCCATCGCCGATATTTTTAACTATGCGGTGCTGCACACCGCCGCTATCTGGAACGACAGCACTGTCGATGCGGAAAACCGTCTCGCCTGGTTTTATCAACGCGGCAACGCCGGTTATCCGGTACTGGTGGCGCAGGATAACGACAAGGTGGTGGGATACGCCTCCTTCGGCGACTGGCGCGCCTTCGACGGCTTTCGCCATACCGTCGAACATTCCGTCTATGTTCACCCGGAACATCACGGAAAAGGCATTGGCCGGTTGCTGATGGAACAACTTATCGCAGAGGCCCGCAAGATCGGCAAACATGTGATGGTGGCGGGCATTGAGTCGCAAAACGCCGCATCTGTCGCCCTGCACCATAAGCTGGGTTTTACCATTACCGCGCAGATGCCGCAGGTGGGAACGAAGTTTGGCCGCTGGCTGGATCTCACCTTTATGCAGTTGCAGCTTGATACCCGCAGCGAGCCGGACCGGTTGCCATGAACGCCTCGTTGACCCTGCTGTTTCTCACTGCCGCCGGTGTCGGGCTGGTCGTGCAGAATATGATCATGGTGCGCATCACCCAGTCCGCCTCCACCATTCTCATCGCCATGCTGTTGAACTCGCTGGTAGGCATTGTGCTGTTTACCGGCATCTTGTTGTTCAGAAACGGTCTGGCGGGCTTTAGCGAACTGGCGGCGACGGTGCGCTGGTGGACAGTGATCCCAGGGTTGCTCGGTTCATTTTTCGTCTTCGCCAGCATCAGCGGTTATCAGTATGTGGGTGCGGCCACCACCATCGCCGTGCTGGTGGCAAGCCAGCTGGTGGGCGGGCTGGTGATGGATATCGTGCGCAGCCACGGGCTGACTTTTCGCGCGCTAGCCGGCCCCGTGGCGGGCGCCGTGCTGCTGGTTATCGGCGCCTGGCTTGTGGCGAGACGGCAGTTTTAGCAGCGCAGGCAGTCTGAGCCAGTAAAAAAGCCCAACCGGAGTGGGCTTTGCGCAAAGGGTTATTCTTTAAATTGCAGGCGTGATGACCGGGAACTAGCTCTGGCCGCTGCGCCGTGCGCTGACCGTCGCCAGCGCCGCCCAGTCGAGCTTTTCATCGCCGTGCGCCAGCGCGTCAAGGTAGTTGTCGCGCAGCACGCCGGCAATGCCCATCGGCACATTTTTGCTTTCCGCCGCCTGCTGGGCGAGCCGGACATCCTTCAGCCCCAGCTTCATGGTGAAGCCCGCCGGAGAATAGCGATCTTCGGCAATCATCGCGCCGTAGTTTTTATAGGCGGGCGCGGCGAAAAGGGTGCTGGTGAGCATGCCCAGAAAATCGCCTTTAGCCACGTCGTATGCCTCGACTAACGCGGACGCTTCGCCCATCGCCTCGATGGCGCTCGCCAGCATAAAGTTTGCCGCCAGCTTCACCGTCGCCGCCTGGGCCGGACGCTCGCCGAAGCGCCAGGTTTTCTGGCCCAGCACGTCAAAAATTTCCTGCACTTTATCAAGCAGCGTCGCCTCGCCCGCCGTCAGAATATTGAGGTTGCCGGCAGCCGCCACGTCAACGCGGCCCAGCACCGGCGCGGCGATGTAGGCGATGCCTTTTTCGCGGGCGCGCTTTTCCATCTCTTCGGTAAAGGCTACCGAAACGGTCGCCATGTTGATCCAGATAGCGCCGCGCGGCAGCGCCGCCAGCGCCCCCAGGCCTACCACCACCTGTTCGGTGGCGATGTCATCGGCGAGGATAGTAATCAGCACCGAGGCGGGGGCGATGTCGGCGGGCGTCGCCGCCACGGTTGCGCCCTGCTCCGCCAGCGCCTGCGCGGGTTCAGGCGAACGGTTCCACACCGTCAGCGCATAACCCGCCTTAAGTAAATTGAGCGCCATCGGCTGGCCCATGCCGCCGAGACCCAGAAAAGCAATATGCATGATTCCTCCGTTAAATGATGGTGCCGCCTTTAGTCAGCTCCGCCAGCCGCTCCTGTGCCTCGCGTTCGCGATCCTCTTTATGCTGGCGACCGTGGTGAGCGATGGCATGGCGTAGCCGCTGCTGCTGTTCATAGCGCGCTTCGCGGCTCAGTTCGCTGTCTTCGCTTAGCGCAATCAGCAGTTCATTCATGTGAGCGATAACGCTTTCGCTAATCGCCGCATCAACGCGGCTTATTACTTCATCCAGATGCGACATGAGAACCCCCTGGCTTATCGCCGCGGCGCCGGGCCGCGGCGTCAACATTAATTGAGTTTCGCTTTGGAAAAATCGCTGCCCATCAGGCTGACGCTGTAACCGCTCACGTTGCTGCGGGTAGCGAAGAAGGTTTTGCCGTTGGCGAGCGGCACCCACGGCGCCTGCTCATGAAAAATCACCTGCGACTGCTGATAAAGCTTAGCGCGCGTCGCCGGGTCGCTCTCGCGTTTGGCCTGGTCAATCAGCGAGGTGAATTTTTTATCGCACCAGCGGGCGGCGTTTGAGCCGCTCTGGATGCTCTCGCAGCTTAACAGCACATCGGTGAAGTTATCCGGGTCGCCGTTGTCAGACATCCAGCCATAGAGCGCGGAGGAGTGCTCGCCCTTGCGCAGGCCAGAGAGGTATTCACCCCATTCATAGCTGACAATTTTCGCCTTCACGCCCACTTTCGCCCAGTCGTTCTGGATCATCTCGGCGATACGGCGCGAGTTAGGGTTATAAGGACGCTGGACCGGCATCGACCAGAGGTCGGTTTCAAAGCCCTTCTCAAGCCCCGCCTGCTTCAGCAACGCTTTCGCCTTTTGCGGATCATATTCGTAATCTTTCAGATCGGGGTTAAAGCCCATCATGTTTGGCGGTATCGGCGATTTCGCCACGCTGCCGCTGCCCATAAACACAGCGTTGATAATCGCTTTTTTGTCCACCGCATAGTTCAGCGCCTGGCGCACCAGCACATTATCAAACGGCTTTTTCTCCGTGTTGAAAGCGAGATAACCGACGTTCAGCGCCTCGACGCTATGCAGCGTCAGGTTTTTATCCGCTTTGATCTGCTCAAATTGCACCGGGCTCGGCGCCGGGATTATCTGGCACTCGTTGGTTTTGAGTTTCGCCAGGCGGGTTTCCACGCTGGGGGTAATAGAGAAAATCAGGTGCTTCGTCGGCACTGCGCCATCCCAGTAGTTGGGGTTGGCGATGTAGCGGATCAGGGAATCGGCTTTGTACTGTTGCAGCGCATAAGGGCCGGTGCCAATGGGCCAGTTATCGACGTTTTCCGGCGTGCCCTTTTTCAGCATCGCATCGGCATATTCCGCAGAAAGTATGGAGGCGAAATCCATGCCCCAGTCGGCAAGGAACGGGGCGTTAGGTTCGCTCAGCGTAAACTGCACGTGGTAGTCGTCGAGCTTTTTCACGTCGGTGATGAGCTTATCCAGCCCGACGTCATTGAAATACTCGTAGTTGCCCTGTGAAACGTTATGGTACGGATGCTTCGGATCTTTCTGGCGCATCACCGAGAAAATCACGTCGTCGGCGTTAAAGTCGCGGGTGGGTTTGAAGAATTTGTTGCTGTTGAACTTCACCCCCTGGCGCAGGGTAAAGGTCCAGACCAGGCCGTCTTCGCTGACTTTCCAGTCGGTGGCGAGCGAAGGCACCGGCGCGTTGGTTTTAGGGTCAAACGTCACCAGGCGGTTATAAAGCACCTGCGAACTGGCCACGAAGGTTGGGCCGGAGCTGGCGATTTGCGGGTTAAACGATTCGGGCGAAGCCTCGGAGCAGTAGATAATTGTGTCGCCGGAGGCCGCCTGCGCGGCGGCAGGCAGCAGCGCCGCGCCGAGCAGCAGCCCGGGCAGCATTTTAGCGGGGGTCATCTTTGCCATAAAAAACACCAATTATTATTAAGGTAAATATTATGAAGGGTAATCACAACACAGCCTTATGCCACTGGCAAATAACAAAAAACTGGCGGGTTATGCATTTTCAGCGGTTTTCGCTCAAAACACCGGCAGATCCAGACTGAAACTTCATAACACGCCGTTAACTGCTTTCCTGCCAGCCGCTTGCAACGCAAGTCAAGAAAATTCCTAAGGTTCAATAGCCCGAGAATTGGCCCGATTTCGCGTTTCTTTTGCCGTTTGCTTGCCGCCACGCCCGGTAAAGTGGAGCCGTGAAAAAAGTTTTTATGCAGAGAGTGTGACGTGGCGAAAATTCTATTGCGCAGCGGTTTCCTGGACGATTTCCAGAGCGTTGGCGAAAACGGCCAGGCGGTGTTTGACTCCGCGCTGCAAATTCGCGAAACCCTTCGTCTTCGCAAGCAGCCGCTGGAGGCGTGTCTCGCCATTCCACAGCTGAATGATGATGGCGACCGGGTTGACTGGTACTCGCCGGTAACCGGCGACGTTGTGAGCTGGGCGGCGGCAGACGACGACGCGCGCCGCCGCGCCCGGCGACTGCTGGAGAGCGCCGTAGGCAGCGCCCGCGCGCTGAGCCAGCGCTGCCTGCAATCTGAGAAAACCGCACAGCAGCTCTTTGGCGCCCTGCTCGCCAAAACGGCGCAGTTTCCTGCGGCGAACCATGTCTATCTGGTTGGCGGCAAGCCGGTCATTACTTTCTGGGGCTTCGTTAACCTCAACCAGAGCGTGCGCGAAGAGGTGCTGGACTGCCTGGCGCAGGAAGAGCGCGAGCCGGAAATCGTCATGCTGCCGCCGGAGCCGGAAGAGGAGCCGCAGCCGGAGCGCCTCGTTTTAAGCGAGCCGGATGCGCCCTTTCTGGCGCCCGCCCCTGCGCCCGTCGCGCCGCAAATCGCGCCGCCCGTCGCCCCGGTTGAACCTGTCGCCGCCCCGCCTGTTGCCGAGCCAGCGCTGGCTACCCCTGAGGTCGCCGCCGCCGCGCCAGCGCCTGGCCGTAAGCGCCGCTCGCTCTGGATGCTGCCGGTTGCGGCAGCGGTTGCGCTGGCCTTCGGCGCGCCTGCGGCCTGGAAAATGCTGCATACCGACGCCGCCGTGAAACCGGCGGTATCGGTGGCCGACATCAAAGCCGTGGAAATTGCGCCTGCGCCGGTGAAAACCGTGGATGCGCCCGCGCCGGTCGAACCGCAACCCACCGCCGCGCTGCCGCTTGCCGAGGCGCAGATCGCCGCGCCCGTGGACACGCCAGCGCCTGAAGCCGCCGCGCCTGCGGCTGCGCCGAAAACGCTGATGGTGATGGACGCAGGCCAGGTAAAAGCCGGCTCTACCCGTTTTCTTAACGGCGCGTGGCGCGTTACCGTTGATGTTAACGATCCGGTCACCGGCAGGCCGCCCGCGCTGCGTTATGAACTCAAAGATAATAAAGGGCTGGTGCGAATCTCGCGCAGCGGCGGCGTGGTGTGCCGCGCCGAGCTTTACGCCGGGCTGCATCAGTCCGGCACGCTGATGATCAAAAGCCGGGGCAATGCCCGTTGCAGCGACGGCAGCCGTTATCCGGTGCCGGAAGTGGCCTGTAAAGCAGGCGACCAGGATGTAGCCCAGTGCACGGGCCGTTACGACGAGAAAACCGTGCTGCCCCTGACGTTTAAGAAAGTGAGCGCCTGATCCTATGCTGGCAAACCTGTGTGATTACAAACAAAGCGTCACCCTGATTGAAAACAGCGGGGTGCAGTTTTTAGATTTCGGCGTTACGCCAGCAGACGCGCCGCACGGCGGTCGCTTTGTGCGTAAAACCGCCAACGGCCCCCTGCTGCGCCTGGATTACGACAGCGCCGGCGGCAAATTTACCCTGCCCTCGCCCAATGGCGGCGCGCCGGAAGTGGTTCGGCCTGAAAGCACCTTCGCCCTGAGCCAGTCGCTGGCGGTGCTCGACGGCGTCTGGCTGCCGGTGCCGGTGCTGCGCTTTAACCCGCCACGCACTTTCGTGCAGGGCCCGGATAACTGGGCGCGGGTGCAGATCCGCCGTCTGGAGACGCCGGACAGCGCAGGCCATACGCACCGCGTGACGCTTGCCTTCGACACACAAATTCAGCGCGATGAGAGCAACCAGGGGCAGCTTGCCCCGGTAGAAAACGACGTGCGCAACGGCAGCCGCTTCGCGCTCGCCTGGCGCGATGACGAAGTCGCCGATTTTCTCGACCAGACCTGGGTCGACGGCTGGCTGCGGGAAACGTTTAGCCATTTCGCCACCCAGCAGGAGGCGCGCAGCGAGGAGTCGCTTGTCCGCGCCATGAAAGGGTTTGAGTACCAAGGGCACTGGCTGAACCTGATGTCGTTGCTGGGCGAGCAAATCCGCGTGCCGGAACTGAAAATCGTCACCGCCACCCTGAGCGCTCCTGCCGTGCCGGTCGATTTAATTCTGGACGTTGGCAACACCCATACCTGCGGCGTGATTATTGAAGATCACGGCGAGGCGAACGACGGTTTGCGCCAGACCATGGAGTTGCAGGTACGTTCGCTCAGCGAGCCGCAATACCTTAATGCGCCGATGTTCACCAGCCGCCTCGCCTTTGCTGAAGCGCGCTTCGGCAAACAGCATTTTTCCGTGGAAAGCGGCCGCGACGACGCCTTCACCTGGCCTTCTATCGTGCGCGTGGGCGACGAAGCGCGTAAGCTCGCGATGCAGCGCCTCGGCACCGACGGCAGCAGCGGTATCTCCAGCCCGCGCCGTTATTTATGGGATGAAACGCCCGCCGCGCAAGCCTGGCGCTTTAATTTACTGACGCCGAAAACCCAGCGCGAACCGCTCGCCACAGCGTTTCCGCTGATGAACCTGATGAATGACGAAGGCCAGCCCCTGTGGGAGCTGCCCGCCGACGAACGTCTGCCGGTCTTTTCGCCGCAGTACAGCCGCAGCTCGCTGATGACCCACATGCTTTGCGAACTGCTTTCCCAGGCGCTGTGCCAGATTAACAGCGTGGCGAGCCGCCTGCGGATGGGCAACGCCCACTCTCCGCGCCAGCTGCGCACGCTTATCCTCACCTTGCCTTCCGCCATGCCTAAGCAGGAGCGCGAAATTTTCCGCCGCCGCATGCATGAGGCCATCGCGCTGGTCTGGAAAGCCCTTGGCTGGCACCCGCAGGATGACGATTTTACCTCCGCCAAAGGCCAGCAAAAAAGCCGCGTGCCCGCGCCGCAGGTACAGATGGACTGGGACGAAGCGAGCTGCGGTCAACTGGTATGGCTTTATAACGAAGCCATGGTGCGCTTTAACGGCCAGACTGAGCGCTTTTTCGCAAGCTACGCGCGGCCCGACCGCGACACGCCGGCAGGCGAGAAGCCGGGGCGCCAGCTGCGCATCGCCTCGATAGACATCGGCGGCGGCACCACCGATATGGCCATTACCGACTACCGGCTGGACGACGGCGTCGGCAGCAATGTGAAGATCGCGCCGGAACTGTTGTTCCGCGAAGGGTTTAAGGTGGCGGGCGACGACCTGCTGCTCGATATCCTTCAGCGCTGCGTGCTCCCTGCCTTGCAGGAAAGCCTGCAAAAAGCGGGCGCGCCGGATGCGGTGACGCTAATGGCGACGCTGTTCGGCGACTCCGGTCGCATGGACACCCAGGCGATTTTACGCCAGCAAACCGCGCTGCAACTGCTGATGCCGGTCGGCCATGCGATTTTACACGCCTGGCAGCAGAGCGAAGCCAACGACCCGCTGGCCGGGCTGCACGCCACCTTCGGCGAACTGCTGACCCGCCAGCCAACGGCCAACGTGCTCAATTATCTGCATCAGGCTATCGGGCATGCGCTGCCAGGCGACGCTGTCGCCTTTAACGTGCTTGATGTGCCGTTGCAGGTGAGCTTCAGCGAGCTACAGGAGGCGATGCTCAACGGCAAATTCAGCCTCTGCGCGCCGCTGCATGCGCTCTGCGAAGCTATTACCCATTACGCCTGCGACATACTGCTGGTGACGGGCCGTCCAGGCTGTTTGCCGGGCGTGCAGGCGCTTATTCGCCACCTTCAGCCGGTGCCGGTGAGCCGCATTGTCTGGCTTGATAATTATGAAGTGCACGAGTGGTATCCGTTCAGCCAGCAAGGGCGCGTGGGCAACCCGAAAGCGACGGCGGCGGTGGGCGCGATGCTCTGCGCGCTGGCGCTCGACTTACGCCTGCCGCGCTTTAATTTTAAGGCGGCGGATATCGGCGCCTATTCCACCGTGCGCTATCTCGGCGTGCTCGATAACGTCGCCAACCTGCTCAGCGACGAAAACGTCTGGTACAGCGAGACAGACCTCGACAACCCGGGCGAGAAGCTCGATGCGCGTCTGCATTTTCCCCTGCGCGGCAACGTCACCCTGGGTTTTCGTCAGCTCGACAATGCGCGCTGGCCCGCCACGCCGCTTTATACCCTTTCGGTAAACGCGCCGGAGCTGGCGAAAGCCATTGCCGGCGACGGGGTGCTTAACGTGCGCCTTCAGCTCACCGGCGGCGGCAAACACCAGGCCCCGGAAGCGTTCAGCCTGGCGGAAGCGTGGCTTTCCGACGGCACCCGGGTGCCGCTGGAGCAGCTGACCTTTAAACTTAATACGCTGGCTGACCGTCGCAGCAGCGGCAGCCATTACTGGATAGACAGCGGGAGCGTTTATTTAAAATGAGTCATCCGAACCTCACTTCACGCACCCTGATCGCCCTGACTCACTGGGTAGAGGAAGCGCGCCAGCGCGCGCCTCTGCTGAATGACGAAGCCGACGCCCTGCTGGCCCGGTTGCAACAGCTTGAAAGCCGCGCGCAAGCAATAGTGAAACTGAGCGACGCGCCGCGCACGGTGGGCCTTTACGGCTACGCCGGGGCAGGCAAAGCGTTTTTGCTCTCCACGCTTGCCAGTTGCCAGCCGGAGCGGCTTCACGTCACGCCTGGCGGCAAACACCTTGATTACCTCACGCATATTAATCCGGGCAACAGCGCCACGGCGATGGCGGTGCGCTTTACGCAAGACGAAGGCGACCTGCCGGAGCGTTTTGCCCTGCGGTTACGCCTGTTAAGCGAAAGCGAGCTGGTGCAGATTTTTATCGCCCGCTATTACGCCGACGGCGCGGCGCGCACGCTGACGGATGCGCAGGTGCAGCAACGCCTGGCGCCGCTGCGGGCGCTGTGCCAGCCGCAGGCGCACCCGGCGGTGCGGGCTGAAGAGGTCGCCACCCTCGCGGCCTTCTGGAGCGAGACGGCGCCGAAACGGCATCAAAGCCTGACGGACGCAAGCTGGCACCAGCTTGCCGCCCTGCTTCCGGCCCTGACCCTGAACGATCGCGCGCGCGTTTACCCTCTGCTGTGGGGCGAAAATCAGGAGCTGACGCAGCAATGGCTGGAACTGGCGCAAACGCTGGAAGCGCTGGGTCATGCGCCGGAAGTTGCCGCGCCGCTGAGTCTGCTGGTGGATTCATTCTCCCTGCCCGCTGAGGGCTTTTTGCTGCCGGGCGGAACAGCGGATGAAAACGTGCAGGTTTGTCCGCTGGACGCTAACGGCGTTCAACCGGCGCACAGGGTTGCAGTGGACACGCTCGCCCTGCTGACCCGGGAACTGGTGCTACCGCTGGCCGACGCTACGCAACTGCGCAGCAGTTCGCACAACGGCTCGGGCAACAGCGAAATCATCGACATCCCCGCCGCCCCTGCCGACAACAGCCTGACCGCCAGCAAAATTCGCTGGCTGCTGTCGGGCTATCGCCAGCGCCTTCAGCCCGACGTGTTGCTGGTATGCAACGCGGCGCCCGAACGCGCCGCCATTATTCCCGCCGCGCGCGAATTGCGCCGCTGGGTGGATGATACGCAGCCCGAAGGCGCGCAGCCAAAGCTGGTCTGGGTGATCACCCCTCACGACGCCCGCTTCCACGGCGGGCAGCATCTTGATGAAGGGGTGCAGCGCCTGCTTGGCAAACCAGGCAGCCGCTGGGGCGCGTTGCAGGCGCTCGATGCCCGCAATGTACAACGCCTGGTGGAATGGCTCAGCGAAGCGCTAAACGATGCGGGCCATGAAGCGCGCCGGGCGGCGATGGAAAACGCGCTGTTCGCCTCGGCGCAGGCGCTGTTTCAGCGCTACCTGGCGGTTGAAAGCGACGACGACGCCCGCCGCCGCGCCGAGCAGGAAGTCCGCGCGCTTCAACGCCAGGCATCGCGCCATGGCGATGTGCTGGAAGCGCTGCTGCCTGCTGGCCGCGCGCGCAGCGCGGATGACGATACGCCGCCGGGCGTTATCGACACTACGCAGGCGATCTTTAGCGACAGCATTGATCTTTTTGCCGATGACCCCGCAGAAACGGCAGCGTTAGCCAGTGAACGGCAGACAAGCAAAAGCGAACAGCATCCCCACCGCCGCTGGGTTAACCATGTGCGCCACTGGTCTCAGCAGCCGGATAATGCCGCCGCGCTGGGGCTGGAGGCGTCAACCCTGCGCTGGCTTGGCGAAACGCTGGCGGTTGCGAGCTACCGGCTGGCGCTGGATGAAAAGCTTGAGTCGTTGTCGGGCGACGAGGCGCAATGCCACGCCGCGCTAATGCAATTTGTCAGTTGGCTCGGTTACGCCGAAGCGCCGCTGGCGCAGCGCCCCGCAAGCCGCGTGAATAAAGGCGCACCGATTTTCGCGCCGGTTGAAAGCCCCCGCCAGCGGCTTTCGCGTCTTGGCGACCAGCCCGTCCATGCCGCCACGCGCTATGTTTACGACTGGCTGGTGGCGCTTTACACGCTGGCCTGCGACAACATCGGCTACCGCCATCCGCTGGATGTGAGCGACAGCGACCGTCAGGCGCTGGCCGCGCTTTTCAGGTAGCCATTTCTGGCCGGTTTGCAAAATGTGAACCGGCCGCTAACGCGTTAAAAAACCGTGCGATATCCGCCCCACCGCTGGTTTTTCCTGCTGCGCCCCGTACACTCTCACCACGCTTTACATTCTTATAACAATTGAGGTGTCCGATGGCTTCTGTTCCTTTTACGCCTGCGTTACTGATCAATGGCGAGCAACGCGCCGCCGCGACCGGGCGCACCTTTACCCGGCTCAATCCGCTGGATGAAAACACAGCGACTATCGCCCCCGCCGCCACGCCGGAGGATGCGCTGGCCGCGGCAGACGCCGCCGCCCAGGCGTTTATCGGCTGGCGTGATACCGGGCCTGGCGAGCGCCGGGCGCTGCTGCTGAAGGCGGCGGCGGAACTGGAGGCGCGGGAGGCGCAGTTTATCGCCGCGATGGCGGCGGAAACCGGCGCTTCCGCCCAGTGGGCGGGGTTCAACGTGCATCTGGGCGCGGGCCTGCTGCGCGAAGCGGCGGCGCTCACCACGCAAATCACCGGTGAAGTTATCCCCTCTGACGTGCCGGGAAACCTGGCGATGGCGGTGCGCCAGCCAGCCGGCGTGGTGTTCGGCATGGCGCCCTGGAATGCGCCGGTGATCCTCGGCGTGCGCGCTATCGCCACACCGCTTGCCTGCGGCAATACGGTCATTCTTAAAGGCAGCGAGCTTTCTCCCGCCACCCACGGTCTTATCATCGACGCGCTGCACGCGGCGGGCTTTGCGCCCGGCGTAGTGAATTTTATTACCAGCGCGCCGCAAGAGGCGGCGGCAATCACCGAGGCTGTGATTGCGCATCCGGCGGTGCGCCGGATCAACTTCACCGGTTCAACCCGCGTGGGCCGTCTTATCGCGCAAACCTGCGCACGCTATCTCAAACCCGTGGTGCTGGAGCTTGGCGGTAAGGCGCCGCTGCTGGTGCTGGACGATGCGGACATTGAGCTTGCGGTAAACTGCGCCGCGTTTGGCGCCTTCGCCAACTCCGGGCAGATTTGCATGTCCACGGAGCGCATTGTGGTGGATGAGCGCGTAGCCGATGAGTTTGCCGCGCAGTTCGCGGCGAAGGCGGCTTCTCTTCCCTGCGGCGACCCGCGTAACGGGCCAACGGTACTGGGGTCTGTGGTGGACAAACAAACGGTGACGCGCTGCAACGCGCTGATTGATGACGCCCTTGCCAAAGGCGCCACGCTGCTGGCGGGCGGCAAAGCGGAAACGACGCTGATGCCCGCCGCGGTGCTGGATCATGTCACGGCGCAGATGCGTATTTATCATGAAGAGTCGTTCGGCCCGGTAAAAGCGATTGTGCGCGTGCGTGACGAAGCAGAAGCCATTCGCGTTGCCAACGATAGCGAGTTTGGCCTTTCCAGCGCCGTTTTCAGCCGCGATACCGCGCGCGCCTGGCGGGTGGCGCAGCGGTTACAAAGCGGGATTTGCCATATTAACGGGCCAACGGTACACGACGAGCCGCAGATGCCGTTCGGCGGCGTTAAGGACTCCGGTTACGGGCATTTTGGCGGACAAGCAGGCGTGCAGGCGTTTACCGAACTGCGCTGGATAACGCTGCAAACCGCGCCCCGTCCGCTACCTTTCTGAGTCAGCGACGCAACTGGCGGTTGTTAAATTCCCACAGTCGGTTGTAGCCGACGTCATCAAGGCGGCGCGCCGCCGCCGCGTTGCCCCTGAAGGGCCGCGAGGTGGTGGCCGCCGCACCCCAGGGAGAAAGCCGGTCATAGCTGTCGTCTATCAGGCTGTCGCGAATAAGCAACTGGCCGTTAGCGGTTACGCCAGGCAGATAGCCGGTTTTTCCGGCGCCCTGATCCCAGGCGCGGCCGAGCTTCGCTTTGCGCCCGTCTGCATAGCCCGCATCGCCGGTGAACAGGCTGTCGCGCACCAGAAATCCCCAGCGGTTATGCGGCAAGGTGGCAGGCGCCAGCACATAAGCCTCGTTTGAGCCGCGGCTGGAAACCGTGTGAAAATGCACCCGTTCAAAAACGGCGTTGGCGCGGCCAAAGACATAATCGACATCCCCTTCCACATAGCTTTCGCTGACCCGCACCCGGCTGATGCGGTCCGTTACGGCCTCATTCAGGCGGTTGCTGGTGTTCAGATAGAGACTGTCCTGACGGCTAATCACGCGCAGCTTTTCCAGCTGTACCCGGTCGCCATCGGTGCGCAGCGCCACGGCCTGATGGCTGAATGCATCCACGCTGTCGAGCAGGCTGTTGACCACGCTGAGATTGGCCAGCTGGAAATCGTCGCTTTGCGCCCAGACCACGGCGCTGCAATTGGTGCCAATGGCGTCGGTCGTTTTACCGGCGCACAGGTCGTACATATACCAGGCGGGATCGTGCGCCGCAAATTGTCTGCTTACCGCCTGTCGGTAGCGGGCGGGCGAAAAGCGCGCGTCAAGCGCCAGGCGGAGCGTGACCGCCTGCGGCGTTGAACCGGCGCCGAAAATCGTCACCGGCGGCGCCTGTTGCGGAACATAGACCACGCCGTCATAAACGCCCGGCATCACTTTGATCCAGACGCGCTCGCCAGAGGGGCGACGCAGCGCGGCATTCAGCGCTTGCTGCACCGTGGCGTAAGGCGCGTTTTGCCCCACCACATACGCTGTATCGGCTTTTATCGCCACCGGCTCCGGATGCCAGCGGCCCGTCAGACTTGCCAGTTTACCGCCCGCCGCGAAAAGGTTTTCTTCGCTAAAATCGCGGGCTTCTTCAGCGCTGAGCACAGGCCGCGTTGTGGTGCCGGGCGACTCGAAAGTATAAACATTGCTCACGCCGCACCCCTGTGCCAACAGCGGCAATGCAGCAAGCGGAAGGTTTTGCCAGCGCATTTCATCCTCTTATGCAGGAAACCGAAACAGAAGAAGATGATAATGAAACGCTGTTTTATAAAATACCCACACCGTCACGCTTTACGGCTGTTGCAGACAAAAAGCCCGCAGCGCCTCAGCCAGCGCGACAGGGTTTTCCCAGGAGAGGGAATGCCCGGCGGCGGGAATAAGGGTGGTCGGCACGCCGGCTGCCGCTAAAGCGGTAAAATCGGCATCCGGCAGCGAAAGCTCGCCAAAAATAAGCAGCTTAGGTTTATCGAGCGCCACGAAAGCCTGATACCAGTCGACGCTGCTTCCTTTTACCAGCGCGGCGGCGCTTCGCCACACCGCCCACGGCGCGCTACTGAGCAAGCTGCCAGCCCAGGGCGAGCTCTCTTCGTCCAGCATCTGCTGATATTTCTCGTTAACGAATTGCGCTTCGCTCCAGGCGGCAATAACGCTGCTGCTTTCCCCGCCCCCCGGGTGAAAATTGGGTTCGGATACCGCAAGCCCCTGCAAACGCGCATCCGCCCTGCTCGCCGCCTCGATGGCGATACTGCCGCCCATGCTATGACCGTAAAGCCAGAAAGCGCCAGGGTTGAGTTCCTCCACCAGCTCCATCACCACCTGTGCCTGGTCCCCGGTGCTGTAAGCGTAATCGCGCGGCCTTTCGCTGTAGCCGCTGCCGGGCAAATCAAGGAGCACGACCCGTTGCCCGCCAAAAGCGGGATCGATGGCGATGCGCGGATATTCATAAGAGGAAGCGCAGCCAAGACCATGCACCATCAACAGCGGGTCGCCGCTGCCTGGAAAATCGTGATAGCGCACAAGACAGCCTGCGTGACGGGAATAAAAAGTTTTCATGGCTCGCCCTTAAATACTGGTTATATATACAGATTTATCATTATAACGACGTTTTAAGAAACATTTTTTTGCGAGCTGCATCCAGAAAACGCAGCGGCGGCGAAAAATACAGAATTAAGGAAATCGCTTTTCGTTGCCGCTGTGCTGAAATGCTGTTGAACACCCCTGAAAGTAAGGATCACCTTATGAAAGCAAAAAAACTGGCTACGGTTGCGGCGCTGCTGGCAGGCTGTATGGCGATGGTCTCAGCCCCGGCGCTGGCTAACCCGGGCAACGGCAACGGCAACGGCAACGGCAACGGCAATGGCGGCGGTCATAGCAATGGCAACGGCGGCGGCCATGGGAATAGCGGCAACCATGGCAATAGCGGCAATAGCGGCAAAAACAACAATAAAGGCGACAAAGAGAACGGTGCCCACGGTAAAAATTACGGTAAGCCCGATCGCGTTGAGGCGGATATCTCCCCTTCACGCGCGCGTCAGCTGGCGGTGAATTACGGGCTGACAGGCTATCAATCCTTACCGCCGGGCATCGCTAAAAATCTGGCGCGTGGCAAACCGCTGCCGCCGGGCATAGCGAAAAAAACCGTGCCCGCCGACATGCTGCGCGATCTGCCTTATTACCCCGGCTATGAATGGCGCGTGGTGGGCGAGGATCTGGTATTGATTGCGCTC